>NZ_JABBGI010000026.1 GCF_012927325.1 Chryseobacterium antibioticum | reverse complement strand
CATTTACTTTTTTTCTTCTCGATTTAACTGCTTGATTCACTGTTAAATATACAAAAAACAAACCAAAAAAACAATTAAAATAACTGATAATCAACGTATTAAATCCATATCTTAATGACATTGGGCTCTGCCCCGGGGTAGTTTATTTCTTTATGAACTAAAGGGAAGTAAGTGTTGTAAAACTTTTCAGCATCCAGATCAGGAAAAATTTCTTTAAAGTAACTTTCCTTGGGAGTAACGGCCATTCCACCGTTGACCAGAGAACCGCCGCCAACACCCCGTCCAACCCAGATATTGATATGCTCAAAATCCATCCTGTCCAGCGTTCCGGTAAAAGGCGTTAAAGAAAAAATATTCATAAACGGAGCAATGGTTTTCTTTTTCAGCCATGCTGCACTTTTCCCGGGTTTCAGCATATTGGAAAATGGGATTCCGGATTTTTCCCAGTTGAGACCCATTTCAAGCATTACCACTTTTTTTCCGGCTTCACAAAGACGTAAGGCCGAAACCGCACCTCCATATCCGCTGCCGATAACAAGTATTGGAGCATCTATGACCTCTTTCTCCCGGCTGTTGGTTTCGGGCTGCATCGCCTGAAACAGGTTAGCGTTAAGGAAATAAAAACCTGATACTGCGAGAATGCCCGTCTTGATGAATTTCTTTCTGTCCATACCCGCTATGGGTCAAAAAATATGCTAAAGAAAATAGAACACAGATTATTTAAAACAGATTGTGCCTTTTTATTACAATTTTAACTTTTCATGCCATGAAAAATTCATAGTTTTACTCATAATTTGAAGCGTTCATGAAAAAAATGTTAATCATACTTCTGTTGTCTCCGCTGTTTATCTTTGCTCAAAAAACAGCTTTAAAGGAGATTAAAGAGATCAAAAAATTTCAGAAAGAACTCAATGCGGAATATCTTAATCCAAAGGAAACACCTTTACGCGGAGACCATTTTACCAATTTTAAAAAACATCCATTCTTTCCTGTAGATTTAAAATACAGAGTGACTGCAAAATTCAGTAAAACTGAAGATCCCCAGCCTTTTGAACTTCCTACCTCTTCCGGTAAAACCAAGTCTTATCGTGAATACGGAAAAGCAACATTTGAACTCGATGGAAAATCTTACACCCTGACTTTGTACCAGAGTCTCGACCTGATTAAGCAGGAAAAATATAAAGACCACCTTTTTCTTCCCTTTCGGGATGCTACCAACGAAAAAGAAACCTACGGCGGTGGAAAATATATGGATCTGAAAATTCCAAAAGGAAATACGATTGTTTTGGATTTCAATCAATCCTATCAACCTTACTGTGCCTATAATGCCTACGATTACAATTGTCCAATTGTTCCGGAAGACAACAAAATTCCGGTAGAGATCAGGGCTGGTGTCATGTATCAGGATATTTATCATCATTAAGAATATGGTCAGCTTAGATTTTTTTAAACCGGAAGATTTCGCCGCACTTAATTATGCTATGGATGAAAATCAGAAACAGTATACTTCAACAGTAGAACAGGCTTTGGAAAGAATAAAGGAGAGGAATGACGCTAAAGCTTTTGCAATGACTGTTTTTGAAAACCAGCAACCGTCAGGATTTTTCGTGCTGGATTTTGGGGATGATAAGTTCGAACTGACAGATAATAATAAATCTGTTTTGCTGAGGTCTTTATCCATAAATCCCATCTTACAGGGAAAAGGAATAGGAAAAGCTGCCATGCAGATCGTGGATGAGTTTGTGAAGAATAATTTTCCCGGTTGCGACGAAATTGTTCTGGCAGTTAATCAGAAAAATGGGTCAGCCTATCATATTTATCTGCAAACAGGGTATTTGTACGACGGAAAAAGCAGAATGGGAAGAAGTGGTCCGCAATACCTGATGTATAAAAAACTTTAAGAAAACTTTAAATTTAATAATTCCATCCTGCTGAATTGTTTCCATAACTTTGAGTAACATCAAATAATAAAATATGGAAATATCACTTCGTAATCAGGTAGCGGTCGTTACTGGAGCGTCCAGCGGAATAGGCTCTGGAATTGCAAAATCTCTGGCTTCTGCGGGTGCAACAGTTATTGTCAACCATTCTTCAGAAAGATCAACGGATGAAGCGAAAGCCGTTTTAAAAGAAATTACAGATGCCGGTGGAAAAGGAATCACCTACCAGTGTGATGTCTCCAAAGAAGATCAGGTGATCAAAATGTTTCAGGATACCGTTTCCCAATTCGGAACCGTAGATATCCTTATCAATAATGCAGGAATTCAGAAAGATGCAAAATTTACCGAAATGACCATCGACCAGTGGAATGCAGTGATAGGAGTGAATCTCACCGGACAGTTTCTATGTGCCCGTGAAGCGATCAAAGAATTTCTGCGCCGGGGTATAGACCCGTCCCGTTCCATTGCCTGTGGGAAAATCATTCATATCAGTTCCGTTCACGAAATTATCCCCTGGGCAGGACATGCCAATTATGCATCCAGCAAAGGTGCCATAAGAATGCTGATGCAAACTCTTGCACAGGAATATGGAGCCGATAAGATCAGGGTCAATTCTATCTGTCCCGGTGCTATTCAGACACCAATCAATAAAGATGCATGGAGTACACCTGAAGCTTTGAATTCTTTGCTGAACCTTATTCCCTACAACAGAATCGGACAGCCGCAGGATATTGGAAATTTAGCAGCTTTTCTGGCAAGTGACCTGGCAGATTATATCACCGGAACCAGCATTTTTGTAGATGGCGGAATGACCACTTTCGAAAGCTTTTCTACAGGAGGGTAGACGCGGTGCGGGTTTCGGGGTTTGAGAGTGAAATGGTTGCTAGTTTGCTTGTTGTCAGTAATTAAAGTTTCTATTTTATAATCTGAAATCTGAAGTCTCATGTCTCACGTCTTTTCTCTTAATTCTTATCTCTATTCATCAATAAATTTTACAAAAAAAACAACACATGTCCGAAAAACAAAGACTTTCAGAAATTTTATGGAAAAAATGGGGACCATACGTAAGCAACCGCGAATGGGGGCTTGTTCGTGAAGATTACAGCGGAAACGGGGATGCATGGAACTACACCAACCATGATACGGCAGAAGCCAAAACGTACCGATGGGGTGAGGAAGGTATTTGCGGGATCTGTGATGATCTTCAGAAACTGGTCTTTTCCATAGGATTCTGGAACAAAAAAGACAGGATGGTCAAAGAACGTTTTTTCGGTCTTACCAACGGACAGGGAAATCACGGGGAAGACGTCAAGGAGTATTTCTATTATCTGGATTCTACCCCAACACATTCTTATATGAAGATGTTGTATAAATATCCACAGAATGCTTTCCCCTATGAAGATCTGTTAAAAACCAATGCAGAAAGAAGTAAAGATGAGCCTGAATATGAATTGATTGATACCGGAATTTTTGATCAGAATGAATATTTTGACCTGTTCATTGAATATGCTAAAGAAAGTGAACATGATATCCTGGTTAAGCTTACAGTAGTTAATAAATCTGAAAAAGAAGCTCCAATTACCATACTGCCGACAATATGGTTTAGAAATACCTGGAATTGGGGGTACGATGACTATAAACCTCAGTTGAACAGCGAAGAGGCAGAACATATTGCGATTGATCATAAGGAGCTTGAAATTAAAAATTTCTATGCCAAGCAGTCGCTGAAGACCCTGTTCTGTAACAATGAGACCAATACCGAAAGACTGTATCAATCTGCCAATGAAGCAAAATACTGCAAAGACGGAATTAATGATTTTGTCATTAACGGAAATTCTCAGGCCGTCAACCCCAAAGGCACCGGAACTAAAGCATCTTTTTTTATTGATGAAATACTGAAAGGCAGAGAATCAAAAACTTTTGAATTTAGAATAACAGCTAAGGAATTAAAAGAACCGTTCGCTGATTTCGAAGAAATTTTTGAGTTGAGGAAAAATGAAGCAGATGAATTTTATGCTGAAATTCAGAAAGGGATTGAGTCGGATGATGAAAAAATGGTTCAGAGACAGGCTTTTGCCGGAATGCTCTGGAACAAAATGTTTTATCATTACAATGTAGAAAAATGGCTGAAAGGAGATCCTGCAGAAATGGCACCTCCTAAATCCCGTGAGAAGATCCGGAATTACGACTGGAAGCATCTCAATAATGAACATATTATTTCAATGCCGGATAAATGGGAGTATCCATGGTATGCGACATGGGATCTGGCGTTTCATACAATCAGTTTTTCATTAATCGATCCTGATTTTGCAAAATACCAATTGAAACTTTTCCTGTTTGAATGGTACATGCATCCTAACGGCCAGCTTCCCGCCTATGAATGGAATTTAAGTGATGTGAACCCTCCTGTTCATGCCTGGGCTGTTTTCAGAGTATTTAAAATCGATGAATACATCAAAGGAAAGCCGGATATTCAGTTTTTGGAAAGTGCCTTCCAAAAGTTGCTCATGAATTTTACATGGTGGGTCAATAAAAAAGACAGCAATGGGAATAATATTTTTGAAGGAGGCTTTTTAGGACTCGATAATATTGGCGTTTTTGACCGCAATACGACGCTTCCGAACGGTGAACAGCTGGAACAGTCAGACGGAACGAGCTGGATGGCCATGTTTGCCCTGAATATGATGAGAATTGCTCTCGAACTGGCTCTGTACAACAATGTCTATGAAGAGATGGCGATGAAGTTCTTTGAACATTTCCTTTCTATTGCCAATTCCCTGGATAATATGGGGGACGAAGAATTCAGCCTTTGGGATCAGGAAGATGAATTTTTCTATGATGCTATTGCTTCCGGTGATGGTAATCATATGTATCTAAGGCTTCGGACGATTGTAGGTCTGATTCCCATGTTTGCCGTTGAGGTGATCGATGATGAAATGATCGAAAAACTCCCCAATTTTAAAAAAAGGATGCAATGGGTCCTTGAAAATAAACCTGAACTGGCATCGCTTGTATCAAGATGGGAAGTGAAAGGACAGGATTCCAAACACCTTCTGTCACTCCTCCGCGGACACCGTTTAAAGAGATTACTGAAAAGAATGCTGAATGCTGAGGAATTTTTAAGTGATTATGGAATCCGGGCATTGTCCAAAGAATACGAACAGAATCCCTATACATTAAACCTGAATGGGACAGATTACTGTGTAAAATATACCCCTGCAGAAAGCGATAGCGGTCTTTTCGGAGGAAACAGCAATTGGCGGGGACCCATCTGGTTTCCGATTAATTTTCTGATCATTGAAAGCCTTCAGCGATTTTTCTTCTATTACAGCCCAGATTTTATGGTAGAGTATCCTACCGGAAGCGGAAATTATTCTAACCTGGATCAAATTGCAGATTCTTTAAGTAAAAGACTGTCCAAGATCTTTTTAAAGGATGGCAATGGAAGACGTCCGGTGAATGGCCAGTATGAAAGATTTCAGACAGATCCGGATTTTAAGGATTATATTTTGT
Organism: Chryseobacterium antibioticum; assembly: GCF_012927325.1. Lineage (GTDB taxonomy): Bacteria > Bacteroidota > Bacteroidia > Flavobacteriales > Weeksellaceae > Chryseobacterium > Chryseobacterium antibioticum. Next base: position 63,473 of record NZ_JABBGI010000026.1, on the reverse strand, counting down.
TTTACGAATACTTTCATGGTGACAGTGGAAGGGGAGTAGGAGCTTCCCATCAAACTGGTTGGACTGGTCTTATTGCAAAAATATTACAGCCAAGATTCTCAAAAAAAGAAATCGCGGAGTCTGAAACGGAAATGCCAGGAGAAGTGAAGGGAGTGTAAGAGGGAAAGTGAAAGCTATTTTTAGCGTAGATTGCTGTGCTTAGATTGATGCTATTTTCGTTCAATTTTAACAATCCTTGTCAAGGATTCTAAACCTTGACAAGGATACCAGTGATACTCCTCGAAAACTTTGTCTCGAGCATCCTTACTTTCTTATTCAAAAATCTGCTGAATAACTTCCAGCGAAGTTGGGACTTTGAAATCTGTAATATGGTAATGATAATAGACCAGAAGGCTGTCCAGGAAATCCTTTCTTAAAGAGGAATGAATCTTGGTGGTATAGAGATTTTCTGAGCAGAGCGCTGTTTTCCAGATGGCTGATATTTCTTCAGTAAACAGATGGTGCGAAGGAGAAATAGAGAACATTCCGGTTTCCGGATCCAAATAGGGTCCGTCATTAATCAGTGGCGCCACTCCCTGAATTTTTAATATGGTAATTAAAAAAAGCAGATGACACTGATAGTTTTTGCCGTTCAGTTCATTGACAAATTCATCGATACTGAAAAATAAACTGGAGTTTTTATTTTCGTGTCTTAAAACCTGATTCAGAAAGTCTGAGATGAAAAATATGACGGTATTGGCTTTAATATCCATATACATATCGTGGTTTTTCACCAGCTCAAATCTTGAAACTGACGGTATTCCGTTGCCTCTCGTGGGATTAATGGTAAAGCTGAGCATGCTTAAAGGCTGAAGCAGGGCTTTCTTTTTATTTCTTTTAGCGTAAATGCCCTTTACGAAATAGGTTTGAAAGCCATCCTCTTCTGTAAAACAATGCAGAACTGCATCATTTTCGCCATATTTTATGAATGATAATAAAAATCCGTTTTGTGAATTCATTAATTGACCACAGCTATTTTTGCGGTAGCTTTATCTGATCCGTCCTCATTGGTCATCAATACAAAATAAATTCCGGAAGCTACTCTGTTCCCTTTCATATTGTTAAGATCCCATTCATAATAACCTCCTCTGGCCACTGCAGAATGTATTACATTTCCTGCTGCGTCTGCGATTCTGATATTTGTTTTTTCGGCAAGCCCTTTAATGGTAACTTTTCCTTTAAAGTTTGAATACACCACAGGATTTGGATAAACCAGTACATTTCCGAAGTTGGATGTTACGTCTCCTACATCTCCCTGATAGGCTACAATACCGTTAAATGTAACAAAATATACTTTTCCTGTTTTCCTGTCAACCTTTATATCGGTAACAGAATTCGTCGGAAGAGGCGAATTTTCTTTTGTGAAATGTTTGATGGTCTGCTGCCCGTCAGAAGAAAGGTAGTATACACCACCTCCGTCTACAGAAACCCACTTATGATCTCCTGCATCTACTTCTATTTGTAATACCTGACCATCCCTGAAAAGCTCTTCTCCAAGTCCGCCCTGTTCTATAATGATAGGTTCTACCTTGGGATTCGGGGTTTTTATTTCTGCAGCAGCGTTAGATAATATTCTTAAGCCACTGTCGGTACCGATCCAGGCATCTCCTGATTTACCAAATGCTACAGATAATGTTCCTTTTGAGTTTCCGGCGAATCCGTTGGCATCTGTTAATATATAATCTACATCATCAGAAAGATTGGCTGCATTTTTATAATCGTATACAATGAAGTTATTTGTTCTTGGGAGTGGCAGCCACAACATATTCTCATAGCAAATAGGTGTTTGTGTGGCAACACTTGATATTCCGAATTTTTTTATAGTAAAATCATCGGTTCCTCTGTCATAAATACCTATAGAGGGGTTTCCATAATTGAAACCGAAAGAGACAAAAAGATTATTCTGAGGATCACTGGCAAAGCCCACAGGACGATGCGAGAAATCTCCGGGAGATCCCAGATTATAGCTCTTTACAAAATCGAAATCTTTAGTATTGGCGTTATATTTCATTTTATAGACCCCCTGAGCAGTAACCGTGTAGTTTGTGAAAAATATTTCACTGTTGTCAGCAGGGTTGAATACGGCATCCAATACATTGGTAATGATAGGACTCGTTGAAAAAAAAGAAGGACGCATCCAGTCGGTACCGTTAAAATAATAGAATCCTGCTTTGTTTGGAATGACAGGTGGCTGGTTAAATCTGTTCTCTCTGGATCCTGATGATACCAACATTTGATTGTTATCGTACAGGTTAATCTTATAGGCAGAGTTTGAATAAGGACCTGAAGGTTTATAGGTCGTACCGCTCTCTTCTTTTATCCCGGACACCATTGTTCCCCCGTAAATTTTTCCGTTGACTGTTATACCCGTATTACAGTCTTCTCCCATGCTGGCTGCATTTAGAGATACTCCGTTTAAGCTAAATGTATAAATTCTGTTGTCTGTGACTACGATATTATTTGAACTTAAAACAATGTCCTTGATCCCTCCAAAAGTTGCAGGAAGGGGAGTGCCTGTTCCGTTATTATAGATAAAGGCAGAAGTTGCCGAAGAAAAAATAAGGGAAGAGGATTCTGCATCAATATGCTTGAATGATCCCGGTATTTCGGTAGTCCATGTAGAAAAAACAGGAAATGTTGTATTCATTTCGTGGCTTTTCAGACCTGTATTTGTTACAGAATAAATTTTGTTCCCGAAAATAGTTGCTTCATTGCTGGCTTCATATACCCCACCATTTACAAAGAATGCAGAATCTCCAAATTCTAGCTTTTTCAGGTTAAATACTGAAACTCCATAGCCCACTGAAACTACAGCCTGATCTCCCGTAATAGAAATATGATTGATTCTTTTACTCCCACTGTAGCCTGTCGCGATAGGAATATCAACAACATATTTGACCTCTTGAGGAGTAATAATATCCATAGAACCATTCGCATATCCTACCACTCCTATTTTAGTCTGTGGATTATAGTCGAAGGCGGAGATATTAATGTCATGGAGGCCGTTTGCTTTTGACAGCTTTGTAATCTCTCCCGTTGCAATGGTATAGTAGAATACCCCATTTTCTGTTGCGGCAACAATTTTCCCGTTGTCTTCCTTCATGGCCAAGACATTGTTATAGGAAAAATGATCCGTCCATTTTTTTGATGAAATGACCTGCGCATTCATGAATTGCAGGGAGGCTAAAATACCAAAAGAGATTAAAGAGAGTTTTTTCATATTATACGGTTATGCTGCTGTCTATTGCCTGGTTGTTCCAGGAAATATGCTTTACGTTTTTATTTGCGTCAAAGTAAAAATCTATTCTGCCAAGAAGAAGACCTGCCCATCCTACCTGGTTCACCAGAACATTCTTACCTTGCTTGTTGGTAAAGGTTTGCGGTTCAGGTAAAAAAGTGTGGGTATGCCCGCCGAGAATGATATCAATATTTTCAGTTTTGGCAGCCAGAATTTTGTCGCTTATTTTATTAGGTTCATCTTTATAATCATAGCCTATATGGGAAAGGCAGATCACAAGATCACATTTTTGCTCATTTTTCAGGAAATTAGAATAATGTTGAGCCACATCCACAGGATCTGAGTATACGGTTTCACCATATTGCTTTTTGCCTACAAGGCCGTCCAGCTGGATGCCCACTCCAAAGATTCCTACTTTTATTCCGTTTTTATTAAAGATCTTGTACGGTGAAGTTTTACCGTCCAGAACTGTATTTTTAAAATCATAGTTTGAACAGATGAACGGGAATTTCGCATTGGGAAGGACTTTTAAAAATCCATCTAAACTATTGTCAAAATCATGATTTCCCATTGTTGAAGCATCATACTTCATCATAGACATTAGTTTAAACTCCAATTCACCTCCGAAGAAGTTAAAATAAGGAGTTCCCTGAAAAATATCACCCGAATCAAGAAGCAAAACATTGCTTTCCTGATTTCTGATCTGCTGTATTAAACTTGCCCTTCTCGCAAAACCACCCTGATTAGGATTCTTGGTATAGCTTGCATCGAAAGGTTCTATTCTGCTGTGCTGGTCATTGGTATGAAGAATGGTCAGTTTGTTTGTGGATTTTAAATCAAGAATTTTTAATTCCTCCGCCATCATCATATGGGGAGCTAAAGACATTGCTAAAGTTCCGCCACCTATTACTTTTAAAAAACTTTTTCTATCCATTATTTCTTACCGATAAAATTTAAACGAATATCTGTATTGGGAACCACTTCAGAAGTTTTCTTGAAATATTCAATGAAAAGATCTCTCAATTTGATTCCGGTAGAAATGGCTTCTCCTTTGGAAAAGAATTTCATATTGTCACCGCCCAAAGCCAGATAATCTGACGTTGCAATATAATAGCCCTGAGCGGGAACTATAGGTTTTCCATTGATCAGGGATTGGGTAAGCTGTCCGTTGTTGGTTTCTATATATAAATGAGAAACAGGATTGTTTACCTGGGTTTTTGCATAGTAATCAAAAAGTCCCTGCAGATCTGTTCCTTTCATTTTTACAATGATCACTTCATTTTCGAAAGGCATTACTTCAAAAACGCTTTTCAGAAAAATATCTCCTTTTCCGATCGTGGTACGGATACCTCCGATATTGATCAGAGCCGCATCCACATTTTTTTTGAGATTCGTTTTCGTCCAGGCATCAGCGCCATCGAACGTATAGTCAGCCAAAAGATTCCCCAGATTGCTGTTATCGCCTTGTTTGGTAAGATCTACGCTGGTATGAGAGATCTTCTGGTTCATCTCCTTGTCCAGTTTCTGCTTATAAGGTTCAATAACTTTTACAAACTCCTCATCATTCTTTAGCTCATTATTAATAGAAATATTTTTCTGGGTCTTTACATCTGCCAGCTGCAGCGTAGAAGCTGTTTTGCAGGCAGTAAGCGAAGCCAGAACAATTCCTAGTAACAAGAATTTATTTTTCATAATATCTTTTAGTATATGCAAATATAATTATATGTATAATAAAACATTATTATTTATTATAAATTCTTACCGTAAATTATTAAATTTGACAAAAATAATTCTAACAGATGAGCATTTTAAAAGGAGTAGGTGTTGCGTTGGTAACGCCCTTTAATGAAGATTTATCCGTTGATTTCGAGAGTTTAACAAAGCTTGTTGAGTATAATATCGAAAACGGAACCAATTATTTAGTTGTTTTGGGAACTACAGCAGAAGCTGCAACGCTTTCTGATGAGGAGAAGAAACAGGTGATTGAGCATATCATTAAGGTTAATAATAAACGTCTTCCTTTGGTTTTAGGAATTGGCGGAAACCATACTCTTGAGGTCAAGAAACAGATAGAAGAAACAGATCTTTCAGCATTTGATGCGGTACTTTCTGTATCTCCATACTATAACAAACCTAATCAGGAAGGGCTTTATCAGCATTATAAAATGTTGGCTTCCACGGGTAAGAATATTATTATTTACAATGTTCCGTCAAGAACAGGACAGAATGTTGAAGCCGATACTACGATCCGTTTGGCAAATGAATTCCCGAATTTATTTATGATCAAAGAAGCGGCACCGAATATTCTACAGTATTTTGATATTTTAAGAAAGAAACCTGAAGGCTTTTCATTGGTTTCCGGAGATGATGAATACACACTGCCTGTAACTTTAGCTGGCGGAAATGGTGTAATTTCTGTAATCGGGCAGGGCTATCCAAAAGAATTTTCTACAATGGTTCAGTTGGCTTTTGAAGGAAAGGTAAAAGAGGCCTATGAAATTCACAATAAGTTAGTTGAAATGACAAGATTGATTTTTGCAGAAGGAAATCCTTGTGGAATTAAAGTGATTTTAACAGAAAAAGGAATCATCAAAAATTATTTGAGACTTCCTTTAGTTGCTGCTTCGGAAGGTCTTTATGCTAAGATCAAAGCGGAAATGGCGAAAATTTAAAAAGTCAATTGGGAAAATGTGAATGGTGAATTTTGCTTCGCAAGTGAATAGTCAATTTTTGAGACTTAATTAAAAATTCACCTTTGACCATTACCATTAAAATACCAAAGGTGAAAAGTTCCGGCTTTTCACTTTTTTTAATCATAAAAATTATGAAATTAATAGAAGCAACAGAAAAAGACATTCCCCTTATTCAGGATCTGGCGAGAAGATCCTGGGAAAATGCTTACGCAGATATTCTTTCCGGTGAGCAGATGGAATATATGCTTTCAGAAATGTATTCCGCAGCCGAAATCGGGAGCCATTTTCAGCATATGGATTATCATTATTATTTGATTCAGGATGAAAATACCGGGTCTTATGAGGGGTTTATAGGGTACCAGCATCATTATGAAGAGGGAACAACGAAACTTCACAGGATTTATTTAGTTCCTGAAAGTAAAGGAAAAGGTTTTGGAAAAGGGGCTTTACAGTTCCTGAATGAAAAAGTATCTGAAAACGACGACAGAAGAATTATCTTAAACGTCAATAAATACAATGCAGCCCGAAACTTCTACGAATCCCAGGGATACAGGGTTTATGATGAAGGTACTTTTGATGTTGGACGTGGTTTTGTCATGGATGATTACCTTATGGAATTCTTAATTCACAAATAATTGACTTAAAATTGTGTAACATTTAATTTTAATTCTATAACATGTGACGTTTCTTTTTGGTTCATCTTTGTATCAGAACCAAATCACTTTCAATAATACATTCATATGCTTGGTTTTGAGCTTTTGCAGCTTTTTATCAGTATATTTTTTTCATCCTTAGTGTTTAATTCCTGTATTCAATATGCAGGAGTTTTTTGTTTTTATACACTGTGTTAAAAATATTAATCGCTATTTCACTTTTAAATGAAATAAATTATTATATTTACTTCGAAATTTGACACACTTATATCAGGATGAAAATGTATGTAAAATTTGATTTCAATGCTCTCTGTAAGAAAGTGTTGGATGAAAAGCTAAAAGAGCATGGGCTGAAATACCGTCTGCTGAACTTTGGCGAAGTGGAATTCTATGAACCCATTACGCAGGAGCAGCACAATCTTTTTAAGAAGAATCTTGAAGATTACGGTATAGAGATTATTGAAAGCCAAAAGACGGCTTTAATACAGAAAATAAAAGATGCCATCGTAGAACTCGTTTTTTCTGAAAATGCTGTTCCCGTAAAAGCATCTATTTATATTGCTGAAAAACTGAACCATAGTTATGGGTATCTTTCCAATCTTTTTTCGGAGGTAGCATATACTTCGATAGAAAACTTTATTATCCAGCAGAAAATTGAGTACGCCAAGGAACTGATCTTAAATAATAAGCAGAGCCTGACAGAAATTGCCCATAAACTGAACTATTCCAGTGTGGCGCATTTGAGTACCCAGTTCAAAAATACGACAGGGATCACACCGTCCCAATTTCATAAGATCATTATAAAGAGGAGAAAGATTCAAACGTTGGCTGTAAATTCCAAAATGTTGTATGAATAAAGAGTATTTGAATGTAATAGCAGTAGATAATGACGAGGGCAATATACTATTTTTTAAAAATATTTTCAAGGATTTAAAGATAGGAGTGAAGTCTCAGTGTTTCCCGGATGGTGATAATCTTATGCAATATCTTACCAGCGACGGAGCGATCATTCCGGAAGTTGTTTTCATCAAATATGATATTCCCGGAAAAAACTGCATGGAATGTCTGGATGAGATAAAAGCAGATCCAAGGCTCAGTAATATAATAATTGTGGTATACATGGATCAGATTTCGGAAAACGAAATAGAAGAGATATTTGTTAATGGAGCTAATATTTTTATGAGAAAGCCGGACAGTTATGAAGGCTTAAAAAAATCACTTACAGAAATTATTACGATAAGCTGGCAGTATCATACTTCAGGACTCAATAAAGATAATTTTATTATGAAAGTATGATGAATAAAGACTTTTTTAGTTTTTATTCCTGAAACTAAAAATTGTATTTAACGCATACTATTCACAGAAAGGTGAAAATTGTATAACTAATAATTAAAATGATATAAGAGAGAATCCGCGTAATATCATCAATTTTGTAAATGTAAACATTGCAACACAAATTAGTCATATAAAAAGCAATGGATGATAGAGAATAGATTATTTCATTTTAGAAATCAAGATATAAGTCACAATGTTAGTTTTAACAAAATGAATTATGTTTATTTCCAGCTATAAAGCATAGAAGATCTTTAAACAAAACGGTACAATCATGAAAACTTAAAAAGTTGAAGGGTATTTATTCGTTTCATTCCCACTTCCTTCAACTTGAAACAGTTAGTTTTTATAATAAGCAAGTTGGAAAAATAATTCATTTTGTTTTTTTTAATTTATTTTAATAGTCAGGACTGAAGATTCAAATAATATATAAATATTTTCACACCAAATCACAAGATATTAAGTTCTGACTACTAGAATAAATTTTTTTAAACAGACCAAAAGTAATTTCTTCTAAATAACAGTTTTATAAGGGGGCCGCGGAAAGATTTTCTTTTCGCGGTTTTTTTTATGAAATTTTACTCCACTTATTCTTTCCTTTGTAGTATCTCAGGTAGTAGTTTTTGATGATCAGATTGTCCGGATTGGCCAGGAGAGGATCTACTTCCAGTATTTTATCAACTGTGTTTTTTGTCGTTTTAATAATGGCGGAATCATTGACAAGATCCAGTCTTTTAAAATCTACAACTCCGCTTTGCTGCGTTCCTAAAATATCTCCCGGGCCTCTGAGTTGCATATCCACCTCTGAAATTTTAAAACCGTCATTGGTCTCTGTCATCGTCTTGATACGGGTTCTGCTTTCCTTCGATAACTTATCAGAAGTCATAAGGATACAGTAGCTCTGCTCGGCGCCTCTTCCCACACGTCCCCGCAACTGATGAAGCTGCGAAAGCCCGAATCTTTCCGAACTTTCAATCACCATTACAGAAGCATTCGGTACGTTGACACCAACTTCGATCACGGTAGTTGCCACCATAATTTTCGCTTTCCCAGAGGCAAAATAATTCATAGCTGCATCTTTTTCTGCAGGCTTCATTTTTCCGTGAAGCATTGTGGTGTTATAGTCGGAGAATGCATCCATAACATGATCCAGACCTTCCATCAGGTTTTTATAATCCAACGTTTCAGATTCTTCGATCAGGGGATACACAAAGTAAACCTGTCTCCCTTTTTTGATCTCGTCCCTACAGAAATTGTACACATATGTCCTGTCTTTTTCACGTCTGTGGGCGGTAATGATCGGTTTTCTTCCTACCGGCATTTCATCAATCACAGAAACGTCAAGATCAGAATAAAAGCTCATGGCCAGCGTCCTTGGAATAGGCGTTGCTGTCATCACCAGAATATGCGGTGGGATTTTATTTTTCGCCCATAATTTAGCTCTCTGTGCCACACCAAATCTGTGCTGCTCATCAATGATAGCCAGCCCAAGGTTTTTAAACTTCACCTTATCTTCAAGAACAGCGTGTGTTCCTACCAATATAGATAACGTTCCGTTTTCAAGTTCTTCATGGATTATTTTTCTTTCCGAAGTTTTCGTGGAACCGGTCAGAAGGCGTACATTGATATCTGTGGCCTCTAAAAGCTCTTTAATGCCATTATAGTGTTGCTGCGCCAGAATTTCAGTCGGAGCCATAATACAGCTCTGAAAACCGTTATCCATAGCAATCAGCATGGTAAGCAAAGCCACCATTGTTTTTCCAGATCCTACATCGCCCTGCAGAAGTCTGTTCATCTGAACCGGTCTTTTCATATCCAGACGGATTTCCTTTAAAACCCGTTTCTGTGCACCGGTAAGATCAAAAGGAATATGATGATTATAAAAATTATTAAAATGATCACCCACAATAGGAAACGGATTTCCGGGGGAATGGCTTTTATGATGAAGCTTTTTAAGGGCATATCCCAGCTGAAAAAAGAAAGATTCTTCAAACTTCAGCCTGTTATCCGCCTTTTCATAGTGCTCCATGTCCTTTGGAAAATGGATATTTAAAAAGGTGTGTTGTCTTGATAAAAACTTAAAAGCCTTGGTTAAATAATCCGGAAAATTTTCCTCCACGACATTGGGAATCTCTTTGCAGATGTTCCTTAAAACAACCTGGAAAAACCTTTGATTCAATCCTCTTTTGGTTAGCTTTTCAGAGCTTGGATAAATCGGTTTCAAACGGTTTTCACCTTCTTTTTTTTCCTCAATTTCTATTTCAGGATGAGGCATAGAAAACTGACGGTTAAAAACATTGATCTTCCCGAAAATATAAACTTCCCGGTTAATCGGGAGCTGTTCTTTCAGCCATTTTGAATACTGGAACCATACCAGATCCATCGTTCCGGTATCATCATTGAATTTGGCCGAAAGCCTTTTCGTCTTTCCGGTCTGAACCTCCTGTACCTGAGTGATTCTTCCTTTAAGCTGTATTTCAATACTGCTCTCCTCAAGCTGAGAAATTTTAAATACTTTACTCTTATCCAGATAGCGGAGAGGATAGAAGTTCAGAAGATCATCAACGGTTGAAAGACCCAACACACTCTTGATGAGTTTAGCTCTGTCAGGACCAATTCCTTTGACGTATTCTATTGATGTGCTAAGTTCCAGATGATAATTTTACAAATGCGAATATCGTTAAAACTTAGTATAAATAAAAACCTCTTAAAAAAAATTAAGAGGTTTTTCGTTGGAATAATGGCTTTTTCACAAGAATGTTATTCCAGAAAAGCAGCGATTTTTATTTTTATGGCCATGCATAATTCCTTTTCTAAAATATATTTGTTAACCTTGAAATTACATCCTACAGTAGATGTATTTCCGTTTGAAGGCGATCCGCCGGGATTGAAACCTCCGCAATTACAGCCTGTAAGTTCATTTTGGGGACCATATTTTACAATGGAGCAGTCATTGGGACAGCCTATGATATTAATACAGGTAACAACATGCCCCGGACCGGGAACAAAGAAATAATCAGGAGAATTTCCGGTACTACCTAAAGGAAGAAAGATAGTGGCTTTTTCCATAGAATTGTTACCTGCTACAATCCCTAAATAGTAAGTGTCTATATTGGACTTTACAATTTTAATATCTTCTACCGTAATATTTGGATTGAATCCATTTACCGCTTCCTGTACTGCTGTTTGAAGCGCCTTTTTGGGTATTGAAAAAGCCATATTACCGTCCATGTATTTTGCAATGGGAACGTCTGTAAGTTGATTTTTTGATAACTTCATAGCTGTAGGTCTACTAACAGATGAAACGGTTTCTACTTTTTGTGCGATTGAAAATTGATACATAAAAATAAACAGAATCAATTTCAGGATGTTTGAATTTTTCATGATGTCTTTGTTTTTTAGTTAAGTGAATATTATTTGGAGTATTTTAACTCTTAACAAAGATTAAAATTTGTCAACACATGAGTTAGAGGGTTTCTATTGAATTTGCAGGGTGAAAACACTGTATTTAGAAGGTAAAGGAAAAAAGGCTTTCAGATGATTCTGAAAGCCTTATATTTTTAAGAAACCTGTGAGGTTTAAAGTTTAATCTTTTATTTTAGATTTGAATTTCTTCTGATAATCTTCCCATTGTTCTCTGGAACGGATCTTTTTGAAGAGATCTTTTGATATGAATTCTAAATAGGGTTCAAGTTCTTTTGCTGATAATTCTCCCTGAAGAATGGTGATAGGACCACCTTTCTCATCCAGAAACACGGTACTTGGAACAGCACCTACATTCATATATTGAGTGAATTCATGCAGAGAATTTTTACCTTTTTTATGTTCAGTGTTATCATTGGAAAATGTTCTCCCGAAAACCTCAATAGAATTTTTTTCTTCAGCATTAAACTTGACAGGGTAATAATTTTCATTTAAAATCTGGGCAATTACAGCGTGGCCATAAGTCTTTTTATCCATGATCTTACATGGGCCACACCAGTCAGCATAAAAATCGATCAGGATTTTTTTTGGATTTTCCTTTTGAGCTTTTAAAGCTTCTTCAATAGTCATCCATTTGACCTGGGCGAAACTAAAACTTACTAAAAGTAAAAGTATTATGCTTATAACTTTCTTCATAATTTGTTATTTTACGTAAAAATAAGCATAATCTCGCTTACCTTATTTTACATCTTGCATTAATTTTTTCACAAACGGAGATATCAAAATTAATACCACACCGGCAATTACCGCGTATAATCCCAATTGTTTATATCCATCAGTATAAGTGATTAAAACATCATAGTTGGTAGAACCTTTTTTTGCCGTGGCAAGTCCCGCTCCGATAATTCCAGCCACATACTGTCCGTAAGCCGAGGCCAGGAACCACATTCCCATCATCATTCCCTGAAGATTCTTGGTGGAAAGTTTCGTCATAATCGATAATCCGATCGGTGACAGACACAATTCTCCAAGAGTGATGATCAATAATGCCAGCGTGAAAAAGTTCAGAGATGTAATTCCCTGAAGGTCTGCAAAAAGTCTGGTTGCAAATAAGACATAATATCCAATACCCAGGAAGATAAATCCTAAACCGAATTTAACGATGGTATTTGGCTCAATTTTTCTTTTGTTCAGCCAAATCCATAGAAGACCAATAATTGGGGCAAGGAAAATAATAAAAAATGCACCTCCGGAGTTATTTACCCCATTCGGATCTAATCCGAGAAGATCTTTATTGAGGTTTTTAGCCGCGAAAATACTTAAAGAACCTCCGCTCTGTTCGTAAATCCCCCAGAACACAATAGAGAAAATGATAAAAACTAAAGCAGCCCAAAGTTTTTTACGTTCTGATGCGGTTACTTTTGACATTTCATAGAACAGATAAATCAGTGTTAATGGCCCGATGGTCCACATAAAATAGTCTGTGTATTCTGTTTTGGCTACCATTTTCATGATAATTGGAACGAAAATAAGAGATAAAACATATACTCCGTATTCTTTCCATTTTGGAATCGGTGCAGCTTTTACTTCCGCCAAAGGATGCCCCGGCTGAAGACCGATAGTTCCCATTCTTTTCTGTGTAAAAATGAAATTGATAAGACTTATTACCATAACCACAGAAGCCAGACCAAAGGCGACATTCCATCTCATGGCTTCTGAAATAACACTGCCTAGAATTTCTCCTTTACCGATCGCAATACATAGATACCCACCCAGTAAAGCACCCAGATTGATCCCTGCGTAGAAAAGAGAAAAGCCCGCATCTGCTCTTGAGTCGTTTGGTTTATAAAGCTGCCCTACCATAGATGAGATATTAGGTTTAAAGAAACCTGTTCCCACTACGGTAAATGCTATTCCTAAGAAGAAGAATTTATGCGGATCGGCTGCCAGGATTAAACTTCCCACAATCATCAGAAGTCCACCCCAAAAGAGTGATTTTCTGAATCCAAGGATTTTATCGGCAAAAAGACCGCCGACAAATGTAAAGGCATATACGAATGCTTGGGTAGCGCCATATTGAAGATTAGCTTCTTTTTCATGGAAATTCAGCTGTGAGATCATGAAGAAAACTAGCATTCCGCGCATTCCGTAGAAACAGAAACGTTCCCACATTTCAGAGAAAAACAGGCTCCAGATCTGTCTGGGATATTTTCCTTTGAAATTTTGTATTTCATCTAGAGTTAAGCTCATAATTGTATATGATTGATTTTATTAGGGTTGTTTATTGTTGTTTTGGTCCAGTTCAAAACGGATTCTGTCCTGATCAATGATTTCTTTTAATTCTTCTTCTTTTGGAAGGTAAAGGAGGTACTTGCTGGCAAAGAGATTGTTTTTGTCATTCAGAACGGAATACTTTACAATGGTCTCATCTTTTTCGGAACAGAGTAAAATTCCTATCGTTGGATTATCTCCTTCTCCGCGTTTCAGATCATCATACATCCGTACATACATATCGATCTGCCCGATGTCCTGATGGGAGAGTTCTCCTGTTTTAAGGTCTATAATGACAAAGCACTTTAGGATATAATTGTAAAAAACCAGGTCAATATAAAAATCTGAAGTATCCGTGGAAATATGCTGCTGTCTTGCCACAAAAGCAAATCCTTTTCCGAATTCCAGAAGAAATTTTTGAATATGGTCGATGATGGCTGTTTCAATTTCCTTTTCAGAAAACTTTTGATCCGGTGTTAAACCTAAGAATTCAAAAATGTAAGGATCTTTTAAGATGCTGTGAATATTTTCTGCCGGAGATTTTTTGTGTTCCAACACTCCTCTTTCGTAAGCGAGTGAATTGATCTGTCTTTTCAAGTCTCTGTAATTCCAGTTATTTTGGACGGCTTCATTGATGTAATAGTTCATTTTATCAATGTGATCAAGTCTTATCAGTAATCTGTAATGGGTCCAACTCAATTCGTGACGCAATGCGTCGCAAATTGGAAATGCCTGATAAAAAGACCGCATATTTCTTAAATTACTTTCATCAAAACCTTTTCCAAATTCCAGAGAAAGTTTTTTAGAAAGATTTTTTAATGTTTGCTTTCCGTATTCAGCGCGTTCTTTTCCCTGTTGCTCATCTTCTACGATCAGTTGTCCGATCTGCCAGTAAGTAAGCAGTAAAGTAGAATTCGCTATCCGAAACACTTTTTCGCGCGACTGCCTAATAATTTCCTTTACGGATTGAAATAAAGAATCTTCGGAAATTTCCATCATACGAAAATAAAAAAAACCTCCGACTTAGCAGAGGTTTTATTGTATTTTATTGATGTGGTTATTTTACACCGTGCATCATTTTCTTTAAGATTGGAGAAAGTAACGCCAAAATGACAGCTGCGATACCACAAAGTACTACGAATACCATAAAGAATTCGAATAGGTTGTGGATCTCAAATCCTGCAAATGTAGGATTTTGCAATGGTAACTGAGCTTTCTCAAATGCTGCTGCCTGATCAGCAGTCAATGTTACTTTTTTATCTAAAACATCCTGAAGATTAACTCCTATTTCTTGTGCTTTAGTGAATTTATCACCTGTAGCCGGAATAAGTGCTCCTAATGAACCTGCCAAAGCATAACCTGCAGCATTGGAAATAAAGAAGACACCATATAATAAAGAGGCAAATCTCTTTGGTGCAAGCTTACCTACCAATGATAAACCGATTGGAGATAAACATAGTTCACCACAAGTCTGGATGAAATAAAGAAGCATTAACCATTTGATGGCCAATAATCCTGAATTTCCAAGATCTTTTACGTTGTGTGCAATGATGAAATAAGAAAGAGCAATCAATGCTAATCCCATTGCCTGCTTGAAAGGAGACACGGGCTCTCTTCCTTTTGTTCTCAATTTATCCCATGTTAAACTGAATGGAACTGCTAATAAAACAACGAAAATACCGTTGAAGATCTGAACCATTGAAGGCGGCATATTCCATCCGAAAATATTTCTGTCTGTTTGATTATCTGCGATAAAGGTTAATGAAGATCCTGCCTGCTCGAAAGCTGCCCAGAAGAAAATGATAAAGAAGGATACAATATAGATTACCCAGATTCTTTGTCTTTCAATCTTGTTTTCTGCAGAACTCATGATAAGGAAGGCTAAAGAAATACCAGCCGCATAGATGAAAGGATAAATGATTCCCTTGATCATTTGCCCCATTTCAACTGCTTTAAATCCAAATTCTCCTACCAGCAGGTATCTGAAGACAAAGAATAAAACGACAAATAAAAATCCGGTAATCCCTAAAGATGTTCCTGAGAATTTTGCTGTCTGAGTTTCACCTTCTTCAAAGTCTGCACTTGTATTATTCTTAGGCAACCCACCGATAGGTCTTCCTTCCGGTGTTACCACATATTTATTTTTAAGAATAAAGAATGTTATCGTTCCAATTATCATTGCAATTGAAGCCGCTAAGAATCCCCATTTAAAAGCAAAAATATCTCTTACTCCAGTGGCTGCATCTTTCACATCTCCCACGTAAGGGCAGATGAACTGTCCCAGGAATGCTCCGATGTTGATCCCCATATAGAAAATCGTAAAAGCTGAGTCTAATTTAGATTTCTCCTGCTTAGGATAAAGACTTCCCACCATTGAGGAAATGTTAGGCTTGAAAAATCCATTACCGAAAATGATAACGAATAAAGCCAGCCACATGATCATTTTAGAACTGCCCAGATCGGCAGAGAAAGTAGAGGCACTGATAAATAGGAGAAACTGGCCGATAGCCATTAAAGATCCACCGATTAAGATGGCATTTCTGTTTCCGATATATTTATCCGCAATAAATCCTCCTAAAAGAGGAGTTAAATAACATAAAGCTAAAAATCCACCGTAAATGATTGCCGCATCAGCTTCTTTTATTAATAAGGAATTTACCATAAAGAGCGTCAAAAGGGCTCTCATCCCATAAAAGTTGAAACGCTCCCACATTTCTGTTCCAAAAAGAACCCACAATCCCTTTGGATGCCTTGAATTCTTATTCTCTACAAATTCATCCGGTTTCGGACTTAATGCTTCAATATTATCCATTCTATTGTTAATTTTTGTTAAGACTGACAAATATAGTTTTTTTTGAGTTTTTGGCAAGGTTTTAATTTTATATTTAAATAAAAAAGCTGCAGAGTGATTCTGCAGCTTGCTATTCTTTATGATAATTAAGGATTAGTGTCCTTTTTCCTTCATAATCTTGTTTAATCTTTTTAACATAGACAGTCCTAAAAGGGTTGCAAATATTAACAAAGCGAAGTTGACCAGGAAGTAATTCATTTTGTTGTCGTAATTGTACCATGTACTTGCCAGAATTCCCGAAAGCTTGTTTCCAACCGAGTTGGCCAGGAAGAAACCTCCCATCATCAATGCTGTAATTCTCGCCGGTGAAAGCTTGGAAACAAAAGAAAGTCCCATTGGAGAAAGGCATAATTCCCCGACCGTAATGACTCCATAGCCGGCAACGAGCCACAACGGAGAAACTTTTACAGCACCGTTGTTCCCAGCCATAACGGCAAGAACCATGACCAGGCATGATAATCCGGAGATGAATAATCCCAATACAATTTTTGTAGGGGTTAACGGTTCTTTTCCTTTCCTTCTTAATAAAGCCCAGAATCCTACCACCAGTGGAGTAAGAGCGATTACCCAGAATGGATTGATAGACTGGAATAATTCTGTATTGTATAAATAGACTTTAGTTTCAGGATTTTTCTCTAAAACGGCACGTTGCTCAGGAGAAATATTTCTGAAGTAGATATCTTTTCCGGTTTCCTTAATACTTTTTCCATCTTTGTCTTTTTGAGACTGGAACTGTTTATCATACACAGAAACTTCTTTGTCTTCGTAGCCCTTTCCTTCCACCATATAAATATCTTCAAGAGGTTTTTCCAAAGAAGCAGGAACACTTCTGTCCGTATAATAATTAGCCCATCTTGTAAGAGCTGTACCGTTCTGTTTGAAAACAGCCCAGAAAAACATACTGATCAGAAATACTGAAAGTAAAGCTCCGATAGAAGGCTTTTCTTCCGGCTTAGCTTTAAAGTAAAGAGAGGCATAAAAATAAATTACAGGGACACACGCAAAAATAAAGGCGTCTGTACTGTCACTTCCGAAAATGTTTCCGGGAATGAACCATCCTATAGCTCCAACTGCAATGGCAGGGACAAAAACCTTCATTAAAATTTCAGAAAGTTTGGTGTCTCCTTCTTCTACAGGTTTCATCTGTGCCGCATGGATATAGTGTTTTCTTCCGATGGTAAAGATAACAAGACCTACCAACATTCCTACTCCTGCCGTGATGAACGCTTCACCCCATCCGAATTTATTACGCATGAAAGCAGCAATAATATTACAAATGAATGCCCCGATATTGATTCCCATATAGAAAATATTGTATCCGGAGTCTTTATTGGCTTTATAAGGTTCCTCAGAATAGAGGTTTCCTAAAAGTGTAGATATGGTAGGTTTAAAGAAACCATTTCCAATGATGATCAATGCCAGGGAACCATAGAAAAGAGGAAGTTCTTTGAAAACGCCCATTCCTATATATCCGGCAGCCATTAAAATTCCACCCAGATAAATAGATTTAATATATCCTAAAACTCTGTCAGCCAAAAATCCTCCAAGGAATGGCGTTAAGTAGGTCAAAGCGATATATGTTCCGAAAATATCATCAGCTGTTTTGTCCGGAAGTCCAAGACCTCCTTTTAGTCCGGTGGGCTCAATGACATAAAGAACAAAGATTCCAAGAATCAGATAGTACCCAAAACGCTCCCACATTTCTGTGAAAAAGAGAAAGGGTAGGCCTTTAGGATGTTTAGTCTTCATATATTCAAATTTCAAATTTCCCAAAAATAAGTTTTTAATTTTAATTGATAAAATAAATAATACGCTCAAAAATGATTAATGAAATGAATATAAAAACCTCTCAAATCGAATTGAGAGGTTTTAAGAGTTTTATTTAAAAAAGGATTATAAATTATTCAAAATAAAATCCGTCATTTTCTGATACAGCTGCGGCCTTGTCTGGCCACCATAAATTCCGTGGTTTTTATCAGGATAAGCCATGAAATCAAACTGTTTTTTATTCTGGATCAATGCTTCAGAGAATTCCATAGAATTCTGGAAATGTACGTTATCATCAGCTGTTCCATGGATCAACAGGAATTTACCTTTTAGTAGGTTTGCATATTCCGTTGGAGAGTTTTTATCATAGCCATCAGGGTTTTCCTGCGGTGTTCTCATGAATCTTTCCGTGTATACAGAATCATAATATCTCCAGTTGGTTACCGGTGCCACAGCGATTCCTGCTTTGAAGACATCAGCTCCTTTGGTCATTGCAAGACTGGTCATATACCCACCGAAACTCCATCCGAACATTCCGATTCTTGTTTTGTCGATATAAGACTGGTTTCCAAACCATTTTGCAGCGGTGATCTGATCTTCAATCTCGTATTTACCTAAGTTCATATACGTCACTTTCTTGAACTTAGTGCCTTTGTATCCTGTTCCACGACCATCTACACAGGCCACGATGTAACCTTTCTGAACCAAATGATTAAACCACAAAGTATTCCCCGTGTCCCAGGAATTGGCCACCTGCTGCGATCCCGGTCCGGAGTATTGGAACATAAACAGCGGGTATTTCTTATTGGGATCAAAATTCTTTGGTTTTATGATCCATGCGTTCATCTGATCGCCTGCACCGTTTGGAATGGTGATGAATTCTTTATCTGAAAAGTTATCTGCTTTTAATTTCTGAAGCTGATCATTATTATTCTGAAGTTCTTTTACCATTTTACCGTTCCCGTCCTTTAATACAAACGTATAAGGTTTTGAAGCAGTGGAAGACGTTTCGATGAAATAATTATAGTTTTTGCTGAAGTTGGCAGAATTGTTTCCTTCCGCATTAGAGATCAACTGGGATTTTCCGTTTTCAATATTCACCTTAGAAACCACTTTGTTGATGCTTCCTTTTTCAGTGGTTTGAACGTAAATTTCCTTAGATTTTGGATTAAATCCGTAAAAGTCAGTTACTTCCCAATTTCCTTTTGTAATCTGCTTTTTAAGCTTTCCATCCTTGTCGTACCAATATAAATGACGGTTTCCATCTCTTTCTGAAGCCCAAAGGAAAGAATCATCCTCAAGGAATTCAAGAGTCGGGCTATCCGTATCGATCCATTGATCATCCGTTTCTGTGAATAATTTCTGAATAGCTCCCGTTTTGGTGTTGACTTTCAGAATATCAGAAGCATTCTGAATTCTTTCAGAAGTAACCAAAACAATTTCGTCCGGTTTTGCGGTCTGAATAACATTGGGAATATAATAGTTTTTGAATGAGCTTAAATTAAGCGGCATTGTTTTTCCGGAATCAAGACGGTACAATTGGGCAGAAACGATAGAGTTTTTTTCTCCCGCTTTAGGATATTTGTAACGCATTTCCGCAGGGTAAAGTTTTTTTCCGTAGATAGGAATGTAAATTTCCGGAACCTGGCTTTCATCAGATTTTACAAATACAACTGCATCTGAGTTTTTTGTCCACTCAAACTGTCTTGCATGCCCGAATTCCTCTTCATATACCCAGTCCGCAAGTCCGTTGATAATGGCATTTTTCTTACCGTCATTCGTAATCTGAGTGATTTTTCCTGAGCTCAGATCCTGATAGAACAAATTATTTTCTGCGATAAATGCTACTTTGGTGGCATCAGGCGAGAATCTTGGTTCCTGAAGTGTTTTTCCATTATTTAAACTGATTGTTTTTCCTGATTTCAGATCTTTTACGTCAAATTTCCCAAGGAAAGAATGTCTGTAGATCGGTTGGCTTTCTGTTAAGAGAAGAATTTTTGACTCATCATCGGAGAATTCATAGCTCTCAAATTTACCGTCTACAATATTTCCTTCTTTTTGTGAAGTTTTGTAAGAATACTTGGCAATTCCCGTTGGTTCTATAACCAAATAGTTCTCTCCGTTTTTCATGGATGCAATACCAGCAATGCCTTTGCCGCGGTAATATCCCGAATATATTTTATCTAAAGTGATTTCCTGTGCAGATACATTATGGAATGCCACAGCTACAATAAGAGTTAAAAATATTTTTTTCATTTCTAATTTTAATGGATCTCAAAGATAATAATTTTATTAAATGCATAAAAAAGCTTTTTTAATACGAGTTTTGGCAAAAAAATTGAATGTATTAGTATACAATCAAATTAAATAATAATTATGGAAACGAATGCATACAACCAGAAACTGAATCGCTATGTTTTAGCTGATCAGATTGTTTATACTGGATTTTCAAGTTTTAAGGATGCTGAAGAATATGCAAGCAAAAAAGGCGGAACTTTAGTAGAGGTGAGTTTTAAAGACGGAAATGATAATCCGCAGATCACGGATGAAGCCGGACTTATTGAGAAAAAACTTCATTATTATGTGTATGCGGGAGATGAATATAAATTTATCCACTCATCGGATCCTGGATTTAGAAAATATGCTGATGAACTTCAGAAAATTAAAGCCAACAATGATAAAACAAGCCCGGACGAAAGGTATTTTGCCAATTTTGAAATCGAAAATATAGAAGACCCGATCATTGTGATCAAAAACGACCATTTTGAATCGGTAACTTCCAGAGAACGCTCAAAATATCTGAAGCATGCTGAAGTTTATGAATTAGGGGTATCCCTGCCAAAATCTTAAAATTTTTTATCATGAGCAAGACCAAATATTCAGAAAAAGCTCAGGACAAAGTAGGAAAGGTCATGCACGAATTCAAGGAGGGGAAGCTGAAATCCTCTTCAGGCGAAAAAGTGACCAACAGAAAGCAAGCGATAGCCATCGGGATTTCCGAAGCCAAAGAAAAAGGCTTAAAAGTTCCGAACAAGAAAAAAGAATAATTGGCAAAAAAAATTCCGTGAAAACTTTTCACGGAATTTTTTTTAGAGAAGTCTCTCATCTATTTATAGAGTACTTTATAGTATTCATCTGCCATTCTATCACTGTTGAAGTGTTCCTGAACATCATTCATCGCATTATATTGAATCTTTCTCCATTGATCCGGATGATCGTAATAGGTTGGAAGAATTTCGTTTTCTAGGATCTCATACAGCTTATTCAGGTCATAAGTATCCTGCTCGTAGATACTCATATTCATATAATCTGTTTTCGGAACTACAAATGAATTTTCTCCTGGTTTAGCAAATTCCGGAATCCATCCGTCATCGGTAGAAAGATTGACAGAACCATTCATTGCTGCCGTCATTCCGGAAGTTCCCGATGCTTCCCGCGGTACCCTTGGATTGTTGAGCCATAAATCTGAACCCTGTTTCATCGACTTACTTAAAGCAAGTTCGTAACCTGTAAGAACTGCCATATTTTTATGATTCTTACTTTCTTCAACCAGTGTATTAAAAGTAGAAATTGCAGAATAGTCCATGGGATAAGGTTTCCCAGACCATATGATCTGTACCGGATATTTTGGATTATTCAATAATCTATAGAATCTTTCTTTATCATGCAGCAATAAGTCTGCACGTTTATAGCCTGCAAACCTTCTGGCCCAAACAATGGTGAAAATATTGGGATTGAACAGATTTCCTGTCTGATCGGCAACGATCGTGAAAAGTCTTTTCTTTAAATGTTTTTTGCGGAAATCGAAAACGGTGTCGTCATTTTCATCTTTGGCATTGTAAAGCGGTTTGTCTGCCCAGTATTTGAATTCCTGAGCATTGGTAATGGAAGTAATTTCACATATTCCCGGATATTTGCTCCACATCGCTCTGGAAACTACGCCATGCAGCTGGGAAACGCCATTGGCCATTCTTGCCATTTTCAAAGCACATAAAGAATGATTGAAACGGTCGTCATCCGATCCTTCAATGCTTTTTACGTCCTGCATGCTGAATCCGGAAAAATAAGACATATCATAACACAGTTTCAGATTGTGTTTTTCATTTCCTGCTTCTTCGGGAGTATGGGTGGTGAAAACCAATTTTTCTTTTACCCTGTTCAGGTCTCCGTTGTATTTTTTCAGAAGGTAGAATGCTGCCGGAAGTCCGTGAGCTTCATTAAGATGGTAAACATCTCTTTCGGCGTTCATTTCATCCAGTAATTTGGCGCCTCCTTTTCCTAAGAGAATATATTGGGCCAGCTTTGTAGATTCGTTGGCATCATATAGTTTATGACAGATGGTTTTGGAAACATGATCGTTCTCAGGAACATCTGTTGAAAGGAAAAACATCGGTGCTGTATTGAAAATTTCAGGATCAAGGTACCAAACCTTTACCCATACCGGGGCACTATGGATCTCGATCTGGAATTTTATTCCGGTGTCTTCAAGAAAGCTGTACATTTTTTTTGTCCATACGGGCTGAAGGGTCTGGTCATGGTTTCTGGCCTGATCATAATAGCCAAATTTCCAAAGAATTCCGATCCCGATAAGATCCTGTTTCAAATTGTAAGCACTTCTCATATGAGATCCTGCCAGGAATCCCAAGCCTCCCGAATATATTTTTAAAACCTGTTCGATAGCAAATTCCATCGAAAAATAGGCGGCTTTTTTAGAATATTGTGGATTGATGCTGTAAGGTATTTTAAAATTTTTAAAATCCATAAATCGCAGTTTTATAGTTAAGGGGCTAAAGGTATTGATTATGAAAATAAACTTTACATTAATTATTTGATAAATTAATTTAAAAGTATCTTATGAATAGTTTTTTTACCTACCTTTAATAGGTAAATTTTTGAAAATCAAAAACTTCTAACGGTGAGAACCATTATGGCATGTGTTCTTTGGTCACATAAAAAAATCACCCATGAAAAAGACATTTTCTGATGAAGATTTAATAAAGAATCTAAGCCTCTACTATATGAACCGGCATTTGAAAAAAAAGCCGATGGAGAAGTATCACCGTAAAATAGACGAATCTCTGCTTCATGACCGCGAAAAATACAGAAAAAAGTCTGAGATTCTACTGCTTAATTCTTTCATGCATCATTTTCCAGATGTCAAATTTGAAGACCTTACCTGCGAAAGTCCGGACTTTATCGCCAAACTCAACGACAAAAAGATCGGAATAGAGCTTACCGAGGTAATTAATCATCTTGAAATGAAAAAGGTAGAAAGTACCTTGAATAAGATGTTCCGTCAGGCAGAAATACTATTAGAACAGGAAGACACCGCGAAATACCGTGGTGTTTATTTTTTAGAATTTCACCCATATATCAAGTTTGACAATATAGAAGAGCAGGAGGAAAATATCATCAGCATCTATAAAAGCATCAAAAAAAACAAAGCGGTAGGCTGTGTAAAGGGAATGAGAAAATCTTTTCACCGCAGGAATGTTTTTATTACTCATGAATACAGTATGAATCTTTTTGATGAGCTCTGTTCTGAAAAGATCCTTGAACTCATCGATAAGAAAAATGAAAAGTTCCCCTATTATGATACTTCCGTAGATGAATGTTGGCTGGTGATTGTTTCTGATATGAATTCCATAGCCTCAAGATATACGTTTATTCAGGATAAAGAGCATCTTCAGGAAGTGAAAAGCCCGTTTCATAAGATTTTTCATCTTGAAAACCTCTGTGGGAATATTACAAGCATAAAATAGTTGCTATTTGTTGGGGTATATCGTAATTATTTTACGTTTTTAATTAAAATAATTTAAGATTTTTAAAAATCCATTGTTTGTGATTAAAATATAGGTATATTTGTTGTATGTGTTGTAAATCAACATATACCATGTGGTTTTCAAATCATATTCACCAAAAACTATATATCTATGAAAAAACTTTTACTTCTTATTTTTTTCGGTATATCCCAGACTTTTTTTGCTCAGGCAGATTGTGCAACAGCCCTTGCAGTCTGTGGAAACTCAAATATTACTTACAGTCCCACTGGATACGGTGATATCCGTGAATTAGTCAATTCAGGAAGTTGCATCGATGCGACCGGCGAGCACAATTCGATTTGGTACAAAATTACAATTGCTACAGGAGGAACACTGACTTTTAATCTGGTTCCGAATAATGCAGATGCCGACTATGACTGGGCTATTTTTGGTCCTAATGTTACCTGTGGAAGTTTGGGAGCACCCATTCGTTGTAATGCGGCAACAGTTATTGGTGTTGGACCATCTACAGGATTGAATATGACAAGCACTATTACCAATGCACTTGGAGGTTCACTCACGCCTTACTGCAAGTATATGGATGTTCTGCCGGGTCAAACTTATTATTTATTTATCGACAATTGGGTGAGCAGCACCAGTACTACAACAGCACCATTTTCTTTAACCTGGGGAGGAACTGCAACATTAGCGTCTCCGTTTACGGATCCTGCTACACAGCCTTATCCGTTTAATCCTCCGGGGGTTCCCGCTGCCAATCCGGCAGATCCCAGAGAAGTGATTATATGTGTTAATCCTGCTGTATTTGATTTTAGTACTTTATCTACAGGAATTCTAAACGGAAATCCTAATTTTAGTGTAAGCTATCATACAAGTCAGAATGATGCATTAACAGGAAATAATGCCATTACTGTTCCTACAATTGTAAATACTACTTCCACGTATTACTACAGCATAGGGTATACAGACCCAGCCAATCCAAATAGTCCGCTCAATAAATGTAAACAGATTGGAACCTTTAAGTTTAAGGATGGTAAAATCACCGCGAAAAATGCAACATTAACTCAATGCAACAACAATAATGCGGGAACAGCGGTATATGATCTGACAACCGCAGATGTGTTTGCAGATCCAACAGCGACCAAGAAATATTACAACACGCTTTCTGATCTTAATGCAGGAATCAACGAAATCACAAATCCATTAGCATTTACTTCTGCTGAAGCAACGATCTATGTGAAAGTGACCTCTTCATTTGGGTGTACTTCTATAGCGCAGATTATGTTGAAATTTCACCCGGTTGTGGTGGTAAATGATACGACGTTACGAGCCTGTTCTATTGAGAGCAGTCCGTCTACCGCTTCTTTTAATCTTTCCGGAGCCATTGTAACTTCACAGAATGGCGTTGTAAAAAAATATTATCCTTCAGCAACAGATGCTGCGAATCAGACCAATGAAATTTTAACAACGGCAGCTTATGTCGCTCCTAGTGGAGTGGTTTACGTAAGGGTTTCCAATGCACAAGGCTGTTTTAACATCGCTAAAATTACTTTAGTGGTAATTCCACCGGTTTATTCCAGTATCCTTAAAGATAAAACGATCTGCGTAGAAGATAAAACAACCCTGGATGCAGGACCAGGCTTCAACGGTTACGAATGGAGTACCGGAGCAACGACCCAGACCATTACGAATGTAGGAGTGGGTACCTATTGGGTAAAACTTAAAACAGGAGATTGTACCGTAGTACAGAATGTGAAAGTATATCCATCTGAGCAACCTGTTGTCTCCAATATCGAAATTTCAAACACTACCGTTACAGTATTTGTGATAGGAGGTACACCAGCTTACAAATATTCTATGGATAATGTAGTCTGGCAGGATTCCAATGTATTTAATAATGTCAAAAGAGGGGATGCTACTATATTTGTAAAAGATGCCTATGACTGTGATCCGATAGACATCAGCATAGTCGTTCCTAATCTTGTGAATGTAATCACGCCAAACGGTGACGGTTACAATGATATTATCGATTATTCTGCCTTAGCGAATAAGAAAAATTTAGTGATGAATATTTTCGACCGTTACGGAAATATGATCTTCCAGGTAGATAAATCTACTGGCTATAAGTGGGATGGAACAAGCAGAAATGGAGCAAAAGTACCTACCGGAAACTATTGGTATTCCGTAGGCTGGAATGAAAATGATAAAATGAGCACACCAATCAAGTATTCAGGTTGGATTGTGGTCAAAAACAGAGATTAAGCTTTTTAATAATAAACTATTGAGATAAAACCATTTCGAAAGAAGTGGTTTTATTTTTAATGTTAGTGAAGATAGCATATAGCAATTTATCTTTTATATACTGGAAAATTACTAACTTGATTTTTATTTTAAATATCATGAAAGACCTTTTTATAAAACGCTTTAAGTACTATAAATCTCTCGGTGACAAATCATTCGGACAGCTTTCTGATGAACAGATTTTCTGGCAGTATAATGATGAAAGTAACTCAATTGCTATTCTTGTGAAACACATCGCCGGAAATATGCTGTCGAGATGGACCAATTTTCTAACGGAAGATGGTGAAAAGCCTTGGCGGAACCGTGACGATGAATTTGTGAACACCTTTAAAACAAAACAGGAAGTTATTGAGTATTGGGAAACGGGCTGGAAATGTCTTTTTGAAGGATTGGATCAGATTAATGATGAAAATTTACATCATACAGTTTATTTAAGAGGCGAGGCACATTCAGTTATTGATGCAGTCTGCCGCCAGCTGGCCCATTATCCGTATCATATAGGACAGATCGTTTATATTGCGAAAATGGTGAAGAATGATGACTGGAAAACACTTTCTATTGAAAGAAATAAGTCTCAGGAATTTAATAATGAAATGAAAAATAAATTCTCAGAAGAAAAATTAGGTGAATAAAATAAAGACTTTTAAAATAGATGAAAATAAAGGGGTAATTTCAAAAAAATTGGTTGAAATAAATATTTCTCAATTTCATATTGCGTGTGAATTTATATCTGAATTGCCTTATAAAAGAAATTTAGATAAAAATAATATAAAATGTGTGTTTGAAGATAATGGCGGAACTTGTAGTACAAAGCATGCGGTCTTAAGAAAATTGGCACTTGAAAATAATCAGGAAAATGTAAAATTAATTCTTGGAATTTTCAAGATGGATCCCGAGTATGCCCTTTCAATAAAGGATACATTGAATAGATATCAACTTAAATATATTCCTGAAGCACATAATTATTTAAAAATTGAAAATCAATATTGTGATTTTACAACTCCTGGCTCAAATTATGAACAATTCGAAAATAACATTTTGCAGGAGATTGAAATTGAATTTAACCAAATAAATTCTGAAAAAATCTCATTTCACAAGAAATTTCTTGAAAAATGGATAATTGAAGAGAATATTGAATATAATTTAGAAGAAATATGGAGTATTCGTGAACAATGTATCGAGGATTTACAAAAGTCGAACCAAGAACAAATATGTACAAATTACTCAGAAGAAGATGTAGATTCCAATTCCTCACCCATTTGTTATCAAAACAGCCCTGAAGTAAGGGATGAATATAAATAATAGACTGAATCGATTTAGAATTCTTATTAAAATTACTATCTTTGCACCCAGAAAATTCAGGAGTAATAAAATGTCTACTTTTC
This sequence comes from Chryseobacterium antibioticum, assembly GCF_012927325.1. Taxonomy (GTDB): domain Bacteria; phylum Bacteroidota; class Bacteroidia; order Flavobacteriales; family Weeksellaceae; genus Chryseobacterium; species Chryseobacterium antibioticum. Next base: position 35,740 of record NZ_JABBGI010000026.1, on the reverse strand, counting down.
ACGGAACTGCCGCATTTCATACACTTGGCTGCAAATTAAATTTTGCGGAAACATCTACTATTGCCCGTCAATTGACAGATGCAGGTTATGATAAAGTAAGTTTTGATGATAAAGCAGACGTCTATGTAATCAACACCTGTTCAGTAACTGAAAACGCTGACCGTGAGTGTAAGCTCCACGTGAAGAGAGCCATGAAGGCTAATCCGGAAGGATTGGTCGTTATTGTGGGATGTTACGCACAGCTGAAACCTGAAGAAATTTCACAGATCGATGGGGTAGATCTTGTCCTGGGAGCCAAAGAAAAATTCAATATCTTAAGCTACCTGGACGACCTGGAAAAAACAGACAATGAAGGAATTGTTCATTCATGCGAAATTGAAGAAACCGATTTCTTTATCGGAAGCTACTCAATCGGCGACAGAACAAGAGCTTTCCTGAAAGTACAGGACGGATGTGACTATAAATGTACCTATTGTACCATTCCATTGGCAAGAGGAATTTCCCGTTCAGATACCATTGAAAATGTTCTTAGAAATGCCAAAGAAATTGCCGGAAGAGACATCAAAGAAATTGTTCTTACAGGGGTTAATATCGGTGATTATGGTAAAGGCGAATTCGGAAATAAAAGACACGAACATACTTTCTTGGATTTAATTTCAGAGCTTGATAAAGTAGACGGCATTGAAAGAATACGTATTTCTTCCATTGAACCGAATCTTTTGAAAGACGAAAGTATTGATCTCGTTTCCAAAAGCAAAAGCTTTGTTCCCCATTTTCACATTCCGCTACAGTCGGGATGCGATGATCTGCTGAAAAAAATGAAGCGCCGTTACCTGACGAAACTCTATAACGACAGAGTAAATAAAATCCGCAAGGTAATGCCCGATGCTGCTATCGGTGTAGACGTTATCGTAGGATTTCCCGGTGAAACAGAAGAGAAATTTATGGAGACCTATAACTTCCTGAATGAGCTTCCGATCACTTACCTTCACGTATTTACCTATTCTGAAAGAGAAAATACGGAAGCTGCCGATATGGATGGAATTGTTCCTATCCCGGAAAGAAAAAAGCGCAATAAAATGTTGAGAATACTTTCTGAAAAGAAAAAAATGGCATTTTATCAGACCCAGCTTGGGAAAACACTTCCTGTACTTTGGGAGCACGAAAATAAAGACGGCAAAATGTATGGCTTCACGGAGAACTATGTGAGAGTCCAGAAAGATTTTGATCCCGCATTCGTTAATCAGATTGAATTTCTAAATTTAGAAAAAATCCTGTCAGATGGCACGGTTTCTGTGCAGTCATCATTCGAAAGTTTTTTAGCAAAAGCATAGTCTCTTTGCAAAATTTCTACTAAATTTATTTTAACTTTAAATAACTACATTCATGAGAGATAAGTTTTTATCTTGGGGAATTGTATTAGTAACTGCTACATGGATCGTCGCATTACTGATCAGAGCGCATTATTGGATACCCATCCTGTTATCCGCCATCTATGCACTGGGTGTTTACAATGCTTACCAGTCCAAACACGCTATTTTGAGGAACTTCCCGGTATTGGGGTACTTCAGATACTTTTTCGAAAGTATTTCACCTGAAATGCAGCAGTATTTCATCGAAAGAGAGACAGATGGGAAACCATTTCCCAGAAACCAGCGTTCAGCAGTATACAGACGTGCCAAAAACCTAAGCGATACCGTCGCTTTTGGAACACAGTTAGAAGTTAATCACAGAAAATATGAAGGGATCAAGCATTCTATTTATGCAAAATCGCCTGTAGAAGAACTTCCGAGAGTATGGGTAGGAGGAGAACAATGTACACAGCCTTACCACGCATCTTTATTCAATATTTCGGCAATGAGTTTTGGAGCATTAAGCGACAGAGCCCAGATTTCATTAAATCGAGGCGCTAAAAAAGGAAATTTTTATCACAATACAGGAGAGGGAGGTATTTCTCCTTATCACTTGGAAGGAGGAGATCTTTGCTGGCAAATCGGAACCGGTTATTTCGGATGTCGTAACGAGGAAGGTAAATTTAACCGGGAACTTTTTGAAAAGTATTCTACCCTTCCCAATGTAAAGATGATCGAAATTAAGCTATCTCAGGGAGCAAAACCAGGACATGGAGGTGTTCTTCCGGGTGTAAAGAATACACCGGAGATCGCAAAAATCCGTCACGTCACCCCGGGAATGACTGTTATTTCACCACCTTCTCACAGTTCATTTTCTGATGCTTCAGGTTTGTTGAGGTTCGTACAGCAGCTGAGAGAACTTTCAGGAGGCAAGCCTGTAGGTTTTAAGCTTTGTATCGGGGATACCAAAGAATTTGAGGATATCTGCGTTCAGATGAACGTGATGAAGATCTATCCGGATTTCATCACCATAGATGGAGCAGAAGGAGGGACTGGAGCAGCACCACCGGAATTTTCAGATGGAGTGGGGATGCCTTTGGAACCGGCTCTTATTTTCGTGAACAGAACGCTTAATAATTATAATGTAAGAAGCAAATTAAGAGTTATCGCCAGCGGAAAAGTACTGACAAGCTTGGATATTCTGAGAGCTGTAGCCATGGGAGCCGATATGTGTAATAATGCGAGAGGATTTATGTTCTCGTTAGGATGTATTCAGGCTTTAAGATGCAACAGTAATAATTGTCCTACCGGAGTTGCTACTCAGGACAAAATGCTTGTTAAAGGACTTGATGTTACCGATAAAAGCGAAAGAGTATATCATTTCCATAAAAATACACTTCATACCTGCAATGAACTGATTGCAGCAGCAGGAAGAAGCTCTTACGAAGAAGTGGATGCCACCATGTTTATGAGAGGAGATGAGTTCGATCATCTGGCAGATCTTTATTTTCCAGATATTTTAGGAAATGTAAGGGAGAAAGCAAAATACTAAAGAACAATAAAAACAAAAACCGCCTTCAGTAGAGGGCGGTTTCTTTATATATAGTTTTTGATTTATTTCTCATTTTCAGGTCTGTCTGCTCTTTTGTACACCTGGAAATTAAATACAAAAGAATAGTTTCTTAGAGAATAAGAGGTGTTATATGGGAAATGGGGATCTCTTGCGAAAGCAGCTCTTGATGGAACTAAAATAACGCCTTGAAGATTGTAAGGATCTCCACTTGGAAGATTGTTAAATGCTTTGAACTTCTGCAGGGCCTCATTGAAACCTTCAATTTCATAATAACTTCTTTGTTGGGCTACCCCGGCTGTTGCAGCTTCCCGGATACTCTTTTTAGCAAAGTAGAACATAGGGTCAATTATTGGAAGTCCGTTACCATTAATTGTATTGGTAATTGCCAGAGTTGAAGCGAAAGCAACATTTCCGTCACTATTAACCGCTAAATGAGCATTGGCTCTTACCATGAGCGTAAGAATATCATCAGATTTTATAGTCTGAGCATCAGTATCAGCTGGCTGTGCACCTGCTCTCATAATGTATATGGTTCCGGAAGGAAGCGTTTCATACGGAAGGTCTGATAATTTTTTTTCGTTATCATCACTGGTATCCGTGGTGCTGAAAGCTTTTATATTTCCCTGAGCATCCAGATAATTGTCGTTCATAAATTTCTTAATAGCCTGATCGTCATAACTGTTTTGAACGGCAATGTCTTCCGGTTCTTTATAAGTTTCAACTTCATCATCTTTCTTACATGCAGAAAAACCTAAAGATCCCGCAAGGATATATAAAAATATTTTTTTCATTTCAAAAAACTTTAATTACTTTACAAATAATATAACGGCAAAAGTATAAAAAATTATGAGAATAGATAAATTTTTATGGTGCATTCGTTTTTATAAGACGAGAAGTATTGCAACAGAGGAAATTAAAAAGAACAGAGTTTCATTGGGAACGTCTGCCGTAAAGTCATCTAAGGAGGTAAAAGAAGGAGATGTTATCAAGATTCGGAAAAATCAGATCGACTATAAAATAAAAGTAATTCAGATCCCCAAAAGCAGATTAGGAGCGAAACTGGTTCCCCTTCATATACAGGATGTGACAGACAAGGAGCAGTATGAACTGTTGAAACTCCGAAAAATGTCACAGGATTATTACAGAATTAAAGGAGAAGGCAGACCTACTAAAAGAGACAGAAGAGATATGGATGAATATGTAGGAAACGATATTGCCTCAGACTTTACAGACTGGGACGATTTCTTTGGAGAAACACCAGACGCTACCGAAAACGAAGATTAAAAATGGAAAAGCTCTAGAGATAGAGCTTTTCTATTATTTCCTGGACAATGTCTTCAGGCTCCCTCGCATCCGTATTGACACTGAATTGTGCTTTGCTGTAAAATGCATTTCTTTCAAATAAATGCTTGGCAATAAACTCAGGAAGATTCTCATCAGAAATAGTAGCAATGATTGGCCTTTTTTCTTTCTGTTTTGAAATCCTTTCGTATAAAGTGTTTACGGAGGCTTTTAAAAATATACTTTTAGAACTGTGGTTGATAATTTCCATATTGTTATAATAAACCGGAGTACCTCCTCCCAGGCTTAAAACCGTATTTTCTTCCGAAGCAAGTATTTCTTCCAATGCCTCTCTTTCAAGCTTTCTAAAGTGAATTTCTCCCTTTTTTTCGAAAATCTCAGGAATGGTTAATTTATTTCGTCTAGAAATCTCTTTATCGAGGTCAATTAGCCTGAAATTTATTTTGTCGCTTAATATTTTGGAAATGTGAGATTTGCCAGATCCCATGTATCCGATGAGTGAAATAACCATGAATTTTTTTTAAACAAATTTGCAAAAAAGTTTTGAGATAAAGAAAAAACTTATATCTTTGCACCACTGAAAACGAGGGACATTATTCAAATGTAAATCGTTGACAAAGTGACCGACTCGGTAGCTCAGCTGGTAGAGCAATACACTTTTAATGTATGGGTCCTGGGTTCGAATCCCAGCCGGGTCACAAGCGAAAAAGATTACTAGATTTTTGTAATTTTATAGCCTGCGTGGTGGAATTGGTAGACACGCCATCTTGAGGGGGTGGTTTCCTAAGGATGTGCTGGTTCGAGTCCAGTCGCAGGCACTGCAAAGAAAAATTTAATGATTACTAATGAATTGATTTCATTTTTAATTGTGGCCGACTCGGTAGCTCAGCTGGTAGAGCAATACACTTTTAATGTATGGGTCCTGGGTTCGAATCCCAGCCGGGTCACAAGTTTACTGAAAAGTAAATTTTTTTCATATTAATATTTTGTGATTTGGTGTTTCAAAGGTCTCCGCAAGAGACCTTTGATTTTTTTAAAAATAAAAACACTTTAAATTTTAAAAAAAATATATTGCGGGATTGAAAAAAAAATCATATCTTTGCACCTCTTAAAACGAGAGTCATTGTATAAATGCAAATCGTTAACAAGTGACCGACTCGGTAGCTCAGCTGGTAGAGCAATACACTTTTAATGTATGGGTCCTGGGTTCGAATCCCAGCCGGGTCACAAGTTTACTGAAAAGTAAATTTTTTTCATATTAATATTTTGTGATTTGGTGTATCAAAGGTTTCCTCAAGAGACCTTTGATTTTTTTTATATACTATGATCACTCAAAAAATAAAAAAACTCTGATAATATTGATCAGAGTTTTAATTTTTTATAAGATTATTGGGGAATTTCTGTTGAACAGGTGTTTAATATTTAATCCAAATGCATATTGTCAATAAGCCTTACCCCATCTACTACAACTACGATGAATGCTCTGTAATTTCTGTCCTTGTAAAAGAAATCAGTTTCTTTCAGGGTTTCTTCATCAGCGATCAGGAAATATTCTAATTTCATTCCCTGCTCATGATCAAAAATGTCTGTCACTCTTTCGTTTATTTCAGGGATCGTAAGGATCCTAAACCAGTCGTTTACTTTGTTTAAGGTATGATAAATAACTTTTGATGCCTCTCTTCGGTCCTCGTGAAGTCTTTGGTTTCTGGAGCTTAATGCCAGACCGTTGTCAGCTCTGTAAATAGAAACACCAGTAATTTTTACAGGAAGATGTTTCTTTTCAACCATTTTTTTGATAATGGCAAGCTGTTGAAAATCTTTTTCTCCAAAATAAGCATTGTCCGGCTGGATCTGTCTGAAAAGCTCTTCTACCACAGTTCCTACACCGTCGAAATGCCCCGGTCTTGATTTTCCTTCCATTTCATTTTCCAGTCCATCAAAATCATAATGCTGGCTTTCTGTTTTTTCAGGATAGATATCGGCGACTTCAGGGATATAAACCGCATCCACCAATCCTGAATTTTTCAGAATAAGAATATCTCTGTTAATATCTCTTGGGTACTTTTCAAGGTCTTCCGGATTGTTAAATTGGGTGGGATTTACAAAAATTGAAGAAATAACCAGATCATTATCTTTTCTGGCTTCTTCATACAGAGAAAGATGTCCCTTATGAAGGGCTCCCATAGTAGGAGCGAAGCCTATCTTTTTACCCATTTCTTTCTGTCTTTCAATGAAATCCTGAAGGGTTTTCTTGTTCTTTATAACTTCCATAGTTTATTTTAATACTAATTCAAAAATACTAAAAATATCACATAATTATATGTGTTTTTAATAATTTGAAAATGGGAATTATCGTAAAATAATGTTAATTAAAATAATGTTGGATGTTTTTTTGTAATTTTGCACATTAAAGCATTTTTACAAAAATATAGATAGAAATTTATGCCGAATCAAAAAATACTGTACATTACTACAGAGATGTATCCATATCAAGAAGACACAAATATGGCTGCAGTGGTAAACAAAATGGCACTTAAGATGCACAATGAAGGCAATGATGTAAGAGTTTTTATGCCAAGATTTGGACAAATAAGTGAAAGAAAATTCCAACTTCATGAGGTGATCCGTCTTTCGGGGATGAACATTATTATTAATGACCTGGATCAGCCGTTAATCATTAAAGTAGCGTCTCTTCCGGGGGAAAGACTTCAGGTTTACTTTATTGACAACGAAGAATACTTCAAAAGAAAGCAATACTACGTTGATGATGAAGGAAAACCTTTTGATGATAACGACGAAAGAGCTATTTTCTTTGCAAGAGGTGTAATTGAAACCATCAAAAAACTAAACTGGGTTCCGGATGTAATCCACTTGAATGGATGGATGTCTTCTTTTGTTCCAATTTACCTTAAAACATATTACGAATCTGACACTTACTTCAAAGATGCCAAAATCGTTCTTTCCCTTTACAATGAGAAAGACGCTGATCTGGATAAAAACATCGCTGAAAAATTGACATTCGATAATATTTCCGGATTAAAAGCGTTAGATAATCCGACAATCAAAAATTTTGTTATTGAAAGTATGAATTACGTTGACATGGTAGTAAAAGGAGATGAGTTTCTTGATGAAGACCTGGACAAAGGTTTCAATGAAACAACTACTCCAAAATCAGAATACGTTGATGTAGATTCTATAAACCAAATTTATTAAACACATTTTTAATGACTCATACTGTTAAAAGAACTTTAGCCATGCTTTTTGTGGCGGTTTTTGGGAGTGCCCTTCTTTATAATTGCGAACCGGAAGCGGATTCGCTGGGTGAACAGCTTTTTATAGATGGTGCTGCCGAAGGTAATGTAACTTCTTACGACCTTATTGCCTACAATGTTAATAATAATGATTCTATCAGAAGTGATGCTGGGAGACTTGTTAATTTGATTAATACATCAGGGATATCTCCATCCTATGCTGTACTTGGAGCTTTTTCTGAGGGACAGTTCGGTATGCAGAAAGCATCCTTTCTTACCCAGCTAAGAATGAGCACTGATAATTTTAGTTTTGGAACTACTCCAAAAGTGGATTCTGTAGTTTTAGTATTGAGACCTAATTCTGTTGCTGATTCAGTAGTTACACGTCCTCTTAAAGACGAAAGCTTATTGGTAGGAACTGAAATGGTACCTGTTTCCACAGAAATAAAATCGTACCCTACTAATTTTATTAATAAATACGGTAAAACAAAACTAGGTCCGGGAGGCTCACATACTTTAATGCATATTAATGTAGATGAAATCACGACATTCTTAGATAGTAATACGGATGCTTTTAAGTATTCCAACGTGGTTGTGAATACCGGAGAATCATTGGGATCTGCTGTATTTGATGGGAATGTAACTTCTAAAACAATTACCAAAAAGTCAGATAATTCGGCTCTGTTTACCTCAGATGCGGGGCTTAGAATTCGCTTGAATAAAGATTTTTTCCAAACAAAAATTCTTGATAAAAATGGAAAGCCAGAACTAATGGACGCGGCTAACTTTACAAGATACTTCAAAGGGATAAAACTGTCTGTGACTGATACAGACGGATATCTTTTGCAGCTTCCTACGGAAAGTATGGAAGTAATTATGTATTATACCAATGAGAAAAACGATAACGGTACGATCACAAGACCACAGTCTACTTTCAAATTACTTCTTACCGGAGGTATCGGTAATGCACGTATAGGACAGTATGAATATGACAGAACAAACTCTGCATGGGCAACGGCCAGGCAGTCTATCAACACGACTGACGGGGATGACAAACTTTATTTACAGGGAATGGGAGGACCTTCTGTACGTGTGAAAATTCCTGACGAAACGATTACCAAGCTTAAAACATTATATAAAGATAATAAGGCAGCTATCATGAGTGCTAGTATCAGAATCTTTACAGATGCTGCAACATGGAGTAATAATTATAAGAGGAAAGCAAATAATTTTACTTTGCTTCCCTATACAACTAACAAAACAACCGGAGCGCTTGAACTTAAATCCTTTACTGCAGATGTTACAGCAGGCTTTGGGCTGATGAGATCATATGACTTGGATAAGAATCCATCATATTATGATTTTATTGTTACAAAAACGGTGAAAGACATCGTAGAAGCTAAAGAAGGAGAAGAAAAAGAAAACAGTATTTTGCTTGTCAATATGGGCGAATTTGTTCCAACTACGACGGGGGCAGCTGCTGGTTATAAATTTACAACCAGAGCATTTGCAACGGAAAGAGGCGTTTTTGTTGGAACAGATAAAACGAATGCCAACAGAATTCAGTTAAAAATTACTTACGGGACAAAAAAATAAAAAAACACTAGAAAAGATATGTGCGGAATTGTAGGATATACAGGATTTCAGGATGCGTATGATATTGTCATCAACGGTCTTAGAAGATTAGAATATAGAGGGTATGACAGTGCAGGAATTGTTTTGGAAGGCTCAAATAAAAAATTTGAAGTAGAAAAAACAAAAGGGAAGGTAGATGATTTGGTGAGTATTTCAGAACAGCTGAAAGGAACAGCCAAAATAGGAATGGGACATACCAGATGGGCTACACATGGAGTTCCAAGCGACAGAAATTCACATCCACATTTATCAAATAACGGAAAAATAGCAGTTGTACATAATGGTATTATAGAAAACTATGACACTATTAAAACAATGCTTACGGAAAAAGGATTTACTTTTAAATCTGAAACCGATACAGAAGTACTGGTAAATCTTATCCAGTATTTTATGGATTTAAAATCAGAAACAGATTTTCCTACTGCTGTAAGATATGCTTTGAATGAAGTATACGGAGCATATGCTATCACGGTACTTCATGAAGATTATCCAGGAGTATTGGTTGTAGCGAGATTAGGTTCTCCGCTAGCCATAGGAATCGGTGAGAAAGAGTACTTTATTGCTTCTGATGCATCTCCTTTCGTAGAATTTACAAAAGAGGCGATCTATCTTGAAGAAGGACACATGGCTACTATTTCATTAGAGAATGGTGTAGACATCAGAACAATTAATGATAATTCTAAGATTGAACCAGAGATTCAGGAGCTTAAATTAAGCTTAGAGCAGATTGAAAAAGGAGGATACGAGCATTTTATGCTTAAAGAGATCTTTGAACAGCCTAAGTCTATCCATGACACAATGAGAGGAAGACTTCTTGTAGATGAAGGAATTATAAAAATGGCTGGGATCTGGGATCATTTAGAAAGATTCAAGAATGCCAACAGAATTATCATCATTGCATGTGGTACTTCATGGCATGCAGGTCTTATCGGCGAATACCTTATCGAAGAATATGCAAGAATTCCTGTAGAGGTAGAATATGCATCAGAATTCAGATACAGAAATCCGATTATTACTGATAAAGACGTTGTTATTGCTATTTCCCAATCCGGAGAAACAGCTGATACTATGGCTGCCTTGAAATTAGCAAAAGAAAGAGGAGCATTTATATATGGTATATGTAATGTAGTGGATTCTTCCATCGCAAGAATTACAGATGCCGGTTCATATACACATGCTGGTCCTGAGATCGGAGTAGCTTCTACAAAAGCTTTTACGGCACAGCTTACCATTCTTACTCTAATTGCATTTAAATTAGGAAAACATAACGGTAATTTAGGAAACGCTGAATTCATGAGCTTAATTTCTGAATTGGATGCTCTTCCTAAAAAGATAGAAGAAGTTTTAAGTACGACTCATGAGCTAACTCAAAATATTGCCAAAGACTTTATAAACACAACCAATTTCCTTTATTTGGGAAGAGGGTACAATTATCCTGCGGCATTAGAAGGTGCGCTAAAACTGAAAGAGATCTCTTATATTCACGCAGAAGGATATCCGGCAGCAGAAATGAAACACGGACCTATTGCCCTTATTGATGAGAATATGCCAATCGTTATCATTGCTCCTAAAAAAGGACATTATGATAAGATTGTGAGTAATGTTCAGGAAATTAAGGCAAGAAAAGGGAAAGTTATTGCTGTGGTTAACAAAGGAGATAAACAGGTAAGTGCAATGGCAGATTATGTGATTGAAATTCCTGAGACTTCAGAATGTTTCTCACCAATTGTTGCGTCAGTGCCTTTACAGCTATTAGCTTACTACATTGCAGTATACCGAGGAGCAAATGTAGATCAGCCAAGAAACCTGGCAAAATCTGTAACTGTAGAGTAAAAAGTAGTTGTAAATAAAATAAATTTAGATTTCTTCCGTTATTTCAAAAAAAATCTTAAAAGTTTCTTAAAAAAATTATATATTTACGGCTTAATTATAAAAATTAACATGAAAAGGATATTTCTTTTATTATTGTCTGCGTCGGTAGCATCAGTATCTTGTTCAGGTGGTGGCAGTTCTTCTGTAGGGAAGCCTGGAACAAAAGGAGAATTGATACCAAGAGAAAAAACGAAATCATTTGTTGCGGAAAGACCATATGGAATGGTGGCTATTCCTGCAGGTTCATTTGTTGCTGGTCTGGCCGATCAGGATCCAACAAATACTCCTGAAAAAGCATCACTGAAAACTGTTACAGTCTCTTCTTTCTTCATGGATGAAGCAGAAACTACCAATGCCGAATACAGGGTATTTATCAATTATGTGAGAGATTCCATTGCGAGAACTCTATTAGCTGAAGCCGCTGGGGAAGGCGGTGAAGAAGGTGGACGTAAAGGAGCAAGCATAGGTGATTATGCATACCTTGCTAAAAAAGAAGAAAACTTAACACCTTATCAGGAGTATTTAGAAGGCCAGGGAGGAAGAGAAGACGGAGGTTATGATGCAAGTAAAAAACTAGACTGGAAAATCCCTTTACATTGGAGCACTGGAAAGTATCCTGATGTAGAATACGCGGAAGTTCTTGAATCTATGTATCTGCCTGCTTCTTCTAGAATCGGAAACGAAAGAATTTTAGACGTTAGTAAACTAAAATACAACTATCAGTGGGGAGATATGGATGCAGCACTTGCTGACAACGAAAGAGGGGCTAACTACCTTAAGAGTTCAAGCATTGCGATCTATCCTGATACAACGGTTTGGATAAATGATTTCCACTTTACCTATAACGAACCGTTGTTCGAACAATATTTCTGGCACAAAGCCTACAAAGATTATCCTGTAGTAGGGGTAACCTGGGATCAGGCAAGAGCTTACTGTAACTTCAGATCTAAACTGAAAACAGACTACAACGAAAGCTTAAAAAGAAAAAAACAAAGACCAATGCTGTTCCGTCTTCCTACAGAAATCGAATGGGAATATGCTGCAAGAGGCGGAATGCAAAATGCTACTTATCCTTGGGGTGGTCCATATTTAATGGATGACAGAGGTTGCTACTTAGCTAACTTCAAACCAAAGAGAGGTAATTACATGGAAGACGAGAAAAAAGGTACTTATACATATACAGCTCCAGTAAAGAAATTTAAGAAAAATGGATTTGGGTTATTTGATATGGCTGGAAACGTTTCTGAATGGACAGAATCTGCGTATAACAACTCTTCTTATGGATTCTCATCTACTTTAAATCCTTCTACTAAAGATAAAAAGGATACAAAGAGATCTGTAAGAGGTGGTTCTTGGAAAGATATAGGATATGCCCTGATGACAGGTGCTAGAGATTGGGAAAGAAAAGATTCCGCAAGAAGCTATATCGGATTCAGAACTGTACAGGATATTCCTGAAGCAGCTGTTAAACCAAGAAGAGTTAACAGATAATTAACCAGACAATTATTTTCAATAACAATTTTATTTAACATTAAAAAAACTAACTTAATATGTTTAAGACTAAAGATGCTTGGATGAATTTCTTTTATTCATTCGGTGCTGCAATTGTAATTCTTGGAGCTTGGCTTAAAATTACTCACATTACCTTGGGACCAATTAATGGTAATATCGCTCTTACAGTGGGACTTATTACGGAGGCTATTATCTTTATTATTTTCGCATTTGACCCTCCAAAATCAGAAGAATCTTATGCATGGGAGAATGTTTATCCTGAATTATTAGATAAGCATGCACACCCAAACCCTTTACATTCTAATGTATCATCTAAAAACAATGCACAGCAGTTTGCAGAATTAGAAAATTCTCTTTCAAATAAATTAGACAAAATGCTTCAGGATGCAAAGCTGGATGTTCAATTATTTGACAGACTAAGAACAGGTATCGATAAATTCTCTAACTCTGTTGATCAGATCAACCAAACTGTAGACGTATCTGCTTCTACACATAAATATAATGATCAGCTTAACAAAGCTGCTCAGCATATGGAAAGTATGAATGCTTTATATACAATGCAGCTTGAAAGCGGTAAAAGACAGTCTGAATTTGCTAATAAATACGTAGCAGATATGCAGAAGTCTGCAGAGCAGTCTGAAAAATTCAATCAAGAGTTACTAGGTTTAACAACTAATCTTAACAGCTTAAATAGAGTTTATGGTGGTATGCTTACTGCTATGAAGTCTTAATTCCTAACCATTTCTAAATTAACTACTTAATCAAAAACTAAAAGAAAAGAGAATGGCACAAGGAAAACAGACACCTCGTCAGAAGATGATCAACCTAATGTATCTGGTGTTCATCGCTATGATGGCCCTAAATATTGATGCAGAAATCATCAGATCATACTACGACTCTACGAGAGCATTGAATGAAACAAGAACTTTAACAGAGAATAAAAACGAAAAGATTTTCGAAAAAACGCTTGAGGCGAAAGCACAGCAGGTTCCAGATACCTACGCACAGCCTTGGGGACAGTATAAAGTTTTAAAAGGTAAAATTGATGTTTTAGTAGCTTCTGCGCAAAGTATCAAAGATGCTTTAAAAAAGACATCGGATTTTCATGATAAAGACCTTAAAACCGGAAAAGAAATTGATGTAAGCGAAAATTTCGCAGCGCTTAATAATAATGAAGCAACTACAGAATATTTTTTCAAGGAAGGAGAAGAAAATACCCCTTCAAAAGGAGCTTTAGATTTAAAAGCTAAAATTGACGACGTAAGAAATTATATCAATGCAACTTTTGGAAGCAATGCACAGTTAAAAGATTTAGTAGACAGAGCTAATAAATCTTTGATCGCTGAATATCCAAAAGGAAAATCTCCGAATGACAAGACCTGGTTTCAGAACAAATTCTATCATCAGCCGTTAATCGCGGCGATCTCTAACCTAGAGATCATTCAGAATGATGCTAGAAACGTACAATCTGATGCATTGGCATTGTTACTTCAGGAGAAAGTAGATGCAAATATCAAATTCTCAAGTTACGAGCCTATCGTTTCTGGTCCGGTAGATATCCAGGCAGGAAAACAGGCTGAAGTAAAAGTAATGTTAGGTACTTATTCTACAAGCAACAAAATTAGTATTTCTGGTGTTGGTAGAGTAGAAAATGGAAAAGGGATCACCTCTATTTCAGGTTCTGGTATCGGAGAACACAAACTTGGAGGAACAATTACTCTAACGGATGCTTCAGGAAAACCTCAAAGTTTCCCATGGACGCATACATATAATGTAATTGCAGGACCAAGAGAAGTAAAACTTGAAAAAGGATTATTGCTTTCTGCTGATAAAATGAATGTAATGTATAGAGGACTTGAGAACCCTGTTTCAGGATCTATCTTAGGTGCCGACAATTCTAAACTTTCATTATCTGCTCCGGGAGCATCGGTAAGAAATACAGGTCCAGGAAAATGGAGTGTGAAACCTTCTTCAGGTAATACAGTTAAACTGACATTATCAGGAATAGATCCTTACGGAAAATCTGTATCACAGGTATTTGAATATAGAATTAAGAATGTACCACCACCACAAGGACAGATCAGAGGACAAAGTATTGTAGCGATGCCTCCAACATCTATCCAGAATCAAACGGTACAGGCAGCGATTCCTGATTTCGACTTCCCAGTTTCATTTACTGTAACGCAATTTATGGTAAGAGTTCCTGGAAGAGCAGCACTATTAATTCACGGAAATTCATTGAATGATGCCGCTGGATTAGTGAAAAATCTTAGATCTGGAGACGTAGTTTCTATCTTCGATATTAAAGTTACTGCTCAGGGACTAGACGGTCAGGTAATTAAAAACATTACTCCTATAATCATTAATATTCCATAGGACTAAAATTGTAATTTATTATGAAAAAATATATTAGCACCCTTTTAGTATTAGTTTCGGGATTCGCTTTATCCCAAACTATTCTGAACGCAGCTTCTCCGGAAGAGTTCAGACAGATGAGAGAGGAAAACAAACAAAAAGTTGGTGATACTATTATTGATAAAACAGTAAAACCTCTTGAATATGGTTTTGTAGAAGATAAAGATATCCTTAAGAGTATGTTTGTATGGGAGATCATTGATATGAATGATAAGATCAACCAGCCTTTCTACTATGACAATCCGGATGGACTTCTTTCTACACCTACAAGATCGCTATATCAGTTATTATTGGATGCTGCTTTAAGCGGAAAGATCGAGCAGGTTTACGATGATGAAAACTTTACGGTGAAACTTTCACCGGAAGGGATCCAAAAGAGATTGGAAAAAGTAATTATCAATGATGCTGCTATTGATATCCTTAACTCTGGAAGACAATTAACAGAGCAGGAGAAAAAAGAATATACCGACGTTTTCAAGACAACTACTGAAAAAGTAAAAGTTCTTAAGATCATGGGTATGTGGTTTATCGATAAGAGAGACGGACAGATGAAATACAGACCTCTTGGTATTGCAGCAATGGGTCCAGATCCAGCTGTACAGGGAGTTATTGGACCAGATGGTAAGCCAATTGCAAGTAATGACGAGCTTATCGACCTATTCTGGATCTACTATCCGAATGCAAGAGATGTGTTGGCAAATAATTTTATTTACAACAGAAAGAACTCTTCTGCGGACCTGTCTTTCGATGATATCATCAATGCGAGAAGATTCTCTTCAATCATTTATAAATCATCTGGCGGTTTAGGTGACGGTACAATCAAGGACTATATCCCTAAAGATGCTGACGATCAGCTAGCTGAAAGCGAAAGAATCAAAAATCAGATCCTTAATATGGAAAATGATATGTGGAATTACTAAGATTTCACTTGATATTTATACAAAACCTGAGTACTTTTACTCAGGTTTTTTTTATTATGAAACATATAGACTATATCATCGTTGGAGACGGGTATGCGGGGTTGTTTTTCGCTCATCAGTTAATTAAGAATAACAAATCTTTTGTATTGTTTTCTGAATGCAGGAAAAGCGCTTCACAGGTTTCTGCTGGAATTATCAATCCTGTGGTCCTTAAGAAATTCACTACATTCTGGAAAGCACAGGAACAAATCGACTTTCTTAAAGACACTTTGATCGAAATAGAATCCTACACCGGAAAAAATTATCTGATCGATTCACCGATACACAGAATTTTTCATGACAAAAATGAACAGAATCTTTGGGTAAAGAAATCGAAAAATGAAGAACTTTCCAGCTTCCTTGATGAAAATTTCGATCATTTAGAGGTCGTAAAAAATGACTTTAATACCGGAAAGGTCAATCAGTCTGCCAGACTGAAAGTAAGCGGATTTTTCATGGATCTATTTGATTTTTTGGCAAAAAAGGAATTTCTAATCAAAGAAAAATTTGATTATGACAAATTAGACGCTTCTACAGGTTCCTATAAAGATTTCCAATCTCAAAATATTATATTCTGTGAAGGAATGGGAGTGAAAGAAAATCCTTTCTTTTCAGATATTGCCGTTACCCCAAATAAAGGGCATCATATTAAAGTGAAACTTTCCGAACCCATTCCAAAAGATATTACCATTAAAAAGAAACATTTCTTATTCCCTACAGATAACGGACTTCATTTCTATGGTGGAACCTATGATCGGGAACAACTTCATCATCACGTAGACGAATCTGCTGTTACTCAGCTCGTCAATGGCTTGTCTGAAATTTATCCATATGATTTTGAAGTGGAAGAAGTGAACTTTGGTTTCAGGCCAACGGTAAAAGACAGAAGACCGATTATCGGAAGGCATGAATCATTTAAAAACCTGTATGTTTTCAATGGCCTTGGAGCAAGAGGAATTTTAAACGGTTGCTACTTCTCCAAGAGCTTGTACCAATTGATTGAAGAAAATATTCCATTGCATGAAGAAGTTTCCAGCGACAGATTTAAATAATTTCCGGTTGATCAAAATATAGCGTAGAAATTCATATCTTCAGAAGAGAATTTAAACTATGAATGAAAATGTTTTGGGTATAATAGCCGGAGTCCTCACCTCCATTTCCATGATTCCCCAACTGATCAAGGTCATCAAAGAGAAGAATGTAGACGATATTTCTCTGGTCATGCTAGTGGTCCTTATATCTGGACTTTCACTGTGGGCATGGTATGGATTTATGAAAAACGAACTGCCTATTATTGTGTCAAATGCATTTGCCGTTCTGGTCAATATAAGCCTTCTGATCTGTTATATGATCTATAAGAAGTAGGAAGAAATGACATGAATAAAAAAGACGCTTTACCAATCGTAAAGCGTCTTTTTGTATCGTGAAATTTTAAATTCAATATTGATTATTAAGGCTGAAGAACAAATTTAGCCAAAGGTGCCATTCTAGCTTTGTTTAAGGTCAGTGTATTGCCGTTTACAGAATAATTATCTGCGGCAAGCAAAGCTTTTGTAAATAACTGTTCGGTTTCAAGATCTTCACAGGCCATCATCGTAGACATTCCTTGATTGAACTTGATTCTCATGATATCAGGCTTGATTTCGAAAGTACCTCCAACTCCGTTGCATCCTGCATGACCTTCATATCTCATCCCTTCTGTATTAAGCTTGAAATAAGGGTTGTTTTTAACGTTTTTAAGCTTGATAGGTTGTCCGTTCAGTTCCGTAAGTTTCCATGTTTTCCCCATAATATCAGTGGTCTTTTGTGTTGGAGGAGTTTTACATGCGGTAAGAAATACCAGTAAAAAAAGAGCGGATAAATAGTAATACAAGTTTTTCATAGTTATTATTTTGTAAGGTTGGCGTAATGTTTGGACTTTTAAATTAATAAGAAGCCATCTTTGCAGATCCTGATCCCTTTGTTTCACGCTTAGCATGGAACAGAACCATATCTACATTTTTTTTCAGTAAAGTGATATTTCCTTTGATATCGGAATACTGATATTCTTCATTGCTAGCCGTATATTCAGGAAGAGCATCGCTTTTCTTAAGATCATACGTTTTGCCTTCAAGATGAACGGTTGCTATGCTTTTTGTATGATTGATGGTGACTTCAATTTTTTCCCCATAACTGTCAGTGAAAACATCTTTAGATATCTCATCTTTGTTTTCAGATACAGCCTCAGTAAGTGCTTCCGTTTCTTTGCCCGGATGCTTACACGCTGTTGAGGAAAGGACTGCCAGGCCCATAAGAACCAATGTAAATAAATTTTTCATAATGATAAGTGATTTGAAAGTGTGTCATGAATTTTGATATTAATACTACATAAATTTACGAATATTTTTAACAAATATATGTTAAATTTACATAAATTAATCTAATGTTTTTATCCATTGAGCCCGGGGGCTCCTTTACAGTGCTTTTGTATAAATCATAAAAAAACTTTCTGTTCTATAAAGATTTGCTGAACTGGGAACCGTTGGAATACTGCTTTAGACAGCCGGTTTTAAGAATAAAAAAGTATAGTTTTTTCTCATGTTACATGTGTTGTTTTAATTTGGTGCAAAAGTATTGAAATTATATGATGTTGATACACAGTTAAAAATGATTTTAATCATGCTCTTGACCGAATTTTTTTGAGATTTAACAAAAAAAAGAGAACTGACTTTTTCAGTTCTCTTTAAAGGTGGATTTAATTAATATTTTTAATTGAATTTAAGGCGCTTTGATTTGATCAATCGTAAAAAAAGCTTTAGTGGTGTTACAGTTACCACCTGGGCAGTTGGTTGAATTTCCGGCACTGCCAGAAGTTGAAGAACCCATCATGAATTACATTTTATAAAAAAGGAATAAAGCAACGTACAGAAAACCTGCCATCTGGATTGTAATAGAAATAGCATATCCTTTATTCGTTGCATTCTGTTTAGTGTTTATAATTTATCATATTAACAGATTGTATGTTATTTATGTTTGTTAATGTTAAAATTATGTAGTTATTTAATAATGATTTTATAAGAAAAAATGAATGTTTTCTTATTCAGCTTATTTAAAGGAGAGTTAAATTTTGTTAATCTATTATGAGCGTATACCTTTCTAGGTGTACATTTGCCACTTCAAAATGAGAAACCTAATAGTATATTTTTTGACCGGTCTTTTTCTGCTCTTTGTAGTAGAAAGCAAACTTGATGTCAAAACATTACGCAATGACTATTCCGGTCATGTTTCTCATCATTTGCCCAAAAAGGCCAACCGCCTGAACCAGACTTTCGAGAAACTTTCGGTTCAGCAAATGGCAGATCATATTGATAATTCTACTTTAGAACTTACTGAAGACGACTTTCAGCTGTCTGATACTATCCAGATTATTGCTGTGTTTGCCAGTGTTTTCAGTCTTGTCTATATTTTTGGCTTACCTTCTTTTAAAAGCAGAAAACCAGGTTTCAATGGTTTTCTTTCGCTGTATTCCCATGTTAAAACATTCATTCTGATTCGTTCTATCAGAATTTAAAAATTCATTTTTCCTGATCTATTTTCTGTCCACAGTCCGGATGGGAGATATACTGCGTTGTTTATGCCGGTAATCACCATGACGCAGGATTTCTTATTACCGTTTTATTTTTCATTCAAAACATTAACGATTTATATTAAACTCTAGAATTATGATCAAAAGAGTTGCCTCAGGCATTGCGATAAGCACACTTTTATTGACTGTTGGCTGCAGTCAGAAGAAAGAAGAAAAAGAAGAAGCCGTAGTATATCCCGTCACCAGCCCTGTAAAAATGGATACGGTGATCAACAAAGAATATGTAGCCCAGATCCAGTCGGTGAAAAACATCGAAGTTCGTGCACAGGAAAAAGGATTTCTTGAAAAAATTTATGTTGATGAAGGACAGTATGTACAGGCAGGACAAACCCTGTTCAGAATTATGCCTCAGCTGTATCAGGCAGAATTATTGAAAGCCAAAGCAGAAGTAGAACAGGCTACCATAGAGCTTAAAAATGCCAGCACCCTTGCCAGCAACAACATTGTTTCTAAAAACGAAAGAGCGATGGCTAAAGCGAAGCTCGATGCAGCCAATGCTGAAATGAAACTGGCTCAGATCCATTTATCTTTTACTGACATTAAAGCACCGTTTTCAGGGGTAATCAACAGAATTCCTTTAAAACTGGGAAGCCTGGTGGATGAAGGAGATCTGCTGACCTCTTTATCAGACAATACCAATGTCTACAGTTATTTTAACGTTTCAGAACCTGAATATCTAAGCTATCAGACCCATGCGGCCGACAGAGGAAGCAATCAGGTGTCTTTGATTATGGCGAACGGAGAAATGCTCCCTCAGAAAGGGGAGATCCAGACCATAGAAGGAGAATTTGATAATGAAACCGGAAATATTGCCTTCAGAGCAAAATTCCCAAACCCGGATAAACTGCTAAGAAACGGCGAAACCGGAAAAGTACAGATGACCATGCCGGTTCACAATGCGCTTATCATTCCGCAGAAAGCTACTTATGAAATTCAGGATCAGAAATATGTTTTCATCATTGATAAAAACGGAACTGCAAAATCAAGAAATATAAAAGTGGCTTACGAGCTGCCGGATCTTTATGTAGTAGGTTCAGGACTTGCAGAGGGAGATAAGATCCTTTTAGAAGGAGTACAGAAGGTAAAAGATGACCAGAAAATACAGTCCAAATTCCAGGATCCTAAGAAAGTTCTTCAGTCATTGAAACTAAAAGCAGAGTAGTCTACTCTTAAAACGAAGCAGTATGTTTAAGAAATTCATCCGCAGACCCGTTCTGTCTATCGTGATCTCACTGATCATCGTATTTATGGGAGTCCTGTCGCTGGTAAAACTTCCAGTGACCCAGTTTCCCTCTATTTCACCACCTAAAGTAAATATAACCGCAGAATATCCGGGAGCCAACAACGAACTATTGATCAAATCAGTGGTTATTCCCCTCGAAAGAGGTTTGAATGGAGTTCCGGGTATGAAATATATGACCTCCGATGCCGGTAACGACGGGGAAGCTTCCATTCAGATTGTATTTGATCTCGGAACAGATCCCAATGTAGCCGCAGTAAACGTTCAAAACCGTGTGTCTTCCGTTGTTAACAAGCTTCCGCCTCTGGTAGTGCGCGAAGGGGTAAAAATTACCCGTGAAGAACCGAACATGTTGATGTACATTAACCTGTACAGTGACGACCCTAAAGCTGACCAGAAATTCCTTTTCAACTATGCTGATATCAACGTAATGTCTGAATTGAGAAGGGTAAGTGGGGTAGGTTTCGCAGATATCCTCGGAACCCGTGAATATGCCATGCGTATCTGGCTTAAACCGGACAGGCTTACGGCCTATAATATTTCCGCAGATGAAGTGATGGAGTCCCTGAACCAGCAGAGTTTAGAAGCTTCTCCAGGTAAAACAGGGGAGAGTTCAGGAAAACGTTCTCAGTCATTTGAATATATCCTGAAATATTCCGGACGTTTCAACAATGAAAAAGATTATGGAAATATTATCTTAAAAGCGAAACCAGGCGGGGAGTTTGTAAGATTAAAAGATGTTGCAGATATAGAATTCGGTTCCTCAATGTATGATATTTATTCTACACTGAACGGAAAACCGTCTGCAGCGATTACCGTAAAACAATCCTACGGTTCCAATGCAAGTGACGTTATCAAAAATGTGAAAACTTTGATGAAAGATCTTGAGAAAAATAATTTTCCGAAAGGAATGCACTATGACATCAGTTATGATGTTTCCAGATTCCTGGATGCATCCATGGAAAAGGTTATTCATACTCTTTTTGAAGCCTTTATTCTGGTGGCCATTGTGGTATTCCTGTTCCTTGGTGACTGGCGTTCAACCTTAATTCCTGCTTTAGCTGTTCCGGTTTCACTGGTCGGTACATTTGCTGTCATGTCTGCATTTGGAATTACCCTGAACATGATCTCGCTCTTTGCATTGGTAATGGCCATCGGGGTCGTCGTCGATGATGCGATCGTGGTGATTGAAGCGGTGCATGCCAAGATGGAAGAAAAAGGACTTTCTCCACTAAAAGCTACGGAAGAAGCGATGCATGAAATCAGTGGGGCGATTATCGCGATTACTTTGGTAATGGCATCCGTATTCATTCCGATTGCATTTATGTCCGGTCCGGTTGGAGTATTTTACCGTCAGTTCTCTATTACAATGGCTTCTGCGATCATCCTTTCAGGGGTTGTAGCCTTGACACTGACTCCGGCTTTGTGTGCTTTGATCTTAAGAAACAATCATGGAAAAGCTAAAAAGAGAACCCCAATAACTATTTTCTTAGATAAATTCAACAATTTATTCACGAAAGGAGCCGGAAGATATGAGAAAATGCTTAACAAAACAGTTAAGAAAAAATCGATTACACTTCCTTTATTACTCGCATTTTGTGCCTGTACATTCTTCCTGAGCAACTCACTTCCTTCAGGATTTATTCCGGCGGAAGATCAGGGGATGATCTATGCCATTATCCAGACACCTCCAGGATCTACTCTTGAAAGAACCAACCAGATCGCCAAAGAATTATTAAGAGAATCTGAAGATATTGATGGGGTACAGTCTGTTTCTTCATTAGCAGGATATGAAATTCTGACGGAAGGTACAGGATCCAACTCAGGAACCTGTCTGATTAACCTTAAAAGCTGGGAAGAACGTAAAGAATCTGCTGCCGAGATCATTGAAAAACTTGAAGAAAAAGCCAAGAATATTCCTGGTGCCAATATAGAATTCTTCCAGCCGCCTTCCATTCCGGGCTACGGTGCTGCAGGAGGTTTTGAACTCCGTTTGCTGGATAAAGCAGGAAGTGGAGATTATCATAAAATGGAGCAGGTAAGTAACGATTTTGTTAAAGAATTAAAGAAACGCCCTGAGCTTGGATCTGCATTTACATTCTATTCTGCAAGTTTCCCTCAGTACATGCTGAAAGTAGATAATGATCTTGCCGAGCAGAAAGGGGTAACGATACAAAGTGCGATGGATAATCTATCTACATTGATCGGTTCCAACTACGAGACCAGCTTTATCCGTTTCGACAGACCTTATAAAGTAATTGTGCAGGCTGGTCCTCAATACCGTGCACTGCCTACGGATCTGCTGAAACTCTATGTGAAAAATGATAAGGAGCAGATGGTTCCGTACTCGGATTTTATGAGAATGGAAAAGGTATATGGATTATCAGAGATCACAAGACACAATATGTACAATTCCGCGGAGGTAAGTGGTACTCCTGCTCCGGGATACAGTAGTGGACAGGCCATTAAAGCGATTCAGGAAGTTGCGGATAAAACACTTCCTAGAGGTTTCGGTATCGACTGGGCCGGTATTTCCAAGGACGAGGTGAGCAGAGGAAACGAAGCTGTCTTTATCTTCCTTGTTTGTCTGGGGTTTGTATATCTGATCCTTGCCGCGCAGTATGAAAGCTTTATTCTTCCGTTGCCGGTGATCTTATCTCTTCCGACAGGTATTTTCGGAGCATTCTTATGCTTGAAATTATTAGGATTGGAAAACAACATTTATGCTCAGGTGGCGATGGTCATGTTGATTGGTCTTTTGGGTAAAAATGCTGTATTGATCGTAGAATTTGCCGTTCAGAAGAAAGCAGAAGAAGGAATTCCGGTAGCTCAGGCAGCGATTGAAGGAGCAGCCATCCGTTTCCGTCCAATCCTGATGACTTCATTTGCATTCATCGCAGGTCTTATTCCGTTGGTAATGGCAACCGGACCGGGAGCTGTAGGTAACAGAACGATTGGTACTGCCGCCGCAGGAGGGATGCTGATAGGAACTATTTTCGGGCTGATGATTATTCCTGGACTGTATTACATTTTCGGAACCATTGCAGAGAAATCGAAACTGGCAAAATATGAAGAAGAGAATCCTTTAACAGAACAAACTGAACCTTATCAACACGATAACAAACATGAAGATTTATAATAAGTATATAGTAGCCAGTGCTTTATTGCTTGTTCTCACAGGCTGTAGAGCTCCAATGGCGACCGTGATAAAAGATGAAGTAAAAGAAAACCTGCCTCAGAATTTCAATCAGGAAGAGCAGCAGGATGCTAATGCAAACAGCGGAACAACGCCGTGGAGACAGTTTTTTACAGATCCTAATTTGGTTAGCTTAATAGAAATTTCCTTGAAAAACAATCAGGAATTACTGATTACGCTTCAGGAAATTGAAATAGCAAAAAGTGGTGTTCTCGCTAAAAAAGGAAAACTGACTCCTACTGTTTCAGCAGGAATAGGAGCAGGTCTGAAAAAAGCCGGGCGCTATACAAATGAGGGAGCTGGTGATGCCACTACAGAAATAGAACCGGGAAGAGAAATGCCGGATCCGCTGGGCAATTTTGAAGGGGGACTGATGGCGAACTGGGAGATTGATATCTGGAAGAAACTCAGAACTGAAAAGGAAGCGGCTGTTGCTCACTACCTTTCTACAGTGGAAGGTAAAAACTTCGTATTGTCCAATCTTATTGAAGAAGTAGCGGATAATTATTATGAATTGCTGGCGCTTGATAATCAATTGGACATCATTCAGCAGTACATTCAGTTGCAGCAAAGAGCCTTGGAGATTTCTAAAATTCAAAAGGAAGCAGCTGCTGCTACGGAGTTGGCTGTGAAGAAATTTGAAGCGGAGCTGGCAAAATCCAAAGCTGCGGAATACACTGTCCGTCAGAATATTTCTGAGAAAGAGAATCAGATCAATGCTCTTTTGGGAAGATATCCACAGCCTATCGTGAGAACGAAAGAAAGCTTTATGTCTACGATGCCGCAAACGGTTTATACGGGAATACCTTCTCAGTTATTGGCCAACCGTCCGGATATCAAACAGGCGGAATTGGAATTAAAAGCCGCAAAACTGGATGTACAGGCAGCGAGAAAGGAGTTTTATCCGTCACTTGAAATTTCTGCAACATTAGGATTGGAAGCTTTCAAACCTTCTTATCTGGTTAAATTGCCGGAATCCATTGCTTATAATTTAGCAGGAGAACTTGCTGGTCCGCTGATTAATAAAAGCGCGATCAAAGCGAACTTCCAGACTGCTGATGCAAAACAGATCCAGTCGCTGTATGAATATGATAAAACAATCCTGCATGCATATCTGGATGTAGCGAATTTAATGTCAAAGGTCAAAAATATAGACCAGTACTACCAGATGAAATCTCAGGAAACAAAAGCTTTGGATCAGTCTATAGATATAGCCAACCAATTGTTCCGAAATTCAAGAGCTGATTACCTTGAGGTTCTTCTGAATCAAAGAGACGCTCTGGATGCTAAGATGGAGCTGATTGAAGCTAAACAGAAACAGCTGAGTACCGTTGTAGATATTTACAAAAGTTTAGGCGGTGGCTGGAAATAAGAAATCATAATTCTATCTATATAAACAGTTAATGTTTTGGGCTGATCCTTTCGGGGATCAGCTCTTTTTGTTTTTATGCGACAGGTTTTGGCGTGTCATGTAGTTAATTTTGTTCATCAATTAATGACAAAGTGTTAATAATAAATTACTTAATTAAAATTCACATTAAATCTCAGTAGAGAGATTTGAAATGCGTTAAAAAGTGTTAAATTTACCGCCAAAATTATAAAAGCTAATCTTAAACTAAAAATACACAAAAGATGAAGAAATTCTACTCCGGTGCATTTACTCTATGCACTCTTCTGGGGCTATCTGCCCAGGAGGTATTGTGGCAGAAAGATATCAAATCCTCTACTCAGGATTTCTTAAGCCAGGTGACGACCACTATTGATCAACAGTATTTGATCACGGGAAGCTCAATTCAGAGCAGTAAACTTCAAGCAGGAGACAGTAAGCAAAATAACGGCTACGATTTTCATCTGGTAAAATTAAACCAGCAAGGCGAACAGGTTTGGGAAAAATATTTCTCAGGGCAGAATCATGATTATCTATCTGCAACCGTTTCTACACAGGAAGGAGGAAGTCTTCTGGCAGGCACAAGCTATTCCAACAAAGGTCTGGATAAAAAAGAAGATTCTAAAGGAGGTTCTGATATTTGGTTGATCAGGTTAAATGAATTTGGAGATGAACTTTGGCAGAAAACTTTAGGGTCGGCATCCGATGAAGAAGCAAGATCTGTAATTCAGACTACTGATCTGGGATTCTTTGTAGCAGGCAATGTTCAGAATTCAGCTAAAGGTTATGGATCAAAAGATGTTTTAATTATAAAACTCGATAAGAACGGAAAAGAACTGTCACAATCGATTTTAGGAGGAAAAGGTCTTGATGAAGTTGAGAGAATGATTCCGACTAAAGATGGAGGTGCATTGTTGGGAATCTATTCAAGGAGCAACACTGGAGGATCAAAGAAAACTGAAAACTTTGGCGAAGGCGACTACTATATTATCAAACTTTCAAAAGATGGAAAAGTAGAATGGGAAAAGAACTTCGGAGGAAAAGGAGATGATCATCTAAGAACCCTGGCTTTAACTTCAAATGGATATATCATTGGTGGAGAATCCAGATCTGAAAGATCAGGCAATAAAACGGTTGGGATTGAGGAAGGAACGGATCTATGGTTAATCTCGCTTAACGAAAGAGGAGAAGAGATCTGGCAGAAGTCTTATAGCTTCAAAAACAGAGATATCCTGATGGGAATGAGTGTACTTCATTCAGCAGATGACAAAGCTTCAAAAGGAATTTTAATTGGAGGCTACACGCAAACTGAGGGAAGAATCGAAGCCGATGATGAGAAGTTTTGGATGTTGTATTTGGATCAGGGTGGCAATGAACTATGGCGCAAATACATCAAAGGCGAGTCAAGTAAGCGTGAGGAAAGACTTTCAGATATAAAGCTGAACAGAGATGGCTCAATTATTCTGGCAGGAACCAGTGCCGAAGAATTAGGGAAGGAGAACTGGAAGATCGTTAAGTTGGGAGACAAACAACTTGATCAGCTGATCGAAAAACAGGATATTAAGATTTATCCAAATCCAGTATCAGAGTATGCGTATGTAGAAATAGGCTTTGAATTCAAAGAAGCAGATATTATCCTGTATGATATGGGTGGAAGACAGCTGCAGACTTTGAAAACGAAGAATAAAGTGACGAAGATTAATACTCAGAATTTAATTCAGGGAGCTTATCTGGTTACCATAAAGACGGATAATAATAAAACAGCAAACGCAAAACTGATAAAAAAATAACAATGAAAAAAATATTTAAATTAACGATAATCAGTATTATGATACTTGGCTGTAGTCTTATCTATGCCCAGATTAATAGTATAGACAATAGCACACAGAAAAAAAATATCGTAGCTTTTCCTACTTCCGCGAATGCCTATGCGATGGACAAAGTTGGGAAACTCCCGGTCGATATGTTCAGAGGAAAGGTGAATATCAATATTCCTTTTTATAGTGTGAATGTAGATGGGGTTAATATCCCTATTTCTTTATCTTACAATACTGGAGGAATAAAATTAAACGAAGTAGCAAGTATAGCAGGTTTAGGATGGGCTCTAAATATTCCTAACAGTATCAACCAGAATATTGTGGATAAAGATGATAAATCTTCTTCAATGTATACCAAAAATATCAATACTGTATTTTCTAATATCATCAATGTAGGGATGTATGATAATGATGTCCGGCAGATTGTCGACGATCACTATGAAGGGATATATGATACAAGACCTGATCTATTTAATTACTCGCTGCCTTTAGGTGGTGGAAGTTTTATTTTTAATAATGATACAGGGCATACGATTCCTCATCAAGATTTGCTGATTACAGCCACAAATAATAAAAAGAGTATTAAAATTGTAAGTACTGACGGAGCGATTTATTTTTTAAGTACTAAGAATTTCACCATGGCCAACTCGGGTGTACCTGGTGATACCGGATCTTTTTCGCAAACACTGTATCAAATAGACAGTATAAGAACTGTAAATAATAAGAAAATTTTATTTGAGTACGCAAAATCGTATGTCTATGAGGAAAAAAGTATTACTGAGAAAGTAAATATTGATATTACTAAAAACGTAATGACAGACGTAAATCTGCCACTTAGTTTACCTGATTATGAAAGATACATGGGGGTAGTATCCAATATGGAGCAATTAATTACAAAAATTACTTTTCCTGACGGAGCTGTCTATTTCAATTATTCTAATGATGGATTGCCTTTTTCTGATGGGACGAGTATAAGAAAAGACATTGCTGGAAATGGTGTAGCATTACGCCAGGTCCTTGTGAAAGATAAGTATGGAAAGATCATCAAGAATTATCACCTGAATTTTTCTTACTTTACTTCAAACATCGGCACTGATTTTCAAAATCACAGGCTTAAATTATTAAACGTTTATGATGATTTGCAGAATAATTATCATAAGTTCTATTATAATGAAAGCATACCTTTTCCTGCCCGTAATTCTAATAATGATGATTATTGGGGGTATATTAACTCTACTATGTACGATGAAGGGTCTCATAATATTCCTAACCAGGTCTATACAGACTATATATCTGCAGGTGAAAATATAGCGGTAAACCCAGGGTATACAAGAGATCGCAATACCAATCCGGCCTATACTCAGATTGGTATTTTAAACAAAATTGAATACCCTACAGGTGGAAGTAAAAATCTGTATTATGAAAATGCTAATAAGTTTTTTAACAAAACAAATTATCAGTGGGATATCTGGATAATTTTGCTATGGTCCTTAGTGCACCGACAGGCGCAGGAGGATTTACCGACGATTTCGGAAACGTCAATCAGACTGTTACTATTCCGCAAAGTTTCTTTGATGGAAAACTAGCCCCTCAAATAAGATTAACATTCGGTAATACTTGCGAAAATAATGTAGATGATGATACAAATCAAATTCACGAAACATCCTGTTATGGCAATGCAATTGCTGGAGGCCAGCACTATGGAACCAATGGAAAGCCTGTAGTGTTTGAAGTTTCTCCTACCAATAATTCATTTAATATATCTTTATCCCGACAGGGTAAATGTCAGTGTGGATATGCTATAGATGTGGTGTACGGAAAAAACAATACCATCAATACAAACGTTCCGATTGGAGGACTTAGAATTAAAAGAATTGAAGATAAAAATGAAAATAGTATTGTTAATGCTTACAATTATAAATACGATATCTTCGATTCGGTTACCAATACCAATAAAAGCAGTGGCGTTCTGAATATGCCTTTTCAGTATACAAGATTACTGAATAGATATGCTGGATTTACCAATGAAGGAGTTGAAATATATCCTCCATATGTACAAAAATATCTTGTTGTTAACAATTCAAGTAGCAGCCATAATACCTATGGTTCTTCAGATGTTGTTACCTATAAACAGGTGACAGAATATAATGATCTGGGACAGAATGTTAATGTTTTTTCACAGGTAAATAATTCAGACAGCGACAGAATGTATACCCATATATATTCCAACTATGATGACTGGAAAAATGGATTACTGGAAAAAAATATCATCTTAAATAAATTGGGAGATACTTTGAAGGTTGAAACTAATAAATATATCTTTAATCCATTAAAAAATCCAAAAGCAGGGTTTATTACAGGAGATCCAAATCAGATAGGATTTGCCTTAAATCTGGATATAACGAAATTTCCCAAGAGACTTACGAGTAGTCCGCATGAGACCATATTTGTACAAACATACGTATTAAACAAAGAGATTATATCGATCAATTCTGGAAAAATAGAAAATACTGAATCTGAAACTTTAGAATTTTTTCCGGGAAATAAAGTCATAAAAACAGTGACGAAATCTGACTATGATGACACTGATATTAATAAACCAATAAACGTGAAAACCGTATCTGTAAAAACCTCCGACAATACCGTTACAGAAACCTCTTACCAGTACGCCCACGAAAAAGGCAACCAGTTGATGATTGATAAAAATATGATTGGTATTCCTTTAGAAACTTCTACAACTCAAACCCTTGGAACCAGCACAAAAGCACTATCAAGAACTGAGACTATTTATCCAAAAACTGTTGCGGAAATTACCAACAACAGTTCCTCTCTGGTTCTTCCTTTATCCGTTCTTTCCTATGATCTTCAGAACAGTGCTCCGTCTACTGAAGTTACCTATGACAGATATGATTCCAAAGGTAATTTACAGCAGTATACGACAAAAGATGGCACTTCAACGACTATCATCTGGGGGTATAACCAAACCCAGCCTATAGCTAAAATAGGGGGTGCTAAGCTTGCTGATATTCCGCAGGCACTCATCGATAATATTGTCAATGCGTCTATTAATGATGGTCAGTTTAGTACCGACGCCTCAGAACAATCACTCATGCTGACTTTAGATCTATTTAGAAACAATTCTGCATTATCAGCTTATCAAATCAGTACGTACAGTTATGATCCGTTGGTTGGGGTAAAAAGTATTAGCCCACCATCAGGCATCAGAGAGGTTTACATTTATGATACTGCAAACAGACTGAAAGAGGTAAGAGAAAATAGCACCACTGGAAAAATCCTTAAAGAATTCAAATACAATTACAAACAATAAAAAACTCAAATTATGAAAAAAACAATATTCATTATCGGCATTTTAGCCGCTCAATTTATTTCAGCACAGTTATATACTTCTGGAGGTGTTGTGAGCCCAGCATCTACTCCTGTATCCAACAATGTTGGAATAGGAACTCATGAGCCTCATTCCAATTTAGAAGTAGCAGACCAGAACGGTGGTAAAATAACAATTTCCACAGCTGGATGGAGTGCCTCTTCTGCTAATCCCAAATATCCTACTTTGGAATTTGCGGGATATTTAAATTTTCCTAAAGCACGAATAATAGCTACTGAAGAATCAGGAAATACGAACGGATCAAAATTTTCTATTTTGGTTAATGACAACACAAATACCACAAACTTGGTTGAAAGATTTTCAATCCTCCAGAACGGAAATATTGGAGTGGGAAATACACAACCTAGAGAAAAACTGGATGTTTTCGGTAACATTTTAGCAGGATCTACTCATGCTACAGAGGGAATTAATGCGCTTGCAATAAGATATGAGAATGGGTCATTAAATAACTGGGGTTCTTTAAGAAGTTCGGCAGCTACCTATATGAGTTTTGGTGTTAAGGCAGACCCTAATACTGCAAACGGATGGTTGTCTTCCAACGAAACCTTGAATTTCTCTAAGGTTGCTATGGTAATGGATAATGACGGGATGAGGCTTTTGAGTTCTCCATCACAAACTATTGCTTTAAACTCTCCAGTGGCAATGAATGAAATACTGAAGATTTCCTCCAATGGAAATGCTCTGCTAAATGGTAAACTTGAAACCAAAGAACTGAAAGTTACCCTTACTCCGACAGCCGATTTCGTATTTGAAGAAAATTATGACCTTCCAAAATTGGAAGAAGTGGCCAAACATATTAAAGAGAAAAAACATTTACCGGAAATAGCTTCTGCAAGTGTAATGGAAAAAGAAGGAGTTAATGTGGGAGAGTTTCAAATTAAGTTATTGCAGAAGATTGAAGAATTAACACTGTATGCCATTGAACAGAACAGACAGCTAAGGGATCAGCAGGAGAAAATTCAGAAATTAGAAAAAGAAAATACGGATTTAGGGAATGCAGTTTTAGAAATTCGAGAACTGAAAGAACAGTTTCTTAAGATGAAATCCAGTACCACCCATTAATTTAAAAGTATGTATAAAAAAATATATATAAGCATAGGATTACTATGGGGTATTCATCACTATGGACAGGTCGTATTAAATTCTCCCCCTGCTCCCAATACTGAAGTGGCAGATCCCCAAAGTATACGTATGCTTCCCGGTTTCAGGTTTAATTCTGTCAATGGGAGCTTTCGGGCCTATATTGGGACAACATCTCCCGGTAATTCAGGGAATACTTATACGCCCATTACAGTTGATTATTCAGTTAATATTTCAAATACTGAAAATTATGTTTATACCAGACAGTATTTAGTACCGACCGAAGTTTCGGATGGATCTCTGCAGCAGATACAGAGTGTTCAGTTTTTCGACGGTCTCGGAAGACCAAAGCAGTCAGTAAGTATTAAATCTACTCCTACCGGAAAAGATCTGGTAACCCATATTCCTTATGATGGTTTTGGGAGACAGGTAGACGGTTGGCTTCCGGTTCCTATGTCCTCACAAAATGGAAATATTCAAACCGGAGTAGAAAGTAGTGCTAATTCTTATTATCAGTCAAACGGTATTAATGATTCTTATCCTTTCAGTCATAAAAGTTTAGAAAATTCTCCGCTTGACAGAGTTTTGAGTCAGAAAAACCCTGGAGCTGACTGGCAGAACAAACCTGTTAGTTTCGGTTATGAGACCAATATAGCAGGCGAGGTGAAAAAATATACCACGGTCACTGGTTGGGTTGATGGAGCTACTTCTTCCGAATTAAGTGTATCCGGAACTTACGGAGAAGCCCAACTGTATAAAAATACCATTACGGATGAAGACAACAATAAAACCATAGAATTCAAGAATGGTCAGGGACAAACGATATTGGTCAGAAAAGTCATCAGTGCCTCAGAAAATGCAGATACTTATTATGTGTATAATGAGTATGACCAGTTAGCGGTTGTGATTCCACCGTTGGCTTCTGCTTCCACATCAGTATCTGCTTCCGCTTTGGAACATCTGTGTTATCAGTATAAATATGATGGAAGAAACAGGCTTGTAGAAAAGAAACTTCCCGGAAAAGGCTGGGAACAGATGGTATACAATAAAAAAGACCAGGTGATCCTATATCGGGATACTGTTCTGAAAAATGGAATCGCTAATTTTACAGCTGACCAGTCGTGGAATTTTACCAAATACGATCAGTTTGGAAGAGTTACCTATACAGGGATTTCAAGGGACGGTACTCCAAGACAGAACATCCAGAATTATATTGATAATCAGGCTGCGAATGTTTCTTACGAAGCCCGTGGAGGCAGTTTTGCCTTGAGTGGAATGAATATAGAATACGGAAACGTTTCTTATCCTACGAGTATTGATAAAATTCTTACAGTCAGTTATTATGATACCTATCCTCAGGGGGCACCGACGGCTTCCGGGACCATTTTAGGTCAGGAAGTACTGCCTCAGTCTACCCAGTCCTCGAATGTCAGCACCAAAAGCTTTCCTACAGCCTCTTATGTGAGAAATGTAGAAAATGAAAGCTGGACGAAAACGTATACCTACTACGACAAAAAAGGGAGGGGAATTGCGACTCATTCTCTGAATCATCTCGGAGGATACACCAAAACAGAAAGTTTACTGAAATTTTCAGGGGTTCCGGAATATACGCTTACAGAGCATAAAAGAGCTGCAGATGCAACTAAAGTAAACATCAAAGAAACTTTTGAGTACGATCATCAGGAAAGGCTGGTTAGACATTGGAATGAGGTCAACGGTGGAGCTAAGGAACTTCTTGCTGAAAATCTGTACAATGATCTAGGTCAGTTACAAACCAAAAATGTAGGAAATACAACCGGCAGTCCGCTGCAAAGTGTCAAATATGCATACAATATCAGAGGATGGCTTACAAAACTTAATGAACCTTCCAATCTACAGAATAAACTCTTTGCTTACGAGCTGAGGTACAACAAACCGGACAGCCAGTTTTCCGGTTCTGCAAAATATAACGGAAATATCTCACAGATGTCATGGATTACCCAAAGCGATGCGGTCCTGAGAAATTACTCTTATGAATATGATGGTATTAACCGTCTTAAAGAAGGACGTTTTTGGGATGCCATGAATTTAGACAGAGGAGAATACCATGA
Organism: Chryseobacterium antibioticum; assembly: GCF_012927325.1. Taxonomy (GTDB): domain Bacteria; phylum Bacteroidota; class Bacteroidia; order Flavobacteriales; family Weeksellaceae; genus Chryseobacterium; species Chryseobacterium antibioticum. The sequence goes on along the minus strand of NZ_JABBGI010000026.1, from coordinate 2,028 downwards.
GAAGCTTACTTACGACCTGAACGGAAATATTAAATCCCTACTCAGAAGAGGAAGACAGCTTCCCGGCTATACTGCTCCTGAAGTAATGGATGACCTGGAATATCACTATGAAAATGGTGAACAGAGTAATAAATTAGCCTACCTTAAAGAGGTGGGAACGGGGAATGCCTTAAGCGGTTATCCGCTTTCATCAGGAAGTACCGGAAGTACGATCAGCTATGATTTTAACGGAAATGTGACTGTTCAACAGGATAAAGGTATTTCCATTCAATATAATTATTTAAATTTACCGGGAAAAGTTATCCAGAATGCCAAAGTAACAGATTATACGTATAGGGCAGATGGGGTAAAAGTAAAAAAGATCTTCGGTACAGAAACCACAGATTATTTAGATGGTTTTCAGTATGAAAACGGTACATTGAAATTCTTCCCTACCACAGAAGGCTATTTTAATTTTGAAACCGGGAAGTATGTATATAATTACACTGATCATCTTGGAAATACAAGACTGAGCTACTTTAAGAACGGCTCGGGAGCAGAGATCATTGAGGAGAATAATTATTATCCGTTTGGATTAAAGCATGAGGGATATAATGTTTTATCTGGGAATCCTGTGTACAAGTATAAGTACAATGGGAAAGAGCTCCAAGGGAGTGGGATGTATGATTATGGAGCGAGATTCTATATGCCTGATCTGGGAAGATGGGGTGTGGTAGATACGCTGGCGGAGAAATATAGAAGGCATTCGCCGTATAATTATGTAGTAAATAATCCTTTAAGATTTATTGATCCGGACGGAATGCAAGTTTGGCCACCTGAAGGTGGAACCGATGGACAAACTTGGAGCGATAGTGATGGTGATTTTGTTAATCAAAATGGAACTTGGTATAAGGATGACGGTGCTTTGATAGGTTTTCTGTCAGGTTCTCAATATCAATCTGTAAATACAAAAAATACCGGAGGAACTCCAGGCTATGATGGAAAAACCATGCTTCCTGATTCTTCGTATGATTATACATATGATTTGATGCCGGGAAAACAAGCTGATGATATAAATTACTGGAAGAACGGAGAAAGTGGAGTGATGGTTTCAAGAGCTTTAGAAACAACTGGTAGAGATGCTACTGCTATTGAAAACAGAACTACTACTATTGATGCTGTAATTTTAGTTGCTACAACTCCGAGAGGTGGTGGCGGAAGAGGCGCAAATAAACTAGAACCTAATCGCGACGCTGTAGGAGATCATACAACTTTTCAACGAGGTACAAATGGAAAGATACACAAATATGAGACATATGAAAAAACAAATTCAGGACATTTTAATCCTACTAAAAGATATGATGGTGGAAAACCTGACGGTAGCCCTGGTGCACCACACGTAAATAAGAAAACAGGTGAATCTATACCTACACCTCACGTTCAAGGGAAAAATGTTCCTGGAGGAGCTAGAGCTGCAGAGCCGAATGAGCTGCCAAGATAAAACAGCAAAGTATAAGATATGGATATAATTAAATGGTTAGAAAGTTGGTATAAACTTAATTGTGATGGAGATTGGGAACATTCTTATGGTGTAAAAATTGAAACTATAGATAATCCTGGATGGAGTGTCAAAATAGATTTGGTAGATACTTTACTAGAAAATGTTCATATTGAGTATTCTTTAATAGAGTCCTCAGAAACAGATTGGTATGGTTATTCTATAAAGAATAGTATATTTAGTGCGGCTGGAGATCCAACAAAACTTCTTTTTTTAATTGAACTTTTTAAAAGTATAGTTGAAGAATATGATACTGTTGATGTATCAAAATTATTGGAATAATAATTTTGGAGTTACTATCTTTTTGAGACAAAAAGTTTATACATTATAAATAGATAAATACCCCTCCCGCTGGAGCGAGCGTCCAATGTCATTAAGTTATGGATTTAATACGTTGATTATCAGTTATTTTAATTGTTTTTTTGGTTTGTTTTTTGTATATTTAACAGTGAATCAAGCAGTTAAATCGAGAAGAAAAAAAGTAAATGATA
>NZ_JABBGI010000025.1 GCF_012927325.1 Chryseobacterium antibioticum | reverse complement strand
GATGCTGATTATAATCCTTGAAATTCATACAGATACCTGATATACAGTTAAATGTAATGAAAATAAAACAGTAAAACAAGTACTTTTATAACAAAAAGAATCTGCCTCAGTTGTGAGACAGATTCTTGTTATTGTTACCAGATTTTGATTCTGTCTTCCGGAGTTTTGTATAGTTTGTCTCCTTTTTTCACATCAAATGCTTTATAGAAAGCATCAACGTTGATTAACGGACCAAAGCTTCTGAAATATCCCGGAGAATGCGGGTCAGTTTTCACCTGGTTCACCATATATTTTTCACTTGATAAAGTTCTCCAAACGGTTGCCCAGCTTAAGAAGAATCTCTGATCCTGAGAGAATCCGCTGATTTTTCCTGGATTTCCTTTATCTTTTAAGTACATCTGAAGGGCATCGTAAGCGATATTTACACCTCCTAAGTCAGCGATATTTTCACCGTTGGTGAAAGTACCGTTTACGAAAGTTCCTTTTACCGGCTCGTATTTGTCATACTGGGCAGCAAGAGCTTTTGTTGCTTTTTCGAAGTTGGCTTTATCTTCAGGAGTCCACCAATCTACTAAGTTTCCGTCTGCATCAAACTGAGCTCCTGAATCATCAAATCCGTGGCTCATTTCGTGACCGATAACGGCTCCGATTCCTCCGAAATTCACGGCAGCATCAGCTTTAGGATTAAAGAAAGGAGGCTGAAGGATAGCAGCTGGGAAAACGATTTCGTTGTTCACCGGGTTATAGTAAGCATTAACCGTTTGTGGCGTCATACCCCACTCTGTTTTATCAACAGCTTTACCGATTTTTGCTAAATCTTTATTGTACTGCCAAGCCGCTACATTCTGAAGGTTCTTGTATAAAGTTCCGCCTTTAGCTTCAGGAGTGATCTCTAATTTTGAGTAATCTTTCCATTTATCCGGATAAGCAACTTTCACGGTAAACTTGTTCAGTTTAGTCATTGCTTTTTCTTTCGTTGTAGAAGACATCCACGCTAAGTTATTGATGTGAACTGCGAAGCTTTTCTTTAAATAATCGATCAATTCCACCATCTGAGCTTTTGCTTCAGCCGGGAAATATTTTTCAACGTATAATTTACCGAAAGCCTCACCAAGAGAACCATTGATCAATTCGAAACCTCTTTTGTTCAATGCTCTCTGCTCCTGCTGGCCTCTTAAATATTTGCCATAGAAACCAAATCTCATATTCCCCAGTTTCTCACTTAAGTAAGAAGCACTTCCGTGAATCATATGGAATTTTAAATAATCCTTGATCACAGGAAGATTCTGAGCATTGACTAATTTATCAAAGTTCTTGTAATATCCGATTTCTCCGATGATCACTTTATCTGTACTTACCCCCACTTTTTTAAGATAAGCAGGAATATCCACCCCTTTTACCAATGTTGAAAGCTCAGCCATTGTTTTTGGGTTGTACTGAAGTGTATTGTCACGGCTCTGCTCGTTTGTAAGATAAGTCTGTGCAATACTTTTTTCGTAATCAACGATTCCTTTTGCAGCTGCGTCAGCATTTTTATAGCCTAATTCAGTCAGCATAGAAGCTACGTATTTCTGATATTCAGCAATAGCTTCTGTATTTTTCTCGTTGACCTTCTGATAGTAATCTCTTCCCAGACCTAAAGAAGCGTTACCTAAGTAAACGGCATTCATTTTAGAATCTTTAAGGTCTGCATCTACACCCCATCCATATAAGGTATTTTCGCCATCTTTAGTTACTGAAATCAAATAGTTCTGAAGATCAGTAAGATTTTTGATTGCATCAATTTTGTTCAGGTTATCCTGAATAGGTTTAATTCCATCTGCATTTCTCTTCTCCATATTCATATAGGAAGCATACAGATCCTGAATTTTTTTACCCTCGCTTCCGTCTGCAAATTTATCTTTCAGAAGAGAGTTCAAAATAGTCATTGAGTTGTTGTCTGTATCTTCAGCCAGTTTGTTGAAACTACCCCAAGTTGGCTTATCAGACGGAATTTTGGCTGTTTTCATCCAAGTTCCGCTTACGTAGTTATAAAAATCATCCTGCGGACGTACAGAAGTGTCCATAAGGCTCATATCTAAGCCTTTATCGGTGCTGTTAACTGCTGTTTTCACGGCTTTAGTCTGTCCGTTCACGGTATTCAGTGAGCAAACTCCTGCCAATAAAAACAAAGAAAGCGTTAGTTTTTTCATTATGATAGCAAATTTACAGTATATGTCTGTTTTTTTTGTATTTTGTTACTTTTTATCAATAACAAATTTAAACAAATATTATAATCTTCCTTGAACGGAATTTTCGGGCTTTTCTCCAGCTTCATCATCAGCCCTAAAGCAAGAATGAGCAATACAGCTACGAAAATAAAAATACGACTTCCCCAATGTACGCTTCTCCAGCGTTTTTTACTGTCAGTCTGAAAAATCTGTTTTGAGTCTTTCACGTTATGAAATTGATGACATAAATCTCAAAAAGCGTGAAAAAGAGCATTCATTTTAATTAAAATAAAATTAAAAAACAGCTGGTTCCTAAGTATTTATAAGAAGCCCAACCAGATCCTGAATGATTTTCTGGGAAACAAAATTCATGAAATCAAGTCTGTCCAAATGAGGCATGTATAATTTTGAAATCACTTCCTGGTCTTTGATGCGTATGCTGTAGAAAACGGTTCCTACTTCATTGCCGTCCTCTCCCATTCCGGGGCCTGCAACGCCAGTAGTGGACAGGGAAATATCCGTACCGAATAATCTCTGACATCCTTTTGCCATTTCACCAGCTACCTGCTCACTGACTACGGTAAACTGGTCCACGGTTTCTTTAGAAACGTTTAAAATCTCTATTTTCTTTTCTGTGGCATACGGTATAATACCTCCGATAAAATATTTTGAACTTCCTGCAGTGGATGTTATCATTTTTGCCAGCTCACCACCGGTACAGCTTTCTGCTGTCGAAATGGTCAGTTTTCTTTCAATAAGGATTTCCGAAAGAATCTTCTCAATTTTATCTTCAGTGACTGCAATGACATGGTCTTTCACCAAAGGTAAAAGTTTCTGAATTTCATCTTCAGTCTGCTGTTTCAAAGCCGTTTCATCATCTCCCGAGGCTGTCAATCTAAGTTTTACACGTGTTCCTACCGGAAGGTATGACAATGAAAGGTTTTCAGGAAGTGCAAGTTCCCAGTCTTCAATGGTATCTGCGAGAATACTCTCAGGAATTCCCACCACAGAAACGATTCTGGTATAGATATAATAAAGATTGAATTTGTCTTTTAAATAAGGAACAATCTGGTCCCTGACCAGCGGTTTTACTTCATAAGGAACGCCGGGAAGACTGAAACACAATTTCCCGTCCTGCTCCATCATCATACAAGGTGCGGTTCCGAAATGATTTTGAAAAACAATCGATTTTGCAGGAACGAAGGCTTGCTCTCTGTTTCTTTCAAGGATATCAATACGTCCTCGTCTTTCCATATAGTTTTTAAGGTGGTTGAAGGTCACCTCATCCAGTGCAATTTCATCATTGAAATATTCTGCCAGCGCTTTTTTGGTCTTGTCGTCCCTTGTCGGGCCCAAACCTCCTGTTGTTATGATCAGGTCACCCATCTCAAAAGCAGCTTTTAAAGTATTTTTAATGGTATCGATTTCATCTGATATTGTGAAGATCTGAATAACCTGTATGCCTATATTTTTAAGTTCTGTGGCAATAAAATTAGAATTGGTATCCACGGTGTTTCCGGAAAGGATTTCGTCACCGATAGTAATCAGAACAGCTTTTTCCATATATAAATTCTTAAAAGAAAATGTCCTGCAAATGACGGGAAAATCTGTGGCTGCGACAACATAAAATGATTTTTTCTATCTTTGGGTGATACTGTTTAAAACTATAATTATTCGGCAATGGCAAAATATGATGATGCTTCCTGGCACTATGGCGGAGAATATCCGGAAAATTTACCTGATGAAAATGCAGCGACCCATATCGGAATGTTTCTGGCATGGTGCATCAACAACGATCTGATTTCGGATGAGTTGGCGGAAGATTCTGCAGATGAAATCCAAAGTGTGAAAAGAAGCGAGATGACGGGAGGAGAATTCCTGATTGAGATGTGTGATGAAAAGTTCAGCCAGCATGATCTCAATGATCTGGGCAATGGTTTTGCACAGGCTTATTATAATGATGACACAGCGTTTGGAAAAAAATTCCATTCTTTTACCGATGATTATTCCGAAACTTTCGACAGGAAAGCAGAAGAAAATAATTTTGAGTACGAATCCTTCTACCACGTAGAAGATACATACGAAAACTATGATCTGATAAAACCGCTTATTGATCAGCGTTTTGATGAGTGGAAGGAGTTTGCTGGGGTTTGAATATCGGAGAGTTTGAGGGGGCAGTAGCTAAGAATCATATTTTAATAGTCTAAAACCTAACATGGAAATATTGAATAAAGGGCAAATATCTGGTGGCTGAGGCTCCCGAAGCCACCAGTAGTAATTGTCTGACATCTGATGTCTTGCATCTAAAATCTTGATTCTTGGCTCTTGACTCTCCCAACTCCTAATTATGCTTCACCCAGATCAGTTCATCTGTTTTATAACCTAATTTTTTTGCTTTTTCGAGGAAACGCTGTTTGATGCTTTCGGGAATGGAGGTCGTTCTTGAGAGGATCCATAAGTATTTTAAGCTGCTTCCCGCAACCAAAGCATATTGATAATCTTCATCGATATCAATAACATTATAGCCAGCCCAAATCGGTTTGAAAAATGAAACTTTCAGACGGGCTTCGGTTTTCTCTTTTACAAATCTGGCTTCTCCGTTGGACTCTTTCCATTCTTTTTTAATATAATCATAGCCTTTATTGTCGACACGAATGGAACCATTGGGATTTTCGGAATATTCGGCCGTAACGTTGTCCATGTTTTTTTCGAATCTGTAATCAAAGCGGGCTATTTCATACCATCTTCCCAGGTATTTTTTAGCATTAAAATTGTTGAACGCTACTGCTCCTTTTGGAATTCCTGCAGAACAGGAGTTGTACATAATGAGCCCTAAAACACCTAATGTAACCGGAATAGCAATTTTCTTAAACGTTTTCATAATTGGAATATTTTGTGTGATTACCCGGAAAACTTCAAAAATAATGCCTTTACGCTTTTAAGGAACAATAATTTCTAAGAAAAGACCTTCAGAAAATTGTCTTTAAAACTGCCGGAAACCTCAATTTCCGTATCATCTGAAAGCATAATAGTCCCACTTTTATGATAAGATTTCACAAACCTGGAATTGATAATATGGGAGCGGTGAACTCTTACAAATGGGTTTTCCAGCAGGTCATCAAAATGTTTCAGGAAGCGGCAGACCATTTTTTTTGAGCCGTCAGTAAGGTAGACCTGTGTAAAGTTCCCGTCTGCCTGTAGCCTTAGGATATCTTCTGTTTTTACGACATCAAACCCCTGAAGTGTAGGAAGAATAAGCTGCTGTTTTTCAGGTTTTAATTTTAAATTTTCAAGAAGAATTTTATTGCGGTTGAGTTCTTCTTTGCTTTCAAGACTCTCCGCTACTTTATTCACGGCCAGAATAAGCTCCTGAATATCAATTGGTTTTAAAATATAATAACTGGCTGATTTATTAAGGGCCTGCAGCGAATATTGAGAAAACGCTGTGATAAAGATGGTCTCGTAGGAAAATTCCTTGGTAGCTTCTAATACATCAAAGGCATTTCCAAAAGGCATTTCTACATCCAGGAAGACCAACTGCGGCTGTTTCTCAGCGATCAATGGAACGGCTTCTTTGATGTTTTCTCCCTCGCCTACTATTTCTACCTGCGGACAGTATTTTGTGATATAATTTCTGAGAACTTCTCTTGCAATGATCTCATCGTCTACGATTACGGATTTTATTTTCATTTTGTAAGGGATTAGGAATTAGGTAGCAGATGGCAGGGATTAGGGAATGGTTTTATTGGTATTTTCCGTTTTTAAATTTTAAGATGCGGTAGGAGGTTTTGAGGTTTCATTTTCTTTGCAGTCTCCATTTACTTCTTTGGTTTTTCTATCGATGGAAATGGTTTTAATCTTCAGATCCGTGAAATTATTGGTTTTTGTTTTATCCATCATGATCACGGAATGGTCATCTGCGGATTCGCCTGTACATCTGGTATCCCATTCTCCGCTGTAATTGCTTAATTCAAATTCATTCAAAACTTTTTTAAGGGTGTTTTCCGACGGATAATAAAGGGAGATGGTTTCTGAAGAATAGGGATTGGGCCGACTGCCGTTTTGAACACTTACTTTCACACCGAAAGCACGAATTCCACTGCTGATGTTGTACAATCCCGTATCTATCGTTATACTTCTCAACATAATGGCATCTGAAGTGATTTCCACCGGATCAAAATACTGGTTTTTGATCTCTCCATTTTCATCTGTGATCACAATATAATTCCGGACTACAAAAAAGTCTTCTTCCTCCTTGCCCTGAAGAATGGGTAGTACAGCAATATATGAATCTTCCGCGTTCGGCATTTTCTTTTCGGTGCAGAATTCCTCTTTGATCCTGGTTTTGTCAAGCTTTAAGCTTTTCACGATATGATCAAACCGGGTTATATTGATTTCTTGTCCGTGTAAAATCCCTGCGAATGAGAATATCAGTATTCCGATAAATAAATACTTCATTATCTGTTGTTTTTTAAGCCAGATTTATTTTAATATTCACTAAAACGCCACTGTTGTTTTCCTTGTCTTTTATGGTACAGGCGATCTCTTTTTTATAGAGGTCATTCAATAATTTGATCCTTTCCAATGTATTTTTCATGCCGCGGCCTTCTCTGTTTTTCTGATGCTCTGTCTTTTGCTTTTTGCTTTCTTCAATGCCGATTCCGCTATCTTCGATGGTGATCTTCAAATGCTGGGCTTCTTTTTCAAAGCTCAGTTTCAAAAATCCTTTGTCACTTCTGTAACGAAGTCCATGCCATACCGCATTTTCAAGGAACGGCTGAACCAGCATTCCGGGAACTTTCAGGCTTTGCATATTCAAGCTTTCGTCTACATCAATTTCATAATCGAATTTATCCGAAAAACGTGTTTTTTCCAACGCAAGATAATTCTGAAGCAGATCCAGTTCCTGTTGGAAAGGAATGAAATCTTCGGCAGAGTTTTCCATGACGCCGCGCATCAGTTTTGAGAATTTTGTCAAATACTGATTGGCTTCCAGTTCATTATTCGTCGCGATAAAATGATTGACACTGTTTAAGCTGTTAAAGATAAAATGCGGATTCATTTCACGTCGCAACGACTGTAAAGCAATCTTTTTATTTTTGATCTGAACTTTCTTCAGCATTCTGAAAATAAAGATGACCAGCCCGGTTAACAGAACCAAAACTCCGATCAGGCTGTAATTATAAACATTTTTCTTACGAATCAGCTGGTCTTTCAATTCCTTTTCTTTTTCAAGCTGAGAAATTCTCTGCTCGGTATCTTCCAGAATTTTATTATCTACCAGGCTTCTGTCTTTGGACACAATATCTGGAAGTTTACCAAGAAAATCCCGATAGAGTGAAACTGAGGCATTGGTATTTCCCATTATACTATACAGGCTGTCCAGTCTTTTTACACTTTTCTGGGCTTCCAGCGTATGTCCTTTTTCGAGAGCGATTCCGTAAGCATTTTTTAATAATACCACGGCTTCTTCCGGGTCATTTTTCTTAATATAAATATCGGCCAGTTCCTGAATCTGGTTGACTTTTTCCTGTGAGTTTTCTTTTACAAAATCTTCTTTCAGGACTTTCTTTTTGGCCTCAATAGCTTTTTCAAAATTTCTGTTTTCAACATAGAAATTGGTCAGCTTCTGATTGATTTCCAAAGCCTGTTGAGGGGCCTCCTTTTTGGAAATGGCGTAGGCACTGTTGAGGTTTTCTTCCGCTCTGGGAATATCGTTCTGCTGGATGTTCACATCTGCCATCTGGCTGTAGCTTGCTGCCAGATCCCCTTTGTCCTTTGTTTTAAGACCTATATTGATATTATCCTGAATCGCCTCTACTTTCTGCTCAGTGTTGGGGGAAGAAAGCCTTGCCGCATCATTGGTATTGACCGCTCTGCTTTTTTCATTGTAGCTCATCTCGGCCGCCATGCTGTAATTGCTGATAGCAGGCGTTATTTTGTTCTGCTTTTCCTGTGACTGCGCAATTTTCCGGGTAACGGATTCCAGATTTTTTTTATCGTTGAGATTTTTGTAAATGGTTCTGGCTTTCACCAAAAACTCTTCACTTTTGGCATAATTTCCCTGGTTGTAATAATCATTGGCAATTCCTACATAGGAATCGGCAACACCTTTATTATCATTATTGTCTACTGCTTTTTTCAGTCTTACCGCCGATTTATAAGCTTGGGTAACCCGTGTGGAATCCTGTGCTGTACAGAAATTTCCTGCAGCAAGAATGAAGATAAACAGTATTTTAAAAACTAATTTCACGGATTTCAGATCTTTAATGCAAAGTAAGTAAAACTTTAGGTATCCTTTTCTATTCTTTACCAAGTCAAAACTTCATTTCACCCAGTTCGCTGATTAAAGAGTCAGAACATTCCATTATCCAGCTTTGAGATTTCAGCAACAGACTACAATATCGCCTTCCTTATAATATGATATAGTAAGGTTGAATCAAAAACGATAAAATTTCGAAGGTTTACTTTATCTATTAAACTTTATTTCAAACCATTAAATCAAATTTTAAAAAGCTTGAAAAGGCGATTCTCACGGGGATCGTCTTTTTTATGGGCATCCACCAAGTGAAAACCTCATTTCACCAAGTCTCTTTATTTCGGGTTTCGGATCGTCGTAATTTTACTTCAGAATTTAAAACAAGAAATTATGAAATTGAGACATTTTTTATTGATCGGAATCTTTACCCTGGGAAGTTTTGTGAATGCACAGGAAGTAAAGAAAAATGCAATTGAAGTAACAGGTATTGCAGAAATGGAAGTGGAACCGGATGAGATTATCTTCAGCGTCGGCATTAAAGCAGATAACAAGAATGATCTGGCGGATAATGAAAAGAAACTATTTGAAACGCTGAAGAATGGAGGCGTGAAGAACGAAGACATCAAATTCAAATCCATGTACCAGAATATCTATGCTAAAAATGGAAAATTCACGAAAAGCTACCAGTTCAAAGTCAATACGAAAGCGAACATCAGCAAAATATTTGAAGACCTCAACCAGAAATGGGTAAGCAACCTGAATGTAGCGGAAGTGAAAAACACTAAAATAGCAGACTTCAGAAAAACAATTAAGATCAATGCATTAAAAGCAGCCAAAGAAAAGGCAGATTATCTGTTGGAGAGTATGGGTAAAAAAACCGGGGCTCCGCTTGAGATCATCGAAATTGAAGATTACACCAGCGATATGGTTCTTCCCGTAGCCTATAAAAGCAGTGTGAGAAATATGCAGCTGGAAGCAGCAGACGCTACTGTAGATTTTTCTTTCGATAATATCGAAAATATCAAGCTGAAATACAGCATCAAAACACGATACGAAATCCTTTAGAATTAACAGATTTAAGAAACAGTCCGAAAGGGCTGTTTTTCTTTTTCCAGCCTGATTTTTAAGCTCACCAAGTGAAAGTCAGGTTTCACCAAGTTTCCCCATTTTCAGCCTTAAATAGAGATAATTTTACTATAGGAATTTAAAATAATACACTATGAAATACTATTTAATATTACTCATCGCATTTTCTGTTTCGATTTTAAAAGGACAGGAGATCAAGAAGGAGATTGAAGTGAAACAGGCCACTGTCTTCCTTCAGGGTGCCAAAGTTTTCGGAAGTACATCCGTTACCCTACAGAAAGGAAGAAATATGGTGAGAATCGTCAATCTTCCCAATAATCTGGATGAAAACACCTACAAAATCAATCTTGAAAAAAACACAACCCTTCTTTCTATAACGCCACAGAGCAACTTTTTGAAAAACGAGGATCTATCTGACGGAGAGAAAAAGCTTGATGACGAAAGAAAAAAATTACAGAGACAGGCCAGTTTACTGAATATCCAGATCAAGAACCTGACCGGCGAACAGAATATCATTAATGACAATCTAAAGGTTTCCACCAATGACAAGTCTACTCCGCAGGAACAACTGATCAAACTGACCGAATTTTACAAAAAAAGAATGCTGGAAATCGATAATCAGGTTTTTGTTTTGAATGAACAGAAAACAGTTTTAGATGAAGGTATTGGCAAGATCAATAATCAATTCGCAGAAGAACAGACGAACAAAAATATCAACAGAAAAGAACTTCTTCTGGAAATCCTTGCAGACCATGAAACCAATCTGAACTTAGGTGTGAGCTATATCGTTTCTGATGCTGGTTGGGTTCCATCTTATGATTTGCGTGCCGAATCGGTAAAAAAACCTCTTGAAATAGTTTACAAAGGAAAGATTTACCAGAAAACCGGGCAGGACTGGAAAAATGTAAAATTGTTTGTGTCCACCTACAGACCTTCTTACAATCAGGACAGACCTATTCTTTCTCCGCTTTATGTTGCTGAATATACCGCTTATAATGCTCAGGCTGAAACCGCCAACTACAAACTGAAAGCAGCGGCTAAAGAGGTGAATTCTTATCAAATGAGAGAAGATGCCATCGTTACGCCAAATCAAATCCCTATAGCAACCGTTTCGGACAGCCAGATGAATGTCATTTATGAGCTTAATTATAACCAGACCATCTTAAGCCAGGAAAAAGAACAGTATGTGATCCTTGATAAAAAACAGATTGATGCTACCTACAAATACCACACAGTTCCGAAACTGAACAATCAGGTATTCCTGATGGCGTTCATTAAAAACTGGCAGAATCTTAATCTGATCTCGGGAGAAGCCAATATTTATTTTGATGATAATTACATCGGAAAAACAAACATCGCAAGCAATTACGTAAAAGACGAATTCCCAATCTCTCTGGGGGTAGATGAAAGAATCACCGTCAAAAGGATCAAACTGGAAGATAAAACGTCTCAGAAAACCCTGAACAGTAATAAATGGGAAACAGAATCCTTCCAGATCAGCATCAGAAACAATACGAAAGAAAGCATCGAACTGGAAATCCTCGATCAGCTTCCAATCAGCGAAAATTCTAAAATTCTGGTTAAAGCCTTAGAGATTGGAAACGGAAGTTTTGATGAGAAGACGGGAAGCATCCTTTGGAACAGAAATATCGGTAGCGGAAGTTCAGACAAGATCAATTTCTCTTATGAGGTGAAGTATCCGAAAGAAATGCAGATTCAATATTACAGCAGATAATCTATAAAAAATAATATTATGACAACTTTAAAAATCTTAGCAATGACAGCTGTTACCGCTTTTCTAAGCTCCGGCAGCTTTTCAGACATCCGCTGTTCAAACAGCACGACAGCAGACAGAGCACCATTGGTACAGAATGCTTCTGTCCCTGAAACACCAACGCCATCAAAGGACAATAAAATCCAGGTTGCCCTTCTGCTGGATACTTCCAACAGTATGGACGGGCTTATCGATCAGGCCAAATCAAGGCTTTGGAATATTGTGAATACTTTAACCACACTGAAGTACAACGGACAGGCTCCCCAGATAGAAATTGCCCTTTATGAATACGGAAATGACGGTATTCGTGACGAAAATTATATCCGCCAGGTGACTCCTCTTACGCAGGATCTGGATCTGGTTTCTGAAAAGTTATTTGCTCTGAGAACCAATGGCGGAAATGAGTACTGTGGTGCCGTGATCCGCGATGCTTCGATGAATCTTAACTGGGATAGCAATGAAAAAAGTATGAAACTGATCTACATCGCCGGTAATGAACCGTTTGACCAGGGAAAAGTAAATTACAAAGAAGTAATTTCCAAGGCTAAAACTAAAAATATATACACCAATACCATTTTCTGCGGAAGCAGAGAAGAAGGAACCCAGACTTTCTGGCAAAACGGAGCGGTTGTAGGTGGTAGTAAATATTTTAATATCGACAGCGACAGGAAAGTGATTTATATTGAAACGCCTTATGATGTAAGAATCTCAGAATGCAACACCAAACTGAACGACACCTACATCTATTATGGAAATCATGGCTCTGAATATAAACTAAAACAAGTAACTCAGGATAGAAATGCTGAAGTACAATCAGTTTCTAATTATGTAGAAAGAACCGTTGCCAAATCTAAGAAGAACGCTTATAAAAATGACCACTGGGACCTTGTGGACAAAGCTGAAAAAGATGCAGACTTTATCGCCACCGTAAAAGATGATGCGCTTCCTGCTGAACTGAAAGGTAAAAGTAAAGAAGAGATCAAAAAAGCAGTTGCTGTAAAATCTGCAGAGCGTGGAAAGATTCAGAAGGAAATTGAAGAACTTTCCAGAAAACGTCAGGAATATATTGATAGTGAAATGAAAAAACGGGGCAGTGCAGATTCTGATGACCTTGGAAAAGCCATTGAAAGATCTGTTTTAGAATTAGCAAAAACAAATGGATATACTAAATAATTATTAGAAAAGCCGCTTCCGAGGGAAGCGGCTTTTCATTACACAAAGACAAGTATTACTTTACCTGATTAATGGTAAATAATGATGAAGTTCCAGATAATAGATCTAATGAGGGAAGCGAAGATTTGGCACCAAAGTATACCTGGTCACCTGATTTGAGTGCCACCATTGTCTGTGTTTTTCTTGTAGCAGGAGATACCGGAATACCTAAAACACTTATATTAACATAACTCTCTTCTGCTACTAATTCAGGTTCATTCGTGCCTTTTTTTACAAAAATACCAATCCCTAATTCGCCAGCAGAAACAGCTGAAGAGATTTTATACTGAACATATAACTGATAGATCCCATCCGTAGGAGCCGTAAATGTATTATTTGTTATATCAAAATCATTATTTTCATCAATAACTTTCTTGTCAAACAAGATTTTACCCCAATTCGTGACACCGGAAATAGACACTAAAATGACACCGCTAATTCCTGTACCGGCAACATACGACTTAGCATTTGAAGCAGACAGCTGTTCTTTTGAAACAGTCTGAACATATCCTGCATTATTCCGGACCAAAATAAAGTCTGTACAGGATTCTCCCAGACATTTTTCCGTAGTGCGTATACGCAGATCCCCGTTAATATCCAGTGCAGCTTCCGGATTTGCCGTATTAATGCCTACCTGACTAAAACATTTAATTCCCACTAAAAAGAATAGTAAAACTGAAATAATTTTTTTCTTTTTCATGATTTTGTTGATTTTGAATTCTTCAATAAATTTAATTTTTAAAAATCAATAAATTATCATAATTATTATAAAACTGATAATTTATTAGCGAAAGTTAAATTATTAATTAACACCTGCTAACGATTCAATAACCAACACCCCTATTTTATTGTACTCCACCTATCTTGAAACTTGGAAATTGGAATAATATTTTTAACTTAGTTAGGCACAAAACACTTATTATGAAATCAAATGAATACACCAAAAATTATTTTGAACAAAACGATTTTTTAAACGACTCAGATAAGGAAAAGTTATTGGAAATGGTCCAAATAATAACTTATCCGATGAATAAAGTAATTCTACACAGAGGAGAACAGATCAGCCAGGTCGGAGTTGTATTAAAAGGCCTGATCAGGGTTTATGATAAAAACAATAAAACAGTCTGGCTGGTTCCTGAAAACAATGTATATGGTTCAATGGAGACTTTAGCCCTCCAACGTCCGTCTTCACTTACTTATGAAGCATTAGAGGAGACAACAGTGTTTTTGCTTAATTATGATGATCTGGAAAATGCTATAAAAGACCATCCCAATATCGCAACATTACTTTTAATGTACTGGAAAAGCACTGCTATGGATATTTACAGTAATTTCTACTCTTTCATTCATTTAACGCCTGAAGAAAGGTACCTTCAGTTAATCCAACAAAACTCCAAATTAATCTTACGCGTAAAATCTAAAGATCTTGCCACCTATCTGGGGATGCATCCTGTATCCTTGAGCAGACTGAAAAAAAGATATTTTAATTCTAAATAACAAAAAAAATAAATCTGGAGGCTTCAAGTGCCACAGCCATGAATAGAGCCTCAGCCACCAGATCTTTATCTTCCAAATTTAAAATACTCAGACAGCAGATGTTTTTTGTTTTTCATAAACTGAGAAGCCATCTCCATTCCTGTTACGGAAAAAGTAATTCCGTTTCCTCCGAAACCCAGGACAAAATAGGAATTTTTAAATTTTTTATGTTCCCCGATATAGGGTAAACCATCTTTGGTTTCCCCGAAAGTTCCGGCCCAGACAAAATCTGTATAGAACTGATAATCCGGTTTTATTTTTTTTAGATTTTTCAGGATCTCCTTCTCTTTTTTATCGAGAAGGGCATCCCTTTTTTTGGCATCGTTGAAATCTTCATCTCCGCCGCCGATCAGAAGCCTTCCATCATCTGTCGTCCGCATGTAGATGTACGGATCATCTGTATTCCAAACCAGGGTGCTGCTTATATTTTTAAATTTGTCATTATCAATTTCTGAAACAACGGCGAAAGTGCTTTTTAAATCAACAAAGTTTTCCCGGATGATGTTTTTACTCTCATAACCGATGCAATAGATTACCTTTTTAGCTTTGATCTGAAAACCACTGTTTACCGTTACCTGATTAAAACCTTTATGGTATTCTACCTTTTTCATTTCAGTTTTATCAAATATTTTCAATCCTTTTTTTGTGTTATGCTCAAATAATTCATGGGCAAACTTAAAGGCATCGATGCTGGCTCCCTGTTTTGAAAGAATACCGCCATAGGTATTTTCAAATCCAAACTGTTCTATAATTTGGTCTTCTTCCAGCCATTTTACATTGAATCCGGCATTTTTTCTGGCTCTACATTCCTCTTTCAGCCACTTTACATCTTTCTTTTTTGAAGCAAAATACAGAGATTTTTTTCGTTTAAAACCAGCATCAGACCGGATCTGTTTAGTCAGCTTTTCAAGATGGTCTATGGCGTCAGAGCAAGCTTTATAACTTTCCACGGCTCCTTTCTCACCGATCTTATCAATCAGTTTATAGAGCGGAACATCTATTTCGTATTGCAACATTGAAGTGGTGGCTGAAGTACTTCCATTACAGATTTCGCGTTTGTCAATCAGGATTGTTTTATAACCATCACTGACCATCTGGTGGGCAATAAGGCTTCCGGTAATACCACCGCCTATAATTAAAACATCACATTCTTCATTTGATTTCAGGGACGGATAAGATTCTATAAGTCCATTCTTTATAAGCCAGAAAGGTTCGTTTGATTTTAGATCCATAATTGAATATTATATTAAAAATATTAATATTTATAAGTATTTTAACGATTTATCATCAATTTATGGTGCAATTATTGTACCCAGTTTAAAACCCAACCACATAAATAATTTACTATGATAACGATTATTCCAGAAGCTCCGGAAAATGTTGCTGCGTTCAATGCAACGGGAGAAATAACCAGAGAAGATTTTGAAAACCTTGTCATTCCTCATGTAAAGGAAAAAGTAGACGAATTTGGTGAGCTGAATTACCTTTTATATTTGGACACGGATCTGGATAAGTTTACCATGGGAGCATGGCTTGAAGATGCGCTTTTAGGTCTAAAAAATCTTTCCAAATGGAACCGGGCAGCTATTGTTACAGACAAAGAAGCGGTACAGAACTTTACCGATATTTTCAGTGTTCTGATGCCGGGAGAATTTAAATCTTTCCCTAAAGAAAATTTATACAATGCCCTTTATTGGTGTAAAAACGGCAATGAGGTAGAAGTATAACCGTATTTTATAAAGAAAAAGAGACTTTGTTCATGAACAAAGTCTCTTTTTGTATTGATGAGCGAATTATAAATTCCTGACCTCCTTTTATTTGTAAATATCTTTTTAACGCAAAGGGTTTATTGTAATACCCAATGAATTAAAGAATGCATATCCATTCTTTTTTTACTTATCACAAGGCACGTACTCTACAACGGTATCATCGTTATCAGGAGTTTCCCGACCATACAAATATCTGTATCTTAAGCTTATAGCAAGACCAATGAATGTCATCCCCACTCCTACCAATGAAGGATATTTGAATGAAAAGCCATATTCTAAAGGAATCCCACCTAAAAATGCTCCCATTGCATTGGCAATATTAAAAGCAGCCTGCATGAATGCGGCAGCCATCATTTCACTTTTTGGAGCTGCTTTCATCATCATGATGTTAATAGGCGCGGCAACAGACATCGACAATGCCCCACAGACAAATGTCAGGATAAGTGCTATATTCTGATGCTCGGCAAAGAAAAATACACCGGCAAGCGAGATCATCATCAGAAAGATCAGTAATGCACATGTTTTTTCAGGTCCAAGTCTGTCGGAAATAAATCCTCCGGCAAGATTTCCAACCACCATTCCGGCACCGGCAAGAACCATCACGTAAGCCATCTGATTAGCCTGGATTCCGGCAACGATGGTCATCAAAGGTGTTATATAGCTGAACCATGTGAAAAGTCCTCCAAATCCAATTGCTGTAATCCCTAAAACCAGCCACGACTGCTTCCCTTTAAGAAATTTCAGTTCTTCGAGAAAGTGCGTATCCTGATTCGTTTCTATGGCAGGAAGCCACAATTTCAGGAATAATATGGCGAAAAGACCGATCAATGCTACAATGGCAAAGTATAGTTTCCAGTGATAAGCATGCCCGATATAGGTAACAAGCGGAACCATGACCAGATTGGCCACCGTAAGTCCCGTAAACATTAAGGATATATAAAATGCCTCCTTCCCTTTTCCAGCCATTCGCGATGCTACTACCGTTCCTACCCCAAAAAATGCTCCATGAGGAAGTCCAGACATAAACCTGATGATCAGCATGCTCGTATAATCGGGAGCTATCGCAGAAAGCCCGTTAAATAGTGTAAAAAGGATCATCAGAACCATCAACACTTTTTTTGGTGGAAATTTCACAGAATACCCGATCAGGATTGGAGCTCCGATCACTACTCCCATCGCGTAAGCCGAAATCAGATGTCCTGCTTCAGGAATGGTAATCTTTAAGGTATTTGCAATATCAGGAAGCAATCCCATCACGGTAAATTCCGTAGTTCCGATTCCCAAACCGCCGATGGCCAGCGGTATTATTCTTTTATCAATCTTCATTGTGAGTAAACTTCTTTTTCGAATTTAATTTTAAATGATTTTTCTGAACATTAAAAATGGGCATCCATCTTTAGTTTGAAAGTGCAAAATTCGCAAGAAATATCGGTTTTTACTTCTCTTGAAATGATAAAAATTTGCTCCATATTAACCTTTTTATGTAATTTTAAAATCAGAAACAATCAAATGAGGACAAAATGAAAATCCAGAAAGAAATTATAGAGTTTGAAAAAGGAAAGTCTTTTAAGCTTTTTTCGCCGTCTTTAAAGAACTGTTTTTTCTGGCATCATCATCCTGAAATAGAGCTGGTGTATGTACAAGCCGTCAACGGAATTCGCCATGTAGGAAGAGATATTTCAGGTTTTACAGAGAGTGATTTGGTTCTGATTGGATCTAATGTTCCGCATCTGAATTTCGATTATGGTATCCAGACGGAATGCAGGCAGATGGTACTGCAAATGAGAGAAAATTTTCTTCAGGATATTATTTTCCCTGTTCCGGAATTTGAATCTATTAAAAAGCTCATGGAAAGATCTTATCTGGGACTTTCATTCTCCGGAGAAACGAAAAAAACTGTTGTTGAAAAACTTCATGAGATTAAAGATAAAAACTCTTTTGATGCTCTGATGGGCCTGATTGAAATTCTGCAAATCCTCGCTGACTCCGATGAAGTAAAAGAACTGAACAAAGAAGACACGAGAATAAAATGGTTCCTGAATGACAAGATCAGAATGGGAACAATCTACGATTACATCCACGAAAACTATGATAAAAAACCGAATGTTAATGAAATTGCAAAGATCGTCAGCCTGAGCACGCCCGCTTTTTGCCGTTATTTTAAAAAGCAGACCAATATGACATTTACCGATTTCGTGAATAACTACAGAATCAATCAGGCTAAAATATTTCTTCTGAAAGATTATTCTGTGACGGAGGTTTGTTTTCAGGTGGGTTTTGAAAGTCTTTCCTATTTTAATAAACTATTCAAACAGCATACGGGTGAAACACCATCGGAGTTTAGGAAAAAATATTTGAAGAATATTGAGGTGAGAAACTAATGTAAGTTTCGTATTTACTATTTTTTATTACCCGCAGATTGCACGAATAGCACAGATTTTTTTTGCTGAAATTTTAATTCTTTAATTAAAAAAGAAAAAAACCGCTTCAAAAATGAAGCGGTTGTATTTTTAGTGAATATGTTTTTCAGCGTGGTAAGAACTTCTTACTAATGGAGAGCTTTCCACATGTCTGAAGCCTAAGCTTCTTGCAAAATCTCCAAGCTCATCAAACTCTTCCGGTGTAATGAATTTTTTCACCGGTAAATGTTTTTTGGTAGGCTGAAGATACTGTCCAAGTGTGATCACATCAACATTGGCATTTCTGATATCTTCGATGGTTTGGAAAACTTCATCTTTAGTTTCGCCTAAACCAAGCATCATTCCCGTCTTTGTTCTTCTCTGACCCGCTTCTTTTAAGTATCTCAATACTTCTAAGCTTCGCTCATATTTAGCCTGTATTCTCACTTCTCTTGTCAGACGTTTTACAGTTTCCATATTGTGAGAGATCACTTCAGGAGCTACCGCTACTAATCTGTCAATATGCTTGGTGAGTCCCTGAAAATCAGGAATAAGAGTCTCCATGGTCGTTCCCGGAGAAATTCTTCTTACTGCATTCACGGTTTCTCCCCAAAGGATAGAGCCCATATCTTTCAGGTCATCGCGGTCTACAGAAGTAAGAACAGCATGCTTAATCTTCATCAATTTGATAGAACGGGCCACTTTTTCAGGCTCATCCCAATTGACGTCAAGCGGTTTTCCTGTTTTTACACCGCAGAATCCGCAGCTTCTTGTACAGATATTTCCTAAGATCATGAACGTTGCCGTTCCTTCTCCCCAGCATTCACCCATATTCGGACAGCTTCCGCTCTGGCATATGGTATTTAATTTATATTTGTCGACCAAAGTCCTAAGCTCCCTGTAATTCTTTCCGGTAGGAAGTTTTACACGGATCCACTTTGGTTTTTGAACGGTAGTATCTTGAACTAAATTCTCCATTTATTTCTCAAATTGAGCTTCAAAGTTAGTGATTTTTTTATCGAAACAATCAAAGACAAACATTGATGAAACATATAATTTTGTAATTTTAAACCACCAAAATTAAATTATGAAGAAGATTCTTTTTACCCTATCCGTTATTATCAGTACATTTTGCTTTGCTCAGAAAGAGCTTCAACCGGCAGGTTCGGAGATCATTGAAACTGTGGAAGGAGATCTGGATGGTGATAAAATTCCTGAAAAAGTGGTTATTTATACTACAGCAGATGAAGGTGAACTGGGCAAGATCCGTGAAATTCAAATCCAGAAAAAAAACGGCGGAACGTGGATGATTTTGAGTAAATCAAGAAATGCTGTTCTAGAAAGTGCAGGTGGAGGCATGATGGGAGATCCTTATCAGAGTGCAACTATTTCAAAAGGAATTTTAAGCATCACTCAGGCAGGAGGAAGCAGCTGGAAATGGAGCTATACGGATAAATACAGGTTTCAGAACGGTCATTTTGAACTGATTGGCCATTCTTCAACATATGGAAGACCCGGAGATTATTGGACAGACATAGACTTTAATCTTTCCACAGGGCAGCTTAATTATAAGAAAGAGGTTGAAAATACCGCTGAATATGGTAAATCCCAGCAGGAAACCTATATTAAAAAAGGATTGAAAATAGATCTGCAGAATAGGAATCAGAAAGAGCCGAGGAAAATTATTCTTCCTAAAACAAAGGAGGAAGTTTATTTGTGAAAATTTTGAACCATTAAGATTCTATTAAGTTGTTAAGATTATTAAGGTAAGCTTTGCCTTTAAGATTGAATGAGACTAATTATCTTACTAAGCTATTAATTATCATCAAATTCATTGTTTTTTAGCAGCTCAGCAAGGACTTTCTTGGCGCGCATCACCCTTACTTTGGTATTGGCAACAGAAATCCCTAACTCTTCTGCGATTTCCTTGATGCTTTTTTCTTCAAAAAATCGTAATTTGATAATATCCTGGTAATTGGCATCCAGCGATTCAATGGTTTTGATGATCTTTTTTTGTTCTTCATTAGAAATCATCAGTTCTTCGGGAGATTTTGCGAACTGGTTTTTAACCTCATCAAGATTTTCGGTTGGATCCTGGTTTTCCCGGCTTCTTTTTCTCCAGAAATCAATGACTGTATTTTGGGCAATGGTTAATACCCAGGTTTTAAACTGAAAATGGGGATCATACATATCCAGTTTCGACAGCACTTTTGAAAAAACATTCACCGTGATCTCATCTGCATCATTTTCATCTTTTACTTTCTTCATCACAAAAGAGAAAACATCCACCCAAAAAACATTGATGAGTTTAGTCTGGGCCTTCTGGTCCTTTTCTTTTGCTTTTTGGATAAGCAGAAATAGCTGTTCGTCGTTCATTAGTAACAAATATAATTTTTTTAAGTGGAAAAGCAAAGGAGCCTATACGCCTTTTTATTCATTCCTCTTTTTGCCTTCCGACATCCACTCTTCATACTCCTGAATTTACTATCTTTGCATCGTAAAATTTTAAAGAAAATTATAGATGAATTCCTTTATAGAAGAACTAAAATGGCGTGGTCTTTTTGCCGATATGATGCCAGGAACCGATGAACAACTGAATAAGGAGGTAACTACTGCATATATTGGTTTTGACCCGACTGCTGATTCTTTGCATATCGGAAGTCTTATCCAGATCAAAATTTTAGCACATTTCCAGCAGCACGGACACAAACCGATTGCTTTGGTAGGTGGCGCCACAGGGATGATTGGGGATCCTTCTGGAAAATCTGCGGAAAGAAACCTGCTGGATGAAGCCACTCTTCTTCACTATGTAGACTGTTTAAAAAACCAGCTTTCAAAGTTTTTGGATTTTGAGGGTGATGGTGCTAATAAAGCAGAACTAGTCAATAATTACGACTGGATGAAGAATATTTCGTTCCTTGATTTTGCTAAAAATGTCGGAAAGAATATCACCGTTAATTATATGATGGCGAAAGATTCTGTAAAAAAGAGATTTTCGGGAGATGGCGGAGCAGACGGGATGAGTTTTACAGAATTCACATACCAGCTTATCCAGGGGTATGATTTCCTTCACCTGTATCAAAACAATAACGTAAAGCTTCAGATGGGAGGTTCTGATCAGTGGGGAAATATCACCACAGGTACTGAACTGATCCGAAGAAAGGCTCAGGGAGAGGCATTTGCATTAACAGTTCCTTTGATCACTAAAGCTGACGGTTCTAAATTCGGAAAGTCTGAAAGTGGTGAAAATTACTGGTTAGACAAAAAGAAAACATCTCCTTACAAATTCTACCAGTTCTGGCTGAATGCGACGGATGATGATGCTGAAAGATTTATTAAGTTCTATACTTTCATAGCCAAAGAGGAAATTGAAGCTTTGGTTGCAGAACACAAAACCGCTCCTCACGAAAGAAAACTTCAAAAGAGACTGGCTGAGGAAGTAACAGTGTGGGTGCACGGCAGAGAAGAATATGAAAAAGCTCTGAAGGCTTCTGAAATTCTTTTCGGACGTTCTACGGCTGAAGATCTTGTAAGCCTGGATGAAGAAACTTTCCTTGAAGTTTTTGACGGTGTTCCCCAAAAAGAAGTTTCAAAAGCTGATGTTTTAGGAATCAACATTGTTGAGCTTCTTTCTGAAAAATCTGGTTTCTTAAAGTCTAAAAGTGAGGCTCAGAGAGAGATCAAAGGAAATGCAATTTCTGTAAACAAAGAAAAGGTAGATGATACGTATACCGCTAATGAAAGCGACCTTATTGACGGTAAGTTTTTATTGCTTCAAAAAGGTAAGAAAAGTTACTTTATTGTAAACGTTCAGTAAGAGCCAACCCTTATTATCATATCAAAAGGCTGTTTTATACAGCCTTTTTGTTTTTCTTCCCGGGATTGAAAATGAAAAGACAGCACTTCCCGCTTCTTAAAAAAGCACCTATACTCTTTCTAAAATTCATAAGAAGTCTCAACTTCCCTCAGATATGCCTATAGAAAACAAAAAAACCGCCTTAAAAGCGGTTTCATATATGTTAAGTAAATAATATTTATAATTCTAAGAAGCTGTAATCAATAGAAGCTACTACAGGACCTGCTCCCACCATCTTTTTGGTTCTTACGATTTCCCCATCGATCCGAAGATTAATAACCAGTTCCGAATCTGCACTAGGAAGGTCTGCCTTTGCATCCAGATTCAACTGTGCCTGACTGGAATTCACGAAAAATTCGCCGCTCGCCCAAGTAGTTCCTACAGGATCGAAAATATCAGTTTTAACGGTTCCTACTTGTGTTACAATTGCTCTGATAACACCTCCGGTGGTTGTTTTTACTTCAAACTGAACAACGTGATCTGTAAACTCCTCATCATCATCATTATCCTTTTTACAAGAATTCACCACGGTAAGTACAGAAAATAATAAAACGAATAAAAAAGAAAGTCTAAGTAAACTTTTTGATTTGTAAAATTGCTTCATTTCTCCAAATAGATTTTTAATGTTTCAAATATAAGTTTTTTATTAATATAAAAATAACTTTTATGAAAAATTTCCAATAAAGTTTTCTAATTAATATCAAATCGACAAAAAGCGCAATTGCAGGATCAGTCCCTATTTAAGAGTACAATCTGTTAATTATCAAATATAAAAACAGGACGGTGATATTTTGAATTTTACAATATGATTTATTAATTATATTTGCTCTATGAATTTAGATTATATAGTAAGAGAACCGGAACATATCACTCCCAATACTACTGTACTTTTTATGCTTCATGGCTACGGAAGTAATGAACAGGATCTTTTCAGTTTCAGGGAAACCCTTCCTGCCGACTGGCTTATTGTAAGTTTCAGAGCACCCAGAGATACCCAGTTTGAAGGATATTCCTGGTTTGACATAGATTTCAATAATCCTGAAAATTTCATTGATATTCCCCAGGCTAAGGAATCGTTGGACGGAGTACTGGAAAACATATTAAAAGTTGTGAATCATTATGAGCTTACTGAAGGTAAGGTCCATTTATGTGGTTTCAGCCAGGGTGGAATATTGTGCTATGCTTTAGCTTTAAAGCATCCTGACATGTTCAGTTATGTGGCGTGCCTGAGCAGTTATCCTGAGGAAAAACTTCTGGATGGCATTGTAAAAGACAAGAAGAAACTGGAAAGACTCCGTTTCTTTGTATCACACGGAACAGACGATGCTGTTATCCCTATGGAATGGGGCAGAAAAGCTGCGGATCTTCTGTATGACCTGAGTTGTTATTTTACATTCAGAGAGTACATGAGCGGACACGGCGTGAATCAGAAAAACTATATGGATCTGATGGATTTCTTTTCAAAGTAGCCTCAGCCTTATTTTAGATAAAACTCAACCCATACAGCTGCTTTGTTGCAGTTTATGTAAGCATTCCTGTTTTTGGAATGTTTTTTTATTTATAGTAAGGATTATTTCACTAAATTCAGTAAATGAAACTAAAGCTTTTTTTTCTGACATTATTCTTCAGCATTTTTATTGATGCTCAGAACAATTTTGAGCTGGTTAATGTCAAAAAAGCGGTCATTCCTTTTAAGCTTATTAATAACCTTATTTTCATCCCCGTTAATGTTAATGGTGCAGAACTTACGTTTATGCTGGATACTGGAGTGGCAGAAACTATTCTTTTCAGTCTGGACAATAAGGAAATCAAGTTTGAAAATGTTGAGAAAATAAAATTTTCCGGACTTGGAGGAAATGTAAGTATAGATGGCTTTAAATCTGATCGTAATATTGCGAAGATAGGTGATAAGATCGTTAATTCTTCCATGCTTTTATTTATTGTCACTGATGAAGAATTCAATATTTCATCCCATATTGGAATTCCGGTAAATGGTGTTATAGGATACCATTTTTTCAAAAACCATCCTATTTCAATAGATTATACAGCAAAAAAAATAACTGTTTATCAGGATACTGAAATAGTTAAAAAGAAGATCAGAAAGTTTACGGAACTGCCTATAAGCATAGAAAAGGATAAACCTTACCTTTATGCAGACGTTGAAATGACGAATGGAAAGAAAAGCTCAAAACTTTTGATCGATCTTGGTAACAGTGATGCCATTTGGCTCTTCCCTGCCCTCATCAAAGATTTTGTGTACAACAGACCTAATATTGAGGATTATCTGGGACGTGGATTCAATGGAGATATTTACGGCAAAAGAAGCAGAATCCATAATTTTTATCTTAAAGACTTTAAATTTGAAAAGCCTCTCACAGCAATGCCCGACGAGTATTCTATTCAACATGTGAATCTCGTCGCTGACAGAAAAGGATCTGTAGGTGGAGAAATAATGCGTAGATTTACAGTTGTTTTCGATTATACAGCCGGAAAAGTATATCTGAAAAAAAACAGGAATTTTGACGATCCTTTTCATTTTAATATGAGCGGATTAGATTTTAAACAGGATGGATTGGAATGGCAGGAGGACCGCGTGAAAATTGAACCCAAGAAATTATCTGAAGCCAGCACCGAAATTTCGGTCATTAATAATTTCCAGTATAAATTTACTTTAAAACCTGTCTTTTCTGTTGCAGGAGTAAGAAAGGACTCTCCCGCATTCGTAGCAGGACTGAAGAAAGATGACCGGGTAATCACCATCAACGGAAGCAAAACTTCAGAGATGACCATGGAAAAGATCATGGAGCTGATGAAATCTGATGAAGGCAGAAATATCACCATGGTGATTCAGAGAAAGAACAAGGAAATGACCTTTAATTTTGTATTGGAAGATCCTATCCCCTATCAAGAATAAAATATGGAAACTCAAGAAAGCACAATAGATAAAATAAGAACCCGCCCGAGATTCAAGATGTTTACCCATCTTACCAAGGAAGAATATGCCGAGCAATTAAAAAAATATCTTGCCGATCATAAAGATGAATTTTCGGGAAATATTAACAAGGAAGTGGCTACCATCTGGGTAGAAACAAAATATGACAATTACTGGAAGCCAAGACTGTCTTTAAGGATAGAGGCTGAAGATGATGATATTGCCATACGGGGAATATTCGGTCCCAGCTCTGCAGTGTGGACGTTCTTTATGTTCCTTTATTTTTCCTTTTCTATTCTCTGGATGACATTTTTCACGATGTTCTATGTGGAAAAACAGATAAAAAGCGCTGAGTTCCCGTGGGCCCTGAGCGCTTCATTTGTTATGTTGTTTTTCATCCTTCTTACTTATGTGGCTGCCCGATTCGGACAATACAAGGGTAAAGAAGAAATGCTGAAACTTAGAAGATTTGCTGAAGAATCTACGTCACAGTTTGAGAAGAAACTTAGTTAGTAGGAACTTCTGTTGTTTTTTCAGTTTGAGCCGGTACCGCCATTGCTTTGGCGGTTTTAATGGAGTCTGATACTTTTTCCCTGTTGTCTTGCTCTTTCATCATTTTATCAACATGAGGTTCTAAGAGTTTGGTCATTTCTTCCACTGAAATATTATTTGCATTAGGATCATCCAAAAGCTTTTTCCAAGGTTTTCTCCCGCCCCATTTATAATCTCCGAAGACCATGACCGCAGTTCCTTTAGCTTTGGTTGTAGCACCTCCCGGATTCAGAATCCATGTGTCTGCATAAGAGTACAGCCATTGTGCATCTTTCATCAACAAACGAAGACAAGAATGTGATGCAGGATAGCCCGGAAGATCATACTGGTGCCATCCGATACCTCCGATATTATGAATATTGAAATTATAGGGAAGTTTCCACTCGCTGCTTACTGTTGAAATCGACAGTTTCTTTTTCCAATTGGCAAAAGTAAGTCCTCTTGTTGTCTGCGCCGCTTTTTTTCCCATACTGGTAGGGCCCCATTTTATAAGGCTTCCGTTGGAGTATACTCCGTAAGCCTGGATAGGATAGGAAAAGATCACAAACTTTTTCACTCCGCTCAATATGTCCAACTGCATTGGGAAAGGTGAGTAAGACATCAGCGTGGTATCTATTTTAGCGGGAACCACCAGGGTATCCGCATTAAATCTATTTTTGGAATCAAGCCTGTTCAATGCAAGGATCGAATAGCGTTCTTTCTCGCTGTATTTTTTGCTGAACTCTGCATATACAGAGTCTCTGAGCTTTTTACCTTTCGGAAGGACAAAGGCGTTATAAAAACCGTTTTCCTGCATTGCCGGCGGTACAGATTCTTTTTGAATTACAGAATCTTTCTTTATGGAGTCTTTTTCCACGGCAGGAGCTTCTGACGAAGATACTGTATCTTTAAAAGTATCGCTTATTTTCTCAATTTCTTTTTTACATGAAACCATGAACGTGGCACAGATACATGCATATAAAAATGATTTCTTCACAGATATGTTTTTCATAAATAAAACAGGTCATTTAGTTTGATTACCCATTGCAAATATCAGACCTAAATTTGAATCATAAAAGACATTATAAAAAATACCGTAAAAAAACGGTATTGAAGTATATTGTTTTACAGCAACTTATTCGTTTTAGCGTAGGCAAGTGCTTCAGCAATGTTATTAACTCCAATTTTTTCAAAGAGTTTTTTCCTGTGAAATTTTACCGTATCGGCAGAAATAAACAGTTTATCTCCAATTTCATTAATCGTCAACCCACTGGCATAAAGGCTCAGTATTTCATATTCTCTCTGGGAGAGCTTTACTTTTTCATCTTTCTCCCATCTATTGACCTCAGGATCATATTTCCAAAGCGCATCTGAACCTTCCCTGCTTACAACAACATTTCCGGATGAAGTGTTGTTGGACAGTGATACGATGCATAATGCTTTCCAAATTTGCCCGCCTTCGGTAAGAAACATCGGTGTCAGTTTATGGTTGACCAGTACCCTATTTTTTTTACCGTTGATCAGGTAAAAATCGTAAGAAATGGAATACAATTTCCGTTCGTCTACAGGAATATTTTCATAAAATTCAAATCCGGCTTCATTGATCTTGATCAACAGTTCCACATCTTCGGGCTTCACATTCTGAAAATAAAAAGCATACCCCAGTTCTTTCACTTCTTCCGATGTTTTACCACATAGAAACAATGGATTATCAGATACATACTCAAAAGCTCTGGTCTGATAATCTATGACATACAGACTCTGGTAAGTAAGCCTTGAAAATGCCTTTACTGCTTCTAAATACTCCCCGACCTGGCTGCGATCTATTTCAACATCACTTCGGACATCATTTTTATCGTTAAAAAATTTATCAATCTCTTCCATATACCACTTAATAAATTGACGAAATCACTACCCAAAAGTGTAGTATTTGTCGCACTTAAGCAAATCTACACAAAAGTGTAGTGGTTATCAAAATGCCGTGATATAATTTTGCTGAAAATAACTTCCGCTCTGTGCCAAAATGAAAAATATCTATTTTTATTCCCTATTTATTTTCTCTACAGTCCTTGTTATTATCCTGTCTTCTTTCCAGATTACCAGAGGCAGACCTATCTACCGTAATCAGTGGAAAATTCCTGCCCACAAAAATCTAAACATTAAAAATTCATCAAAAGAAAGTCTTGAAGTTGTTTTATACAATCCTTCACAGACCGATCAACTTCAATATGTCATCAATAACCGTGAAATAAAAGAGCTGCCAACCAACGATTCGGTCAAAGTTAAAGTAGATTTCAAGCATCAAGTTTTTATCGTAAATAACTCAGCCCATGAGGGACAATTCAGACTGAAAATATTAAATAACAGCGGCCGAATTAAAGCAGCCTTTAAAGATCAGCCTTCCAAGCAACAGAATTAATTTCTGTAGTAAAAAACCAAACTGTTTGAAACATCACATCAGCTGATCTTTGCTCTATTACTGTCTTTTTCGGCAGTAATTTTTATTTGTAGGAGTATGTGTGTAGGGTTTTAGGGTTGCGAGATTCGAAGTTGGAGAGCTTTTTGAGGTATGGGATTGGGTTTTGGTATTTGAGTACTTGGATCTCAAATAGCTTTCTCCATCTCGCTATCAATCTCACCCTTAGCTTCATTCTCAGCCTAAATATAATGTCCAAAATCCAGACTCCAAAATTTCATCATCCATTTGTGAAGCAAGTTCACTATTGACCTTTATTCTTCTGTTTCTTCCTGCAATTCTCTTGAATCTAGCCATTTTAACGCCCCATTCTTATCGAAACGGTATAAATCCTGATGCCATGAAGCACCACCTCTGCAACCGGTCTGCAGCAGTTTCTTTTCTTTGTTGACCAATACATCACACAGACAAGAGCAACTTGACTTAGAATAATCCGGTTCTTTAAATTTCTCGAAACGTTTCTTTTTCGGGTTATAGAGGTAAATGGTAAACATATTGTAGACCCCCATTCCTCCATCAGGAATTGTGAAGGCCAGGTCATCATAGCCGTCGAAATTATAATCTTCTATAAAACTCTGTTGGGCTGCATTCGGACTGTCCGGAAACGGAAGTTCTGCATTCATCTTTTTCCCGTCAGGATATTCAATCAGTAGTCTGTTATTATAAAAATGATTAAAAGAGATAATGGCACCATGCAGCAGGTACTTATCATCGCCGTCCGGATCTCCCTCTTCTTCCACAAGTTCAAGGTTGAAATGTGTGAAATCCCGTATTCTGATGTAAGAAGGATCTACAATAACATTCTTCATTTGCATCATTTTATATGTTCCGCTAAGTTTTCCGTTAACCATTTCATCCCACACAAAATAATGGTGGGCCGGCTGACCGGGGCCTTGCGAAATGGTATCCAGTTTGTAACTTTTGACCTTTAACGGAATAATTTCTTTTTTCCCTTCATACTGTATAAAAGCTCCTTTCCCGCCATTCCCATAATACAGCTTCAGCCTGAGTTCTTTCATTGCAGCAACATATTTTAAAGTGATCGGCTGGGCGTGCAGAAAAGTCCCGAAAATAGCAATTACAAAGAGTAGAAAAAGTTTTCTCATAATCTGTCCTTATCCGCTTATACATCATTAATGATTATTTAAATTTTTCTTAAAACTTAGCGTCAACCAATTTTTTTGAAAATAAATGATCCCCGGGGCAGAGCCCCGAGGTATTTAATGGAAGAGATTCTATTTTTAGTTTTATGAAAAACCATCCGTTTTTCAAACTTTTCCTCTTTTGACCCCGAGGCAAGCCTCGAAGTATTCTCTTCGAATAAAAGAATTTTTGCAGATATTAATTTAATTATCGGGCTTATTGAAAAAGTAGAATTAGTATTGAAACACTTCGACTTTGTTAAGCATGATACCGCAAATGCGAGCTCCTTTATTTATACATTAAAAAGCATAATTAACATTTAGCTGAAAAATTGTTCCGTTAAATCCAAACTGATTTACTTCCCAAGGATATTTGAACCTTCCTCCAAGATCTGTTACTACATCTCCTTTACTATCTATAACATCCGGATAAATATTAAATAAATTATTTACTACTCCGGAAACTTTAAGATCTTTCGTGATTTTATATGTTAAAACAATATCTGTAACTACCTTACCAGAAAATGTCTGATCTTTGGCAGGATCAGATGCGTGCTGCCATGCAACAGAACCAAAATAAGTATTATTAAGGTTAAAATTAAACTTTGAAATATCATATGAAAGACTAAGAATAGTTTTTGTTTTTGGTCTTGCAGAGGTAATTCTGGATTGCTCCTTTCTATCAAAAAAGTTTTCTGAATAGCCATTTTCAGCCAAAATAGATGGAACAACAATATTGTCTATTATTTTAGTTTCGTTATAATTGAACGCGGCTATAATTCCTAATCTTCCTTTCCCTATAGCAGAAGTATAATAATTAGCTACAAAATCTACCCCATTAGTGACTGTATTTACAGCATTGGTAAAAAACTTCAAAGAGGTTATATTGTTATTATCTAGTATTACTTCAACAGGATTTGTCATATCCGGAGTCCCAGGAGCACCTGTTTTATAGCCAATATCTCCTGAGAAAAGCACGCGGTCTTTAATTCTTATTCTATAATAATCTGCTGTAATGGTCAAGTTCTTAAATGGTTTTACAGCAAATCCTCCGGTAATGTTAAAAGCTTTTTCAGCATTTAATTTTGGTACACCAAGATCGGATCTTACAATTTGAGAGTCATTATTAAAAGTACCTTGATTGGCTACAGTGTTTCCTGTAATTTTGGTTTGAACATTCGAATAATAAATTTGGTGTAATGAAGGTGCACGAAATCCTGTAGAAACAGACCCCCGGAAAACCAATTTATCATCTAGCAATTTATACCTTGCATTTCCTTTCCACGAAACATTATTCCCAAAATCACTGAAATTTTCATACCTCACAGTTCCTCCAAGTAAGAAGTTTTTCGTAATATCCCATTCAGCATTCATATAAGCTCCAATATTTTGACGATTTTTATTGACTTCATTTTGAGGTTGTAATCCAGGAAATGATTCTGCACCACTTCCTATATAAGATGCTTCTTCTCCTGCTATAGCCTGATAATTTTCATTGCGCGCTTCAATACCAGCTCCCAAAACAAGTGTACCAAAATTTCGGTTAATATCTAAATTACCTATAATATTACTAAACTGATGCCCACCTGCTTTAAAACTAGTTGGTGAATTTCCACCCAAAGATGTATTAATGGTATTTCCTACAACATAATGTACTGCATTAGAGCCAAAAGTTGCACTACCATCAAAACTCCATTTTCCCAACATGCCTTTCCACCCGGAGGTTAAATTATAATCATAAACATCCGTTTTAAATTCCGGCTGAAATCCATTGTAAGGCTCTCCTTTTGGAGTCAATAAACCAAAATCTGAAGTTACCCAATATGGCGTTCTATACAAACCATAACTAGTCCCATTCCTGTAAGTTGTACCACCAAAAGCGTAAAATTTGCCTGTTTCACCTGTTGGCAACTCAAAATTGACAAACATATTGGCCACTTTTGTCTCCGGCTGCCCTATAGTCATTCCTAATCCAGGATTGGCTTGCGTCCAGGCATTATCAACACCAAAAAGTTCATCTTTTGTAACAGAACCTGCACGGTTAGTTTTATTTTGGGAAGAATACCCCAATGTAAGATTCAAACTTCCATTTTTTGCCACTCTGATTCCTGTATTAAAATCTGCTCCGATATTAAAGCCGTCTCCTTCTGAAGTAATACCTGAAAAAAGATTGACTGTACTTTTTCCAACGCTGTTCTTAAGAATAATATTAATAACTCCTGCAATAGCATCGGAACCGTATTGTGCAGATGCTCCATCTCTCAAAACCTCTACGTTTTGTAAGGCTGCTGACGGAATGCTTTTCAGATCTGTACCTACTTCACCTTTTCCTGGTGTATCATTTACATAAATTAAAGCACTTTGATTTTTTCTTTTACCATTAACCAAAACTAATGTTCTGGAAGGGCCTAATCCTCTTAAATCTGCTGGATCAAAGTGAGCCGTTGCATCGGAAACGGTCTGCTGTGATGAATTAAAAGATGGCACAGCATATGTCAAAGCTTTATCAAAAGTAACCTGCCCTGTGGATTTTAGTTGTACTGCCGAAATATTATCAATAGGACTTGCCGAGGTAATTATAGTTCTAGGCTTAGTTCTACCCGTAGTAACCACAACTTCATCTATGTTGTTTTCTTTTACGTTTTCCTGAGCATATCCCATAGTACCAATTCCGCTTAATACTAATGCACAGATTTTTTTATTAAATAGTTTATCTTTCATTATTTGTTAATTATTCAATAAATGTAGCAAAAATATCAGTATTAAACACAAAAATTCAATATAGAATAAACATTTCCTCAGCTCATGCAAATACTATTGCCTTATAAAAATATAAGACATTGATTTACAAAGTAGGCAATCCCAAAAAGTTAGACACTTTTTAGGAGTAGTCTAAATAAATGGAGGCTTAAAAAGTTTCAGCTGATGCATCAATCATTGAAGTGATCCATATTCCAACAGATGCACGGATACATCGGAAACTTTTATCTAGATTTGTGTTTAAAAGTAAATCATCAAATTCATGAAAAAAATAGGATTGGTAGGTGGAATAAGCTGGGTTTCCACATTAGATTATTATAAGTTCATCAATGAAGGCATGAATGCAAGACTGGGAGGACTGAATGCTGCCGAATGCATGATCTATTCTTTAAATTTTGGAGACATTCAGGCTAAAAGCTGGATCAATTCCTTCGAATTATTATTAAACGCCTGCAATCACCTTAAAAATGCCGGAACAGACAGCATTGTCCTGTGTGCCAATACCGCTCACCTCTTCGCAGACGAGCTTCAGGACAACATAAAACTGCCCATTATCCACATAGGTACAGAAACTGCAAAAGCCATACAAAAGGCTGGTTTTACAAGGGCAGGCTTAATTGGAACAAAGTTTACTATGGAAATGGATTTCTACAAAAAGAAACTTGAAGAATACGGACTTGAAGTACTGGTTCCGGAAAAGCAGGAAACAAGAGATTATATCCAACAGACGGTAAAAGATGAACTGGGAGTGGGATTCATTAATCCAGAGACCAAAGCCAGCTATCTTTCAATTGTAAAAGACCTTGTCTGCCGTGGTGCAGAATGTATTATTCTGGGCTGTACGGAAATTCCTCTGCTGATCAGTCAGGATGATTTTACCATTCCTGTTTTTGATACGACCAAAATACACTGTGAAGCTATCGTGGAGTATATGGTTTCTTAGGATTTTTGAGTTATCAAA
Source organism: Chryseobacterium antibioticum (assembly GCF_012927325.1). GTDB lineage: Bacteria > Bacteroidota > Bacteroidia > Flavobacteriales > Weeksellaceae > Chryseobacterium > Chryseobacterium antibioticum. Next base: position 37,106 of record NZ_JABBGI010000025.1, on the reverse strand, counting down.
CTCACGACCACAGATCTTGTAAGGATACTCATAATTCATCGTTGGTTGCTATCTTTCCCTACTCCTTGAAAGATAACCGTTTACTATATGATTATGCCATTCGTGACTACATTTATTTTTACAAATAAGCCCCTTTGTTCTACCTAAATGTCGTCCATTAATGCCTCCAACTCATCTAATTTTTCAATAAAAATATTAATTGATTCTTCAGGGTAAAATAAACTTTGATAGTCTTTGGGGGTAAAACTATATTCTTAACAAAGTTATTTGTATGACAAATCGAAAAATCAATTTTATTAATGTTCATTAATCCATTTATAAAGATTTATATCCCTAGAAAGGTCTAGTTTTTTTCGCAATCTATATTTTTTAGATTCGACAGTCCTTACTGAAATATGATCATATTCTGCTATTTCACTAGAAGAAAAGTTTAACTTTATAAAAGCACATAATTTCATGTCATTTGAGTTGATATTTTGATACTTTGAAGTAAGATTATTATAAAATTCGGGATATAATTTCTTAAATTGATTCATGAAAGAAGGATCGGAGTTTATAGCAAGCTTTACCACTTCATCATATGCATTGTCTAGTTTTTTTTTAAGTTCTTGTGCTTCTAATTCTTTTTGACTAAGTAAATTTTGCCGGGTTTTATATTTGTTATAAATTGTGTAAATTAAAATACTGCTCATAAAAATAATAGCGAAAATAGTATAATAAAAATTGAGACTACTCCTTTTTTCATTCTCTTTCTGCTCAGTAATCAATTTTTCGACAACCTCATTAACAACTGTTTTCTCTTCTCCTTGTAAACTATCATCCAGTTTAGAATATTTTGATAAATATTCATTTTCCTTATCAAGTTCATTAAGTCCTTTATATGCCTCTGCAATTAGTTTATAAGATTTCAAATCTCTACTTCTTAGATTAGCTTTGTTAGTAATTTTTAATGAACTCAGCAAGTAATCCAGAGCTTTGTTATAATTGTGCTTCTCTATATTTAATCTGCCAAAAGCTCTCAAGATATTAGCTTTGCCTTCAAGAGGAATCTGCTTGGTGAACAATAATTCATTTGCCTTATTAATATAATATTCAGCAGAATCAATATTATGACTTTTAAAGTGTCTTTCCGCAATATTTATGTATAGCATAGGCGTCGGAGACTTCATGCACTTGTGCTCAGTACTGTATACAGAATCCATCATACCTAGAAATTCAAAACTAGATCTTTTCCAATCATAGATAAAATAGATTTTTTTTTCTCTTTCTTTGTTGTTTTTTATTTTTTTTGCAAATTCCAAAGCTATATTAAAAGATTTAATTGCCCGCTCATGTAATTCCAATGAATAATAATTTACACCATATACATAATTCAAATATGCTTCCAGTTCGTCATCTTTAACTTTTTTAAGTTTAATTTCAGCAATTTCAAGAAACTTTATACTTTCTTGGTTTCTTTTCATTGCACTCAGGGCATTTGCAATATTTAAACATCCTTTTATTTCCCCCTTTTTATAATCTATTTTTTTGCTTGCTTCAATCAATTTTCTTTCTTGCAAAATTACTCTGTTAAGATCACCTTCCTTTACCAGTTTACTAAAAATATAAGTTTGTATGCTATCAATTTCAGCGACATTAGATTGGGCTTTAAATTTAAAAACAAAAAAAAGCAGAGTAAAAAAAAGTACTTTTCTTAAATGTGTATTCATAATAGAATAGAATCTAATTTTCTAGTAATTTTTTAATCATTCTATTAAAAAATTATATATATATATCAAGATTTTAACTTTAATTATTTCATATAAATAATTGTTTATAATGATCCTTATTAGTAGAATCAAATCACTTACAGAATTAAAAATGTATTAAATTTTAAAAATCAAAGGTACAACATTTTGTTATCGAAAAACCTTGATGTCAGCCTTATAATTTAAATAAATTAGAATGTTTTTTTATATGATAATACAATTATTAAAAATAATATTTGAATATATCAATTACAGAAAATTACATAATAACCTCAAATAAAGTTTTAAAAATTGTAATATTCAAAATAAAAATCTAAGTTCTACTATATTAATATTTAAATTAACACAGAATCTCAGGTTAAATTAAGTATTTCCTCTCAATATAGATTAGAGGATTTTGTATTTTAGCATAATGGGAAGAAGCAATAGACCGATTTTGGAAGAAGGATAAGGATTCTCTTTTTTATGCGGTTAATAGATGTATGGCAAATATTGGAAAAGCAATACACATCCAATACTCACCTTTTTCTCTAACCTAAATTTGGTGGGATACTTATATGAATTTCTAGTTAGGTAAATTATTATCTCCAGTAAAATAGATTACTACAAAGTTTGAAATTAATATTATAAACTTTTGTTTAAAATATAATAGAGGGGAATATGAAAATTAAATCATAAAGATAAACAATAAATTATTTTACCAAACCTTTTCTCTATATTTTCCAAACTGAGAATTTAATCTCAGTTTGGAAAATAAATTTATTAAGGCACAGACAGCTGCTGCAGTGAGAAATTTCTGGTTTCTATTAAGGAATTGGGGGTGCCAATATGAACATTTGTTGTAGGAGATAATACACTATTATGATTTGCCTTATTGTGCCTTTGCAAATACCTGGGCAGTCATTGATCCATAACCCCAGTTAAAGTTGGGGTTACCAATATTATCCCACATATTGAATACCATATTTGTAGAAGTGAAACCAGCATTTCCCAGTTCTATATAGCCATTTAAATTATAGGTAACCGTTTGAACAGCACTAGTATTATTTGTTTCTATTCCTATATAGGTAGCTCCTGAACTTACCATTCCTGAAGACGCCCCGTCTCCAGAAGGAAGAATCGAATACTTCCGAGAGCCTGAAGGATCTTCAACTCCATTTTTCGTAAACCGAACACCGTAATATCCAAAACCACTTGCATTAATTGGTACTGTACTATAGGTCCCTACTGGAACAGAATAAGTAACAATCACCCGGCAAGCACTGTGGGGAGGAATATTGACAGTCAAGGATAATCCCAAAGGAACATTATTAATAATGGTTGAAGGTAATAATCCAGTTTGTTTTACAGGAGCGGTAGCCACAACACTATAAGTATCATCTAATATATACAGTGCAGGTGTCCACTGCTGATAAGTTCTCCACAGCGGAGAGGCAGGAGTACCATAGTTGACATAGAAACCATTACCTGTTGTGATGGTACCTCCATTACTGTACACCATAAGTCCTGTGGCAGGAGAGGCAATAGTGGTTCCGTCTGTATGGTTCACCAAAGAGACTTTGGGGATTAACAGTCCTCCCTTTTTAGTAGCAGTAGATTGTACATCAAGTATGGCTGAAGGATCGGGCGTTGAGGTATTGATACCGACCTGAGCGTATGTTATAGCAGGCAATGCTAAAGCTACGATTGTCAAAAGTGTAAAAAATGTTTTTTTCATTTTGCTGATTGTTTTAAACTATTTTAAATATAATTTTTTTATTTCAAGAACTAATAAGTCTTTTAAATGCTATATTCTAAACTTCCAAATATATTGCTGTAGTGGCAGCTATGAATGTAGGTAGGGTGAATGTTCCCGCTATATTGCCTCCAAACGCCATATAAAAGTCGTCTGTTCTTGGTATCATATGATGCGAATATATTACTCATATATAGAATCATTTACAATAATAATAATAATAATACATCCCAAAATCCTTGGATTTATTTCTATCTGAGTGTTAAAATTTAATTAATTAATTTTTCACTAGACAAAGCTAAAAAAAAAAATATAAACACTTAAAAAAAATTATACTGCATTTATACTGCATTTTACATTCGACTGATTTACAATACCTTAAAAACCATTACATTAGTTTATAATATCAAGCTTTTTTAATTAAAGCAGTGATATTTCACAAATTAAAAACAGCAATGGAGAATCGCAATTATATTGTACACTTTGGAAGAAATGATTGAATTTGATGAATCTTATTTTACAGTAGAATCCAGTAAAACAGAACAAGATAAAGATATTTGTGGGAAAGGAGCAATTGACAAACAAAACATTTCAGTGATGGAAAAGTCTTGACTGTATATTCCAGCTAAACTGACCAACTAATTCCTGATTAAATTGACCACTAAGAATGAAGTTAGTCTTATAAACGATTTTAGTAATTTTTTATGGAAATCCTTATAATACAGTAATTTGGAACCATCCTTTCTCAAGGATTAAAGGTCGTTAGTGTTTTTGTGTTGCAATCTCTCAGAAAAATCATAAAACCTGTAAAACAGCTAAACAAAAAAATATCTCTTACCAAAGATAGCCCCTCATTCTTAAAATCTTTAGAAAAAACAGCCTCTATTTCAAGCTCATTCAGAAAAACTCTTGTTACTTCCTTAAATTTAGAATGATAATTTATAAAAGGATCTTTTTCAATCCATCCATTAGCAATACAGATTCTGATAATTTTTCCTAAATTCTTTATGTACTTTACTGAAGAGTTATTCTTACACGATTTTTCTGTTCTCAGAAACAATTCAAAATCATTAAGAAAAGCATAATTAATTCTTCGAATATTAATATCAGAATTGTTATACTTCCATACTAAAAATTCTTCAGTATGGCTTAAACTGGTTTTGTAATGGGTTAACGTTCCTTTAGCAAATTCTTTCCCGATTAATTTCTCCATTCTGTTATTATGATCCTGAAAAATTGGAATCAACATTCTCTGCTTTTCGGTTCTTCCTAAGAGTTTGTTTTTAAGAGATTCACAAGTCACTGTTTCTTCCTCTCTCATTAATTCATGATAGGTTCCGTAAACTTTCTGTTCAAATGTTTTAAGATAAAATTAAGTGATTTGATTTCTTCTGAAGAACCACTGACCTTTTGTACGATTGAATTCCATTTTAAGGGCTGTACTGTACGTTTTGTACTGACCTCGGATATTCTGCCGTCAATGGTAATTCGTAAGTAAATAGGAGCCTCTCCTACAGAATTAACCTTAACTTTCTTTACATAGAAAAGTAAATTAAATGTCTTGTTCATTTTGTGTGGATTTTAAGATTTTAAAATTAACCTTAGCAAAACCTTATTACAAGATATTCAGTTTCTGAACTCGCTCTTGAACAGGTTTTGTCTGAATTTCCAGTGACCTTTTTTAACCTGTTGCAACAGGTCACTGAATAGGTCACTTTCAGATTGTGCTTTTTTAACTCTCTTTGAATCGACACAAAACAAAAAATGCTTTAAAACATATGTTTTAAAGCATTTGCACTATTTTGATTTAATAGTTGCGATCCGGACGGGACTCGAACCCGCGACCTCCGCCGTGACAGGGCGGCATTCTAACCAGCTGAACTACCGGATCAATTTTTTTAAAGTAAATTGATGAAAACTTCTGCGATCCGGACGGGACTCGAACCCGCGACCTCCGCCGTGACAGGGCGGCATTCTAACCAGCTGAACTACCGGATCAATTTTTTTTAAAAGAAATTGAATAAAAACTTCTGCGATCCGGACGGGACTCGAACCCGCGACCTCCGCCGTGACAGGGCGGCATTCTAACCAGCTGAACTACCGGATCTAATTTTTTTTAAAGTAAATTGAAAAACTTTTGCGATCCGGACGGGACTCGAACCCGCGACCTCCGCCGTGACAGGGCGGCATTCTAACCAGCTGAACTACCGGATCATTTTCTGTTGTTATAAAGAACGTTGTTTCTTTTTTGTGATTGCAAAACTACGACTTTTTTTGTTACCTGCAAACTATTTGCAAAGAAAAAGCCTTCCAAAAATGGAAGGCATTCATTATCAAAGTTATTTTTTACAAGTGTGCGCTTAATTTTTCAGCGATGATCTCCTTTGGAGTCACGCCTACCAATTTATCAACCACTTCACCGTTCTTAAAAATCAGAACTGTAGGGATATTTCTGATGCCATATTGCATTGAAATTTCCTGATTGTTGTCTACATCAACTTTTCCTACTACTGCTTTTCCTTCAAAATCTGATGCTACTTCTTCGATGATTGGTCCCAAAGTTCTGCATGGTCCACACCATACTGCCCAAAAGTCTACCAATACCGGCTTATCTGATTTTAAAACCATTTCCTGAAATGAGCTGTCCGTAATTTCTAAAGCCATTTTGTTTCTTTTATTTAAATTAATATTATCTTCTTATTTAATCCTTATTGGATATTCAAAATTACGATTTTTAAGCAATAAGACTATCTATGCTCAACATTTGTTTTTTCTATAGCATAGTCTTTTGAAATTTCTTTCAAAGCTTCTGCCAGTGCGTCTATATCTGCTTTTGTCGTCATATGGCTGAAAGAAATGCGTAAAGGCGTACAATGTTCCATTTCATCCTCAGAAAGAACCATCATCATCACCATAGAAGGTTTCGATGCTCCTGAAGAACATGCACTACCTTGAGAGATTGCAATTCCCTTCATATCCAACTGAAGTCCGATCAAAGGATTTTTATATGGAAGCAATGCACTTAGAACACTGTCCACACTATTTTCCATCTCACCACTTCGTCCATTGAATTTAATATTGGGAACCTCTGCATACAATTTTTCAATAGCGTATTCTTTGATTTCTCTGATATGACCGGCATAAGCCTCCATATTGTTAATACAAAGCTCTAAAGCCTTACCTAAGCCTACGATACCCGCAACATTTTCAGTTCCTGCTCTAAGACTTCTTTCCTGAGGACCACCCGTAATAATTCCTTTCAAACCTGTAGCTTTTCTAATAAAAGCAAAGCCTATTCCTTTCGGACCGTGGAATTTATGAGCACTGCAAGAAGCAAAATCTACAAGGATATCTGAAAAATCAAATTCCATGTGGGCCATTGTCTTTACTGTATCAGAGTGGTAAAGGGCATTATTCGCTTTGCATAAGGCTGCAATTTTTTTAATATCAACGACATTTCCAATTTCATTATTGGCGTGCATTAAGCTTACCAAAGTCTTTTTATCAGAAGCTTTTAATAGTTCTTCCAGCTTATTAAGGTCTATATCCCCTTTTTCATCAGGACGGATATAGACTACCTCTACTCCTTTTCTGTTCTTCATATCCAGAATACTCTCAGAAACACATTTGTGCTCCATCGGGGAACTGATGATTCTTTCTACGCCAAGATGCTCTACACTCGACTTAATAATCATATTGTTCGATTCTGTTCCGCATGAAGTAAAGATGATCTCTGCAGGACTTACATGAAGATAGTCTGCAACCTGTCTTCTTACATTTTCAATAAGGATCTTAGCTTCCTGACCGAAACTATGAGTAGAAGAAGGATTTCCGAAATTCATCTTCATGGTGCTCACCATTGCATCTATGACTTCTTCTGCCAAAGGGGTCGTTGCAGCGTTATCTAAATATATTTTGTTCATTTTTATTTGGAATATTTTAATTCTACTGAGGTAAACTGATAATCTGAAGGAACGGCAAAAATAAACCATGGATTTGAAAGCACCTGAATTTCCATTCCACCTGATGCTGCATCCGGAACTTCCACATACAATACCCTGTTTTTTACAGATATATTTCTGATGCTGGTCACTCTATGACTTCCTGATCTAAAGATTCCCATGTGGTACAAAACTACTTTTTTGTTTTTAGGAAATTTCGGATAGTTCACAGATGGTTCTTTTTTCAAACCAATAAGACCAAAACTACCCTTGATGGAGTTTCGGAATTCCTGTTCATTTTTAATAATAGTAAATCCAGCTTCATCTGTACCTCCCTGCGACTCAGAAACAAGCAGTTCTGCATTTTCCTGCATCCCTGATGATGGTTGAGACGGCGTAGCTGTACAGTTCATTAAGATTGCAGTACATACAATAAGCAGTCTTTTCATTTTTACATTTTTACCTCCCAAAATTAGTGAAAAAATTGGTAATGACCTTCATTTGCCCACTTAAGCATCTGCCGGTCTCCGGAAGTATCCCCGAAAGCGATTATTTTATCGTATTTGGAATCGTGTATTTCAGCTTTTATTCTGATCAGTTTTTCCTTTCCGTTGCAGTTTTTGCCTATGAAATTCCCTGTAAAAATACCATTCTTAAACTCTGCACGTGTGGATACCAGCTGCATTTTCAATTCTTCAGCAAAAGGTTTCACCCAGATATCGAGTGAAGCGGTGACCAATAAACTCTGTGTATTATTCCTATCGATATTTTTTATAAAGTCCAGAGCATTTTCTCTAACGATTTTAGGATAGTGCTGCTCAAAAAACTGTTTAGACTTCATCTCGATTTTTTCCTGGCTCTGCCCTTTCAGAATAGATCCTATAAAGCTTTTCTTTACTTTTTCTGTTTCTGCAAGCTTCAGTTTCAGTAATATAAAAAGAGGAACGTGTCTTAAAAATTGTATCCGGAATTTTGTAGGATCGTAGAATTTAAGATACATGAACATGGTATCTTTATACGTTAGAGTTCCGTCAAAATCAAAACAATACAATTTTTTCATTTTTACTAAAGCTTTAATTTTTTAAATATAAATTCAGGTATATTCCTGATAATCATCATAATAATACTCCAAACCGGTAAAACGTACGCTACATTTTTTTGCTTTTTAAAAGCTTTGTAAATGCAGTCCGCAGCTTGCTTTGGAGTAGCTGTCAATTTCGGATTTAAGGGCAGTCCTTCCGTCATTTTTGTGGCCATGAAGCCAGGTTTTATGGTAAGAACATGCACTTTCTTCTCAAAAAGATAATTTCGGAGTCCGCTCAGATACGCTGTAAAAGCCGCTTTTGCGCTACCGTAAATAAAATTGCTCTGTCTTCCCCGGTCTCCCGCTACAGATGAAAGTCCAATGATTGTTCCCGACCTTCTGCTTTCAAACTTCTGTGCAAAATAGTTCATTACAGGAATCAGTTTGGAATAATTGATATTGATAATCCTTTCTGTATTCCTGTTGTCATAAAGACCTTCCTCGGTTCCATCTCCTAAATATCCGACAGCACAAAATAATACATTTGAACTCACATGATCAAATTTATTATAATCAATCTCCTTCATCAGATCAATTTCGATGACTTCAGACTGCTGTAGAAATTTTACATCAATATGTCGTGCAAATCTTTCCGTGGTCTCTTTACTTGAAGTGAAAAGATATATTTTTTCAAACTTTTCTCCTTCCTGCAGAGCCTTTTCCACAAAAGCCTGAGCCACCTCAGACGTACTTCCCAGAACTATCATTTATGAATTGTTGTTTATGATTCTTTTGTGCTGTAAAGACACAAATTTTGAACTTTGAATATTTTTAAGGTAATTCGTGAGTGAGGACCTGCTCATGCTGTCTTTGGTAAGATAAATTCTTCCTCCGAACTGCTGTACGATATCATCTAATTTCTCCACCAGTTTTTTCAGTTTTGAATTGACCTTAAAATCGAGAGCCAATGTATATCCTTCGAAAGGAAATGAGTTATAAGCCTCCGGATTATTTTTTCCAAAGAGCTTTAAAACAGCCAAAAATGACCCGTTGCCACTCGATGCAATAGTCTCAAGGATCTGCTTCATTCCTTCTTTCCCTGCTTCTTTAGGAATCACCATCTGATACTGGATGAATCCTGATTTTCCGTAGATTTTATTCCAATCGGTAATAGCATCCAGCGGATAGAAAAAGGTTTCGTAATCAATAAAGGATTTCACTTCTTTTTTTGCCTGTTTTTTGTAATACAGCAGATTGAAAATTTTGACAGTCAAAGCATTCAAAACAAATCCCGGAAAATAAAACGGAACGGTAGGCTGAAGTTTTTTCTTCAGTCTTAATGGTTGTTTGTTCAGGTTTTGGGGAAGTTCATGCTGAAAAGCGTGCTCCCCTCTCATTAGAATACTTCTTCCCAGGTTTTTTCCTTTTTGAAGACAGTCGATCCATGCTACGGTGTACGTCCAGCTTTCACTTTCTTCAAAGAGTCTGAAAATTTCATCCAGGTTCTCTGCTTTAATACTTTCCTGACGAATGTAGGCCGATTCAATGTTTTTAAGTTTAAATTTTATCGTAAGAATGATTCCCGTAAGTCCCATTCCTCCGATAGTAGCCCAGAATTTATCTGCATTTTGTTCTCTGGAGCATGTTATGATGTCTCCGCTTTCTGTCATCAGCTTAAACTCAATTACATATTCTGAAAAACAGCCTTCTGCATGATGATTTTTGCCGTGAACATCTGAAGCGATGGCTCCTCCTACAGAGATAAATTTTGTCCCCGGAGTTACGTACAGGAAATATCCCTGCGGAACTGCAATTTCAAGTACATCTGAAAGCAGTACACCGGATTCACATTCTATAACACCGTTGAGACGGTCGAAACTGATGAATTTATTTAATTTCTTGGTAGAGAATATGGTTTCTCCCAGGGAAGCATCCCCGTAGCATCTTCCGTTTCCTCTTGCAATAATTTCGTTATGATTAAGTACAAACTCCTTTATTCTTTTGAAGCTGTCCTCAGATCTCATTTCTTTTTCTACTACTGGAAAATTACCCCAGTTTGTAACTTTTTGTGTGAAATTTGGCTTCATTTTTTAAAATAAATCTGAATTAAGAATGCCGCAACCCAAAGGACTAAAGTTACCTGGATATATCGGTCTCTGTAAACAATTTTTGTAGGAGATTCTGTTCTGTTGTACACCAATGTCTGCTGCAGATATCTCAAAAAAGCAAAGACTACAAATATAACGGTATAGAAAACCCGCTGGTGAAATCTTCCCTGAACTTCAGGAGAGAGGGTAAACATCAGGTAACATACAATCGCAAGCGTCACTGAAATAGACAGTGCAATATCTGCAAACTGTACATTATATCCGTCCAGTGCTTTTCTTGTTTTTCCGGAAACCTGTGCATTGATGAGCTCTCCTCTTCTTTTTCCAATCGCTAAAACAAGAGCCAGCACAAAAGTCAGCAGGATGGCCCACTGAGAAATACTAATTCCTGTGATGTAACCTCCCGCTAAAACTCTAAGTACAAAACCTAAAGCAATAATGAAAATATCAATGATCGGAACATGTTTAAGTTTAAAAGTGTAGGCAATATTGATCACGACATAGAGGCCGATGATTGTAGCAAATTTCCATAAGGGTTCATGAAAATAAAGCTGAGCAAGACACACCAGAGCTATATCAACAATAACCAGCCCTGCAAGAATGCCTAACGCTTTTGGTTTTGAAATGGCTCCGCTTGCCAGAGGTCTTCTCCTTTTTTCAGGATGTTTGCTGTCTGCTTCTATATCATTGTAATCATTGAGTATATAGACGCTGCTTGCTGCGAGGGAAAAAATGATAAATGCAAAGACGCTTTTGCTGAGTAAATCTACGTTTGTAATGTTTCCTGAAAAGAACAAAGGAACGAAAACAAATAAGTTTTTGACCCACTGTTCTACCCGGAGGAGTTTAAGATATTTCTTCATTTATGTTATTTCAGTTACAAAAATAGTGAATTCAAAATTTAAAGCATAAAAATACAAAAAAAACCGCCGAAGCGGTCTTTTACGAAAATATTTATATATAAAATTAATTACTGCCCTTGCTTGGCTTCATTAATCATTTTTTCATTGGCTGTAATAGCAAATTCTACTCTTCTGTTTTTAGCTCTTCCTTCATCTGTATCGTTGCTAGCTACCGGCATAGCTTCTCCTTCTCCTTTTGTAAACATTCTTGCTGATGCAATCCCTTTTCCTGATAAATAAGCTTTTACAGCATCTGCTCTTCTTTGAGAAAGCGATAAGTTGTAAGCATCTGCCCCTTTGCTGTCTGTATGCCCGTAAATATTGATATTGGTATCCGGGTTGTCAACAAGAACTTTAGCTAATTTGTCAAGGTTAGTTTGAGCAATAGAAGTTAGATTTGAAGAATCAAATGCGAAGGTCACAATGCTTTCGTTCATTGTAATTTTAATACCATCTCCTACTCTTTCTACTTCAGCCCCAGGTAAAGTTTCCTTAATCTGTTTAGCCTGCTTATCCATTTTGTTACCGATAACATTACCTGCAACACCACCGATAATACCTCCCAATACTGCTCCTAAAGCTGAGTTTTTACCACTTCCTACATTATTACCCAAAATACCTCCAAGTACAGCTCCGGATGCAACACCTACTGCTGTACCTCTTTGCTGGTGGTTAGAATTCTGCACAGTTTCACAACTGGTTAATAATAGTGCTGATGATAAGAAAAGAGCTCCTATATATGTTTTAGTAAATTTCATTTTTTTAATCTTTTAAATTGATAAATTATTTCATTCCTGTTCTCTGGAAGTTGTAAACAACCTGTACTGTGCTTCCGTCGAAAGGAACGCTTTGTACAAGTGAAAACTGATCTGTAGACTGGTTGGTAATTGTTAAAGAATATCCTACAGTATTTTGCTTAGCTTTAGTTCCCGCAGCGATTTTTTTAAACAAGAAAGTATTGCCATCTTTTACTTCAAATTTAATAGGCTGTGTAAGGCTTGGGCAAGCTCCACCTCCGTTTAAAGTATAGGCACCGGTGTAGTTATTAGGAATTAATCTCCAATGACTTCCTACAAAACACTGAGCATCTGCACCTTCGTCAAAAGGCTTGATTTTGAGTCCTTTTTCATAATCAACGCTAACAATCTGCCAGTCGCCTTTTAATTTCAAGTATTCAACTCTTTGGTTTTGTGATGTTTCTGCTTTTTTCACTGAGGAACAAGACACTGCAAAAAGTGATGTTCCGATCATCCCTGCAAGTAGTAACTTTTTCATTTTGTTGTTTATTATTTTGTTATTATAAAGTTACAAAAAACCGTGCCAAATTGAAAAATAAAAATAAAAAAAGTCCGAAATTTTCGGACTTTAAATGGTTTCTCTTTATATACAGGGAGATATACTATTTTTTAACAGTCTTTTTTATAGATTTCGCAGGCTTACTACTTGTTGAAGATTTTCCGTTGTAGAAATTCGTATACGCATACTCTGCGGCTTTTTGAAGATCTATCACGCCTCCGGCCTGAGAATACTCAGGAAATTTATTTTCTGAACTCAGGTTGCTGCTTTTTACAAGGGCTTCAATAATCTGGCCAGGCTTCAGGTTAGGCATATAGGCTAATAATACAGCCGCTGCTCCCGCTACTACAGGTGATGCCATAGAAGTTCCCTGAAGATATTTATATTCGTTTTTAGGCACGGTAGAATAAATTTCTTCACCCGGTGCGAAAACGTTGACCATCTTCTTGTTATAGTTAGAGAAATCCGCTCTCAATTCATTATTTCTGTTGGTACTTGCTCCTACAACCAGTACGTTGTTGACAAACGGTTTTTCATCTGTAACGTTTTTAAAGTTGGTAGGGAAAGCAAGATGCTCAGCTACGTCTTCATTTTCGTTACCTGCTGCTTTTACTAAAAGTACGCCTTTCTCTTCAGCATATTTGAAGGCATCCCATACTACATTTTTTCCCGGAGATACTGGTTTTCCGAAGCTCATATTTAAAACTTTAGCTCCATTATCCACTGCATATCTTATCGCATTGGCAACGTCTTTATCTCTTTCGTCTCCGTTAGGAACAGTTCTTACAGACATGATCTTAGCTACTTTAGAAGCTACTCCATACTGAATTTCTTTTCCCTGTGGAAGACCTGCTATAATTCCCGCAACGTGTGTTCCGTGTTCTGCATCAGGTCCTTCGTAATGGTTGTTTCCGTAGCTTTTCTCAGAATAGTCGTCGTATTTATCTCCTACAATTTCTTTCCTCGGATCATAGCTCAGATCATACTGCTTAGATTGTGGTGCAAAATGATCGATTGCTTCCTTCATTTGCTCTTTCATCAATTTTTCGAAATCAGTGGAAGATTTCCCCTTGAATTCAGGGGATTGAGAAACCTGCCCAAGAACATTAAGTGCAATAGCATCTTTCTGATCCGTTGGAGGTTTGATTCCCTGTAAAGTTTCTGCAGTAACAGACTTACCACCTAATAGTTTCACCATATTGGGGATGATGCTGTTGATCATCGTGTAAGTCTGTAAGTTTTGTTTTGCATCGATGCTTTTTTTATTGAAAAGCTCTTTCGATTTCATATACATCGCAAACTCTTCCGGCATTTTCGCTTGGTTTGCTTTGTTTTTTGCAGAATCATCACCTTCGAAAACCGACTTATATTTAGCAACGACTCTCGTTACTTCCATATTGTCGATATCAATATCGCCATTTTTGCCACCGATAAAGTTCCAACCGTGTACATCATCGATATACCCGTTTCCATCATCATCTTTTCCGTTTCCGGGAACTTCATTAGGATTTGACCATACGTTCTTTACAAGACCCGGATGATCAACCTGAACACCGCTATCTAAAACTCCTACAACAACAGTTTTAGGTTTAAGGCCTTTGGATTCTAAATATTTATATGCATTTGCTGTATTTACACCATATACTTTTGTTCCCGAAAAGTCTTTATGGTACCAAGTCATGAGATCTTTGTCTTCTTTTGGATCAATACTCTTAGCCTGAGCTTCCTGAGCATAAGAGAAACTAAAGCCTGCAAAAAAAACAGCTGCTAATAATACCTTTTTCATATGTTGATATTTATTTTTTTCTAAAATTATATGCAATCGCCATATTCATTGGTTTATACCCTTAGAATTTCGTTAACGGCGATTTCATGTCAGTATGATTGTTTAATATTTTTTATATAAGTCAGAGATTCAGGTCCTTTGTTACATATAAGATCTAAAATTGACAAATCTTCTAAAAACCCTAATTTGTCTGAAAAGGTCTGGTAATATTCTTCCATTTGAAACTCAGAAGGAAGTTTAGCCGAAAACTTTTCTCTAAAATTAATGCTTTCAGGATTTTTGATATATTCTACATTCAAAGACTGTGCCTTTTCCGTTTTCAGGATCTGCTGGATGATCTCTAATACTTTAAGATTGAAATCAAGGAGAAATTTCTCTTCCAGATCAAAGATTTTCTTAAACTTATCTTCATAATACTCAAAGTACGGCGAGCTCTGATACGCGGTCTTGATGGATTTCCAGTGCAGGCTTCTCCAGTCTTCCCTGTAAGAGATCTCAATATCTTTGAATTCTTTTTTACCGTTATGATTGACAGGAATGATTAAAGAAAGCTTTCCATTTGCCCCATAGATATTGGCTCTGCTCCTATAGGTCTGCTTAGGGAAACTCTCAAACTGTTCAAATATAATCTCATTTTCAGGATTTAAAAACACTGAAAACCATGAAATCGGGGGCATATAAAATACCGGTAATAATACATTTGTCATGTTCATCATATTAAAAAATGAAGTATTTTTTCAAATACTTCATTCTATCTTTAAGTTTTAAATTAAATTATGCTTCGTCTTCCGTTTTCTTTTTTCCGAATAATTTCGTGAAATATTCCCATCCGAAAAACAGGATAAGGATCATGGCAGCTACCCACCAGTATGAAGTTTTATTAGCTTCTCCTGTGTTGGTTGCTTTAAACATTCTGTCCCAACGGACTTTGAACGGCGCCTGATATGTAGAGCTGCTGTCTTTGAAAGCACCCTGAAGGCTCATCCATGTAAACATTGGCTTTCCTACAATATTCTCTTCCGGAACGAAACCAAAGAATCTCGCATCCAATGATGCATCTCTGTTGTCTCCTACCATCATATAATAATCCTGCTGAATCGTATAATTATTTGCTTCTTTTCCGTTGATAAAGATCTTTCCGTTCTTTGTCTCAAGGCTATTGTGCTCGTATTGTGAAATAATCCACTGGTATAACGGAATTGTCTGAGTATTGACTGCCACTACATCCCCTTTTTTAGGAATTCTCAGCGGGCCATACCAATCCTGGTTCCAAGGCTGATTGATCGGGAAGATCGACTGAGTGGTATCAATTTTTGTTTTAGCTTCGTCTCTGTAGTATACTGCAGCTTCTCCTTTAGGGGTAACATCCTCTTTCATGTCAATGACCTGAGGAAGCTGTTTGATTTCTTTAGCGGTTTTATCCGTCAAGCCCTGGAAAGCATAAATATATCCTTTTTCACCCTGAATCTCCTGTACAGGTAAGAACCCATAGGTGTTATATAGAGCAGGAATATCCAACTGGCTTCCTGTATTGACAATATATCTGTGCTGTACTTCCTGATCGCCTAAAACGGCTTCCGGTTTTCCATTAACAAAAAGTCTTCCGGCTCTCATTTCAAAAGTATCACCGGCAGTGGCCACACATCTTTTAACGTATGGATCTTTTCTGTCGATCGCAGTATGTACGGAGTCTCTAGGATAGTTGAATACTACGACATCATTTTTCTGTGGCTTGCTGAACTGGAAAATTCTTGTATACGGAAGTTTTATACCATCAACATATGATTTCGCATCATCTTTTGGATTTCCTTTCTGACCTGTATCCATAATAGTTCCCTGAAGGAATGGTATGGCAACGGGACGCATCGGCATTCTGTATCCGTAGCTCCACTTGTTTACAAAAAGGAAGTCACCTACAAGAAGTGTTCTTTCCATGGATCCAGTAGGAATCCCGAATGGTTGCGTTACAAAAACATGGATAATGGTTGCAAAAACCACCGCAAAAGTAATAGACCCGATGAACGTATCTTTCTTTTTTGCCATTTTCTCATCATCTGTAATGAACAGGTCGTTGGCATTTTCATCTTCTATTTCAGGATCTTTTGAGTAGTTCACTGTCGCCATATAGATAAACGGCAGGATTACGGTAAGCAACTGGTCCTTGAAAAGAGATTTTCCAAATTTCTTCATTAAATAAAGATGGAAAGCAGACATCATAATAGGTCCTACTATCGGAAGATAGGACAGGATAGCCCACCATTTCGGATGTTCCGTTTCCTTTAAAATAAGGAAATAATTATAGAAAGGTATAAATGCAAATACGGGATTGTGTCCCATTTTTTTGAACAGTTTCCAAGTGGAAATCCCCATCAGTACAGACAAAATGAGAACATATACTGTATAAGTTAAAAAATAATTCATAGTTTTTTGTGCCTATTCTGATAATATAAATGATCAATGATGATTAATAAATGATAACATCATTACCTGTTATTAGTTTACTATTTAGCGTGTTTGTTACAAATTAAAGCCCCAAAACGTCTTTCATTGTGAAATTTCCTTTTTTATCTTTGATCCATTCTGCCGCCACTATAGCTCCGAGTGCAAACCCGTCTCTGTTGAAGGCTGTATGTTTGATTTCAATTTCATCAACTTCACTCTTGTAATAAACGCTGTGGGTACCCGGAACCTCGTCTTCACGAATCGCAAAAATTCCCAGTTCCTGACCTTGCGTTTCTTCCAGCTTCCAGGCGTTAAATTTAGGATTATTTTTGATGATTCCTTCAGCAATTGAAATTGCGGTTCCACTGGGTGCATCTTTTTTATGAACGTGGTGAATTTCTTCAAGCTGGCATGAATATTCATCCACATTTTTCATGATATCAGCTACTTTTTCGTTAAGGGCAAAAAATAAATTTACACCCAAACTAAAATTTGAACCGTATAAGAAAGCGCTGTCGTTATCTGCAGCAATATTTTCAACTTCTTTTTTTTTCTCCAGCCAACCTGTGGTACCACAGATCACCGGGATTTTATGTTCAAGACAGACTTTGATATTGTCAAATGCCACTTCAGGAAGTGAAAATTCAATAGCTACATCCGGATTATTAAGATTTTCAGCGGTTGGAGTCTCTTTCAGGCGGGCTACTATTTCGTGACCTCTCTTCTGTGCAATCTCATCAATGATCTTCCCCATTTTACCGTATCCAACTAATGCTATTCTCATGTGATGTCTTTATTTATAATGATCCTTAACCGTAAGGTTGGTATCAACTTTATTAAAAATTTGTTTTAAAATCTATAACTTAAACTCAAGCCTGTTTTCGGATTAGAAATCCCATACTGATCCTGGATCACTGTAGGATTAAAAGTAAGATCCGGGTCGTGGCGGCTTTCGTAAAGATGGGCATCTACCACTGCATCTACAATGTTCAGGATGTAGATCAGACTTGTAATCGCTATTGCGTAATCCCTTTGTCTTTTATATCTGTCCTGGGCATTCCCAAAAGCCTTTTTATCCAGCCACGGATGACTGTCTACGAATTCGTTAGGCGTTCCATTAAGTTTTGCCACGTAATATTCCCTATATTTCTTGTACTGGTTATTGCTCCACAGCGTGTATCCAATACCGGCACCCATAGCCCCCCAAACAATAGGAATTTTGATGTACCTTTTATTGTAATACTGCCCAAGTCCCGGTAATACTGCAGAATACAGTCCGGCTCTGGTAGGATTCAGTTTGATGGTTTTCTTTGTGGGACCGTTCGCATTTTCAAGATCTTGAATAATCTTAGCTTCTGTTTTCACAGGTTTTGCCGGCTTTGCAGATGGAGTCACAACCGCAAGGCTGTCCTTAGGGAGAGGTCCTACACGAACTGTATCGCTGGGTGTAACCTGCGAATAAGCGAAAGCAAAAGTGCACAAAAAAAATGTGAAAAATATTTTCTTCATTATTTAATATGGGATAAAATATACTCCAGTTCTTCTTCGTTTTTGAAGTCCAGGACGATTTTACCTTTTTTACCGTTTCCGGAGGTTTTGATCTCTACTTTTACGTCTAAAATATCAGCGATCGTTTTCTGGGCTCTTTTAAAATTATTGGAAAGCTCAGCATTTATTTTTTTCGCTGCCGGTGATTTAGGGTTCTTCAACGCTGTCGCAGCCTGTTCGGCCTGACGTACATTGAGTTTTTCTTTGATGATCAGATCAAATAGGATCTGCTGATGTTCTTCACTTTCAAGACTGATGATCGCTCTTCCGTGTCCTGCAGAGATTTCACCGCTTCTGATCGCATTCTGAATATCAGGATTTAACCTTAATAGCCTGATAGAGTTGGTAATGGTACTTCTGTCCTTCCCTACTCTCTGGCTCAGGTTTTCCTGGGTAAGACCGATCTCATCCAAAAGTCTCTGATATGTAAGAGCAATCTCGATAGCATCAAGATCTTCTCTCTGAATATTTTCAACAAGAGCCATTTCAAGCAGCTCCTGATCGTTTACTAAACGGATATATGCAGGAATCGTCGAAAGTCCGGCAATTTTACTTGCACGGTAACGTCTTTCCCCTGATATGATTTCGAATTTCTCACCGTCTTTCCTTAAAGTAACCGGCTGGATCACTCCTAAGTTTTTGATTGACAGAGCAAGTTCGTTTAATGCTTTTTCATCAAAATAAGTTCTCGGTTGGGTAGGATTCGGATAAATATCTTCAAGGGCTACCTCTACAATATTGCCCACAAACTTATCTGCTCCTTCATCGGTAGCGGAGTTGACACTTGCTTTGGATTCAGCACTTAAAATAGCACCTAAACCGCGTCCCATTGCTCTTTTTTTGTCCTTCATAGATATAATTGATAAATGATAATTGATAAGTAATGATGTACATTCACTTATACTCCATTTATTATTAAATTAATTTTTTACTAAATTTTCGTTCCTCAACAGAACTTCTTCTGCAAGCTGAATGTACTGGATAGCTCCTTTACTTTCCGCATCGTAGTTAAGGATACTTTCTCCGAAGCTTGGTGCCTCACTTAACCTTACATTTCTGCTGATGATTGTTTCGAAAACCATGTCAGGGAAATGTGAATTCACTTCTTCAACGACCTGGTTAGACAATCTCAATCTGCTGTCGTACATCGTAAGAAGAAGGCCTTCAATCCCAAGATCTTTATTATGGATCTTCTGTACATTTTTTACGGTATTCAAAAGCTTACCCAATCCTTCCAATGCAAAATATTCGCACTGGATCGGAATGATCACAGAATCTGCTGCGGTAAGCGCATTGACTGTAATAAGCCCTAAACTCGGTGCGCAATCGATAATAATATAATCATAATCGTCTCTCACCTCAGCCAGTGCTTTCTTCAGCATGTACTCACGGTTTTCTTTATCCACGAGCTCAATTTCTGCTGCAACAAGGTCAATATGTGAAGGAATGATATCCAGGTTGGGAGAAGCGGTTCTTTTGATACAGGTTCTTGTATCGGCGCTGTGCTCCAATAGATTATATGTAGAATACTGAACATCATCTACACCAAGCCCTGAGGTTGCATTAGCCTGTGGGTCAGCATCAATAAGGAGTATTCTTTTTTCCAATACCCCTAATGCTGCCGCCAAGTTTACAGCTGTGGTCGTTTTTCCAACTCCACCTTTTTGATTAGCGATACCTATGATTTTTGCCATTATTAGAACTTTAGGTTTCAAAAATACACTTTTTTCTTTGCTCTGTAGGAGTGGCTAAATTCAAAATTGAGTTAAAGTACTGTTAATAAACAGTTTAACAATTAAAAAAATTATCCACAAAAAAAATTCTTTGTGGATAACTATTAAGATTTGCTTTTTTATCTCAATTATTCAAAGTTCATTGTAATTGGAAATTTGAAATAACTTCTTACGGTTTCGCCCTGTTTATTTTTAGCAGCTTTCCAGGTTCCTCCGATACTTTTGATGGTTCTGATCGCTTCTTTATTAAATTCAGCATCCTTACCATCCGCTTTAATTCCGGAAATAGTTCCGTCCTTTTCTACAATAAAAGTAATTACTGTTCTCATTGTTTCTCCGGTTCCGTCAAATCCTGAACCGTCAAATTTATTAATCACTTTATTTCTGAATGACTCAAGTCCTCCTGGAAATATTGCTTCTGCTCCAAGCTCTCCTGTATCTGCAATATGATTATCAGGACCTTTTGGAGCTGGTGGGGTTGGTGGAATATAAGGCACTGCAGGTCCTGTTCCTGCTTGGGGAAGTACAGGATGGTAGTTTGTTTTTGCAATTGCCCCTTCTGAAGAGTTTATTGGTCCTGCAATCGCTCCTTCAACCTTTTCTATAACCTGTTCATTTCTTACTTTTGCTTTAGGTTCTGGTACAACATCAACATAAGTTTTAACCTTTTCAGGCTTAACCTGTGGTTTCACAATTTCTACAGGCTGATCTTTGGGCAGATCCGGCTCAATATAAATTGGTGGTGGGAGTACATATCCTCCACCAGTTACAACTTCGGTAGTTTGAAATGCTGAAATTACAAGGGGGGTTATTGAAATGGCAGCCAATAAACTCACTCCCACAAAAAGTGCTTTGGTTAGTATTCTATCTGATTCATTTCTTAATGCATAGGCTCCGTATTCTTTGTTGCGGTGCTCAAAAAGAACTTCGTTGAAACGAAATTCCTGATTTTGGTTTAGGTGTTTCATCACTATTAAATATTTAAACTGTTAAAATAAGTGATTATTAGTTTTAATGGCTTTTTGCAAAAAGTTTAAAATATCAATCAACAATCCTGCCAAAAAAATACATAAATGTTAATTATTTAACTAATTATATGAAATATTTAACAAAATAGCGTTTCACCAAATTAAAAGGGTGAGAATACTTGTAAAATAATTATATGCTATGTGTAGGAAAACAGAAAGTATTCCAAGACAAGCTACCGATTTTGAAATGAATGCTTCAGATTGGTATCCCGGACTCTATTTATTGATTCCTGTAAAAGACGGTGAAAGGAAGCAACCCATAAAGCTACTGAAAAAATAAAACCATTTATTGAACTTAAAAAATCACCTCTCTTGCCGGGTGATTTTTTGCACTCCATTGTAGAATACCACTGCTCGATCAGCATTCCAACAACATTTATTTGATAAAAATAACACATATAAATTAAAACAAATTCAACATAAATTAAAAAATAGTGAAAACCACGCCTAAAAAACAGGAAAAACACTGTTGATTTACTCACACCACTGAAATACATTTGTACTATAAAAAATCGGGGATGCTGAAAACCAAAAAGAGTAAGCAAAGAAAATTTTAAAAACTTATAATTATGCCAACTTTAACTCAAGAAGCAAAAACAAATTCATTAATGAGCATGCTTTTAAAGCAAGTTTATGACACGGTAACCAACGGAGGAAATCCGGAATCTTTAGGAACTGATGATTTCATCGCCTTTGATCCGGTAGGGATTACACTTTCTGAAGACACTTTCGATTATGCGCTGAACGGACTTTTCGGAGATGCACCTTCTCCAAAACCAATGCTGGACGGAACAGGAAAACCTATTCTGGACGCCAACGGAAATCCGAAAATTGATATGGAGGCCTACCAAAATGCTTTATCTAACAGCAAATTCAAAAAATACCTTCAGATGGAGCAGTTCGCAGCGATGACTGATGCTATTCCTTCCCAACTACCTCCTCTTACCGAAGACGGAAAAGGAAGAGCGATCACGATTATGAATGATTCCCAGAAGAGGGTTTCAAAAGTATACGAGGATCTTTTGCAGTGGTCTGTAGTTGTAGACACAGATTTTGACCAAAAAGTAGAAAAGAAGCTTGATTCTCTGAGAGATAAATTATTCAAAATCAAAAAGGTAAAGAATCCTGATTTTGACGAGAATGCTCCGGTAGATGACCTGAACAAGCCTGAGCTGATCCACACTTTTGTAGCGCCTAGTTATGCTAAATATGTAGAGTATCAGATGAAGTATTATGATATCGTAGATGCAAACAACGAAATCAGAGTGGCAGCAGACAATGGGGACACCGATGCTATGGCTAAGGTTTCTATTGACGGAAAAAACATGAAAAAGCGCGAGGAAGCTGCTTTAAAGGCATGGCAGTCTCTAGGGTATAAGGAAGCTGTGGAAAGAATTCAAAATTATCTGAGCGAAATTGAAGAAAAGCATATGCTCGTGATCAAGAAAAGAATCCAGGCAGAATTCAGAAACAGTCAGAGAACCAGAATTTTAGATTACACCAACTATTCTCCTTGTATTCCGGTTGCAGCCAACGCTTTAAGGGAATCAAAAGGCTGGCCTGAAATTTCTATTTCACAAGGGAAATCAAATTATGATTATTCTAAATCTATCCATAACTGGGGTGCTGCCGGCGGGTTCAGCATGGGATTATTCTCTATCGGAGCCAAAGCAGGAGGAAAAAATGAAAAGACCAAGATCAATTCTGATTATACCAGCATGGATATTTCCTTCAAAATCGGAAAGGTAAGAGTGGAAAGAGGCTGGTTCAATCAACAGTTTATAGAATCTAAATACTGGAAGCTTCACGAACAGTCTCCACAAACATTGAACGGTGACATGATCAGTGATGGAAAAGGTAAAGGATTAATGCCGTCTATCATCACGGAACTGATTATTGCAAAAGATGTTTCTCTGAACTTTAAAGACAGCAGCTCGGCATACACTGAGGCTAAAAATTCAGTATCCGGTGGTGGTGCAGTAGGAATAGGACCTTTCGTAATCGGAGGAAACTACAGCTACGATAACCAGAATGTAAAATCCACCTATGAATGGGAAGGCAAAAAGCTGGTCTCAAAAGGAATTTACATCATCGGGTATAAATGCCACATTGTCCCTAAATCTCCCAACCCGAATCCGGAGATCAAAAAATGGGCAGACGGAAAATCATAATGAGGTAAGGAGGTTTGAAGCCGGAAGAGGGAAGTTACTGGAATCCTAAAATACAACGATAGTGCAGTTTTATTATTTTATTAAAACTACTTTATAAATTTTACGGCATCTGTTCAATATAAATGTTCAGGAGTAACTTCAAGCCTCCCTCTTCAAACTTCCAACTCATTAATATCATTTTCTTTAACCCAACCTGAGATTACTTATATATCCTTCTCAATAAGAATAGCCGGCAGAAGTTTTTTCTGTCGGTTATTCACCTAAACTAAAAACTATAACCATGAAATATTTTGTAGCCGTTTACCAGAAGCTTAAGAATATCTATATGTCGCAGAGTTCGATGGAAAATGACCTGCCTATGATCTGCCCATCTCTTCGGGTATATGATAATGAGGAACTGGAGCTCCTGAAACCTCAGAGTCTGCTGAACGATGACCAGAAAAAAGCCCTTTCGATCATCAAAAAACAGAACGTCGCCTATGAGCTAAACTCTGTTCCTATTTCTCAGAATTTCTGGGATCTGAATCCGAACAATTCTTTATTTGATATCTACAGAGATATTCTGGACAAAAACAATCTGAAAAATCTGGAGGAAAATCTGGACAAAGTTCTGGACAACAAAAGCACGGTTCTTTTTGATGCTAAAAACAGTGACACCAAAGAATTCAAAGCTTATAAAAAATACAGAACATTATTTGAAGAGGCTGTCAATACAATAACAGACCATCTGATGGTATTGGACGGACTTGACACTGAAGAAGAAAAAAGCAACTGGAACGACAGGCTTATCAACCTGAATAATCTGAAAGAACTGGCTTTTTCTGAATGGAAGGTTAAAGGAAGTAAAGACAGCATTGAAAAGGAACTGGCAAGGATCAACAAATCTTCTGACGCTGACCTCTATCTTGCCATGGCACAGAATGCGAAACATACTTTTGAGGCCGCTGAGAAAACGGATGTGATCAGCAATTCTTCAATTCACGATATCAATTTTATTCCATATGATTTCATGGAAAATGAATCCGGATGGAACAGCATGCGCATTGAAAAATCTGAACTGGAGGGACTTCATTCTGAGGCGAAAAACAGCAATGAAAATATTCCTTCTGAGATTTTATCTATAGATTATGATGAAAACATGATCCAGGCTGTGGAAGCAGATTATTCTTTCGTGCATTTAAAAAGAAACTGGTTCAATAAAAATTTTATGCTGTCGGATTATTTTGAATGGAAAGAACCTAAAAAAATATCAGACGGACAGACCATTTCCAATGACTTTAAGCTTCCGGCTTTTCCGAAAACCATGATTCTGATCAAAAATCTAAAAGTGATTCTGGATCCTTCTATTGTCAGTACCAGTGTTAGCAATAACGAGCAACTTGTTTATTTTGGACCGATGGTGATGAAGCAACAGGTTTTTGTCAACAAAAATAATAATCAAAGGTTTCTGAAAGCGATCACCAATGTAAAAACCATCAAGTCTGACCAATTTAATTATTTAGCTAAGAAAACAGCTATTGCAGGAACTCAAAAAGCAATGGTTATTAATGGTTTTACTGCCAGACCCTCTGTGGAAACAGAACCTTCAGAAACACTGAAAACAGCAGCCAATCCTTCTTTCGCCGGTAAAACGAACATGGGAAACCTTATTAATACTATTAAAAACTTAACACCGTTGAATCCGGTTCCTCATGGAGCAAGTCCGGTACAGCCTACGCCCCAACCTGCCAACCCCATTAAAGTACCCTGGGGTTCATGGGGCCCTAAATTCCCTACTATTCCAACTCCGACACCGACACCAATTCCCACCCCTATTCCATTACCGCCTGCAGGTGCTGTTGTACAATTCAGAGTTTCGGATAAAATTAATAGCGACCCCATCTATAAATGCGCTATCTCCATTAAAGGGACGAACAACAACCGGATCTTTGAGATCGAAAGCAATGAAGCCGGTATAATCAATCAACTCATCCCTCTAGGCGAGTACAGTATTGAACTGAGAATCGATGATTACGCCGTTTTAAATCAGAGTTTCAGCGTTACCAGCGCAATGCCGCTTAACCTGGAATATAAACTTCAGAGGGAAGAAGTGAAATTTAAGTCGTTCTTTCTGATCGGAATGATTTGTGAGAGAATGCCGCGTATACCGGTTAATTAGATGCTAGACTTCAGATGTCAGACATGAGATATGAGACTTCAAATTTTGATACATATCTAAAACTATTCACTATTCACTATTCACTATTCACTATTCACTATTCACTATTCACTATTCACTATTCACTATTCACTTATAAAAAATATTACCATGAGACTTTTAAAACATTATACAAAAGCACCGGAAGTACTAACCTTATGTGAGATTCTTTACCAACTTGGATACAACATTAAGATCTCGGATTCATTCACTCTGGAAGTAGATGCAGCCGTGAAGGATTTTCAAAGTAAAAACTCTTTGGTTGTAGACGGAATCGTTGGGGTAAAAACCTGGGCCGTTCTTCTTGAAAAAGATGAAAGACCTGTAAACCAGACCGATAAATTCCTGAAGGAGAGCGACCTTGTTAATTTTGCAGATGAATACAATCTGGAACTCGCTGCCGTAAAAGCCGTGAACGAAATTGAAAGCAGCGGAAAAGGATTTTTAATCAATAATAAACCTAAAATTCTGTTTGAGGGTCATGTTTTCTGGAATGAACTTAAGAAAAGAGGTGTCGATCCTAATTCTTATTACAATTCAAACAGCCAGAACGTTCTTTATCCGAAATGGACCAAAGTGTATTATCAGGGTGGTGTGAAAGAATATGACAGACTCAGTGAAGCTATCAGCCTCAACAATAGTCCGAACTTCAAAGAGGCCGCATTATCTTCCGCTTCATGGGGGAGTTTTCAGATCATGGGCTATCATGCTAAAAATTTAGGCTATAGCGATGTTCATCACTTTGTTTCGCAAATGGAACTCAATGAGGGTGCACATTTGAAAGCATTTGGGAAATTTCTGGAGAAAAATAACTGCCTTGTTCATCTCAGAAATAAAAACTGGGCGGGCTTTGCAAAGCTTTATAACGGAGCCGGATACAGGGAAAATAAATACGATGAAAAGCTGGCTAAGGCTTACGCCAAATATTCTCAAAATTAAATAATCAACTTTTTTATTTCCCGCAGATGACGCAGATTTCGGAGAGAATTTTGTGGGATCTGTGGGATTTTGTTTTATAGCTGCTGTAAACCACCCCGTCAAAAATTCTTTGAATTTTAGCCACCTCTCCGTGGGGGAATTAAGGGCCGACGGATTCCTGTCATTATGAAAATATTTGATTTTCAAAAAACTTAAATGATCTTCTTTTTGTAAGGCTTTCAAACTTAAATAACTGAAGTGCTTAAAAAATTTTCGTGCCTTTTGTGGTTGCAAAAAAAATCCAAAGGATATCACATTATGAATTTAAACAACCCTTCTTTTCATCATTAATTCAATCCTATTAAAAAGAAAGGACATTTTGAAACAGGTTTTCCGGAATCGTTTTTATAACAAAGCTTCAACCAGCTAAAATTCAATTTTTTGCAAATCGACACTTTTCAGTTACAAACTGATAATCAAACGGTTATATTTGTATTTTTTTAACATTAGTTTAACATTTTTGCTTATCTTTGCCTTTCGTCAAACAATCAGGGATGTCTTTATATCAACAAATTGCAGAAAAACTACAATATATAAGTCCGAGTTTTTACAAGAAAAGATATTTTAAAAATTTAAACCATCTTACTCAAGCTAATTTTTCGGCACGGAATGTAGAACCGGAACTGGTATGGATCAAGGAGTACCTCCCCAAAAATGCTGTAATACTGGACATCGGGGCCAATGTCGGGACTTTTCTTTATCAACTGGAAAGCAAACTGAATCATGAAAATATTTATGGTTTTGAACCGAACAAAAAACTTTACCGACGTCTGAAAAGGCTTTTCCCAAGAATGAGAGTATTCCCCCTGGCTCTCTCTGACGAAAACACGACCGCTGAATTTAAGGTTCCGATTATTAACGGCAGACAGATTGCTTCCCGTGGAACTTTAAACACATTATACAAAGAAAAAGGTGAAGAGGAAAGCTATACCGAAAAGGTAAAGGTGATCAAACTGGATGAATGGGCTGCTATAGAGCACTTCGACAGACTGGACTTCATCAAAATAGATGTGGAAGGAAATGAAATGAAAACCCTTTCCGGCGCTAAAAAAATCATCAAAAAGTTTCTTCCGACATTGATGGTCGAAATGGAACAGAGACACCATAACAATCCCATTTGGAATGATATTTCTGAAGTAAAAAGCTGGGGCTATGAAGCAAAATATCTTAACCGTGACAGTTTTAAGCTGGAACTTCTGACGGAAGAGATTTTACTACACAATACAAACGATGAAAAAAATAAAACCAGCTATATAAACAATATTATTTTTACGCCAAAAAACCATTAAAAGAACAGTATGAGTGTAGTAGCGAGACAGGGCTTCAAATATTCCATCATAGGTTATATTGGTTTTCTGCTGGGTACCATATCCGCCATTTTTATTTTTCCGTATAATTTTGAATTTTATGGAAAGCTCCGCTATATCCTCCCTACCGCAGAAATGCTGGTTCCTTTTGTAGTATTGGGTATTTCCTACTCCAATGTAAAGTTTTTTCATAGAGTGGAAAAAGATGGCAAAAAGCAGAATATGCTGTCGCTGTCGTTACTAACGGTTTTTATCAATTTTATCATTTTTACGGGCGTATTTTTTGTACTCCCCTATTTTTTCCCAAAATTTCAACATTCGGAAGCCTGGAAGCTAAAGGAAATGATCCTCCCACTGATTCTTATCCTTTCATTCTGTGCGATCTTCAATAAATATACATCCAATTACAAGAGAATTGTAGTTTCCAATATTTTTGACAATCTTTTCCCTAAAATAGCCAATCTGGGAGCTTTCTGCCTGTCTGCTTATTTTATGCTGTCTCAACAAATAGCATTTGCTTTCTTTTTTGGAATATTTGCTTTAATGCTTTGTGGATATATTTATTACACCAACAGGCTTGAAAAGATACAGCTGGATTTTAATACTGATTATTTCAAGAAAGATCATTTCTGGAAAGAGTTTTTCAATTACAGTTTTTTCGGATTCCTGGGAACTTTCGGCAATTACCTAGCGATCAACAGCTTCATGATCGGTGAATTTATGGGAATGGAAGAAGTGGGAATCTACTCTGTTCTGTATGCCCTGATTTCATTGATCTCTGTTCCACAGCTGGGGCTGTTTAATATTTCTGCCCCGATTATCAGTAAGACATTGGCTGACGGTGATATGGCGGAACTTGACCGATTTCACAAAAAGACATCTCTATCTTTATATTTTTTAGGGGCGGTCCTGTTTTCGTGCATAATGGTCGGTTTTCCTTACCTGACGGAATTTATGCCTAAAAATGGAACCATGCTAAGGGAATATGAGCCTGTAGTATGGATTTGGGGCTCTGCCGTTTTAATTGATCTTGCGACAGGATTTAACGGGAATATTATTTCGCTTTCAAAATATTACAGATTCAATATCCTGATCATGCTGCTTCTTGCAGGACTTACCATAGGACTGAACTATTATTTCATTAAAAATACAGATCTGAAACTGATCGGAATTGCTTTATCTACAGCTATTTCTCTGACGACTTATAATGTCATCAAGATCGCTTTCAATTATTTTGTTTTCAAAGTATCTCCTCTGACGATTGAAATGATCTTCGTTTCTATTATCTGCACTTTAGCCATTACAGTGGCTATTGTTTTACCAACTTTCAATAATAATTTCATCAACCTGATTTACAAACCGGCTGTCGTTTTGATTTTGATTTTTATTGGTAATTATTTCACAAAGGTTTTCCCACTCGAGAATTATCTGAATGCAAAATTTATTAAAAGTATTTTTAAATTTAAATAGAAATTAAGCCAGACAGAACATCTTCAAGCTTTTTCAGCACTGACTTTTTGTTGTAATTTTCCTGGAAATCGAAACGGGTGTTTTTAAGCTCTTTAAACTGCTCTAAAACATTTTCCTTCTCAGGAATAATAAATTCTAATTTCGACGGATAATCTTTAGGAAAAACGGCTATTTTACCATATTTGATGGCGTCTCCTAAGTTTCCAGTCATTTTTGTACGCCCATAAATTTCTTCCCTGCTGAAAAATTCTGCTTTCTGCTGAATAGGACACCATAAAACGTCTGCCTTCTCCATCCCTTTTTGGAAATCGATATTCGAAACTCTGTCAGAAAAATACTGTATGGAGACATTTTCGGGAAGTTTTTGTGACAGTTTTTCAAGATGTTTCAGTTCGTCATCTTTAGCTTTCCCCAGAAATATGAATTCACACTTTTCACCGGTTTCTAAATGTTGAATTGTTTTAAAAACACGATCATAATCTCTTCTTTTTTGAGAAACTCCCCCGGGAATAACAACAACAAGCCCCTTATTCTCTTGTTTTTCAATAGGTTCACTATAAAAAAGAGGCAGAAACTTATAAGTGCTTGATGAAAGTTCTTCGTCCAATATCAACAGGCTTTTGGCATTCCTGTAGGTCTTCGAAGTGTAAAACAAGCCTTCTTTCCACCATAATTTCAGCCGATACACAAGATCTCCCTTGAAAATACTCTTCATCAAAGCCCCTTTTGAGGCTACTGAAAAATTGATGTTGTGAACAATAACTGCTGCATTATACTTTTGAACCAGTGCATGAAAAGTGTTGAAATACCGGTGAACCGTCCCAATAATAATCAGGTCATATTTTTTTAACTTCAACTGCTCCATGATCATAGAACTGTCAGATAAAAACACAGTTTCTCCATTCTCCTCCACTATATCTTTAATCTTTTTAGAAAAATAATAATCTACACTAAAGTCGGCAGAATCCTTCATAATATCCATGAAAGCCTGCGCAATTTCTGCGTGGGTATCTATTTCTATGTAGGCGATTTTTTTCAATTAGGGATTAGGGATTAGGGATTAGGGATTAGGGATTAGGGATTAGGGATTAGGGATTAGCAAAGGTAATAGGTTTGGCTGGATCTCAATCTATCTTTCTTACATGTTCAGCCATTTTTTCTTCAGCGTTTTCCAGCGTTTATCATTGATGGCTTGCTGCTCTTCTTTTGAGATTTTCAGTTCCAGTTTTTCTGTTTTACAGGCTTCGTAAGCTTTAATGATGTTAAAGAAAAAAGATACAGATCTGCTCTTCGCTGCTTCTTTTGAAGAAGCAATATAAGCCAGAAATCTATTCAGTCCCAAAAAGTAAAAATACCTTCCGTAGTAGTCTGCAGGCCTTATCGTATAGTCTGCTCCTTTCACTTTAATCAGTTTTACCTGAAGTTCGGGAAGAACCATTTCTTTCCAGCCCATATTTTCCAACAGAATGGAATCAATATTATCCCAACCCAGTGTTTCCCTCAAGCCACCGATCTGTATAAAACATTCTTTGCGGTAGGCTTTCATAGGCCCTCTTACATGCTGTTTATTTGAATTGCCTTCATATACCCATTTTCCGTCTTGCTCTACATACAATAACCCGCCAACAAGCCCGTATTCCGGATTGTTTTTGAAAGCACTTTCCAGTGTTTCCAGATAATTGCCCGGAAGAATAATGTCTGCATCAAATTTACAGATGACATCAAATTCATCCATATTCTGAGTCTTCAGCCCGTTGTTGAAGGCATTCACAACTTTAGAACCTGGCTGATGTGCCGATTTCTGAAGATCCATTGTTTCAAAACGGGAATCATGATCTGTATATTTTTTGATCACTTCCGCTGTTCTATCTGTAGAGCCGTCATTCACAACCACAGTTTTGAAATCTCTGAAGCTTTGTTGCTGCAAAGAATCCAAGGTGAATGAAAGATTTTCTTCTTCGTTATGAGCAGGAATAATGATTAAGAACCTCACTTTTTAAATTGATCAATGATGAAGAATGAATGATAAATGATGTATTTATTATCACTTATCATTCATCAATTCTGGTTTATTTATTTGTTATGCGGTTTCAGCATGTTTTTAGGATCTAGAATTTCATCTAATTTCTCCTGGGAAAGAATACCTTTCTCTAAAACAAGATTATAAACGCTATTTCCGGTTGCCAGAGCTTCTTTTGCGATCTCTGTAGACTTTTTATATCCGATGTAAGGATTCAATGCGGTTACAATACCTATGCTGTGTTTCACCATGTTCAGACAGATCTCCTTGTTCGCTGTAATACCTACCACACATTTCTCACGAAGCGTATCCAATGCATTGCAAAGAAAATTAATGTTTTCCATTATCGCGTGGGAAAGTACAGGCTCCATTACGTTAAGCTGTAATTGTCCTGCTTCTGCGGCAAAAGTTACGGTAAGGTCATTTCCAAATACTTTAAAACACACCTGATTCACTACTTCCGGAATAACAGGGTTTACTTTTCCTGGCATAATAGATGATCCAGGCTGCATAGGAGGAAGATTGATCTCGAATAATCCGGCTCTTGGACCTGAAGAAAGCAATCTTAAGTCATTACAGATTTTGGAAAGCTTTACAGCCAGACGTTTTGTAGCAGAAGAATAAATCACATATGAACCTGTATCCGGTGTAGCTTCAACAAGATTGGGTGCGGAAATAACCGGAAAACCAGTTATCTGAGCCAGATTTTTAGCACAAAGCGTTGCATAACCTACCGGAGCGTTCAGTCCTGTACCGATAGCCGTAGCTCCCATATTGACTTCTACGAAAAGGTTGGCATTGTTATTTAATTTAGAAATATCTTCTTCCAAAGTGGCTGCATAGGCTTCAAACTCCTGTCCCAAAGTCATTGGAACGGCATCCTGAAGCTGGGTACGGCCCATTTTGATCACATCATGGAATTCATTGCCTTTTGCACGGAAAGCATCAACAATTTTCTCAAGCCTCTCAACCAATCCGATATTCATATGAAGCAGTCCCATTTTGATCGCTGTAGGATAGGCATCATTGGTAGACTGGGAAAGGTTGATATGATCATTCGGTGAACAGAATTCGTACTCGCCTTTATTTTTTCCTAATTTTTCTAAAACGATATTGGCAATCACTTCATTCGCATTCATATTGATTGAAGTTCCGGCTCCTCCCTGAATCATATCTACAGGAAACTGCTCGTGGTACTTCCCTGCTACAATTTCATCACAGGCTTCTGCTATTTTGAAATATAGACTTTCATCAAGCAGACCCAATTCATAATTGGTTTTTGCCGCTGCCTTTTTTACAAAAGCCAAACCTTTGATAAAGTCCGGATAGGAAGACAGAAGCTGTCCTGAGATTTTAAAGTTATCGATCGCTCTCTGCGTCTGTACCCCGTAATAAGCATCTGCAGGCACATTGAGTTCGCCTAACAGATCACTTTCTTTTCTGAAATTTTCCATTACAGATAATTTAACTGTTTTTATTTTTGAATATAACAAAAACGCATCTTAACCGATGCGTTTGAATTTTTATTTCGCTGGATATTTTTGATTTAAAGCCTGAAGGATCGCCCATGTTTCAGCATCCATAATTCCGTCATAGTTCTGGGGACGGAAATGATACTGGAAGGCTTCGATTGTTTTTTTCGTTGCATCATCCCATTTTCCGCTCAGATCCACGTAATATCCGAATTTCTGCAATGCCGTCTGGATAACAAAGATAAAGGAAGGATCGTTATATTTAAGAGGTACTTCTTCCTGTGCCAGAGCTAAGAAATTCTGCTTTGCCGCTTCATCATACCACATCCCAAGCTGGTATTCGTCATAAAGCTTTTTCCATGGGAACATAGGCCCCGGATCTTGTTTTCTTGTAGGTGCAATATCTGAATGGGCAAGTACATTCGTTGCCGGAATCTGATATCTTATCACAATGTCTTTAGCCAGTGCAGCCACTTTCTTGATCTGATCATCACTGAAAACTGCAAATGTTCTTTTTCCTGTAGCATCAGCTGTATATCCTGTATTAACGATCTCAATTCCTATTGAGGTGTCATTAAGGTTTTTGTCATTTCTCCATGCACTTACTCCTGCATGATAAGAACGTTTGTTCTCATCTACCAGCTGATAGATCTCATTGTCTCCGGTATTGTTGACCAGATAATGAGCGCTTACGCCCTGTTGGGTAAGTACGGTAATGGATTTATCGTCAGGAAGTGCTGTATAATGTAATATAAGGTAACGCTGTCGGAAGTTCTGTGCAATAGCAGGAAAGTAAGTCTTTACTACTTTATATCCTATTGGTTTTGCTGAAACGATAGAACCGTAGCTTGCCGTATTATCATTTTTTGCAGGATCTGCGAGATTGGTTGTAAAAAACTCTACACCATGCTCATTGGTAATTTTAGGTTTTGGTGTTTGAGCCACCGGAGTTTTAACTGCGGGTTTGGCCTGTGATACCGGGGTTTTCGGCTTGTAGGTATTTTTTTTTACATTTTGTTGGGAAGTACATGAAAAAACAAAAGTACTTAATCCGATGATATATAATGTCTTACGCATCAGTTTATTTTTTTAACCATTTATCACCTCAAAAATACGCAAATTTTATTTGAATTTTATTTGGTAAATAAAGAAATCTGTTCTATATTTGCACTCGCAATAACGGAACAACGATCATTAAAAAATAAGAAAAAAGGAGGGTTGCCAGAGTGGTTAATGGAGCAGTTTGCTAAACTGTCGACGTGCAAGCGTCGCAAGGGTTCGAATCCCTTACCCTCCGCTATTTTTCTTACCAACAATTATATTCTCGGGGCGTAGCGTAGTCCGGTCATCGCGCCTGGTTTGGGACCAGGAGGTCGCAGGTTCGAATCCTGCCGCCCCGACAGTTTTAGTAATTTTCTCAAAATTATTTAATGGGTGCGTAGCTCAGCTGGATAGAGCATCTGCCTTCTAAGCAGACGGTCTCAGGTTCGAATCCTGACGCGCTCACTTAAGGAGACACTATTTAATGGTTGTCTCCTTTTTTTATGCCATTAAAAATCTGTGACCCAAACTCTTACTATCTAGATTTTTATAGTTGGATTTTTGAAAATAGAATCTTGAGGCAGCTATATTAAACTGCCTAAAAAAGTGTTTCAGCGTATATTTAATGGTCTTTTTCAGAAGTTCGATCTCTCCTTAAGGTTTCGATGCCTTATCTTTTGGTTTATTATAATTTTTTGACATCAGATATAGGAAGTCCAATATAACTGCCACTTCTGCATCATCCACCTGAATACCATTTTTTGCTAATATAGCAATTGCCCGTTCAACGGAAACCTTTTTATCATTGAAATTCATTTTTGTTACTTTTTCGGTTATTCTTTTTTGATAGTATCTTTGATAACGCATCGTTTAAACCCAAAGAGAGGTTTCCTGATTGGTAGTCAACATTAGCAGGCGGGATTAGATTCACAAGATGTTTTTTATCTGCAGTGTCCAAATCTGAGAATCCCTGAAAAATGTCCACAAACGATCTGTCTTCTAATTGGTTTTGTTTTTCAATGTCTCTTAATTTAACATTGATATGAAGTAATTCCTTTTTTAAACATTTGGAATTAATTTGGTTCTCCCTTTTTAATTCACTGTAATCATCAAGTTTCAGTATTTCTCCCACAAATAACTTTCTGGCTCGGGAAAGAATCAATCCCTCTTCTTTTAACTTTCTCTCCACCAAATTCCGTTCGTACAAATACCCTGTTTTTTGTGTTTTTACACTCCGATCTTCCAAAATACAACTGAATAGGTCAATTGCCTTATTTGAGAGTGTCAATTGTTGAAGTTTACTTTGGTAACTATCATTGAGAATAATCGCATTTATTCTTGTCTTGCATCCTCCATGACAATGATAATAGGGATATTTTTTTCTCGCGCCTTGAGAAAAACTTCCACTAAGTTTGTGACCGCAAAGAGGACATACCAAAAATCCTCTTAGGAAAAACATGGCTTTCAGATCGTCTCTTTTAGCAGTGGTTTTCCTTTTTGTTGTAATGATGCGCTGAACTTCGTAAAACAAGACTTCCGGGATCAATGGCTCGTGTGTTCCCTTTACCATTTGTTCTTCTTCAGAATTAAACTTTATCGTTATAAGGCCACAGTAAATTGGATTGCGCATAAGTCTGAAAAAATGTGATCGTGAACATATCAATCCTTTATCATTGCCCATTTTTCGGATTTCTTCTACCTTATGAATATTCTTGGAAAGCTGATGGAAGATCCATTTTATAATACCTGCTTCTGGTTCCTTAGGAGCAATAATTTTTTTGCCATCCACCAATGTCAGATTGATGAATCCCAAAGGGGCCTTATTGGGATACCTACCCATCAGTTTCGCCCGACGAATACCGTTGGCTGTATTCTGGGCTCTCCTACTGTTTTCCGCCTCAGGGACTGATAGGTAAACAGCAAGCATGACTATGCTTTCAGGCACGGAAAAATCAACGGGTTGATCAATAGCCATTGCCGTGGTTCTACATTTTCGAAGCATACCTATCATTTCATAGGCGTATTCAATATTCCGGCTAAATCTATCCCATTTAATAAATAGTATATTCTTGTCTTCCCGTGATGATTTGTGTTTAATTATTGAAAGTAGTTTTTTCCATTCGGGCCGATTGAAATTCTTAGCTGAAAAGTCTTCGCGATAAATACCCTTGACTTCTATATTATTAAATTTACAGTATTTCAATAAGCGATCCTCCTGCTCAGGTAATGAATATCCCTTTCTTTTTTGTTCGTCTGTACTTACACGAACGTATAAATAAGCTGTTTTCATATGAATCTGTATTTGGCATTTCTAGTACATTTTCAAACATTTAAAAAGTGATTATAGAGTTACAATCTCAATTTCATTTCCAAATTTAGTTCTTAATTCATTTTCGGTTGTCTTGGAAGGAACTCTAATTACTAAGAGTCGTTTTGGTCTCGAACATGCCATGTAAATCATTCGCTACTTTTCGTTAGGAAATGATGTTGCTCTAACAAAGCTATTAAGACCTACACTTTCACCAGCTCCAGTGGATGAAAAGAATAATAGGAAACTGATTTTTTAATGATTTGAGCTTTTTATAAGGTTTATTCCATTCTGGACGGTTGATTGTTTTGGCAGAATAATTTTCAAAAATGTTTTCTGCACTAAAGAAATTATTCAATTTGCATTATTGGTCAGCCGGTCGGCTTGACTACGCTGAGAATAACCTTTAGCAGCCTACTCATCGGTACTCACCCTAATATAAATACGCAGTCAGCATTTAGAAAGCATTTAAGTACTTAATATTAAACGGAAAAACACCTTCTTTATTAAGTGTATTTATATAATTCAAACAACAATGCAAAATACGGTTACAATAAATGACTTACACATAATTAATTTATTCCTAAATAAACTATGCATTGGTAAGCATACCGAAAGTAAGTCTTGCACATTTAAAAATAAATTTTGATGAAACATTGCAAAAGCTACAAAACATTTTATCAAAAATAACCGTAAAAAAATTGTTCCCGCTGATCTTGATGATTGAAGTCATTTAAACTTTTCCTATAAAAAAGGCTTGCTTATTTTTGTGTTGCGAAACATAAAAAAAGAAAGCAAGCCAATGATGTACCAAGTACTAGACAAAGATATAATAGAAACTGAGATCGTAC
>NZ_JABBGI010000024.1 GCF_012927325.1 Chryseobacterium antibioticum | reverse complement strand
ACGATCTCAGTTTCTATTATATCTTTGTCTAGTACTTGGTACATCATTGGCTTGCTTTCTTTTTTTATGTTTCGCAACACAAAAATAAGCAAGCCTTTTTTATAGGAAAAGTTTAAATGACTTCATTGATTAAAATAATATTAAAAAAATCCATCGAAGATGGATTCTATTATTACTGAGGATTATTGTCTGTCGTTTTTTTATTTTTATTCTTATTCTTATAGAAATAATATCCTATGCCTGCGATGACAAACAGAGGCCATAAAGGTAGTATGAAGAGAAAGATTGAAGTTATAACACCCCAGCCGGATGAAATGGCTGCCAGTGATTTTCCACCGAAACTTTTAGGTTCCTTTTCATGGTCGGATTTATCGGTAAGGGTTACGGCTATGCTGCATAACGTATTATCCGTATAGCTATTTCCGGAAACCTGGATGTTTTTATTGTCTACATCACCTATGCTGCTCAGATCATTCATTAAATCGTCGAAATTCTGGATGGGAACTTTAATATCCATATAATAGACTTTCTGGTTGGTCTCAGGGTAGGAAGACTCGCGTCTGGCTGGCTCTACGGTAATATAGGAAAGTTCCTCACTTTTTATATACCCATTGTTTTTTAGCGTTTCTTCTTTTACAAGCTCTTTTACGGTTTCTGCATTGTCCGCTTTTACAGACAGCAATCCGGTTTTTACCATTCTGTTTTTAGGAGTGTTAAGCTCGTAGCTGTCGTTTTTAGGTTGGTCTTTGTAAATGATCTTGGTTTCTTTGATCACTTTTGGAGCAGGAACATTAACAACGATCTTTTCAGTTTTTTTCTCTGTTGAGTCTTTTTTCTCAATCTTGGATTCCAGTTTTGTGGATGCAATTTTATCAGATAAAGAATCTACTATTTTGGCAGTACTTTCTATGGTCTGCTGAATCTCACCTTTTGTATCTTCAAAGTCTTTTATTTTGATATGAGCTGAATCCAGAACCTTATCTGCTGTATGATGAATAGAATTCACCGTTTCATTTACTGCAGCTGCAGCACTGTCCGCAGCATGTAACGTGTTTTCAATCTGAGATTGTGCAGCTTCTCCTTTCTTACACATGATAAAAGTGCTTGATAAAGCAACCAGTACTATGAACTTTTTCATAACATTAATTTTTTGATGAAGTAAAATTAGCGGTGTACTGGCGCAGATTTTTGTAAATCGAACGTATTATTCTGGTAAATATTTAAATCACTGAAAAATAGTGGTTTGTATTTGTTTTACAATTGTTTTACAAATTATTTGTTGTTTTATGAGATGCTGTATTATCGTTCTGATGATGCAAAGGGAATGAGACAAAATAAAATGCTTATTGTCTCATTTTAAGAATCTTAGTTGTAGAAAATGATAATAGAAATAATGCATTCATGTTTAAATAATTTTTATATTTGTTTTTATGGGATTATGTATTAAAAGTTTTCTTTTTTTGAGTTTTTTGATCTTTTTAGTGTTTAACTGCGCTGATTATAAAAATATTTCGAGTATGAATCAGGAAAGTAAAAACGAGGAAAAAGTAGAATTCACCGAAATAAGAAGACTTAATCTTAATAATGACCTGAAAGAATATACAGTAATTACTTCTACAAAAGGAATCAAAGAGTTGTATATGAAACTTAATGATTCCAAATATTCAAGATCAGCACCGATACCCGTTTTAGAAGAAGGCGAATATTTTTTGATCTTAAAACCAAAACTAAAAAGAATAAAAAACGGCGACATAGAGGTTGAAAAACTAGAAAAAAAAGGTTCTACCCTAAATGTATTTTATAAAGAAATTGAAAATCAAGAGTACGCTGAAAAGAAACAGTCTAATCCTATACTCATACTTAAAGTCATTGACAGTCCTAAAAAAATTAAACTAACCATAATTTAAAATACAATATGAGACGGAAATTATTACTTCTGACAAGTCTTCTGGTTCTTTCGGGAACAGCAGTAGCGCAGCAGAATACTTGGAGCAGGACTTCGCAGAAAAACGTAAAAGAAACCAGAGAAAGGAATGTAAGAACATCAGACTACCAGTTGGTCAGTCTAAATACAGATGAACTGAAACATCAGCTGTCTTTGGCACCAGACAGAAACAGACTTTCTTCGGAGAAAGGAATCCTTGTGAAATTTCCAAATGATCAGGGAACATTCGACACCTATGAAGTGTTTGAAGCATCTACAATGGATCCCAAGCTTCAGTCAAGATATGCTGACATTAAATCTTATGTGGGGCAAAGAGTAGGAGATCCTGCGACCAATATCAGATTTACTTATGATCCGTATTTCGGACTAAACGCAGTAGTGAGAGGGATAAAAGGAATATACTATATTGATTCTTATTCTCAGGATAACAAAACCTATATGGTATATGACAGAAAGAATGCTGCTTCTCAGAGCCGTTTTGAATGTCTGTTTAAAGGAGATTCTCCTTTGGTTGATCTGGTTCCTGATGTACATGGAAAAACCGTTATAGACGGTTTGCTGCGTAAATACAGATTGGCAATCAGTACAACAATAGAATATACGGCTTATATTTCCCAGCAGGCTGGTGTAGGAGCAGGAACTGATGCGCAGAAAAAGGCAGCTGTACTTGCGGCGGTTAATTTAGCAGTAGCGCGTCTTAACCAGGTATTTGAAAATGAAATTTCAGTAACATTGCAGCTTGTTGCCAATACAGATATGCTGTTTTTCATTGCTTCAGATACTTTTGATGCACTGGATGCCTATCAGATGATTGATGAGAATGTTACGGTAACCAATAATGCTATCGGTGTTAATAATTACGATATAGGACATGTGTTTTTCCAGGCTACTCAAGGAAATGATAATGGACTTGCTTACACTCCTGCGATTTGCGGTAGTGTGAAAGCAGGAGGTGTTACAGGTTCCGAAATCCCGGTAGGAGATCCATTTATAATCGATTATGTGGCTCACGAAATGGGGCATCAGTTTGGAGCCAACCATACTCAGAATAATGGTTGTAACAGAAATACCCCAACTTCAGTAGAGCCAGGAAGTGCAAGTTCTATCATGGGATATGCAGGAATCTGCTCTCCAAACGTTCAAAATAATAGCGATGCCTATTTCCACGCGGTAAGTATCCGTGAAATGTATACCAGAATTACCGGAACAGGCGGAAACTGTTCAGTGAATACACCGACAGGAAATAGTGAACCAACTGCGAATGCAGGACCAGATAAAACGATCCCGATGGGAACTCCGTTTGCTTTGACAGGTGTAGGCTCTGATCCGGATGGTGATGCAATTACCTATAACTGGGAACAAATTGATACCGGTGCTGCCACAATGCCTCCGAGACCAACCAATACAATAGGACCAATGTTCAGATCCATGTGGGGAACAACATCTCCTACAAGATACTTCCCAAGACTTTCAACAATTGTGGAAGGATACGATCCTGCCAT
The DNA here is from genome assembly GCF_012927325.1 of Chryseobacterium antibioticum. Lineage (GTDB taxonomy): Bacteria > Bacteroidota > Bacteroidia > Flavobacteriales > Weeksellaceae > Chryseobacterium > Chryseobacterium antibioticum. The sequence continues at coordinate 68,365 of NZ_JABBGI010000024.1, read as the reverse complement.
GATTACAGCTTCAAATTATAGATCATGGGAAAAACTGTCTACAGTAGCAAGAAATTTAAATTTCTCATTAATGGTGAGAGATAACAAACCTGTGGGTGGGCAGACTGGGCGTGATGATATCCAGCTTACCGTATCTACTGCTGCCGGGCCGTTTACAGTAAGTTCACAGAATACAGCTGGCGTCGTATGGAATGTAGGAACACCACAGACCATTACCTGGAATGTAGCCAATACAAACTCAGCTCCTGTAAATACAGCGAATGTAACGATCCTGCTTTCTAAAGACGGAGGACTTACATTCCCTCATACACTGGTAGCCAGTACACCAAACAACGGTTCTTATACATTTAATGTTCCGGGAGGTTTAGGAACAAGTTCAACGGCAAGAATCATGATCAAAGCGATTGATAATGTATTCTTAAATGTGAATACAACCAACTTTACGATCACTTCTACATTAGGAACCAGCGAAACTGAAAAAGCGGAAGACGGAATAAGAATTTACCCGAATCCTTCAAAAGGAATCTTCACCATCGAAACAGAGGCAGGAAACGGTATTTCATATACTGTTTTTGCAATGGACGGAAAATTAGTCAATGCTAAGAAAGAAGTGAAGGGTGGTAAGATCCGTGAGGAAGTTAATCTATCTTATCTTCCTTCAGGTGTTTACATTGTTCAGGTAGATAAAGACGGTCAGAAAATTTCCAAAAAGCTGATTATCAAAAAATAATACAAGTTTTTGTTATAAAAAGAAACCGTTCAATATCACATTGAACGGTTTTTATTTTTAATTGAAACTTATGCATAACAAGCTGTTTACAGATGCATATTTATAAAGATATGCGGTTGGGCAACTACTTTTGTCTTTCAACTGATCATTTTTTTTAACAATTGTGTAATTTTAACGACTCGTTATTATGTTTTTGGGTTTATTTAACAATTATTTGATAATTTTTTAAAAAAATATCCATAATTAGCGTTTTGAATATTTACATTTGCGTATTAATATTTTAATAATGAAAAGAGTATTTTTGTTAATCTTTCTGTTGTTTTTGTTTGGATTTGGAGGTGGGGCAGGTTGTACAAACGTTTCTGCTACAAAAAATATAGTTAAAACAGAGCCAGTAATGAGTAGAAATAGTAGTGGAATAAAATTTTCAGAAGTACGAAGACTGAATAGAAATATACCATTAAAAGAGTATACAATTTTACAATCTTTTGAAGAAACACTGAAATTATACAGGGTGATGGAAGATAAGAGATTTTCCCGGTCAGAACCAATTCCTACACTGTCTGAAAATGAGTTTCTTCTTGTGTTGAAACCTACATTAAAAACACAGCAATACGGAGATATTCAAATAGAGAAGGTAGAAGAAGAGAAATCTGTTTTACATATTTATTATAAAGAAATTAATAACGAAGAATATTTATTGAATAAAGAAAAGAATCCCATACTGATTCTTAAAATTGAAGGGAAAGTTCCTTCAGGTGTTAAACTAATAACCTCTTAATTTATAAAAAAATTAGATGAAGAAAAAATTACTAGTTTTGGGTACCTTACTCATGTTTTCAGCAGTGGGGTTTGCTCAAAAAAATCATTGGAAAAAAACTGACTCAAAAATCAACAGTGAAATTCGTGAAAGTAATGTAAGGATTACTGATTTCGCTTTGTTTAAACTTAATGTCAGTGAGATTCAAAATCAGCTCAAAAATTTGCCGGACAGTGACCTGCATTTGTCTCAGAAAGGAGTACTGTTGAATTTTCCAAACCTTGAAGGAGGTTTCGACACCTACGAGGTTTTCGAATCATCAACGATGCATCCCGACCTTCAGAACAGATATTCTGAGATCCGGTCTTATACTGGCTTCAAAAAAGGTGACAAATCAGCAATTTTAAAGTTTACCATAGATCCTTATTTTGGATTTAATGGTATGATCAGAAATAATCAGGGAATTTATTATATCGATCCCTATACAATAGATAATAAGGTTTATAAACTTTATGACAGAAAAAATGCGTCATCTACTAATCAGTTTGAATGTCTTTTTAATGGAAATAGTGAACTGAATGAATCAGCTTTAAATACCCAGAAAACAGTTATTGACGGATTAAACAGAAAGTACAGGCTGGCTATTACAACGACAACAGAATACACTGCTTATATTGCAGGACAAGCCGGTGTAGGCTCGGGAACGGATGCTCAGAAAAAAATAGCAGTTCTTGCGGCTGTTAACCTGGCTGTAACAAGATTAAATGAAGTTTTTGAAAAAGATATTTCAGTAAGATTGCAGCTTATTCCGAATACAGATTCTTTATTCTTTATTAGTACAGATACTTTTAATGCCCTGGATGCAGGCCAGATGTTAAGTGAAAATATCACGGTTACCAATACTATTATTGGTGCTGCCAACTACGATATCGGACACTTGTTCTTTCAGGCAAATGCAGGAAATGATAATGGTTTAGCAGCCACTCCTTCCATTTGTGGAAATAGCAAAGCGGGTGGAGTTACAGGTTCTGCAGTTCCCGTAGGTGATCCTTTTGTAATAGATTATGTAGCCCATGAAATGGGACATCAGTTTGGGGCAAACCACACGCAAAATAATGGCTGTAACAGAAACACCCCTACATCGGTAGAGCCGGGAAGTGCAAGCTCTATTATGGGATATGCCGGTATTTGTGCTCCCAATGTACAAGCCCATAGTGATGCGTATTTTCATGCAGTAAGTATTGCAGAAATGTATACCAGGTTAACTTCAGGTTCTACCTCTAACTGCGGTGTTAAAACGCCAATTGCAAACGCAGAGCCCATTGCAAATGCCGGCGTAGATAGAAGCATACCGAAGAGTACCCCATTTATGTTAACAGCAACTGCAACGGATGCCAATAATGATGCTCTTACGTATACCTGGGAACAAACTGATTTTGGAGTTGTGGCTATGCCTCCCCAACCGGTAAATGCAGTGGGACCTCTTTTCAGGTCGGTAATGCCTACAGCATCACCTTCAAGATACTTTCCCAGACTGTCAACCATTGTTTCCGGCTATGACCCTGCAATTGTAGCTCCCACAGATGTGAAAGCATGGGAGAAGCTTGCTTCAAGAGGGAGAGATCTTAATTTTTCAGTTCTTGTAAGAGATAATAATCCTCTGGGAGGCCAGACAGGACGTGATGATGTCAAACTTACCGTTGTGGATGCTGCGGGACCTTTTGTGGTTACTTCACAAAATGCTACTGGCGTTGTTTGGACTGAAGGTCAGTCATATGCAATTACATGGGATGTTGCCAATACAACGGCAGCCCCTGTAAGCACACCTAATGTAACGATCCTGTTGTCAAAAGACGGCGGTCTTACGTTCCCAATTGTTTTGGTGGCAAGCACTCCTAATAATGGTTCTTATAATTATACGGTTCCGGGCGGTCTTGGAACAATTTCGAACAATGCCAGAATTATGGTGAAAGCTGTAGAGAATGTATTTTTAAATGTCAATTCGAAAAATTTCACAATTAATTCATCAGTGATCGTAACTCCCGGTCCAAATCCGGGGAATCCGGTAATCCCTACAAGAATCTACCAGGGGCTGATGATATATCCTGTGCCTTCCAATGATGGTTATGTTTATATTAAGGCAGATTTCCCTAGACAGGTTCCGTTGCGTCCTTACGTTATTACTTACGAATTATTTTCAATGGATGGAAAACTGATTGTTCCTAAAAAGACCAAATATATATTTGACCAGGATCTGCAACAGATTAACTTAAAACATTTACCTACCGAATCCTATATGATTCATGTTACTGTAGATGGAGAAAAGATTGTTAAAAAATTAATGATGATACCTAAGTAAATCATCCAAATAGATTCAATAAAAAAACCGTTCAGATGAACGGTTTTTTTTTAATGGAATTTAATATTACTCATTATTAAATTCACTGATAAAATGCAGTTTCACATTCGGGAATTTTTCCTGTGTCATATGAATTGTAAATGATGAATCTGCCAGGAATACAAGCTGATTGTATTTGTCTCTTGCAAGGAATCTCTGTTTCAGTCTTGCAAATTCTTTAAACTCTTCAGATTTTTCATCAGCTTCCACCCAACATGCTTTATGCATAGAAAGTGGTTCGTAGGTACATTTAGCACCATATTCATGCTCCAAACGGTATTGGATCACCTCATACTGAAGTGCTCCCACAGTCCCGATGATTTTTCTGTTGTTCATTTCCATTGTGAATAGCTGGGCAACCCCTTCATCCATCAGCTGATCAATACCTTTTGCCAATTGCTTAGCTTTAAGCGGATCACTGTTGTTGATATAACGAAAATGTTCAGGCGAGAAGCTAGGAACTCCCTTGAAGCTTAATTTTTCACCCCCTGTCAATGTATCTCCGATTCTGAAACTTCCCGTATCATGAAGACCTACGATATCGCCCGGGAAACTTTCATCTACCACCTCCTTTTTATCAGCAAAGAATGCATTGGGTGAAGAGAATTTCATCTTTTTGTTTTCTCTTACCAGCAGATAATTTTCATTTCTTTTGAATGTTCCCGAAACAATTTTCACGAAAGCAAGTCTATCTCTGTGTTTTGGGTCCATATTCGCATGGATTTTGAACACAAATCCGGTAAAATTACTTTCTTCCGGTTTTACAAGACGTGTATCACTTTCTTTAGGCTGAGGCATTGGTGCAATTTCAATAAATGCATCCAGTAGCTCACGAACTCCAAAATTATTTAAAGCCGAACCAAAGAAAACAGGCTGTAAATCACCTGACATATATTCTTCACGGCTGAATTCAGGATACACAGACTGTACAAGTTCCAGCTCATCTCTTAGGTCTTGAGCGGCTTTTTCTCCGATCACCTCATCTATTGAAGGATCATTGATATCGTCAAATTTAACGGTCTCACCTACTTTCTGTTTTTTTTCTTCGAGGAAAAGCTGAATATTGTTTTCCCAGATATTATAGATTCCCTGGAAGTCACTTCCCATACCTATGGGAATAGATAACGGAACTACTCTTAGTCCTAATTTCTGCTCCACTTCATCCAAAAGATCAAAGGCATCTTTACCCTCACGGTCTAGCTTATTGATGAAAACAAGCATCGGGATATTTCTCATTCTGCAGACCTTCACCAATTTTTCAGTCTGTTCCTCAACCCCTTTTGCAACGTCGATGACCACGATTACAGAGTCTACGGCTGTTAAAGTTCTATATGTATCTTCAGCAAAATCTTTGTGACCTGGCGTATCCAGGATGTTGATTTTATGGTCTTTATATTCAAAAGCCAATACAGAAGTCGCTACGGAGATCCCTCTCTGTCTTTCGATTTCCATAAAGTCGGAGGTAGCTCCTTTTTTTATTTTGTTGGACTTTACCGCACCGGCTTCCTGGATTGCACCCCCGAAAAGAAGTAATTTTTCCGTAAGGGTTGTTTTTCCGGCATCCGGGTGAGAAATGATCCCGAAAGTCTTTCTTTTTTGTATTTCTTTGATTAAGTCTGACATAGTGTATTTTGAAGTTGCAAAAATCGGGATTTTTTACGAGGTTTCAAATAATTTACGAGAATAAATGGTGGAGAGGTTGGAATACAGGCTACGAGATCCGGGATGCAGGATAAGAGGTGTAGGATATAAGGTGGAGACTTGGGATGTTTGAGGAATAGACTGATCCTGGATTCTATTGCTTGGGAAGGGCCTTTCCGGGCTCGATTTTATTGGGATTGAAATGGATAGAAGAAAATAAGTATTTCTTTTTTTAGTTGCTTAAGGCTTTCAAAAAAATTATCTTTGTTTTTATAAATTTTACAGAAATAGCATGGAAAATAGCAGGTATCCGAAGTTTACTTTCACCTGGATCGGTGGTCTTGTCTTGTTGGCAGGATTATTCATAGGAACAATAGCTGTTTCTTTTTTCGGCAGTTTCTGGAAAATGGCTTTCAGAGAAAACCTCGAACTGAAAGACTGGTTTTTAATGTTGACCAATGCCGCAGGATTTTTGACTGCTATTGCCTTTTTTGACTTTTTCATCGTAAGGCCTTCAACAGGGAAAAAACTGAATTTCAACTTTTCACCAACGAATTTTTATACCTATCTCCTGATATTTCCTATGATGATCGGGATGATGTTTATTTCAGAATTTATCACCTCTCTTATTCCTATAACAGGGCCATTCTGGGGGAAATATTATGAATATTTCTCGCAGCTTATGGAGCAGCTCACCTTTGAACCGGTGATTATGATCATTATGACCGTGATCATGGCGCCTATTTTTGAAGAAATAATTTTCAGAGGAATTATTCAGAAAGGATTGGTGAATAAAGGAGTAGACCCCAGAAGAGCCATTTTCTATGCGTCCATTATTTTCGGACTGGTTCATGGAAATCCGTGGCAGTTTGTAGGTGCGGTTTTGCTGGGCTGCGTACTGGGACTGGTTTATCATAAAACAAAGTCTCTGCTGCTTCCGATGTTGCTGCACGGATTCAATAATCTGTGTTCTTCATTGTTGGTAACCTATACCAAAAGCGAAAGTTTCGCAGATGCTTTCAAAATTTCAGAATGGATCATTTTGGTGGTAGGAATTGTACTTTTTTCTTTATTCTATTATCTGTTTACGAAAAAGTATAAAGTACATTATGCTGAAATATAATACAAAACAGAAATAGGATTAGCCGCAACAAGATGTACGGACAAAAACGAATTGAGCAAAAATGAATATAGATATGGAATTATTGGTTGCCACACACAACACACACAAAAAAGAAGAGATCCAGCAGATCCTTGGAAATGATTTTACGGTAAAAAGTCTCACAGATTATAATATTCATGAAGAGATTGTAGAGGATGGCGATTCTTTTAATGCCAATGCTCTGATCAAAGCGAAATATTGTTTTGAGAAAACGGGAATTCCAAGTTTGGGAGACGACAGCGGTCTTGCAGTTGAAGCCTTAGATGGCAGACCTGGAATTTTTTCAGCACGTTATGCAGGAGACCATGATTTTGCGAAAAACATGGAAAAGGTTTTAGGCGAATTAGACGGTGAGGAAAATAGAAAAGCATATTTCATTACGGTTTTATGCTATTATGATGAAAATGGAGCCCGCTACTTTGAAGGAAGAGTTCATGGAAATATACTAACAGAAAATAAGGGGCATAAAGGGTTTGGATATGATCCTATATTCGTCCCTGAAGGATATGACAGAACTTTTGCAGAAATGAATCCTGATGATAAAAACAAGATAAGTCACCGCAAACAGGCGTTGGATCTGTTCCTTGATTTTTTGAAAGTAAAGGATCAATTGATATAACGTAAAAAGCCACTGGTTTTTAGAAAGCTTAAGCAATTCCATACAGCTTTCGTCCTTTTAAAAATCCTATGCTTTTCAGTATTTAAAATTAAATCTAAAATATATGTTTAGATTTTCTGTCGTACATTTGTTACAATAAACTATTGATTTGAGTACCTATTTAACGATACTAGGCTTTAATTCAGCTATTCCGACCATTAATTCTTCGCCAACAGCTCAGCTTTTGGAAATAGAAGAAAGACACTTTCTGATCGACTGTGGAGAAGGAACGCAAGTACAGCTGAGAAAAGCAAAAGCAAGATTTTCAAAGATCAATCATATCTTTATATCGCACCTGCACGGGGATCATTGTTTTGGCCTTCCGGGGCTTATTGCCTCTTTCCGTCTGCTTGGACGGGATATGCCTCTGCACGTCTACGGTCCCAAAGGGATCAAGAAAATGCTGGAAACCATCTTTAAGATTACAGAAACACACCGCGGATTTGAGGTGGTTTATCATGAGCTGGATAAAGATTATTCCGAAATGATCTATGAAGACAGCAGGGTAGAAGTATATACCATTCCTTTGGATCACAGAATATACTGTAACGGTTACCTTTTTAAAGAAAAACCGAAAGACAGACACTTGAACATGAAGGAAATAGCCAAGTACAGCGAAATAGAATCCTGTGATTATCACAATATAAAGGCCGGAAAAGATGTTGTGCTGAGCGATGGTTACGTTCTTAAAAATGAAGTACTGACTCTTGACCCGGCACCTCCCGTTTCCTATGCTTTCTGCAGCGATACCCGTTATCTCGAAAGTATACTTCCGATTATTAAAAATGTAACGGTTCTCTATCATGAATCCACATTCCTGCATGATCTGAAAGAAATGGCCGATTATACCGGACATTCAACCGCTTTGGAAGCTGCAACGATTGCCCAAAAAGCAGAAGTAGGAAAACTTATTCTGGGACATTTTTCGAATCGATATGCAGACCTTACTGTATTTACGGATGAAGCCAGAAATGTTTTTCCCAATAGCTATCTACCGAAAGCTTTGGAAAGCGTAAAAATTGAAAACCTGTATGCTTAATTTTGAAGAATTAAAAAGCTTTTTGAACGAAAAAGCAGATCAATACAATAGTCCAGACTTCATTGAAGATGACCCAATACAGATCCCCCATCGCTTTACTTTAAAACAGGATATAGAGATTGCCGGTTTTCTGGCGGCCACTATTTCGTGGGGAAACCGGAAGTCAATCATCAAATCTGCTGATAAGATGCTGGATGTCATGGGAAATTCTCCTTACGATTTTGTACTGAATTATTCCGAAAAAGATTTGGAAATTCTTCAGGACAAAAGTATCCACAGAACTTTTAACGGCCAGGATTTTGCTTACTTCATCAAGCAGTTCAATAAGGTGTACAAAGAAAATGAAAGTCTGGAAAATTTATTTACCGTAAAAGATAAGGAAACCAATTTCTTTCATGCTATTGAAAGATTCAGGAATAACTTTCTGGAAGTTGAGAAACACAGAAGTCATAAACACATCAGTTCGCCTTACAAAAACTCTTCATCCAAAAGGATTATTATGTTCTTGCGATGGATGGTACGAAAAGACAAACATGGCGTAGATTTTGGTATTTGGGAAAATATAGACCAGAAACATTTATCGATTCCTCTGGATGTACATACGGGGAATATTTCGAGAAAGCTCGGCTTGGTTTCCAGAAAGCAGAATGACTGGAAAACCGTAGAGGAACTGGATGCAGCCATTAGAAAATTTGATGAAAATGATCCGGCTAAATATGATTTTGCACTATTTGGACTCGGAGTGACCAAAGAACTCTTATAACACAGGAAAGGATGAAAAAAGAAAACGAAAAAACAGAAGTCTTAGAAAAAATAGCAAACGGTATTACGTGGTGGGTAGGTTCTATTCCTTCACTTATCGTTCATACATTATTCTTTATTACATCATTTCTTTTGCCCATGCTCAATCTTGTTGAGTTTGACAAAATGCTTCTGATTCTTACAACTGTTGTTTCGCTGGAAGCCATTTATCTTGCTATTTTCATTCAGATGTCCGTTAATAAAAGTCATGAGAAAATTGAAGATATCCAGGAAGATATCGAGGAGATCAGTGAAGATATTGAAGACATTCAGGAAGATATCGAAGAGATTAGTGAGGACATTGAAGAAATCAATGAAGATATTGAAGATATTCAGGAAGATATCGAAGAAATCAACGAGGATGAAGATGACGAAGATAATAATGAAAGAGCTAAGAATGTGATACTTAAAAGCAATGTAAACTCCAATAAAAACGAGATCAAAGCACTAAAAGATATTATCAGCCAGCTTCAGACAGAAATAGAGCAGCTGAAAAAAGAATAATGGAAAAGACTAGATAATTGAATGATTATCGTAATAATATAAAAACAGATCGGTACGAATGAACCGATCTGTTTTTTTGCCGTTTTTTAAGTTCAAAATGTAACTCTACTATTTTTGTGGAATATTTAATTATAAAATATATTTATTATGAATATGGGTGGTAAATTATTTCAATGTGGTTAAAGAAGATGGTTTTTAATGATATTTTTGCTACATTTGAACAAACAATTATAAAATGTTAGGTTATAGACTGAATAATTACTTTTTAGTTACCATGTTTCTATTGGCTTCTGTTTCTGCATTTTCCCAGAAAGTGAACAGAAAGCCGCAGCTCGAAAAGTTTAGCATCCAGAGTAAAAAAGCAGGTGCATTTATTGATGTAAATGTACCTACGTATGCACCTTCCGCGTTTACCATAGATCAGCTGGTAAAAAATGTACTGATTTCCGGAGGATCTGTCTGCGCAGCCCCCAATGTGAGCAATGTAACCATATCACCCAATCAGCCTCCAACAGATACAGAAAGAGCATGGGGATATTTTCATAAAGGAACTACTAATTTTCCTTTTACTGACGGAGTTGTGCTTGTTTCCGGTAAAGCAAGAAGAGCTGGAAATGGATTGGAAGCATCTACATTAAGCGATATCGTTCCTGGAGCCGGGATGAATGATCCTGATCTGGTAGCGGCTATCAACCCTCCGGGTAACCTTAAAGATGTGGTGTCTTTAGAATTTGATTTCGTTCCAAACAGCAACCAGGTTAAATTTAATTACTTATTCGCTTCAGAAGAGTATACAAGTGGATTTCCGTGTGGCAACTTTGCGGATGGTTTTGCGCTCCTTCTGAAAAAAGTAGGGGACCCAACCTATGAAAATTTAGCCATTCTTCCCAATGGAGCAGGACCGGTAAGTGTTCTTAATATTGTACCACTGGGAGTAGGGTGTGATGGGGAAACCATTAATGAGCAGTACTTCGGCGGATTGAATACTCAGAATATCGAAACCAATTTCATAGGAAGAACCATTCCTCTTACGGCAGTAGCTACAGTTGTTCCGGGCCAGACCTATCATTTTAAAATGGTGATGGCAGATGCGGTGGATAATAGTTATGATTCTGCAGTTTTTTTGCAGGGTGGATCATTTGACATCGGAATGACCATCGTTGACAGTAACGGAAATCCTCTGGGAGCAACTTTGAATATGTGTGATAATACACCACAGACTTTAAAAGCTCAGGTATCTGCCGTTCCTGGAATGACCTATAAATGGTATAAGGATGGAGTATTTATCCCTTTTGCAACAAATGCGGTGTATATAGCCAATTCACCGGGAGTATATGAAGTAAAGACGTTTGTAGGCGGAACAGAATGTCAGAAAGCCAGCATTACCATCATAGGGGGAACTTCTCCTGTTGCTCAAAATGCAACACTGAAACTCTGTGCTACTCCTACTTTGAATACGTTTAATTTGGAAACTGCAAAACCGCAGATAAGTACAACACCTGGAGCTGTATTCCGTTTTTATGCAAATCAGGCTGATGCGCAGGCGCAAAATAACAGCTTCATTACAAACACCACCAATTATAATGGTACAGACGGACAGGTTATATATGTATTAGTTTCAAACGGAGCATTCTGTAGTAAGATTGTAACGCTGACCTTGAGGAGAGAAGAAACTCCTGTTGCTCAGCTTAATGCACCGAGATTGAGAATCTGTGAAGGAGAATCTCTTATATTAACGGCTTCCGGCGGGGTAACCTATCAGTGGGGAGATACTTCCAGCACCGTAGGAATTAGGACGGTAAGCCCGACTCAGACGACCACTTATACAGTATATGCGATCGGAGCACAAGGATGCAGATCTCTGCAACCTGCAACCATTACGATTGATGTAGTACCAGCTATTGTGTCTTCATTGAAAGGAGGACAGATCTGTGAAGGGGATATGATCCTTTTAGATGCCGGATCCGGTCCCGGGTATACTTACCAATGGAATACAGGCGAGACTTCCCAGGCAATTACTGTAGGAACTCCGGGGGAATATACCGTAATGATAAGCAATGGAGTATGTTTCAAAGAATTTAAGACTCAGGTCATACGTGCCGGAGTACCTCAGATTATAAAAGTTGACTATAACAATAATGGAACTATGGTTCTTACGGCAAGCAATCCTAGTAACGGAACATTGGAATATTCTGTAGACAATGGCTTTACATGGCAGGCTTCCAATGTATTTTCGAATGTTCCTAAAAATACAGTCATATCAATCCGTGTTAAAGTAAAGAACACCAGTTGTGTAGGATTCCTGGAATATTTTACGTTCGTCATGAAGAATGTGATCACGCCAAACGGAGATAATGTTAATGATATTATTGATTTTAGCGGAGTAAGCAGTTATAAAGACTTCAAAGGTCTTGTTTTTGACCGCTACGGAAGAGAGGTATTCAAAGCCGGAAAAACCAGACCGTATTGGGATGGCTTTTTCCAGGGAAAACGTTTGCCAACCTCATCTTACTGGTATCAGGTCACTTATCAGGATCCTGCCAGTAAAGAGACAGCCGTGAAAACAGGATGGATTCTTCTTAAAAACCTCGAATAATCTTTTGATGTAATATACAGAAGGGCCGGCATAATTGCCAGCCTTTTTTATTATCTTTAAATAAAGCGAATTTATATTGCAGAATAAATAAACTTGTATGGATGATAATGTAAATTGTGTTAAATTAAGTTTCAATCAAAAAAAATAGTATTTTTGTTTAAAATACTATAAAATGTTAAATAGGAGGATTGGAAATTTATTTTTGGCGTCATTTTTTGCACTGATAGGTAGTTTTGTTTTTGCTCAAAACATAGACAGAGCTACGATAGCTGCAAAAAAGGCTAATGCAATTTCTATGAAAGCGGGTCAGTTTATAGATGTAAATACCCCCAATTATCCGGAGTCTAACTACAGCGTTACGCAACTTGTAAAAGATGTACTGATATCCGGAGGAGCTTGTTCTACCTCCAACGTAAGCAACGTCAACGTTTCCCCTAACTTAGCGGTTAATGATGCCGGAAGAAGCTGGGGATTTTTCAATAAAGGAACCACGGGTTTTCCATTTGAAAAAGGAATTATTCTTTCAACAGGATATGCAGCAAAAGCTGGGAATACCTATCAGGGACTTTTAAATGATGGTATCAATACTTTAGGAGATACAGATTTAGCCACCGCTTTGGGTATTAACTTTGCTGACTTGAGAGATGCCACCTACATTGAATTTGATTTTGTACCAGCTTCTACGGAAGTTACATTTAGATACCTATTTGCATCCAAAGAATACGCACCTGGGTTCCAGTTTGCATGTACCAAATCAGACGGATTTGCCTTACTGTTAAAAAAAGCAAGTGATCCTACCTACACCAATCTGGCCGTACTTCCTGGAGGGGCGGGACCAGTAAGTGTGACCAATATCCACCCGGCAATTCCCGGAGGCTGTGGAGCGGTTAACCCGTCTTATTTTGCAGGAATCAATAACCCATTGATTGAAACTAACTTTGATGGACGTACAGTCCCTCTAACTGCTAAAGCTACCGTAATTCCAGGTCAGACTTATCACTTTAAAATGGTTTTAGCTGACTTTAGTGATAGAAATTACGACTCAGCAGTATTTCTGGAAGCAGGTTCATTTGATATTGGTGTGAAAATTTTGGATCCTGCAGGAGTGCAGCTTCCTTCCTCTGTCAATATGTGTGACAATGCCTCTCAGACATTTACAGCTTCAGTACAGGTTCCTAACGTTACCTATCAATGGTTTTTAAATAATAATCCTATCCCTGGCCAAACGGGACCAAGTTATACGGCCACACAGCCTGGAGTATATAGCGTTCAGGTATTTATTCAGGGGAATACATGTCCCGGAATAGGAACAATTACAGTAGTGGGTGGAACTTCTCCTACCGTACAGAATGCAACCTTAACAGCCTGTTATGCGGCAGGAAATACAAATTTTAATTTACCTTCAGCACAGTCTTCTATAAGTACAACCCCGGGTGCAACGTTTTCATATTATGTGAATCAGGCAGATGCACTTGCCGGAAATACAAATACCATTCCCAATCCGGCAACATACTCAAGTCCGGGAGGACAGACGGTATATGTTCTGGTAAAAAATGGTTTCTGTTCCAAGGTGGCCCAATTACAACTGATTAAAGCACCTCAGGTAACTGCGTCTATTTTGCCACCACCTGTATTGACCTGTGCCAGTTCACAGGCAACTTTAGATGCTTCAGCTTCTGTATATCCTACAGGATCTGTCTTTAGCTGGACCACTACCGGAGGAAATATCGTCTCAGGAGGAAATACATTAACTCCGGTTATTAATGCTCCCGGAACTTATACCTTAACAATATCAAATACTTATCAGCCAGGAACTGTTATCTGTACCTCTGTTGCCAATGTGACCGTTACAGGAGACAGCGCTCCACCTGTTACAGGGCTTACGGCAAGCAAAATACAGATTTGTAACGGTGAATCAGTTGTTTTAACAGCATCAGGAGGTACTACTTACAATTGGACTGCTCTTCCGGGAACAGGAAATACACAGACCGTATCTCCCACTGCGACCACGACTTATACAGTCACTGCTGTAGGAGCCAATGGATGCGTATCTCAGAACCCGGCAACAATAACTATTGAAGTTTCACAACCGATCACTGTACAGAATGCAGTACTGCACAAATGCTATGCGCCCGGACTTACCTATGATTTAACAACCGCCCAGAGTCAGATTACTGCTGCCGGTGCCGGTGTTACTTTTACTTATTATGTTCTTCAGGCTGATGCTCTTGCAGGGAATGCTAATTTTATTGCAACGCCTACCGCATATGCTCCGCCAGGAAATCAGACTATTTATGTTTTGGTGAAAAACGGAGGATGTCACTATGTGGTTTCACTTCAATTGTTGAGAACAGCCGAAACAACTCTTACTATAGCTGCACCACAGCAAATTACCTGTACAACCCCTCAAACTACATTAAATGCCTCAGCATCTGTAGTGCCGGCAGGATCTACCATTACCTGGGCAGCAACAGGAGGTGGAAATATTGTATCAGGGGCCAATACACTTAATCCTGTAGTTAATGCAGGAGGAGTTTATACCCTTACAGTTTCTAATGTATCTCAGCCTGGAAATTTGACATGTACGTACACAGCTGCCGTTACGGTAACACAAAATACGGCCCTGCCAACAGCTACTGTTGTCTCCTCACAACCTAGAATATGTGTAGGAGAATCAGTAACATTGACAGCTTCCGGAGGTGTAACCTATAACTGGGTAGGTTTACCTGGAAACGGAAATACCCAGGTAGTTTCTCCAACGACAAATACAGTATACACAGTTTTTGCAGTAAGTGCTAACGGCTGTATTTCCGCAACTCCAGCCACAGTTACTGTTTTAGTTGGACCGCCCACTGCAGGTATAGCTGCATCAAAAACAAAGATATGCGCAGGAGAGTCTGTTACGCTTACTGCTACCGGAGGATTTACCTATAACTGGGTAGGCTTACCTGGTAACGGAAATACTCAGGTGGTTTCTCCGACAGGGACTACAGAATACTCAGTTTTTGCCCTTGGAGGCAACGGCTGTAGCTCTGTTTTACCAGCAAAAGTGATCATCGAAGTGGTACCAGCCATTGTATCTACATTACAGGATGTATATGTCTGTGCAGGAGATACAGGTATTTTAGATGCTGGGGCAGGTCTAAATTACACCTATCTCTGGAGTACGGGAGCAACTACCCAAACCATATCCACCAATGTTATTGGGACATATTCGGTTACCATCAGTAATGGTGTTTGTTCTAAGGTTTTCACTGCGAAATTATTAAATCCGGATCTGCCACAGTTCACGAATGTAGTCTATGATAATCATGTGCTTACTATTACAACCAGCAATCCTACGGGAGGCGTTTTAGAATATTCTATAGATGGTGGTGTGGTATGGCAGGCATCCAATATATTCTATAATGTTTTAAATAATACCAACTACCATCTGATGGTAAAGGTTAAAGATGCAAAATGTGGTAATTCATTAGATTACTTCACCTTTGTGATCAGCAATGCGATCACTCCCAATATGGATGGAGTGAATGATACGATAGATTTCTCAGGACTTAGAGGATATAATAATTTTGCAGCATCAATCTTTGACCGGTACGGAGCTGAACTCTTCAAGGCAACAAAAACGGATGCTATCTGGAGGGGATCTTTAAAAGGGATGAATCTGGCTACTGGCACATACTGGTATAAAGTACAGTGGGAAAATCCGGCAAGTAAAAAGCTCGAACAGCGTTCAGGTTGGATATTGCTAAAAAACAGGAACTAACAGACAAACCTTCCATATTTGGAAGGTTTGTTTTTTTAATGTTAAAAAAAAGGTAAAAAATAGATGATATATTTGAAAATAAATTAAATTTGTTGAAACAAAAGTATTATGCGAAGAAATCTCTTATTTTTTTTATTTTTCTTAGTCATTTCGACCTTTTCATATTCTCAAATAAACGGGCCCCGTAAGCCTCCCAAAGAAAAAGCTTCCGGATCAGCTACTCAAAAAGCGGGTAGCTTTATTGATATTAACGCTCCTGGATATGCAGAATCTGCCTATAGCATTACGCAGCTGGTAAAAGATGTCCTGATCTCTTCAGGAACAAATACTTGTGTAACTCCTACTGTAACCAACGTAAAGATAACTCCTAACCATGCGGTGACAGATGCTGACAGATCATGGGGGTATTTCCATAAGGCAACCACCAATTTCCCTTTCAAAGACGGAATCGTACTTTCTACAGGAAAAGCAAGAAGAGGAGGAAACAGCTCCGAAGGACTTCTGGGTGACAATAACGGCGGCGGAACGGATTCTGATCTGGCTCAGGCTGTAGGGTCTACCGGAACGCTTACGGATGGTGTTCTTTTGGAATTCGATTTTGTTCCTACCACCAGCCAGATCAAATTTAATTATATACTGGCATCAGAAGAATATACAGGTTCATTTCCATGTAGCTATGCAGATGCATTTGCTATTCTCCTAAGACCTACATCAGGAGGTCCATACCAGAATATGGCAGTACTTCCGGGTGGTGCAGGCCCTGTAAGTATCACCAATATCCATCCACTAATCCCGGGAACTTTTGGAGGTTGTGCTGCTGTCAACGAACAGTTTTTCGCAGGTTATAATCCAACTAATATTGAAACCAATTTTGAAGGAAGAACCATTCCTCTTACAGCCACAGCCACAGTAATAGCAGGTCAGGAATACCACTTTAAAATGGTAGTCGCTGATTTTGCTCCTGGTAGCTTTGAAGACCATTCCTACGATTCAGCTGTATTTCTGGAAGGTGGATCATTTAATATAGGGGTAGAACTTTTAGACCCTAGTGGTGCCACACTACCTTCTGATATTAATGTTTGTGATAATGTACCACAGGTGATCACAGCATCAGTAAGCGATCCTAATTTATTATATCAATGGTTCCTGAACGGAGCTCCTGTTCCGGGTGCTACCACAAACAGTATTACTGCTGTACAGCCAGGAACATATACCATAGAAGTAAGTGTTCCCGGAAATCCTTGTCCGGGGAAAGCAACCATAGAAATTCATGGAGGAACGACTCCGCAGGCACAGGATGCCACACTGTTACTCTGTACGACACCGGATATTACTACCTTTGACCTGACGAATGCCATGCCATCTATCAGTCCGACACCGGGAGCTGTATTCAGATTCTATGTAAATCAGGCAGATGCAGTGGCTCAAAATAACAACTATATTCAAAATATTTTAAATTATAATGGTACAGACGGGCAAATCCTTTACACGGTAGTTTCCAATGGGGGATTCTGTAGCAAAATGATAGAATTAAAGCTACTCAAAGAAACTACACCTACAGCTGGTCTAAAATCTTCAAGAATAAAAATATGTCCGGGAGAAAGTGTAACGTTGACCGCTGAAGGAGGTGTAACTTACCAATGGAGCAATTTCTCAGGTACTGGAAATACACAGACTATAACCTTGTATCAAACTACAACATTCACTGTTTATGCTGTAGGAACAAAAGGATGCCGTTCATTAAACCCTGCTACTATAAAAGTAGAGGTGACACCGGAAATCACTTCTCCGTTAAAAGATATAGAAATGTGTCTGGGTGACCGTATTACTCTGGATGCAGGCGCGGGCCCTAATTATAAATATTTATGGAGTACAGGAGCTACAACGCAGACTATATCGGTTGATAGCTGGGGTATTTATACAGTAGAAATCGATAACGGGTTCTGTAAAAAAATCTTTACTGTAAAAGTGGGAGGTGCAGCTACACCTTTCGTGACTGCCGTAAATTATGAAAGTGCTAAAAAAATGGTGACTATTATTGCCGAAAATCCTCCGATGAACAATACTCCAAGTACGTTAGAGTATTCTATAGATAACGGAATCACCTGGCAGCCGTCTAATGTTTTCACAAGTCTTTTAGACAATACAAATTATACCGTACTGGTAAGAAGGGTAGGAACTCATTGTGTAGGAACATTTGATTTCTATACATTACAGATCAATAATATCATTACACCAAATGATGATGGTGTTAATGATGTTCTGGACCTTAAGGCTCTTGGAGAATTCAAAAACTTTACCGGATCCGTTTATGACAGATATGGTGTGGAAATGTTCAGATTCTCAAAAGAAAAACCCGTATGGGATGGAACAGTAGGAGGAAAGAAACTGCCTACAGCTACTTACTGGTATAAATTTAATTTTGAATACCCTAAATCAAAAATTCAGATGAACTGGTCCGGATGGATCATGCTTAAGAACAGGGAATAAAAAGATAAAAGCATCCATAAAAAAGCCTTTCAAGTTCACTTGAAAGGCTTTTTATTTTTTTAATTAATCCTATTGATTTTGCTTCCAGAGATTGGCAAAACCGATAAAATCCAGAACACTGAGTTCTTCTGCTCTTTTGTCTAGGAATTCGTGAGTTTTTAAAGCTTCAGGAATGTTCAGCACCTTCAGTGAATTTGAAAGTTTTTTTCTTCTCTGGTTAAACCCTGCTTTTACAATCTGTTTAAAAAGAACTTCATTTCCGGCCAGACCTTCCTTTGGGTTTCTTGTCAGTCGGATGACTCCTGATTTTACCTTCGGAGGCGGATTGAAAACATTTTCATGAACTGTGAACAGATACGTCACATCATAATAAGCCTGAATCAGGACTGATAGAATACCGTAATCTTTAGTCCTGGGTACAGCGGCCGTTCTTTCGGCAACTTCCTTTTGGAACATTCCAACCATTTCAGGGACCTGCTGATAATAATCAACGATCTTAAACAGGATCTGGGAAGAAATATTATACGGAAAATTACCAATGATGGCAATCTCTTCTCCATTGATAAAATTAAAGTCCTGTTTCAGAAAATCTCCTACAAAGGCATTTTCTATGATCTTTGAATAATTCTTTTTCAGGTATTCAATAGATTCTGTATCAATCTCTGCAAGGTAGATAGTCTGTTCCTTTTCGAGAAGATATTTGGTAAGGACCCCCATTCCGGGACCTACTTCCATGACATTTTTATAGTCTTCATAGCTAAGACCTTCCACGATTTTTCTCGCGATATTTTCATCTGTCAGAAAGTGCTGTCCAAGATGCTTTTTTGCTTTTACACTCAACGTTTTTTATGATTTTATTAACAATGATTTTCTTTATTTCGTCCCAAATTTCGGAAGTTTTTTTCTAATTTAGCCAAAAATTTTAATATTAATGGCTAAATCTGTAGATGAGTTTAATAAGAAAAGGCTTCGGTCCAGCAATATTACAGTAGTAATAAGTATCGCATTAGTTTTATTTTTGTTAGGATTAATGGGGCTTATTTTAATCAATGCCCAAAAGTATTCTGACTATATCAAAGAACAGTTGGTTGTAAACGCTTACTTTGATGAGAACTTTGATGCAAAAGATTCTGCAAAGATTGCAAAACTAGAGGAAGAAACTTTTAAAAAGGTACAGACGTTAGCTCCTGTAAAAAAAGCGACTTACATCACCAGAGACATGGCTGCAATAGAAGCCAAGAAAACGATGGGGATAGACAGCGATGCGCTTTTTGAAGAAAACATCTTCCCTTCTTCTATTGAAGTGGCATTAAAGCCTGAATATGTAGACCCAGCCAAAATTGACGGAGCGATCAAGATTATAAAATCTGTTCCGGGTATTGTGGATGTTAAAAACGACAGTACTTTAATGGTGGATGTGTACAACAACCTGAGCAGAATTTTGAAATGGATCCTTGGATTCTCTATTCTCTTCCTGATCCTGGCGGTAGTATTGATCAATAACTCCATCAGGCTGAAAATTTTCTCCAAAAGGTTTATCATCAAAACCATGCAGCTGGTAGGGGCAAAAAGAAGGTTTATCCTTAAGCCGTTTATCATCGAGGCTATTATTCTGGGTGCTATCGGATCTACGATCGGTCTTCTGGCGCTGGGTGGAGTATGGTATTATTTTACAAGCCAGATTGGTTCCGCTTTCGTACAGGATAACAACCAGTATTTCTGGCTGATTGTTCTGGTACTTGGAGTAGGGGTTTTTATTTCTGTCTTAAGTACCATTTTCGCTACATGGAGATTCTTAAAATCAAACGTTGACGATCTATATTACTCTTAATAATGAGCAAAAAAACAAATAAATTGGCCGCATCAGAATTTGGCAAAGAAACCGAAGTAGCGCAGGAAAACACCTTCTATTTCGGACAGCAGAACTTCAAGTGGATGCTGATAGGGCTGGCGTTTATCGTCGTGGGATTCCTGCTGATGATGGGCCCGGATGCTAATACAGTAGACGGTAAATTTGATCCCAATGCATGGAATGACGGTATTTTTTCCATTCGCAGGATCAGAATTGCACCACTGTTCATAGTGATAGGCTTTGTTATAGAAGTGTATGCTATTTTAAAAAGAAAATAAATTTAAACCTTATTTAAAGATTAAGAGATGGAGAGATTTAGGATATTCTAAATTTCAAAGTCTCTTAATCTTTTAATTTTAACAATATTATGGATCTAATTAAAGCGATCATTATTGCTATTATTGAAGGACTTACAGAGTATCTTCCGATTTCTTCTACCGCGCACATGGGATTTGCCGCCAACCTGATGGGGCTTAAAGATGATGAATTTCTGAAAATGTTCCAGGTATCCATTCAGTTCGGTGCTATTTTATCCGTTGTGGTAGCTTACTGGAAAAAATTCTTTGATCTGAAAAATATCCGGTTTTATTATAAACTGGCTTTTGCCGTAATTCCAGCCTTGGTTTTAGGGTATCTGTTTGATGATAAAATTGAAGCTGTTTTAGGAAACCAGATTGCTATTTCTTCAGTTTTGGTATTGGGGGGCGTGGTTTTGCTTTTCGCTGACAAATGGTTTAAGAATCCCAGAATTGATGATGAAAAAGGAGTGTCCATAAAAAGCGCCGTTACCATAGGATTCTGGCAATGTCTTGCGATGATGCCCGGAACCAGCCGTAGTGCGGCCTCTATCATAGGAGGAATGTCACAGGGGCTTACCAGAAAAGCGGCTGCAGAGTTTTCATTCTTCCTGGCAGTTCCTACCATGCTCGCGGTAACGGTATATTCTGTTTTCCTGAAAACATGGGGAAAAGAAACCGGAAACCCTCAAAAAGGATATGAAATGATCATGGCATCCAATGATCACATTATGATTTTCGTGATTGGGAATATTGTTGCATTTATTGTAGCATTAATAGCTATTAAAGCATTCATAGGAGTTTTGAACAAGTATGGCTTCAGACCTTGGGGCTGGTACCGTATTTTTGTTGGGATTGCTCTTTTGATTTATTTCTATTTCTTTAAATAAGAGTATGAAAATTAATATTTTAAAGATATTGGCTTTTTCAAGCTTCATCGTTTCCTGTTCACCGGCACATACACTGTTTGTGAAAAATAATAGCGGAGAAAGGATAGAATTTTTTGTGGAGGTGAAGGAGAAAAACCCCACCGAAGATTTACTCATCTGCAAAGAACTTGTACCGGACGAAAAGCTGGATCACAAACCTTTTATAGACTATAGCAAGGAAGGAAAATGTTACAGTCAAAAAATTACAGCGGTCGATAAAACAAGCTATAAATTTAATTTGCCTGTGAATTATACGGTGAACATTGTTCCGAATAGTTCTGTATATCCTTTTAAAAATATATATTACTTCATCGGAGATAAAAAATGTTTTATCAATGTTGAAAATGGTCCTGAATGCAAACAGAAGGTCAATAAGCTGGCTAGCTTAGTAAGTATCACCGAAATTTTAGAATAATGACAGCTGAAGAACTGCAATCAGGATATGTGTTTTTATTGGACAAACCTTTGGACTGGACTTCTTTTCAGGCCGTTAATAAAATGAAATATAAACTCAAAAGAGAGTTTAATCTTCCTAAAAAATTTAAAATAGGACATGCCGGAACTTTAGACCCAAGAGCGACTGGTCTTCTTATTGTTTGTTGCGGAAAATTTACCAAGAAAATTCCTGAGATCCAGGATGCTCCGAAAGAATACTGGACCGAGATTAAAATAGGAGTACAGACGGAATCCTACGATACGGAAAAACCGGAGATCCTTCAACAGGATATCGCTCATATTTCAGAAGAGCAGATTAATGAGGTGCTGGAAAAATTCGTTGGAGAAATAGAGCAGAAACCTCCGGTGTATTCAGCGATAAAAATAGACGGACAGAGAGCTTATAATTTAGCAAGAGCAGGGGAAGAAGTAGAAATGAAATCCAGAAAAACGACAATTTTCTATATTAAAGATATTAAAATTGATTTCCCTTTGGTAAGCTTTACAGTGGGGTGCTCAAAAGGAACATACATCAGAAGTCTGGCTCACGACATCGGACAGGAATTGGAAGTAGGTGCATATCTGACACAGCTTAGACGAACAAAAATTGGGGATTATACCATTGAAAATGCGACGACTGACTTTCTAGAGAATGAATACAGATTCGAAAATTTATAAAAAAGAATCGTATTTTTACTCACAAGAGGCAATAAAAATTATACAGGTTACGGAGAAGACTAATGGAAAAAACGCGTATCAATAAATATTTATCAGAAGTAGGATACTGCTCAAGAAGAGCTGCAGATAAACTTTTGGAAGAAGGAAGAATAACAATAAATGGGAAGATTCCTGAAATGGGGACCAAAGTTTCTGATGAAGACGTTGTAGAAGTTGACGGGAAACCTATCCGTGAGCCGCAGGATAAGCCTGTTTATATCGCTTTTAATAAGCCAATGGGTATTGTCTGCACTACAGACACCAAACGCGAAAAAAACAATATCGTTGATTATATTAACTACCCGAAAAGAATTTTTCCCATCGGAAGACTGGATAAACCCAGCGAAGGACTGATCCTGCTGACTAGTGATGGGGATATCGTCAACAAAATTCTTCGTGCAAGAAATAATCACGAAAAAGAATATATCGTACGGGTAGATAAGCCACTTTCTCCCAAATTCCTTGAGAAAATGAGAAACGGAGTTCCGATTCTGGATACAGTCACTAAAAAATGTGAGGTAGAAAAGATTGATGACATGACTTTCCGTATCATCCTTACCCAGGGACTGAACAGACAGATCCGAAGAATGTGCGAATATCTCGGCTACGAAGTAAAAAAATTGAAACGTATCCGTATTATGAATATCAAACTGGATCTTCCGGTAGGAAAATGGCGTGACCTTACAGAGGAGGAATTTAATACGCTTAACAATCTCCTTTCTGATTCTATCAAAACAATTGATTAAGATTATATTATTAATAATAAAAAAGTAAGCAGGAAATATTTTCCTGCTTACTTTTTTATATCTGTTATTTTGTTAAACAAATTAGAACTTCTATCTCCCAGTAATCTATTTGAAGAAAAGAAATAGAAAAAAATACTTAAAATGTTACCATTTAATAATATTCACACATTAGTGTAATATTATTAGTTTGTTAGTGAAAATATATTATATTTATAATAATAACTATTAAAACTAAAAACCATGAAATTAAAAATTAATCTAATTTCTCTTATTATTTTAATAACATTTTCTAATTGTCAAAATGATAACCATAATTCGGATCTTCCGCACGATTCTTCTTTTTACATTGACTATAGAAGCTTGAAAGGATTATCAGATGGAATAGCTGTCATTGAGCTTGATCCTGAAGCCCCAAATTTTGGGTATATTAGCAGCAAACTTGAATTAGGCATTGGGGTACTGCCTCATCATCTTTATTATAATCAGAATGCAAACAAATTATTTACGACTGCTTTAGGAGGTAGTTATCTCTACCAGATAAAAACGGAAAAAGACAAAAATGGACAGCCAAAATTAGTTAATGCAACACCCATTGATACAGGTGAGAATACAGTAGGGGAAAATTTGTTTTTTACCAATGATGGAAGATATTTTATGACTTTTATGGGAGGGGCAGGAGGACCGAAAGATGGTAGTATAGGTGTTTTTAACGCAGATAACAACCAGCTTATCAAAACTATTAAAGCGCCGGTTCAAACCAATCCAAATCAATTTATTATGTACCCGCATGGTATTTCTGTTAATGAAGAAAAAGGAATAATGATGGTCACCTCAACCATTCACCCGGATCTTACTACTGGAATGGGAAATACTTGTACTTTATTAGATCTAAATACCTACGAATTAAAAGAGACTTACCTGGTAGCAGACTCACAAACGGATATGTCAAGTCCTGTCGAGGTTCTATTGCTACGTGGAAAATTTCCACAATATGCCCTTGCCACGACAATGCTGGGTGGCGATATCTGGATTGCTCCATACAATGCTACCACCAAGAAGTATGATGCTTTTAGTAAAATATTTGATGGAAGTACACAAGGATTAGGCTGGGCACTCGAAATGTACATCGATGATAACAGCAAGCTTTATGTAAGTTTTGCAGATCCCGGAAAAGTTTTGGTTTTTGATATAAGTAATCTTCCTCAACTAAAACTTTTAAAAACTCTTACTGCAGATAAAGGAGCCCATCATATGGTTTTCTTTAAAACCAAAAAAGGAAAAGAAGTCGTAGCAGTACAAAATAACCTGTTGGATATTCCTAACTTAAATTCCGGTACCATTAGTGTTATTGAAATCCAGACAGGGAAAACATTAGGTACCGTCGATTTACGAACCAAATATGGAATACTACCTGAATCAATTGAAGGAACCAATGGTCCCAGCAACTACATGCATCACTAAAACTTAAAATAATGTGCAGATTAGAAACTATCCAAAATAGCAGATCTTGTTTTGGGTAGTTTTTACTATATGGTTTCCAGTTATTTTAAATATAATTTCATTCTTTCCTCATATTCAGGCTTTAATTTTAAAAGCTTCAGAATTTTCTTATCATCCGTATAGGTAGTGCGGTAGAATATGATCTTATCAGCAGAATATTTGAAGTAGGGGTGATCTTTCAGCCATTCTTCAGGGGCTTCTGTTAAAGTATACTTAGGAACATTTGAAACATCCAGCGGAGCAATAGAAATTAATTTTTGAACCAAATTTTTATCAATATTATAGGTATCTAAAATTTGTTGTTTATTGACAAAACCTCTCAGTTTTTTTCTAAAGCCAATCATCGATCCGGCACTTTTTTCATCCAAACCAAATTCCAGCAACTGCTTGAATGTGATGATATTTAAATCAACTTTTGAAAAATCGGTTTCCTGTTTTTGGATAAGGTTTGTATTGGTATTGAGTTTAATATAAGGACTTAGTTCTTCGAATTTTTCCGGAGAAATAACAAAACATTTCTTTATATCTTCAAGTGATTTGAAACTTCCTCTGAGATTTCGGTCACGGTAATTAACGATTGTATTGGCCTGTTTTTCAGAAAATCCTAAACCCTTCCATCCATCCAGATCTAAAGTGTTGGGATCAAAATTACGGTAATGAATCTTTGATTTTGCAGTATAATTTTTACCATAGTTTTTAAAGTCGTCAGGAGTTTGTACCGGAAGTACTAAATAAGGCTCCAGCTTACTGTAATTGTCTGAGGAAATAATAAAACATTCTTTGAATTTCTCTTTGCTGACGAAACTTCCACCCAAATAGTTTTTATATTTCAAAATAGCTTCAGCCTGTTTTTCACTGAAACCAATGCTGATCCATTCAGCAGCAGAAAGTCTATCCGGATTGAATCTTCCGGAAATATGGATCTCTTTCTTTTCATACGTATCAAACTTTTCAAAATGGTGGTCTTTGCCAGTTTCAGGAAGCAGGATGTAAGATTCCAGCTCTGTGAATTTTTCGGGAGAAACAGCATAGCATTTTTTGAATTGAGCTTTAGACGTAAATTTTCCGCCTATAATTTTTTTATAATTAAGAATGGTAAAAACCTGTTTTTCGGAGAATCCTAAATTCTCCCATTGCTTTGCATCGAGATTGTTCGGATCAAATTCCATTAGATTTAATGGAATTGAATTTTCAGTAATAAATTTTATTTCAGGGAAATTTTCTTTTTCTCTGCTCGTATAATTTTGGAAGGCCAACAGGACGATCAGCATCATCCCCATAAATGCCAGTTTCTGGTAATAATTTTTTCTCATCATACAGTAAACTTATTAATAAAAACAAATCAAAGCAATGATGAAAAGCCAAAGGAATTGTTTTGTACAACAAATTCTTTAAAATGATTTTAAAATTACATTTGAATACTTTTTTTATAGAATTATTTGCAGAAATAGAGGCGAGAATCCGGGAAAAGAGAAAAGCACCTTTAAAAGATGCTTTTGTATGATATAATAAAGTTATTCTGAATCTTTGTCAGCCAGTGAAGCTTTCAGTTTCTGAAGTTCAGCTTTTATAAATTCAAGACGGTCAATAATGGTAACCGTTTCAGAAATTTTACTGTTGGTGGTCAAAGCAATCCTTGCACCATCCAGTGTATAGCCCTTTTCTTTTACCAAATGGTAAATCATCTGCAGGTTCTTGATATCTTCAGGCGTAAAGTAGCGGTTTCCTTTTTTATTCTTTTTAGGCTTAATGATAGGGAACTCCTGTTCCCAATATCGTATAAGTGAGGTGTTTACATCAAAAGCTTTTGCAACTTCTCCGATAGAGTAATACAGTTTGTCAGCTAAGTTTATCTTCATTGTACAAATCCTAAAAGCCAAAGATAAAAATTTTTTAACCTCGGATGCAAATTATACAACTTCTATTCCTGTTTTCCGGATAATATCAAAAATTTCCGGATAAAGAATTGATAAAAATCTGTCTTTTTATGAAGCTTGTTTTTTCTCTCTTTTTACAGTACTTTTATACAATAACTACTTCTGCGTATTATCATTAATGAATTCTATCTCCGTCCTTCATATTGAGCTTTTCCAGTCCGGCAGGAATACATCAGATTTTTATTTCAATACCATGAAAGAACATCTGGCTGTGGGGCACCGTCATATTGAAAAGCCACACCGTCATGATTTTTATGCTGCTGTTCTTTTCACAAAAGGGAATGGAATTCATGAGATAGACTTCCAGAAATATGAAGTTTCCGAGGGAAGTCTTTTCTTTCTGTCTCCGGGACAGATTCATAGCTGGGAACTTTCTGAAGATATTAACGGATATATTTTCTTTTGCTCACAGGAATTTTATGAGATGCATTATGTGAGTCAGAAACTCCGAAATTTTTCTTTTTTTGGATCTGTATCTTTTCCAAGAAAACTGCAGCTGGATATTGATGAGCTGAGAAAAAATGACATCTTATTTCAGGAGCTGGGAAGAGAACATCAGTCTCAGAATGTGATGAAAGAAGGACTGATTCTCTCGATGATGTCTCAGATTTTCATCAATGCTACAAGGCTGTTTTCAAAAGATATTGATATGCGTTCTTCTTCTGCGAGTCTCTCGTATTTTAAACATTATCAGGATTTTGAAAATCTGATAGAACAGTCCTTTACTGAGCAAAAATCTATTTCTCATTATGCATCTTTATTAGGAATTACTCCAAAGCACCTGAACAGAATTGCCCAGACCGTTATTCAGAAAACAGCAACCGATGTTATTACAGAAAGAGTCGTGCTGGAAGCTAAAAGGATGCTGATGTATCTTGATGAAAGTCTCGTGGAGATTGCTTTCAGGCTTGGTTATGAAGAATATTCCTACTTTGTAAGAGTATTCCGGAAAAGCTCCGGAATGACTCCTACTCAGTTTATGAGAAAATATAAGGCTTAAAATTTAATATTTAAAGATAGGAGAAGGAAGACTGAAGATAGATGTTTATCGAAGCCAAATCTCTCGTCTAGTGTCTGAAATCTGAAATCTGCCATCTGATATCTAACATCTTGATTCTTTCGTACTCCTACAACATAAGTTTAAACGGACCCTCAAACGTCGTGTCAAATGAATCCAGCATTTCCCCCTTTTCGTCGAAGACGCCGATCACCATATTCTGCTTGGAAAATTGAATATCTTCTTCGGGGAAGGTAATATTGATGTTTCCTTTCAGAATCTCGTCCCCTTTCAGAATAATTTTTTCAGAACCGAAATAATTGATTTCTGCATGGGCTGGAGTCAGTACTTTGATGGTCAGGATCTTTCTCTCGTTCGACTTGTTTAAAAGGGTATAAATAAAAGTATTTGTGATTTTACCGTCTTTAATAAAGAACGTGGAACCGGCCGGTTTGATGAATTTGGCCTCCATAGAGCCGCGGTCATACATTAAGAAACCTAAAAATCCAATCAGCAGGGCAAGAAATACGGTTGTAACTTTCATTCTTGAGGTGAACTTGAAGGTTTCCTGATTTTCAATTTCTGCTTCTGTGGCATAACGGACCAGTCCTTTTGGAAGTCCTACTTTTTCCATCACCTCATCACAGGCATCTATACAGGCTGTACAGTTTACACATTCTAATTGCTGCCCATTTCTGATATCAATACCGGTAGGACAGACCACAACACACTGGTGGCAATCGATGCAGTCTCCTTTTCCTTCTGCTTTACGGTCTTCATTATTTCTCCATTTTGAACGACCTTCTCCTCGTTTGAAATCATAATAGACATTAATGGTCTGTTTATCGATCAATACCCCCTGAAGTCTTCCGTATGGGCATACCAATGTACATACCTGCTCGCGGAGCCAGGCGAAGACAAAGTAGAAGGTCATCGTGAAAAATAACATGGCCAGGAATTTCATGGAATGATGTTCAGGACCTTCAGCCATGATTCGGAATACTTCCTTGTAACCAACGATGTACATGAACATAAAGTGGGCAATGGTTAATGAAATGAATGCAAACGCAGACCATTTTAATAGCCTTTTTCTAATTTTTTCGGCGTCCCATTCTTGTCTGTCCAGCTTCATTTGTTTATTTCGGTCACCTTCGATCCAGTATTCAATTTTTCGGAATACCATTTCCATGAAAAGGGTTTGCGGACAGAGCCACCCGCAGAATATTCTTCCGAAAACTACTGTGAAAAGCATCACGAAGATAACAGATGTAACAGCTCCGAGTGCCAGGATAAAGAAATCCTGAAGATAAAAAGGTTGTCCAAGAATAAAAAACCTCCTGTCGATCACATTGATCAGAAGAAAAGGATTGCCGTTGATTTTCACAAATGGCAGTCCGAAAAATATAGCAAGCATAAGATAACTCGCATAATTCCTGTAGTTTGTGTATTTTCCTTTTGGTTTTCGTGGAAAGACCCATTTTCTTTTTCCTGTTTCATCCATGGTTCCCACCGAATTCCTAAACGTATCGTTTTCTATTTCTACAAATTTGCTGCTGCCTGATTCTGCACTCATTGCGGTACTTTTGTTAAGTTAAAAAAGTATTAATGTGATATTTGAGGCCGGATCAAGCTGTTTTTTCAGTCAGTTTCAAAAAGGAAAAAGGAGTGTTGATCTTACCATGGCAAAGGTCTGGATAAAACTGTTTTTTAACTAATACCATCTGCTTCAAAAATAGTACAATTGGGACATTTCTTATTTTAGATTTTAATAGATCAAACTGAGAAAATATATTTGATTCTTAAAGGTGATATTGTAACTTGCCGTCATTAAAAGGGGAAGAATGAAAAATATATGCAGAATAAGCATGGTTGGTTTGGTTTTCGCATTGCTAAACTGTCAATCAGTAAATTACAACAAAATGTTTTATGAAGATGCACAGCCGGAGAAGATTTCGGACCAATTCACTTTTACAGAAGGACCGTCTTCGGATAAACAGGGGAATGTTTATTTTACTGACCAGCCTAATGACAAGATCTACTACTGGGATTGGAAGACCAATAAGGTGATAGAGTTTTTAGGAAAAACTGGGAGAGCCAACGGTACTCATTTCGATAAAGACGGAAATCTGATTACTTGTTCCGATGATCAGGGAGAGATATGGAGAATTTCAAAAGATAAAAAAGTAGAAGTCATCCTAAAAGGTTTTGAAGGAAAAAGATTCAATGGGCCTAATGATGTCTGGAATGATTCATCCGGTGGAATGTATTTTACAGATCCCTTGTATAAAAGAGATTATTGGGTAGATTTTAAACAGGAAATCGCACACAAGAGTCTCTACTACAGAACTAAAGAAGGTAAGACCGTTAAACTGGAAACTTTTGTACAGCCCAACGGAATAGTGGGAAGCGAGATATTTAAGAAACTGTATATTTCAGATATTGATGCCGGAAAAACCTATGTATACGATATCCTTGGTGAGGGAAAGCTTTCCGAAAGAAGACTGTTTTGTGAAATGGGTTCAGACGGGATGACATTGGATAAGCATGGAAACCTTTATTTAACCGGTAAGGGCGTGCATATTTTCAATCTTAAAGGGAAAAAGCTTTATCATATTCCTATTGAAGAAGAATGGACCTCTAATGTAACTTTTGGAGGAGAAAATAACAATGTATTGTTTATTACGGCTTCAAAATCAGTATATACTTTACGAACTAAAGTGAGAGGGGTAAAATAACGTAATTGCCTGAAATACAAAGACTTTTATATAAAAAATAAGCCCAAAGCAGGCTTACTTGTATTTTTAATATATAAACAAAGGGGTTTCAATTGACATCCTTTCGTTTTTCTGTTTTATTTTTTTTTACAAAAACTAAATATTAGTTTTATATTTTTCTATTAAAATCTGTCTCAAAAATTGCTCCAAGTTAAAAGTATTATTAATATGTTTTGAAAATTGAGTATCAATTGGATGAGCCTACATTATTAACCTTCTCTATTTTATTCCTTAGAAAAATAAAAGTTTAAAAAGGTTTTACAAAAAATAGCTATTATAACTAATCTATTCAGGGTAATGTACTGCTTTATCTAGTTCTATTGGATTATATGTGCTTCGGAAATATTTTTTTTTCTCTGCTATAATCTTGTAAATTTCTTCTTTAGTAATGATATTACCGGTTTTGTTATCAGTAAAACTTGTCCCTTCATCTAAATAATCAGATCCTATTTTATCATATCTATTAAGCAATAATTTTTGGTATTGGATTGATGTAATAAGTTTTGGATTCTTGTAATAGTTTAATATTGTGTCATTTTTTTGGTTTCCTTTAATGTTTTTTATTTCAATTAATGTATAATGGTAATCATTTTTTTTATCATAAACCTCGTAAACCAAACCAGGTAATTGATTAAATTTATACGGTCCTTCAGGAATAGAAATTTCACTATTAAACCAAGCAATCCATTCTCTACCTCCAAATTTCCCTACTGCTTTTTTTAAAACAACATTGGGCTTAACTATTTTTGTGCTATCAAGTATTTTCCAATTAATTTTATCATCAGATTCTAATT
Source organism: Chryseobacterium antibioticum (assembly GCF_012927325.1). Lineage (GTDB taxonomy): Bacteria > Bacteroidota > Bacteroidia > Flavobacteriales > Weeksellaceae > Chryseobacterium > Chryseobacterium antibioticum. The sequence goes on along the minus strand of NZ_JABBGI010000024.1, from coordinate 36,843 downwards.
TAAAATTCATTCTTTCCTCACTTATAAAATAGGTGTTTTTAGAATTTCCCATTTTTCGTAGAAGAGTTTGGCTTACATAATCATTAATCTTTATCAAACCATTTTGTTGAATTATAGTATCAGATTCAAAGAAATCAGGATAAAAAGAAGCTATGTTATCTTCTATTTTTAGAATCATTTTTTCTTCAATAGGAGGCTCTTTTTGTAATAAATCTTGTTTATATTTTAGTTCGTAATAAATTTTACTGTGCTGAGAAAATAGATTTAGAGAAAGTAGTAAAAAAAGTAACGTTATTTTTTTGAATTCCATAAAAATTATATTTATTATAAAAAAATGACTATCTAAATCCTAAATGGATAAATGGTTATGAGGAAACTAGCATTCATGATAACTTTGCCCCCCCCTTACCATGCTTAACATGAGATAAAATTACTCATTTTTTAATAGTTCAAATGTTATCTTTTCATTAACATTCCTAAACGTTTTTTTTGCTCTTGGCTTTTGTATTATTTTAGCAATAGAATTTCTAAGAATAGAAATACATAAACACAAAAGTACAATATGACCGAATTTGTTCCCGACCAAATAGATGATGCCAATAGTAATATTTTACAAGTTCAGTCAGTCGTTTTGAGAATGTTGAAAGTCTTTAGTTCAATATGTGATAGGCATAAAATTAATTATTGGTTGGAATATGGAACTTTACTAGGAAGTATAAGGCATAAAGGATTTATTCCGTGGGATTATGAAGCTGATGTTGGAATGTTACGAGAAGATTTTGAAAAATTCTTATTAGTATGTGATGAAATACCTTCTGATATTTTTTTTCAGACAAAAGATACAGATCCAGAATATTTATTATTTTCTGTTTTTGTAGAAGCGAAGTTTAGACATAAATATAGTTGTTATGTTGATGAGACTATTAAAAGGTTCTCTTCAGAAGAGAATTGTTTTAATAGAGGAATATCATTAGATATTTTTGTTTATGATCTTTATAATTTTGAAGGAACACTATGTTTATTTAACGGTTTTGAAAAGAATATAACAGGAGGAAAGTCTTATCTTAAAATTGAAGAAATCGAAGAATTAATTCTACAAAAGTTTGAAGACTCTTCTTTTTTTATTCCGATAGGATTTGATGCCTACTTAAAAAGAAACTATGATGACTATTTAATACTTCCTCCACTTCATGAAAGAAGGTCTCCTCGTTTTGAAATATTTAACCCATAATAATGTTTAGGTATATATTGAAAATTAAAATCAATTAATTTTTATGATAGCAATAATTTTAGCTGCTGGATCTGGAAGAAGATTGAGTATAAATAAACCCAAAGGGCTACTAAATGTGGGACAGCATCCTCTTATTTATTATTCTATAAGAAACTTGATTAAAACAAAAAAAATTAAGGATATATATATAGTGATAGGTTATGAGTTTATTAAATATGAAAATTATTTTAACTCATTTAATTTTGATACTTCAGTCAACATTAAAACGATTAAAAATGATTTATTTGAAACTTCAGGTTCAATGTTTTCTCTTTATCTTGCTTTACAAGAATTAATTAAAGCAAGTGAAAATAATATAAATCAGAATGTAATTATTTTAGATTCAGATATTATATATGATTATGATGAATTCTATTCTTATATTACAAACTCATACACAAATGCCATTTTTGCTACCAATGTAGCACCTGAGCGTTATGATGCTTGCTATATAAAAGAAAATAATGACTGCTATTTAAAGCACATATCAAAAGATATAAATTCTATTGGTTTTTCGGAGAAAACTACTTTGTGGGAACATATAGGAATAACTAAAACATCTGCTGATTCAATTAAAGCAATTAGGGATTATTGCGAGAAGGTTTTTGATGACTCAAACTCATTTCAACATGAATATGATAATATTTTTGAAAATTTACCATCTAATTATAAAGTATGTAAATACGAAAATTATATTTGGACAGAAGTAGATGATGATTTACAGCTTAACTATTTAATTACTAATATATACCCTAAGCTTAATATATAAAAATGATATTATCAGAAGTTGAAATTAAGAATAAATTAAAGGAATTAAAAAGTGAAAACGGATTACATTCTCCTTCTATTCAAGAAATAGAAAGCAACCTAGGTATAAACCTGCTACTTGTCTAATCCATATTCGCAAGATTTGGTATACAAATGGCTCCAAACAAGAATAAATAAAGAAACATTAATGTATTATCCACCATCTAATACTCATTTAGCAAAGTATATTGGTTCTTGGAGAAGACTTGATTATAAAAGAATTTTGGTTGGTAATGGGGTTATAGAAATTATTTATAACATTTTAAACTCTATTAAAAATAAAAAAAATAATCACAACAACACCTTTATTTTCAATATATTATGAGGTTTTAGAAGTGGATAATGAAATGTTTTATTATTCAGTATCAAAAGCAGATGAATTTCGAATAAAAGTTAATTCTTTTTTAGAATTTATTGGTGAATGCAACCCAGACTACATAATTTTAATAAACCCATCCAATCCTTCGGGAAAACCCCTTTCAATCAATGAATTAAAAAACAATTCATAGGAGTCTTAGATCCAACCAGTGACCCATAATAGATGAAAGCTTTTTTGATTTTATTGAAGAAGAGACTTCTTTAGAATATTATGCCAGTTTTCACGAAAATATTATAATAATCAGATCATTATAAAAAGATTTTGGATTATCGGGCTTAAGGGTAGGATATTCATTTCTGCCATATAAAATGAAAAACGAATTATTGACAAAAGGTTTCCTATGGAATATTAATGGACTTGCTTCTGTTTTCTGTTCTCTCCTTAATGATGAAAAATTTATTGAAGAATATAATATGTGTAGAATGCAATATTTACAGGAACGAAATATATTTCTTGAGCAAATGAAAACTCTGCCAGTAAAAATCTACGACTCTTCAGCTAACTTTTTTTAATAGAAACTAGTATAAGTGCTGAAAATCTTTTTGTTCGACTAATTTACAAGTATGGAATATACACAAGGCTATTGAATGATAAAATTGGACTAAATGAAACTTTTTGAGAATTGCATTAAAAACAAATAAAGAGAATAGTAAGATCGTAAAGGCCTTACATAATGAATTGTTTATTGTTAATTAAAATTAAAATTAGAGCTGGAAAAATAATTTATAATTTTGTGTCAAACTAAACAAACAAAATAAACTATTATGAAAAAATTAAAATTTTCACAAGAAATGCTTGAACATGCAACTACGCTTTCACGAGAAGAATTAAAAACTGTATTTGGTGGGGATGATACTAGAACATGTAATGTTTATTGTACACATTCGCAGGTTAGTATTACAAATTGTGTAGGCAAATGTGAATCTAATTCAGGTTGGTTCGGTAGTACTCCAACAATTTCTTGCGTTGGTCCTAATAACACCCTCACAAAAAATTGTTAATAATTAAAAAGTAATGAATTTACAGAAAATTTTGATTATCAAGAATGATGATACACGAAATTTGATGTAATTTTTGTGAAGAGTATTAGACTTACAAAAAAATCCTTGCTAATTAGTAAGGATTTTTTTGTAGAAAATAGGAATATTTTACTATTACTTAAAAGAGTATTAAAATTAATTTTTTATACAATAAATGGATAATTTTTCACTTTATGTAGTTTTCGATTGTTTACTTATAATTAATAGGCTACTTCCATTTTCACTTTCTTACCCTTCAGTTTTTCAGTGCTTAATTTCTTCAAAACAAAACTCACTTTATTTCTGGAAACCGCAACGTAAGAAGTAGTGTCTTTCACTTCAATAATGCCGATATCTTCTTTCTGTAGTTCTCCTTTTTTAATAAGATACCCCACAATATCCACTTTATTGACCTTATCCTTTTTCCCTGCGCTGATATAGATCGTTTGGAAAGGTGTTTTCTCGGGAACTGTATTAAAATCGGCAACACTTTCTTCCGGTGTATTGCTTTTAATGAATAGGAAATTTTCCTCCTCAGTCATGATCAGGTAAGCGAAACCTTTGGCATTCATTCTTGCCGTACGTCCGTTTCTGTGGATAAAGGCATCTTCTTTTGAGGGAAGCTGGTAATGAACAATAGATTCCACTTCCGGAACATCAAGACCACGTGATGCAAGATCTGTGGTAATTAATATCCTTGCAGAATCATTTCTGAATTTCAGAAGGGCACGTTCTCTTTCATCCTGCTCCATACCACCATGGAAAGTTTCCCTGTCAATTCCTTTGTCAGCCAGAAGGTCAGAAATACGGTCTACAGCCTCACGGTGATTACAGAAAATCAATGTTCTTTTATTACCGATTTTACAGATTAAATTAAATAAAGTATCCAGCTTTTCTTCAGAAATCGTCATTACTTTTCGCAATTGAATATCTGGTTTTGCATCCCCTAACTTTAAGAAATCAATGATCTTCTCATTTTTCAATCCTGTGAACTTTGGAATTTCATCCATTGCTGTCGCTGACGTCAGAATTCTTTGGGAAAGACCTCTTAAAGAACCGGTAATAAATTCCATATCTTCATGAAAACCTAATTCCAGTGCTTTATCAAATTCATCCAAAACTAAAGTCTTGATCGTTTTGGGATCAAAATTGTCATTTCTTAAATGGTAAGCTACTCTTCCCGGAGTTCCTATTAAAACGGCCGGAGCTTCAATTAAATTATTGACCTCAATTTTTTTATCGTGACCACCGTAGCATACAGAAACCTTAAAATCTGTTCCCATAGATTTGAAAACCTGCTCAATTTGTAATGCCAATTCTCTTGCAGGAACTAAAATGAGTGCCTGAATTCCTGAAACATCTTTTTTCAGATTTCTAAGAACCGGAAATAAAAAAGCGAGTGTTTTTCCTGAACCTGTAGGAGATAGTAAAACAACGTCGGTATTGTTTTCAGTAGTTTTATATGTAGATTTCTGCATCTGATTCAGATCCTGAATCTGCAGTTTTTGATAAATTGATTCTAATTCCATTTTGCAAAGGTAAGTGATTTTGTTTTTGCTTAAAATTTCATTCAATATTTATTTAAACTACGGTTTTCCGTAATTTTTCATTATTGATTGATAATACTTTTGAGGCATAAATTTTTTTAAAATATTATGCCATGAAACTATATCAAACACTTGAAAATCAAATTAAAAAAGAATCCAATTATGTTTCCGATAATGGAGAAGTTAAAAAATGGGTGGTACTCAATAAAGCACAAAATTTTGATGAAGAACTGATTGGATTGTTATTAGACGATTCAGATTTGAAAGAAAAATTTTTCATTAAGGTAAAAGATGTTTTGATATTTAACCAAAATCTTTTCATCCAATTTCTTGAACAGAAAAATTATCTCAACGACAGCTACACTCAGTTTAAGAATAAAATTGGTTTATCGATTGATGGCAAATATATGAAACAACGCAACGAAGTAGCTTTGGTTTGGCCATTTAAGGATTGTGTTTTGGAAGGTGGGCAAAGCCGTGAAGAGGATAAAAGAGAAGAAATTTTCTTTAATGAAACTTTAGCGCAGGACGAGATTACCGAATTACTTGATCCAAAAGTTTTTACCAATGCCAAGCTATTTGATAAAGATGGTGAAAAGAGTTTTGACCAATTTAATAGAAATGAAAACGGAACGATTACGGATAACCTTATTATCAAAGGAAATAATCTTCTCGCATTGCATTCTCTAAAGAAAGAATTTGCGGGAAAAGTAAAGCTTATTTACATTGATCCGCCTTATTATTTTAATAATACAGTTGATACAGATAGCTTTAAATATAATTCAAATTTTAAACTTTCAACTTGGCTAACATTTATGAAAAATAGATTGGAAGTCTCAAAAAGTTTATTAAAAGATGAGGGATTTATATTTATTCAAATTAAAACTGACGGATATGCTCATTTGAAAATTTTGGCTGATTCAATATTTGGGTCTAATAATTTAGTAAATAGCATTTCAGTTAAAATGAGTGAAAGTTCTGGTGTTAAAATGGCTCATGTAGATAAACGACTTGCTAATGTTTTTGAGCATATTTTAGTTTATTCAAAAAGTAGAAATAGCAAAATTAACCCAATAAAAATTGAAAAATCAGATGAAGAAGAAAATTCAAAACTTGAAAAATATTTAAATTATTATTCTAAGATTATTATTGATAAATCAAAACCTGTGGAGGAGTGGGAAATTATGTCTATTGACAAGTATTTTGAGATTAATAATTTGGAAAAACCGTATGATAATTACAAGGAATTTAAAATAAGTAATGCTAATAAAATAGTTTATAGAACGAATAATAGTTCTTTTGAAAAATTAAATATAAAGAAAAAACTTGCGAAAATTACTTCTGCAAGAGGAATAGAATATATATGGTGGGAGGGTAAACAAATGCTATTTTTAGAAGATTATATAAGCGAATATTTATGTGATTTATGGTTAGATATTAGTACGATTAATTTAAATAAAGAAGGTGGAGTTGATTTACCAAATGGAAAAAAACCAGAAAAGTTAATAGAACGAATAATTAATTTGTGCACAACAAAAAATGATATAGTGTTGGACTATCATTTAGGAAGTGGTACAACTGCAGCTGTTGCCCACAAAATGGAAAGGCAATATATTGGACTTGAACAAATTGATTATGGTGATAATGATTGTACAATAAGGATAAACAATGTTATTAGAGGTGAACAAGGTGGCATTTCCAAATCTGTCAACTGGCAAGGCGGCGGTTCATTCATTTACCTTGAACTCAAAAAATACAACCAAATATTTATCGAGAAAATCGAAGAAGCAGAAAATTTTGAAAGTCTTCTGCAAATCTGGGAAGAAATGAAAACGAAATCCTTCCTTAATTACAATATTGATATCAAAAAGCAAGAGCAATATCTCGAAGATTTTAAAGCATTAAATCTAAAGGAACAAAAACAACATCTTTGCGAGCTGCTCAACAAAAATCAACTGTATGTCAATCTCTCTTCACTTAACGACGGGAATTTTGAGTGTACACCGGAAGAAAATAAAGTAACAAAAGATTTTTACCAAATAAAAAAATAACAAATGGCATTTCTATACGATACACTTTTACAGGAATTCGGAAAAAGAGCCATATCTCAGGTTACAATTCCAACACAAATTTCAGATAATTTGAAATTTAGCCAAAGACCTTATCAGCAGGAAGCATTTCAGCGTTTTATTCTCTGTCATTCAGAAAATTTTGTTGGAAAACCCAATAAACCACTCCATTTACTTTACAATATGGCAACAGGAAGCGGAAAAACTCTGGTGATGGCAGGCTTGATGCTTCAGTTGTATGAAAAAGGATACCGAAATTTTCTGTTTTTTGTGAACAGCAACAATATCATTCAGAAAACGAAAGATAATTTTCTCAATCCGCAAACGTCTAAATATCTGTTTAATGATAAAGTGGTCATCAACGGAAAAGAAGTCTTTCTGAAACAGATTGATAATTTTGATGAAGCCGATCATGAGAATATCAATATCAAATTTACAACCATCCAACAGCTGCATATCGATTTGAATAATACCAAAGAAAATAGCGTTACTTACGAAGATTTTGCAGATAAAAAAATAGTAATGATTGCCGATGAGGCACATCACTTAAGCAGTGGGACAAAAGCTGGAAATCTTTTTGGAAGTTGGGAGGAAACCGTTTTAAAAATCCTTCATCAGAATTTTGACAATATCCTTTTGGAGTTTACGGCAACTCTGGATTATGAAAGTCGGGAAATTATCAATAAGTATAAAGATAAAGTAATTTATAAATATGATCTTTCGCAGTTCAGAACAGATAAATTTTCTAAAGAAATCAATCTTGTCCGCTCCTTGTATGATGAAAAAGAACGCATCATTCAGGCTTTGATTCTTAACTTATACCGTCAGGAATTGGCAACGATTAACAATATTAATTTAAAACCTGTTATTCTTTTTAAAGCAAAGAAAACGATTAAAGAATCGGAACAAAATAAAGAAAATTTCCACAAACTGATTGATGATTTATCTGAATTGATGATCGAGAAGATAAAGAAAACGTCTACGGTTCCCATTGTTCAGAAGGCTTTTCAGTTTTTTGAAACTAAGAATATTTCATTGAATGAGATTGCAAAACGAATTCATACCAATTTCCGGGAAGAAAATTGTCTGAGTGCGAATAATGATTCTGAGGCAGAGAAAAATCAGATTTTACTCAATACTTTAGAAGATGAAAATAACCCGATTCGTGCTGTATTTGCCGTTCAAAAATTGAACGAAGGTTGGGATGTTCTTAACTTGTTTGATATTGTAAGGTTATACGAAGACCGTGACGGAAAAGATGGAAATCCTGGTAAAACAACACTTTCGGAAGCTCAATTGATTGGTCGCGGAGCGAGATATTATCCTTTTGCACTGGAAGAAGGCGAAGATAAATTTGTCCGTAAATATGATGATGACATTTCAAATGATTTAAAAATACTGGAAGAACTTTATTATCATACCAAAGAAGACAGCCGTTATATTTCAGAACTAAAAAAAGCTTTGGTAGAAACAGGAATTTATGAAGACGATGTCAATCTCGAAACCAAAAAACTGACTTTAAAGTCAATATTTAAAAATTCTGAATTATATAAAAAAGGGTATGTTTTTTCCAATAAAAAATTGCCCAAAAATTTTGATAAAGTAAAATCGTTTGTGGATTTGGGCGTTACAAAAACCAATTATCGATATCAGCTTTCTTCAGGTTCCGGAAGAGTTTCCAGTGTGTTTTTTGAATCAGAAAGTCCCGTTTTTTTTGATGAAACAATAAAGCCTCAAGATGTTGAACTTAAAGATATTCCAAAACACGTTATCAGATACGCCTTAAGTCGGAATCCATTTTATTATTTCAATAACCTTTCACATTACTTTCCAAATCTTCGTTCACTTTCAGATTTTATTGAAGGTAAAGAATATTTAGGAAATTTAGAAATTACGTTCATAGGAAGTTATAACCGTCTTCAGGAAATTTCACATTTTGATTATCTTCAGGCATTGAACGGACTTTTGCAAAGTATAGAAGTTGAAATTAAAAATAATTCTACGGATTATGAAGGTTCAGAATATTATCCGCAACCTATTCGGCAGGTTTTCAGAGATAAAGAAATCAGGGTAAACAAATACAGCGAAAGAGCAAAAAGTCAATCAGAAACGAGCGATAAATTTAGAGTTAATTTAGACAAAGAAGATTGGTTTTCTTTCAACGATAATTTTGGAACTATTGAAGAAAAGGCATTTGTTTCATTATTTTCGAGACGTTTTGAAGGTTTCAGTCATAAGTTTGAAAATATTCATCTCATACGGAATGAAAGAGAAATTAAAATTTTTGATAAATACGGTCGGGCATTTGAACCGGATTTTTTACTGTTTTGTAGTGAACGAGCCAATAAGCAGCTGACTTTTCAAGTATTTATTGAACCTAAAGGAGCTCACTTAATAGGATATGACAAATGGAAGGAAGATTTTTTGAAGATCATAGGAAACGAGCAAAAATCTATTAAAATTTATACAGATACCTACAAAATTACAGCAGTTCCTTTCTATAATTACGGTAATGAAAATGAGTTTAAGAAGGTTTTAGAAAGTACATTTGAAAAGTAAAATTATTGTATTTAGTTAAAATAAATTTCATATCTTTGCACCCACTTTTGTGTGAGAGGTTTGATAAGGTAAATTATTAAAAATTAATTACTTCCGTATTTTTTAGATCCACATTCATTCAGACCATTAAAAAAGAAGGAATACAAATTTTATTAGAAAATGTCAAAAGAGACAAATTCAGCAGAGGTTTTATTAAACCAAAACGTAGCACCAGAACAATTTGATTGGGATTCTTTCGAATCAGGTCTTGATGCAGACGCAAGAAAAGAAAAAAGCGATTTAGAAGAAATCTACAACGGATCTCTTAGCAGTTTAAATGATAACGACGTTATCACTGGTAAAGTTGTAAGATTAACTGATAAAGAAGCTATCGTAGACATCGACTTCAAATCAGAAGGTGTTATTTCTCTTAACGAATTCCGTTACAACCCAGGCCTAAAAGTAGGTGACGATGTGGAAGTAATGGTAGACAGAAGAGAAGACAAAACAGGACAATTACAATTATCTCACAGAAAAGCTAGAACGCTTAAAGCTTGGGATAGAGTAAACGAACTTCACGAAACTGGAGAAATCGTTAACGGTTTTGTTAAGTCTAGAACTAAAGGTGGTATGATCGTTGACGTTCACGGAATCGAAGCATTCTTACCAGGTTCTCAAATTGATGTTAAGCCAATTAAAGATTACGATCAGTTCGTAGGTAAAACTATGGAGTTCAAAGTTGTGAAAATCAACCCTGAGTTCAAAAACGTAGTAGTATCTCACAAAGCATTGATCGAAGCAGATATCGAAGGTCAGAAAAAAGAAATCATCGCTCAGCTTGAAAAAGGTCAGGTTCTTGAAGGTACTGTTAAGAATATTACTTCTTATGGTGTATTCATTGACTTAGGAGGTGTTGATGGATTGATCCACATTACAGACCTTTCTTGGTCTAGAGTGAACCACCCATCTGAAATCCTTGAAGACGGACAGACTGTAAAAGTTGTTATCCTTGATTTCGATGACGAGAAAACTAGAATCCAGTTAGGTATGAAGCAATTAGAAGCTCATCCTTGGGATGCTCTTTCTGCTGACATGAAAGTTGGTGACAAAGTAAAAGGAAAAGTAGTAGTTCTTGCTGACTATGGTGCATTTGTAGAAATTGCTCCAGGTGTAGAAGGATTGATCCACGTTTCTGAAATGTCTTGGTCTACTCACTTAAGATCTGCAGGTGATTTCGTGAAAGTAGGTGATGAAGTTGAAGCTGAAGTGTTAACTTTAGATAGAGAAGACAGAAAAATCTCTCTTGGTATCAAGCAATTGTCTAAAGATCCATGGGAAAATATCGAAACTAAGTATCCATTAGGATCTAAGCATGTAGGAACTGTAAGAAACTTTACTAACTTTGGTGTATTCGTAGAGTTAGAAGAAGGTATCGACGGATTAATCTACATCTCTGATCTTTCTTGGACTAAGAAAATCAAGCATCCATCAGAATTCTGTGCAGTAGGTGATAAATTAGACGTTACCGTTCTTGAATTAGACACTCAGGCTAGAAGATTATCTTTAGGTCACAAGCAGTTAACTGAAAACCCTTGGGATAAATTCGAAACTAAATATGCTGAAGGTACTATCCACGCTGGTAAAGCTGTAGAAGTTCACGATAAAGGAGCTTCTGTACAGTTCGAAGACGTTGAAGTAGAAGCTTTCTGCCCATCAAGATTATTAGAGAAAGAAGATGGATCTAAAATCAAGAAAGGTGAAGATGCTCAGTTCAAAGTAATCGAATTCAACAAAGAATTCAAAAGAGTAGTAGTATCTCATACTGGTATCTTTAGAGACGAAGAGAAGAAAAACGTAAGAGAATCTTCTAACAACAGATCTAATAATACATCTTCTTCTTCAAACAATGAAGAAAGATCAACTCTTGGAGATATCGATGCATTAGCAGAATTGAAAAGAAAAATGGAAGAAGGTAAATAATCTTTGAACCATTAGATCATATTAAGCCGCTCATTTGAGCGGCTTTTTTTATGCCCGATTTTGAAATTTCTTTATCCTTATTAATTTCGAAAATGTAATCAGTTAATTAATGGACCTCAGGACAGTTTTTATAATGAAATGATCTGCTATAGCTTAATTGTAGAAATGATAAAAATCCCAGTAATGAGAGTTCTTTTATGTAAATATTTTATTTTTATAAATAATTTCTTAAAAAAGTTTATTAATTGTGAATTATTTGTACATTAGCGCCTTTATTAGTAAAAATGAAAAAGATAACTCTACCTCTTTTATTTGCTGCATTCGCAGTGTTTCCTTCTAGTTTATTTTCACAAGATAACGAGAAGTTAGTTAAAGATTATATTTCTCAAAACAAAACGAGAGAATATAAGAAAAACGATCTTACCAGTTTCGTTATTGACAATGTTGATTCTTCAAAGTCAATGAACGGAGATGTTGTAAAGTTTCAGCAGATGTATAACGGTTTGCCGGTGTACAGCTCTGTAGGAACAGCCCTTGTCAGGGATAACAAAATAGTGTACTACACAGATAACTTTGTAAAAGATTATTCTGTATCTGCTCCTAAAAATACAACAGTTACTAAAAGTGAAGCACTTCAGGCTATTGCAAAAGATTTAAGAAAAGATGAGATATCAAATCTGCCTATTATTGGTTTTTCTGAATCTGAGCCTGTAACAGGAAGTGCAGCAAAACAAAGGCTGGTATATGTTGAAGACAGAGGTGATTTAAAACTTGCCTATGAGTATTCTTTAAGAGAACCAAAATCTGAAAGCTACTGGAATATCTTGGTCAATGCTTCTACAGGAGAGATTATCAGTAAGCTTGATTTAAATTTATCATGTAATTTTGAACACGGTGCTTATTCTCACGATCATGAAAGTGTAGCTAAGAATCAACTTATAGGACCTATCAATTTATTAAACCAAGCAGCTGCTTTTTTAGTACCTGACAATGCTTCGTACAATGTATTTCCATTTCCTATAGAAGCTCCTACATTCGGTAATAGATCTCTTGTTTCAAATCCTTGGATGTTGGCATCTTCACCAGAAGGATGGCATTCTGACGGAACTACTCACTATACTTCTACAAGAGGGAATAATGTGCATGCATATGAAGATGCGGGTGGCTTAAATAGTGGTATATCGGCAGATGGGGGTGCTTCTCGGAATTTTGACTTTCCTTTTAATATTCATGCAGATTCTTTTAGCAATCAAAATGCTTCGATTACCAATTTATTTTATGTAAATAATAGGATTCATGATGTATTTTATAAATTTGGATTTACCGAATCAGCCAGAAATTTCCAACAGAATAATTTTACAAATGGAGGTGCTGGAAATGATTATGTAAAAGCTGAAGCACAAGATGGTGGTGGTAGTAATAATGCAAATTTTGCAACACCCATGGATGGAACTAGACCAACTATGCAGATGTATTTATGGTCTACAGTGAATCAATTATTCTATTATAATACCCCAGGTGTAGCAACTGGCCGCAATCCAGCCATTGGGACTGCTCAGTTTGGACCTGCATTAGATGCTGTAGGAGTTACTGGTAATGTGCAGCTTGCTTCGGTAATTGATGGTTGTACAGCACTTCCTGCAGGATCTCTTACCGGGAAAATTGGATTGATGGAAAGAGGTGGTACAAACTGTCCATTCACATTGAAAGTGAAAAATGCACAGGATGCAGGAGCTATTGGTGCTATTATATATAATAATGTAGGAGCTACAAATTTCCCTACACAGATGTCAGGAGCTGATGCTACGATTACAATTCCGTCAGTAATTATCTTAAATCCTGAAGGTGAATATATCAAAACTCAGCTTGCTGCAAATACAACAGTCAATGTGACACTGAAAAATGATCCAGCTTCTGCTGTAACGCCAGATGGAAGTTTTGACAATGGTATCATCACTCATGAGTATGGACATGGGATTTCTAACAGATTAACAGGAAACGGATATACCTGCTTAAGCTCAAGTTCAAGTAAAGAACAGATGGGAGAGGGATGGTCAGACTTTTTCGCTCTCATGCTAACCAATAGACCTGGAGATAATGCTTCAGTTGCTAGGGGTATGGCTACTTATGCTGCGGGACAAACTCCAACAGGCGGAGGTATCAGACCCGCAAAGTATTCTCCAGATTTCGGCATTAATGATTATACTTATGGGGATACAAATGGTATGGAGTATACAAACCAGAGTGGAAATATCGTACCTGATTCACACTCTATCGGATTCATCTGGGCTAGCATGTTATGGGATCTAAACTGGAAGTACGTTGAAAAATACGGCTATGCATCTGATGTAACAGCTAACGCTACCAGCGGAAGTGCAAGAGTGCTTCAATTGGTAACAAACGCACTGAAACTTCAGGTATGTAATCCCAATTTTATTAATGGAAGAGATGCTATTCTTCAGGCTGAATTGGCAACAACAGCTGGAGTGGATAAATGTATGATCTGGAGAGTTTTTGCAAAAAGAGGATTAGGAGTAGGTGCTACAGCGGGATCTATGACGAACATCAACGATCAGACTGAAAGCTTTACCCTTCCTGAAGGATGTGCTGCATTGTCAACAGAAGAGGTACAGGCTGCTAAAAATAAGATCTCTATCTATCCAAACCCTGCTAAAGATGAGTTTTACATCAACTTCCCAAGCAGCACTATTGGAAAAGTAAGCTTAGAAATCTATGATATGTCAGGAAAGATGGTTTCTTCAGAAGATAAAATTTCTCCGGATGCCAAGAAAGCTGTTTCTACAAATAAATTAGTAAACGGAACTTATATGGTGAAAGTAAAAGGCCTTGGTTTCGAGGCTTCATCTAAAGTAATCGTTAAGAAATAATTACTACATAAATCAATTTTTTGAGAATCGCTGCAAGCTTGCTTGCGGCGATTTTATTTATCTATCATATTGACCTCTCTGGATATTTCCATTATTATGTCGTAACTTTGCAAGCTGTAAAAAAATTATGAAGAAGAAAAATATACTCAAGGGGGTTTTATTCGTAGGAATTGGGGCTAGTATATACGGAATGCTGGCTACATTTGTAAAAATGGCTTATCAGGATGGTTATACTACCTCTGAAGTCACTACTTCTCAGTTTTTGCTGGGAATTGTGGGACTTCTGATCCTGAATTTCATTCAGACGATCACATCAAAACAAAAACTTTCGTCTCCAAGTGCTAAAGAAGTGAGAATGTTGATGATTGCAGGAACATCTTTAGGGTGTACGAGTCTGTTCTATTATATTGCGGTTCAGTATATCAATGTTTCCATAGCGATTGTCCTGTTGATGCAGTCTGTTTGGTTTAGTGTTGTGGTAGAAAGTTTTATAACAAGAAAATTACCCAATGCAAGAAAAGTAGTCTCCGTGATCATTGTACTGGTAGGTACTATATTGGCTACTAATCTGATCAATATGGATATAGAGCTTGACTGGCACGGTATTTTTTGGGGCTTAATGGCTGCAGCGTCCTATACAATGACCATGTTTACATCCAATACACTGGCTACACGTCTGCCGGTATTCAGGAAAAGTATGGTCATGCTTTGTGGTGGGGCAGTGGTGGTATTTGCATTCCTGTTTTTTGCTCAGATCGGACCTATGTATTTTGACGGTTTAAAGTCAGTATACCTTAATTTTACGGAAAATACAGAGCATATTCACTCATTTAATTATTCAATATTCTGGACGTACGGATTTGTTTTGGCTTTATTTGGAACGATTATTCCGCCGATCTTATTTAATGTAGGTTTCCCGAATGCAGGACTTGGGCTGGGAAGTATTGTTTCATCATTGGAACTTCCGGTTTCAGTAACGATGGCTTTCGTTTTATTAGGTGAAAAAGTCTTGCTGGTACAGTGGGGAGGAATCATTCTTATTCTTTTTGCCATTGTTCTGATGAATCTTCCGGCAAAAAAAGAACTGAAAGTAGTAGAAGTAGCTTAAAAAAAATAATCATAAATAGTATTAAAGACCGTTCCTTTTGGATCGGTTTTTTTTAATTTTAATATTTAAAATAAAGATCTTCATGAAATATTTCAGAAAAACAATGGTAGTGATCATGATATCAGCTGCAGCAACGTTACTGTTTTCACAGGTAAAGCCACTGGATGCAATGCTGTCCGAATATCAATATCCGTACGCAGTCCATTATATAGATCTTAAGTCTCAAAATAATGATCTGAAGATGGCTTATATGGATGTACAACCCCAAAAGCCGAATGGAAAAACCATCATGCTTCTCCATGGAAAAAATTTTAATGGAGCCTATTGGGAGAAGACTGCGAAAGACCTTTCAGAGAAGGGGTTCAGAGTGATTATTCCGGATCAGATAGGATTTGGAAAATCTTCAAAACCTCAAAGTTATCAGTTCTCTTTTTCGCAGCTGGCTGAAAATACAAAAGCTATATTGGACAAGCTTCAGATTGATAAAACAATCGTATTGGGGCATTCCATGGGAGGAATGGTAGCAACCAGGTTTACACTCCTTTATCCTGAAAAAGTACAGAAACTGATTCTTGAAAATCCTATTGGACTGGAAGATTATAAAACTTTTGCAGCGTATCAGACCGTAGATCAGGCATATCAGTCGGAACTGAAAAATACGGCTGAAACCTACAAAAACTATCAGCTGAAATTCTATTACGATAATAAGTGGAAAGAAGAATATCAACCTTGGCTGGACCTTATCGCCGGATGGACGCTTCATAAAGATTATCCGCAGGTAGCCTGGGATGCTGCCCTGACCTCAGATATGATCTATAACCAACCTGTCTGTTATGAATTTAAAAATATAAAAGTACCTACACTGCTTATCATTGGAACAAGAGACAGAACGGCAATAGGAAAGGACAGAGCGCCTAAAGAGCTACAGCCTAAAATGGGACAGTATCAGGAACTGGGTAAAAAGACACAACATGAAATTGCTGGATCAAAATTAGTTGAATTTGAAAATGTAGGGCATCTTCCTCACATAGAAGTTTATGATAAATTTTGGAATACTTTGTATGATTTTATTAAGTAATGTTGAGATAAATTATAAGGCTAAGGTCGCGACTGATATTGAATCGGTTGTACTTCACTGAATATTAGGTAGTCTATAGTTGACATAGGAAGCTGTAGCGTTAAAAAAATTATAACTTAATCCGTTAAAAAATTCCCACTGTCTGAGTGCGGACGAAATATTGAACTGAAACAACAATTTTAAACCCGCGCGAGTTTTGGGAATTTTAAGAGTAAGTTTTAATTTTTAGTGAAAGATTCCAGTCTTGAACTTTTGGTTCATTTTGTTTCAAGACAAAAGAACGAGATTAACAATAATTTTTTGAATAATATAGGAAACAGGGTTTAAGGCTCTCGAAGCCACCACTGTTTATCAAAATAAAAAGAGACTATCTGAATTAGATAGCCTCTTTTTGTATGTATTGTTGTCTGAATTACTTTTTCTTGTAAGCAGCGTCTTTGATTCTAGCTTTTTTACCTCTAAGGTCTCTGAAATAATAAATTCTAGATCTTCTAACTCTACCTTTTCTGTCAACTTCAATTTTTTGAAGGGCAGGCATGTTGATAGGGAATACTCTTTCTACACCTACATCACCACTCATTTTTCTGATTGTGAATGTTTTTGTAGCTCCAGTACCTCTCAATTGAATAACGGTACCTTTGAAGAACTGAGTTCTGGTTTTTTGTCCTTCTTTAATTTCGTAATACACAGTAATTGTGTCTCCTGCTTTGAATTCAGGGAAATCTTTTTTAGTAATGTACTGATCTTGTACGTACTTTAATAAATCCATTTTTAATAAAATAAAATGTTAAAGCTAAGCAACTTACACGTTCTTCGTCAGAGGTTGAATAACAGGTCGCAAAGATACAAAATAGTTTTTGATTCCACCAAATAATTAATGTACTAAAAACTATAATTTTTTCACCCCGAATCTGCCTGAAAATTAACAGTTCTTTTAAACTCCCAACAGGTACAGTTTATATAGGAAGTCTACTTTTGCCCGAAATTAAAAAATCAGGTCATTGTTTTTTTAAGGACCTGATTTACAAATCGAAATAAATCTATACAAAAGTAAACTATTATGAAACATTATTTCTTCTTTTTCTGTTTTGCCGTCCAGATGGCATTCGGGCAAGCTCTGTTTCCCTACCTGCAGAATCCGACGCCAAATTCGATGATTGTCAACTGGAAAACAGCTTTCGACAACGAAACAACCGTAATCTACGGAACCTCTCCAACCAGTCTGAACGTGACGGTTACCGGAACAACCAACATTTTTTCCGATACAGGGTATAACAACAACTATTATTACCATACCGCAAAGGTTGCAGGACTGCAGCCAAACACAAAATACTATTATAAAATAAAGACCGGAACCAGCGAATCCTCGGTTTATAATTTCAGAACACTTCCTCTGCCAGGGCAGCCTGTTACCACAGACGGGAAAATACGATTCCTGATCATGGGCGACAACCAGATCAAAGCGGAACCAAGATACGATTCCCTTACTTTAAATGCTTATAAAAAATTAAAGCAGAAGTTTGGAGCCAATTCCGACCCTTCGGATAATATTGCTCTTACCTTTATGGTGGGGGATCAGGTAGACGTTGGTACACTAGATCATTATGAGAATGTTCATTTTAAAAAGAACATTAAACTGTCACCTTATCTTCCAATCCAGACGACGGTGGGAAACCATGAGACTTACGGAACTCTTGGAATGAATTCTTATTATGCTCATTTCTATATTGATGAAATTAAATATAAAAATATTGCATCCGGAAATGAAAACTATTATGCACAGCAGGCAGGAAACGTTCTGTTTGTAAGCTTAAGCTCTGAACATACAGGTACTGCACAACAGACCTGGCTTTCTCAGATCCTGAATGAAGCAAATGGTGATCCTACAGTAGACTGGATCATTTCTTTAAGTCACAGACCGTATCAGGCAGAACAATATGTAGGAGATATTTCTACATGGGTAAGAAACAATGCAGTACCGTTGCTGACGACTTCCAATAAATATTTAATGCATGTTGGAGCTCACCATCACCTGTACCACAGAGGGCAGTTAAAAGATACCCCAAATTACCAGATCATTTCCGGAGGAACGGCATGGGATCAGTATTGGGGAATGTCTAATGAGCAGGATTTTGATGATGTACAGAAAACCCTTACAGACTGGACTTACCAGATTGTGGAAGTAGATGTACAGACCGGAAAAGTAGATATAGAATCCTATTCAATAGGAGGAGTGTATAATAGAAAATACAATGAATTGGTAGATACTTTCCACAGGTATAAAAATCAACCAAAGCCTTCAAAACCGACTGTTACCAATACTTTTTCTACATCGGTAACCTTACCTCTGACCTTGAACGGAAGTGCTTTTGCCTCATCAAACGGAGAGCTCCTGAATACCACTCAGTTTCAGATAAGTAAAGCAGCCAATTTTTCTGTCATTGAAAAAGAGTTCTACCGCGACTATGAAAACTGGTTCGGAAAAGAAGGAAACGGAACACCGGATAAAACGAAAAACTTAAACGCGGGACTTGATATTACAAAAGCGACGATTCCAGCAAACTCTATTTCAAACGGAACCTATTATGTAAAGGTACGTTACAGAGACAGAAACCTGGAATGGAGCGACTGGAGTGATGTAAAACAGTTTGAGGTGACCGGAAGTGTGGTTTCCAATCCTACATTTACATTAGATAAAACCGAATATACGCAAGCTGAACCTATCACCGCGACTTACACAGGAGGTCCTGGAAATCAGCAGGATTGGGTAGGAATCTATAAAAAAGGACAAACGCCTGCTACAACCACTTCTCAAAGTTTCCTTTATACGAACGGGCAAACGGCAGGAACAGCTGTTTTCACGAATGGTCTTGCTAATAAAGGACAGTATTTTGCAGGGTTCTTCGCCAATGGAGGGTACACTGAAATTACTGGAAGAAAAAACTTCTATGTAGGCCCGAAAGTACAACTGCAGGCTACTGCGGATGCCTATCCTGTAGGCGGAACTGTTGTAATCAATTACAGCAACGGACCGAATTTGGTGAAAGACTGGATTGGAATTTATAAAATGGGACAGACACCGGGAACGAATACTTCTATCAAATGGAGCTATGTGTCGACTCCTTCAGGAACCTTGAATTTTACAGGCCTTCCGAAAGGATATTATTATGCCCAGTATCTTCTTGAAGATGGATATACGGGAATCGGAGATCCGGTATTCTTTAAAGTAGGGGATATTGTAACAGAACTATGGATCAACAAGCCGGTCTATACATTAGGTGAAAATATTACAGCTTCATGGACGGATTCTCCAGGGATTATCAAAGACTGGCTGGGAATTTATCCCCAGAATATCCAGACTCCAGATGATAACTTTGTTTCTTATACTTATTTCGATGGGGTTACTCAGGGAACCAAAACGATCCAGGGAACCGCGCTTCCTACAACGCCAGGGAATTATTATATGGTGATGTTTACGAACGACTCATACACAGAAGTTTCAAACAGGAAGCAGTTTCAGGTGACATCCGGAACGCTGGGAACCGAAGAGACAAAGAGTACAGAGAAAAATGTAGTGTTATACCCGAATCCTACAAAACCGGGCGAGCCTACCTTCATCAAGAGTGATTACCCGATTGAGAAAATCGAGCTGGTATCTGCATCAGGACAGCTGTTGTATGAATCAAAAAACATCAACAATCAACGTTTTTCCCTTGTGAATGAAAATCTTCCGAAAGGAGTATACTTTGTAAAAGTTCACACAAGAAAACTATTTACTTTAAAACTGGTGATACAGTAAAAAATAGAGTAGTATAAAACAATAAAAGAATTGGCTGTCTTGAAAAGACAGCCAATTCTATTTAATCATATAATCATAAAAGAAGATCATAAAAAGAACAAATCTGGTGAAGTCCAAAACAAATCCTTCATCGCATCAATTCGTTGCTCCCTGTTTGTTTCTCTTAAATCTCCAGCATAATTAATCATTCTTTGCGTCAAAAAAAGCTCACAGATAGAGAACTTTAAATTTTTGGAGGAAAAAAACGAAAATCGGCCATTACAAACAGCCGATTTTTTTATTAAAACTTAAAAATATTTTAAAACTCATACAGAAGATCTTCCTCCTGTATCGTTGTACTCAAAACGTTATAAACATCCTGTGGTTCAGCCTCTGCAAGAATTTTTGAGTCCTGAATAAGTTTTCCTTCGGCATTATAAACTTTTAACAGGATCCATTTTCCACTGCGTTCCATTTCCTTTAATCCGGATTCCGTTTTATATTTAATTTTTCCGCTCTGAAGAACTCCGTCTTTTACCACAGCCTTATTGCCTGGTTTGCCTTTCGCATACTGTACGATCTGCGCTGTGAAACCTTCCGCTTCTTCCAAAGGCTGACTGTAGGTATAGACAACGGCTCCTTTTTCATCATAAACAGTAGAATCATATCCTGTTTGCTTGGTATTCATTTTTTTCTCGGATTTTATCTTTTCGTCTTCTCTGAAAGATTTTGAAAGTACTAAAATACCGTCTTTATATTGCTGCTCATTAAGCTCTTCATACAAAGTTCCGCTGTAAGGCATATCATCTTTATAAGTTAAAGTTCCCTTTAGTCTTCCATCCGGATGATAATACTTGATTTCCTGTACGACGTCATCTTTTAAAACTTTTTCAGAAGATAATTTTCCGTTGTCATCAAAATATTTATTCAGAATTACAGAACCGTTTTTATAAACATCAATCGCCGTGAAGCCCGAAAAGTCATAGTTGAACTGATAATCTTCACCGTCCTGAGGCTTGTAATAATTAGATTCCTTATCATAAACATAGGTCAGATTTCCTATTTTCTTACCTGTTTCATCGTAGGTCGTTTTATAGCCGTCTTTTTTGCTTTTCTTATCTTCCTGGAGAATTTTCCCGGTTTTTGAATAAATCACGCTCTCCTTTATCGTCCCGTCACTCTTCTGTTTCTCGATTTTGGATACCCTCATCGGATTATAATAATATTCTACCACCAGATTATCCTCGGAACTGTCTGTATTGCTGGTGCCAATATGTTTTCCTTTATCGCCGTAATATTTCGTTTCATACTTTCCTTTGCTGTCGGTGGTGATCTCATAGCGGATTCCTTTAATATCTTCATCATAGGCTATGGTTTTGAAAGTATCAGAATTCTCATAGATTGTAATGCTGTTGTAGAAAGAAGAAAGCTCCGGATCCTTATAGGTGTACATTTTTCCCTTAAAAGTTCCGTCTGCTTTGTAAATAAGGTCCTCCAAAGGCCTTCCTTTCTCATCAAAAGTCTGGGCGGGTCCTATCTGTTTTCCATTTGAAAATGTTCCTGTGCTTAAAATTTTGCCTTCAGGGCTGTACCAGGTTACTTTTCCTTCGTAAATCTCACTACCAGGCGTAGCATTCGAAGCAAGACCTTCCATCTGTAGCTTTCCGTTTTTATAAAAATCTTTAATCAAAGTAAGCTTACCTTTATTCTCAGTTTCACGATAGAACTCCATTTTGTCCTGAGTAGTTTTCTCCCAGTTTTCATCAAAATAGACTTTTTCCTGTGCACCGACACTGATGCTGAGGATCAGGGCAAGAACTGCTGATGTAAATAATTTTTTCATGTCTTTATTAAAGTTTAAATGGTTTACTAATTGAAATGTAGAGTACGGTTGAAGATATTGAATAGTTATATGGTGTAGGCTAAGTAGGTCCGGAAACAGCTGTGGACCACTCCTAATAATCTTTTTATAAAATTGTGGTTAGTATTGGTTTTTCGGATCAAAGATAAGTCAATTTACTGAGAAATAAAGTGGATTTAAAACGTAAAAGCTCCGTAAAATCACGGAATTTTTTAGAAAAAATTATTACTAATTGAACCTTACGTAAAATAGGTGTCGATCTGTTTTTAATGTTTAGGAGTTTTACTCTTTTTTATAAATTGATCGATCCCGAAAGCTTTGTATCCATAAAGAGAAAACATGCCCAATAACATGATAAACAGTACTTGTGGAAGAAAAAAGAAATAGGTAAGCCATGTGAAATGATCCATAGGACGGGTACCCACGGAAGGATCAAGAGGAACCAGTTCAGTGGGAATAGAATGTAAATCTTTGGTGACTAACGCAACAAGCATAATGACAATTAATGACAGTGAACTGAACCTGGTTAACAGTCCCAATAATAATAGCAATCCCCAAAACGCTTCATTAAAAGCAACAAAATTAGCCATAAACTGAGGATTGGAGAAGCCTAAACTGCTGATGGTTTTAAGCATATAGCCTTGAAAAACAGGATGGAAAAGCTTGTTGAGGCCCGTGATCAAAAAGAAAAGCCCAATGCTTATTCTACAGATGACATAAAAAAGATCTCCGGTTTTATTGAAAGCATTTTGTTCCATGGTGCAGGTATTACAGATTAAAACTTTTAGGTTTATAAAGGATTTACCTGAACTATGAGGGCAGAATCTGCAAAAAGTCAGAGCAAAATTCAAATAGATTCCAGGGTGCTGTAAATATGAGAAAATTTATTAAATTTAACGGACAGAAAAATCTAATATTTCATGATAGATAAAAGAGTAAAAAATGCAAAGGAAGCCATCGAAGGTATTCAGGATGGAATGACTTTAATGCTGGGCGGATTTGGTCTGTGCGGTATCCCTGAAAACTCAATTAATGCTTTGGTAGAAAGCGATGTGAAAGAGGTAACATGTATTTCAAACAATGCAGGGGTTGATGATTTTGGATTGGGACTGCTGCTTCAGAAAAGACAGATCAAAAAAATGATCTCTTCCTATGTAGGAGAAAATGTGGAATTCGAAAGACAGATGCTGTCAGGAGAACTTGAAGTGGAACTTACACCACAAGGAACTTTAGCAGAAAAATGCAGAGCGGCACAGGCTGGAATTCCTGCTTTCTATACCCCGGCAGGCTACGGAACTGAAATTGCAGAAGGTAAAGAAGTAAAAGATTTTGACGGAAAACCTCACATCCTGGAACACGCATACAAAGCAGATTATTCCATCGTAAAAGCATGGAAAGGAGATCATCTCGGAAACCTGATCTTTAAAGGTTCTGCAAGGAATTTCAATCATCCTATGGCCGGTGCTGCAAAAATTACCATTGCTGAAGTAGAAGAATTGGTAGAACCGGGAGAATTAGATCCTAACGAGATCCATATTCCGGGTATTATGATCCAGAGAATTTTCCAGGGTGAAAAATTTGAAAAGAGAATTGAACAGAGAACAGTGAGAACAAAATAATAAACATTCTATTTTTAACCACAAAAGGTAGAAAAGCTTTATCATTTTATTAAAATGAAAATAGAAGTTCACAGAAGATGAAAATCTTCGACTTTCTTAATTAATCTTTAGGGTTAAAAAGCTTATGTGTCTAAAATAGTAATATAAACAAAAGCGCTGAAAATATTTCAGCGCTTTATTTGTGTTATGCATCCGGTGAAATAAGCATTTTTCTTTCCCCGATTTGTTGTCGCCACATGGCGTAGTACAATCCTTTTTCGGCGATCAAATTATCGTGAGATCCCATTTCTATCACTTGCCCGCGTTCAAGCACATAAATTCGGTCTGCATGCATGATCGTACTTAAACGATGTGCAATAAGTACGGTGATTTGTTCCTTTTCTTTTGAAATGTCTTTAATAGTAGACGTTATTTCTTCTTCAGTAATACTGTCCAAAGCTGAAGTCGCTTCATCAAAAATCAGTAAGTGAGGTTTTCTTAAAAGCGCCCGGGCAATGGCAATTCTTTGCTTTTCTCCACCACTCAGTTTCAGCCCACCTTCACCAATCACAGTTTCTATGCCTTTTTCCGCTCTTTCCAACAATGCCGTACAGCTTGATTTCTGTAAAGCAATTTCCAGATCTGATTCTGTAGCGTTAGGGTTGACAAAAAGAAGATTTTCCCTGATAGTTCCTGCAAAAAGCTGAGTATCCTGTGTGACAAAGCCAATTTGATTTCTCAGTTCATCAAAATCAAATTCTTTTCCATTAATCGTATTGTAAAAAATATTTCCCTCCTGAGGTCTGTACAATCCAACCAGTAATTTTACCAATGTACTTTTTCCCGAACCACTTGGCCCCACAAAAGCAATAGTTTCGCCATTTTTAACATCAAAAGAGATATTATTTAAAGCTTTATATTGAGCAGACTGATGTTTAAAAGAAACGTGTTTAAATTCCAGTTCCTCAATAGCACCAATTTGTTTGGGATGAAGCGGTTTTTCTTCCACCTCTTTTTTCATTAAGTTATCAAAATTAAAAAGAGAAGCTTCTGCCTCACGGTACGAAATGATGATATTCCCGATTTCCTGCATCGGTCCGAAAATGAAAAAACCATAAAACATCAAAGACAGATACTGTCCCGGAGTCACAATATTTTTAAAAATCAAAAGCAATAAGGTCATCGTGATCATCTGTTGAAGAAAATTGACCATCGTTCCCTGAATAAAGCTCAAAGAACGGATGCTTTTCACCTTTCTGAGTTCAAGTCCCAGAATCTTGTACGTATTGTTATTTAAACGGATCACTTCCTGATTGGTTAATCCTAAACTTTTAACAATTTCGATATTCCTTAAACTTTCTGTAGTACTTCCGGCTAAAGCCGTGGTTTCGGAAACAATGCTTTTCTGAATGCTTTTTATTCTTTTACTCAATAAATTGGTGATGAAGGCAATCAGGAAAATCCCGCAGATATACACAGGCATAATTGACCAATGCAGGCGGATAGCATACACAGAAACGAAAATAATACTGACTAAAATTCCAAAGAAGATATTAATAAAGCTGGTAATGAATTTTACAGTATCTTCCCTAACCTTCGTTAAAATCGACAGTGTTTCACCACTCCTTTGATCTTCAAATTCCTGATAAGGCAATGCCATTGAATGTTTCAAGCCGTCTGTAAATATTTTCGCCCCAAATTTTTGAGTGATGACGCTTACCGCATAATCCTGAAAAGCTTTAGCAATTCTGCTTACCATTGCTGTTCCAATAAGTAATCCTAAAAAGTAAAAAACACCATGGTAAATTCCTTCTCCATATAAATATTGGTTCAGATTTCTGGGTAGGAGTTTTTCCTTATCAAAAAAATTAGGATGCGTAACCAGTTTGTCCAGGATATTCCCTGTAATGGCTGGTGCAAATAAAGAAAAAACCTGATTAATGGTTGCCAAAAACAAAGAAAAGGCGATCAACCATTGGTAAGGTTTAAGGTATTTTAAAAGTATTTTCATTCTAATCAATAATGTTGCAAAATTAGAGATATTATTTTGACTTATAATACTATCCTGAGTTCGCGTTAAGAAAATTAATATAATTCGGCTGGAAACGGAGATTAGAAATGACTGTTATCCTTGTCAAGGTTTTAAACCTTGACAAGGATATTTCCTGTATGCTTTGTTTCGGGACGTTATCAGACAAAGGAATGCTTTGTCCAGAAAGCAGAGGGATCTTAATAATTTTCAATAACAAAGCCCTTTTGTATTCAAGTGAAAAGAATTAAATTGCAGTTTAAGTTTTTATTATGCTTACAAAAGAACAAATTGCTAAAAGGATTTCAAAAGAACTGAAAGACCGTTACTATGTAAACCTGGGAATTGGAATCCCTACTTTGGTCGCCAACTACGTTCCAGAAGGTATTTCCGTAGAATTCCAAAGTGAAAACGGAGTTCTAGGTATGGGACCTTTTCCTTTCGAAGGTGAAGAAGATGCAGATGTCATCAATGCTGGAAAACAGACGATCACTATTCTGCCTGGAGGTTCGTTTTTCGACTCAGCCTTCAGTTTCGGGATGATTCGCGGCCAGAAAGTAGATCTTACCATCCTTGGAGCTATGGAAGTTTCAGAGAATGGGGATATCGCCAACTGGAAAATTCCGGGGAAAATGGTAAAAGGAATGGGAGGCGCAATGGACCTGGTAGCTTCCGCAGAAAACATTATCGTTGCCATGATGCACGTGAACAAAGCTGGAGAAAGCAAAATCCTGAAAAAATGCACACTTCCGCTTACTGGCGTTAACTGCGTGAAAAGAGTAGTGACCGAACTGGCGGTGTTAGACGTAACTCCTGAAGGATTCAAATTAGTAGAAAGAGCGCCGGGCGTTTCAGTGGAACATATTGTACAGTCTACAGAAGCAGATCTTATCATAGAGGGAGAAATTCCTGAAATGCAATTCTAATATAATTGAAGATACTTTACGAACGAAGTTCACGAAGCATATCATATAATTTTTGTTTCAAAACATAAAATAAAAAAGGCCGTTTCAGTTTCTGAAACAGCCTTTTTTGTATTTTAATCTCAACTAAATTTTAAACCTCCACTGTGTAAGTCCAATATCTAGTGTCTCATATCTGACATCTATTTCGCATCCTGCGCCCCAAAAACCTTCTGTAAAATAGAAGTCGTTCTCATCGCTGGCGTATTTCTGATGCCGCTTTCTTTGTCTGCCACCATTTTAAAGACACCGTTGATGGTTTCTGTTGTAACATATTCATTAAGATCGGTCGTTACAGACTGCCCCGTAAATGTATTGTATTTGGAGATCAGATTTTTCCACACCGTATCCGCACCTACTTTTCCTAATGAAGCTTTCACTTTTGGCTGGAAGGCAGTAAACAGCTGACTTTGCGTCTTGGTCTGTAAATAATTGGTGGCTGCATTATCTGTGCTTAATAAAATATTTTTAGCATCCGTAATCGTCATGGAAGTAATCGCTTTGGTGAAAATAGGAGCAGCTTCCGTCACTGCATCTTCAGCAGCTCTGTTTAAGAGCTTTACCCCTTCATCAGCCAGACTTCCCATTCCTAGAGAACGAAGTGTGGTATCGATTTTTCTTAATTTTTCAGGCATTAAAATTTTTACCGCTTCATTTTTTAAGAATCCGTCAGTTAAAGCCAATTTCTTTACCCCGTCAGTTACCCCAAGGCTTAAAGCTTCTTTTAATCCCGAAGAAATCTGTGTTGAAGTAAGACTTCCCAGGTTGATAGGAGAAGTTTTGGCTGGAGCTGTCGTTGTGGTAGTCGTTGTTTTGGTTGTAGAACTTTTAGTTTGCGAAGGATTATCAAGATCAACACCTGTTTTAGTTTTCACAGTAGACTTAATGATATCTAAGAGTTGTGCCTGTGAAGAAATTGAAAATAATAATCCTGCGGCTAGTAAAATGTTTTTTCTCATTGTATTTTTTTACAAATTTAGATGTTTTATTATTTAATAAGTTAAATAGGTAAAAGAGTTTTGGAAAATAATTATATTAGCTAAAACCTTAATCATATTCAGATGCGACGTTTTCTCTTTATATTTTCAACTCTTTTTTCCACTTTTTTTAATGCTCAGATGAAACCTAATTTAATTCCTTATCCTCAAAGTTTAACCCTGCAGGAAGGTAAATTTATCATTCCTGAAACCCTGATACTGAACGATAAACTTCCGAAAGAAGAGACAGAGTATTTCAAAAAACGATTGGGTTCTCAGGTTAAATTTCAATCCATCAGCAGTACGGAAAAAGTCCATGTAATGTATATGCAGATTCCACAGCCAAAAATTCCGGTTAATCCTGAAGGGAAGAAAGAAAGTTATTCTATTGACATTTCTCCAAAAGAAATTTTCATAAGTTCAGATACCAAACAGGGCTATTTTCTTGCCCTTCAAACCTTGATTCAGCTATTTGAAGAACATAAAGAAGACGGTGCTATTCCGGCTATGGAAATAAAAGACAGTCCAAAATTTGCCTGGCGCGGAATGCATCTGGATGTTTGCCGCCATTTCTTCAACGTTGATGAGGTTAAACAGTACATCGATTATCTTGCCATGTACAAGCTGAATACTTTCCATTGGCACCTTACGGATGATCAGGGCTGGAGAATTGAAATTAAAAAATATCCGAAACTGACCGGGATTGGTTCAAAACGTAAAGAGTCAATGATTGGAGCTTACGTAGACAATACATTCGACGGAAAACCTTACGGTCCCTATTTTTATACTCAGGAGCAGATCAAAGATGTCGTTAAATATGCTCAGGAGAGACACATCACCGTTATTCCGGAAATTGAAATGCCGGGACATGCTTTAGCCGCTTTAGCCGCATATCCGGAATTGGCCTGCACAAAAGGACCATTTGAATCCGCCACAAAATGGGGTGTTTTTGATGATGTTTTCTGCCCGAAAGAGGAAACATTCACCTTCCTGGAAAACGTTTTGGATGAGGTTATGACATTATTTCCTTCCCAGTACATTCACATTGGTGGTGATGAATGCCCGAAAACAAGATGGAAAGAATGCGCCCACTGCCAGAAACTCATTAAGAAAAATAATCTGAAAGACGAGCATGGCTTGCAAAGCTATTTCATCCACAGAATTGAAAAATATGTCAATAGCCAAGGGAGAAAGATCATCGGCTGGGATGAAATTCTGGAAGGGGGTCTCGCACCAAATGCTGCTGTTATGAGCTGGACAGGCGTAAACGGAGGAATTGAAGCGACAAAATCAGGGCATTTCGCAGTGATGACGCCTGGTGCCTACTGTTATTTTGACCACTATCAGGGAGATCCGCAGTCCGAACCGAATGCTTTCGGAGGTTTTACCCCTTTAGAGAAAGTCTATTCCTATGATCCTGTTCCGGTAGAACTCAACGCAGAACAGGCAAAATATATACTGGGTGTTCAGGCCAATTTGTGGACAGAATATATCACAGATTTTAAGCAGGTGCAATACATGATTTTTCCAAGACTAATGGCGCTTTCCGAAGTGGGATGGGGAACAGCAGACCCTAAAAATTATAAAGAATTTGAAAGCAGAGTAATTGGTCAGTTCAAGGTTTTGGATAAAATGGGAGTCAATTATGCCAGGAGTATTTACAATATCTCCGGAAAGGTTATTCCTGCCAGCAGCGCCATTGCTTATGAACTTACGGTATCACAGGATCCGAAAGGAATCCGATATACAACAGACGGAACAGAACCCTCTCTGAACTCAAAAACTTATCAGGGGCCTGTCAATATTATTAAATCTATGACGGTTAAATCTGTCTATTTTGAGAACGGAAAGCTTAAAAGTGCTGTTTCTTCACAGGAATTTACAGTTTCGAAAACGACAGGAAAAAAAATCACATTAGACCAACAGCCAAGTGAAAACTATTCTTTCGGCGGAGCTTTTACTTTAGTGGACGGAATTATTGGAAATACAAGGCAGCTTGGCAAAACATGGCTTGGCTTTCAGGGAAAAGATGTTGTAGCAACCATTGATCTTGGGCAGAAGACAGGCTTTTCAGAAGTTTATTTTAATACCTTAGAAAACAAAGGAAGCTGGATTCATCTGGCGAAATCTGCACAGATTTTTGTTTCAGACGACGGTCAGAAGTTTAAAATGATCAAAGAAATCGGAAAAGAAGAGATCCAGAGCTCAAAAGGGAAAATAAAATTGAACATAGGAAACCAGAACTCAAGATATATTAAGCTTAAAATAGAAAATGCAGGCATCATTCCTGCCGGAAATCCCGGAGCTGACTCAAAAGCTTGGCTTTTTGTTGATGAAATTGGCGTAAACTAATCTTACAGTTGAATAAACACTATACAAATGATATTCTTTCCTCATAATTTGTCATGCCTGGGTGTATGGCTATTTCAGAGGTAAACTACCTCACTAATTATTAAAAAATAAGAAAAAGACCGCGGACTCGTTACCATGGTCTTTTTTCTTTTCTACTAGCCGGAAAATTGCTAATTTGGAAGCCAAATACATCCCACATGCAAAGTAGACGAAACTTCATTAAAAAAACGGCTGCCGCTTCTCTGGCACTTGCCGTAAATCCACTGGATCTGATGGCTAAAGAACTGCCAGATCACCATAAAATAATAGGGAAACCTATCGTTCTTTCCACCTGGAATTTTGGTCTGAAAGCCAACGAAGAAGCCTGGGCCATTCTGGGAAAAGGAGGAAAAGCGCTTGATGCCGTGGAAAAAGGAGTCCGTCTTGTAGAATTGGATCCCACTGAAAGAAGTGTAGGCTATGGCGGACGTCCGGACAGAGATGGAAGGGTAACCCTTGACGCCTGTATTATGGACGAAAATTATAATATTGGTTCCGTTGCATGTTTAGAGCATGTCAAAAATCCTATTTCTGTGGCAAGAGCCGTGATGGAAAAAACACCGCACGTGATGTTGGTGGGAGATGGAGCGCTTCAGTTTGCATTATCGCAGGGATTTAAAAAAGAAAATCTTCTCACTCCGGAATCAGAAAAAGAGTGGAAAGAATGGCTGAAAACCAGCGAGTACAAGCCTGTTGCTAATATTGAAAATCATGATACTATAGGAATGATTGCTCTTGATGCTCAGGGAAATCTTTCAGGAGCCTGTACCACCAGCGGAATGGCTTTTAAAATGCATGGAAGAGTAGGAGATTCCCCGATCATTGGTGCCGGTTTATTTGTTGACAATGAAGTAGGAGCGGCCACAGCTACCGGCCACGGTGAGGAAGTGATCCGCACAGTAGGAACGCATCTTGTGGTTGAATTGATGAGACAGGGCAGAAATCCTCAGCAAGCCTGCAAAGAAGCGGTTGAAAGAATTGTCAATATTACTAAAAGAAGAAATAAAAACCTTAAAGATATTCAGGTTGGTTTTATTGCTTTGAATAAAAAAGGCGAGTACGGTTCTTATTGTATTCAAGACGGATTTAATTTTGCAGTATATGATCAGAAAGGAAACCGTCTTGAAAAACCGGAATTTGCCCTGAAATAACCATAATTTTCTTACAATCTCAATTAAAAAATAAATGTCAAAAATAGAAATAGCGTGTTTTAATCCTGAATCAGCAATCATAGCTTTTGAAAACGGAGCCGACAGAATAGAATTGTGTGATGGATTAAGCGAAGGAGGAACAACTCCGGATTTTGAAACGGTAAAAAGTATCAGAGCAAAAATAGATATTCCAATCTTTGTGATGATCAGGCTACGAGGAGGAGATTTTACGTATTCAGAAGCAGAATTTGAGCAAATGAAAAGAGATTTGATCTCTTTAAAATCTTTAAATGTTGATGGTTTTGTTTTTGGAATCTTAGACGAAAATGATGAAGTGAATGTAGAACAAAACAAAGCTCTGGTTGAATTGGCAGATCCTTTTCCATGTACCTTTCACCGCGCTTTTGACAGAGCGGCCGATCTTGAAAGCTCGCTGGAAAAAGTAATTGACTGTGGTTTTAAGACCATCCTTACTTCAGGTCAAAAATCTAATGTTTCAGAAGGCAAAGAAAATTTGAAAAAGCTGGTTGAACTTTCCAATGGAAGGATCGAAATCCTGGTTGGAGGCGGTCTCCGGTCAACAAATATTGAAGAGATCAGGGAATGTACAAATGCAGGCTATTTTCATTCTTCAGCAATCACGGATGGAGGAGCTTTTGCCAGTGCAGATGAGGTGGCTGCTTTGAAAAATAAATAAAGCACTTACTTTTTTAACGCAAAGGTTTATTTGGAGAACCGTTCAATTGTGAGGAAGGCAAAGAATTCGACTACGTCGCTGATGAAGCTTTATGGATCAAACGTTCGCTTAATCGAATCAATGCTAATTGATTCTGGCTTTGCAGACTTACAATATGCAGTATTGAAAATAAATCTTTGCGCTAAAATATGTAGAGTGTTTTTCAACGCAAAGGTTTATTTGGAAAATGTTCAGTTTGAGGAGAGCAAAGAATTCGACTACGTCGCTGATGAAGCTTTATGGATCAAACGTTCGCTTAATCGAATCAATGCTAATTGATTCTGGCTTTGCAAACTTAAAATACGAAGTATTCAAATAAAACTTTGCGTTAAAAAATAATAAGTAATCTAATTATAAAACACAAATGAATGACAGAGAACGAACTATCCTATAAAATAATAGGAGCCGTCATAGAGGTTCACAGGAATCTTGGAATCGGATTATTGGAAAACGCCTATGAAATAGCTTTGGCGTATGAATTGAAACAACTGGGAACGGATGTAAAACAACAGATTTCTTTACCTTTAAAGTATAAAGAAATTACTATAGAAAATGCCTATAAAATTGACTTGATCATAGAAGATAAAGTTATCGTTGAAATAAAATCTGTTCTAGAACTGAATCCTGTTTTCTACTCCCAGGTATTGACCTATCTGAAACTCACCAATATTAAATTAGGACTTCTTATCAATTTCAATAGTGAGCTTATCAAATACGGGATTCACAGAATTGTAAACAAACTTATTAATGAATAAATCTATCCTTCTAGCTTTCCTTTTTATCCAAACGATTATGGCTGCACAGATAACAGAACGAAGTTTGTCTTCGGAGAAATGGCAGTTCAAAAACACGAAAGAACAGAACTGGCTGTCTGCAAAAATTCCGGGTACCGTTCATCTTGATCTGATGGACAATAAAATTATTCCGGACCCTTTCAAAGATGAAAATGAAAAAAAAGTACAGTGGGTAGAAAATGAGAATTGGGAATATAAAACCAGTTTTAAAGTATCATCAAAAGAGCTGGGGAATAATCATATTGATCTGATTTTTAATGGTCTTGATACTTTCTCAGAGATCTATCTGAATGGAAAGCTGCTGAAGAAAACAGACAATATGTTCCGGAAATGGGAAATTCCTGTAAAATACTTTCTGAAAGAAGGAGATAACGAACTGAAAATTACATTCAAATCTGTAGTTGAAGAAGGAAAAGAACTGGCCAAGAAAGTTCCGTTTACCATGCCGGAATCGCCCAGGAGTTTTGTGAGAAAAGCTCAATATCAGTTTGGCTGGGATTGGGGACCAAGGCTCGTGACTGCTGGAATAGGGAAAGATATACAGTTGGAATTTTGGAATTTCGCAAAAATTGAGAACGTTAAATACCATCAGCATTTTTCCTCAGAAGTGTTGGACTTTAATTTTGAAATAGAAATTAATGCACAGGAATCCGGAAATTATAGCTTGAAGATTAATCAATTGACCAAGACCATTTCTCTTAAAAAAGGAATGAATACAATTCGTGTTCCTTATGATATGAGTGGGTTCAAACTTTGGCAACCCAACGGATGGGGAGCGGCGAATCTTCATGATTTTAAAATTGAACTTTTTAAAAGTAATAACGCTCTAGACCAAAAGAATATAAAAGTTGGTCTTAGAACGATCGAACTCGTTCAGGAAAAAGATGCAGCTGGAAAATCTTTCTATTTTAAAGTTAATGGAAACCCCTTGTATGCAAAAGGAACAAACTGGATTCCTGCCGACAGTTTTTCACCCAGAACATCCAAAGAAAAATACAGGAAACTGATCAAGGACGCCAAAGACGCCAATATGAATATGATTCGTGTCTGGGGTGGTGGTATCTATGAAGATGATGAATTCTACAAAGCCTGCGACGAAAACGGTATTTTAGTCTGGCAGGATTTTATGTTTGCGGGAAGTTTTTATCCGGCTGACGATGCTTTTTTAAACAATGTAAAAGAAGAAGTAAAAGATCAGGTCAACAGACTTCAGAATCATCCCTCCATTGCTTTGTGGTGTGGAAATAATGAAGTTGATGAAGCCATCGTTAACTGGGGATATCAGAAGCAGTTCAAATATTCAAAAGATGATTCCCTGCAGGTTTGGAAAGATTATAAAAAGCTGTTTCATGAAGTGATTCCAAATGCATTACAGGAAAGCCTGACTCCGGATAAAAATATCTACTGGCCAAGTTCGCCGTCTATTGGTTGGGGACATAAAGAAAGCCTCACAGAAGGAGATTCTCATTATTGGGGTGTCTGGTGGGGAGAGCAGCCTTTTGAAATCTATAATGAAAAAGTAGGCCGATTCATGTCCGAATATGGTTTTCAGGGAATGCCGAGTCTGGAAGCTGTGAAATCTATGTTTTCCGGAACCCCGGATCTGAATCTTCAGAATCCTACGGTCAAAGCTCACGAAAAGCATGGACGGGGTTGGGAGATCATCAATGAGTATATCAAGAGAGATTATAAGCTTCCCATGGATTTTGTGAAATACAATTACATTTCTCAATTGCTGCAGGCCCGTGGAATGAGAATTGCTGTTGAGGCTCATCGCCGGGCAAAACCCTATAATATGGGAACCTTATACTGGCAACTGAACGACTGTTGGCCGGTCGTTTCTTGGTCTTCCATTGATTATTTAGGGAACTGGAAGGCGCTTCAATATCAAATGAAAAGAAGCTTTGAGCAACAGGTTATTTTGACTGAAGAAAAAGAGGGGATGCTAAATTTCTATGCCATTAACGATGGATTGAAGAATTTTAATGGTGTTAATGTAGAGATTAAAACAATAAGTTTTGACGGAAAGGTTTTAAAAGAAACCAAAGCAACTTCAAAAGAAAAAACGTTGGGAAGTATTCTGAAATTTGATCCGGTTGAAATTAAAAGTTTAATAGCTGAACCTGATAAAAGTAAAGTCTTTTTACAGCTTACTCTAAGAGATGAGAAGGGAAAAATCATTGCTGTCAATCATCATTTCTTTTCCAGGCCTAAAGATTTGCAATTGACAAAACCGAATATTAAGATTAAAAGAAGCGCAACAGATGAGATTGAAATTTCCACAGATGTGTTAGCAAAAGATGTTTATCTGATAGGAGATACTCACTGTAGTGATAATTTCTTTGACCTCCTTCCGAATACTTCAAAAAAGATCAAACTTTCAAAACCTGCGGAAAACATACAAGTCATGAGCCTTTGGGATACCATGCAAGATTAAAATACAAATACAAAAAATTAACCTTTCAGCTTAGCATATAAAAAGGCTGATTTTTCTACTTCCAACTAAAAAATCAACCGTAACTTCGTATTATATTTTAAAATAGTATGGTAAATTTTGTTCTGATTGCAGTGTGTATTATCGCAGGAATGGTATTCAAAGCAACAAAATCTATCCATCCCGATGCTCATAAAGGGATCAACACTTGGATTCTTTATCTTGCGCTGCCCGCAGTGTCTTTTAAATACCTGCCGAAAGTTAAATGGACAACAGAAATGCTGTTCCCGATTGCAGCTACTTTTCTTATCTCTGTTTTCTGTTTCTTCTTTATGATGTTTTACAGCAAAAGCAAAGGCTACTCAAGGCGTTCCAGAAGTACATTGGAACTGACGAGCGGGTATAGCAATACTTCATTTATAGGTTTTCCGCTGATCAGTGCATTTTATGGCGAAAGTCTTTTAAGCATTGCCATTATTTGTGATCAGACCATGTTTTTTGCACTTTCCACGCTAGGAATCATTGCAGCGGTGAAAGGCGGAAGCAGATCCGGAAAAATAAGCGCTTTATTTATTCTGAAAAGACTGATTACCTTTCCACCCTTAGTAGGATGTATCGCAGCATTGGTATTATCGCAGTTTATTGATTTCACGCCGGCAGAACCGTTTTTTGATAAACTGGCCGCCACGGTAAGTCCATTGGCATTATTCTCAGTAGGGCTCCAGTTGAAATTCAACGGATGGAAAAAATTGATTCCACAGATGTCTGCTTCCATGTTATATAAATTGATCTTAGCTCCGGCTATTGTTTTGGGATTGGCACTGCTTCTCAATATAAAAGGAGATGTGGCAAAAATTACTGTGTTTGAAGCCGCAATGCCTACCGTGGTCACCTCAAGTATTATTGCAGAACAGTTCAGACTCAATACCAAGCTTACCAATCTCATCATCGGTTTCAGTATTATTGTAGGATTCCTCACTTCTGCGGGTTGGTATCACATCACCGAATGGCTTTTCTAAAATTAATCCTCTACAGATAGAATACTGTCATTCATAGCGAAGAAAAGGTTAATTTTAAAACCTTAAACAAAGAGAAAAATCAATGAGCATTTCTTTGATTAAACGAATATTTTATCCATACATCTTCATCATCGGCGCAGCCGAACCCTTTGCCTTCCTTAAAATCAAAAGCTCCAAATATCAGACTTTGCGTTAAAAAACTGCATCGTATTACATTTGAAATAACCTCTCGCGGATTGTTAGCAACATATTAATGTCCAGATTTTGTAAACAAGACAATTGTATTCAATAGGAACGGGCTTTAGCCCAATGTCATTAAGTTAGTAAAATATCACAAGCTATCCTTTTGATTTTTAGAGACTATGGGTTTAGCTCTTGCTCTATATTTACCTATATTTCTTTTGTTTGATCTCTGAGGTCTTATAGGAAT
>NZ_JABBGI010000023.1 GCF_012927325.1 Chryseobacterium antibioticum | reverse complement strand
ATCAAAATGGAACTTCGGGATATGATTACTGCAATTTTAATCGTATTTGCGGGAGGGGATCCAGGAAAGGTTTTCAAAACATAAGAATGCAAAAAAAAATGACCGGAATTTCTTCCGACCATGACTACACCCACCGGGTACGCTTTGTATTGTAAAAAACTGAATATTAATGTAATTCAGCAAGATATTTCTCTGCATCCATCGCTGCCATACATCCGCTTCCTGCAGCGGTGATCGCCTGTCTGTAGATATGATCCTGAACATCTCCTGCAGCAAATACACCCGGAAGATTGGTTCTTGTAGACCCTTTTTCAGTAAGGATATATCCGTTTTCGTCAAGATCGATCTGGCCCACGAAGATATCCGTATTCGGTTTGTGACCGATAGCGATGAAGATACCGTCTACATCAACCGAAGATTTCTCCTCAGTTTGGTTGTTGATGATCATCGCTCTTTCTACGAGGCTGTTCTCCCCTTCAATACCTATTAACTCATGGTTGAATTTCACTTCAATGTTCGGCGTATTTTCTACTCTGTGGATCATTGCTTTAGAAGCTCTGAACACGTCTTTTCTTACCAGCATCGTTACTTTTCTTGTAAGCTTTGCAAGATAAGTTGCTTCTTCTGCTGCTGTATCTCCTGCTCCTACTACTACCACGTCTTTTCCTCTGTAGAAGAATCCGTCGCATGTAGCACATGCGGAAACACCGCCACCAGCATATTTCTTCTCATCGTCAAGGCCCAGATATTTCGCGGTAGCTCCTGTAGAGATAATCACCGTTTTGGCCAAGATTTCCTTATTTCCTGCGTATAATTTGTGAACACCGCCTTCTTCTTGGGAGAATTCAGCTTTAGTGATCATTTCGTAATGAACTTTAGTGTCGAATCTTTCCGCCTGCTTTTGCAGATCCATCATCATTTCAGGTCCTGTAATCCCTGCCGGATATCCTGGAAAGTTATCAACCTCCGTAGTTGTGGTTAATTGTCCGCCCGGCTCCAAACCTGTATATAGTTCTGGTTTCAAGTCTGCTCTTGCCGCATAAATAGCTGCTGTAAAGCCAGAAGGCCCGGATCCAACGATCACACAATCTAAAATGTTTTGTTCCATAATTTACTTTGTTCAAAAAGATTTTAATTCAGACCGCTAATTTCGTAATTTTTAATGTTTTATTAAAGTATTTTTAATGATACTTGTCAATATGAAATATGTGGACTGTCGATTGGGGTTTATTTGTTTGAGGATATTAGAGTCGGAGGGTTTGAGAGTAGATGAGTTTAGAGAGGGTTGTTGGTTGCTGGTTACTGGTTTTATAGTTAAGTGTAGGATGCGAGATTCGGGGCGGACTAGTTTGGAGAGGGTTGTTGGTTGCTGGTTCTTATCGTTGAGTATATGTTCAGTATTTAACATCTGATCTCTGCAATCTTAGCACTCTAACCTACAAAAACCTCACACTCTAATACTCTAATACTCTAAAACCCTCAAACTCTCCTACTCTCCTACTCTCCTACTCTCCTACTCCACCATCCACTTCACCAGATCACTCCCATCCACAATATTCCATGAATGCGGATGTTTTGTTCCGTCTGCCCGAATGCCGCGGCCTTGGGTCTGGATGAGTTCCGTATGTTTACTTCCTGCTTTCAGTAATGTCTGATAGGCTTCTGCCAGCACATAGGCATTAAGTTCTTCGTAGGTTCTGTTTTTCTTTTCCAGCTGCCATTTCAGGTCAGGTTCACAATAAAATCTTGTTTTAATGTTCTTGAGATATTGAATATTACCTTCATCAGCAGGTGCAGACATTAAATAGGGTGAAAACATTTTATATTTTTCACGGTTGATATCCGGTTTCCTTATTTCTTTTTCCAGAAGTTCAGTCAGGAACTTTCCTTCTTCTACGGCTTCGGGATCAGCATTTTTGGCTACATCTTTTCTAGCATTATCATACAGCTTTTCAAGATCAATTGGAGAATCTACAACCAGCAGACCTTTGGGCTGTATAGGATCATGATTTTTAATTAAAAAAGTAGCCAGAAGAAGTGCGACATTTCCACCTCCGGAAAAACCTCCGATGTATATATGATCTGTAGAAATTTTATTGCGCTTAAATATCTTGTGTAACGTTTTTGCGTATTCCTGTTTTTCAGATTCCGTTAAAAATAATTTCTGATTATAATCTAAAAGAATCGTGGTAATACCTTTCTTTTCGATGCCCTTTAAAAATCCGGCTTCGGTTTTTGTATGTTCAATAGTACAGGGAAAGCAGGGAAATAAAATAAGAACCGCTTTCTGATCCGGTGCAATCGTTAATTCATAATGACGGCCTTTTATCGTCTGCCCCGAAACATTCTGAGCCGTAAAAACCATTAAAAACACAGATAAAACAATCAGGAAAACACTTTTTCTCATATCAACAAAAAGATAAAACACTCCTACTCCAATACTCCCTACACCTTCATTTTAATCTTATCCACATTGATAATCTTATAAACAAGCTCCTTGATCAGTTCTGCCTCGCTCATATTCACAGCACCAAGCCCTTTTCCTTTCATATCAAATTCTCTCAAGATTGAAATGACTCTGGTCGCGTGTTTCAAGGGATAAAGCCTTGCACTTTCCGCATAATCTTTGATAAAATAAGGATTGACGCCCATTTGTGAAGCAATAACCTGCGGCGACTGTCCGGCCATCGTCTGATAAATAATCACATTGGAAAAATAGCTGTACAAGTTAGCCAGCATCATAACAAATGGGTTATTCTTTGGATTTTTACCCATAAAATGAGCAATTCTGAAGGCTGCATCGGCATTTTTAGTTCCTAAAGCTTTCTGAAGTTCAAAAACATTGTACTCTTTGCTGATCCCTATATGATTTTCTACGATCGTTCCGTCCAGCATTTCGCCTTCTTTAAGGATGATCTTCAGCTTGTTCAGTTCGTTGGCAATTCTTGAAAGGTCGTTTCCAAGATATTCTGCAAGCAGATGGGCAATATTTGGCGCTGTTTTGATTTTCAATTGTGCACATTCATCAGCGATCCACTTTGGAAGATTTGAATCTCTCACCGATTCACTTAAGAAAAGCGCTTTGGCTTTGTCTAAAGCTTTTGCAGCTTTTTTCCTGCTGTCCAGTTTCTTGTGTTTGTGGGCAAAAACCAGCACTGTTGAAGGGACAGGATTTTCCACATAAGTTTCCAGAACACGGTTTTCTTCCTCATTGAATTTCAGATCCTGAGCTTCCTTGACGATAATCAGTTGCTTGTCACCCATCATGGGAAATTGTCTGGCCAAAGAAAGGATCTCCTGGTATGAAGTATCTTTTCCGTACACCACAGTCTGGTTAAAAGCTTTTTCATCTTCCTCCAGAAAGTCGTGTTCAAGCACTTTTACAGCAGCATCAATAAAGTAAGGTTCTTCTCCGTGGAAAAAATAAATAGGTAAAACTTCTTTATTTTTAATATTTTTGAGGATTAAATCTAATTCTTTCATCTTATTAATGGAACTTCCAAAACTGAATTTTCAGGAAACTTTTGATTTTAAATTCAAGAAAGACAAAGATAAGTTTTTTATTTATGACTTAGTCCGCAAAACTTACCTTCTGCTTACTCCTGAAGAATGGGTACGCCAGCACTGGATTCACTATTATCTTACGGTAAAAGGGTATTCTGCATCGGCACTGATTACTGAAAAAAAGATCCTCCTGAATGGCCTTACCAAAAGAGTAGATCTTCTGGTTACAGAAAAAACAGAACCCGTTATCCTGATTGAATGCAAGGCTCCTCAAATTAAACTGACAGAAAAAACGTTTGAACAAACCGCAAGGTATAACTCCATTATCGGAGCTAAAGAAATTATCCTGACGAATGGCCTGCATCATATCAATGCGTACTATGAAAATGGACAGTATCAATTCTATAAACAGGAGTAAAATTTCAATCACAAGTTTTTAATTGACTGGGATCACATTCCCATCCTCCGGAGAGGTGGCGAAAATTCAAAGAATTTTTGACGGGGTGGTTTAAAAGATTCATATCAACCACAAAAGTCACAAAAGCTTTTGAAACCCTTAAGTGTATTTAAGTTGAATACATTGCGCAAAAGAAGTACACTTAAGTTTTCATGAAAATCTCTGATTTTCTACCTTATGTCCTCTTAGTACTTTCAAGATGGTAAAAACTTTTGAAAATAACGTGATCTTAAAGTGTTTAAAATTAAAAACTTTTGCGACTTTTGTGGTTAAATAAAATTAAAAAAGTTTAAAAACATATATGAAAATTAAAAATATCATCTTCGATTTTGGTGGCGTATTAGTAGACTGGAATCCAAGATATTTCTTTAAAGATTATTTCAATGACGATGAAAAAATGGAATACTTTCTTGAAAACATTGCCCAGTCGGAATGGAATGAAGAACAGGACAGAGGAAGACTTTTATCCGAAGGAACTGATATTCAGGTGAAAAAATTCCCGGAATGGGAAAAGGAACTTAGAGCTTATTATGATAACTGGACCGTCATGCTGAAAAGTGACATCCCTCAGAATGTAGACGTTTTAAGACGTTTAAAAAATACGGATTATCAATTGTTCGGACTGACCAACTGGTCTGAGGAAACCTTCCCGTACGCCCTCGAAAACTATGATTTCTTCCAGATTTTTGACGGAAAGATTGTCGTTTCAGGAACAGAAAAACTGATCAAACCTGATCCGAAAATCTGGCATGTGCTGTTGGAAAGATACCATATTGAAGCAGGTGAATCTATTTTCATTGATGACAATCCTAAAAATATTGAGATGGCTCAGTCTTTGGGTTTTACGACCATCAAAATCAATCCTGATACGGATCTGAAACAGGAACTGGAAAACTTAGGTATAAAGCTCTGACCTGCTTCAGTTTTATACGATATACATCCTCATGATAAATTATTTTCAGTAATTTAGATGAGGATTTTTTATGTCAGCGAACAGACGATGATTCAGAGATGGTTTCGTTGCTTTGTATTTCGTAATGACCATATGCCTGAATTTTATCCTTTAATAAATTACAAAATATGATACGTATCCTTTTATTAACCGCTTGTATAATGAGCACAGGAACCGTTTTCGGCCAGAAACTTAAAACCATTTCCTATCAGGACGGCTCACAGAAACTGAATGGCTTGGTTACTTCCAATGCAGGAAAAAAACTTCCGGGCGTTTTGATTCTTCCAGCCTGGAAAGGTATTGATGAGGAAGCTAAAACCGCTGCTGCGGAACTTGAAAAACAGGGATATATTGCCTTTATTGCCGACATTTACGGGGAGGGAAATATTCCGACGGATAATGCTTCTGCCGGTAAAACTGCAGGATATTACAAACAGAATTATGATGCCTACCAAAAACGTATTTCTTTGGCTCTGGAGCAATTGAAGAAAAATGGAGCCATTTCCAATAAAATTGCAGTGATTGGGTATTGTTTCGGAGGAACGGGTGCTTTAGAATCTGCAAGAGGAGCCCTTCCGGTTGTGGGTGTTGTTTCTATTCATGGAAGCATTGGAAAAGATCAGACCAGAAAAAACGGACCTATTGCCACCAAGATTTTAGTTGAAAATCCAGCTGATGTCAGGGAGTCACTCCGGAAGATTATAATAATCTAATCAAGGAAATGAATGAAGGCAATGCAGACTGGCAGATCATTACTTATGCTCATTCAAAACATACGTTCACCGATCCGAAATCACCTGATTATAATGAGGTTATGGCGAAAAGAGCGTGGAATCATACACTGATGTTTTTGAAGGAAATACTGAAATAAATTTCATTTATTTCAATGTAACAGTTTATCAATGTAACAGTGCAACAATACTTGAACCGAGTGATTGGTACATTGCTACACTGCTATATTGGTCTATTTTTTACTCTTCCCTGTTCACCAATTCCATAGAAAAGGCAGGAAGGCAAATGGCAATATAATCGCAAGGTTCAGAGAATGGATTGCTGTAACGCACTCTTGCTCCTTTTTCTATCAGAATACTCTGTCCTTTTTCAAGAATAACAACTTCACCATCGATCTCAAACTGCTTTTTTCCTGAAATGACAAGAGTGAATTCATCAAATTCGGGAGTCTGGTGCGGCTCACTCCAGTTTGGTGGTGCCACCATATGGGCAATGGATACATTTGAATTTCCCGTGGAGTTTCCCCAATGTTCTTCGATGAGTTTTCCGTCTGTGGTAGGTACTACAAAGGGCGATTGTTGGATTTTATATTTTTTCATGAGTCGTTTTCTTTTTTTATTTCATACACAAAATTGGTTCTTGTGGGCTCTGCGAAATAGGCGACTTCCTCTTCCGCGATCCTCTGTCCGCCAATTCTTTCCAAAGCGGTCTGGGAACGAACGTT
Source organism: Chryseobacterium antibioticum (assembly GCF_012927325.1). Lineage (GTDB taxonomy): Bacteria > Bacteroidota > Bacteroidia > Flavobacteriales > Weeksellaceae > Chryseobacterium > Chryseobacterium antibioticum. The sequence goes on along the minus strand of NZ_JABBGI010000023.1, from coordinate 66,806 downwards.
CTCCTTACCGATGTGAAAATGTACTTTATCTACAAACTGGAAGATATAGTCGAGCATGAGTTTCTTCACCTGCGGATTGATTCCTTTACCCCAGGATTTTGTCCCGTAGAAAGTATACCCTATGAAAATACGGTTCTCCTCTTCACTATAGTTGTAAAACCGGGTGCTTCCCAAAACATCACCAGAAGATTTCTCCACGATTTTAAAAGCGCCTCCGCTTTCCATCGCTCCCAGAAAAAAACTTTCAAAAACTTCTCTTTTGTAACGGTCTTTGTTGGGATGCTGCTCCCAAACCCGGGGATCGGAAGCTACTTCATATACAGACTCAAAATCCCCTTGCTGTAAGGGGATTAATTGGTATTCCTGATTTTCTAAAACAGGTTGAATTGAAAATTTCATTGCTTAGCTTTTTGCTTTTGCTGCGTCAGATTCTATCTTCTTGATTTCTTTCAGTTTATCTGAAATTTTGATTACCGCATCCGGTTTTGCAGGTTTCAGAGCAACTTCTGCCTGAACCATATCCCATTTGATGACTAAGTTTCCTGAATTTTCATCGGTAGGATTTAAGGTAATCTCAAACCATTCCTGCTTATCTGCCAATTTATTGACAGGTACTGTAATATCTACCACATCCTGTTTCGGATCATAGGTATAAGCGCCCCACTGCTGGAAGTCTTTATTCAATATCACTTTCCATTCTTTTTCTGTAGGAACAATGAATAAACCGTATGTTCCGGCAGGAACCATTTTTCCACCGAAATTAACAGACTGTCCGAATGTGATTTTTGTCGATGAGTTCGCTCCTGCTCTCCAAACCTGTCCGTAAGGAACCAGTTCTCCGAAGATTTTACGTCCTTTCACTCCCGGTCTTCCGTAATCGATGCTGATTTTAGACATTGAAAACTGTTGTTCTACCTTCTGACGCGGACTTGCAGCCGGTACTGAGTAATCCTGAGCAAAACTTAAAGCCGAAGCTGATAGGCAAAGTGCAAATAGTAACTTTTTCACGTGTAAATTTTTGTCTAAATTTACAAAAATCAAAATAAAATAGCCTTCTCTAATTCCAATAATTTTTGCTTTCTCCATATTCCTCCTGCATAGCCCACCAGCTCTCCGTTTGAGCCAATGACACGATGGCAGGGGATCAGAATGGCAATTTTATTAATACCATTGGCCGTTCCTACAGCACGTATGGCCTTGGGATTTCCTAAAAACTCAGATTGCTGTTTGTAGGTTCTGGTCTCTCCCATCGGAATTTCACGCAACAGCTGCCAAACCTTCTCCTGAAACTCAGTTCCGGTGATGTACAGCGGAACATCAAACGTTTGCCTTTTCCCTTCAAAATATTCTTTCAGCTCTTCTTCAAGCTGTTTGAAGTGTTTATTTTCTCCCTGTATAATTTCTCCATTCAAAGCTTTGGACAATGAGATGAATTGTTTTTCCATATTTTTCCGGTCGGTAAATTCAAGGAGGCAGATCCCTTTATCTACAGCACATGCAAACATAGTCCCAAGGGGAGTTTCAATTCTTTTAAGATCAATTATCATTTGTATTTTGCTGTTTTTTGGTGAGACTCCGAGAATATTTTTAAAACGTTCACTAAAACCGCTTAAGCTTTCATATCCTGAATCTAAAGCAATTTCCATGATGCTTTCTCCGTTTTTTATTTTTTTGAAAGCCATATTCATTCTGAATTCTCTTTGAAAAGCTTGAAATGTCATTCCATGATTTTTTAAAAACCATCGGCGAATCGTTACCGGTTCTATATTTCTTTTGAGAAGATCAGCATCTCTGATCTTCTCAAATTCGTTTTGTTGCAACTCATTTAATAGTTCCTGGATATATTTAGGCGTTTCATTTAGTTTTTCAAGAGGTTTACATACTTTGCATGGTCTGTACCCTTTTTCAGCGGCTTCCTGTGTATTCAGAAAGAATTCTACATTTTCTCTTTTAGGTTTCCGGGCAGTACATGTCGGCCGGCAGAATATACCGGTAGTTTTCACAGCCATCCAATAAATTCCTTCAAACGAAGAGTCTTTATCTAAAGATGCCTGATACATTCTATCCTCAGTAAGTTTCATTATTATATAAAGATTGGTGAAAAGCTTTGCTCTTTTAAGATTTCATGGCCTTTTTCTTCTAAATTTTTATACGTATATCCATTTAAGAAATTACCGGATGATATTCTTTTTACTCCTAAATTTTTAAGAGTTTTAAAATCAGGCAACTCTGGCATACACATTACATTCACAGGAAGCACTGTTGATTTCACAATGATTTCAATATCGTTTTCAGAGGTGATACATGGAACAAAAACGCCATCTGCGCCAGCTTCTTCAAACAATTTAATTCTTTGCAGTGTTTCATCTACGGGATTTTCCAATCCTAGCAGGAATGTATCTGTCCTAACGTTGATGAAAACTTCGATTTTATCTTTTTTTAGTTTTGAGACCACTGCATTCAGTTTTTCAAAAAAGTCTTCCCTATCTATTATTTTCCTGGTTCCATCCAGAATACTGCTGTCTTCTATATTAACACCAATCACTCCTATTGCTGCAAGTCTGGAAATATTTGAAACAATTTTATCAGAAGTACTTCCATATCCTCCTTCCAGGTCTACCGTTAATGGTATTGATACTGACTTCAAAGTCCTTTCAATCATATAAAAGTATTCATCAAAAGTCATATTTTCACCATCTTCATACCCTAAACTGTGTGCCACTGCGGAGCTTGAAGTAGCCAGCGCTCTATAGCCTAATTTCTCATATACTTTGGCACTCTGTGGATTCCAGACATTTCCTAACAATAAGGGTTCGTTTTTTTTATGCAGATCTTTAAAAATTTGAATATTCGTCATCCTATTTTTTTTGATAAAATTACTCTTATTGATTCATTATATGCAACCGAAAAATGGACAAGTATTTTATATTCTTTTTACAACACAATTAAAACATCCAGGTTTCGCATTATGAAGATGTATATATTCAATTTTGGGATTTTCCAGAATTTGAGAAAGTTTTTTCTTTAAAAATTCCCCTTCAGAAACATCAGCAAAAATCATCATTGCATCTTTGCTGTACCCTCGGATTGAAATCAATCTGTGATTGAACATTATCGGAATTTCGTTATTTTCATAAGTTTTTGTTAGTTGATTTGCCCTCACAAAAATAGGTCCATTTGCTCGATATGGAGAATTGACATTATGAAAATCATAGTTGAGGAGAAAAATCATTTCACCAATCTTAGCATCTTCCAAAGTACTCCTGCAAGGGAAACCTGGAAATTTGTCCACTCTCATTTTCTTAACATTATTCTCTGAGAGTTCGGTTTCTGATAAATTATTCAGATATTCAAAATCTAAATAATTCAATGCTTCAAATTTAAAATTATTCATTTTCTTTTTTTACAAATTTAAATTGACAGCATCCATATGACAACCGAAAAATGGACAAGTATTTTATCTTCATTTCTTTTTCATTCCAAAAATAAAAGGTAATTTTAAAATTCCTGATTTTAACCACTAATCACTTGATAATGTTCAAAAAAACAAGCCTTATTCTACTCTTTTCTGCGGGTCTTTTCAACATACATGCACAGCAGACCATTCCTTTCCGGATCACCAAACATAATAATATCATTGTAAAAACACTGGTCAATAAAAAGGATACGCTGGATCTGATGTTCCAGATCGCTATGGAAGATGCTTCGATTTCTCCGGAACGACAGCGCAAAGCAGATCATATTATTTTCAATAAAGAGAAAATCAGTGAAAATAATACGGTGCAGATTGGAAAATTAACCCTTAATAACGTTCGTTTTTCGGATAATCAGCTGGCTGGTCACGAGGCTGACGGAAAGATAGGAACAGTCCTGTTTGGAGGAAAGGCATTTAAAATCGATTATGATCATAATCAGTTCATTATCTATGACAAAACACCGGACGTAAAAGACTTCCAACCTATTAACACGATGTATGACCATGAAGCTTTTTATATTGTAGCTGATAACGTTATCGACGGAGATAAGCAACAGGAAGCTTATTTTGTACTTCAATCCGGATATTCAGGAGGATTGCTGTATAGTAATGATTTTGCTGCAGAAAAAGAACTGGATAAAAAACTGAAGATAACAGGCGAAAAAACATTAAAAAACTCCAGTGGGAAAAGCATCATCACCAAACAGGCCGTACTCCCTTTTTTGAAAGTGGGAAATAGTGTTTTAAAAGATGTTTCGGCAGGTTTTTTCATCGGTGATCTCAAAAAACAGACAGTCAATTATTTTGGTGCCGATCTGTTGCGAAGATTCAACTGGGTCTTTGATGCAGACCGAAAAACAGCGTATATCAAACCGAGCAAGTATTTTTCGGAACCTTATTATAAGGTTAACTAAGGGAAACATAGCTAATTTACTGACAGGTAAATAGGTTTTATAATAGATGCTTCGTGAACTGCGTTCGTAAACCTATATGAATATTAGTTCCGATGAACATTTCATATGATCCCGTAGATTTTTAAAGGTTCACTGATCTTAAAATAAACTGACTGAAGTGACTGAGAACAGGGGCAAATTCTGAGGGCATGTATATATTTCTGGATTTTTAGCATTAAGTTAATTTCTGATATTGGTATTTCTTGTTAAAATAAAATACTTATTCCAATGATCAATTTATCATTTTCCTAGTGTATATAAATATCCATAAACAGCAAACAATTTGATCTTCACTACAAACAAAAACCCCGCGAAAAAACTCACGGGGTTTGAAATATATCATCTGGTTTCGATCATTACATCGTCTCCATTTTGAAACTCATGCTTTCAATTACTTTCAGGATGGCTTCTACGGTGTCCATGGATGTTAAACAAGGAACGCCGTTTTCCACGCTCATTCTTCTGATCTGGAATCCGTCTCTTTCTACCTGTTTCCCTTTGGTCATGGTATTCACTACATACTGTACTTTCCCTTTCTGGATCAGGTCGATCAGGTTGACATCATCTTCTCCGATCTTATATCCGATTTTACAAGGAATTCCCTGTTCTCCAAAGAATTTAGCCGTTCCTTCCGTTGCCCAGATTCTGAAACCAACTTCGTGAAATCTTGCTGCCAGATCTGCTGCTTCCTGCTTGTGTTTATCTGCAACTGTGAACAAAATTGACCCATGCATCGGAACTTTTCTTCCTGCTGCAATTAATCCTTTGTACAGAGCTTTTTCCAGCGTTGTATCTTTCCCCATTACTTCTCCCGTAGACTTCATTTCAGGTCCCAGAGAGATATCAACTTTCGTTAGTTTTGAGAAAGAGAATACAGGAACTTTTACGAAGACTCCTTCTTTATTCGGAACTAATCCGTTTTTATACCCTAAATCTTTCAGTTTCTGTCCTAAAATCGCTTTCGTTGCTAAATTAGCCATCGGAACTTCTGTAATTTTAGACAGGAAAGGAACTGTTCTTGATGAACGTGGATTCACCTCGATTACATAAACATTTCCTTCGAAAAGAACGTACTGGATGTTCATTAAACCAATCACATTCAATCCTTTTGCCAGTCTCTGGGTATAATCTACCAAAGTGTCGATTTCCTCCTGCGAAACATTCTGAGGCGGATACACCGCAATAGAGTCTCCGGAGTGAACCCCCGCTCTTTCGATATGTTCCATAATTCCAGGAATAATGACTGTTTCACCATCGCAGATTGCATCTACTTCAACTTCTTTTCCTGTAATATAACGGTCCACCAAAACCGGATGTTCCGGGCTTGCATCTACCGCAAATTCCATGTAATGTGCCAATTCGCTTTCGGTGTAAACAATTTCCATGGCTCTACCTCCTAGTACATAACTTGGACGAACCAAAACCGGATACCCTATCTCGTTGGCAATGGTAATGGCTTCTTCTTTTGATGTTGACGTTTTTCCTAAAGGCTGGGGAATTCCCATTTCCTGAAGGGCCTTTTCAAATTTATCTCTGTTTTCAGCTCTGTCTAAGTCTTCCAGTGAAGTTCCCAGAATTTTCACTCCGTAACTTGCCAGTTTATCCGCTAAGTTGATCGCTGTCTGCCCTCCGAACTGAACAACAACTCCCATTGGTTTCTCAAGATCGATGATACTCATTACATCTTCTTCCGTTAAAGGTTCGAAGTATAATTTATCTGAAATCGAGAAGTCTGTAGAAACCGTTTCAGGGTTATTGTTGATAATAATCGCTTCGTAACCCATCTCTTTGATCGCCCAAACCGAGTGAACGGTTGCATAATCAAACTCTACTCCCTGTCCGATTCTGATTGGTCCTGAACCTAAAACAATCACTTTTTGTTTATCAGTGACTACACTTTCATTTTCTTCTTCGTAAGTTCCGTAGAAATAAGGGGTTTCACTTTCAAATTCTGCGGCACACGTATCTACCATTTTGTAAACTGGTATTATGCCATTTTCTTTTCTGAAATTATAAACTTCTCTTTGCTTAGATTCCCATAAATGAGCGATATTCTGATCTGAGAAGCCTAATTTTTTAGCCTGAATTAAGGTTTCTTTATCAAATTTATTGGCCGCAATTACTTTTTCAAAGTCAACAAGTTTCTTTAATTTCCAAATGAAGAATTTATCAATTTTGCTCCATTCTACAATTTGCTCCCAATCGTAACCTCTTCTCAGAGCGTCACAGATAATGAACAGTCTTTCATCGTCACAAACTCTGATTCTTCTTTCGATATCTTCTGGTGTTAATGCTGCAGCCTGTTTTGTTTTTAATCCCAAATGTCTTAAACCTGTTTCTAAAGAACGAACGGCTTTCTGTAATGATTCCTCAAAGTTTCTTCCGATGGCCATTACTTCTCCGGTCGCTTTCATCTGTGTAGACAATCTTCTGTCCGCTGTTTCGAATTTATCGAAAGGGAATCTTGGGAATTTTGTTACTACATAGTCAAGGGCAGGCTCAAAACATGCGTATGTTTTTCCTGTCACGGGATTCATAATCTCATCTAGTGTTAATCCTACAGCAATTTTAGCAGCAATTTTTGCGATCGGATATCCTGTCGCTTTACTTGCCAGTGCTGATGAACGGGAAACTCTAGGATTCACCTCGATAATATAATAGTTGAATGAATGCGGGTCTAAAGCCAGCTGTACATTACATCCTCCTTCAATTCCTAAGGCTCTGATGATCTTCAGCGAAGCATTTCTCAATAACTGGTACTCTCTGTCAGAAAGCGTCTGAGAAGGCGCCACTACGATGGAATCCCCTGTGTGAACGCCTACCGGATCTATATTTTCCATGTTACAAACCACAATCGCATTGTCGTTGGCATCACGCATTACTTCGTATTCAATTTCTTTGAAACCTGCAATTGATCTCTCGATAAGACATTGCGTCACCGGACTGTATTTTAATCCTAATTCAGCAATCTCTTTTAATTCGGCTTCGGTAGAGGCAATACCACCTCCTGTTCCACCCATCGTAAAGGCAGGACGAACAATTACGGGATATCCAATTTCCTCAGCAAAACGGATTGCTCCTTCTACTGTAGTTACGATATCTGACTCAGGAACCGGTTCGTTCAATTCTCTCATCAATTCACGGAAAAGATCTCTGTCTTCCGCTCTGTTGATTGCAGAAAGTGTAGTTCCTAAAACTTCTACTTTACATTCTTCAAGAATTCCTGATTTTTCCAATTCTACCGCCATATTCAGACCCGTCTGACCTCCAAGCGTTGGTAGCAAAGCATCCGGACGTTCTTTTCTGATGATGTGGCTTACAAACTGAAGGGAAATCGGCTCGATATATACTTTATCTGCGATTTCTACATCCGTCATAATAGTTGCAGGGTTTGAGTTGATCAAAATCACCTTGTAGCCTTCTTCTCTCAAAGACAGACAAGCCTGCGTTCCTGCGTAATCAAATTCAGCTGCCTGACCGATGATGATGGGTCCTGAACCGATTACTAAAATTGTTTTTATATCTGTACGTTTTGCCATTTTTCTTTTTATTGTAGAGTCAAGATTCTAGAGCCAAGAGCCAAGATTCCAGACTTTTATTTTAAATTATTTTTAAACGAATAAATCATTCTCTGAATTTCAGAAACTTCATTTAGTAAAGCATTTATTTTTTCTTCCGGTAAGAGATTTAGTTCTTTAATCAAAATCAATTGTGTCTGCAGTTCAAAAGCTGAACCTAGAGCAACCGCCAGAAAATGATTAAACTCTTTACTTCCATTTCTACCTGAACCTTCAGCAATATTAGAGGGAATAGAAACTGCTGATCTTTTAATTTGAGAAATCAAACCGTACTTTTCATCGTTATTGATCTCCTGACAAATAATGTAAACATTTTTTGCCAATACAATAGATTTTTGCCAGAAAAGTAATTTCTCAAAGTTGTGCATCTGTAGTCTATTAATCTTGTTTTTGCGTCTTGGTTCCTGTATCTTGATTCTTGGTTCTTATTTTTTGAAGCCCTCCATTAAATCAATGAACTCGTCAAACAAATAATTCGCGTCTTCAGGGCCAGGGCTTGCTTCAGGGTGGTACTGAACGGAGAAGCATGGGTGGATCTTGTGTTTCAGACCTTCATTGGTTCTGTCGTTTAGAGCGATGTGAGTTTCAACTAGGTCTGTGTCTTTAAGACTTTCCTGATCTACTGCATAGCCGTGGTTCTGAGAAGTGATAGATACTTTGTTTTTCTCCAGATCCAATACAGGGTGGTTTCCTCCTCTGTGTCCGAATTTCAGTTTGAACGTTTTTGCACCACAGGCAAGACCGATCAGCTGGTGTCCTAAACAGATTCCGAAGATGGGAACTTTTCCTAATAATCCGCGGATCATTTCTAAAGCCTGAGGGTTGTCTTCAGGGTCACCAGGACCGTTTGAAAGCATAATCCCGTCCGGATCCATCAATAAGATCTCCTCTGCTGTTGTATCATGGGAAACGACTGTTATATCGCAGTTTCTCTGAGACAATTCTCTGATAATTCCCAGCTTGGAACCAAAATCTATCAGCACTACCTTGAACCCTCTTCCCGGATTGGCATAAGATGTTTTTGTAGAAACCATTTCTACCTGGTTGATAGGGAAAGTTGTAGATTTCAGCTCTGTAACTACTGCATTTTCATCAGTATCTGCATTCACGATCTTTCCTTTTACCACTCCGTAGTTACGTAAAACTCTGGTCAGTCTCCTGGTGTCGATTCCTGAAATTCCTGAAAGGTTTTTCTTTTTAAATAATTCATCTAAAGTCATCTGGGTTCGGAAATTAGATGGAAGATCGCACACTTCTTTTACGATAAGTCCTTTAATAGCCGGCTCGATGCTTTCATAATCATCACGGTTAATACCATAATTTCCGATAAGCGGATAGGTCATGCAAACAATCTGACCGCAGTATGACGGATCGGAGATCAACTCCTGATATCCTGTCATTCCGGTATTGAAAACTACTTCTCCGGCAGTTTCCAATTCTGCTCCGAAACCTTCTCCATGAAACACTTCACCGGACTCCAGTATTAATTTTTTCTTCATTTTATTTATCTCTTTATTCTATTTTATTCTGTATAATTTCTTTTGTACAATGTATAATGTCGGTTGTATCATGTATTCTATATTTTATACATTTTACTTTCTACATTTTACTTTTTACAATTCCTTAAAGATATGCCCTTCTTTTTCCAGTGCTTCTTTCAGGATGGCCATTCTTGCGAAGACTCCGTTCTGCATCTGTTTGAACACTCTTGAGCGTTCGCATTCCACGAGGTCAGTATCAATTTCAACGCCTCTGTTGATCGGGGCAGGATGCATGATAATCGCTCCTTCTTTCATTACTTTTTCTCTTTCTTTCGTCAGACCGTACTTTCTATGGTATTCGGAAGCGGAGAAACTCATCTGGGCATCGTGCCTTTCGTGCTGAATTCTTAACAGCATCAGAACATCTACTTCAGCGATCAGCTGATCAACCGGTAAATAAGTTCCGTTAATTAAAGCGCCTTCATCAAACCAATGTTCCGGTCCTGAGAAGTATACTTTAGCGCCTAACCTTCTTAAAGCTTCAGCATTTGAATTCGCCACACGGCTATGTTTTACATCCCCTACAATTCCTATCTTCAATCCTTCGAATTTTCCGAATTCCTGATAGATGGTCATCAGATCCAGCATACATTGTGACGGGTGATTTCCTGTTCCGTCCCCTCCGTTGATCACTGGAATATTGATGTTGTTTAATTCTTCGAAATACCTGTCTTTCTTGTCTCTGATAACTACCAGATTCACCCCCAGACTTTCAATGGTTTTCACCGTATCATAAAGGCTCTCTCCTTTATTGACAGAACTGTGCGAAGCATCAAAAGGTACTACCTGCAGCCCCAGTTTCCTTTCTGCCATATCAAAACTCGTCTTTGTTCTTGTACTGTCTTCAAAGAAAAGATTTGAGCAGAAAACTTCTCCTTCAATTTTTGCAGTTTTCCCGTTGGCAAAAGCCAGTGCTTCGGTCAGTATACTGTTGATTCTCTCGGTGCTTAATTCTGTGATCGTAAACATAATTCTTAATTTTTGAGCATAAAAAAAGCGAAGACAGGATCTTCGCTTAATTATAATAAATATCGTAAAGGGCGCTTTCGCCCGGTAAATCTAATGATATAAACACTCTTTTATTCATTAGGTGCAAAGATATAACATTTTTACGAATCTGCAAAACTAAAGTCCCAAATAATTAAAACTTGTAATCCTTCCTTATTTTCATTTTTAATTGATATTTTTGTTAAAACTCAAACCTACTCTATGGATTTAAAAGACAAAATGATTCTCAGTATTATTCAGGAAGACTCTACGCTATCTGTAAAAGAAATTTCAGAAAGGATAGGTCTTACGTTTACTCCAACTTATGAAAGGATCAAACAACTTGAGAAACATGGTATTATTGAGAAATACGTTGGTCTTTTGAACCGTGAAAAGCTGGGTCTGAATATTGTGGTGTACTGTAATGTCCGTCTTAAAGAACAGTCCCAGAAAGTACTGGAAACCTTTGAGAAGAACATTATGAAACACGATGAAGTCCAGGAGATCATCAGTCTTTCCGGCGAATATGATTATATGCTTAAGATCATTGCGAAGGACATCAACTCTTATAATGATTTCGCTGTTAATGTGATTTCAAACATTCCTAATATCGGCCAGTACCACAGTTCTATTGTGCTTCACGAGGTGAAAAAATCGACTAAGTTTAAAATTGATCTGGACTAATCATTTTCAAATGTATTAAACCATTAAGATTTCTTTAAGTAATTAAGGATGGTTAAGGATTCGCAAGCGAATTCTGATAAGTTTCCTGCATATAAAATCGGTAGATCTTCTTAACTCAGCTTAAAAAATTCAATGATCTTAATGGTTCAAAATCAACCCAATAATTTATTCTTCAGTTTGTTGAACTGATATTCTATTTTATCCAGACAAAGATTTCCCAGACTTCCCTGGTGGGTATGCTCAAGATTTCCAACTTCAAACTCAAATTCATTATTTTCAATCTCCTGCCCTACTTTTACATAGGCATCACGGAATGAACTTCCCTTTTTCACTTCTTCATTGATCTTCTCTACGCTGAAAAGGTATTTATATTTTTCATCTTCGAGAATCCCTTCTCTTACCTGAATATTGGGAAGGGTATAACTTAGAATTTCCAGACATTCTTTCAAGGAATCGATAGCCGGAAAAAGAATTTCTTTTGTTAGCTGTACATCTCTATGGTAACCTGACGGTAAATTATTTGTCAGTAAAATAAGCTCATTCGGTAAGGACTGAATTCTGTTGCATCGTGCACGAACCAGTTCAAAAATATCCGGATTCTTTTTGTGCGGCATAATGCTGCTTCCCGTTGTAAACTCCTTCGGAAAACTTATAAAATCGAAATTCTGACTTAAATATAAGCAGACGTCATAAGCAAACTTCCCAAGCGTTCCCGCTAAAGTAGCCATTGCCATAGACAGCATTTTTTCAGATTTCCCACGGGTCATCTGTGCGTACACAGAATTATAGTTCATCGACTGAAAACCTAAGTTGTAGGTCGTACTTTCACGATCAATAGGGAAAGAAGAACCATATCCTGCCGCCGAACCCAGAGGATTTTTATTGATAATATTCTTCACCGAAAACAACAGTTCAACATCATCTAATAATGCTTCAGCATATGCTCCAAACCACAATCCAAACGAAGATGGCATGGCAATCTGAAGGTGGGTATAACCCGGAAGCAGTACATTTTTATGCTGTTCTGCCAGTTTGATCAAAATTTGAAAAAACGCATCGGTCAGAGCTGTAATTTCACGAATTTCATCCAATAAATACAGTTTGATATCCAGTAAAACCTGATCATTCCGGGATCTTGCCGTATGGATTTTCTTTCCGGTATCGCCTAATTTTTCAATTAATATCGCTTCAATCTGAGAATGAATATCTTCTGCTTCTTTATCGATCTCAAAGTTTCCGTTCTCGATATCTTTTAAAATATCTGCCAAAACAGAAAGCATCTGTTCTGATTCTTCACCGGAGATAATTCCGGTTTCTGCCAACATCTGGCAATGCGCCATGGAACCTTTAACATCATATTTTGCTAAACGCTCGTCAAAGTCAAGATCTTTCCCAACTGTAAATTTGTTGACTAGTATATTGGTGGCCAGGTTGTCCTTTTGCCATATCTTTTTCATACGTAATTATTTTTTCCAAGGCCCTATGTAATTGTAGCCTTCATTTGTTTATTTACCAGAATTTCAACCAATTGCGATTTCATCATGGTATTCTTTTAATTCGTTTCAACCTGCTCAGCAGAGTATCTTTAACTATAAAAAAACATTTCCGCATTGAAAAGTCTTCGTCTTTAATTTTCTTTTTTGCATAAATCTTTATTAAAAACTGAACTTTAATCTGCCCGCTGAGCGTGGTTAAAACATTATTTTTTAGATAATAGATTTCAGACATCAGATATCAGACTTTTAAAAATCTAGTGTCTGAAATCTGATATCTGAAGTCTTTACAAAACTTTTTCTAAGATCCTTATATAGATTTCAATTCCTTCTTCAATCTCTTTGATATAGATGTATTCATCTGCCGTGTGAGAGCGCCTGCTGTCTCCCGGACCTATTTTCACGGAGGTACATGGAATAATGGCCTGGTCGGACGATGTTGGCGAACCGTAAGTTGTCCTTCCGATTTCCAGACCTGCCTGTACAAACGGATGGTCCATTTCTATTTTTGAGGAATTCAACCTGAAAGACCTGGCTGTCAATGTTGATTTCATGTGTGACTGAATGATTTCAAAAGCTTCTTTATTGGAATATTCATCCGTGACCCTTACATCCAAAGTAAAAGTACAGGCTTCCGGAACTACGTTATGCTGAACACCGGCGTGAATTCCTGACAGCGTAACTTTAACATCCCCTAAATAATCGGAAACCTTCGGAAATCTGAAGTTCAGAATATTCTGAAGATCTTCCATACATTTTACAATGGAATTATCGTCATTCGGATGAGCAGCGTGAGAAGGAGTTCCTTTCATTTCCCCATCTATCACCAAAAGTCCTTTTTCCGCGATCGCCAGATTCATCTGCGTGGGTTCTCCTACAATGGCGAGTTCTATAGTAGGAAGTTGTGGAAATAAGGCTTCAATTCCATCAAATCCTGAAATCTCCTCCTCAGCTGTCAAAGCAATCACTAAATTATATTTTAAATCTTCTTTCTCATAAAAATGTAAAAAAGCCTGAGCCATAGAAACCAAAGAAGCTCCGGCATCATTACTCCCCAATCCATACAATTTCCCATCCTGCTCAACCGGCAAAAACGGATCTAATGTATATGCCTTATTGGGTTTCACGGTATCATGATGCGTATTCAGCAAAATAGATGGCTTCAATACGTCAAAGTTTTTATTGACTGCCCAAATGTTATTTTTAAAACGTTTAGCAGGAATCTGATGCTTCGTGAAAAAATTCTCAATTTCTACGGATGTATTGTATTCATCTTTACTGAAGGAAGGAATGGTAATCAGCTTTTTAAGCAATTCAACTGCTTGAGTCAGTAACTCTTCTTTACTATAAACAGATTTCAGTTCCTCCATGATGGTTTTCTATATGGTTCTTTAATTCGGTTTCTTTAATTAAGAATACCTTATTGACATTATTCTTTACAGCTCCGAGAGCATTTTCAAGTTTGGGAAGAATTCCTTTATGCAATTTCCCAGCTTCTTTTAAAACAGAAAACTCTTCTGCGGATACCCTTTTTATAATTGATCCGGGATCTTCAACATTTTCCAAAACACCTTCTTTATCAAAACAAAACAACAATTCTACATCATAAACATCAGACAACGACTGTGCAATCACCGAAGCAATAGTATCAGCATTTGTATTTAAAAGATTTCCTTTTTTGTCGTGGGTAATGGCAGAAAAAACAGGAATCAGATCAAGGTCAATCAGTTTTGAAAGCAAATTTTCATTGATACTCTGCTTGTCAATATCACCTACAAATCCAAAATCTATTTCGGGATGTATCCTTTTTCTAGCCTCAATGATATTTCCATCAGCCCCTGAAAACCCTATAGCATCACAATTTTTCGCCTGTAGTTTAGCCACTATATTTTTATTGATACTTCCTGCATACACCATGGACACAATATCCAGCGTGTCTTTATCGGTAATCCTTCTGCCGTTTACCAGTTTCTGTTCAATTCCCAGCTTATCCGCCAGGGTCGTAGCCAGTTTTCCGCCTCCATGTACGAGGATTTTCTTTTCTCCAATCTCAGAAAACTGATCCAAAAACTGGTCAAGCAACTCTGTATTATCAATCAGGGCGCCTCCTATTTTTATGATGTATAATTTTTCTTTCATTTTGATTGATAGGACTTCATCCTACATTTTGTTAAATTGGTCCTCTGGAACTCTTTATGGATTTATATTTTGACAGGATTCCATCCTATCCTTGGCTAAATCGTTCCTTTGAAACTCTTTACGCATTTATTTCATTCAGAATTTCGCTAAAAACGGCTTGTGCAGAGAAAATTCTGTTTTTGGCCTGCTGATAGATGATAGAATTTTCGCCATCCATTACTTCATCGCTTAATTCTACATTACGACGAACAGGAAGACAGTGCATTACCTTACCGTTATTTGTAGTTTTCAACTTTTCTCCGGTCAGCATCCAGTTTTCTTTTACTTCCGGCATGGCTGCATATTCATCAAAAGACGACCAGTTTTTCACGTAGATAAAATCAGCATCTTTTAAAGCTTCATCCTGATTATGGATCACCTTAATATCTTTTGTAAATTTCTTATCGAGATCATACCCCTCGGGATTAGCGATCACAAAATCAACCTCCATTTCCTGCATCCATTCTGTGAAAGAATTTCCAACAGCCTGAGAAATGGGTTTGATGTGCGGGGCCCACGTCAGAACCACTTTCGGTTTACGATCTTCTCTCCAGTTTTCTGTGATGGTCATAGAGTCTGCCAAACTTTGTAATGGGTGGCGGGTTGCAGATTCCAGAGAAACAACCGGTACTTTGGCGTGTTGTTCAAACTGACTTAAGATACTTTCGTTCACATCGTCTTCTTTAGACTTCATTCTCGCAAAACAACGTACTGCAATGATATCACAGTATTGATTTAATACTTCAATAGCATCTTTGATATGTTCTACGGTATCACCGTTCATGATGGCTCCGTCTGCAAATTCCAGATTCCAGGCTTCCTGGGCGGCATTTAAAGTCAGGACATTCAATCCTAAATTCTGGGCTGCAATCTGACTGCTTAAACGAGTTCTTAAACTTGAATTTAAAAACACAAGACCTATTGTTTTTCCCTTTCCTTTTTGTGTTTCGGAATGAGGGTTTTCTTTAATTTGTAAAGCTTTTTTTATGATTTCCTGTAAGTTTTTTACGTCGCTTACAGAGGTGAATTTTTTCATTTGATGAATTTTTAATTAATTGTGATAATCTTAACCACAAAAGGCACAAAAGTTTTTATTTATTATTAAACACTTTAGAACACTTCAGTTTTAATGCTTTATTATTTTGAAAACAGTAAGTTCACATAAGATGAAAATCAAAGATTTTCAGAAAACTCAAGTGTTCTTCTTAAGCGCTTAGTAGTTTCTTTACAATCACTAAAGTTTTTATATCTTTTGTGACTTTTGTGGTTTAAATCTTATCTAAAACTACTTTTAAAGCACTGACAAAAAGATCTGTTTCTTCTTTGCCGATATTCAAAGCCGGAAGGATCCTCAAGACACTTTTATCATTGGAATTTCCTGTAAAAATGTGATGGTCGTACAATAGACTTTTCCTCACTTCTGAACAGTCCTGATCCAACTCTACCCCAATCATTAATCCCTTCCTTCGGATGGATTTAATATGTGGAAAGTCTTTAATTTCGTTTTCAATATAATCACCCATTTCCTGAGCATTTGCAGTAAGATTTTCATCTTTCATAACATCCAAAACTGCAATAGCCGCAGCACAGGCTAAGTGGTTTCCTCCGAAAGTGGTTCCCAGCAAACCATTGCTTGCCTGAAACTTGGGATGAATCAAAACACCACCAATTGGAAAACCATTTCCCATTCCTTTGGCTGTCGTAATCATATCCGGTTCGACTCCAAATTCCTGATGGGCAAAGAAATATCCGCTTCTTCCATATCCTGACTGTACTTCATCCAAAATCAGAGCTGCATCATATTTTTCGCACAGTTCTTTAATTTTGGACAAGAATTCTGCTGTTGGGATCATAATTCCACCCACTCCCTGAATTCCCTCAATGATGACAGATGAAATTTCATTCCCTTGAATTTCAAAGATTTCTTCCAACTGTTTGATATCATTCCATTCAGATTTGATGAATCTTTCAGAAAAATTAACGGGAGCTACAATCTTTGGATTATCCGTTACAGAAACCGCTGCCGAAGTTCTTCCGTGAAATGATCCCGAAAAATAAAGCACTTTACTTTTTCCGTTGTGGAAAGATGCCAGTTTTAGTGCGTTTTCGTTAGCCTCAGCTCCTGAATTGCACAGAAAAAGATTATAATCTTCATAGCCTGAAAGTTTTCCCAATTTATCAGCCAGCTCATTCTGCAATTCATTCTGAACAGAATTTGAATAGAAAGAGATTTTCTCTAACTGCTCTTTCAATCTATTTTGATAATGCGGATGATTATGTCCAATGGAAATCACTGCATGACCTCCGTAAAAATCAAGATATTTTTCTCCTTTATCATCCCAAAGAAATGATCCCTGAGCTTTTACCGGATTTATGTTGAATAATGGATATACGTTGAATAAATTCATGTCTATTTATAAATGATAATTGATGTTTGATGAATGATTTACAGTGTCATCTTTTTCTTATAATTTTTCTTTTGTCTTAAAACAAAAGAAACAAAAGTTCAAGACTTGGAAACTTCCGCTAAAAATTAAAATTGAATCCTAAAATCCTCAAAACTCGCACGAATTGACTATTTGTTCTTCGGTTAAAAATTTGTCTCGTGCTCAAACAGTGAGAATTTTTTAACGGATTAAATTTCAATTTTCTTAACGCTCCAATTTCCTAAGTCGAATATTTCAGTTTTTCAATTCACAATTGACTTATTGACCATTCTTTTTTTAAAACGCTATCGGTTTTAAGTTCAACCCCAGATTTTCTTCCCAGCCCATTGCTATATTCATGTTTTGAACTGCCTGTCCGGAAGCTCCTTTCAACAAATTGTCAATCGCCGAGTGAATAACCGCTACACTCCCACTCTTTTCTATATGAATCACACAGCGATTGGTGTTGACAACCTGCTTTAAATCAATTGCTTTTTCACTTACCTTCACAAAAGGCTCCTCTTCATAAAAATCCTGATACAACTGAATGATATCTGAAAGTACTAATTCCGTTTTCACTGTAGAACTTGTAAAAATCCCTCTTGCAAAATCGCCTCTCCATGGAACAAAATTCAGGCTGATCTCTTTATGATTAAATGAAACTAACTGATGTAAAACCTCATCCACATGCTGATGCGCCAGAGTTTTGTATGCCGATATGTTATCGTTTCTCCAGGTAAAATGGGTCGTCGCCTGTAAAGACTGGCCTGCACCTGTTGATCCGGTAATTCCTGTTGTGTACACTTCATTCAACAACCCTTTTTCTGCTAATGGAATAAGAGCCAGCTGAATAGCCGTTGCAAAACATCCGGGATTGGCGATACTTTTTGTTCCTGCCAGATTTTTTTTATTTATTTCAGGAAGTCCGTAGATGAAATTTCTGTTTCCAAAATTTCCTTCCAGACGGAAATCGTTTCCTAAATCAATTACTAAAGTCTCCTCATTAACAGGATTTTGACTCAACCAGTTCTGACTTTCCTTATGCGGAAGGCATAAGAATAAAATATCCACATCTTCCGGCTTGTCCGTTAAAACCTGTTCACAAACTGCCGTTAAATCGGGGTACAAATCTGAAATTTTTGTCCCCGAATTGGAACGGCTATATAAAAAACTCAATGTCACATGGGGATGAAAAGCCAGCACACGGACCAATTCGCTTCCTGTGTAGCCGTTGGCCCCTACAATTCCTACTTTTTTCATATTTTAATGATATGATGATTTGGTTATGATTGATAGATTTCATCCTATCCTTAGGTAAATCGTTCCGTTGGAACTCTTTATTTGGATCTTCTTAATTAAAACTCTTTATTTTGAATTGATCTGGTGGTATATATTTAAGGAATTGCTTACAATTTTTGTATACCCTTTTACATCTTCTCCTGTCCAGGCTCTGTTGGCTTCACCGTAGCTTCCGAATTGATCAGACATTAGATCGTGTTTGGATTCAATTCCATTTAAAATAAACCTGTACGGATGAAGAGTTACAAATACTTTTCCGCTGACCGTTTCCTGAGAATCGGTTAAGAAAGACTCGATATTTCTCATCACAGGATCCAGGAAAAGCGCTTCATGAAGCCAGTTTCCATACCAATCGGAAAGCTGGGACTTCATCATCTGCTGATATTTTGAAAGCGTATGTTTCTCTAATAAATGATGCGCTTTGATGATCACTGATGCCGCTGCCGCTTCAAATCCTACTCTTCCTTTAATTCCAACAATGGTATCTCCCACGTGGATATCACGGCCAATTCCGTAAGCAGAAGCGAGCTCTTCAATCTTTTGAATAGCATACACGGAATATTCAAAATTTTCTCCATTTACAGCTACCACCTCACCGTTTTTAAATTCAATTTCCAGTTCTGAAGGCTGAGTTTCTTTGATTTGTGACGGAAAAGCTTCTTCCGGAAGGTAATTCCGTGAAGTCAATGTTTCTTTTCCTCCTACTGAAGTTCCCCAAAGGCCTTTATTGACAGAATATTGTGCTTTGTGAAACTCCATTTCATAACCATGGATTTTCAGGAATTCAATTTCTTCTTCACGGGACAGACTCATATCGCGGATCGGTGTAATGATCTCGACTTCCGGACACATTACCTGGAAAATCAAATCAAAACGAACCTGATCATTTCCAGCTCCCGTACTTCCGTGAGCAATAGCATCAGCGCCTGTCTCTATGGCATATTTTGCAATTTCCTGAGCCTGAACCGTACGTTCAGCACTTACAGACAATGGATAGGTATTATTTTTCAACACATTTCCGAAGATCAGATACTTTACACAAGAATTATAGTAATCTTTCTGAGCATCTACGCACCTGTATTCTTTTACCCCCAGTTTGAAGGCTTTTTTCTCCAGTTCTTTTTCTTCTTCTTTAGAAAACCCACCGGTATTTACAGTCACTGCATACACTTCATATCCCAGTGTTTCACTAAGATATTTAGCACAGTAAGAGGTATCCAAACCTCCGCTAAACGCTAAGATTACTTTCTTTTTCTCCATTGTACTCATCAATTTCGGACTGCTGAATTTCAGTCCCGTTCACTTTATTATTATTTTCAGGAACGAAAAGCATCGCTGTACACAGACAATTTTTACGCTCCTTTTTCATTAAAATTTCATAGTTCACACAATTCTTGCATCCGCTCCAAAACTCCTCGTCCTGTGTGAGTTCGGAATAAATCACCGGTTTATAACCCAGATCACTATTGATCTTCATCACGGCAAGTCCTGTGGTCAACCCAAATATTTTTGCATTGGGATATTTTTCTCTAGATAACTGGAAAACCTTATTCTTGATCAAAGTGGCTACTCCTCTGTTCCTGTAATTGGGGGATACAATAAGTCCCGAATTGGCTACAAACTGACCATGTGACCAGGTCTCGATGTAACAAAACCCAACCCATTCGTCATTTTCAGTAGCAACCACAGCATTGCCATCCGAAATCTTTTTCGTTAAATATTCAATGGAACGTTTTGCGATCCCCGTTCCTCTACGCTGTGCAGAATCATACATTTCCTGCTGTATTTCACTCACATACATTAGATGTTCGCATGAGGAAATTTCTATTTCCATTTATTTATCTAATTTTTTTGGCAAATTTAAAGCATAATAACTTTAAAAACCAAATTAAAAAGATATTTTTTTTTGTTTAAATGAAATAGACAGGTAATTTTATCTTTATCAATAAATATAATTTTGCTAAATTATTATATATTTGCTAAAAACATATAGCTATGGAAAATAAGTGCCCAAAATGCAACGGCAATAAAATTGTAAAAAGCGGAATTATCAACGAAAAACAGCGTTTTCTCTGCAAAGACTGCAAGTATTATTTCACCGTAAAAAAAATGGGAAAACAGATCGATGACTATTATGTAACCAAAGCCCTGCAGCTCTACCTCGAAGGTTTAAGCTTCAGAGAAATAGAAAGGATTATCGGTGTTTCCCACGTAACGATCAGCTCCTGGATCAAGAAATACAACATCACAAGACCCCCTCATTCTGAATTTCATCCTGTCTATAAAATCCTGAAACAGAATGAATTGATTGAATATATCGCAAAGGAAGAAAACATCAAAAACTCAGGACTTATCATTACTCAGTTTGCAGATAAATATATGCTGATCAAGTGGGAAAGGTTTAAGAAGTAGTTAAGATACTAGAGTCAAGATGTCAGATGTCAGACATCAGATTTCAGACATTAGCAATGGTGGATTTGAGAGCATCAGATATCTGCCCTTCATTAGTCAAGATCCAATTACCCCCTTCCCAAACTCATTTACACTCAGACTCTCAAACTCTACTACTCGAAACTAAAAACCAATCAGTTAAGTAAAAACTATACTCTTACCACTAATATATATTAAATTTTTGTAAATAAATTATTAATTACAATTTGGCTTTCACAAAAAACAATGCCAAAAATTGATAATTTATGAAGAAATTACTTTCATTTATTGGATTAGCCCTAATAAGCAGTTCTTTATACTCACAGGGTTCTCCTGATTACGGAAGTGGATTAAAATTAAACCTCAATCCGGAAGGAGATAAGTACATCAGATTTATATTATGGGACCAGTTCTGGCTCAGAAACACCCAAATGAACCCGGGAAGCATGGTTGGCGGAGAAGCTACCGACAATTCCTGGAGCCTGGGAAACAGAAGATTACGTGCTCTAGTCTATGCACAAATCTCTAAAAGATACATGATCCTTGCCCATTTTGGGATCAATAACCAAACGTTTATCAACGGCGGCGCTACAGGCACCACAGGAACAGGAGGTTACGGAAACGGCAAAAAACCTCAACTCTTTTTCCATGATGCCTGGAATGAGTACGCTGTTATTTTACCTGGAGAAGCAGGAAAATTCAGTTTATCTTTAGGAGCAGGACTTCATTACTACATGGGACTTTCCCGTATGACGATGGCTTCCACGCTAAACTTCCTTACCGTAGATTCCCCTATTTTCTCATGGCCCTTAATTGATAATTCTGATCAATTTGCAAGACAGCTGGGGATGTTTGCTAAAGGAAAATATGGTAAGCTGGAATACCGCTTCAGTTTAAACAAACCTTTTGCCACAGATCTCGTGCCAGTCAATGTTACAGATCCTGCAAAAGCTGCAGCCGTTGACAACAATGGAAACCCAAGCTTTTCGAAGGCCGGTTATGTTGAATACCAGTTTCTGGATGAAGAATCCAATACCCTTCCTTTCAAAGTGGGATCTTATTTAGGAACGAAAAAAGTCTTCAATGTAGGTGCCGGTTTTTATCATCAGGCGGATGGGACAAGAACTTCCGTGAATTCCAATATTGAAAAACATGATATCACCCTTTTAGCAGTGGATGCTTTTGCAGACATTCCTTTGGGAAATGCAAAACACAAAATGGCTGTTTCTGCCTATGCGGGATATTATAACTACAATTTCGGACCTAATTACATAAGAAATCTGGGAACCATGAATATTGCAGCCAATGACCCTAATTTCGCAGGAAACAGAGCCATCGCAGGCCCCGGAAATCTACAGCCCATGATAGGAACAGGAAATGTGGTGTATGCACAAGCCGGACTACTGCTTCCGAGCCAGGCTGAAAAACCAAAGATCAGAATACAGCCTTTCGCAGCATATACACATAAAAGTTTTGAAGCCTTCGACAAGTCTTCTTCACAATTTGATGTAGGTGCCAACTGGTTCATAGATGGACATCATGCGAAGATCACCACCCAGTATTCTACAAGACCCATCTACACCAGTCCTACGGAAAGCCCTTCTTCAAAAGGCGAACTCATTGTACAGTTCCAGATTTACCTTTAAACCCAGGATGAACTCAATATCTTAATCCATTAACATCAAAACCAATCAACATGAGCGAAAATCACCACGAAAACTACGAGAATATGACCGAACGGCAGAAAAACCGCACCATCTGGAGCGTGATCACAGCCTCGTCACTCGGTACTCTGATAGAATGGTATGACTTCTACATTTTTGGAAGTTTAGCTGTTGTTTTAGCAACAAAATTCTTCCCTTCAGACAATCCTACCGCAGCATTTTTATCCACCCTGGCTACCTTCGCAGCAGGCTTTGTGGTAAGGCCTTTCGGAGCTTTATTCTTTGGAAGATTAGGCGACATTATCGGAAGAAAATATACATTTCTTGTTACACTACTGATTATGGGATTCTCCACTTTCCTGATCGGTTGTATTCCCGGATATGAAACCATTGGATTCATGGCTCCGGTTTTAGTTTTAATTTTAAGACTTTTACAAGGCTTGGCATTGGGAGGAGAATACGGAGGTGCTGCCACCTATGTTGCAGAATATGCACAACCTCACAGAAGGGGGTACTGGACTTCCTGGATTCAGACTACCGCAACTGCAGGACTTTTCATTTCATTAATTGTCATTTTAATTACTAAAAACACGTTATCTGCTGCAGAATTTGATTCCTGGGGATGGAGAGTTCCGTTCTGGATTTCAATTTTAATGGTGGGGGTTTCTTACTTCATCAGAAAAAACATGAAAGAATCTCCGCTTTTTGCAAAGGCTAAAAGTGAAGGAAAAACATCTAAAAACCCATTAAAAGAGAGTTTCGGAAATAAATTTAATTTCAAATTTGTTTTACTGGCATTGTTCGGTGCTGCCATGGGACAGGGAGTTATCTGGTATACCGGGCAGTTCTATGCCATGAGTTTTCTCCAGAAAGTAATGAGTATAGATTCGATGCAGGTTGATTATTTAATGGCTACTGCCCTATTAATGGGAACCCCATTCTTCGTGTTTTTCGGTTGGCTCTCAGATAAAATCGGACGAAAAGCAATTATGATGACAGGTATGCTGGTCGCGATTTTAGCCTACAGGCCAATTTACGACAGTATGTATAAAAGTGTAAACATCGAAGCTAAAACCATTGCAAGTGGTGAGATCAAAGAGATAAGAACTGCCGCCATTCACAAAGACATTGCATCGGACAGCTTAATTACATTTCACAAAGAAACTACTTTCACAGACGGAACTTTCATTAAAAAAGACAGCATCGTCCATTGGTCTGCAGCCGGTCCTGTTATGAAAGCCGGAAAAGCAGAAGAACCAAAAGTCACAAAATCGATTACACTAAACAATGACACAAGATGGTATCTGGTATTTTTAGTTTTCATTCAGGTATTGTTTGTAACTATGGTTTATGGGCCGATCGCAGCTTTCCTTGTTGAAATGTTCCCTGTTAGGATCCGTTACACCTCGATGTCACTCCCTTATCATATTGGAAACGGAGTATTTGGAGGACTTCTTCCGGCAGTGGCAACTTATCTGGTCACTCAAGGGAAGGATGCAGGACATCCAACCTGGTATCTGGAGGGACTTTGGTATCCGATTGGAGTCGCTGCAGTCTGTTTAGTCATCGGATTATTTTATCTTAAAAATAAGAATAATAATATTCACGATTAAATACCGAATCACTTAATTTTTTACTAATTTTAAAACTACTAAAATGAACGGACTAAAAAAAATATTAGGCATACTCTGGATTGCAGTTGCTCTGGTGGTGGGCTATTTCGGAACTACGGTTTTAGGAATTCCAAAGATCACCTCAGGGAAGCAGGAAGATCTGGTATTCGGGATCATCATCTTATTTGTATTGGTGCCAATCATATCAGGCGGACTGGCTATTTTCGGATACTATTCGCTGATAGGAGAATATTCAGACGATAAGATTTAATTTATAAACGATTAATGATAATTGATAAGCTGATGATATAATATCAGTCATTTATCAATTATCATTAATCATTATTAGCTATGAAAAAAAGACACGAACAAAAACTGGTTATCCTGAGCATCGGACTGATGATGGCTTTCAGTATTCCTATTTCACTGCTTTTCAACAGTGAAAAAGAGGTTTTCGGCTATCCGATGATTCTGATTTACCTGTTCGCGGTCTGGATGATCTCCATCATTATTTCTTTTGTAATCGTAAAAAAGTATGATGAGTAGTTTCGCGTTATTTGTTGTTGTTTTAATCTATCTCGCCCTTTTATTCTTAGTTGCCCATCTGGCAGAGAAGAAAAAGAGCAAGCGGTGGATCAACAACCCTTACATTTACGCCCTGTCTCTGGCAGTGTACTGCACAGCCTGGACCTACTACGGAAGTATTGGTGTTGCCGCCACAAGCGGACTTAATTATCTGCCCATTTATATTGGACCGATTATGATCATTCCTGCATGGATCTACATTAATACGAGGATCGTAAGAATTTCCAGAATCAACAAAATCAGTAGTCTGGCGGATTTCATTTCTTTAAGGTACGGAAACAGTAGAAGCTTCAGCGCGATTATCACAATTGTCTGTCTGCTGGCCATTGTTCCTTATATCGGGCTTCAGATCAAAGCTATTTCTGAAACCTTCCATTTGGTGACAGAAACCTCGATATCCAACAATATACTAACCGACAATGCAACATTTGTCGTTATTTTAATCGCTTTATTCTCTTCGTATTACGGCACCAGATATGTTGATGCCTCAGAAAAACGTTTGGGAATTATTTCAGCCATTGCTTTGGAGAGTTTTTTAAAGCTTTTCTTCATCATTATTCTGGGCATATTTGTTATTTACTTCGTATTTGACGGCTTTTCAGACATCTATGAAAAGGCAAGTAAATTTGAAGATTTTAAAGAAAAAAACACATTCAACGGAATTGAGGGCGCAATGAACTGGATGGTTCTCTGCATGATCTCTGCAACAGCTATCTGCATTCTTCCGAGACAGTTTCACACAGCAATCATCGAAAACAGACAGGAAAAACACATCAAAACGGCAATCTGGTTTTTCCCGCTTTACTTATTAATCTTTACCATATTCATCTTTCCTATCGCCTGGGGAGGAAGACTGATTTTCGATGGAGAGAAGGTAAATCCGGAATTCTACTCTATTTTGATTCCGCAACATTTTGATAATACTTTGATTACAGTTTTTGTATTCCTTGGCGGATTGAGCTCGTGTATTTCCATGATCATCATTTCAGCCATAACTTTATCCATCATGCTTTCCAATAACCTCATCATCCCTTACGGTTTGTTGGGGAAATTCAAATCTGACAACGAGGTTCAGAACACAAGAAATATTACGAATATCAGGAAATTCAGCATCTTCGCCCTGATCATTATGGCTTTTATTTTCTATAAATATTTTATTCTGAAAACTTCGCTGGATTCTGTGGGACTCATCTCATTTGTCGTGATCGCGCAGCTGGCACCTTCTTTTTTCGGAGCGATATTCTGGAGAAGAGGAAGTTACAAAGGTGCTGTAGCAGGACTTCTTGTAGGACTGGCAATCTGTTATTTCGGATTGATTATTCCGCAGTATTATTTCTCATATAATCAGGAACTGAAAGGCGTTATCCGGGAAACCTATGATGCTTTCGGATTTTTCAATATTTCTTTTTTAAGCAGAATTCCGGAGATCTTTTTCTGGTCTATTTTCACCAATACTGCCTTATTTACAATTATTTCCGTCAGCGTTAAAGGAAACTACCGGGAAAGAAATTTCGCAGAATTATATGTGGATATCGATAAGCATATTTTAAATCATGAAAATGCTTTTGTATGGCGCGGAACCGCTTATGTTTCCGACATCAGGAATATTCTGGAAAGATTTTTAGGCAAAAATAAAACGGAGCAGGCGCTAAGGATTTTTAATTTAAAATATAATATCGATTCTAAAACGGAAACCGCGGATTCAAGGTTTATCAAGTTCTCTGAAAACCTTCTCGCAGGAAGGATCGGGACTGCGTCTGCAAAAATTCTGATTGAGGGTGTGACCAAAGAAGATAAAATATCTTTAAGGGAAGTTTTAAACATTTTAGAGGAATCCAAAGAAAATATTACGCTCAATAAAAAGCTGACGGAACAGTCTGAAGAATTGCAGAAACTTTCTGATGACCTGAGAACAGCCAATGAGAACTTAATCGTCAAAGACCGTCAGAAAGATGACTTCCTGGATTCTGTGGCCCACGAATTAAGAACCCCAATCACCGCCATCCGTTCGGCAGGAGAAATCTTAGCGGACGATGACGATATTCCAACAGATATCAAGCAGGAATTTTTAAACAACATCATCACGGAATCTGACAGACTAAGCGAAATCATCAACGATATTCTTTATCTTGATAAACTGGAGCACGGCGAAATTGCTCTGAATATCAAAGAAAATAATATTCTTGAAACCTACAAAAAAGCTTTAAATCCTCTCCTCCATCTGATCCAGCAGAAAAATATTCATTTAAGTGAAGTCAATCTTCTGAATCACCCTACATTTGAACATGACGAGGCAAGAATGATTCAGCTTTTCCAGAATATCCTCGGAAACGCTTTAAAATTCACCGATGAACAGGGAACCATACAAACTAAACTGTCTGAAAAAGAAGATTATCTGATCATCAGTATTTTTAACACCGGAAGACATATCCCTGAAGAAGATCTGGAGATGATCTTTGATAAATTTTATCAGTCAAAGAATCAGAATATTTTAAAACCTACAGGAAGCGGACTCGGACTGGCTATTTCAAAAAAGATCGTTCAGGCTCACAGCGGAGCCATACAAGCAGAAAACAGCGGTCTGGGTGTCACTTTTACGATACGCATTCCTTACAAGAGACTACAAGAGATTATAAATGAAGTTGAACAAAACCAATAACCATCTATGAGAAAGATCATTATTGCCGATGACGAACACAAAATATTAATGTCGCTGGAATACAGCTTTAAGAAAAACGGCTACGACGTTTATATCGCAAGAGACGGAACAGAAGTTCTGGATTTCCTAAAGAACATGGTTCCCGACGTTATCCTTCTGGATATCATGATGCCGAATCTGGACGGATACAGCACCCTGGAAGCCATTAAAAAAGACGAAAGAATGAATGACACAAAAGTCATTTTTCTGAGCGCTAAAAACAATCCGAAAGACATTGAAAAAGGTCTCAAAATGGGCGCTGATGCGTATTTAACGAAGCCTTATTCTATTAAGAAGCTGATGCAGCAGATTGAGGAGATGTTTGGGTAAGAAGATTTCAGATTCCAGACATCAGACAAGAGATGTGAGGCTTAATACATCCTTGCCAAGGATAGAAAATTAAGACTTACAACTGAAATATGAGACAGTAGATTGAAAACAAAGCTCTGACCTTTCGTCTGTCCACAAAAACAAAAAACATGAAACACAAAAATCGATATGGACACAGATACTCTGTTTAAACAAAGCATAGAAGACAAAGAAAATTTCTGGAAAGAACAGGCCAAAGAAATTCAGTGGTTTGAGTTTCCGGAACAGATTCTTTCTAAAGATAAAAATGATTATCCGCAGTGGTATGCGGACGGGAAACTCAATATGTGTTATCTATGTATTGATCAACATATTGAAGACGGTTTTGGAGATCAGATTGCCATTGTCTATGATTCTCCGGTTACAGATCAGAAGAAAACCTATACATTTAATCAGGCCAAAGAAGAAATTTCAAAATTTGCAGGAGGACTGATTTCATTAGGTCTGCAAAAAGGAGATACAGCGGTTATTTACATGCCGATGATCCCGCAGACTCTTTTTGCGATGCTGGCTTGCGCAAGAATCGGGGTGATTCATAATGTTGTTTTTGGAGGTTTTGCCCCGAATGAACTGGTCGTAAGAATTGATGACTGTAAACCAAAAGCATTGATCACCGCTACAGCTGGCGTAGAAATAGCCAGAAGAATTCCTTATTTGCCACTCGTGGAAAAAGCCATTGAACTGGCGCAGGATAAAGTGGACAATATCATTGTTTACAATAGAAAACTGGTAGACAATCAACACGAAATGTTCGAAGGACTGATTGATTATGAAGAACTGGTGCAAAAATCAGAGCCCACAGACTGTGTTTCCGTGGAATCTACCCATCCGTTATATTTGCTTTATACCTCAGGAACTACAGGAAAACCAAAAGGAATTGCACGGGATACCGGAGGTTACGCCACATCGCTGAAGTTTTCCATGAAATACATTTATGGAGTTGAGCCTGGAGAAACGTATTGGGCAGCTTCAGATTTCGGCTGGGCGGTAGGTCACAGTTTCAGTGTCTACGGACCGCTTATCAACCGGAATACAACGATTATTTTTGAAGGAAAACCCATTATGACACCTGATGCAGGTACGTTCTGGAGGATTATTTCAGAATACAAAGTCTCTACGATGTTCACAGCTCCTACGGCCATCAGAGCCATCAAAAAAGAAGATCCGAACGGTGAACTGGTTAAAAAATACGATCTGTCTCATTTCAAAAAACAGTTTCTGGCCGGAGAAAGATGTGATGTAGCGACTTTGGACTGGTTTGCAGAACACATTGGCGTTCCTGCTATTGATCATTGGTGGCAGACAGAATCCGGATGGCCTATGTTGGGACTGATGACATTTGATGATCAATATAAAATTAAAAGAGCTTCCGCCGGAAAACCTATTCCGGGATATGATATCAAGATCTTTGATGAAAATGGCTATGAACTAGACGCTCATCAGGAAGGTTATTTAATCATCAAACTTCCTCTTCCTCCGGGGGCACTTTTAGGCATCTGGAATGACAATGAGCGTTTTCAGAGCAGCTATCTTTCGCAGTACAAAGGGTATTATTTCTCAGGAGACGGCGCTATTCGGGATGAAGACGGCTATATTTTCATTACCGGAAGAGTGGATGACGTGATCAATGTAGCCGGACACAGGCTTTCCACCTCGGAAATGGAGGAAATTGTTTCATCACATCCCGATGTAGCAGAATGCGCTGTCGTGGGAATTGATGATGAACTGAGAGGGCAGGTTCCTTTTGCTGCGGTTGTTTTGAAAAACGGAACCATAATCTCTGAAGAAGAAATAGAAAAAGATATCATCAGAATGGTTCGTGAAAAGATTGGTGCTGTGGCTTTTTTAAAAAACGCTATGGTTGTCAAACGCTTACCAAAAACCCGTTCCGGAAAGACATTAAGAAAACTGATAAGAACCCTGCTAGATGGAAAAGATTTTCAGATTCCATCAACGATAGACGATGAAAAAATCATTGAAGAAATTCAGGAAAAAATCAATGAATACAGGACTTAAGCCATAAATTAAACATATATTTAATATTAATAAAATTCAAATTTCAAAAAAAAGAAGGGATATGAGAAATTACTTAATTGAAGATCTGCCACATTATTTTGAAGAGTACAAAAAGTCTATTAAAAATCCTAAAAAATTCTGGGATAAGATTGCCGATCAAAATTTTGTCTGGTACCAAAGATGGAGCAAGGTGGTTAAGTATGATATGAATGAAGCCAAGATCACATGGTTTAAGAATGCTAAATTAAATATCACTAAAAACTGTATCGACAGACATCTTGCAGTAAGAGGAGAAAAAACAGCCATCATTTGGGAGCCTAACGATCCTAAAGAGCAGGCACAACATATTTCCTACAATGAATTATATACCCGCGTCAATAAAACAGCCAATGTTTTACGTGAAATGGGAATTGAAAAAGGCGACAGAGTCTGCATCTACCTTCCCATGATCCCAGAACTGGCCATAACCATGCTTGCCTGTGCTAAATTGGGCGCCGTACATTCTGTTATATTTGCAGGGTTTTCTGCCTCAGCCGTAGCTTCAAGAGTTAATGACTGTAATGCCAAAATGATCATCACCTCAGACGGTAGCTACAGAGGAAATAAAGTTCTGGATCTGAAAAGCATTGTAGATGAAGCTTCAGAAAAAACACCGAGTGTAGAATCCATTCTCGTAGTGAAAAGAACCCACAACGAGATCAAAATGAAAGAAGGCAGAGACCACTGGATGGCTGATCTTTACGAAAAAGCTTCCGCTGATTTCGTTACCGTGATCATGGATGCCGAAGATCCTCTTTTCATCCTCTACACGTCAGGTTCTACGGGAAAACCAAAGGGAATGCTTCACACTTCTGCAGGCTACATGGTGTACACTGCTTACACTTTTAAAAATGTATTCAATTATAAGGAAAATGATATTTACTGGTGTACAGCCGATATCGGGTGGATCACAGGACATTCATACATCTTATACGGACCGCTGCTTAACGGAGCAACCACCGTAATTTTTGAAGGGGTGCCTACTTATCCTGAACCGGACCGTTTCTGGGAAGTTATCGAAAAACATAAGATCACTCAATTCTACACTGCTCCTACCGCCATCCGTTCATTAGCCAAAGAAAGCTCAGAATGGGTAGATAAGCACGATCTAAGTACTTTGAAGGTCATTGGCTCTGTGGGTGAGCCCATCAATGAAGAAGCATGGCACTGGTTCAATGATCATGTAGGAAAGAAAAAATGCCCGGTTGTTGATACCTGGTGGCAGACAGAAACAGGTGGAATCATGATCTCACCGCTTCCTTTTGTTACCCCAACTAAACCCACCTATGCCACACTTCCACTTCCTGGAATCCAACCTGTATTGATGGATGATAAACGTAATGAAATTACAGGCAATCAGGTAACCGGAAATCTGTGCATCCGCTTTCCATGGCCGGGAATTGCAAGAACCATCTGGGGCGACCATCAGCGATACAAGGAAACCTATTTCAGTGCTTTTCCGGGGAAATATTTCACAGGTGACGGTGCTTTAAGGGATGAAGTCGGATATTACAGAATTACAGGCCGTGTAGATGATGTGATTATTGTTTCCGGACATAATTTAGGAACAGCCCCTATTGAAGACAGCATCAATGAACATCCTGCCGTTGCAGAATCTGCGATTGTGGGTTACCCTCACGATATTAAAGGAAATGCTTTATACGGTTTCGTGATCTTAAAAGAAACCGGAGAAGGCCGTGACAAAGAAAATCTTAAGAAGGAGATTAACCAGCTTATTTCTGACCAGATAGGACCGATCGCTAAACTGGATAAGATACAGTTTGTTTCAGGACTTCCTAAAACACGTTCGGGAAAAATCATGCGTAGGATCCTGAGAAAAATTGCGGAAGGAGATTTCAGTAATTTCGGAGATATTTCTACGTTGTTGAATCCTGAAATTGTGGAGGAAATCAAGAATGAAAGAATTTAGGTTAAATTTCAGACCATATGATATAGAAACGGGCTTCGGTCCGTTTTTTTATGTAGATAAAGATGCTTAAGAATGAATATTTTTATTCCCGCAGATTTCACAAATGGCGCAGATTAACAAATCCTATAAACATATTCCCTAGCAGACGGATTTAACCTCTATTCATTTAATCTCAGAATAAGCCTCTATAAAGATTAATGCATTTCATTTCCCACAATTTTATATTTTACATCATCACTAAAATTAAACACATGTTCAATAGATATTTTCAAACATTTTAACATTATATTATAGATAAAATAATAAATTGTAAATTTTATTAAATTAACACTACCAATATTGAAAAATATTTATTACCTTTAAGTACAATTTAAAAACTATTGCTTATGTCAAATATATTAGCTGGATTATTTGCACATCACAGCGATTACAAAAAGCTTGAAGCCGATCTGGAAAATTCAGGATTTGAAAATTCAGATTACATAGTATACCTTAATGACGGCTCTGATACCTCACAGTATCTGGCGAGTGTTGCGGTAAAAGATAATAACCAAACTGATGTCGCCCGGAGTATTTTTAGCCAAAATTCAGTATTAAAGACCTATTTATTCGAGAATATGGGTATTGGCCAGGCACATTATGACCACATTAAACGATTTATTGATGCCAGAAACAGAGCCGAAATCCATAACAGCCCCGATGTGAAAATAAAGGCATCAAGCAGCGGCATGGATTCAGAAGTGAAATTCTGACGAAAACATAAAATCTAATAACCGGGAATCCGCAGAGCCTTCTGCGGATTTTTTATGTTTGAAAAGTTTAAAAAATTTCGTATTTTCGTCTAAATATAGGCATTAACACAAATGAGTTACGATTTAGAACAGGAAAATAAGGAGATCCTTGCCCGATATAAGGACTTGATTTCAAACACATACAGGACTCTGGACGAGGAAAATAACAAGCTCATCCGGAAGGCATTCGATATTGCATTGGATGCTCATAAGGATCAAAGGAGAAAATCAGGCGAGCCTTATATCTACCACCCCATTGCCGTTGCTAAAATTGTAGCAACTGAGATTGGATTGGGGGCTACTTCTATTGCCTGTGCCTTGCTGCACGACGTTATTGAGGATTCGGACTATACCTACGAAGATCTGAAAAAGATCTTTGGAGAAAAGATCGCGAACATCGTGAACGGTCTTACAAAGATCTCTATCATGAATCATCAGAACATTTCTGTGCAGTCTGAAAATTACAGAAAACTGTTATTGACACTATCCGAAGATTTCAGGGTTATTCTCATCAAAATTGCCGACCGACTTCACAATATGCGAACGCTGGAAAGTATGGCTCCGGATAAGCAGAAAAAAATTGCTTCAGAAACGGTTTACATTTATGCGCCCATGGCGCACCGTTTGGGTTTGTATAATATCAAATCAGAGCTTGAAGATCTTTCTTTAAAATATAACAATCCGGAAGTTTATAACGAGATCACGGAGAAATTGGAATCTGCCAAAGAAAACCGTGAAAGATATATTGAAGAATTTAAAACTGAAGTTTCAGAAAGACTCAAGGAAGAAGGTCTGAATTTCACAATCAAAGGCCGCGCAAAAGCTATTTCCTCTATTTACAGAAAAATGCTGAAGCAGGGCGTTTCTTTTGAGGAGGTCTTCGACAATTATGCCATCAGAATCATTTATAAGTCAGATGCTAAAAATGAAAAATTTCTGGCCTGGAAAATCTACTCTATCGTAACGGATGTTTATCACAGTAACCCGTCAAGAATGAGAGACTGGATTACACAGCCCCGTTCTACAGGGTATGAGAGTCTTCATTTAACGGTTCTTGGACCGGATAGAAAATGGATCGAAGTACAGATCCGTTCGGAAAGGATGAATGAAATTGCAGAAAAAGGAGTCGCTGCGCACTACAAATACAAAGAAGGCTACAAGCAAAGCTCCGATGACCGGAATTTTGAAAAATGGGTCACTGAGATCCGTGAAGTGCTTGAACAACAGCAAAACCTTTCGACATCTGAGCTATTAGATAATATTAAACTCAATTTATATTCTAAAGAAGTATTTGTATTTACTCCAAAAGGAGAAATCAAGATCCTTCCGACTAATGCGACGGCTTTAGATTTTGCTTTTTCCGTTCACTCTGACCTTGGAATGAAGTGTCTCGGAGCGAAGATCAATGGCAAGCTGGTTCCTATTTCGTATGTTCTTCAAAATGGGGATCAGATTGATATCTTATCTTCACAGAACCAAAAACCTAAGTCTGACTGGCTGGAATTTGTAGTAACTTCCAAAGCGAAGTCCAAGATCAAAAGTTACCTGAATTCCCAGAAGAATCAGCTGGTAGAAGAAGGAAAAGAAATTCTCCAGAGAAAGCTGCGTCATGCCAAGATCAACTTTAACGATGAAGAGATCAATAAACTGCAGAAGTTCTTTAATCTGAAAACGTCTCAGGATCTGTTCCTTAAATTCCAAAGCAATGAACTGGATGTCAGTAGCCTGAGAAAATATATTGAAAGTAAAAATGTATTCAATAATTTACTTTCAAGGTTTAGAAAATCACCCCCAAAAAACCAACATTTTGAGGAGCCGAAAGAGCAAAACCTTGACATGATCATTTTCGGAAAAGATGAAGAAAAGCTCAACTACAGCTATGCGAAATGCTGTACGGTAATCCCTGGTGACAAAATTTTCGGATTTATTACCATTTCCGACGGTATTAAAGTTCACAGCGACAACTGCCCGAATGCAATCAATCTGAGAGCACAGTATGATTACCGTGTGATCCCTGCCAAATGGGTGAATGCGGAAAGCTTTAAGAACAGAGTGAAGATCGAAATCGAAGGTCTTGACAGAATGGGAATGATCAATGATATTACGACCGTGATCAGCGGAAGTATGGGAATGGATATGAAAAGTATGTCCATAGAATCCAATAATGGTATCTTTACAGGAAATATTAACCTTGAAGTTAAAAATAAAGGTCAGCTGGAAGAGACATTTAAAAAACTCAAAGACATCGACGGCGTTTCCATCGTGAGACGATTACAATCATAAGCATGAATTTATCTCTATATTTTAAAAAATTTTTCAGCAGTAACCAGGCATCTGGAATTATACTTATTTTCTGTGTACTGGTTTCATTATTAATCGCTAATTCGTCTGCCGGTGAAGGTTTTCAGCACTTTTTAGATAAGGAAGTGGGTACTCATCTATTCCATCTTACCTATCCTGTGAGTATCTGGATCAATGATGGGCTGATGGCTGTTTTCTTCCTCCTGGTCGGGCTTGAGATCAAGAG
This sequence comes from Chryseobacterium antibioticum, assembly GCF_012927325.1. GTDB lineage: Bacteria > Bacteroidota > Bacteroidia > Flavobacteriales > Weeksellaceae > Chryseobacterium > Chryseobacterium antibioticum. The sequence continues at coordinate 31,530 of NZ_JABBGI010000023.1, read as the reverse complement.
AGAAATGGTAGAAGGCGAACTGTCTTCTTTTAAAAATGCCTCATTGCCTATTTTTGCAGCTGTAGGCGGAATGCTGGTTCCTGCGGTAATCTATACCTTTTTCAATAGCGGAACAAAATACGGCAGTGGCTGGGGAATTCCCATGGCTACAGATATTGCTTTCTCCCTGGCCATTATTTCGATGCTGGGAAAAAAGATCCCGAATTCAATCAAGATATTCCTTGCAGCATTGGCCATTGTAGATGATCTGGGTGCTATTCTGGTGATTGCTGTTTTTTATACAGAACAGATCCACTGGACTTATTTGTTGTTATCTTTTGGAACAGCAGCTTTATTGTTTCTGTTAAACTTTTTAAAGGTTACCCGTCTTATTTTTTATATTATTCCCGGGTTGTTTTTATGGTATTTCCTGCATCATTCCGGAATTCATGCAACAATAGCTGGCGTTTTACTGGCGTTCTCTATTCCTACCAATGCCTCTAATGTAGAAATTTCTCCTCTTGAAAAACTTGAACATAAGCTTCATTTTCCGGTAAGCTTTCTGATCATGCCGATATTTGCTTTGACGAATACCAATATTGCTTTTACCAGTGAAATGGTAGCAGGAGTTACAAGTACATTAGGTTTGGGAATTATCTGCGGGCTGATATTGGGAAAACTGATCGGAATCAATCTGTTTTCTTTCATCGCCATTAAATTAAAGCTCAGTTCACTGCCTCAAAACAGTACCTGGCCACAGATGGCAGGCGTTGGATTATTGGCAGGAATAGGATTCACAATGTCTATTTTTATTGCATTGCTTTCCTTTAAAGATGATATTCCGATTCAGGATGAGGCTAAATTTGCAATTCTGATCGCTTCTTTCCTAGCCGCAGTTTTAGGATTTGTAATATTAAGTATGAGTTCTAAAAAAGATATGAACGAGATAGAAAATTAATCTTTTTTCTTTTCTTCCAGTTTTCTTCTGTGCTCATCATCGCTTTCCAGATTAGGTTCTGTAATGGCCCCGTGGTAATGAACTGCTTCTCTTCTGATTTCATCAGACAGCAGTTTTTCTATCCTCAGCTTTCTGAGGGCCATATTCAGTTCGTTCCCGAATAAAAGCAGATAGACGTTCACATTAACCCAAACCATCAACAGGATCATACTTCCAATGGATCCGTAAAGAACGTTATACCGCGCAATATCCTTTACATAGATCGCAAAGATAAAAGTAGTCAGTACAAACAGAACAGTGGTTAAAATAGCTCCGGGAACAGCCTGTCTGAATCTGGCGATTTTTACGGTTCCCAGCCAGTAAAAAAGGGTTAATAAAATGAAATAGAACAGTGGAAAAGATACGAATCCAATGATCTTGGAAAGGTTTTTTACAAGCCACGAAATATCATAAGCCGGTGTAAAAAGTTTCATCACAACTTCCACGTAATAGACCCCGAAAAGCGACAGAAAGACAATGGTAATAAAACCTATGGTGATAAAAAATGAGAGAATAAATTCCTTTACATCAGTAAGCTTCTCGTCTGAATTTTCATTAAATCCATTAATCAATGAAAAAGTTCCGTTAGTTGCAAAAACCAGTGCCAGTACAATCGTCAGGTTGCTGATTCCCTTCATATTCGGGATAATATTGGTTTCAATATATCCTCTTACATCACTTTCCATATTGGATGGAAAAACATTATGCATCAGAACTTCAAAAATATAAAACTGCAGCTTATCATAGTGCGGCATATAAGGCAAAACAGAAAGCAGAAAGAGGAGAAACGGAAATAAACTGATGGTAAAGCTCCACGAAATAGCCGCCGCTTTTCTGCCGATATTCCCTTTGAAAATTCCGGAAATATAGATCTGAAACATCTGCCAGAGCGATATTCCTAAAACAGGAATATGTATACCGTCAAAAAACTCTTGAATTTTCAAGATAAATCTGGGAACTTTTATACTCATCTATTTGGTGCATTTCGCTTAAAAAACAGTTCAGTTTATATCCTTAAGAGGAGAAACATCTGCTGTTTTTACATAAGTCTTTGTACAAATATAAACATTTTCTTCATCCTTATTCCAATACCATACCCGCTAATCAATGGCAATTATTGAACGAATTAAAAGTTCTGTCTCCATCTCCCAATAGAAAAGGTATAAAATGAAAGGATTTAAAAACTAAATGAGTAAAATATTAAAAACCGTTGAAATAAAAAGCGTTTCCAATTTTAACATTTGCAACCCAGCTTTCATCCTTATTCCCTTATTTTCCACCATAAAATTGGTATCTTTGCCTTTTGAAATCCTTTATACATGAGAATCGGCTTACTTTGTATCGGCAAAACAGATGACAAAGAGATTACCTCTCTGATCAGTTATTATCTTACCAGACTTCCCAAGCACTGGAACTTTGAGATCTGTGAAATTCCTGATGTAAAAAATGCAAAAAACCTTTCTCCTGAACTTTTGAAGAAGGAGGAATCTAAGCTGTTCTTGAATCATATTGAAAAAAATGACCTCGTTGTGATCCTTGACGAAAAAGGAAAACAGTTTACCAGTCGTGAATTTGCCCAGAAAATTGATACCTGGATGAATTCATCGGTGAAAAAAGTTCATATCCTGATTGGAGGTGCTTATGGATTTTCAGAGGAAATCTACACCAGGGCCAACGAAAAAATGTCATTATCTAAAATGACATTTACGCATCAGATGATCCGTTTATTTATTGTTGAACAACTTTACAGAGCTGATCAGATTTTACAGGGGAAACCTTATCATAATGATTAATAGATTTCAGATATTAGATATCAGACTGCAAGCTTAACACACAGACTAAAAACCAACAACCAATCTCCTACACCTTCAGATCAATCTGCCTTTTTGCCTCGCCAATGACAAAAGCAACAGAATTGGCAATATTAAAACTTCGTATCAATTTGGACATCGGAATGGTTAAATGATTTTGAAATTGATCCAGAACTTCTTTACTCAGACCCACACTTTCCTTTCCAAAAACCAGCCAGTCCCCATCCTGGAAATCATTTTCCAAATATGATTTTTCTGCATGTGAACTCATTAGGAATACACGGGATCTATTCGGAATACTGTTCATCCATTCTTCTACATTAGCATATTCAGACACATCGAGATGCACCCAATAATCCAGACCGGATCTCTTGAGGTTTTTATCATTAATGACAAATCCAAACGGGTGAATTAAGTGCAATTTACTTTCTGTCCCTACACATAATCGTCCTATGTTACCGGTATTATTGGGAATTTCGGGTTCTACAAGAACAATATTCAACATCTATATATCTTTCTTTATGGGGTTCAAAAATAGTCGGAATTCTATATTTACTGTATTAGCTTTATTCAATGGGTTACAGATTTTTACAGGACAGTTTTGTAAGTGCAATTGGTTTATTTGGCAACACACTTAGCAAAATAATCTGCTAAAATAGCTTTTTCATACCCTAAACTTACTGCTTTATTCAAATTTTCACAGGCCTCCTTAGGTTTTGCTGTATCAAATAAAACCAGTGCTTTGGTTACATAAGAATGCGCAAATTTAGGATCAATGGAAATCGCTTTATTAGCATCCGTAAGCGCTTCTTTAGGCTTTTTCATTTTAAAATAAACATCTGCTCTTCCGTTATAGAGAAGGGATTCCGGTTTTTCAGAGATCAGCTGATTGTAATCTTTTAAAGCACCCTCCAGATCACCATTATTTTTTTTCAGATTGGCCAATCCTGTTTTTGCGTAAATATTGTCCGGCGCAAATGTCAGGATCTGTTTAAGGTCATTCAGAGCAAGGTCTTTTTTACCCTGACTGTCATAGATCTTGGAACGGGTAAGGTAAAATTCAGGATTCTCAGCATCGATGGTAAGGCCGGTGGAAATGTATTCCAATGCTTTGGTTTTGTTTCCTTTCTGACTGTTCAGTGATGCCAGGTTGGCATATACCGGAGCCGACAAAGGATTCGTCTTCAAAGCAGATTCATAAGATTTTAAAGCTAATGCGGTCTTCCCCAGCCTTCTTTGGGCGGTACCGAGACTATTATAATATTCAGACTGATACTTCTGGATCTGCTCTTTTTCCAAGAGTTTGGTGTATTGTTCTTCCGCACATTTATAGTCAGCTTTTTTAAAGCATTCTTCGGCTATTTTTTTGTCCTGCGCGTAAAGGCTGAATGAGGAGCATATTAATGCTGTGAGTAATAAAGTTTTTTTCATGAAGTTATAGTTTGCTTATTGATGACTTTTTTGGCGAGTACTCCAAATATCACTCCCAATAAAGATCCAACAAACGCCCCCACCAAAATATCTATCGGGAAATGTACTCCTAAATATATTCGGCTATAAGAAACAACTACAGCCCATACAAATATAGCATATGGAAACCAATTGAGCTTCTTTTTCAATAAAATACTTAAATAAGCTGCAAGAAAGAAGGTATTGGAAGCGTGGGCAGAATAAAACCCATACTGTCCTCCGCACTTTACAATCCTCATATAATGCTCCAAACTGGGGTCATGGCATGGCCGCAGTCTCGCTACACCATATTTGAAAACACTGGCTAACTGATCTGAAACCGTGGCACCAAGTGCAATAAATATAAGAATGAAAACTAAAGATTTTAGTTTGTAATTTTTGTATAAAAAGTAAAGAAATATAATATAAAGCGGTACCCAGATCCATGTACTGGAAATAAGCATCCAAAGCTGGTCGAAAGAAGTATCGCCCAGATTATTAAGGTATAGAAAAACCTTTTTGTCTTCCTGAATAATCTCCTCCATGAATTATCTGCTTACTGGCCCTTCGTATGTCTCGTCATCGGCAGGCTTGATTTTTGGAGGTTCATTGGTAGCTAAAGGTTCCTTCACAATATCTTTTTCAATATCCTTCATAGGATTGAAATCTTTTGCCGCATCTTTTACCTTCTCAATCTCACGCTTGATCTCGGAAACCGGATTATCAGTTTCCTTCATGATCTCCGTTTTAATGTCTTCCACTGCGCCCCGCATTTTTCTAACACCTGCTCCTAAGTCACGCGCTATCTGAGGAAGTTTATCCGGACCGAATAATACAACGATCGCCACTGCGATCAGTGCCATTTCTCCAATGCTTAATTCCATGGGGTAAAATTACGAAAGATTATACCATTTATTTACAGTAAACTAAAATTTTAAACAAATTTTAAGATTTTGGGTGTTTCTGAGTTTGAGAGTATGAGAGTATTAGGGTTTGAGTGGGAAGAGTAAATGAGTTTGGGAGTGTTGTTAACTGCTCGTTGCTCGTTGTTGAGTTAATGATTTACCGTCTGACGTCTGGTATCTAGAATCCTGGTAAATATCCGGTGGCTAAGGCTCTCAAAGCCCCCACTACTAATGTCTGAAATCTGATCTCTGGCATCTTGACTCTTGGCTCTTGGTTCTTGATTCTCCCCTCTCCTTAACCTCCCCACAACTTTCAGTTCACAAATATTTAATTCAAACAAAAGAGACTTATGATTAATTTCACTATATTTAGTATACACAAAATCATTAAATATTGAACTATGAAAAAACTTGTTACTACTTTCAAGCTTTTTGCCGTGATATCGGTATTAACGCTTACTGCCTGTCAGGACGACAACAGTGAAATGATGCAGGAATCTCCTGTCACTAAAGTATCGGCTTCTGATCTGAAAAAGGAAATTACACCGGGATTAAAGACGGTTCCGGAAAATGTTCAGATCCAGATCAATGATTCCAGGAAAAATCTTGAACAGTATCTGAAAAACGATTTACAGATCACAGAGATTGCCGTTTTAGGAAAATTGTCAACTCAAAAAGGAGTTGATATCGCACAGGATTTAATTTCTGATAGAGAACAGTTTACTGCAGAAGGAAACATTCTTGCTCCAGAAACTGTAAAAGTGGGGAAAATCGGGGTATTGTTCTCCGGAGATCAATTGGCAGAAGCTCAAAAAGGACTTAAAGAGTCGGCTTCAGAGCAGATCAAAACCGGTACTGATCTTTTGGAAATTTCATGGAATTATAAAGGGGAGCAATTTACATCTCTTTGTTTTTACAATGAGTCAGGAATTATCTGGGACAATGTATTTGCGGGACTTGTCATGATGGATGCCAGAGGGAATTCAGAGACTTCTCCGAGCGATGCTCAGGCTAAAGTATCTTCAAAATGGTTTAAGGAATGGTGGACAGCCAACTGGCTTTGGGGTTCTAAAAGAGGCGAGATCGGTTATCAGATCACCATCTACTATTCCGGTTCTACGGTTTCTAATGTCGACGTAAGTGACTGGGGAAATATCAGCTTAGGCAAAGCCAAAAGCGAAAGTAAGGTGACCAAGAAAACAGGAGCCTACGGACAATGCAGATATGCGCTTGGACTTTGTACGCCTACAGGTTCTTTAAGCTTCAATTCGAGTAACTTCTCCGTATCGTTTTCAGGTTTGGGAAGCAATATCGTAAGCAACGGAACAAAATCACTTTATCCGTAAAAATTCTGAACACATTATTATATTTTTTCAATAAAAACAGGGAAGCTTTAATGGCTTCCCTGTTTGTTTATCTATATTTCTAATTGGTACAGAAAGATTTTGAATGATTTACAATTGAAAATCTTTAACCCATTTTTTTATTTTTTTTCTGAAAAGCATTATAAGTCATCACCACACTTATTGCCATTAAAATAAATGCCAGGAAGAATGGTGCTCCTGAAAACTCAAAAGGAGCCTCATCATGGGTAAAGAAGTAAAACAGATTGGTCATTAATGGTGGTCCTACAATGGAAGTTGCACTCATTAAACTGGTCAGTGCGCCCTGAAGTTCTCCCTGCTCATTAGATGGAACACTTTTCGTAATCACCGACTGAAGTGCAGGCCCGCAGATTCCTCCTAAACAGTAAGGAACAAGAAATACAAACATCATCCAGCCTTCTGTAGCGAAAGCAAACAGAAGCATTCCTAATGCATACAAGGCTAATCCGTAATAAATACTTTTTTGCTCGCCCAACTTGGGAGTGGTCCAGCGTATCAGCACGCCCTGAACCAAGCCAACCAAAAGCCCAACTACTCCCAGTGAAATCCCAACCATTCTCTCTGTCCAGTTGAACTTATACATGGTAAAAAAGCTCCAGTTACTCTGTACAGCGTGTCCCGCAATGTATATTAAAATAAGGGCAAAGATCAATCCCGAAATTTCCGGGTGTTTACCTAAAAATTTAAATGAACCGACAGGATTAGCACGCTTCCAGTCGAATTCTCTTCTTTTATCTTTATCTAAACTTTCAGGAAGAACAAAATACCCGTAAAGGAAATTTAAAAGACATAAACCTGCCGCCGCATAAAAAGGTACTCTGGCACCATAATGACCTAAAACTCCACCCAATACCGGCCCGATAATAAATCCAAGACCGAATGCAGCCCCAATAAGACCAAAATTTTTGGCTCTGTCTTCATCCGTTGAAATATCGGCAATATACGCACTGGCTGTTGTTATACTGGCTCCCGTAAGCCCGGCAATAATTCTTCCAAGAAATAGCCACCAAATGGTTGGTGCCAATGCAAGGAAAATATAATCTACAGCAAATCCAAAGAGAGAGATCAGGATAATAGGCCTCCTTCCATATTTGTCACTCAGGTTTCCTACAACAGGAGAAAATATAAACTGAGTAAATGCATATGCAAAACCAAGCCAGCCACCATACTTAGCTGCTTCACTGATATCGGCATGAATAAGCTCCTCAATTAATTTGGGAACTACAGGAATAATGATTCCCCATCCTGTGATGTCAATCAGCAGAGTGATAAATATAAAGCCAATGGCTGCTTTTTTCCTTGAATTTTCCATAGTGCTGCAAAATTAATCAAATCTGAAATATAATGGTTCTAAATTGTGAGTTTTGGTGAAGAATCGAGAGTCAAGAGCCAAGAATCAAGATGCTAGATGCCAGACTTCAGACTTCAGATATTAGACTCACAAATATAAATTCAAACTTTGAACTTTACATATTAAATTTTTGAAACCCGAAACCTAACGCTCATTAACTTAAACCTAGAATTTCGTAACACGAGGAACCATGCACAAAAAAGGCCGCTTCTTTCGAAGCGGCCTTTACTTATTTATTGTAGTTGATCTTACTTTGAAGCAAGTACTTCTTTCGTACTTGTTGTTTTACCGTGTACCTCGTCTTCTTTTCCTGTCTTAAGGAAATCGTACGCGATAGCCGATGCAATAAAGATGGATGAATAGGTACCGAATCCAATACCGATCAACATGGCAAACATAAATCCTCTCAGGTTGTCTCCACCGAAGATGAAGATCGCTAAGATTACAAGGATTGTAGTGAATGAAGTGTTGAATGTTCTACCCAAAGTACTGGAGATAGAGTCATCAAATAATCCAGCTAATGTAAGTGATTTCTTCTCTCTTAAATACTCTCTAATTCTATCGAAGATAATAACGGTATCATTGATTGAGTATCCTAATACGGTAAGGATGGCTGCAACGAAATCCTGATTGATCTCCATATTGAACGGCATAAATTTATGAAGTAATGAATAAGCTCCTAAAATAATTACCGCATCATGGAATAATGCCACAACAGCACCCAATGAGAATTGCCATTTTCTAAATCTTAACAAGATATAGATAAAGATCCCGGCCAAAGCAGCTGCTACTGCAAGCATACCGTGAGTCTGGATATCATCTGCTACCGTAGGTCCCACTTTTTCAGATGAAATAATTCCTGCGTGTTCTTTATCTGCAGATTTGAAATCATGCAATGTTGTATTAGCAGGCAGGTTCGCTTTTAATCCTTCGTATAATTTCTGTTCTACTGTTTGGTCAGCTTTTAAAGATTCATCTTCGATCAAATAATCTGTAGAGATCTTTAATTGTCTGTCATTTCCAAAAGTCTTAGCTTCAACAGAAGAGTTTTTACCGTCTTCGGTTTTGAACATTTTCACTAAGTTCTGTTCAATATCTTCAGCATTGACAGCTTTATCGAATCTTACCACATAGTTTCTACCTCCTGTAAAGTCAATTCCATATTTGAACCCGTTTATAGCAATAGATGCCACACAAACTACTGTTAAAATACCAGAAACGATATAGGCATATTTTCTTTTCCCGATAAAATCGATCCAAGTATTTCTGAATAGGTTCTTTGTTGGAGCTGTCCAAACAGAAAGTTGTTTTCCTTTATTCAATCTTGAGAAGATCATTACTCTTGAAAGTAATACTGAAGTAAAGAAAGTCATTAATATACCAATTCCTAAAGTCAAAGCAAATCCTTTAATAGGTCCTGTTCCGAATAAGAAAAGTACACCAGCCGTCAATAATGTTGTTAAGTGACCATCAACGATCGCACTTAATGCATGCTTGAAACCATCTTTATAAGCTTCTAAGATGCTCTTCCCTGCGAATAATTCTTCCTTCGTTCTTTCGTAGATGATTACGTTCGTATCGACCGCCATGGCCATCGTAAGAACGATACCTGCGATACCAGGAAGCGTTAGTGTAAAGTCTCCGGAATCCATAATTCCGAAAATATAGAATAAGTTGATAATCATTGCAATTACCGCGTAGACACCTGCTCCACCGTAATAGAAAATGATATAAACAATAATAATCAAGAATGCAATCGCAAATGAAATAACACCTGCATCAATAGACTCTTGTCCTAGTGAAGGTCCTACTACTGTAGCCTGAACTACTTTAGCCCCTGCCGGTAATTTACCCGCTCCTAAAACGTCTACCAATTCTTTAGCTTCTTCCTGAGAGAAGTTACCAGAGATCTGAGTTCTACCGTTAGGAATAGCGTTGACCACGTTTGGTGCAGTATATACTCTGCCATCCAACGTTACAGCCACCGGCTTCCCTACGTTTTTCTCAGTTAATGTTTTCCATTCTTTAGCACCTTTAGAATCCATCTGCATGTCTACCACTACTCTGCTTAGCTCATCATAGCTAATGCTTGCCGTTTCAACAGCACCGTCTACAGGAGCTTTTTGGTTGATGTTACCTCTGATGGCATACAATACTAAACTTTCAGTATCTGTAGCTTCAGGTTTGTAACCCCACATGAACTGTGTATATTTAATGTTGGCAGGACGTAATGACTGACCTACTTTGCTGCTCAAAATTTTGTTTACAGCAGCAGTATCTGAAAGTTTTACGCTTGCAACACCATTTGCTCTTAATTTGTCAAGGTTTAAAAGACTCATGAAGTTGGTATTCTTCGCAACTCCCATAGAATCACCTTTTATCGCCACCATTGTAGTCAATGTCTGGAAATAGGGTGCAATTTCAGGAACCTGCTGTACTTCCCAGAACTGAAGTTTTGCGGAAGTCTGAAGCATTTTCTTTACTTTATCGATATCTTTCATACCCGGCATTTCAACAGAAATTCTTGCCGTACCAGGTACTCTCTGAACGTTTGGCTGCATCGCACCCATTTTATCGATTCTGGTTCTGATCACCTCGAAAGCTGTACCTACAGAAAGATCAATTCTTCTTTTGATGATACTTCTTACCTGATCATCAGAAGTATTGTACTTGATCTCTGATAAATTGGTATTTCCGAAAAGTTCAGGATCTGCAAGCTTAAGGTTAGTGCCTTTTGCATTGTTGATTGCCTCGAACTGATCAAAGAAATTATCAATATAAGATTTTGTAGAATTCTTCTGAACTTCATCAGTTTTGTTTAAAGCCTCGATAAGAACAGGATTGGTAGAATAATTGGTTAAATCATTCACCAGGTCTCTTTGGTTAATTTCCAAAAGAACGTTGATCCCACCTTTCAAGTCAAGACCAAGTTTCATTTCCTTGTCTTTGGCTTTAGTGTAATAAAGTTTTGTGAATCCCAGGTTCAAAGTATCTTTAGAAAGTCTTGAGATTTCTTTCTGATACTTTTCTGGATTGTCTCCTGCAACAGCAGTCGCCTGCCTTTCAATTTTGCTGGCGTACCAAGTTGGTAATAGCTCATTTAAGCAAATTAACCCTAGTACAATAGCAACAATTGTAATAAGTCCTTTTCCTTGCATTTTGTTATAACTACGTTAAATTAAGTCGGCAAATATAATGATTTTATTATTATTTTATGAATTTTTTAACAGCAGAAATGGTTTATTTTCAGATATATCGGGGTTTTAATTTCTATTTTAGATTTAACAATTTTTCTTCCTTATCGTAATGAAATTTTCAAATTCTGATTGGTATAAAATTTTCATTCATTTATCAATACACTAAATATCAAAATATTATGAAAAAACTATTTTTCACCTTAGGCATCTTTTGTTCTTTAATTGCTAATTCTCAAAGCATTAATTTAGTAGAATTTGCGTCCGGGCTTACCAGTCCCGTTGAAATTACGAACGCCAATGACACCCGGCTTTTCGTCGTACAGCAGAACGGAATCATCAAAATTATTCAACCCAATGGAACGATCAACAGCGCTGATTTTATAAATATCAGCTCTAAAATTCTCTACGGAGGTGAAAGAGGTCTGCTGGGACTTGCATTTCATCCCCAGTATACAACCAATGGATATTTCTTTGTGTATTACAACAATACCGCCGGAAGCATTGTCGTAGCAAGATATTCTGTCAATCCTACCAATCCCGATATTGCAGATCCGACTTCTGAAAAGATCCTGTTGAATATTCCAAAACCTTTTGACAATCATAATGGTGGAAGCATTCATTTTGCACCTGATGGAAATCTTTGGGTAGTAACAGGAGATGGCGGAAGCGGCGGAGACCCCGGCAACAATTCCCAAAATATAAATTCACTTCTGGGAAAAATGTTAAGGATAGATGTGAATGCTACAGGACCTTATAATATTCCCCCCGGAAACCCTTTTGCCGGGACTTTAGTGACCGGAGCTGATGAAATCTGGGCCTATGGACTCCGAAACGCGTGGAAATTTTCATTTGATACGGATACAGGAAATGTGATGATTGCTGATGTAGGACAGGGAGCCATTGAAGAAATTAATAAAATGCCTATAACTCAGGCAGGAATCAATTATGGATGGCGCTGTTATGAAGGTAACAATGCTTACAATACAGCCGGATGTGCTGCCATGGGGACAATGACCTTTCCAGTCGCAGTATACAACCATTCTGGCGGCAGATGTTCCATCACTGGAGGATATGTCTACAGAGGCACCCAATACCCTGCGCTTCAGGGGAAATACTTCTTTGCAGATTACTGTTCTACACAGATTGGAATTCTAAACCCGGACAACTCTATCGTGTGGAGTCCGGCAAGTTCAGGCAATAATTTTTCTACTTTCGGCCAGAACTCCCAGAAAGAACTTTTTGTAGCCGCAGTCACCAGCGGAAAAATATTTAAAATTACGACAGGAACTCTGGGAACAGATGAAACTTCTGAATTTAACCCTATAAGCATCCACCCCAATCCGGCTTCTGAAAAAGTTTTCATTGAGGGTCTTTCAGACCCGAAAAGTACGGTAGACCTTATCAGTACGGAAGGGAAAATAGTTTTAGAGAAAGTAAAAATAGAAAATGACGGCAGTGTGGATATTACAGGAATTCCTGCCGGAGTCTACTATCTGATCATCAAATCGGGAGATGTGAAATCTTACAGTCAAAAACTTATTATTAAATGATACCTATTTTACTCCAATAAAAAAGCGGTTCAATCGAACCGCTTTTGTTTTATATCGTCATAGAGAAAATTCTCGTTTCCGGTTTATTTCTCATCATTCTGAGATCAAAAACCATAGCAACGTTTCTCGTAAATGCTCTTCCTTTTTCAGTAATCTTAATCTGATTGTCGTAAATCTCCACCAATTCGTCCTTTTCCATTTCTTCCAGCATTTCAAATGCATTCTCCAGTTCAGGGAACGAATTTTTGTCAGTAAAGGTTGTTTCAAGCTGACACATCAAATTTAGGATATGTCTTCTCACCGTAAGATCTTCTTCATTCAAAATATGACCTTTTACCACAGGAATCTCCCCTTCTTCCACAATCTTCTGATATTCTTCTACCGTTTTTACATTCTGGGCAAAAGCATACCAGGAATCTGAAATGGCGGACATTCCAAGACCTACCATCAATTGGGTATTACTTGAGGTATAGCCCATAAAGTTTCTGTGAAGCTTTTTATGGATCAGGGATTGGTACAAATCATCATGTTCCAGGGAAAAATGGTCCATTCCTACTTCAATATATCCTAAATCCTGAAGCAGTTTTTTTCCATCTTCATACAAACGACGCTTTTCTTCGCCGCTCGGAAGATCATTTTCATCAAAACCTCTCTGTCCTACTCCTTTTACCCACGGAACGTGTGCATAAGAATAGAAGGCAAGTCTGTCCGGCTTCAGTTCCATTGTTTTTCTGATCGTATGTTCCATCGCATCCCAAGACTGGTGCGGAAGCCCAAAGACAAGGTCATGGCTGATTCCACGGTAGCCAATTTCCTTAGCCCATTCCGTTACATTTTTTACGTTCTCAAAAGACTGGATCCTGTTGATCGCCTTCTGAACTTTAGGATCATAATCCTGAACTCCAAAACTTACTCTTCTGAATCCAAGATCATATAAAGTCTGAAGGTGATCTCTTGTCGTATTATTCGGGTGACCTTCAAAAGAGAACTCAGGATGCTCTGCTATTTCTACAGTTTCAAAGATCCCTTCAAGTAACGTTTTCAAATTTTTAGGAGAGAAAAATGTAGGTGTACCTCCTCCGAGGTGAAGTTCTTTCAGTTTCGGTTTTTCTTCAAAAAGCTCAAGATAAAGCTTCCATTCTTTTAAAACGCTTTCCAGGTATGGAATTTCAACGCTATGTTGTTTTGTGATACGCTTGTGACAGGCACAGAACGTACACAATGCCTCGCAGAAAGGCAGGTGAATATAAATAGAAATTCCCTCCTCTGCATTGCTCTCATGAAAAGACCTGATCACAGTCTCCTTCCACTTTTCGGGTGAAAATGTAGATTCATCCCAATAAGGAACGGTAGGATAAGACGTGTAACGTGGTCCGGGAATATTATACTTATCTATTAAAGAATTCATTTCAAAATTTAAAATATTATCGAATGCTGAAATTTAGTCTAAAAAAATTTCACATTACAAAATTAACCATTCCTTATGAATTTTAAACCATGAAATATATTAGCTTGTATTTTATAACGAGTCTAAATACGACCGTTACTGGAATTTCTCAGATAATGATAAATTCTATAGATAAGATTTAAAATTCTGATTTTGTTATTGGATGAAATATTTTATCCGTTTCCTTGTATTTTAAAATAATTAAAATTTCAATTTCATCACTGAAATTCTGTCTTTTCCCGCAAAAATAACTGTATTTCCGTCTACCCAACTGCAAACAAAAAATCCTTTCTCGTCTGAAATTTTCTTCCAGGTTTTCCCGAAATCAGAAGAATAGCTGATATGCTGATCCCCTACCGAAATGATCTCTTTTCCTTTAGAACCAGGTTTAATTTTCACGCAAGTTGTATAGCCTGCATTTTTTCCGGAAGCCTGAATCTGCCAGCTTTCGCCACCATTATTTGTTGTGGCCAGATTATTAACATTTGCGTCCTGCTTGGTATAATCACCTCCTGCGGCAATCCCGAATTTGTCATCATAAAAATCTATTGAATACATCCCCTGAGAAGATTCTCCCTGAATAAAAGGTGTATTGAATATTTCAATTTCTTCACTTTTAAGATTTAATCTCAAAATTCGCGAAGACTTTCCTCCTGTTGCAATCCACAGATATTTCTTTGTTGAAGCGATGTTGGTATTACTTGCTGCAAAAGCTGCTTCACCAGGATTTAATTTTACATTACTTTTAAACATCCCCCAATTTCCGTTCCGATATACCGCCAGTTTCAACATCGTATCTTGATCTGCATCGCTAAAAGTATAAGCCAGTTTATCATTCACAAAGTGCAATGCATCATAAAAAGCTGTTTTAATCGTATCTGTAAAAACAATTTCAGACCTGAGATTTTTTTTATCAATTTTAAAAAAGTACGCAGGGCTTTCAATATTAATGGTATATAATGAATTCTTATCCTGTGCCAGTGTTCTAAACTGAAGTTTTTTATCCGATAGACGTAGCTGCTTTTGATTTTCTTTATTTTTAAGATCAACAAAACCAAATTTCGAATCTGTCCCGCTGTACCAGACCTTTCCATCGTACAGCTCCAAAGCCCGAATGCTTATTTTATCATTAAGAATCCTCTCAAAACTTTCTATTTGTTGAGACAATGTAAAAATCCCTAAAAAGGAAAATAAAAATGGTAAAAGCTTTTTCATATAGACAAAAATAAAAAATCCACAGAAAATTCTGTGGATTTGAAGTTGATATTTTTTTATTAATCTAAATCAGGTTTTTCTAATGGCTCCTGTTCTGCTTTAAAAGTCTCCCCATATCCTCCGTTTTGAAGTTTTGAGTGCTTTTTACTGTACAGGAAGTAAACAAAAAATCCAATGATCAGCCATGCAAAAGAATACATCTGTGCTTCTTTGCTCAGGTTAAAGATCAGATAAACATTGATGGCGATACCTGAACAGGCAATAAGTGGTAAAGCAGGAACTTTAAAGTTTCTCTGAAGATTCGGTTCTTTTACTCTTAGTACCCAAACCGCCACACATACCATTGTGAAGGCAAATAAAGTTCCGAAACTTGTCATGTGTGCAAGATCATTGATCGGGGTAAGAGAGGCTACAATAGCAATCAGCACTCCTAAAATAAGAAGGTTTTTTGTAGGCACTCCTGTTTTAGGGTTTACTTTTGAAAAAGTAGCAGGGATCAATCCGTCTTTCGACATTCCTAAGAAAATTCTTGACTGTCCCATGATCATTACCATCAATACAGAGATTAGTCCTACCGTAGCGGCAATGGTAATAATGTATCCAGCCCAAGCGTATCCAGCAATATCAAATGCATAGGCTACAGGCGCTTTGATCGCATCCGGATATTTTCCAAGCGGATTGAAATCGGTATAATGCATCATTCCGGTTAACACTAAAGATACAAGGATATATAGAAGTGTACAGATGATCAACGAAGCGATGATTGCAAATGGCACGTCTTTTTTAGGATTAATAGCTTCTCCGGCCTGAGTAGAAACGGCATCGAAACCTACATAAGCAAAGAAAATTGCCGATGCTCCGGCCACTACCCCAGCAATACCATAAGCAGAATGGGAGACCCCGTTTTCTGTAATGGTTGTGGCCTCAGGAATGAAAGGAACCCAGTTTTTAAAAGGATCTGCCGAATTAAAAATAATAAAAGAACCTGCAATAATTACGAAAATAATAGCAGAAACCTTAAGTACTACAATAAAATTATTCGCTTTAGCTGCACCTTTCGTTCCTCTTACAAGGATAGAGATGACAAAGAAAACAATTAAAAATGCAGGTAGATTCATAGAAAATCCTGAGTTTCCTGCTGCAATATAGGTCTGTGGATCTGTGGTAAGATAAGCCGGCAAATGCAGTCCGAACATTTTGAGGAGTTTGGCAAAATACCCTGACCAGGATACGGCGACGGTCATCGACCCCATCGCATATTCCAGTATTAACCCCCATCCAATAATCCATGCAAAAATTTCACCTACGGTTCCATACGCGTAAGCATATGCTGAACCTTCTACCGGAAGAATAGAAGCGAACTCGGCATAACAAAGTGCCGCAAATACACAGGCGATGCCCGCAATTACAAATGAAAGTGCCAGTGCAGGCCCGGCATTATAATAAGCACCCGTTCCTGTAAGTACAAAAATTCCTCCTCCGATAATTGCTCCGATCCCGATAGCAGTAAGGCTCCATTTCCCCAGAACGCGTTTCAGCTGGCTCTTTTTGATATCAGCTTCATAAGCACTCATTGGTTTCTTAACCCAAATTTTAGACATGTTTTTTTATTTAATTAAAGATTTACGAAAATATAAAAATTTTACAAACCTTAACGTTTATTGACAAACTTTCGTGATTTATTTTACATAAAAATATTTAAAAAACTGATTTACACTTTATTTAATTTATTTTCAAAAGTGTTAATTTTTGTTTAATTTTGATCGCATGAATTTATATGATCTTTTCGTAAAGCCGTATGAAAACTACAGTGCCGGACAAATTATGCTGGAAGCTACAGGTACGGTTTTCGGAATTTTGAGCGTCTATTTTTCAATTAAAAAGAATATCTGGGTTTATCCCACAGGCATCATCTCTACGTTGATCTATGTATATATTCTTTTCAATTTCGGTCTGCTCGGCGACTGTATGATCAATGTATATTATACGGCAATGAGTATTTACGGCTGGGTCTTGTGGTCGAAAAACTCAAATGACCACATTCATGTAGAGGTAAGTTGGGCTACAAAAAAAGAACGAATATTTGCTGCTGCTCTTTTTTTCTTAAGCCTGGCCCTGGTAACGCTTATTTATTATTACAAACCTTATATAGACAATCATTTTTCCATGGAAGGAACTCATTTAGGATTATATCATCTTGATTGGGCCAATTGGTTGGATGTGATCACAACTTCTATATTTTTAGTGGGTATGTGGTTTATGGCCAAACAACGCATTGAGAACTGGATCTTCTGGATCATCGGAGATTTTATTTGCATGCCTATGATGATTTTTAAGGAGCTTGGAATCACTTCGGTTCAATATTTGGTATTTACTATAATGGCTATCTTAGGATACCTCAATTGGAAAAAAAGTTTAAAAGAGAAAAATATACAATAAAGTCATGAAAAATTTATTTAAAATAGCATTCAGCATCGTTGCTATTGCCAGTTTGTCATCGTGTTTAGCTTACACTGACGGATATTCGAACAATGGCTACGGAGATCCATACTATAATAACGGATCTTATTATGCTCCTTCCGGTTATTACGGAAACGGCGGTTATTATGGAAATGACGGCTACTATTACAGAAATGACGTCAACTATTACTATGATAATGGTGCTCCTTATTATTACTATAATTCAGGAAACAGCCGAAGAAAAGTATATGTAGAAAGAAAAACTACAGTAACTTCCCAAAGACCGAATAACGGATTCAGAGGTCAGCCTACGGGCAGTGGAAACAATAACGGAAACGGAAACGGATTCCGAAACCCGAATAACAACGGCAGTTACAATAACAACCAGAGACCACAGGGAAGCCAGAACAACGGAGGCTTTAGAAATCAAAGTGGAAGTTATCAGAATAACCAGGGAAGCCAGAATAATCAAAGCAGTGGCGGTTTCAGAAATACACAACAGTATAATCAGAACCAAAACCAAAACACCACCAGACCAACAGAATCATCCAATGGTGGGTTTAGAGGAAGCACAAGCTCCCCAAGTACCACTCAGCCAAGCAGCGGTTCTACGAGACAGCAGCCAAGCGGAGGCGGATTTAGATAAAACGATTATAAATAAGAAAACGAACAGCTAACACTGTTCGTTTTTCATTTTAAATATATTAATTTTGCTCGTTAATTTTACACTAAAAGAATATGGAATTTTATAAATATCAAGGGACTGGGAATGATTTTGTGATGATAGACAACCGGGATCTGCAGTTTCCAAAGGAGAAAGATCTTATTGAAAAACTATGTGACAGACGTTTTGGAATTGGTGCCGATGGACTTATCCTTTTGGAAAACGAAGGTGGTTATGATTTCAAAATGGTTTATTATAATTCAGACGGTGGCGAAAGTACCATGTGCGGAAATGGCGGAAGATGTCTTGTAGCTTTTGCTTTCTTCCTTGATATTTTTGAAGATAAATGTAAATTCATTGCTACAGACGGCGAACATGAAGCTGAAATCCATAACGGTATCATTAAATTAAAAATGATTGATGTGAATGCTGTTTCCATGGACGGAGAAGATACTGTGATGAATACAGGCTCACCTCATTATGTAAAATATGTGGAAGATCTTGTGAATTACAATGTTTTTGCACAGGGACATGGCATCAGAAATTCAGAAAATTATAAAGAAAAGGGCATCAATGTCAATTTTGTGGAAAAAATTACTGATGATGAAATTTTTGTAAGAACCTATGAACGAGGCGTTGAGGATGAAACTTTCAGTTGTGGAACAGGAGTTACCGCTTCTGCTTTAACTTTTCTGCAAAAACACAATCTAATCTCTGTAAAAGTTAAAACTTTAGGAGGCAATCTTAAAGTTCATGCTGAGAAAAACGGAAATTCTTTTCAAAATATTTGGCTGGAAGGTCCTGCGAAGCAAGTTTTTAGAGGTAAAATAGATCTTATTTAAAAACAAACTTTTAATCAATTTTTTAATAATGAAAAAAACGGTTCTCGTTATTGCTCTTCTTATTTTTGGAGCGGCAGGATTTTTTGGTTTGAGATTTTATAATAAATATTATGGAAACAATGTGGAAAAGGACGGCTATGTTCTGATTCCCCATAAAGCGGATTTCAAGCAGATCCTTGACTCCGTGGGTCCATATGTAAAAGATAAGGAAGCTTTTGAAGCTGTAGCCAAGGATAAAGATCTGGATAAATATTTTAAACCGGGCCGTTACCATTTCCAGTCAGGGGAAGGAAACACGAAGCTTGTGAATATGATCAAGGCAGGAAATCAGGCTGAAAATAGCTTCAGAATTGGAGATTTTGGAGATATGTATCAGATGATAGGAAAAGTAACCAAAAAGACTGAACTGGATTCTTTACATTTTGTCAATGACCTGGATCAGATAGCAGGAGAGAAAGGATATAAAAATGCAGAGGATTTAAAGAAGTATTTCTTCATCGATACTTACAATTTTTTCTGGACGGTAAGTCCGAGGGAGTTTTTCAAAAAGTTTGATGAACAGTACAATGAATTCTGGACGAGTGAAAGAAAAAACCAGGAACAGCAATCTGGGCTTACCAGAGAGCAGATCTATTCACTGGCCTCTATCGTTTATAAAGAATCAGGAGGCAAGAAAGACGAAATGAAGACCATTGCCGGATTATACCTGAACCGATACAGAAAGGGAATGAAACTTCAGTCTGATCCTACGGTGATCTATGCGATCAACAAGCAGACAAATTTCAAAGAACCAATCAAAAGGGTGCTTTATAAACATCTGTCTACACCATCACCTTACAATACGTATGCTAATGCAGGAATTCCTCCGGGACCGATCTGTGTCGTGGATAAAAATTCTGTAGATGCCGTTTTAAATGCAGAAAACAACAATTATATATTCATGTGTGCTGACCCTGCAAGGTTTGGCTATCATAAATTTACGGCCAGCGCAGAAGAGCATGCAATCAACGCAAAAGCTTATCAGGACTGGCTCAATTCGAAAAATATTAAATAAAAAACTAATTTAACTATATTTTAACAATACCATAATTAACTTTTAACACTTACATACGACTTATACATCTATAAATAATATATAAATTTTAATATTCTGAAAATCAACCCAATTAATGATTTCACAATATTAAGAGTTATACTTTCACGATTTTACACAAAAAATACCCTATGAATCAGACGGAAATTGTCAACATTTTCACAAAAAAAACGTTAGCACTTACTTTTGTACTTTCGGCAGCCGCAATGGCTTTTGCCCAGGAGAAAGCAGGCGTTACGGGAATGATTGTCAACAAAAACAACCAGCCGGTTCCTTATGCTTCTGTGACGTTCAGCAACAAAGCGAACAAGTCATTAAGCGATGCTGTACTCACCGACGAAAATGGACAGTACAAGCTGGAATTAGCCCCTGGAAATTATGATATCACAGTAGAAGCCATTGACTACAAAAAGAGCATTGTCAATAAAAACATTGCAGGCCCAGGAAACATTGGTGCTTTATCTATACAACCGGAAGCTACAACCACTCTTGATGGTAAAACTCAGGAAATCCAGGGAGTCGTTATTACTGCAGCAGCTACAAAACCCTATAAAGTAGAGCTGGACAAAAGAACTTACGACCCTTCTCAGGATATTGTAAGTAAGGGAGGAAATCTTCAGGATGTTCTTTCTAATGTTCCTTCTGTTTCTGTGGATACCGATGGTACTGTTTCGATGAGAGGAAGTTCTAATGTAAAATTCCTGATCAACGGAAAGCCTTCTGCTTTACTTGGAATAGATGATGGAGCTAATGCGCTTCAAAGTATCCCTGCGGATCAGATTGACAGAATTGAAGTGATCACCAACCCTTCTTCTAAATTTGAAGCAAGTGGTACAGCAGGTATTTTAAATATTATTTTAAAGAAGAATAAAAAGACAGGTTTTAACGGAAGTGTTACCGGAACTTTGGGATACCTTCCGCAAACTGCTCTTAATACAAACTTGAGCTGGAGAAAAGGAAAATTCACGTGGTTCTTAAACGGCGGTGGCGGTTACAGAGAGTCGAAAAACACCAGCAGAACAGATGCTATATTTAATAGCGGCATCAACAAAGAACAGCATAATGAATCGATCAGTAAAAATAAAAGCGATAATTATAATGCTTCTGGTGGACTGACGTTTGATATTTCTGATAAAACTTCAGTGAATGCCTCCGGAACCGTAAGAACCTTTGACAGCGACAATACAGGAAATATCAATTATTTTGATTATCCGTTCGTTGGTGCTGATGTTTTCAGACAAAGATCAAGCATTGGAAGCGGAAATAATCTTGCATTTCAGGGAGACTTTGGACTAGACCACAAGTTTAATGACAAGGGACAGAATCTTGCTCTTTCATTGAGCGTACAGAGAAACCGTTCAAATAATGATAGTGACATCAGTGATGCGACCGATGGTGCATTCAAACTTCAGGATCTTATCAACCAGCATACAGTCAATAAATCGGTGATAGCTAAAGCTGATTATGAACTTCCGATTGGTGAAAATTCTAAGGTAGAAGCGGGTTACAGACTGGATGCAAACAACAATGACTACAGTAATATCGTCATGCGTCGCAAACAAGCTGATCTTGTACCCAATTTTCTTCCTCAATATACCTATGACGCTAACTACAAAGAAATGTTCAATGCATTCTATGTTCAGTTCCGAAGCAAAATAGGGAAATTAGGTTATCAGCTAGGGCTTAGAGACGAAGTATCTAAAGTCGATATCAACTACGTAAACAAGGCAGGAGAGGCAGTCATTAAATCTAAAAATTACAACAATCTTTTCCCGAGTGTGTTTTTAAGCTATGAAATTGCAAAAGACAATCAATTTTTACTGAATTACTCAAGAAGAATTGACCGTCCCCGTTCTTTCTTTTTAATTCCTAATCCAAACTACAGCGATAGCCAGAATATTTTTGACGGAAATATTGACCTAAACCCTTCTTATGTAGACTCTTACGAGATAGGATACAGTATTTCTAAAAAGAATTTTACCATTAATCCTACTCTTTACTATAGACATTCAACGGATGATGTAAAAATGCTGGTATTTGATGAAGCTGTACCTGCTACTCCTACTGAAGATGCAATGACTGTCTTTCATACAAGACCTATTAATTTAGGTACAGATGACCGCTACGGACTGGATCTTAACTTTAACTGGGATGCTACAAAATGGCTGAAGTTCTTAGGAAATGTAGATTTATTCGGATATAAAACCACAGGGGTATATTTTGATCCTGCGATCATGGATAAACCTACATCTTTTGAAGGAAAAGGATTCTCTACCAGAGCGAGGCTTACTTCAACCTTTAAAGTTGACAAAACATTCAGCTTCCAGTTGCAAGGATTCTACAGAGGAGGCCAAAAAACAGAAAGTATCGACAGAAAAGATATGTATGCTGTGAATTTCGGAGCTTCTAAAACAATCTGGAATGGCAATGGCACGCTTAGTTTCAACATCCAGGATATCTTTAATACCAGATCTATGCAATCTACCGCATATGGAGCTAATTATACAAGAGACAGCTATATGCAATGGCAACCTAGACAGTTTGCTTTATCTCTTACTTACAGATTCAAGCAAGGTGAGAAGGTAGAACAGCCTAAAAGGAAAAAAGACATCAACTCCAATGCAGCTGGAGATGATCAGCAAAGTCCAATGTAACACAATAAAAAATCCCGAAAATATTTTTCGGGATTTTTTTTATTTTACGGTCTCAGTCTGTTCCTGTTCGTATTTTTCTTTTTCGGCTTCGTAGATTCTTTTTCTAAGATCGCTGGTGGAAAACCTGTGGTCTCTTTTGTTATAAAAAATCTCAATCCCTTTTTCTTCGCAGTACCTCTTACCAGTAAAGTCTTTATCCATATAATCATCACCAATGATCCTTACATCGATCACAAAAGACTTCAAAATATCCAATAGATCTTCTTCTGTATAATATGGAATAATCTCATCCACAGCATTCACAGCCTTTAGTTGAATATATCTCTCAACAATGGTCTGGCTTGGTTTATTTTTATTTGGACGATCGTGAGACGGATCAATCTGAAGTCCTACAATTAGATAATCGCATATTGTTTTAGCTTCTTCAAGCATTTTGATATGTCCTGCATGCAGTAAATCAAATGAGGAAAATGTAATACCTATTTTCTGTGTTTTCATATTAAATTCAATTAAAATTCTGTAAAAAAACCTCCACTCTTCTAAAATATAAAATAGTGAGGATTATAGGGGAATATCTTATAATTTATTCTAAAATATTTATTTTTAAACAGGCCTTGAATCCAGATACAGTTGCCATTTCCAGACTGTTCTCAATGATTCCTCCAAAGGTGTATCAGACTTCCAGTGAAGTTCTTTTTCAGCTTTATCAGCATTAGCATAAGCAATGGTAATATCACCTTCTCTTCTCGGACAAATCTGGTAAGGAACCTTCACATTATTAGCTGTTTCAAAAGCTTTCACAACTTCCAATACTGATGAACCCTTTCCTGTTCCCAGATTGAATATATCTATAACCGTTTCTTCATTGCTTTGCATTAATTTCTTAAGTGCACTTACATGAGCTTTAGCCAGATCCACAACATAAATATAATCTCGAACAGCTGTACCATCTTCCGTATCATAATCATCACCCCAAATGTTGAGTTTCTCACGAATCCCAACTGCTGTTTGGGTAACATAGGGAATCAAATTATTAGGAACACCTATTGGAAGCTCTCCCAGTTTCCCAGATGGATGGGCGCCAATTGGATTAAAGTACCTTAAAAGAGAAATTTTCCTGCTATAAGCTTTCGCAAAATCAGTCAAAATTTCCTCTCCCATCTGCTTTGTTTTACCATATACACTTTCAGGAAGTTTCAACGGAGTATTTTCATTAATTGGCATTTTCTCGGCCTGTCCATATACTGTGCAGGACGAGCTGAAAATAAAATTTGAAATTCCTCTTTCTTTAAATTCCTGAAGAATATTGATTAAAGTGAATAAATTATTTTCATAATAATCCAATGGTTTGACCTGACTCTCTCCTACCGCTTTAGAAGCTGCAAAATTAAGACATCCTTCAATTTGATGAGCATCAAAAACCTGAGCAAGCAGTTCTCTGCGTCTTAAATCGAAAGGATAAAAAAACGGCTTCTTGCCTGTAATCTCTTCGATATTCTTTAAAATAAATCTTTCCGAGTTGGATAAATCATCTACAATAACCACTTCAAAACCGTCGTTAAGTAATTCCACTACTGTGTGTGACCCTATATATCCAAGCCCGCCTGTAACAAGTACTGCCATTTTTTTTGTAATATTTTTTTTTAATCTGCGTGTTTTCCTATTTCTTCAATTTCTAAAAATACAGAATTGTCTTTAAATTTAGACTTTTGTATTAAAATGAATAGCCCAATCATAATCAGATATAAAATTGGGACTAAAATATAATCACTTGTGTCGTTTCCAAAGTTTTTTCTAATAAAAATTGATTCTAAAATTCCAAATGTAAATGTTATTATCAGCAAAATCAAAGTATATGAAAAAATTCTAATTGATTGCTTATATTTTATAATCAAAGAAACTAAACCAATAATCGATAATATTGCTATAATAATTATAGATAATGAATAAATAATATCTCTTTTTATCAAAAATGAATTTGTAACTATTCTGTTAACAGATGCAAACCCAAATACAGCTGAAAAAATTAAATTAATTAAAATTGAAAGCCAATAAACAATTTTATATTGAAAAACTTTCCCTTTCATTCTATTTCATAAACTCCAATACAGCATCCGTAATATACTTCAGCTGCTCTTCATCTAATTCGGTGTGCATTGGAAGAGATATTACCTGATCCAGAAGTTTATCTGTATTCGCAAAATCTGCATCATTACTTTCCTGGTAATAGGCCTTCTGCTTTCTCAATGCTACAGGATAATAAATCATTGCCGGAATTTCTTTTTCTGTAAGGAACTTTTGAAGCTCGTTACGTTTTCCGTTCAGAACTCTCAATGTATATTGGTGGAACACATGGGTAGAATTTTCTGATCTTTCCGGTGTAAGGATATCTTTAAGGTCTGCAAAAGCTTCATCATAATAATCTGCTGCTTTTCTTCTCGCTTCGTTGTAAGAATCAAGGTGTGGAAGTTTCTTTCTTAAAACCGCAGCCTGAATGCTGTCTAATCTTGAATTCACTCCTACCTCATCATGATAGTATCTTTCGTACATTCCATGGTTCACAATCCCTCTTAAGCGGTGTGCCAGTTCATCATTGTTGGTCGTAATGGCACCTCCGTCACCGTAGCAACCTAAATTTTTAGAAGGGAAGAATGAAGTAGTTCCCACAGTCGCCATTGTTCCGGCATATTTTTGAGTTCCGTCTGAGAATGTATACTCTGAACCTATTGCCTGTGCATTGTCTTCAATTACATAAAGATTGTATTCTTCTGCAATTTTTAAGATCTCTTCCATATTGGCACACTGCCCGAAAATATGTACCGGAATGATTGCTTTTGTTCTGGGTGTGATTGCTTTTCTGATCTCCTCCGGAGAAATGGTGAATGTATCGTAATCTACATCTACCAACACTGATTTCAGTTTAAGCAGATGAATAACTTCTACTGTAGCAGCAAAAGTAAAATCGGCGGTGATTACTTCGTCTCCTTCTTTAAGGTCCAAAGCCATCAGCGCGATCTGTAAAGCATCCGTTCCGTTAGCACACGGGATCACATGCTTTACATCTAAATAAGATTCCAATTCATTCTGGAAAGACTTCACTTCAGGGCCATTGATAAAAGCCGCAGAATCCATTACATTTAAAACTGCATTATCTACATCATTCTTTATTTTGTAATACTGACTTTGCAAGTCAACCATCTGAATTTTTTTCATAAATAAATATTTGTGTAAAAATAAGGAATTTAAAATCCTTTCAAAAATTTTATTCATTTTGTTTTATCTTTATAAAAAATAACTTCATGAAAAAACTTTTACTCTTTTGTCTTATAGCGGGTTACTCAACGGTAAATGCACAAACAGAGCTTGTTTTTGTTTATTTTACAGGCAAACCGAACAAAGCGGCTTTTTATGCCAATCCGCTTTCAGAACTGACTCAAAAATCCCTTAACAGACGTACTTCGCTAGGTATTCCGCTGAATGATCAGGATGCCCCGATTGAACAATCCTATATTCAGAATCTTCAAAATCTTGGTTTTACCGTTACCGATTATTCTAAATGGCTCAATGGAGCCGCTGTGAATGCTACTCCGGCCCAGATAACGATTTTACAGGCACAACCTTATGTATCTTCTGTAGGACGTTTTGCCAAAAACAATCCAACCGTACCTAAAACAGCCGCTCAAAATAAATGGAACACCATTTCTGACAGTCAAAAGACACTGACCGTTTTTGATTACGGCTCAGGTTCTGCACAGATCGACCAGATTAATGTGAGGCCCCTTCATCTGGCGGGATTTACAGGAACCGGAGTCTCTATTGCTGTTATTGATGCAGGATTCCCTTATGTAGATACCGGATCTGCTTTTGAAAGACTGAGGACTAATAATCAGATCAAAGCCGTGTATGACTTCGTTACCAAAACAAATAATGTCTACAATACCTCCATCAGCAATCATGGATCAGCAGTATTGGGCGCTATCGGAGGGTATATTAAAGATATTTTCGTAGGATCCGCTCCTGATGCAAATTTCTACCTTTACCGCAGTGAAAATGCTGTTGGTGAAGTTCCGGAAGAGGAATTGTATTGGATAGAGGCAGCTGAGGAGGCCGACAGAAAAGGGGTTGATATGATCACTTCTTCTCTGGGCTATAATATTTTTGATGATCCGAGATACAGCTATACCTATTCGGATATGAATGGAACCACTTCTTTTATCGCACGGGCCGCCGAAATAGCTGCGAACAAAGGAATTTTCGTTCTCGCCGCCGCCGGAAACGCAGGACTGCAGCCATGGCATTATATTATGACCCCAGCAGACAATACTAAAGTTTTCAGCATAGGCTCCGTAGATTCAGCAGGAGGCTCTTCTGGATTTTCATCTTACGGACCCAATTCCCTGGGGAATGTAAAACCTGACGCAAGTGCAAGAGGAACTGCTTCTGCAACAGTTACGAACGGTACACTAGCTAGTGTTAGCGGAACTTCCATTGCAACACCTATTGCCGCAGGTGGTGTGGCGTGTTTTATTCAGGCTTTCCCTTCGATGAACAGAGAACTGATGAGAACAAAGCTCAGACAGACTGCTTCAATTTACCCTGCTCATACAGACCAGATGGGCTACGGTATTCTCAACTTTGGAAACATTTATAATCAAACTCTTAATACTTCTGAGATTGTAAAAAAAGAAAAATTTGCCATTTTTCCGAATCCTGTTAAAAGCATTCTGAATATTGCTTCTGAAAGTGATATTCTATCGCTGGAAGTCTACGACAATTTAGGAAAACTGATCAGAAAAAATAACGGGCAGAAATCTATAAAAGTGGAAGATTTCCCGCCCGGAACTTATTATCTCAAAATTCAGGCAAAGGAGCAGATTTTTTATGAAAAATTTTTAAAGGAATAGTTTATTTGTTATAGCTAACTGCAGATTTATTTTAAACTAAAGAAAACGCCTCTCAGTTGAGAGGCGTTGTTATAATCAATTAAGCTGAGTTTCTACTCGCATTAATATTTCCAAATAGTGATCTGGTCACCAATTTTTCGTAAGCTTCCTTATTCCCTTCTCCTTTCTGGATTTTCATCAGGGCATACTGCTGAATACTCAACAGCGGCAATACAATCTTCTCCCGGATTTTTACGGATTTTCTGGAAAGCGGATCTTCTTCCTGTAGCAGTTTGAATCCTGTAAGCTCAAGCATAATATCTCTTGAAAGCGTATATTCATCAAAAAGTACATTCCAGAATGCACCAAACTTTAGATTATTCTTGATATAATAGGTCAGTGGAAAATAGGATTTATTCATACTCATCATAGAGTTCAGGATCAAAGTTTTAAAGAAATCGGAACCTTTATACAATTCTCTTACTTCTTCCAGTCGTCCCTGCTCTTTCATCTGCTGCATGGCAAATCCGAATCCGAAGAATCCCGGAACATTCTGCTTTAACTGTGACCATGAGCCTACAAATGGAATTGCTCTAAGGTCTTCAAATTTAAGCTCACTGCCGTTTCCTCTTTTAGACGGGCGGCTTCCGATATTGGTCTTACCATAATATTCCAGGGTACTCATTTCCTGAAGATACGGGACAAACATTGGATGAGCTTTCAGATCTGAATATTTTTTATAACTGATATCAGCCAGCTCGGCAATCAGTTTTCTCTCTATTTCTGTAAGGTCTTTTTTAGAATTTTTAAAGACATCATTTTCGACTCCGGCCGTCAGCAGCTGTTCGAAATTATATTTGGCCTGCTCTTTATTTCCGAAAATACTGGTGATGGTCTGCCCCTGGATGGTCAGTTCAATTTTATTGTTGGCAATGGTATTTCCCTGTGAAGCATAAAAATCGTGCGTTTTCCCTCCGCCTCTTGCGGGTGGACCTCCTCTACCGTCAAAGAATACGACCTTAATTCCATATTGAACGGAAAGTTTAGTTAAGACTTCTTTAGCCTTATAAATTTCCCAATTCGCCTTCAAATATCCACCATCTTTTGTTCCATCCGAAAAGCCGAGCATGATCGTCTGTTGGTTCCCTCTGCTTTCAAGATGTTTTTTATAGACCGGATTCTGATAAAGCTCATTCATAACATTTTCAGAATTGGCAAGGCCTTCCATGGTTTCAAAAAGGGGAACGATATCCATTTTGATCTGATCTTCCTGATACCCGCATATCTTAAAAAATGCATACACATTCATGACATCTTTTACGGCATCAGAATTTGAAATAATGTAACGGTTCATTCCTCTTTGCCCGTTCAGATCCTGGATTTCCGAAACCTGTGAAACCGTTAATAGGGTATCTTTAACGATATCTTCAAACTGATCTGCATTAACTTTTTCACCAAGCTGGATCAGTTTATTGAATTTTTCTTCCTGAGAAGCCTCTGTATTTCCATAAACTTTTGCAAAAACATCATCAATCACTTTCTGATGAATCCTGCTGTCCTGGCGAATGTCCAGTGTTGCAAAATGAGTTCCGAAAATTTTCACGCGGTCTCTGAAATTAGCCAGAAGGTCTAAAAACAAAGAATTATGCTCATTTATCAGTATTTTTTCTGCTTCGTTTGCCTTTTTCAGAATATCTTCTGCTGTAATTATATTTCCGTTGAAGATGGCTCCATACAGGTCATCACTCAATTGAGTCAGGACTTCAGAAACTCCTCTGAAACTTAACCTTCTTCTGATAAATTTCAAATGGCTGTAGTAGGATTTCAGGATTGCCGAACGAAGCTCTTCTGCGACTCTTTTTGTAACATCAGCGGTTACAAATGGGTTTCCATCTCTATCGCCACCCGGCCAAAAACCTAGCTGGATAATATCTTCATGAAGATGAAAATGCTCGTTTCCGAATGTCTTTTTAATTTTCGTAAACAATTCCCCAATCGTATCATAATATACATATCTTAAATAGGAGATAATGCTGAGAGCCTCATCTATAGGAGTCGGTTTTTCTTTATTAACGAAAGGAGTCTTACCTAACTGCTGAAGAAGCATATCAATCTGGGTAACAGAATCGCTGGTAATAGCGCCTCTTAAATCCTGAATAATTCTCTGTACTGAGCTTGGATAAAACTGGGTCGGGTGTGCTGTAAATACCACTTTTACCGTAAAACCCTCAAGCTTTTCACGGACTTTTTCAAGTTTGTGATCCTGATACGACCGTTCAAAAAGATTGGTCACTGTCCCACTGTCGCTTTCGGAATGAAGGTTGGGAAATGCAGCATCTTCAATACTGTCAAATAAAACCACCTGTCTTTCGATGTATTGTATGATTTTGAAAAGCAGTTCCAATTTCTGCTCTTCGGTCTGGAGGTCTGTATGGTTCTTAAAGAATTCTTCTACAATTTCCTCAGGAGTCTTTCCTCCTTCATATCCGTTTCGGCTTTCCTCGTAAAGGAAGGGAAGAAGCATCCCGATATTGGTCATTTTATCATAAGGCAGGCTCATAAATAATGAATTGTAGATCTGGAACTTATTCTCCACGATCTGCCTGAATTTTTCTGCTCGTTGGTCGTGTATCATATAACAAATGTAATGGATTTTGGAATTAAATTAATTGACAAATGACAAAAAAGGAGTACCCGGAACAAAATTATTTTAATATCCTTTCTTAGAATTAATTCAATACCTTTATTTAAAACTATTTACCATGAAAGAAGACTCTATAACTGATCCTTTTTATCTACAGATACAAAAGGAAATTAATCGTATTGAAAGAAAGGCTGACAATTACATTTGGATATTTTACATCATCCGAATGACTCAAATTATTTTTGCAGGAATAATTACCGTTTTGGCAGGAATATCAGAGATTGAAACGCTCAGTAAAGCTAAACCCATTTTGATTCTAGGAGCTGTAACAACTGCAGTTACAGCATTTGACACTCTATTTCAAGTTGATAATAAGAAAAATACGTATAAACTTGTTTTATTCGAACTCAGAGCTATCA
Organism: Chryseobacterium antibioticum; assembly: GCF_012927325.1. Classification (GTDB taxonomy): domain Bacteria; phylum Bacteroidota; class Bacteroidia; order Flavobacteriales; family Weeksellaceae; genus Chryseobacterium; species Chryseobacterium antibioticum. The sequence goes on along the minus strand of NZ_JABBGI010000023.1, from coordinate 585 downwards.
GAGCCGAAATTGTTTATGAATTTATGAAAGAAGGAAAAATTGACAATGAATTTAAGGCCACATTTTTGGGGAAATATCAAAAGGCTACTTCTTATGCAAGAGATCTGATTAGTACAGATATCGATAAAGCGAAAGAGGTTAAAAAATAATATTTTCTATGGACTTAAGTCTTTTAAAAATATTTAGGACCCGTTATAACAATTCAGGTTTATAATAATTTTGAATACAACAGTTTAATGATTAATTTTACTTATCACAGAAATTAATTAACATTCTAATGAAACATATATTCATATTCCTTTTAATCGCTTTTATTTTCATAGGCTGCGGTGAAGATTGTTATAACGCTCCTCAGACGATAGCCTTTAAATTTGTTAATTCTAATGATGAAAATCTGATCACCAATGGCACCCTTACTGCTTATTCGGTCAAGGATGAAAATCAGGTTGGGGTACAATCAGGGCAAACGCATCATAAATTAATTAATTTTTCAAGATACCTGTTATCCCATCCTGCTTTTAGGCGCTTTCCTCTAACACCGACTTTGAGCGTTTTCTCATTTTTCAAAAGATTGAGAGCTATTTT
>NZ_JABBGI010000022.1 GCF_012927325.1 Chryseobacterium antibioticum | reverse complement strand
CTCACATCAACTACAAATTTTTTCTTTGTAAAGCTATGAGAAATTTCAATTTGAAGAGAAGTAAGAATATCATTTACTTTTTTTCTTCTCGATTTAACTGCTTGATTCACTGTTAAATATACAAAAACAAACCAAAAAAACAATTAAAATAACTGATAATCAACGTATTAAATCCATAACTTAATGACATTGGGCTTTAGCCCGTCTTTTCCTTTACAATGCACTAAAGGCTTTAGCCAAAACATAAGAAACACCAATGACGGTCCTTCTCAGATCTTCACCTTATTTGAGTATTTCCTCAAGCTGTGTCAGTCCCATCTTAAATCCCTCTTCAAAGCCCATTTCCAACATCTGCTTCATGGTTTCCGGAGAAGGAAAATGAATATTGATGGTCACTTTAGTTCCTTCTTCTACTCCGGTAAAACCGAACAGCCATTTCGACGGTGCAAAGTTTTCATTAATGTTTCCTTTTTCATCGCAGAAAGCATCCGTTCCGTCAAAGCTTCTATGTTCGGTAATCTCACCATATTTCACCTGGGCGTACATTTTTTCACCATCAGGTCCTACCATCGAGTAATGCCAGACTCCATCCTCTTTAAAATCCTGTTTTACGGTTTCGCATTTCCAGGGCTTTGGAGCCCACCATTGATCCAATAATTCGGATTGGGTAAAATAGCCCCACACTTTTGAAACATCAGCATCATAAATTTTCATGACATAGACAGTGTTCAAATCAAAATCTTTGTTAAAAATGATAGTAGATTCCATAAGTAGTTATTTTTAACAAAGCTAGCTATTTTATCTCTGTACAGGACTTTCCATAGGACAAGTAATTTATAATTCATAAATAATTGTTAAAAAACTACCTTTTAAGAGAAATTAAACAATTTTTTGGCTCGTTTTTTGTTTATCAAGTCTTAAAATAATTAATTTTAACATTCATCTTTTTCAAACATATAAAATCAAGTAATGAATAACAAATTCATCCCAATAATTTCAGTGTTTATGACGATCTCACTGATTGTCTTTGTTACGCTCCAATTTTATTGGCTGAAAGGTTATTACGGTGCTCTGGAACAGGAATTTTCGAATAAAGTGTATTCCGCCTTAGAAAACACGGCTAAAAATATTGAAGAAATTGAAGCAGATAAATATCTGAATCAGGATTATAAAAATCTAAGAAACAATATTCTTGCCAATAAAGACCAACCTTCTTTAACCACGATCCAACAAGTAGAAGATTCCGGTACACAACGCCAGATCATCTATTCCAAAAATATTATATCAAAAACTCAGCTTCCGATCTCTCCAAAAGGTGATTCGGTAAAGCTGACGACTTTGTATACTGACAATGCAACCTACAAGATAAAAAAGGATACAACCAACCGTGAGCTTCTCACCTCAGAGCTTAACAACGATATCGAAAACGGAGATTACGCCGTAAAGGAATTTGTAAAAGTACTCGGCACCAATCTTCCAATTGCTAAAAGAGTAGACGCCAATATTCTTGATTCTGTGATCGCAAAAGAGCTGAAAATAAAAGGAATCACGGCAAAATTCGGGTATGGAGTCATCGACAAAAACAACAATCTCACTAGTGTTGTCAATAAATCATACAAAGAGAAAAAAGATAACAATACCTACAGCTACCCTCTTTTTACGGATGTTAAAAACCGGACTTTATACAGTCTGGCTTTAGTTTTTCCTAAAAAAGAATACTCACTGGCCATGAACAACTGGCCGATGCTTCTCGGAACTTTCCTCTCTCTACTGACCATTCTGGGAATTTATATTATTTCCATTAATTATATGATGAGACAGAAAAAACTGGCAGAAGTAAAGACAGATTTCATCAACAATATGTCTCACGAGTTTAAAACGCCGCTGGCAACAATTTCTGTTGCAACAGATTCTTTAGCCAACGACAAGATCGCAACCAATCCCGAGAAGGTAAAATACTACTCGGAACTGATCAAGCAGGAAAATTTAAGAATGAAAAAGCAAGTGGAAAACGTGTTGAACATGTCTAAACTTGAGAGAAATGAAGTAGAACTCTTCTTAAGGGAAACCAACGTACGTGAGCTCATTAAGAGAACAACGGAATCTTTTAATCTTATTGTAAAGCAAAGGAACGGCTCGTTGACACAGGAATTCAATGCAACGAATTATACGTTCAAAATAGATGAATTCCATATCTCAAATATGCTGGTGAATTTACTGGACAATGCCAACAAATATTCACCGGATGCACCCGAGATTCATGTGAAGACAAGAAACGAAGGAAACTGGTACGTCATAGAAATTTCCGATAAGGGAATGGGAATGGAAACAGAAAACAAGACCAAAATATTTGAAAAATTCTTTAGGGAAGAAACCGGAAACATTCACAATGTAAAAGGACAGGGACTGGGACTTTCTTACGTAAAGAAAATTGCAGAACTGCACAAAGGACAGATCATCGTAGATTCCCACAAAGACAAAGGGAGTACGTTTACGATCAAGCTGCCGATGAGCTAAATCATAAGTGATGAGAAGTCAATGATAAATGATCAGATTACAGCAAAGAATCATTGATCGATTATCATTAAAATATAGAACCAAATAACAAAATATAGAAGATAGAGTGAGAACGTTCATTCTTAATTTTTAATCATTAATTTTAATTATTAAAATCATGAGCAACAGAATATTATTAGTAGAAGACGATCAGAGTTTCGGGGCAGTATTGAAGGATTATTTGACGATCAATAATTTTGAAGTAAACCTTGCTACAGATGGAGAACAGGGTTTGAAAGAATTTACAGAAAATGAATTTGACATCTGTATTTTTGATGTGATGATGCCTAAAAAAGATGGGTTTTCATTAGCTGAAGACGTAAAAAAAATCGATAAAAATACGCCTATCATATTCCTTACGGCAAGAAATATGAGAGAAGATATCCTTAAGGGATACCAACTGGGTGCAGATGACTATATTACAAAGCCGTTTGATACGGAACTTCTTTTATACAAGATCAAAGCGATCCTGCAGAGAAGCTCTACTTTAGAAAATGAAGAACAGGAGCAATTCAAGATCAGTAATATTTTCTTTGACTCTATGCTGAGACAACTGAAAGTAGGTGATAAAGAATACAAACTTTCTCCAAAAGAAAATGAACTGTTAAAACTTCTTTGTATCCACAGAAACGATTTCATGCCGAGAGATCTGGCTTTGAGAAAAATATGGAAAAAGGAAAATTACTTTACGGCAAGAAGTATGGACGTATATATCGCCAAGCTTCGTAAGCTGTTAAAAGACGATGAAGGATTGGAAATTATCAACGTTCACGGAGAAGGATTTAGACTTTTAGTTAAAAATTAGTTCTAAAACCATATTATAAATATAAAATTAGCAAAACAATTAAAAATGTTTTGCTAATTTTGTTTCATACCGATTGGATATGAAAAATACATTCTTAGGCGTTATCGCCATTTCAGTGTTAGCCGTTTCATGTAACAAAGATGAAAAAGCTACTTATTTAAAAGAAGAGGCAGGTGCTCAGCAGCCCAATGTGGCTGTGAATTCAGCGCCCAAAGCTTCTCTAATGGAGCAGGCAGGCATCCAATCTAATAAACCCAACCTTACCGCTGTAGCTGCACCAGCCGGAGCTATGAATCCTCCACACGGGCAGCCAGGCCACAGATGTGATATCCCGGTAGGACAGCCTTTGAATGGAAGTCCGGCACCAGGACAGGCAGCACCGCAAAACGTGGCAACAACTCCCAACAATGCCATTAAAATAGACCCAAATTCTATGTCACCGGGAAAAGTAGTGATCGACAACAATGGAAAGCAGGTGAAAACAGCTCCCGGTATGAATCCACCACACGGACAACCAGGTCACAGATGTGATATTCCAGTAGGTCAGCCTTTAAACAGTAAGCCAACACCGGCACCGACATCTACACCACAACCTGTTCAAAGTGCACAAAACGTTCCCGGTCCGGTAACAGCACCAGCTCCAACGGGACCAAAACCCAAACTGAATCCGGCACACGGAGAACCTTGGCACAACTGTGCGCTAAAAGTTGGTGATCCTTTGTCATAATTTTTGTATTTTTGCAGAGATGAAGCTGTTTCACATTCTTGCAGTTATTTTTTGTCTAGGAATTTTTTTAGTTCCTAAAGACAGCTTCTACTCTCAATCTATACAGGATACATGCTGCAAAGCTAAGGCTGAAAAGAGCGACTGCTGCAAAAATCACACTTCAAAAAACAGTAACGACCACGATACAAAGTCTTCATGCAATGATGACTGCTGTTCAACGTGCGTTGCATGCTATACTTATATAGAAACACCGTTTTCTAAAGGCTTACATTTCGAACTGTCTTATTACAAAGCCAATAAGAATCCTCAGTTCCAATATTCACCACCTCATTTATCAGACCGTTTAAAAGAGATCTGGCAACCGCCTAAAATAGGTTAATTCTCAAACAATGAGTCCGTTAAACATTTTAATGGACAGTTGATAATTAATCTAAACTTTTAAACAAAATGAAATTATATATTTCCAAGTTCATTCTTGGTCTACTGATCCTGTCTGTACACTTTATATCAGCACAAAACCTATCAAAAAGTAAGTTCAAAGTTAAAGGAAACTGCGAAATGTGCCAGACCAGAATAGAAACTGCGGCCAAAAAAGCGGGTGCTAAAACTGCAGTTTATTCTATCGATCTGCAAACTTTAACCCTTGAAACCGACGGTAAAGTTTCTACAGATGAAATCCTAAAGAAAGTAGCTGATGCCGGCCACGACAATGAAAAATTCAAGTCTTCTGACGCTACTTATAAAGGTCTGCCGGGATGTTGTCATTATGAAAGAGACTCTCAGTCCCCCTCTGCGGAAGCTCATCAGCATCATGCTAAAAAAGACAATGAGTTTTATGTAAAAGGAAACTGTGCTTCGTGCAAAGCAAGAATTGAAAAGGCAGCAAAAACAGCTGGTGCAGATTCTGCAGAATGGAGCGCAGAAAAGCAGACAGTAACCTTAAAATTTGATGCTTCAAAAACCTCATCCGACAAAGTATTAAAAGCTATTGCCGATGCCGGTCATGACAACGAAAAATACAAAACAACAGATGCAGTTTATAAAAACCTGCCGGGATGTTGTCTGTATGACAGGGATATTCCTTTCGGAGAAGCCAATCCGGATGTTCATTTTGAAGAGGAAGCAAAACATGATGACCATAAAGAACATCAGCAAGCTACCCATACTGAAGACCATAAACCCTCCGAAAAAAGCATTGAAGGGGTTACTATTACCGGTTCAAAAGCAGCCACTGCATTGAGCAAAAAGGAAGCAGGTCTTGTTTTTAATATCGATAAAAAGGAATTACTGAAAGCAGCTTGCTGTAACCTCTCAGAAAGCTTTGAAACCAATGCCACTGTAGACGTTTCTTTCAGCAATGCCGTTACGGGAACCAAACAATTAAAAATGCTTGGACTGGATCAAAAATACACGAGCTTAACGAAGGAGCTTCTTCCTGAAATCAGAGGTCTTGCTTCGGCTTATGGATTAAATTTCATTCCCGGAAGATGGATTGAAAGCATTCAGCTGACAAAAGGGGGAAGTACGGTTACAAATGGCTACGAAAGTATCACAGGACAGATCAACACCGAGCTTTTGAAAAATGCCAAAGAGCCTGAAACTTCATTAAATATTTTCGCTGATTTCAATGGAAGAGCGGAAGCCAATATCACCAGTGTTTCTCCTATCAACGATAAATGGTCTCAGACCTTTTTACTGCACGGAAACGGAACTTTCGGAGATACGGATATGAATGACGACACTTTCCTGGACAGACCGAAAGGAACGCAAATCAATGCCGCTTATCTCCTTAATTACAATGACCTTGAAAAATCCGGATTCGGATCTCATTTCGGGATCAATTTTCTAAGAGATGAGCGGACAGCCGGACAGATCGGTTTTGATAAAAAGATACCTCAGGACAAACAGGGTGCTTATGGTGTAGGTATTGATATTTCAAGATTCCAGGTCTGGAATAAAACAGGATATGTATTTAAAGGAAAACCTTATCAGAGTTTAGGATGGATGAACCAATACGTGTATCATCAGCAGGATAGCTTTTTCGGACTGAGAAACTATGCAGGCAAGCAACACACCTATTACTCAAATTTGATCTTTGAAAGCATCATCGGAAATACAAACCATAAGTATAAGGCCGGAGCCAGCTTTTTATATGACGGCTACGAGGAAACGTACCTAATGGATGATATGAAGAGAAATGAAATCGTTCCGGGAATTTTCGCTGAATATACATTGACCGGATTAAAATATACTTTAGTAGCAGGAGCCAGAGCAGATTTTCATAATCTTGCGGGAACTCAGTTTACCCCACGAGTTAATTTTAAGTATGATTTCACCCCTCAGACGATCTTAAGACTTTCTGCGGGAAGAGGATTCAGAACGGCTAATGTTTTTGCAGAAAACCAACAGTATTTTGCATCGAACAGAAGTATTCAGATCCTGCAGAATGGTGGAAATATTTATGGATTAAGACCTGAAATCGCATGGAACTATGGAGCCAGCTTACAGCAGGAATTCAAGCTTTTCGGTAGAAAATCTTCAATTGTCGCTGATTTTTTCAGAACAGATTTTCAGGATCAGGTGCTTGTAGATCTTGACCGGTCTCCACAGCAGCTTACCTTCTATAATTTAGAAGGGAAATCTTTTGCAAACTCTTTCCAGACGCAGTGGGATTTTACACCTTTCAAAAATTTTGATGTAAGATTGGCTTATAAATATTATGATGTTCAGGCAGATTATATTGATGGCAGAAGAGAAGTTCCTTTCATGGCTAAGCATAGAGGTTTTGTGAATCTTGCCTATGCAACGAATAAAAATGATAAAGGTGGATTCTGGAGTTTTGATACGACCCTGAACTGGGTAGGAAAGCAGCGACTTCCGGAGACATCAAGTAATCCTGCTGAATTCCAGTTACCGGTATATTCTGAATCCTACGCGGTATTGAATGCACAGATCTCAAGGAATTTCAATAAAAAGATCAGAGCTTATTTGGGAGGTGAGAATCTTACTTCTTACTATCAGAAAAATGCAATTGTTGATTTCAGAAATCCTTTTGGAAATTATTTTGATGGCGGAATGGTGTATGCCCCAATTATGAAGGCTAATTTTTATGTGGGGCTGGACGTAACTTTCTAATCATTAAGCTTTTTTAAACGTAAAATTGATTTTTTGTAGTGTAGATTTTAGGGAGGAAAGAGCAATCAACAAAGTTGATCTGATGAAGGTGGCTACAAACTGATTACAAATAAACAAGCAAACCTTATAGGTTTTCGAAAACCTATAAGGTTTATATTTACCTACAACATAAAAGTAAAACAGCATCGATTCGATGCTGTTTTCATAGATAAACATCTATGATTCACCGATATACATCGATACTATTTATAGGGAATTTTATTTTAGAAAGCTGTTACTTTGTACCAGTAAAATTAACCCAATAAGAATTTATTCCAAACGGGAAATTTTACAGGAAACAAAAATGATGAAAAAAATTATTGATGTACAGATAACCTCAAGAACTTTTTGAAAACTTAAAAACACAAATAAGAAAGAAATTAACTTGGTTTAGAGGTTATTTGATACAAATAAAAAAGACTGTCTCAAAAACAGTCTTTTTTTGTTTTGCAGATATTATCTTCCGAAATCGTCCTGTACTCTTACGATATCATCTTCGTCCGAAGGGTTAGAAGCATCAGTGTGTTGCCAGATTTCCGCTACTACACCCCAACCGTCAAGCCCAATCAGCCTGTGTCTTTCACCCTGCTGAAGTTTGATCTGATCTTTTGGATGGTATTCTTTCAGTTCTCCTTCTTCATCCGTATTGCTTGTTTTTATCCCAACGGTTCCTTCCACTACCTGCCAGATTTCTGCTCTGCGGTGATGGTACTGCCAGCTTAAACGGGCATCCGGGGCAACCAAAAGGATCTTAGGGCTCAGTTTTCCTCCTATTTTCAGGCTTTCTACATTAATCCCATCAAAATACTGATTGGCAAAATCCTGAGCCTGATTTTCGTCGATCACGAAAAAGCCACCCCAGGGTCTTGTATTATCTTTTGCAGCAATAGTAAAACCCTGGTTCTCCAGCATTTTTTCTACCTTATCGAATATTTCTGTTTTCTCTGCACTCATAATTTATTCCTGTTCTAAAATTATTTTTCAAATATAAAGTTTGTTGATCATTATTCCTTCGACATTGAATAGGGAAAGTCCTTTTCCTCAGAGCCTCTTTCTTTATTCGGCTTGCTGTCCATCTGAAATTCCAGCACCGCTCCGTTCGTCAATTCTTTATGGCTGAGCCAGTTTTTTGAATAAGACCGAAGGTTTACGTTTAGCGATTTAACATATAGATTTTCTGCACTGTTTGCCGGTGCTTTTATTTCAATTGTCTTACCATTTTCCAGGTGAATCACTGCTTCTTTAAAAAGCGGTGCTCCCAAAACATACTGATCTGTGGCAGGTGTTACCGGATAAAATCCTAAGGCCGAAAATACATACCACGCAGAAGTCTGTCCGTTATCTTCATCCCCGCAATAGCCGTCCGGCGTTGCATAATACAGCTTATCCATTACCTGCCTCGTCCAGTACTGCGTTTTGTATGGTGCTCCGGCATAGTTGTATAAATAGATCATATGCTGGATCGGCTGGTTTCCGTGGGCATACTGTCCCATATTCATGATCTGCATTTCACGGATCTCGTGGATCACACTTCCATAATAGCTATCATCAAAGACCGGTGGAAGGGAGAAAACTTCATCCAGCTTGGCTTCGAATTTCTTTTTGCCACCCATTAATTTAGACAAGCCATCAATATCCTGGAAAACTGACCAGGTATAATGCCAGCTGTTCCCTTCGGTAAAGGCATCGCCCCATTTGAACGGGTTGAATGGCGACTGGAATTTTCCGTCTTTATTTTTACCGCGCATCAGACCTGTTGCCGGGTCAAATACATTTTTATAATTGTCTGCTCTTTTTTTGTAAATATCAATTTCTGAAGCAGGTTTTCCCAGTGCTTTTCCTAACTGATAAATCGCAAAATCATCGTACGCATATTCCAGCGTTCTGGCAGCATTTTCATTGATTTTAACATCGTAAGGAACATAGCCCAAAGTGTTGTAATAGTTTACTCCCCTACGTCCAACCGCATCGATCGGGCCTTCGTTATTGGCCCCATGTTTAACGGCCTGCCAAAGGGTTTCCACATCATATCCGCGAAGTCCTTTGATATAAGCATCTGCCACCACCGAAGCTGAATTGTTTCCGATCATAATATCAGAATATCCGGGACTGCTCCACTCCGGAAGAAAGCCTCCTTCCTTGAATGTATTGGCCAAACCTTCCTGCATTTCAACATTGATGCTTGGATAGACCAGATTCAGAAAAGGATACAAAGCACGGAACGTATCCCAAAAACCTGTTCCTGCGAACATTTTCCCATCCAGGATTTTTCCGTTATAAGGACTCCAGTGCTTTACGTTGTTCCGGGCATCGATCTCGTATAACTTCTGAGGAAAAAATAATGTTCTGTAAAGCGAAGAATAAAAGGTTCTCATCTGCTGATCTGTTCCGCCTTTTACTTCAATTCTGCCCAAGGTTTTATTCCAGATATTTTTAGCATCCGTTTTTACCTGTTCAAAATTTCTGCTTCCTATTTCTCTCTTCAGGTTCAGTTCTGCTTGTTCGAAACTGATGAATGAGGAAGCTGTTCTCGCATAAACACTTTCTTTATTTTTTAATTTAAACCCAACGATTGCCCCGGCGTGATCGCTGGTCATTTCCAACTGACTCTTCACAAAAACGCTGTCCTTCCAAGTCGTCGTTAAGTCAAAATCTTTATCAAACTGAATGACAAAGTAGTTTTTAAAATTATCATATTTTCCTCTGGAATACTTCGTGGTGTACCCCAGAATTTTTCTTTCTTTGGGAATAATTTTAATGTAAGAACCTTTGTTTAAAGCATCAATCACGACATATGCGCTGTCTGTTTTCGGGAAATCAAATTTGAAAAAGGCGGCTCTTTCCGTTGGAGTAAGCTCCGTCGTTACATTGATATCCGCCAGATAAACACTGTAGCTGTAGGGTTTTGCATTCTCTGCTTTATGGCTGAACCAGCTTGCCCGTTCTTCCTCCTTAAATTTTAGTTTACCGACTCCCGGCATGATGGCGAAAGCACCGTAATCATTCATCCAGGGAGATGGCTGGTGCGTTTGTTTAAAGCCTTTTATTTTGTCTGCATCGTAAGTGTAAGCCCATCCGTCACCCATTTTTCCGGTTTGTGGCGTCCAGAGGTTCATTCCCCATGGAAGTCCGATGGCGGGATAGGTATTCCCGTTGGATAAAGATGGTTTGGACTGGGTTCCCATTAAAGGATTCACATAGTCCGCAGGAGATATTCCCTGCCCCAATGCAAAGATATTAAGTACAATAAAAAAAGTTGAAAATAAAAACTTCATGGTATCATTTTGTTAAATTGATTCGGGCTTTCTTTAAGGCATAGCCCGCAGCACCGAGAATAGCAGCATCTTCAAAAATAGCGGAAATTTTAATAGGAAGATTGATTTTATGCTCCTCCAGGTGTTGATTTAACCTCTTTTTAAAGTAAGGATAAACTTTTGCAATATTTCCACCTATAACCAAAACTTCAGGGTCATAATTTTTCACATATTTTACAATGAATTCCGCGAAAGAATCTGCATAATCATCAAACATTTTGTTCTGTATTTCTTCCGGCTTATCCAGCAGGTCTTTCGTTCCTGATATTTTTTCACCGGTTAAAGCATAATAATGATTCACGAACCATCTTGTCGCCAGATAGTCTTCACAGATAGAGTCTATGAAAGGAGAATCCCACAGATCCTCATCTGACGACACTTCTCCATCATAAAAAGCCGTCCCCAATCCTGTTCCCAGAGTGATTCCAAAAATCCTGCTATAATCCTGTACGCAGCCTCCAAAAACTTCTCCTTCCAGAAAAGCTCCGGCATCATTCACAAAATGAATCTGATCAGGGGAAATCGATAGTCTTTCGGCCAATTCTTTTTTTATATTGACCTTATAGATATCGATAAATTTTCCCTGCTGCATCAGTGAGATTCCGTTTTCATAGTCGAAAGGACCGGGCATTGCTATCCCAATCAGAAGATCCTTTTTAACCAAATCAACAGCCACTTTTTCAATGGCAGAGATCCAGGCTGAAAAAATGGCTTCCCGAGGTCCGAAAGAGTCTACATGCTCTCTTACATATGTGGAACTGATAATTTCACGCTTCTCCGGATCAACCTGAGCCATGGTAATATGTGAACCACCAATGTCTATTCCTGCTATATTTTGCATTATTTTATGATTTTTTTCAGATACTAGATTTCAGACATCAGATATCAGATGATCGTTCTAAGATCTAAACTCTATTTTTTACTATTAAAACAGACAGACAAGAAAGCCAGCTGGCTCTCTGTCTGCCTATACAATCCCCTAATTTATTTCTACTTTTTATATGCCCAGTGAGGATTAAATTTTTATTCTACAATCACCTTTCCGGAAGATTGTATCGTATTGTCTTTTGAATGTATTTTATAGATATAGGTTCCCGCAGATAAATTCTGAGTGCTGATTACCATATCTTTTTTATCAATTTTTTGACTTATCATCAATTTTCCTGTCATATCATATACTGTTATTTCAGTGGCATAATTTTCTTTAATGGCAAAATGAATATCATTTCCTCTTTTAACCGGATTTGGATATACATGATTCACCAGACTTTTTTCGGAAGAAATATCTTTTGTTGATAGTGTGGTGCAGGCTACGTCTGTTCTCCAGTTGGTATTGGACATTCCGATCAGGGTCGCAAAGTGCGTATTGGCTGTAGCATCCAAAGCCCCGTTTCCGCTGCCTTCATTCATTTTCCAGTTGGCTTCAAGATTGGGAGAATTAGCTGGAACATTACAATTGTTGGCAAGAATTTCCGCGGGTGTCAATGCTCTTTTCCATACTCTGAATTCATCTAAGAATCCATTAAGTGTACGGGCATTTTCATAATTTCTACCCAGATAAAGAATACCGTTTGCCGTGAAATTACCTGACGCAGGAGCACTTGCATCCAGAACACCATTCACATAAATCTTCATGGCCGAACCGTCATAAGTAGCTGCTATGTGATACCATGTATTGGCATTGAATGTGGTCGCAGTATTCACTTTTACCTGAGCAGTTCCAAAGCTTAATATGAACTGTAGCTTATTATTCGCCAGGTTTCCATCTCCGAATCTCAGCATTGCAGAATTACTGTCCCCTACTTCAATACCCATTACGGATGAGATGTAAGGAAAGTTTGGTTTGAATGCATTTACTTTCACCCATCCTTCGAAGGTCACAGCATTTCCGCTAAGGTTAAACTGTCCGGCATTCAGATAATGGGTACTTCCATTGAACGAAAGCGATCTTGCTCCAGGGCTTTGTACAGGAGCAAATCCACTGTTGAATGCTGATTCTCCTGAATACACACTGGTGTTTGTTCCCCCGCATACCGCCTGTACTTTCCATACATAATTTGTATTTTCCGTTAAAGCCGGAAGGGTATAAGAGTTTGTCGCAATATTCTGAACATCCGTCCAGGTTGTAGCGGTAGAAGTTTTATACTGAATATTGTAAGAAGATGCACTTCCTACTGCATCCCACGATAATTTGGTGGTAGTTCCCAGATAGCTTTCAGATTTCAGGCCAGATGGCGTTCCGCATGCACTTCCGGAATTAAAACGAGGCGCAAACAGGTAGGTGCTTTTTATGGTTGCTGAACAATTCGACTGTATTCTCCAGTCATATTCCGTGTTAAGAGTAAGCCCGCTGATGATGGTATTATTTCCGGACAAACTGGTGGCTACATTCACCCAGGTGGTTGAATTGGCTGGTTTGTAATCAATAGTATAGGTCTGGGAAGCATTCCCTGTCCAGTTTAATTTCGCTGAAGTTCCTGTGGTATTCGTCACTTCAAGTCCCAAAGGCGGATCGCAGGCATCTCCCTGAGTCCAGGAATAAAGTTGGCCGCTAAGGACTGTGTTTTCGTTGTATAGAATATTGGATCCGGTACTCAGGTAGCTGGCATTGTTGGCTGCATTAAGATCGTACCACATAAACACTCCATAGTTATCACTCATTGTATTGGTGGCAAGCGTCGTAAGTGTAGCCGGAGAAGTGGATTGCGGATTGCTGTTCTGTATCCAGGTAGCCGCCGCTGAAAGCTTGGTGTTATTAAGTGGCGGTACTGAAGGAGCGCTATACGTCCCGTAATACGGGTTCCAGGCATAATTGATATAATTTCCGGCCGCATCACCATTGTAACTTTGTCTTGATATCGCTGGGCCAATGTAATAAAAAGTGATCAGCTTATCCGGCATAGCTAATTTGAGTTCCTGTAGAAGCATGACAAATGAACTGTTGTTCGGTTGTCCTGTTCCGTTATTTCCATAACCTGCATATTCGTCATCCAGATCTACCCCGTCCAGACCATAAGTATATACTGTATGGGCTACCTGTAGTGCAAAGTCACGAGCTGCTTCACGGTTCGGGAAATTGGAAATTCCGGCTCCCTGATGGTTTCCTAAGATATCCAGCAACACCTTAATGCCTTTTTGCTGTAAAGGTCTTACATAAGTAGTTACATCGTTCAATACTTTGGTTACGTTGTTATTATTGGAAATGTAAGCTCTGCTTTTAGAAACATCATAATTAATATTGGCTGCAAAAATAATAGCGACATCGAAAAGTTGTCTGTTGGTATTCTGCAAAGTATAAGATCCTGCATTCAGCATATTGCTGTTATTCACTTCTACATAGCAAACTCCCAAAGGATTAAGCTGCTGTGCCTGAAGTCCGGATGCCGCTTGAATGACCAATGCGATCAGGGCAGTAAAAATAGATTTTTTTCTCATGTAATTTTATTTTAATGGTCGGTAAAATCATTGGGCCGAAGCCCAATGACTGCTTTTTTATTTTACAATTAGTTTTTCTGTCTGCTTTAAAACTCCGTCCGGAGATTCAAACTGAATGATATAATTCCCCATAGAAAGCTTCGACAGATTGTACGGGTGATCTCCGGACTGTAAAGTCTGAGTTTCTACAACACCTCCATTAAAATTATAAACCGATAATTTTCCTCTATTATATTCTTCCGGAACAGACACCGTAAGTGGTGATGAGCTACTCACAGGATTTGGGTATAATCTGATTTTCTTTTTAACTGTCTCTTGTTCCGGGTCTGTTGCTTTTTTGTTCTTTGTATTCGACGAAACTTTTTGAGTCGCTGTTGCACATGGAACATCTGTTCCCCAATTGGAAGCATCCACTCCTGTCAATGTTAAGGTAACTCCGTTTCCTGAACTGTCCTGAACTGATGAACCGCTCCCTTCGTTAAATTTCCAGTACGCAGCAAGAGAAGTGGCCGGAAGTGTTACATTACACATCTTCTGGCTGATTTCTGTCTGACTTAATGCTCTTTTCCAAACTCTAACCTCATCTACTCTACCATTGAAGTTTCTGGATGTATTGTATAAATAACCCACATTGAATGCCCCGCTGGAGGCAACGTTTCCGGTTTGGGCTCTGCTGGCATCAAGAACACCATTGATATAAAGTTTCATATTAGCACCATCATAGGTTGCTGCAACGTGATACCAGGTATTTGTATTTAAGGCAGTGACTGACGCCAGCTTTTGCTGAACATTATTGATACTTACTACAAACTGAAGTTTGTTATTCGCAAGATTGGCATCTCCTAAACGCAAAAAAGCTGAATTGCTGTCGCTTACTTCCGTACCCATAACCGAGGAAATGTAAGGTGATGCGGACTTAAAAGATGATGGCTTTATCCAGCCCTCTAATGATAATGCTGATCCGCTTAAAGTAAGGTTTCCGGCTGTACCAGATTCAGTGCTTCCATCCAGAGAAAGAGAGGTAGAACCTGAAGGAGCCGTTCCTGTTCCGCTGTTAAATCTTGGGGCAAAAATATAGGTACTTTTAACACTACAATTCGTTCTGACTCTCCAGTCATACTCTGTATTGGCTGTTAATCCTGATATGGTAACTGAAGTAGTGGCAGTAGCTGTCGCCGCACTAATCCATGTGGTAGCAGAAGCCAATTTGTAATCTACATCATACGTATTGGTTCCTACCGCTGACCAGTTCAGTTTTGCACTTGTCCCGGTAAGATTGCTGGTGAATAATCCTATTGGCGCATCACAATTGGCTCCCTGCGTCCAGGATTGTAAAGGAGTGCTTAAGACAGTCTGCTGTCCGTATAATGTTTGTGTTCCTGCAGAAAGCTGTGCTGTTTCATTGGTTCCGTGAAGGTCGTACCAAAGGAACAGTCCGTATCCGCCGGTTTTAGTTTGGTTCGCTAAACTTGTTGTTGTAGCATTAGAAGTATTTCCCATCCAAACTGCTGCTGGAGAAATCTGTGCTTTGGTAAGAGGCGGAACGTTGGGTGCAGAAAAAGTTCCGTACGAAGCATTCCAACTGTAGTTGATATAATCTCCCGCTCTCAACCCGTTCCAGGAAAGTTTTGAAGCCGCCGGACCATAATAATAAAATGAAATGATTTTATCCGGAAGCAGAGCTCTCAGTTCCTGAACAAGCATCACAAATGAGCTGTCATTGGGCTGACCTGTTCCGTTTTGTCCGTAGTCCGAATATTCATCATCAAAATCAATTCCGTCTAATCCATAGGTATTCACAGTGTGCGCAAGCTGCAAAGCAAAGTCTTTAGCTGCTTCACGGGTTGGAAAATTACAGAAACCTGCTCCCTGATGATTTCCCAGAATGGTTAAAACCACCTTCATCCCTTTATTCTGAAGCGGTTTTATGTAGGTATCCGCATTGGTAAGTACTTTGGTTACGTTGTTGTTATTACTCAGATAGGCTCTTCCACGACCTGTATCGTAATTGATATTGGCCGCAAAAATATTAACAACGTTAAATAAATAATTCCCTGATGTCTGCAGTTTGTAGGCTCCGGCATTCAGGATATTATTGTTGTTCACTTCCACATAGCATATTCCCGTAGGATTAAGCTGCTGTGCATTCAACACAGGCATGGCATGGATGATCATCAGGATCAATGTAGTAATGGCTTTTTTCATAATGTTTTTTTTAAGTTATTTGGATGTATTGATATCTATTTATTTTCTCCGAAAAAGAAGAAAATGATCAGCTACGGACTGAGAATTTCACAAGGTTCTCCCTCAATGAATTTCTGGTAAAACACTGCAACAAAAAAACGGGAGTAAAGGGCATACTGCCACCTTCTGCAAATATCGAGTCTAAGTCAGTAAATCTTGATTCTCGTTAAAGGTTTTCCATAACAGTTCTCCGAATAATGTATTGGCCCAGGCAAACCATTCTCTGGTGAACTTTTTATCATTGTCTTTATGGAAGGACTCATGCATAAAGCCTGTTCCTCCATGGGTTTTCTGTAAAGTTTCTATGCACCATTTGATTTCTTTCCTGTCTTTTGTGGTAAGGGCTTTCATAATGATGCTCATAGGCCAGATCATATCCAGACCTATGTGCGGGCCACCGATTCCTTCCGCTAGTTTCCCTTTGAAAAAGAAAGGATTATCTTTAGACCAAACATAATTTCTGGTATTTATATAAACCGGATCATCGGCTTTTACAGCATCCAGATAAGGAAGTCCCAGAAGGCTCGGACAATTGGCATCATCCATTAAATTGTAACTCCCGAATCCATTCGTTTCAAAGGCATAGATCTTCCCGTATTCAGGGTGATTATAGATCCCGTATTTCTTGATGGCTGCGTCTACCTCATCGGCCAGACTATTCAGCTGCTGAGCAAGTGTTTTTTCATTTTTGATCTGTGAAACCATTTCTGCTGCCTGACGTAAACTCACAACTGCGAATAAATTGGAAGGGATAAGGAAAGCATAGATGGTAGCATCGTCACTTGGACGGAACATGGAGTTGATCAATCCCACAGGGTTAGTTGGATACCCGTAGCCACCCATTGGGATTCCGTCCGTAGCCCATGCTGTTGTACGCTCGAATTGATAGGGGCCTAAACCTGTCTTTCTCTGTTGCTCGATGAAAGTTTGTAGAGTAAGTTTGATTCCCTGCAACCAATTGTTATCAAAAGGTTTTGTATCTCCCGTGGTTTTCCAGAAATGGTAAGCCAGACGGATAGGATAGCACAATGAATCGATTTCCCATTTTCTTTCGTGGGTCCCGGGTTTCATGTCGGTATGATCGTATTCTTTCCACTTGCTTATTTTATTGTTATCGTTATAAAAAGCATTGGCATAAGGATCTTTCAGGATGAATTCTGTCTGCTTATGAATCACTCCGGAGATCAGTTGATGAAGTTTTTCATCCTTCTTTGAGAACTGCAGGTAAGGGAAAACCTGGGCAGAACTGTCGCGAAGCCACATGGCATCAATATCTCCTGTAATAACATAGGTATCGGGAGTTCCATTGATTTCTTTATAAAAAACGGTGGTATCTAAAGTATTGGGAAAGCAGTTTTCAAAAAGCCATGAGAGCTCTTTATTTTTCACTTTCTTTTTAAAAGCTGCAATGGCAGTTTCTACCGCTTCACTGGTAAAATGTCTTTTATCTTTTGGAACGCGAACCACAGGAAAATCTTCTATGCTCAGCGTTTTAGCAAAAATATTTTGAGTAAACAGTAATCCCGCTCCTGCTATTGCACTTGTCTTTATAAACTTTCTCCTTTCCATTATACTTTTATATTTCGTTATTTTTTTGATCTATTTTACAGGCTTGCTTCCCATGACAAACTTCAGCTCGCCCCCATTCATAATATCGCTGTGGTTGATTTCCCAGCTTTTGAATTCTTTTCCGTTCAGGAACATTTTCTGAACGTAGATATTTTTATCGGATATCTTATCTGCAATCACCGTAAAGGTTTTTCCGTTCTCCAGTTGTAAGGCTACTTTCGGAAACTGAGGTGCACCAATGGCGTAGACAGGTTTTCCGGGAGTCACCGGGTAAAACCCTAATGATGAGAAAATATACCATGCAGACATCTGTCCGCAGTCTTCATTATTGACAATTCCGTCCGGTTTTGCCGCATACATGTGATCTCGGATGAATTTGACCATTTTCTGAGTTTTGTAAGGAGCTCCTGCATAGTTATACAGGTAAGGAACATGATGTCCCGGCTCGTCACCAAATCCGAGAGAACCGATGAATCCCGAAATATCCACATGCTGCTCGCCGATCATTTTAAGTTCTTCGGTAAAGGTTTTGTCCAGCTTTTCTTCAAAGCCTTTCTTACCTCCATATAAATTCATCATTTCATCGATCTTATGGGGAACGAAGAAATCATAAGCCCAGATATTTCCTGAAACCCAATGCGGCTGTAGCTTTTTCCAGTCGTTTAAAGTGAAATCCGGTAAGAATTCTCTGTTCTTCTGTTTGGGCCAGAAGTGATTATTTTCTTTGTTGAAGGTATTCAGGAAGCTCATAGACCGTTTTTTGTACACTTCCGCCTCTTCTTTTTTACCTAATTTTTCAGCAAGCTGCTGAATACACCAGTCATCATATGCGTATTCCAGTGTTGCAGAAACTGAAGCACCGTTTTCTGATGGTGTATACCCTAATTTTATATAATCATTAAGACCTCCGCCTCCATCGCTGCTGCTCATTTTATCTGTTAAAGATGCATCTTTCATGGCAGCAAATGCTTTCTCCTGATCGATTCCCGGTACGCCTTTGGAAATAGCGTCCCAGATCACCGAAACACTGTGGTAACCAAGCATGCAGAAATTATCATAACCACACAGCTCCCAGATCGGCATATGATCTTTACGGTCTGTATATCTGCTGATCAGAGAGTTGGCAAATTCTTTGGTATGTTTCTGATCCATAATGGTCAACAAAGGATGTGTCGCTCTGAAGCCGTCCCAATAGGAATAGGTACTGTAGTTCGTAAACCATTTGGTATTCATATTTTCCTGAGCGGCTACATAATCTCCGCTGGTATCCATATACAGATTAGGTGCGATAAATGTATGATACACTCCGGTATAGAAGATTTTTCTCTGGTCATCCGTACCGCCAGTCACCTGGAATCTGTTGATCAGATCTCTCCATGTTGTTTGAGCTGTTTCTTTGGCTTTAGCAAAATCTACGTTCTTTGCTTCGGCATCAAAATTTTCCTGAGCACCTTCCGTACTTACAGGAGATAAGGAAACTTTTACTTCAATGCTTTCATTCTCCTGAGTGGAAAATCGCACGTAAGCTTTGGCGTCTTTAGCAAGAGCTATTTTTTCGTTCTCTTTTATCTTCCCTTCAGAATAAGTTCCATAGGATTTAAACGGCTTTGAAAATTCCATCACGAAATAAGCAAATCGCTTTCCGCCCCAGCCATTGCTGTAGCAATATCCTTTAATTGTATTGTTTCCTTCTATACTTACGAGGGTATGATAAATATTTCCGAAAATCTTATTGGTAGGATCAATGATGACGTTGGATTCTTCACTTTTTGGAAAAGTATATTTGTGAAACCCGACTCTCGGAGAAGCGGTCAATTCCGCTTTAATTCCGTAGCTGTCCAGCATTACAGAATAATATCCCGGTGAAGCGGTTTCTCTTTCATGACTGAATGTCGAACGGTAACCACTTTCCGGTTTGTCTTCCGAGCCCGGAAGCATCTTTATTTTCCCGACTGTTGGCATCACTAAAATATCTCCAAGATCTGCCCAGCCTGTTCCGCTGAGATGATTATGACTGAATCCCATGATGGTTTTGCTGCTGTAATGATACCCTGAGCACCAGTCCCAATCGCCGCTTTTGGTATTCTGATCCGGACTGAGCTGGATCATTCCGAACGGCGTAGTTGCTCCCGGAAATGTATGGCCGTGACCTCCTGTTCCTATGAAAGGATCTACCCACGAAAGAACATCATCCTTCCCTTGCTGGGCGTTTCCGACATGAGAAAACAGGATCATTGATAACAATATAAGCAGTTCTTTTTTCATAATCATAATGGGAAAATCTTAAAAATTACTCAAGATAGGAGTTTATTTAACAATATAAAAGCCATAACCATGATTTCAACAAGGAGGAAAATAAAGTTAACCAACATATTTTCTGGATTTTTAATCAGCTTAAAGCGAATTCTTTTTCATAAAATCAATAATTTCAGAAATATATCCAAATGCAATGGCCACAACGGTATCCGCCGCTCCATAATATACCGTTACCTTATCTCCTTCTGAAAGTGCAGCACACGGAAAAACGACATTAGGAATGTCTCCTGTAAGCTCATACAGTTCTGCCGGAGCCAGCAAATATGGTTTCGTTCGGTACAATACTTTTGACGGATCTTCAAGATCCAGAAGTGATGCTCCCATAGAATACCTGAACCCTCTGCAGGTATTGATCACTCCGTGATAGAAAAGCAGCCACCCTTCATCCGTTTTAATCGGAACCGGACCTGCTCCTATCTTTGTGCATTGCCACGCACTGTCTTCAAACGGTGCTACTTTCATCACACAACGGTGCTCGCCCCAGTATTTCATATCTGGACTATAGCTGATATAGATATCTCCGAAAGGGGTATGTCCGTTATCGCTAGGTCTGCTCAGCATGGCATATTTTCCGTCTATTTTTTCAGGGAAAAGAACTCCGTTTCTGTTAAAAGGAAGGAATGCATTTTCGCACTGAAAGAATTCTTTAAAATCAAAAGTATAGGCTATTCCGATTGTTGGGCCATGATACCCATTGCACCAAGTGATCCAGTAGCGGTCTTCTATAAAGGCAACACGGGGGTCGTATTTATAGTCAGATTCTATCATTTCCGTATTTCCGGCTTTCATATCAATAGGATCATGATTGATCTCCCAATTGATCCCATCCTTACTGAAGCCTGCAAAAATATTCATCTGCACGGCTTTATTATCGCAACGGAAAACTCCCGCGAACCCATCTTCAAAAGGAACCACCGCACTGTTAAAAATGCTGTTGGACGTAGGTATTGCATATCTGTTGATGATTGGATTTGCAGAGTAACGCCACATGATATCCCGGCTGTCTTCCGGACGATCCTGCCAAGGGATCTTTGCTGGTTGAAATGTCATAAAGTATTTTTACTTTTTATTTAATATGTTTAATAAATGATTTAGTGTTCTTTTAATTTTTCAGGGTATGAAAACGGAACAAACAGGGTTACAATAAAAGCGGGTATAGTAGCGACCAGTACCCAGATAAAGAACATTTTGTATCCTATCCAGTCGCTGATCATTCCACTGAACATTCCCGGAATCATTACTCCAAGATTCATTATACCTGTTGCAAAAGCATAATGAGCGGTTTTATGTTCACCCGGTGCAATCTGCTGCATGATGTAAAGCATCAACCCTACAAAACCGAATCCGTAGCCAAAATACTCTACGACCACGGCAACGCCTACCGGAAGCAGTTCTGTTGGTTGAAAATAAGCCAATAATGCATACACTATAAATGGAATATTAAAGGCTGAGCAAAGCCAGATCAGAGATTTTTTAAGTCCTCTGCCCGCAATGAAATATCCTGCCAGTACAGATCCTAAAATAAATGCTGCTGAACCGTAGGTCCCATAAATAAGTCCAATATCAGAGGTAGATAACCCTAATCCTCCTGAAGTTCGTGGAGCTTTGAAAAACAGGGGCGCAATCTTTATGGCAAATCCTTCTGCAAAACGGTACAGAATAATGAACAGTACCGCCCACATGATGTTTTTCTTTTTGAAGAAAGAAGTGATGACTTCCAGTAATTCTTTACGGACATTTCCTGCTTTTCTTGTCTCTTTTTTCTGTTTGTTTTCTTTCGGTAAAATCGCATAATGATAGATCGCTAAAGCAAAAAACAGAAGGCCATAAATTCCCATGATAATCATCCAGGCATTCACTACTCCTTTTGTTTTTTCCAAAACTCCGGCAAAATACACCAGAACTCCGCTGCTGATGATCTTGGCCAGATTATAGAAAGCTCCCTGCCAGCCAATGTATTTCGCCTGCTCTTTGTTCGTTAAAAAATTGATATACGTTCCGTCTGCAGCAATGTCGTGCGTTGCTCCACAAAATGCAACGACAGCAAAAAGGGCAATGCTGTATTTAAAAAAATCCGGCAGAGGCAGTATCAATGCAATGAGAGCGAACAAAATCCCTATCGAAAACTGAGTCGCAACAACAAAGAATTTTTTTGTTTTGTAAATCTCCAGAAAAGGGCTCCAAAGAGGTTTTAAGGTCCAGGAAAACATAATAAGCGCCGTCCAGAAGGTAATCTTGGAATCTGAAATACCCATATCCTTGTACATAATCCCCGAGACCGCATTAATGGTCACAAAGGGTATTCCCATTGCGAAATATAATGTGGAGATCCAGAGGATCGGTTTTACTGAACGGGTTTCAGAGCTGTTGTTTTCCATATTCAAATTAAAATAGTAAAGAAAAGAGGGCCTCTCAAAAGTGTCATTCCGGATTGAAACGAAACTAAAATTGAAGAATTATGAAACTAACGGTGTAAGATTTCTCCTTCCGGAATAAAAAAACCAAATTAAATCTGACTTTTGAGATGGCCTCTATATCTTTATCTTTGATCTGCTTAAAATTATTACTTTTTATCCCACCATAGTTTGGTTCCTCCGGTATCGGTTCCTCCAATATACTGTAAGGCCTGGGCATAATTCAGTGTATTATTTCGATATTTGGTTGGAATCGGGATTCTTCTGATCATGGCATCGGTACTGATCGTTCCCTGGCTGTCATTCAACACATTTTTAAATATGATAGGATAACCGGTTCTTCTCTGTTCTGCCCATGCTTCGGATCCGTCAGGATAAATAGCAATCCATTTTTGAGTCATGATCCTTTCTAATTTTCTTTCAAAAGAATCACCTTCATTCCATTTGATGGTAATGGTGCTAAGCATCGGGCTCCCTGTGAGAATACTGTTTGAAGCATTTTTAGTGTCAATATAGGGAGCTTCTTTGGAGACTGCATCAGCCACATAAGTTGCATAGGCTGAACTTTTGCCCCATTCTGCAAATGATATCTCTATTCCTTTGTTATAATTGGTTCCTGCATCTCCTGCTCCGGCATAGCCTCTGATGGCAGCTTCTGCTTTAAGAAACCATATTTCTGCGGCTGTAAAGACTTTATTTTTCCCATTGCTTACGGAGAAATAATCTCCACCTGCTGCAGCAGCTATAGGTTGGGAAAAGTCTCCATAACGATCCTTACTTCCACCCATATCAACACCCTGTCTCACTCCGATATACTGTCCTGCTACAGAAGCGTCAGTGGCAGGTTTAGCATAAGCGGATCTTCTCGGGTCATTAAAACCATTCATAAATGTCATTAATGGTGCACCTATCTTACAATCCCCCCAGGAATAGATAATATCGCTAAGAGGAGAGGCTCCTCCATAATTAATCAATGCATTTGTTGAGTTTTCATCAATAAACCCGACAGGAGAAGCTAAAGCCTGTTCCGCATAAAGTCTTGATTTAGCAGGATCAGCATAGCTAATTCTCATGGCAAATCTTAATTTTAAAGAATTAGCAAGCTTTGCCCAATTAGCCAGACTTCCACCATATATAAGATCTGATTTACTGATGACCGCTTTATCTTCTACACTAGGTGTTTGTTGCAGATCTGAAATAGCAGAAGTAAGATCTGTGATGAAATTGTTATAAGCTTCTTGCTGGGAATCAAAATCTGTTATCCCCGTTGCAGGATCTGGTGTTTCAAATTTGCTGTAAATAATGGGTCCGTGTGCATCTGAAACTTTGCTTGCCGAAATTACTCTCAGAATTTTTGCAAGAGCAAGTGATGCCTTAAAATTGATCCCCGGATAATTTTTTTGGATTACTATATTCATCGTTTTTGATTTATCAAAAACGTCTTCCAACTGCGTCATCATGATTCTTTCATTCCAGTTGTCCATGATGAAATAAGTGGTATTATTTCTTCCCCCATTGTAAGGAGTAGCCGTACTGAACAAACCACTGTACATGTCTGCGTTAAGATTGGTCTGCAGCTGATAAATCCAGTTGGTAGAACTCTGCTGATTTCTCTGCATCAATTTTAATGGGTTTACAATCTGGGTAAAATCTGCGTTGAAATTTTCAGGTCCGCCAATGTATTCCTGATTATAATTATCAAATTCATCCGTGCAACTTAGAGCAGAAAACAGCATAAATGCGCTGAATGATATCGTTTTAATAGATGATATTTTCATTGTTCTTAAAAATTAGAAGTTAGCTTTTAATGATAAACCGATAGATCTGGTAATTGGCATTCCAAACATATCAATTCCTACACCTCCGGGATTCACTCCGGACACCTGTTCCGGATCAAATGGAGCATTTTTATATAAGAAGAATAGATTGCTTCCTATTAAACTTACGGTAGCATTTTCCATATATTTTGACTTTATATCAAAGGTATATGAAATCGAAGCCTGCCTTAGACGTACTGCTGTTGCTTTATACATATATGGCTCATCAATAGATCCCGACACTTTTGAATAATATTTTTCCGCGTCGGTTAGTCCGTTATATGGAGTTCCATTTTCATACACTGCATTTGGAATGGATACTCCTCCATTATCACGGGCATCTGCACTAGCCTTACTTACACCATATTGGTCGTTCTTAGCCTGAGTATAGCCCAATACTTTTCCTCCGAATTTACCATCAATAAGGAAACTGATTCCTAATTTTCCAATATTGAATGAGTTGTTGAAACCAATAATAAATTTAGGATTCGGATTCCCGAGATATTGCACCTGGTTTTCATCTCTTAATGGAACGCCATCAGCATCCACAATAATTCTACCTTCGCCGTCTCTCTTGAATACTGATCCGTAGATATCTCCAAATGACCCTCCTACTTTTAATCTGTTGTATCCTCCGCCTGTAAGTACGAAAGTTTTATCACTTGACAGCTTTAAACTGGAAGGAAATAACTCTTTAATTATATTTTTATTTGCCGATGCATTGACAGTCGTTGTCCATCCAAATTTCTCTCCACCGAATACTTTATAGGATAAACTGGATTCGAAACCTTTGTTCTGAATCTTGCCCGCATTAATATCAAATCTTCCTGTTCCAAATCCTAAATTAGAAGAGATTTCAATGGCCTGCAATAGCTGGTTGGATACGATCGAGTTATAATAGGTAATATCAAAACTTAAACGATTATCGAAAAGCCTTAACTCTGTTCCTGCTTCAAAAGTTTCATTCAGTTCAGGTTTAGGGAAAAGTTCTGGAAAGGCTGGATTAGTAACAGGAGACGAAGCAGGATTGATAACAGTCCCTGCATTGACCTGATAGATTTGTGAGCCCGTCAGAAAAGCAGGAGGTAAACCCATACCCACTTTAGCATAGGAACCTCTTATTTTCCAGAAATTGATAGGCTTTGGAAGATTAAAAATTTCTGACAGGATGGCATTTACTCCAACGGATTCATAATCAAAAGAGTTCTGGCTTGCACTGGACAAACTGGAGTCCCAGTCATTTCTAAAGGTAAAATCAAGGTATAAGAGTTTTTTATATCCAATATTAGCACTTGCAAAAAAAGACTGAACCTGTTTTTTTGTACTGTACTGCAGATAGCTTATACCATTCCCGTTCTGCCCCGGCCACTGTAAATTATTCTGTGTAAATAGATTAGGCACTACTAAAAGATTATTTTCAATGCTGCTTGATGTGTATCTTTGTGTATTAATACTTCCCCCCACAGTAAAATCCAAAGAAATATCATCCGTAATTTTCGGACTTCCAATCAATAAGGCATCACCGTAAGTGGATGAGCTCTCTACAACATCTTTATAAAGCTTACCATTATCATTTCCACCCAGTAGTACAGGTAAAGAATAAACGGCAACATTACGTTGGCTATCTGATGTTGTATAGCTGTAATTACCTCTTACTCTTGCAGATAACCATGGATTGATCTGATAACTCAATGTTGCTGCACTGTAAAGGTTTTTATTCTTTGTTGTAACAGGGTTTTGATTAAGGATCCAATACGGGTTTTGAGATTCTACACTAAAACTTCCGTCCGGTTTTATGGCCCACCAGTTTTGAGCAGGAAGCAATCTGTTACTATTTAAATAAGAATAATTGGAACCACTGAATTGATCAAAATCAATCCCTCTTGGCAACCAGTATAAATTGACCAATGGTGAGTAGTAAGAACCCGGAGTCAGTCTGTTTTTACTGTTTTGTAAAGAGCCCATGAAGTTGGCATCTAAAGTCAGTTTATCATCCAGAAATTTACTTGAATTCCTGAAATTAATATTATACTGATCAAATACTGATGTCGGGATAATTCCCTTATTGGTTGTATTTCCTATAGAGATGAAATTGTTGGATTTTTCATTTCCTGACTGAAATGAAACGTTGTTAACCCATGTGGTTCCTGTCTGTAAGAAATCTTTAAGATAATCTTTTGAAGCTCCTTTTGTTCCCCAGCTCTGCTGAGAACCCGTTTGTCCTGCAGCCGGGTCATAAGGAATACTCTGCAGATAACTGTATTGCAGTTTAGGAAGACTATATGCCTTATCAAGAGTTAAACTGGTAGTATATGATAATTTACTTTTTCCTGCTTTTCCTTTTTTCGTCACAATCAAAACGGCTCCGTTTCCTCCTGCTGAACCATACAATGCTGCAGCTGAAGCACCTTTCAGAAAATTGATGCTTTCAATATCTTCCGGATTAATGGTACTCAACACATCACCTGTATCAGGCATCGATGCATAAAAGTCAACATTGGGCCCTTTCGTATTATTAATGATAGGAATACCGTCAATCACATATAATGGCTGGCTGTTCCTCGTTGATTTATCACCTCTCATAACAACCCTTACCGATCCTCCAACACCTCCATTGGTCTTATTGATCTGTACGTTGGAAACCTTTCCGTTGATTGAATTCAAAAGATTGGGGGTTTTTACTTCTGTAAGCTCATCCCCGCCGATCTGTTGGCTGGAAAATGTCAAAGATCGTACCTGCCTTTTTATTCCCAAGGAAGTAACAACCACCTCTTCTATTTTGGTTGTTTTAGCAGTATCTGCCTTTTTAGTCTCCTGTGCGTAGACAGATAAAGAAATAGCTAATAAAACCGGTATAACAGTTTTTCTCATAAGGTTTAGTTTTATTAAGATTTATTTGAGAATCATGCACATCACTCTAAATGATATTTACCCTATAAAACATTATTTATCTTCTTTTTTCTTCAACATTATGTTCTAATTGTGCTAAATAATTAAAGTTTTGTTAAGATTTAATTCATATTAGCAAATCTAAATTTTGTTTATAGCCAGATATAATGCTATTTTATCATAAAACGATATTATTTTTTCAGGCGTTTTTCAAGAACAGCATTTACACGCTGATTTGCAGCACTGTACCTCGATTTCAAACTTTAAGTTTTTCATTAATTCAGGTAACATTTTTTTAACACTTTTTGACGAAAACATATCGAATTTCATCAAAAAAAGATCCGGATAAAGCTATCCGGATCTTGAGAATATAAAATGTATTTCCTTAATTTAAAATGGGTTACTCTATTTTTTTTACCCCTTTAAAAAGTTCTTTAAATTCAGTAGGTGTAGTTTTTTTGATGGATTTAAAAACTTTGTTGAAATTGGCGATATTGTTAAATCCAGCTTCAAAAGCAGTCTCAAAAACGGTCAGATTTTTTTCCATCAACCACCGGGCAGCATAGCTGATCCTTATTTCATTCAGATAATTCACAAAAGTTTTACCCGTTCTTTTCTTGATGAATCTGTTGAAGGTCACACTGCTCATATTGATAAGCGAAGCCGCGTCATGGAGTGTTATTTTGTTTTCAAAATTCTTATGGACAAAATCATGGACGATCTTCATTCTGTCATTATCTGCAAAGGTTTCAAGCTCTATACTGTAGGATGATAAAAGCGTTTTATTTTCGGCAATGGCCAATTCATTAAGAATCTTCATGATCTCGATGAAAGATTCAAAGCTGTTCATTTTTGATAGGTTGAGAAAGGAGTCTTTCACTTTTTCAGCGGTTTCCTGCGAAAATAAAATGCCCCGAATCGAGTCCTTCATCAGGTTGCTAATGGGTTTCAGAATATTTTTATCCATCATAGACTGGTTAAAAAAATCCTGATTGAACTGCACCGTTATCTCATGGGTCTTTCGGTTTTTGCATTTATAATTTGCCCAGCAGTGTGGCAAATTCGGACCTACCAACACCAATTCGATGTCACCTATCTCTCCTGTGTGGTCGCCGATCATGCGCCGGTATCCCTTTCCCTTAATGATAAAATTGATCTCGATCTCCGGATGATAATGATAGGGGAAATCGAAGGATGCTTTTATCCTGTCAAATACAAGAAAACTGTCCTCGGGAGATAATGGAGTTATTTCTCTCAAAATATTTTCTAGCTTGCTCATTTAATCTTTGAAGAAGTTAAAGTTATCATTCAATACGGTACTTTTTGCAAAATTGATAAAAAACCAATCAACTAATATATAATTTTTATTTTTTCTCTGTTTTCAATTAAAAAAGTGAAACGAAAATTGAAAATCACCCCTACAATGGATAATAGAAACCTTATGGATCCTCTAAAATCATATGTATAAGAAACAGGTTTTATTTATTAATACTCCCCAAACCTTCTTTTTTGTATCTTTAGACTAAAGTAATTGTATGCAGAAGCAGCTTATTTTTGAAGATCACTATAAAAAACTTGGCCTTGAAATGTTCTCCGAAGACAATCTGGGGGTAATCAACGGAAATCAATTCAGATATGACATTAAAATCCTTTTCATTCCGGAAGGCTATGCACTTACCGTAGATTTTAATCATTATAAAGTCTCAAAACCCTCCCTGTTCTTTCTTACCAGCCAGCACCTAAAGATAGAAAAAGCAAAAGAGGAAGCTACACTGCTCTATTATAACCGTGATTTCTACTGCATCCAGATTCATGATAAAGAAGTTGCATGCGACGGACTTCTTTTTCACAATGTTTTTGAAATTCCTTTTGTAGAACTTAATGATACAGAAAGTGCTGACATTAAAAATTTATTTCAACATATAAAAAATGAACTGGAATGGAAAGATTCTTCTGCTGAAGAAATGATCAGAACCTATGTAAAACAGATCATCATCCGCGCTACCAGAAACTGGAAAAAGCAGCATCTGAATAATGACACCATCAAAATTCCCGGCAGCGAGCTGGATGTTTTCAGGGACTTCAGCAGGTATCTGGAAATTCATTTCAGAGAAAAACACAATGTGGCAGATTATGCGGAGCTTCTTCATATCGCCCCGAAAACACTAACACATAAGTTTAAAAGTCTAAATATAGACTCTCCGAATCAGTTGATTATAAACAGAATTCTGCTTGAAGCCAAAAGACTGCTTTTTTATACAGATAAACCCGTTAAAGAAATCGCCTACGATCTTGGCTATGAAGATCCTGCCTATTTCAATCGGCTTTTCACCAACAAAACAGGAAACACACCATCAAATTTTAAGAAAAACTACTCGTCGGGAAAAAAGTACAATATTTAAGTCTTTTTATCTATTGAATCCGGCAGACAACCACTATATCTTTGTATCATCAAAATCAATATATTAAAACAACAAAAAGCAAACATTATGAGACGTAACGCAACAGCCGTTTGGAACGGTAACATCAAAGAAGGTAACGGACATTTAACAACACAAAGTACTACTTTAAACGAAACTCAGTATTCTTTCAACAGCCGATTTGCTGATGGAGTGGGAACCAACCCAGAAGAATTGCTGGCAGCAGCACACGCAGGATGCTTCACCATGAAACTAAGCGCAGAACTTTCCCAGGCAGGGTTCACTCCTGAAGAATTAAAAACAACATCTGTGATCACCCTTGATCCAAGTATTGGAAAAATCACAAAATCTGAACTGACTTTAACCGCAAAAGTTCCGGGACTTTCAGAAGAAGAATTCCAGAAATTTGCTAAAATAGCTGAAGAAGGGTGCCCTGTAAGCGCAGCTTTCAATTTTGAAATTACTTTGAATGCTACTTTAGCTTAATGATATTCAAATTTATTTACTGAACCATTAAGGCTTTTTAAAGAATTAAGGAAAGTTAAGAGAATATCAAATGATATTTTAAAGCAGAATGTCTTATGACCGCCTGCAGATTCTTAATTATTCTTCTCCACTAAAAAACCTTAATGGTTTAATATTTTATACCAGGCAGATTTCCACTGTGAAATGAGGAAAGTGAATGTCCTTAAAATAAAATATACCAATCGGTATATTTTTGTATATTTGTATTGAAATTAACCCATACATGTCAAAAGCAGAAAAGACCAAACAATTCATTATTGAGAAGACGGCTTCTTTGTTTAATACCAAAGGGTATATGTCTACCTCTTTATCTGATATCACAGAGGCAACAGGCCTTACCAAAGGCAGCATCTACGGAAATTTCGAAAACAAAGATGAAGTGGCGCTTGAGGTATACAAATACAACTCCAGCCTATTATCTAAAAACATGGCCCGGTCTTTAGGTGAAGAATTCCCCACTACGATAGATAAATTAAACGCTTTTGTCAATTTTTACCGGAAAAACTGGAAAGCCGTGTTTAAAAACGGAGGATGTCCCCTAATGAATGCAGCTACTGAATCTGATGATACGTTCCCCAGTCTAAAAAAACAGGTTACCCAATCTTTTGAAGGTTGGATCAAAAAGATAGCATCGGTAATTACAGATGGACAGGAAAACGGAGAAATACACTCCAATATAGATGCTGATGAATATGGATCTCTGTTCATTATGCTTATTGAAGGCGGAATACTACTTTCCAAAACAACGGAGGACGAAAAGTATCTACACCTGGCCCTAGACAGAATAATATTCATGATCGATAAAGAATTAAACATACTTTCCTCATAAATTTTTCAATATGGAAACAAAAAAAGTGGCTATTGTAGGATACAGCAGAATTCCTTTCGCAAGAATCAATACAGCTTATGCAGACCTAGATAATCAGGAACTTTTGGAAGCTGCACTCAACGGATTGATCAGCAAATACCGTTTACAGGGGAAACTTCTGGGTGAAGTAGCCGGCGGGGCTGTTATCAAACACATTTCTGAGAGCAACCTCATCAGGGAATCTGTGATGAACACCTCTCTTGACCCGGCTACGCCTGCATGCGATCTTCAGCAGGCTTGTGATACCGGAATTGAAGCAGCGGTTTATATTGGAAATAAAATTGCCCTGGGACAAATTGAAAGTGGCATTGCCTGTGGGGTGGAAGCTATGAGTAATATCCCTTTTGAATCTGCGCCAAGATTAAGAAAAGCGCTACTAAAAGCCAATAAAGAAAAATCAGCCTTCGGAAAACTGAAACAGCTCTTAACCCCAAAACTGAAAGACTGGATGCCGATTCCTTATAAAGGACAGGAGCCGAAAACAGGCTTGGTGATGGGCGGACATACAGAAATTACCGCAAAATACTACGAAATCTCCCGTGAGGAACAGGATGAATTAACCTTAAAAAGCCACCAGAATATGGCCAAAGCTTATGATGAAGGATTTTTTGATGATATGATCATTCCAGCTTTCGGCTTAGATAAAGACAATAATCTACGAAGAGATACCAGCATTGAAAAGCTTTCCCAGCTGAAACCTGCTTTTGATAAAGAGAACGGAACTTTGACAGCCGGAAATTCAACACCTTTTACAGACGGCGCCTCAGCGGTCTTAATGGGAAGTGAAGAATGGGCGAATGCTAATGGGCTTCCTATTTTAGCCTATGTTACCTTTTCAGAAGTAGCAGGAATCGAGTATGTAGAAAATAAGCACAATTTACTTCTTGCACCCGTTTTCGCAGCAGACAGAATGCTTAGAAAAGCAGGCATGAGCCTGGAAGACTTTGATTATTATGAAATTCATGAAGCGTTTGCCGCCCAAGTTCTTGCTACCATCAAAATCTGGGAAAATGATGATCTGGCGAAAAAATTCGGTCTGGAAAAAGCATTGGGCAAAATTGACAGAGATAAACTGAATGTAAAAGGCGGAAGTCTCGCAGTAGCCCACCCTTTTGCCGCAACAGGTGGTAGAATTATTGGTACACTGGCAAAACTGCTCCATGAAAAAAGAAGCGGAAAAGGTTTCATCTCTATTTGTGCCGCACGCGGACAGGGTGTAACGATGATTTTAGAAAAATAAAACAGAAAATATGAACAGATTAGCACAACTTCAGCAATTCATCGGAAAGGAATTTGACCAGTCACCATCACCTTTTATGAAATGGCTCAACCCTATTGTTCTTTCTGTAGAAGAAGGACATCTGGAGTTTCAGTATACCGTAAGACCGGAATGGCTTAATCCCATTGGAAATCTTCATGGCGGTGTAACAGCAGCCATTGTTGACGACATCATTGGGGCCACTATGTTCTCTCTGAACGAAAATTCTTTCATAACTACCATTAATAATGTGATCGATTATTTTTCAACTGCAAAAGAAAATGATAATATTGTAGCCGAAACGAAAATTTTAAAAAGAGGGCGGCAGTTTGTCAATGCGCAATGCGAAATATGGAACGCAGACAAAACAAGACTGATTGCCAGGGGAACCTCCAATCTATTCAAAATTAATAACTAGATATGAAAAGAGTTGTCATTACAGGACTGGGCGCGGTGACGCCTTTGGGGAACAATGTCGAAGATTTTTGGCAAAATTGTATTAACGGTGTCAGCGGAGCAGATTTAATTACCCATTTTGATTCAGAAAAATTTAAAGTACACTTCGCCTGTGAAGTGAAAAATTTTGATCCGAAAGTTCATCTGACCCACAATGAAATAAAAAGAAGCGATCTGTTTTCACAATATGCAATGTATGCTTCCACCGAAGCAATTCAGGATTCAGGACTGGAATTTGAAAAAATGGATCCGTTTGATACCGGCGTGATCTGGGGAACCGGACAGGGCGGCATGATCACATTTGAAACTGAGGTCATGAATTTTTCAGAAGGTGACGGAACACCGAAATTCAACCCTTTTTTTGTTCCTAAGTTTATTGCCAATATGGCGTCAGGAATGATCTCTATGAAGTTTGGCCTTAAGGGCATCAATTATACAACCATTTCGGCGTGTGCAACAGGAAATACCGCTTTGATGGACGCCTTTAATTATATCCGTCTTGGAAAAGCAAAGGTAATTATCAGCGGAGGTTCTGAAGCAGCAATCACACCCGCTTCTGTCGGTGGTTTCTCCATTATGAAAGCCATGTCTACCAGAAATGATGATTTCGCCACAGCAAGCCGTCCTTATGACGCAGACAGAGACGGTTTTGTGATGGGTGAAGGGGCAGGCGCTTTGGTTCTTGAAGAATATGAGCACGCCAAAGCAAGAGGGGCAAAAATTTATGCTGAACTTGGAGGCGCTGCAATGACTGCTGATGCCTACCACATGACTGCACCACATCCGGACGGAATCAGTGCCATTAAAGCCATGCAGCTGGCCATGAAAGAAGCAGGAGCTAATATGGAAGACATTGATTATCTAAATCCACACGCTACTTCTACTCCGCTTGGAGATCTGGTAGAATTAAAAGCCATCAGTAATATCTTTAGGGGAAGTAAAAACCTTGACATCAGTGCTACAAAGTCTATGACCGGGCATTTATTGGGTGCTGCAGGAGCTGCTGAAGCCATCCTTTCTATCAAAGCGATAGAAAAAGGAATTATTCCTCCCACGATCAATCTTCACAGTATAGATGAAAATATTCCGAAAGATGTGAATATCATTTTTGGAGAAGCTAAAGAAAAGGAAATCAACTTTGCGTTAAGCAATGCTTTCGGGTTCGGAGGCCATAATGCGACTTTGGTTTTCAAGAAGTTTAAATAATCTTCAATGATTCAATCCCTGTGGCTGTCTGGTGCAGGGATTTTCTATTTTTCTCTTGCAGATTGCACTAATCCGGCAGTCTTTGATGTTATTTTTTAATCTATAGGAATAAAATCAATGATGATTCATGTTTTTTGTGGTTAAAAAAAAGCAGCCAAAAATTGACTGCTTTCATATTGTAACCTCTTTGTAAGACGCTTTTTACTTTCTTTACAATAGCAATTCTCTATTCTGAATCCTGTATAAAAAAATCATCAGCACCATCTGCAATTGGAATATATAACCTTTCCCATTCCTGGCCTTTTATAATTTCCCAGGAATGTCCCTCTCCTTCCACATCTTCTGCCAAAAGAATGATTCCCGGTTCGATCTGAAATGTAGAGCCATTGCTTACTTTAAACAGGATATTCCCTTTTAAGGTTACCACATATTGTCTTCGCGGCGCAGTGTGCTTCTTTTTCTCCCATTCTTCAGTGACCGTACTTGCCCAAAAAGTTGTTGTATTCATAGGCTTCAAAGTCGGGATTTTTCCCGTCTCGAAGGTACTTGTCCCATCAGGGTGACTGAACAATCTTATGGCAGAAATAAACGCACTCGTATTTTTCAAACTAGCATTATTTTTTTATACAATTATTAATCAAATTAAGATCTTAACCATTCTGAGGAAGAAAGATACTTCTGATCGGGATAATAGATGAAAAGGCAGTTTCGTCCTTTTATGGTATTAATGATCGGCTGTGTCAATGCTTTCGGTACTGCGGGACATCCCCAGCTTCTTCCGATTCTTTTGTGCATTGATGCAAATTCATCGCTTACATAATCTGCTCCGTGCATCACGATCGCTCTTCTGTACGCTGCATCATTAAAACCTTTATCCATACCCAACAATTTCAAAGAATATCCGTTGTCTCCCTGGTAAGTGGCATCCGTGATATAAAATCCCAAACTGCTCTGCAGCGAACTTTCCGTGTTAGAAAAATTCGCAGCAAATTCTTCGCCTGTATTTTTTCCGTGTGCTACCAGTGAATTGAACAGTACCTTTTTCTCATTGGTATCAATCACCCAAAGTCTTTTGGTGTTTGAGGACATAGAAAAATCGCAGATAGTTAATAAATGCGAATCTTGGTTCAGCAATCCTGCTTTTTTTAAATTTTCAAATCCTGTCAATGCTTTTGAGAAAACCTCATAATTCAATTCATGTTCAGGATCAAAGGGAATTGATTTGTACAATTCTTCTGATGAAGATGCTTTTCCAGCGGTCTTCTCAGATTTCGTGTCTGCTACTTTTTCAATTTTTGATGTGTTGACATTCTCACTCTTTACTGCCTTTGCCGGCGAAAGATAGAATGAAGTCGTGACCATGTAAACCAGGCCTAATACACTATAAATTCCTCTCATTCAATAATATTAAATTCCAAATTAGTGAGGCAAAATTATAAAAACATAACTGTCAGACAGTTATAACTCTACAAAGTTTAACGCTATTTAAGAAACTTTAACGTCTTGATTATGTGAATTAAAGAGGCTTATTTTTCAGAATCTCCAACAAATTCCAGGCTCACGGAATTCATACAATAGCGT
This sequence comes from Chryseobacterium antibioticum, assembly GCF_012927325.1. Classification (GTDB taxonomy): domain Bacteria; phylum Bacteroidota; class Bacteroidia; order Flavobacteriales; family Weeksellaceae; genus Chryseobacterium; species Chryseobacterium antibioticum. The sequence continues at coordinate 43,411 of NZ_JABBGI010000022.1, read as the reverse complement.
AGTCCGGTAGGCTTTGGACCGTCATCAAAAACATGCCCCAGATGAGAATCACATCGTTTACAGAGCACTTCTACTCTTTCCATTCCATACGCAGTATCTTTTTTGTAATAAACCCCTTCTTTATCTGCTTCAAAAAAGCTTGGCCATCCGCAACTACTGGAAAATTTTGAGGTAGATCGAAATAAGTGATTACCACAAACGGCACAGTAATAGTCCCCGATTTCATCAAATTCATTATATTTTCCTGTAAACGCTCTTTCTGTAGCCGCTTCTCTGGATATAGCATATAAGTCGGGAGCCAGGATCTTTTTCCACTCATCATTGGAGATGTCAAGTTTTGTGGTGTCGGTTCTTGAATAGTATGGATTGTTTTTTGCTTCTTTATTTTCCATAGGAACAGTTTTAATAGGCTACAACTTCTGCGGACGGGCCTGCAGAATGATTAATAATAATGAAAGTTAAAAATTTCATGATGAGTTTTACTTTTAATTAAACCACAAAAGGAGCAAAAATTTTTAAACACTTCAGTTGATATAAAGTTTAAAATCATAATGTTGAAAAAGACCACATTAGTTAGCTGAAAATCTTCGATTTACGTTGTAATAATCTTTTAAAAGTATTTTTTGAACTAAACCTTAATCTCCCTTCTCTTTTGTTGTTTAATTTTTAAAACAAATCTCATGATCAAATTTAGTAAATTTGAGAATATGAATGATGAAGCAAAAAGAAAACAGCTGAGAAAATATAAAGCATTTGCCACGGGATTATTTGTCCTGATGGCCATTATCTTTATAGCCACCACCTTACTTCAAAAATCTAATCCCTCCCATTGGGTCGGATATGTACGGGCTTTTTCCGAGGCAGCCATGATAGGTGCTTTGGCAGACTGGTTCGCGGTAACGGCCCTGTTCCGGCATCCGCTTGGACTTCCGATTCCGCATACCAATCTGATTGAAAACAGTAAACAGAGGCTGGGAGACAATCTTGGTAGTTTTGTGGTAAGTAATTTTCTTTCTCCACAAAATATCCGTCCTTACATCCAAAAGATTAAAATTTCAAACTTCGTTGGAGAATGGCTCGCCAAAGAAAAGAGCCAGGAAATTCTGATCAGAAACCTGTCAGACATTGTTCTCGACATTCTCAATAAGCTGGATGACACTTCTGTAAGCCAGTTTATCAGCAAAAAAGTGTCTGAAATGACAGATGACATCAAGCTCAATAAAGTCGTTGGAAACGGCATCAGTTATATCCTTGAAAAAAATGATCATCAGAGGATTGTTACCAATCTTTCCAAACAGATCAAAGAATATATCATCGAAAATGATGAAATGATCAAAGAGCGGGTAGAAAAAGGAAGCTATTCTTTTATTCCTTCTTTTGTTGACCATAAGATTGCCAATAAAATTACCAGCGGACTTGCCGACTTTTTTAAAGAAATTGAGGAAGATTCGCAGCATGAAATCCGAAACCTCATTACCCAAAAGATCTATGAATTTTCTACGGACCTGAAAGAAGATCCGAAATGGGATGATGAATTTAAAACCATTAAAAACGGCCTTCTTAAAAATGATAAACTGGATGAGTATTCCAGCGATATCTGGACCTCCATCAAGAAAACATTGATGAAAGAACTTCAGGATGACCAGTCTTCTTTAAAAGGCTATCTTACTAAAAACCTGAATGAATTTTCACAAAATTTAAAAACAGACGAAAACCTTCAGAATAAGATCGATCACTGGGTAAGAGTGACCGCTTACAAATATATCCTTAAAAACACCCACCAGTTTGGAAACCTCATCAGTTCTACCGTAGGAAACTGGCAGGGTAAAGAGCTGAGCGAAAAAATGGAACTGGAAGTAGGGAAAGATCTTCAGTTTATCCGGGTGAACGGAACCCTGGTAGGTGGACTCGTCGGGCTGATTATCTACACCATCGCCAATTTCTTCCTCTAAAAGCTACTCACAACCAACCATGAAAAAACTATTAATTGTCTTATTTCTCTCTCTTTTTACGTTCTGTTATTGTCAGAAAGTTGACCTAAAAGAAGTGACAGATTCCTCGCAAATCTTCAAGGGTGAAATTGCAGGAATACCGATCACCATGCAACTGTATTATGCAGGAATTGCCGACTGTAGCTTGTATCAATATTTTGTAGACGGGTGGTATTATTACGATAAATATCAGAAAAAAATACCATTGACCGGCATTTATGATTACGGAAAACTGTCTCTATATTATTTTGGAAACAAACAGAAGCAAAGCTCTAAACTGTTTAAAACCCAGATTACTTCACCTCAACAAGTAGAAAAAACTGCTGAAATTGCGGAAGCATTGGCGCCCAAAGAATATATCATTTTTGAACCGAGTGATCTTAAAGGAAATTCTATTACAGGAAATTTTTACTTAAATAAAAAAGCTCAACCTGCTCAGCTGTTTACCGGCAATGATATGATTTATCGTTTTAATAATTATCTTACATTACCCAACAATAAAAAGATCAATACTTTTGATTTCATTAATAAACATGGAGGGAACCAACTAATTTCTTACGCTTCAGGAGAAAATGGGAACCGCATTCTGTTATATTTTGAACATTCATCCAACTTTAATGCCTGTGGCAGATGTGGTGCCAGTGAAGGGGAAAAGGGCTATAGGGTCTTATATTTTACCAAAGACTGGAATTATAAAAATTACGAAGAATTTCTCACGGAAAGCTGTCTTGAAAACATTTACGATACTGTAGAGTCAAAATCTAAAGACCGAAAAACATTACAATTTAAAGTGGGTAAGACAGCATCTTCCCCAGCTTACACTTTTACCGTTGACACTAAAAATGCCTCTGTTGTGAAATCCAAATAAAAAAGAGAGCCTTACGCTCTCTTTCATTTTTTATCTTGGAAGCCTGCTGGCTCTCTTTAACAGTTCTTTATTGATCTCATTGATCAGTTCCGGACCTTCATAGATAAATCCGGTGTAAAGCTGTACCAGACTTGCTCCTGCATCCAGTTTCTCGATAGCATCTTTTGCAGAATGTATTCCGCCCACCCCAATAATCGGGAAAGCTCTGTTGCTTTTATCGGATAGGTATTTGATCATTTTTGTACTTCTTTCGCGGATAGGTTTTCCACTCAACCCGCCATTTCCTATCTGTTCTAAAACTTCAGGAGAGGTTTTCAGTCCTTTCCGGTTGACAGAGGTATTAGAAACAATTACTCCGTCAATTTTTGTCTCTGCAATCAGTTCAACAATTTCGTCTAACTGACTGTTGTTAAGATCCGGAGCAATTTTGAGTAATATGGGTTTCTGTACAGATTTTAATTGGTTGATTTTCTTTACTTCTGTAATCAGCTCACGCAGATAGTCTACATCTTCCAGCTTGGCGTGGCTTCCCACATTCGGGCAGCTGACATTCAGTACAAAGTAATCTACATGAGGATGAAGACCTTCAAAACAATCCAGATAATCCTGAGTATAATTTTCCGGGGTTGTATCGGTGTTTTTTCCGATGTTTCCTCCAATGATTATTTTTCCTTTATTGCCCTTCAGTTTTTCTATGGCAGCTTCAAGACCATCGTTGTTGAAGCCCATTCTGTTGATGATTCCTCCATCTTCAATTAAACGGAACAGTCTTTTCTTAGGATTTCCGACCTGTGCTTTTGGAGTTACAGTTCCAATTTCTACAAATCCGAAACCAAGATCTCCCAACTCGTTGAACAAGACGGCATTTTTATCAAAACCGGCAGCCAACCCTACAGGATTTTTAAATTTCAATCCGAAAACTTCTCTTTCCAGACGTTTATCTTCAATAGGTTTAGGGAAAAATAATTGAGTAAGAAATCCAAAATTCTTTAGCACCGAAAAAGTAAAGTGATGAACATCTTCGGGATCAAATTTGAAAAGAATAGGTCGAATGATACTTTTGTACATTGAAAAAAAGTTTTACAAAAATACTTAATTTAAAATTAATGGTCGGTTAACCTATGATATATTATTAAAAAATGTTTTATAAACACTATCTATAAAACACAACGATATGTAAAATCAGAGATATTTTTTAACGCAAAAGATTTATCTGAGTGCGGGTATATACTACTCATATCCTTGTCAAGGTTTGAAACCTTGACAAGGATATTTCTTAGACTTTGCGTTTAAATTAAGAATACAATTTCAAATCGAAATTCAGAATATCTCCTACTCTTTTGAACTCGTCATCTATAGTAGCATTTACCGTAATTCTTTCGTTAGAAATAGGATGATTAAAAATCAATTGATGGGCGTGAAGCGTCATTTTGTTGATGCCAAATGTTTGAAGCCACAATTTATTCTGTTTATTGCAACCGTGCTTACGACAGCCTAAAATCGGATGTAAAATATGCTTAAAATGCTTTCTCAACTGATGAAATCTACCTGTTTCAGGAATGGCTTCTACTAAACAATATCTTGAAGTCTGATGTTTTAAAAATGGTAAATCTATTTCCGAAGTCTGCAAACGACGATAGTAAGTAACTGCATTTTGCTTGACTTCATTTTCATTAATCAAGTCGTAATCGATTGTTTCTTCTTCCTTTGTCCAACCACGAAGAATGGCTATGTATTTCTTTTCGACTTCTCGTGATGCAAAACGGTCGCTCATAATTCTAAGCGTTTCTTTATCTAGAGTGAACAACAAAACACCAGAAGTTTTTCGGTCTAACCGATGTACAGGATAAACTTTTCGCCCAATTTGGTTTCTTAATTCCTGAATAGCATAAGTATCTGCTTCTCCTGCATAAAAAGATTTATGAACCAGTAATCCGCTGGGTTTGTTGATGGCAATAAGATGCTCGTCACGATAAAGAATTTCTAACATGGGGCAAAAGTAGAAATTTTCCGATGATTTAGCCCTGATTGAACGGCATGTTTGAGCTCATTTTATTGGATTAGGCGCGGCGGCTCCGCCGCCGCGCCTAATCCAATAAAATAGCGAGTAGAGAAAGCAGGTTCCTGGCTTCTAATTTTCTACATTATAAAAACTTCCATCTTCCCGCTTCCATCTTCCTACATTTTCACTATTTTTGCACATCAGACGTAAAAAAATTATGGCAAAGCAAGAAGATGTTTTCAAGAAAGTGATTTCTCACGCTAAAGAATATGGTTTTATTTTTCCTTCCAGTGAGATCTATGACGGTTTATCCGCTGTTTATGATTATGGACAGAATGGTGCCGAATTAAAAAACAATATCAAACAGTATTGGTGGAAAGCCATGGTACAGCTTAACGAAAATATTGTGGGTATTGACTCGGCGATCCTTATGCACCCTACCACATGGAAGGCATCAGGCCACGTAGACGCTTTCAACGATCCATTGATTGACAATAAAGATTCTAAAAAACGTTTCAGAGCAGATGTTTTAGTGGAAGATTACTGTTTGAAAATTGAAGATAAAGAGAATAAAGAAATCGAAAAGGCAGCGAAAAGATTTGGTGATTCTTTTGACAAAGCTCAATTTGTAGCGACGAATCCAAAAATTCTGGAATACCGTGCCAAAAGAGAGGCTATTCTTTCAAGACTGGCAAAATCTCTGGAAAATGAGGATCTTGCTGATGTAAAAGCATTAATCGAAGAATTAGAAATTGCTGATCCTGATACAGGTTCTAAAAACTGGACGGAGGTAAGACAGTTCAACCTGATGTTCGGAACTAAGCTTGGAGCTTCTGCAGACAGTGCGATGGATCTTTATTTAAGACCAGAAACGGCTCAGGGTATCTTTGTTAACTTCCTGAATGTTCAGAAAACGTCACGTCACAGACTTCCTTTCGGTATTGCACAAATCGGTAAGGCATTCAGAAATGAGATCGTTGCAAGACAGTTTATCTTCAGAATGCGTGAATTTGAACAAATGGAAATGCAGTTTTTTGTAGCTCCGGGAACTGAACTTGAGTTCTACGAGCAGTGGAAAACAAAACGTCTGAACTGGCACCTTGCTTTAGGTTTAGGGAATGACAACTACAGATTCCATGATCATGAGAAATTAGCTCACTATGCGAATGCAGCGGCTGATATTGAATTTAACTTCCCATTTGGTTTCAAAGAACTGGAAGGAATTCACTCGAGAACGGATTTCGATTTAAAAGCTCATGAAGAATTCTCAGGAAGAAAACTTCAGTTCTTCGATCCGGAAAGAAACGAAAACTACGTACCTTATGTAGTGGAAACTTCTGTAGGTTTAGACAGATTGTTCCTTTCGATCTTCTCACACTGTCTTAAAGACGAAGTACTGGAAGACGGTTCAGAAAGAACAGTTTTATCTCTACCACCAGCATTGGCGCCAATTAAAGCTGCTATTCTTCCTTTAATGAAAAAAGACGGTCTGGCTGAATACGCAGAAAAGATCTTCAACGACCTGAAATATGATTTCAACTTATTCTACGAAGAAAAAGATGCCATCGGAAAACGTTACAGAAGACAGGATGCCATCGGTACGCCTTACTGTATCACGATCGACCACGATTCTCTAACGGATCATACGGTAACGATAAGAGACAGAGATACAATGCAGCAGGAAAGAGTTCCTGTTTCTGAATTAAGAAGAATCATCGACGAGAAAACGAACTTCAGAAATTTACTTTCTAAACTATAGATTAAAGCCCCAATATTGGGGCTTTTTTATTCCTTACCTACAGCATAAACATCTACATTATCTGTTAAATCTATGGGAAATTTTAAAGTTCGCTGATTTAGCGGATACTCTTTTTTTTGAAACTTTTCCGACGTATTCTCTAATTCATTATTTTTGCTCAAATACACATAATGAAAAAATTATCCTTATTACTGTTTGGGCTATTCCAAACTTTACTCTTTTCCCAAACCCAGGATCTTGCTGCTTTAGCTGCCGGAAAATATTTAGGTCTTAAATCTATATCTGACAGCAATAAAAATCTTTTTGGTTATTTTGCACTTTATAATTTAGGAAAAACAGAAAGCAATAAAAAAAAGAACAAATTAGAATACATCATTTTTGATAAGAACCTCAATTCCCTTTCCACCGGAAATTTTGAAAGTGATGAAACAGCCATTGAGTACTACCCTTATATCAATTCAGAAAAAGATTTAATTATAACTCCTTCTTATAGCGCATACGATTTTGCTTATGATGCATCATTTTATACTCCAGCAGATTTCATTATTAATCTCACTGATTACAAGATTAAAAAGAAAGACAGTTTTGAATATGATGGCACCGATCTCACCCCTACATCTGCTTACAAAACTAATGGGGAACTTAAAGATGATAACAGAAATTTAAAGAAAACTGCCGGATATAAATTAACGTCTCAAATTGTTGAACTTAACAACAATCAAACACTTATTTTTGAATATAAACATGAGAGGCCTTTTCATAAGGATATTTCTTTGAAGCTTTTCAATGAAAAATATCAAAAAATTTGGGATTATAAGTTTTTTAACGGAGATCATAAAAACAATTTCGTTCATTTTAAAATTGTAAACTACGATAATGATATCCTGATTACCAAAGTAATAAAATACCAAAAGGATTCACCAGAATACAATTTTATGGTATTTGATCTGAAAACAGGAAAGGTCCTTTCTATAGTACCTTTTCCTTATGAAAGAAACCTTTATATCACTTTAAATTCTGTAGACGGAGCCATAAACAACAAATATAATACAGATGATAAATTAACATCCCTAATAAGGTATTCCGGAAATCCGCTCAATTTTTATAATGAAGGGTTTGTCAAGCTTATTTATGATAAAAACAACAATCAGCTTTCATTTAATGATGTCCATCTTTTTGATGATGTCTACAGTAATCATAAAGACATAGAAGAGCTTAAGGATCCTTTCGACTCTAAAGATCTTGATATAAAATCAGTAAGTTTCTTGAAAAACAAAGACATTGTTGCCGTTTTTCAGAAAATAAGCAGGAGAAACAATACAGTTTCAGATATTATAATGATGAACCTAGATCCAACGATGAAACTGAAAAATATCAAAGTTTATCCCACTCAAAAAAACAGCACCTATCTTTTTTCACAGTATCTGAATGATAAAAACGATATGGTATTTTTCTATGCCAATACCGAAAGAAAAAATAAAGAGAAAAAATGGAACCTCTTTATCAATACATTTATCAACGAACAGTGGAAACAGGAAGTATTACCAATGTCTTCGGAAAGTAATATTACAATTCCTTACATGGCAAAAGAGGGGTATATTCTCCTTCAGGAATTCAATGAAAAGGAAAAATTCAACAAAATACGTTTAGAAAGGTTGAATTATTAACATTATTCGAATTAATTTATTATTTTCAGAAAAAAAATTAATTCATGAAAAAAATATATTTTGTGCTCTTTGGACTATTCCAAACCTTTTCCTATTCCCAGACCCAAGACCTTACAACACTTACCGCCGGCGACCATGTGGGAATGAATGCCCTGTTTGATGATAAAGATAATCTTTATGGCTATGTCTCTCTTTATTCTTACGGAAAGGCAGGCGACAAGACCAAAAAATTCGAATATGTAATCCTGGATAAAAACCTTAACCCTGTTGCCAATAAAGAGTTTGAAGGAGATATTACTGCCGGTTCTTACCGTGGTTATGTTGACTTTAAAGGGCAGATCATCTTAAGGCCTTCCATGATGGATTATTCTCTGGTCAAAACAAGAGAGATCTTTACCCCGGTTTCTATGGTAATTGATCCGAAAACCAATACCATCAAAAGAAAGGTTTACTACGATTATCTCGAGGATGGTACTTTCAAGGAGATCAATGAGCCTAAAAACTGGAAAGCTCAACGTAAGGAAAACCGCGAAGAGAAAAAGGAAAAAGGCTACAACTATGTTTCTGCCGTAGGAGAAGTAAAGGAAGGTGGCTATTTTGCCGTAGAGTATAAAGACTACGGAAAGTATGTGAACAACAACAGCATCATTAAATTTGACGATAATAAAAAGGAACTTTGGCGCTATAAATATAATACTGACGGTTCTAAAAAAGTCTTCTCCACCCTATCTGTTCTGGAAAGGGATGAGAAATACATGTACTGTATCATGAAAAAGGCGGATGACGACAAAAAGTCTTTCAGCTTGGTTGTAATCGACATGAAAACCGGAAAAGAAGCCGCCAACAAACCTATCACAGGCCTTTCCGATACTACTATCGACCTCATAGACAGTTTTTCTTTAGGCTATGACAGCAGCCTTGATAATGATAAAACATTTGACGACAAAATCGTTCTGCTGGGAAGAAATTTCGCAAAGTATGATTTCATAGGTTACGCCAGAATGATGGTGAACAAATCTGATTTTACGGTAGATACCAAAGAGATCAATTTCAAACCGGATTTTGCATCCTATCTTCCAAAGATCAATGCCAACGGCATGGTAGAAAGCGGGTATATGCTTCAAACCAAAGATATGTTCTTTATGAATGACGGAAGTGTGGGAATCCTTTCTGAAAAGTACAAACCGGCCGGTCAATACAATGCCCCTAAAACCACCGACCTTGTGTATGTATATACGGATAAAGATTTCAAAATCAAAAATGTTAAGGTTTTTGAGAAAGAAAAAACAAAATGGGTGAACAGTGATTATCTTTTCTCCCAATACCTCAACGGAGGAAAAGATGTTGTTTTCTTCTATCGCGACTATCAGAAAGATGAAGTAACGAAGCAGAAAAAATGGAACCTTTTCATCAATACGGTTATCGATGGAAAATTCAAGCAGGAAATCATTCCTATCTCTGAAAAAGACAATTATGCCGTAACGCCATACGTTGGAAAAGAAGGGTATATTCTTCTCCGCGAGTACAACGAAAAAGAAAAATTCAATAAGATTCGTTTAGAAAAACTGAACTATTAGAAAGAGAAGAATCCTGATGTATTATCAGGATTCTTTTATTTGGTAACTGCTTTGGTAAAAGTCTGCTATATTTTTAATATCGTCCAGACTCAGATTCCACATGAAATTCAGGAACTGCTGGTAACTTTCACTCTGATTTTTAGGCTCTATTCTATCGAGATAACGGTTTAGATTGTAGTTTTTACGGGCTTCATATATTTTCAAAAAACATTTTCCCAGCCAGCCTTTGTAGTACTTCTCCTCTTCCCCATCCTGCAAAAACTGCATTGATGCATAAATGCCCAGTCCATAATCTTCGGAGTGAAAATAATTGGGAAGAATCTCCATTCGGGCCATTTTCTTTAATGTGGTAAATGGATCAGAAGGTTTTTCAGATTCCACCGAAGTTTTAAGTTCCGGGAATGTTTTTTTCAATTTTTCAATTCTTCTGGACATCTCAGGATGTGAGGCAAGGGAATCTTTATCCAGCTTTTCCTTGTAAAAATTATAATTGTACAGCGAAAAATCTTCTTTTTTCATCCACTTTTCATTGAAGGCCTGTTTGGGAAGATCAAAAAGTTTTTTATAAGTTTCCATCTTCAGTTCGCGGGGTGAGATCGTATCAAAATCCTGCAGCCGCTGAAGTGCGTTTATATATTCATTTTTCTTGAAATCACTGTTCTTAAAGATCATATAGCCTAGTGAATCGGCCTTCATTTCCTGCTGTCTTCTTTCAACTCCTTTTTTATAAGCACGGTTTTTAAGAATGTCGAATGCTTTCTTATTTTGAGTCTGGCTACGGCTCGCAGTCGTTTCCTTCAGATTCTGAACAGCAATTTTATCCAGCTGATTCTGTTCGATAATACTTAAAAATGTTTTCAGTGAATGTTCATCGATTTTATGTCCCAATTCGTGAGTGATGACTGCGGCAATCTGATCTTCACTGTTAAACCAGTTGTATAATCCCATATTGATCACGAAAGTACCGTCAGCAAGACAGTATGCATTGGGCGTATTATCTCTTGCTACCAAAATTTTCAGGTCCTGTGGGACTTTAGGATTGTTTTTTCTAAGACGCTGGATGAGTGTTTTTATTTCGGTTTCAAATTCAGATTTAAAAATAAAATCTTTGTTTTTTACCTGTTTTTCAAAATCAGTTCCGAATTCCTTATAAATTTTAGACAGTTCTGAACCTGTCTTCCCGGAATACTGCGATCTTAATTTTTTTATAAAACCTTCGTTATTTCCGGCAAAACTTTTTAAAAATTCTTTTCTCTGCAAATAGTCTGCGGTGTCTATCATTTTATAGGTCTGGGCGGTTCCCATCACTGAAAAAATGAAAAACACGAATACAATGAGTTTTCTGGTCATATTTTTCATCAATAATCACAAAAATAGTTTATTTACTGTTGCTTTCTCCTTTTCTTATCAAAATTACTTTAAATTTGTTTGAGACTGATACTCATGATCATATGAAGGCATTAAAATACGTAATAGGCGGAGCAGCCATAGGAGTAGCCGCTGTTTATCTTTTGGGATACGACTATTTATTCAGTGGGATTTCCAAAACCTATCTCAAAGGAAAGTCAAGCGCTTATATCGACGATGGGAAGCTCTTTCCCGGAAACCTCATCGCTACCGAGGAACCTGAACTGTGGGCGGAAGATTCCGACTACAACAAAAAGGAACTGCCTGAAAATGTGATTGAAGATTTAAAACATTCCAAAACAGCAGCTTTTGTCGTTATAAAAAACAGGAAAATTCTTCATGAGCAGTATTGGGATAGCTATAATCAGCTTTCACAAAGCAATTCTTTTTCTATGGCTAAAGCTGTAACGGTAATGCTTTTGGGGAAAGCTTTGGAAGAAGGTATCATTAACAATATTGATGAAAAGCTCTCCGACTTTTACCCTGAATTTAAAGAAAAACAATTCGGAAATGAGGTGACGCTCAAAAATTTAGCCCAAATGGAAGGCGGACTGGACTGGGATGAAGATTACAATAATCCTTTTCTTCCGAATGCGAAAGCCTATTACGGCAGAAATCTCATAAAAGTCGTGTTTTCAAGAAGATTTAAAGAAGAACCCGGCACCCGGTATGAATACCAGAGCGGATCTACACAGCTTCTCGGATTTGCTTTAAAAAAGGCTTTGAACCAAACATTAGCAAGCTATTTATCCGAAAAATTCTGGATTCCAATGGGCATGGAACAGAACGCCTCATGGAGCACCGACAATCATGGAATGGAGAAAACGTATTGCTGCATCCACTCCAATGCGAGAGATTATGCGAAACTTGGACAGCTGTTTCTAGATGACGGAAAGATGGGAGAACAGCAAATTCTCAATCTTGATTTTATTGAACAGATGAGAACACCTACTGAAAAATCTAAAGAGATTTACGGAATGGGCCTTTGGATTAATCATGACAATCCCATCAAACATTATTATTTCCTCGGATTACAGGGTCAGTACATCATTATGGTTCCTGAGCATCAGATGGTGATTGTAAGAACAGGAAGCTACAGCAATAATCCTAAAAACGACCGAGGAAGACCGGATCAGGTAAAATTCCTTGTTAACGAAACCGTTAAATTATTCCAGTAAAACGTATGGAAAAATACAGCCCGAAAATAGACACCTATATTGAGAAATCGCAGGATTTTGCCAAGCCTGTTTTACATTATATCCGTGAAATTATCCACGAATTCTGTCCGGATGCTGAGGAAACCATGAAGTGGAGTTTTCCACACTTTATGTACCAGGGAAAAATCCTCTGTGCGATGGCTTCCTTCAAACAGCACTGTACCTTCGGATTCTGGCTGGAAAAGGAAATGAAGACGATGCAGGAAATCACCAGTGGCATTGAAAAAAACGCTATGTTCAGCTTAGGAAAGATTACAAAAATTGAAGATCTTCCACCCAGGATTCAACTAAAAAAAGCAATTAAAGAAGCGATGGAACTTATTGATATGGGAGTTACCATGAAAAAAGCTCCGCCAACTAAGACAGAAACCGAGATTCCGGATTACTTTCAAAATGCTTTGAATAAAAATAAAAAAGCTTTGGAAATTTTTGGCAAAGGATCACCGTCTTTCAGGAAAGAGTATATTAACTGGATCACTGAAGCTAAAACCGAAGCGACCAGAAATAAAAGAATGGAACAATCTTTGGAATGGATAGCCGAAGGAAAATCCAGAAACTGGAAGTACGAAAAAAAATAAACACAATACACACAAATGGAGAAAAAAATCTCATTCTTTCTCTTCCTTATCTTCTCAGGTCTTATATTCTCTCAAAACTATGATTTTGAGGGGCAATACAAATATGCGCGGTCACTGGCTTCCAAAAATCCGGATAGTTCGGAAATTGTCCTGAACAGCATTATAGATTCTGCTCAGAGAAAGAATCAGCCCAATTATCTGGCGAAAGCCTATTATCTGAAATCATTCAACAGCTATTTGAAATCAGATGCTAAAGGCACCCTCGATTTTGCAGAAAAGGCACTGAAGATTTCTACGGATAACCATTACGCACCGGGAAAAGCACTGGCTTACAGAATGCAGGGAACGCAATATGCAAAACTGGGACTTTTAAAGGAAGCTTCGGAAAGCCTGAACAAAGGTTTATCTGAAATAAAAAATGAAAATACCGATGAAGGACATGAGTTGAAAGGAATGATCTACAACTCTTTTTTAATTCTTTTCAATCAGAATGAATATAAAAAAAAGGAATCCTATTCTAAAAATGCAGTCCGGGAATTTCAACAGATCAAAAATATTTCGAGACGGAATGAGCTGTTGGTTTCTGCATACACCAACCTGGGCTATAATTTGTCTGAATTAAAGAAATTTGATGAAGCCAAGTCTTTTTTTGTGAAAGCACTTGCACTAGTTGGGAATGATAATCATTATCTGAGATCCAATATTCTTCATGATATAGGCTTCTCGTATTCGCAGCAGAATAAACCGGACAGTGCGGTCTTATATTATCAGAAATCTTTAAAAATCGCAGATCAATATGGTTTTAATGAAAAGAAAATAGAAATTACCAAAAGCCTTGAGGAAGCTTATAAAAAATTGGGAGACCCTACAAATGTCCGGAAATACAAACTGGAAAACCTTGAATTAAAGGACAGTATCGCCTATAATCAGAAAATGGCTGTTAATAAAACCCTTAACCAAAAAGAGGAAAATTTTGACCAGCAACTCATCAAAAGCCATAGCCTTTCAAAAGGACTGATTGCCACCTGTATGATTCTGCTTCTTGTTTTGGGAGTAGTTGTATATAACATCATCAACCTAAGAAAAAAACATAAAAAAACGGTAGCCCAGATTTACCAGCAAGGGATCACTCCGGCTGCCTATGAAGAAGATCCACAGGAAACTGAGGCCCCATCTGGGAACAACATTCCTGCAGATATTAAAATTTCCCCTGAAGCAGAAGAACATATTTTGACAGGCTTAAAAGCTTTTGAAGAACATCTCGAGTTTAATAATAAAAATATTTCACGGTACAATTTATCCAACACATTGAATGTGAATACCAAGTACCTATCTGCGGTAATCAGGAAGCATAAAAATTTCAATTTCAACCAATACATCAATCATCTGAGAATCAACCACATCGTTGATCAACTGAAAAAAGAGCCCCAATACCGTAAATACAAGATCAATCACCTTGCAGAAATCACAGGATACTCTTCCCACAGCGCTTTCTCCCTTGAATTTAAAAAAATTACAGGAATGCATCCTTCTGCTTTCATCAAAGCACTTGAGGAAATTTCTTAATTAATTTAAGTTCAGGTTAAGAAAATTGAGGGCCTGAAAGCTGGAAGAGAGAAGTTATTATTGGATTTATTGTAAAGTTTGATGGTGTTGTATTAAAAAAATCAATAAAATGATTTATAGTTGTCTTTAGCGTCTCAATAACTTCTCTCTTCCAGCCTCAAGCTTCCTTACCTATTAAAAAAACTGAAATATCTTATCCCAAACTCAGCTTACTTTATTGTTCTGCTATCGTCAGGTTATTATATCCTCCGGTATTGTTTAGTGAAAACCCTGCTGTATTTAAACCATTCAGATTGAACCAGATATAAGGCATTAAACGCTGCCCGGTCGTCATATAAAAAGAAGCTGTACAGTTGCTTCCGGCATCAATATTTCCGTTGCTGTTTGAAGACATGGTATTCACACATTTTACGGTGTTGACAATATTAGTGGCAAAAACGCCTGTTGTGTTGTCATATAGCTGCCAGATCGCTTCTATCTGAATCGGATTTAATGGATCTACCGTATAATTGATGGCAAGAGGAGCCAGGTCTGTCGTGAAAGAGGCCACGTACACTCCATTTCGAGGGGCTGTAAAAATTCCTGTCGAAGCATTAAAGGTATTTCCCGAATTGCTTTCAAAAGCTTTTGTCCAACCTACCAGATAATTACTCGCCCTGTTTTGTAATCCTGTAGTGACCAATGCAGAAGGATTCAACAGTTTTACGGTGTTGTCTGTTTTGGCAGCGATGACAATGACTTTATTGACGGTTGGCTGGGCAGTAAGAAGGGGAAGCCACTCATTTCCATTAGAATATTCCATCCCGGTATTGTAGCGGACCGCACCTTCATCGGCTGTTGAAGCTGTCAGGGAAGAAGTTCCAAAACCTATGGCTCCGTTTCCGGAATTTCTGGCATCTACTTTTACTGCAGGATTAATAGTTCCTACTCCTATTCTTCCGGTACTGGTTATCAGAACGTCATTCATCTGCTGGGCCGGAGTAAATGAAGATCCTGATGTGGGATTATCTTTTTGCCCGTCCGTGTGAAGAATTCCTCTTGGATTCGGGGTATTGATTCCGACTTGCGAAAATGCAACGTTGAAACTTAAGGCTAAGATAATTAATACAAAATTTTTTTTCATCATTGCTGTTTTTATAATCCGAAAATACTTAAAGAAGTCAGTGTGGCATCCGCATCCAGTGTTTTTGATGTACCTAAAGCCTGATTCAGGTTTACGGTAATATTATCACCCTGAGTCAGGTTAAAAATTCCGGAACAGTTTCCGGCAACACGATTGGAAAGTCCATTCGTTCCCGGGTAACTTCCTACACATTTGAAAACCTTATTGGTTGCTGAGGATGCGGAATTGGTTTGGATCAGGGTTTCGTAACGAGAATCGTTGGCAATAGTACCTGAAGCCAAAGAAAATGTGAAAGAAACGATATAGACACCGGTTTTTGATGCCACAAAAATTCCCGTTGCAGCATTAAAGCTTCCATTAACGTCTGTTTTTTTCGTCCAGTTTGTCACTATAGTCTGTGTTCCGCTGGTGAAGCTCTGTTTCGAAGGGTTTTCAGCATCCACAAAATCGTTGGGCGCTTTGTGTGCCAGTGCAGTCCATACAGTCCCGTTGGAGTAGCTCAGGTCCTGAGTTCCTGAGTTGTACCTCAACGCCCCGGCTTTTGCTGCAGAGGCCGTCTGCGCTGTTCCACCGATACCTATAGCATTCTGACGGTCATCAGACCTCATATCCAGTCTTGTTTTGGGTGATTTTGTCCCAACCCCCATATTTCCTAAAGAAGTCACAACCACGTCATCATAATAGCTGGCAGGAACTGCTGGAGCTGTGTTTTTCTGTCCATCTACATGGAGAATTGCTTGAGGAGCGGACATATTGATTCCGACCTGTGCTTTAATCAACAGACCTGCGCCGATCATTAAAGCAATTGCTAATCTTTTTTTCATATCAAGTGTGTTATTGTTCTACAATGGAAAGATTCACAAAACCGTACTCATTACTTGCAGGTGTTGTATCGGTACGGAGACTTAAGCTTCCGTTGTATACCGACTGGTAAATATGGGGCTGAAAAGTATCTCCTTTATTGAGCTGAACTCCTGCAACGCATGAACCCGCAACCTGTGCCTGTTTTGAGGTATTCGAAAAAGATTTTACGCATTTTTTAACAATGCTGCTTCCATTCACAACGTATCTGGCTTCGGAAAAATATCCTGAAACAATAGGAATTCTAACAAAATCGTAGGTAAAGGAAACTAAGTAAACACCGGTTCTAGGGGCTGTAAAGATTCCTGTTCCGGGGGTAAAGTTGGCGGTAGGATCAGAAATTTCCGTCCATCCAGCGATTCCGGTAGAGACCTGATAAGGGATTTTAACGGCAAAATTAGCAGCCTGGATATTAGCGACTACGACCGCTTTTGTGGGGGAAGAAATCAGATCCTGCCATACAACGCCGTCTGAATACTGCATTTTTCCTCCATTCAGCGGATTGTACCTCATCGCTCCTGATCCCGCTACAGCTGCCGTCTGAGTAGTCTCACCTACTCCAATAGAATTGTCTGAATTATTAGCAGAGCGTGCGTCTATTTTTACTGCGGGGGTAAGCGTTCCCACTCCTATTTCTCCGTTAGCGGTGAACACTGCATCATTGGCTGCCTGAGCGGCAGTTGGAATTCCGGCGGCGGGATTATCCTTAGCACCATCGGCATGCAGGACAGCTTGAGGATTTGATGTATTAATGCCAACTTGTGCGTTTGCGAAATTCATCAAAAAGCATCCTCCAGCCACTACACTCTTCATCAATGTGTTTATTTTTTTCATTTCATTTGTGGTTTTTAGAACTTAAAATTCTCCCACAAAGATAGACTGAAGTGAATCACCTGTACAATACACAAAAAGACGAAATAATGCTAAATCCCTGAAAATGTTTGCTTTATAATAATTTAAACCATATCAAAATTCGGAATTTTAATAAATACTGACCACAAACTGCAAAAAACAATGCATTTTTTTAACCAAAAAACAGATTTATCAGAAATATTTAAATACTAAGAAATCTAAATCTGGCTTCAGCTTAAGTCATATTTTCTAAGAAAGCTTCCTATTCAGAAGATAACTCTGCTTAACTGAACTTTTTCCTACTCATTTTCTATATTCAACTTTACCTTTCCATTATTTTTTGTTTCAGTATTTGACAGCCATTTCCCATACCGGTTTATCATAACTCCTGAAGGAATCTATGCCTGCCGTTTTAGATACTGTTCTTGAAAAGGTAAAAAAATGAACAATTTGATTGTAACAGTTAAAGAAATATTCATTGTTATATAGTACTCCTATTCCGTCAAAGCTCTTTTAAGGAGTCAAAACAAAAACAAGACTATAAATAAAATTATCCCTGAAATTTCATCATTTTTTCTACCCAAAAGGTATAACGGTCAACATTCTTTCAATTGATTATCGACAGGCCCTGAATTCAAATTAAGTTAGATCATTTTCAGACGCTCTTCCTCCAGATCGATCTGGTATAACTGCTGGCGAATGACTTCTTCATTAATCGTAATATCTTTATTGAGCTCTGAAAGGTATTGTCTCTGGCTTTCGAGGATTTCAACAAAAATAATTTTGTTTTTTTCATTCATCCAGTCGTCATCATTGGCTTTTGTTTTTTCCTCCCAATGTTTTAACATCATTTCTATTCCGACATGGCCCTGAAGTTCGTTTTCATGTTTTGCCTTAAGGAAATGATAGACATGCTGCTTCAGTTCGTGCTTTATTTTCAGCCTTGTTGCCTCCTCTTCTTCTTCATTCATAAAATCCTGGAATGCACGTCCTTTATTGATAATATAGGGCAGCGTAAGTCCCTGAACCAGCAATGTAAGGAGAATGACAACAAAAGTAATAAACAGGATCAGATTTCTGTTAGGGAAAGGCTCACCGTTTTCAAGGGTTATCGGAATAGCCAATGCTGCGGCAAGAGATACTACGCCTCTCATGCCTGTCCATCCCAAAAAAAGAGGTATAAGCATCTGCCTTTTTCTGGAAGACGCCCTGGGAGCAACGCTTGGCCGAAAGACATAAGTAGCCAGCATAGCGGCATATGAACTTATGATCCTGGCTAAAATAAGGATAACGGTTACCAGTATTCCATATTGAACAGCTGTGCCCAAAGGAATTCCTTCGGAACGAAGACCGCCTACAATTTCAGGAAGTTCGAGACCTATCAGTAAAAAAACGATACCGTTCAGGATAAATACAAAACTTTCCCACACACTGTGTCCTTTTATTCTGCTCGCACTATTCAAAAATATTAAGCGTCTTGTCGACATAAACAGGCCTCCGCATACTACGGCAAGCACTCCGGAGCTGTGAAACTGTTCTGCGACCCAGTACATGATATAGGGCTCTATTAGGGTCAAAGCAATATCCGAAGATGCATCTGTGGGCAAACGTTTGTGGGCCTGTACAAAGATCCATGCGAGCAGCAGACCTATTCCAGCTCCGCCAATAACCATCCATAAAAAGCTAAGAGAGGCTTCCTGCCATACAAATTGTCCGGTACCCACGGCTATGAGTGCGAAGCGGAAAATAATAAGGGAAGAGGCGTCATTGAGCAAACTTTCTCCTTCGAGAACTGCAGAAGTAGTTTTAGGGATTTTTACAAATTTCATGATAGCTCCGGTACTTACAGCATCAGGTGGTGAGACAATTCCTCCCAGCAAAAATCCTAAAGCGATCGTAAATCCGGGAATAAAATAGTTAGCAGCCACAGCTACAGACAACGCCGTAAAAAATACAACCAAAAAGGCGAAACTCCCAATAATACGCCACCATCTCCTCATCTCCTTAAATGAAATCGCCCAGGAGGCTTCAAATAGCAGTGGCGGCAAAAATATAAAGAAAATAAGATCAGGATCTACCTTTACAACCGGAAGTCCGGGTATAAAACTTACGAGCAGGCCGAATACAACCAATAGAATCGGGTAAGCGATTTTCAGTTTAGTCGCCCACATATTCAGCAATACGATGGCGGCTATCATAGCCAGGAAAAAAGGTAAAATAGTATGCATTGGAATATTGTGTTTTTTGATCAGTACTCATTCAATTTTCCAATCATAATGAGCGAGTTTTTTACAAATATACAGTCAATTGTCTTTTGTTGCATTCAATTTTCTGATCCTATATGAACTTAAACTGAAATAACCATTAAAGCCTATAAATCAATACATTTAATATTTTCCAATCGATATATTATGTTAAATCGCGTGTCCTTTTTTATCTCTCATTAAGCATTTCCATAAAGAGCATGAACAGTAATACCTTTACAAAAAAGGTCTTTTTTATTTAAAAATTTAATTAAACACGTCAAGTTTCGTCGCTATTAACCTATACTTTTGTTCTATAACAATACATCATGGATAAAGTAACGAAACAAAGAATAGACAAACTTCACCCTTCTGTAAGAGATGAAGTAAGGCAGATTATCAAAGAATGTGATGAAGCCCTCACCGGGAGAGCAAAAGTCAGAATTACCCAGGGATTGAGATCTTTTGAGGAACAGGAAAAGCTGTATGCCATCGGAAGAATCACTTCAGGAAAAAAGGTAACGAATGCCAAGGCTGGACAGAGTATTCACAATTACGGCCTTGCTGTGGACATCTGCCTGATGATCGATGGAAAGATCGCAAGCTGGGATACAGTAAAAGACTGGGATAACGATAAGATAGCTGATTGGTATGAATGTGTGAAAATTTTCGCAAGACACGGCTGGGACTGGGGCGGAAACTGGAAGACTTTCAAGGATCTCCCCCACTTTGAAAAAAAGAATATGCAGACTAAAAAAGGTCTGGTGAAAACGAGTTGGCGAACGCTGTCCAAGATGCCAAGGGATAAGGATAATTATATTCTGTTTTAATTCCCTTTCATTTGAAAATAATTATAATACGACAAGTTCTGTCGCTTCCCAGTCCTACCTTTGTTTTGTAAGAAAATGTTAGTTAACTGAGATCTCAATACTAAAACCAGCATCCGCTTTCAAGAGCAGAACGTTGGTTTTAGTTGTCTCAGGACCTATTTTTATCTTTTAAAAACCAACAAAACATCACATGAAAAAGACAACCATTCTTTCTTTGGACGGGGGCGGAATAAGAGGTATTATTACCTGTATTATTCTCCGCTACATAGAAGAACAGCTTCAGTATCATGATAATCCGGGGGCCAAACTCGGTGATTATTTTGATCTGGTAGCCGGAAGCAGCACAGGAGGACTGATCGCTTCTATTATTCTATGTCCCGATGAACACCGAAAAGCTAAATATTCTATCCAGAAAGGATTGGAATTATATGCTGAAAAGGGCGGCGACATATTCCAGGTTTCTTTCTGGGAAAAACTGGTCAATCCGTTTGGCCTGCTTAATGAAAAAATTTCTCAGGAATCACTTGAAAAAAATTTGAATGACTTTTTTGGACACTTAGAACTTAAAGAATTTATAAAACCCTGTTTAATTACCAGTTATGATATTGAAAACAGAAGAGCTAAGCTTTTTAATTCCTGGGAGGCCAATCTGAGTACTGATAATTTTTATGTAAAAGACATTTGCAGAGCCACATCAGCGGCGCCTACTTATTTCAGTCCCGTACAGATCAAGTCAATGTACGGACAGATCTTCAGCCTGATTGACGGCGGTATGTTTGCCAATAATCCTGCTCTTTGTGCCTATGCGGAAGCAAGAAAAATTCCTTTTGCCGAAGTATTGAAGAATCATCAGAAAGCCAATCATCCGGGTGTGAATGATATGATCATCGTTTCTATCGGAACAGGTATCGAGGCAAGACCTTATTCTTTTAAAAAGCTTCAAAAGTCAGGAAAAATAGGCTGGGTAAACCCCATTATTGATATATTGATGTCTGCCAACGCAGAAACCGTAGATTATCAGCTTTGTCAAATGTTTCAGACTTTGGGCCAGCGGAATCAGAAAAATTATTACCGCCTGAATCCATCATTAAAAAATGCATCTCCAGGGATGGACAATGTCAGAAGATCAAATATTGAAAATCTGATCCAGGCAGGGCTAAGCTATATTGATGATAACAGGGAAACACTGAATCAGATTGTACAGAAACTGATCAGAAATAAAATATAAGCCTTTTACCTTATAACGACTCAATATAAGCTTAAAAGATAATATTTAAAATTTATCAAAAGTTTTTAAAACACGTCAAGTTTTGTCGTCTTCCCTCACTACTTTTGAAGTATAAACAAAGACACAAAAAAGCAATCCTTAAAATTTTAAAAAGCCTTTGAATTCAACATTTATCAATGCTGGACAGCCAGAAATATGTTTAAAACATAACCTCAACTTTAAAACACAAAACATGGAAACACCAGATCACAACCCAGATGTACTTTTTGATGAAGATCTCTATACTATTGAATGGAGTGACATTGAACATGCAGAGATGGATTATGAGAATTACCTCAATGACATTGAAAATTTTTTCAGGGAAGATTTCGAAGATGGTAGTCCTGAAGAAAATATATACTAAATACATTATAACACGACGAGTTCTGACGCTGTCCGGAACTACCTTTGAAATACCAAATCAAGAGACCAGACATCATCCTATAATCATTCAAAAACACCTTTGAATCCATCATTCACAAAATGCCGGACAGCCAGAACTATGTCTAAAATCTATAAAAAATATGGAAATGTATCCGTAAGGTGGAAATACAGTCAGTAACCACTATAAAAATTAGACTAAAACCTGAAGAGGTTTGAATAAAAGACTCTTCAATCATAACCTATTAATTAATCAACAAAATCACACACAATTTATTATGAAAACAAAAGAAGAATTAAGGCTCTTATTCGAAAACGGAGACAAACCTACACAGGAAGATTTCTGGGCTCTACTGGACTCTTACTGGCATAAGAGTGAAAAGCTAGGCAACAATGCCCTGGATCTAATTACTTACGAAGAGTTCATTTACTCCCCAACAGATAATATGGAAATCATTGGCATTGATTCCGTTACAGTTTTCCCTGAAGGCATAAAAATCATTGGAGGTCTAAAGTTTGCAATAGCCGCAAAAAATCGTATTTCGAAAATTCAGTTTCCTAGCTCTCTGGAAAGGATTAGAGCATATGCCTTTACCGGTCAGTATCTGACTGGGGCATTAAAAATTCCGGGATCATGCAAAGTTATTGAATCAACAGCCTTCTCCAGTGCTGTTGCTAACATATCAGAATTAATATTGGAAAATGGTGTAGAAACAATTGCCGACGGGGCATTTCAGATCTCTGGAAGTAAAAATTTGACTGAATTATACATTCCGAAATCAGTTAAATCAGTAGGACAAAATGCATTCAATATTCCATCTCTTAAAAAAGTATCTGCACTTAGCGGGTTAGATTTAAGTAGTGCAGGAATTCCAGAAACAGCAACAATAATGCGCTATTTCGATTTATAACAACAATTCAATATGAAAACAAAACAAGAACTAAGGCTCAAATTCGAGAACGGAGACCAGCCTACACAGGAACATTTTTGGGAATGGCAAGACTCTTACTGGCACAAAGATGAGAAGATTGATATGACTAAAATTGCAGGTTTGGAAAATGGCTTTCCCCGATGGAATGATTTTCATGCGGAAATGGATGAAAACGGAAATGCCACATTAGCGCCTCTCCGGGTTATGAATATATTTATAAAGCAAGGTACCCTGCACATTCCTGCACGATTTGCGTCAGGAAGCGGAATATCAAATTTATTCCTTGCTGACAGTGTTCTAACCATCGGGGAAGAAGCGTTCAGCAATAATCAACTACAATCTCTGAATATTCCAGAAAGTGTTACTATCATCAATGACCGAGCTTTTTCATCTAATCTACTGGAAACAGTAACGATTCCAGCTAATGTAAAAGAAATTAAAGATTATGCTTTTGCCTACAACAAGCTTAGCTCAATATACATTGTGGCTGGCGTTTCAAAGATCGGAGCCAATGCCTTCAATTACAATCCTGCTGTAAATACTGTAATACTTGATAGTAATACACAATACTACTCCAATTCATTTGACCCTAATACCAAGGTCATTGGAGGAACTCTTATCAACAAATCTTAAATAAATCACAATATGAAAACAAAACAAGAACTAAAAAAATACTTCGAAAACGGAGATATCCCAGTACAGGAAGAATTTTGGGAGTGGCAAAACTCTTATTGGCACAAGGATGAAAAACTTCCTTTGGACAATATAGATTATGATTTTTCTCAAAAAGCAGATGTAAATGCTTCCAATCTAAGCGCACAAAATGCTCGGCTTTGGAAAGAAAAAATAGAAACACAGACCTCTATTCAGAACCCGGCATTGAACGGAAATATTTTAACGGTATTTTATACCGGAGAGAATGGCGTTCAGCAAAGTAAGTCAGTAGATTTAAGCGGCTTAATAACTAATGATATCAGCATTGAGAATGCAGAATATGATGCTTCTCAGAATACGATTACGATTACCCAGAATGATGGGTCAGCCTTTCAAGTTAATCTTTCAGAATTCAGTATTATTCCAACGACCAATGCAGACGGAAGTGTGACATTCACCCAGGAAGGCCAGGATAAAGTAGTCTTAAAAAAGGTTGCTGTTTCCGGAAGTTACAATGATTTAACAGATAAGCCATCTTTCGCAGGTACTGATGCTTTACAGAATATTGTTGACCGAGGTAATACTACCACAAAACCAATTGTATTTAATACCGGTCAGGGAAGAGCAGCTGAATTGGGTTTTAACAACACTACATACTCACACTATTGGGGAAACATAAATACCTCACATACTGGTGTTTACAGTTTAGGAATTGGTTACAATACATTATCAAAATTAACCACAGGAGCAAATAATGTAGCACTGGGTTCTTACGCTTTAACCGAAGTCACCACAGGAAGATGGAATACAGCAACCGGTATTTCAAGTGGAGCCAAGCTAACAACCGGAGATTTCAATGCCTTCTTTGGAACCCAGGCCGGAACCGAAACAACAACTGGAACTGGAAATACTTATATCGGAGATGAGGCAGGAAACAAAAACACCGCGGGAACCAATAATACCGCCCTTGGTATTGGAGCAGGTTATGCTTTAACAAATGGAGCTAAAAACACTTTTTTAGGCGCTTTCTCTGGAACGAACCATGGGAAAACAACGGGCTCCGGAGCATGGGGTAGTAATACTTTCATAGGCTATAATGCTGCATCAACGACCCATGCTATGGGGGTTTGGGGTGATAATAATGTAGTTATTGGTTGTAATGCTCCATTGGGAGGTTCAACATCTAATAAGCTGGTTATTGATTCTTATACAAATCCTCAAAGACATGATTTGGTAACCCCTTTTATATTTGGTGACTTCGCTGCAAGAACTTTGAGTTTTGACGCCACAATTACTGCAAAAAGAACGCCTTTGGCTGACAGCACTTATTCAAAGGTAGCAGTAATGAATGCTAATAATACAATTGGTTATAAAAACCTTTCTGACTTTCAGAATTACCTTCCTATTTCAGGAACAGAGATAAATAAGCCTGTTTCAGGACATATACAATTTGAGAGTGGCGACGGACCAGAATATGAAACTCTTTTGTATAAAACAAATGTTATAGATGGGGTCCAAAACCAGGTAGGCTTTTTCCCAAATGGAGTCTTAATTACTTCAAGCGATTTTAACTATGCTCAGATGTCAAAAGTAGATGTCAGCAAAGAAGATGGCGTTTTGGCAGCGGCTTATGGTGCAAAAATGACTTTAAGCAGTACAGGAGCATCTTTAATGAATTTTTCTGATCCGGCAAAAGGAAAAGGAATTCTTATCAGTAATAGTGATGACGAGCCTGTTTTAGTTGAACATCAAGCAACAAATCCAAGAGGTTTAAGTTCTAAAACTTATTTTGGAGATTACGCCCAAAAGAATGATTACATCCAAAAACAGTATGCAGACAAACAGCATTCCTACACAACCAAAGAAGAATTAACTGGTGGAACCTGGATCAATGGCAAACCTATTTACAAAAAAACCGTGGTTTTCAGTCAGATTCCAAGAACAGGTTTGGTTGAGTTCAAAACCGAGTTTCCGGATATTGACACCATTATTTCCAACGAGATGTTTACAGAATGGCAGGCAATAGATGCTGCATTCGCAGGTAATCAATGGCGAAACAAAGCCTACATCACCATAGAAAGAAAGCTGGCGACCATTGAACTAATGGGTGATCCTGACTATGATTACTCCGTCATTAACTCATTTACCCTGACTCTCGAATACACAAAAAAATAAATCATTAAAACAAAATATTAAAATGGCAACAAACAATGCACCAACAATGTCCGCATTTACTGTGGGAGAATCCTTAGTAGGCGAAGGCATTATTAACTATAAAGCAACAAATAATATGAGTACGGCAAACAATGCGTCCCAAACGCTTTTCAGATTCGTGAGTTTAAGAAACCCACAATTAACAGAAACTAAAGATAAAAATTTAGGATTTATCCACAGACCCAAAGGGGCAACAGGTATTTTTGATACTGCAGTTGCCGGAAGACCTGCCAAATCATCCAAATTCGGAGAGATGAAAAGGGCAGCTGTTGGATTTAATAATGCAGGATTTGAAACTGAAAAGAAAATTGAAGAAGGAGTATATAAAGACCTTCTGGCTATCGGTCGAAAACTTTCTAAAAGAGAAACACTGGACAGTAATGACTGGACTTACGTTACAGATTATTACAAAAGTCTTATTGACGCCAATAAAAATCTTAATCCTGAAGGAATTAAAACCTTCACTCTTCTTTGGAATAACTTTATTTATCAGATCGTTACTCAGGGAGACTTCTATATTAAAGAAGCAATCAGCCATATTTTGATGGCAATCCAGCTTGGTTTTGCAAACATCCAGGATCTTACTGATCCGGAAATCATCAGGGTAAATGGCGAAAAACCATTAGAAAAAGCGTTGAATGGTCAGGTTATATTACCAACATCTCTATTTTCAGAGGATAATTCAGAAACAGTTTCAGCAGTTTCGGCAAGGGGAACAGAAGGTGAAGTAAGACCTCTTCTAGGTGCAAAAACCATTCAAAGATTAGAAGCTGAGGCAAGAGCCTCTCTGGTTGCAAACAAAGCAATTCACAGAAGAGACGCTTTGAACAAGCTGAACACAGAATTGGAAAAAATTCAGAAAAAATATCATAAATCCCGTCATCAGGCATACCAGGAAGGCTATTCAAGGTATATGGACGCAAACAGAGAACGTATAGAAATCTATGATAGAAAACTGGCCGAGGTCGAAAGCAAAATCACTCCTGAAACTTCAGAAGAAGAGAAAAAGCGTCTTTATGACAGCTTAAAGGAATATGAAGTTCCATCTTTTGAATTTTCTTTCAGAAATGAAATCGATTTGGAAGATTTAAAGGCAAAACTTTCTCCCGAATCCTTTGACCTTTTTGTTGATCTTTTCGGAGAATTCAATGCAGAAGAGATGTCTAAAATGGCAGATACAGAAACTGTTCAGATTCTTTCATCCGATACAATGAAAATCGGAAATCAGACGATTATCCTTGATGATGAAATACAAAGCTATTCTGATGCCTTGATTGTTGTACAAAACAATATTTCTTCATCCATGCAGACCGCATTACTGAATAGCCCTCTTCAACAGCAGCAGTATGTGAACGTCGGAGGAGCTTCTATTCCGGTTAATCAGAATACAGCCAGAACTCCAATGGCCTACAGTCTCTATGCACACAATTCTTTCAGAATGTCGGGTACAGGAGGATTTGTTAATTTTTCTTTTGAGGTTGAAGATGTTTCATGGAGTGTTGCCAATGCCAAGGTCATTGCCACTACAGACCTTGCAGGATCTTTTGAAGAAAACTACAGCAATATCCATGTCGTAGATAATAAAATCACGTTACCGACATGTTTAGTGGACAAGCTCCGAAACACTTTTACCTTCAAAATTGAAATTATTTTTGATAACGGAAGTCTGGCCTATGGAGATATTAGCGAGCAATATATCAAGGAGGACATAAGTCTTACGGGAATGCTTACCCTGAAACGTGCCGCTATTGAAAACCCAGGTGAACGTGAACCGGTAACGATTCAGAAACGTAAAAATTTCGGAATCAAAAGACTTGGAGTTGCAGATTATCTGAAAGTTGTACAAAGTGTTCATGCCTATGTTCCTGGAGAAGTTTCCAATATTGAGAACGTTATGGCCAGCGAACTGAGACATAAGTCTTCTGTTTCAAGAGATTATTCTGAAATTACGGATACAACTTCCAAATCTCAGGAAACCGAGAAAATTTCCGACACTTCAAAAACATCCAGAACGGATATGCAGACCGAAGTAGCCAAAGAAGTGGAAAAGCAGCAAAGTATTTCTGCCTATACAAGATTTAGCTATGGGAATGACAATGCTATGAAATTTGAAATTGGTGCAGACTATGCCAATAATACAGCACAGCATGACAGTACAAGACAGGCCGTAATGAAGTCTCAGGAAATTACGGAAAGAGCCATGGAAAGAGTTCTTACCAAAATTTCAGAAGAAAGGGTGCAGAAAATCATCAAAGAATATACAGAAACCAATGTGCATGAGTTTGACAACAGAGGAAAAGCTCTTACAACCAATCAACCACCACAGCACATCACAGGAGTTTACAGATGGATCGATAAGAAGATGAAAAATCAGATCTATAACTATGGTAAACGTACGATGTTTGAATTTATGGTTCCTGAGCCTTCAAGATTACACCGTCTGGCGCTTACCGTTGCCAAAGCTCAGGTACTTACCGCTCCTGTAGACCCAAGAAAAGCTCCTGAACCATGGTATATGCCGGATCCTAAATCTGCAAATATTGAACAGATACAGCATTGGGCACAGATTTACGGAGTACAGCTGGATGCTTTCCCAGCACCTACTAAACAGGTTATCCATACTGCGGCAAGTGTTCCTCAAACCAATGACGATTTTGGAATAGATTATACTCAGTTTGCAATTCCTGATAACTATGCCGGGAAAAATGCAAGCTTCCATTGTGAGGCAGGTCGAAACAGAGGTGGTGGACTCCAGGGATCCCGTTATGCGGAAGTATACTGTTCCAATTTTAATGGAGATTTCGTTGGCCTCAATGATCGTGGAGATATTATTTTTGACAGAGCATCGTCCGGTTTCAATATAACCGGTAATGTAAGTTTCCAGGTGAAAGGACATAATATCAGACATTATACCGTTAAAGCAACAATAAACTGCGAACTGAGTGATGAATTCATCAGCAAATGGAAAACAGAGAGTTTCAATGCGATCATTAAAGCGTATGAAGATGCTTATACACAATTCCAGGAAGAGCAGACAAGATTAGATGCAGAGCAGAAAGAAAAAGAGGCACAGCTTAAAGAAAGACAGGATAAATTCTACCGTTTTATGGAGCATGATGTCTTAAAGCACAACTGTATTGCATACCTGCTACAGGATTATCTTAATACAAATACATTAGGACTGGAAACAACAAACGGAGCTGCAGAAAAAACAACGATGGATAACTTCCAGGTATATCTGAGTGACAATCTGGATAGGTATACCGCCCTTGCCAAGTTTATGGAACAGGCCTTCGAATGGGAAATTATGGATTATACGTTCTATCCTTACTACTGGGCAAACCGTAAGAGCTGGCAGGAGTTTTACCTGAGTGAGAGCATGGATCCATTATTCAGAAGCTTCCTACAGGCAGGTATGGCAAGAATTATCGTTACCGTAAAACCAGGCTTTGAAAATGCTGTACAGTTCTTCATGGAAACAGGAATTATCTGGAATGGCGGCGCTGTTCCGGTCATCGGAGACCCAATGTACATGAGTATCGTGGATGAAATGAGACAGCCTACAGGAGTAGCACAGGGCAAATACTGGATTACCAAAGTGCCTACTACGCTTAC
The DNA here is from genome assembly GCF_012927325.1 of Chryseobacterium antibioticum. Lineage (GTDB taxonomy): Bacteria > Bacteroidota > Bacteroidia > Flavobacteriales > Weeksellaceae > Chryseobacterium > Chryseobacterium antibioticum. The sequence goes on along the minus strand of NZ_JABBGI010000022.1, from coordinate 13,807 downwards.
TATTCTTCAGGATAAGTCTACAGGATTACCAGTTGAGGAACCTCTTCCAATCTTCCCGGAAACTGATCCGAAAAATTGTGAGAATCCTTCGGAACTGGAGTTTGAAACGAGTTTTGAACAGAGAGACGTACAATTAAGCCATAGTACGGATCCTACAACATTGCCTACAACAATCGTGGGATAACAAATAACCTTAATAGCGGTGTGAAATATCACCGCTGTTTTTTTACAATTTTAATCTCAAAAACTTAAAAATGAAAAATATAGATATTAGGAATCTCGCGAAGATTGGAGTGGCTAATGTAGATGTTTATAAAACAGACAGAAGAAAATATTCAAAATATAAACTTGAAGGAGATGTTACTTTTTATCGTTCAAAAACAAATATTGATGATAAACTAGGTAATGAAGACTCACAATACTTTGGAAAATTTGGTTATGACAGATATAGTTTAACCACCTCTCCACAAAAAAGCTTTATTTACTATTTTGATAAAAATGGCAAATCATTAAAAGATGCAAAAGAAATTTCTATAAACGACTATGTTTGCCCATACTTAAGTATTTGGCCCAAGACTGAAATCTCTTTATATGTAAAAGCAAAAGGTACTTCTGGAGGCGAAGAAATGCTAGAGTATGAATGTAAAGAATGGGATAAAAATACTCAGACATTTTCAAAAACAACTTCCAAACTAAATATCACAAAAAAGGATCCCGAAGTGACTAATAATACAAGGTATTTCAAAATCAATATTGAATGTAAAGATGCTTTTGAAAATGATATAAGTATTGTTGCTAAATACAATAACCAAATTGTTGGAAGGTTAATCGTAAAAGCAAATTCAAAATTGTATCGAACTACTATTCAACCTGTATTAATCAATTTTGGACAAACAGCAAGCACAGAATTAACATCTTTGTCCAAGCATGATGATTTCATTGAGAACAAACTTTTACCATATTTCAATAATAAATCTTTTAATCAAGCATATATCCAAGCCTCTCTAGCTCCAACAACAAAAACGGTTACCTTTTCTTTAGATGAATTTATGAGCAAAAAACTTTTTTTTACCGATGAAGGTAAACTAAGGCTTGATAGAAGTCAAAAACTCGCATATAATAACTTAATAGAATCAAGATTTGCTGCCTATAATTCTGATGCACAAGAAAAACAGACTATTAATGAAGAGCTAATGACTCTTGCTTATGAAATGATTCAAGGATTCAAGGACAAATTTAATTTTGGAAAAACTTCAGATTTAAAAAAAGCCGCTAAATTCTACGAAGAAAAAAGGGCAACAAACGCATGGAAAAGTGATAAGGTTAACAAAGCCTATCTAAAATATAAAGAACTGAAAAAGAAATACAAAGGAGATAATTCTATAGATAAGAATAATATTACTTATCTGTTTTATAGTAATAATCTCGAATCTGCAAGAACCAAAGGAGAAAAGGATAATGTCCGCGCATTCTCTGCAACTGGTTTTGGTACCGTTCATATTTTCAATCATGCTTTAGAAGCCAATAAAAGAGCGGAAAAAGAAAAAAAACAAGACGACAGAACAGAAGCCTTAATTATTCATGAATTAGGACATGCCTTTGGGTTGAACCATACTATGGACGATGTGGCTAAACGCAGTGCCGAAAGAATTCAGGGAGAAATTGATGCAAAAGAAAAAGAGATCCAAAACTTCTTATCATTAAAGCAAAAAAGTTCTGAATATGAAAAATATATTCGCCTGGATTGGATATATAGCGGTCTGTACGATATCCTTTCGAAAAAAAAGGAAGAACTTTCAGTTGAGAGCTTTGAAAGCAGCTTTTTAGTTTATTTTATCAAAGACATAGAAGATAAGTGCTGGTATTACGAACATATGAAAGTTAAAAATATTTTTAATAGTGTTATTTTGCATATGGAAGAAAACATTGATGCTAAAGTTGTTGTATTGCATGATCAAACTGAGACCGAGCAAGAGAAACAAGAAAGAATAGAAAGAGAAACTCCTCTTACATTTAATTTAATAATTCAAACGCGTAGGAACGAGATTACAGCCTTACAAGCAAACAAATCCCGCCAAGAAAAACAAATCGGAATTGTTCTTCCCCAAACTGAAACCTTAGAAAACTTCCTAGACTATTCCCAATATGGAGATGCAGATGGAAATGAAGCAGCACCAAGAAACAATAAGTTTGAGTATAAATCTTTTTATCAATGGCAATGGAAAAAAATGATTGATACTGGAGTTAAAAATAATTATCTTCGTTTGATAGAATAATAATTATGAAAAATAAATTGATAATCACTCTATTTGCTAGTATATTGACCGCTATGGGCTTAAAAGCTCAAAATCTTCCAGAAAAATTTGAAGAAAATAGTAAATATGGTCTTCGGATAAACGGTAAAAATGTAGTTCCTGCTATTTATGATGATATCTCCACAGATTTTTTAGTAATAGCTAAAAAGGGTAATGGATTTGATTTGTATAATAACAATTTAATACTTTTAGATCAAAATATTAAAGCATATGAATATTTTATCCCAATGGATATATTTCAAATAATTACTAAAAAAAATGAAATAAAAACGTTCAATAACAAAGGGCAGCAAATTGACACTTCTAAATTGAAGATTGAATCCCAAAAAGATCTATTTATTAAGAATGACAGAGCTTTGGAAAATTACACAATAACTAATAATGGTGTAAAATATGAACGGAAAGAATACTTTGGAAAAGAAAACTATCCTCGAGAGTTTAATTATAAGATCATTAAAAATGGAAAAGATGCCAGATTTGTCAACAACGAAAAAAGCTTAGAGATTTCATCATTTTATAATCCCAACATTACAGATTATTTTGAAAAAACATCGTCTCCCGATTATACTGAAGAAACGCTCTACACCCCTCTAAAACATACTTATATTATATTTAAAGTAAATGAAAAGTATGGCGTTTGGGACTTTAAAGAACAAAAAGAAATTATTACATTTCAATACAAAAGGATTATTCCCTATCAAAATTATTTATCCCTGGAAAAAGATGGATTATCAACCTTCTATCCTAATATAGGCATTGAACCGAAATATAAAAAACTAGAACCCTATACCGGAGCTTTCGCCAGATTTGAAACACCAGACGGTAAAAAAGGTTGGGTAGACAGAAAAGGAAAAGAATATTTTGACCAGTAATTAGTAAGCCACAGAAAACTGTGGCTTATTTTTTCTTTTAAAAAAAATATAAAAAATAAAACACGACACGTTTTGTCGCATTAACCCTATATATTTGTCTTATAAAATTTTACCATGAAACGCGGCAGTGCTGCCCATAAAATACAGACGAATGAAAAAAGATTTTTATCTGACAAGATATGCCTTAATTATCAAAAGATTAGAAAGTTCTCCGGCTACTTATTCCCAGCTGGAGGATTATCTTCTTAACTCTTTCGAATTTCAGGATGCAGGGATCCTATTACAAAAACACAAGCTTATTCCTTAAACTCATCAGGAGTAGTACATGTTTTTAATAGCGCATGTGAAAAACCATTTAATGAAAATTTTCAATATAAGCTATTTTATCAATGGCAATGGAAAGAAATTTTGGAGACAGGAATAGAAAATGAGTGTATTAATAAAGTAAAATAATATCTATGAGAATTTTATCTTTGTTTACAATATTATTTAGCCTTTATCTGTATAGTCAAGAGTCTAAAATAGACATCCGTCAGAGTCTAGATTCAAAGAAATACAACTTAAGCATTGATGATAAATCTATTGCCATAGAAAAATATGACTCTTTACAAGTTGAAGGTAATTTTATAACCGGGAAGATAGGAACTAGCTGGGACGTCTATAATTTAACAGGCAAAATGATAAAATCTAGTCTAAAATCATATTCCCCTTATTCATCAAATACTCTTCAGATTATTGATTCTTTTAATAAGGTGTATTTTATTGACGAAAGTGGCCGAGCAATAACTCCTAAAAAAAGAATACAGGCTCCTTTGCGCCCTAATGATGAACTTGGCAACAGTACTTATGTTTCCTATACTATCATTAATGATCATCTTATCAAAGAAGTTTCTAAATATGATAAAGTAGATACTACTTATAGTTTGAAGTTTGACAAAATCCCACCTCAGAAGGCTATCTTTGAAAAATTTGTAAATAATAAAAAAGAGATTTCTTTTGAAAGAGAATGGTATACAGGAGATATATGGGGCAAACTTGATCCTGATTTTGTGATCTTAAAAGAGGATAAAAAATATGGAGTATGGTCTTTATTAGAGGAAAAATATATACTTTCTCTAGAGTTCGACAAAATCCAAAACTTTACCTCATATCTTTCCTTAGAAAAAAACGGACTATCTACATTCTATCCTAACATAGGCACTGAACCGAAATATCAAAAACTTGAGCCATATATAGAATATTTCGCCAGGTTCGAAACTCCGGATGGTAAAAAAGGCTGGGTTGATAGAAAAGGAAAAGAATATTTTGACCAATAATTTAAAAGTTCTCCACTCCTATTCTTGTCTGGACAATAAATTTCTCTAAAACAACCAATAAAATTTTCGTTATAAATATTCCTCTGACTTAATATTTAAGCGGAGGATTTTTTGTGACAAAGACTCTATATTTAAGCGGATACAGTAGGGAATTTTACAAAGGATCAAGAACTACTCTATTAGCACGGTCTCAATATATTACACACAGTATTAGATGTTTAATACATTAATTAAATTATCATGGCATTAAAAATAAAAGAAAGTGATTTAACATGTGACCGCTTAGATGGTGGAGGAGTCCCTATATATTATCACAATGGCAATCCTTTTACAGGTATTGTTTTAAGGTACTATAATACTGGCGAACTTTTTTGTGAAGAAGAATATAAAGAAGGATATCAGGAAGGATGGTTCAGGTCCTATCATAAAAACGGAAAAAAATATACAGAGTATAAAGCACATAACAATGTAGAATACGATGGGACTTATAAAAAATGGGACGAAAATGGTAATCTAATTACGTCTTTTTAATTATAACATACAGATAAAAAATAAAACACGACACGTTTTGTCGCATTAAGCCTATATATTTGTCTTATAAAATTTCACCATGAAACGCAGCTTTGCTGCCATATAAAATACAGACGAATGAAAAAAGATTTTTATCTGACAAGATATGCCTTAATTATAAAAAGATTAGAAAGTTCTCCGGCTACTTATTCCCAGCTGGAGGACTATCTTTTAAACTCTTTCGAATTTCAGGATGCAGGGATCAAGAGCTACTCGATCCGTACATTGCAAAGAGATATTCGCGAGATCTCTGATCTTTTTAATCTTTCCATTCACAATAAAAAGAAAGGTGACAACAGGTATTATATTGAGAGCCGCCCCATCATGGAAGTGGATGAATACAACCAAAAATTATTGGAATCTTTTCAGGTAAGCAATGCTTTGAATCTTCATCCGGATTTTTCAGATTTTATCTTTTTTGAAAGCAGAAAACCCACTGGGATAGAGCATTTCTATGATCTTTTCTTCGCTATCCGGAATAAGAGAGTCGTAAGTTTTGAACATTACAACTACAAAAATAAAATAATGACTTCCCGCAAAGTACATCCCCTTGCCTTAAAGGAATCCAAGGACAGATGGTACCTCATCGCCATTGACACCAAGGACAAGATCTTGAAGTCATTCGGTTTAGACAGGGTCAATTATCTGGATGTAAGTGATAATAAGTTTCGTGAAAAGTATAATTACAATTTCAGAGAACATTTCAAAAATGCTTTCGGCGTTATGAATCTGGCAGAGCAAAATCCTGAGAAGATCGTCATGAAATGCAGCAGACATCAGGGAGAATACATCAGAAGTTTCCCGCTTCACCAGTCTCAGAAAGAAACCAAAGAAACCCTGGAAGAGATCTATTTCGAGTTCTTCCTTCATCCTACGTATGATTTTATGCAGGAAATTCTTTCCTATGGCAAAGAAGTCACCGTCCTTGAACCTAAAGGTTTAGTTGATGACATCCGCACCCATCTTCAGGAGTCACTGAACCGCTATCTGGAAAGCTGATCATAAGACATAAAGCTCATTTTTTTTGATTATATTTACATAAATATACTTTTTTGAAAGCTCTATTTCTATACCTGTTCTGTCTTATTTCTTCCGTTTGCTTTTCCCAGCAGAAGGAAGAATTCAAGCATGTAAAAAACTATTACAACCAGCACAGAACCATGCTGAATACAGAATTCAAAAAGAAGTTCGATCTGGAATCCGACTCTTTCAGAAAGGCAAGTATAAAGCTTGATTATGTTCTTTTCATGAAAAAGATGGACAGCATTGAAAATGTATCCATGATCGCAGCTTTGTTAAAAGTAAGAAATCTGGAAGACCTTCAATCTCTAAAGAGTCCAAAAGGCATATCAGAAAACAATCCCGATAAACCAGTCGATTTTGAAAAATCCGCGGATTATCCTGGTGGGTTCAATACATTGAGGCAGGAAGTCGCCAATATTTTTTACACAGAAGGAGTTTATACCGAAGTAAAAACCGTCAAAACAGATGTAGCTTTTATTGTTGAAAAAGATGGCAGCATCAGCAATGTTCATGCACAGGGGAATAATTTCACCTTCAACCGGCAGGCTGAAATTGCATTGTATTCTGTTTCAGAGAAATTTTCTCCTGCCATTATCAATGGAGAAACGGCTAGATATCAGCTGAGACTTCCTTTAACCTTAACTATTGAAGAGTAAATGTTTACCGACGAATACTACATGAAAATGGCCCTGCAGGAAGCAGAAGCTGCATTAGAAAAAGATGAGGTTCCTATCGGATGTGTGATCGTTTCCAATAACCGCATCATTGCGAGAGCCCACAATCTCACCGAAACTCTAAACGACGTGACTGCCCATGCAGAAATGCAGGCTATTACCTCAGCTGCCAATTTCCTTGGAGGTAAATATTTGGTCAACTGTACATTGTATGTAACGATGGAGCCTTGTGTGATGTGTTCGGGAGCGCTTTCATGGTCACAGATTTCAAAAGTGGTGATTGGTGCCAGAGATGAACAAAGAGGATTTATCAACAAGCATCTTTCTTTACACCCCAAAACAGAAATAATAACCGGAGTCATGGAACATGAATGTTCATCCATCGTGAAAGAGTTTTTCAAAAGCAAAAGATAACTTACTGTCTGGCATCTCTTACATACCTTTCCGGAACTACACCAAGATTAGATGAATTGGTATCATAAAAATTTTCAGAAACGGCGGCACTAAAGTGTGTAGAATTTCCGCTATGACTTTTAAAAGCGATCAGCTTAGTTTTTGAAAAAAGAAATGTGCTTAAGATTAAGGCTACTAGAAAGTAGGTTGATTTCATGGAAGTATTTTGAGATTTGAAGTCTCCTTCCGTGAAAAGTTAAATCAATATTTATTTTTCAGAACAGAATACATCATGACGTCAAAATATTCACCGTCCTTTTTAAGGTGTTGTTTCAGCCTTGCTTCTTCATCCATTCCTATCTTTTCCAGGATTCTTCCGGAGGCAGGATTATGAAGAAAATAAGTAGCATAAATCTTGTTGAATTCCAGTTCCCGGAAACCAAATTCAATCAACGCAAGAGCTGCTTCTGTAATATACCCTTTGTTCCAGAAAGGTCTTCCCATCCAATAACCAAGTTCGGCTTTATCATCTTCCCTGTCGTGAAGTCCTATCGCTCCTATAATTTGTCCGTCTTTATTACGGATGGCAAATGTGTATCCTGTATTATTGTCAAAAGCTTCCTGAGACATCTTAATCCAAAGTTCCGAATGCTCTCTGGTATAAGGATAGGGAATATTGGAGGTAAGGTCCGAGAAAATTTTGTTCTGAAGATATTCAGTCACAAAAGGAATGTCTTCCTCTTTCAGCTGAGAGAGAATCAATCTTTCTGTTTCTATCTTTGGAAATTTTTCTAATTTTCTCATGGTTTATTTTTATTGAACAACCCTTAAACTCAACCTTGACCTGAATCTTTTATATCTATAAATTTTTACCTAAAAAGTAAAGTCCCTTCAATGTATGTAACCTGTCCATTACATGAATCTTTTCCGTCAGTGGCTTATAAACATGGGAAACACCACCCGTTGCCACCACAAAACAATCATCATTCACCTCATCGTTGATACGGTCTATAAAACCTTCTACCATGCCCAGAAATCCATATACCATTCCGCTTTGCATACACGTTACCGTATCCAGTCCCAGTACAGATTTTGGCTTTTTAAGCTCAATATCAGGAAGCTGAGCAGTCTGATTGATCAAAGAATTTAAAGAGGTTACAATTCCGGGAGCAATAATCACTCCCAGCGTTTCTCCTGTCTCTGTTACACAGCTTGCTGTAAGCGCAGTTCCGAAATCGATGATGATTTTTTTCCGGTCAGGATACAAATTATGGGCAGCTACAAGATTAGCATAAATATCTGTCCCCATCTGCTTAGATTTTGCCTGCACTCCTGAAGGCGTAGACCGGTCAACAATCACAGGCTGAATACCATGGATTTTTTTGATGGCCGAACTAATCACTTTGGTAAGCTGAGGTACTACGGACCCGATAATGATTGTACTGATCTCTTTCGGTTCTATTTTATAGGTTTGGTACAGCATAAGCATCTGTACATACAGCTCATCTACTGTTCTGTAGGGTTTTGTATTGATTACCCATGAAATATCACAGTTATCTCCATTGAAAAGACCAAATCTGATATTGCTGTTCCCTACGTTGATTACGATTGAATTCATTTGATTTTTTAAGCTTGTATGGGTTAAAAAACAGTTGTAAAAATAAGGCTTTATCCTCAAAAATAAGCAATCTCCATGTTATTTAGCTTATTTGAGGGCTCTACATTTGCCCGTCTTCTGATGAAACTCATTAAAGCGTTGAGAATAAAGTCAATATCCTATTTAAATCAAAACAGAGAATAAAGAAAAGATGATGATTGTAACAACCTGTATTGGGAGCTGACTGTGGAATTTAAATATTTTCTTTAAATGTATTGAGGATTTATGGAAATATTCTATTATTGTATTTACTCTTAATACAAATAAAATGATAAAAAATATAACTTTAATAATTATTCTTTTGTCCTTTTATAATTGTAATTCTTTACAAAATAATCTTGTAGGAAATTGGAAACTTTCCAGTATAATTAATAGTGATAATATTTATGTTGCTCGCTCATCATTGACTCCTGAAAAAGTAGAAAGTAAAATGACCATATCGCTTAAAGCTGATGGGACATTTATTTCAAATGGAGATTTATGTACAGGAAATTGGCAAGAAACTAAAGACAATAATTCAAAAGGAAAATTTTATTTGCCAAAATATATGAACTTAGATAAAACATTTCGATTTGAAGCAGATAAATGTCCGGGATTAGGTGGAGACCATCATCTAAAATTAATTAATGAAAAATTGGAATTATACTATCCCTCTGTAACAAGGTATCGGATTCAAATATTTGAAAAAATATCAAAATAGAAGCTATAAAAAAACTGATCAATTTACACAAGCTATGTAGAACAACTTTAAAATTATCTAGCTTAAAGTAGATAACGCTACCTCCTCACAGAATAAAATACTTATCAAAAACTAACCACAATAGAATGAAAAAGATAATTACCCTGATATTATTAGCCCAATTTGCATTGATGTTCACTCAGAAACCGGCAAAAATATATTTTGAGCAAAAGAAAGATTCAGTCACCTACTATGTAGATAATGCTGAAATTTATCCTATTTCAATATCATTTCCTCAGCAACCTGAAGTTGAAAACATGAGGACCCCAGAAGCATTCAAACTCATTCAGGTAATACCTGCAAATTCCACAAAATACAGAATTACTTATTTTGTAGTTAATGATAAGACGAAAGGCTGGAAAATAAAGAAAATGCCCAACTATTATACAATGATCGGAGATGTCACCGTTAAAACCTATGATTCTGACTACCAATACGACCTCCCTTTTCAAAAAGGCAAATCTTTCAATGTCTATCAAGGTTACAACGGAACATTTTCTCACCAGAATGAAAACTCTTTAGATTTTGTAATGCCCGAAGGCACGGAGATTACAGCGGCAAGAGAAGGAAAAGTGATTGAGGCTGTTCAAACCAGCAACAAAGGATGTCCCACAATCAGTTGTGCAAATCTGGCCAATTATATTTCTATTTTACATTCAGACGGAACAATTGCTCAATATTTTCATTTAAAACAAAATGGAGTTAAAGTAAAAATCGGGGATACTGTAAAAAAAGGTGACCTGATAGGATTAAGTGGCAATACAGGTTGGACAAACGGACCTCATCTGCATTTTGTATGCTATTTACCCGACTTCACAAATGCTAAACAAAAGAAAACAATTAAAACTCTTTTCAAAACTGGAAACGGAAGTAAAACTGAATATCTGGCAGAGAAGAAAACTTACGCAAAAGAATATTAAGATTAATTCTTGATTTTTTTAATGAGTGTACTGCTTTCTTTACACATACTAAGCAAAATTTGGATCGAAGATTTAGAAAAGTGGAAACATTTAGTTACCTTTAAAACTGAAAATATTTTAAACCTGTTTTCTATGAAAAAATTGATCTTAGCATTTTTCTTTTGTATTGGTCTGAATGCTTTTGCGCAGAGTGGAGCCCAAGTAAAAGACCTATTCCAAAAAATAAAAGAACAGGCCAAGATTGACAAGAATGACCGCGCTGTCTATGAAGTACTGGATGAGTTTTACAATAAAAACCTGCAGGCAGAAAATGATGAAATGACTCCGGAGACCATTCAGAGAATTGAGAAAATGGCTTCAGATCCCAATACAAAGAACCTTCATATCCTGATGCTTTTTCTGATGTATCAACAGCACATCAGCAGAACTTCAATGGCTGGAAAAGCACCTGATACCGAATTCCAGATCGAAACCATGAACATCCTGGAGAACGAAACCAGGGAGGTTTATGGAAAAGTACCTGCCATCATTTATATCTATAAAGCCGAATCACTGGATGGAGCAGGAAAGAAAAGCGAAGTCAAAACGGTATTAGATCAGGGATTAAAAGAATATCCGGATTCAGTTCCTTTAAAAGTATACACTTACCTTAACACGAAAGATGAGGTTTTAAAGAATGATCTGGTCAAAAATCATCCTAATCACTGGATGGTACAGCAGTTTGGAATAAAATAAGGAATTGCAGATGATAGATTTCAGACATCAGATTTCAGATACGAGGCAAGCTCCGGTAATGATGGGGTTGTGAATGGTGAATTCTGCTTCGCAAATGAATGGTGAATGGGTCAAGATGTGAGACATCAGATTTCAGACCGGAATACTCGAAATTAAATACAAATAAAAATCCCGCAGAAAGCTCTGCGGGATTTTTATTTATCTTATAGGATCTATTGTTTCACTTCTACAATATTATCATCCATATTTACATCTGCCAATCTCTGGCTGAAATCTATTCCTAAAACTGAAAGTTGAGCTTTCGTGTAAGGAATTGTCAACGTATATTCTTTCTGCGTCCATGGCCAGTAAGGCATTGTCTTAAAGTCTCCATATATATCTTTTTCCTTCCATGTATGGGTCATATTTAAAGGGATCTGGTAGGTAACTACCTTTTTATCTGTAGTCAATACACTGAAATCAATAGGCATAGGAACCTGCCCATTATTGACCAAAGTGATTGTAGTAGATTTTGCATCATACTTCACGTCTTTGATCCCGTAATCAATAGTTTTCGTCGTGTTGATCCAGTAGTTATGGAACCATTTCAGATCCATTCCTGACACTTTTTGAGCAATGTGAAGAAAATCTCTTTCAGAAGGGTGTTTCAGGTGCCATTGGTCGTAATACTGCTTTAAAGTCTCAGTAAGTTTCTGCTCACCCATGATGTAACCAAGTTCTACCAGATACAGTTCTCCTTTTACGTAGGATGCATAAGTATATGCATTTCCATTGTCATGGTGGTCTCCCAACCATACCGCAGGTTCTTCAATGCCTTTTTTAATGAAAGCTCTGTATGCATTCACTGTATTGGCAAATGGGTTGGGAAGTTCTTCCGGAAACAGCTGATACATCACAGAACCTTCCGCATAGCTAGTAAATCCTTCATCCATCCACGGGCGTACCGATTCGTTGGTTGCCAACATCTGCTGATACCAGGAGTGTGCGCCTTCGTGGGCCATTAGCCCCATTAAGCCTTTAATATCTTTCGCTTCTCCCAGGATCATAGTACACATTCCGTATTCCATTCCGCCATCGCCTCCCTGAATGAAAGCGTATGTCGGGTACACGTATTTTCCGAAATGACTGTTCATTAACTGGAAATATTTGGTCACATAAGGCTGGGCTTCTTCCCAAACTTTCGTTTTGTCATTCTGCTGATAAACCAGGAATACCTTTGGTCCTTCCGGAACATCAAAAATTTTGATGATATAATCTCTGTCTGCACTCCAGGCAAAGTCCAGGATATTATTGGCTTTCCATTTCCAGACCGCTTTTTTATTTTTATCAGCTGTAATTTTTGCAGCGGCATCATATCCTTTTACTTCCGTCGGATTTTCAAGAATTCCTCCTGCTCCGATGACATAATCTTTGTTGATCTTGATGGTAACGTCAAAGTCCGAGAACGGCGCATGAAATTCTCTTCCTATATAATCAAAGGTTGCCCAACCATCATAATCATATTCTGCAATTTTCGGATACCACTGGGTCATCGTCATATCTACGCCTTCCCTGTTGTTTCTACCGCTTCTTCTGATCTGCTGAGGGATGACAGCATCCCAATCCATTGTAAAGGTGGTCGTAGCATTGGGTCGGATAGGTTCTGCCAGATATACCTTCATGATGGTTTCCTGGATCTCAAATTTCAGATCTTTTCCGTTTTGTTTGATCCAGTGGATATTTTGGGCGCCTTCCTGATCTTTCGGAATAGACGCCAATCTTGAAACTCCGTCTTTCTGCAGTCTGGAATCTCCATTTTTCCCCTGGCCAGCAATTCTCTGGTCCATCATCGAATTAGGCTTAAAAGCATTCCAGTACAGATGAAAATACACAACGTTCAGCTCATCAGGTGAGTTATTCGTGTATTCTAAACTTTGTTTTCCCTGGTAGGTAAATTTTTCAGCATTAACATCAATATCCATTTTATACTTCGCAGCCTGCTGATAATAAGCTCCCTGCTGAGCCTGAAATTGTGAAATGATAAACGCAAAAATGATTGCAGCCGATTTTCTCATTTAAAATTTATTTTTTTTAAAGGTAGGTAATTTATGTAAAACCCTCAAATATGGAGCTATTTTAGGGCTTTTTGACCTGTTATGGGTTTAGATGGATTTTAATTCTGATGGTTAAGTTTCACTCACAAAAATTTGGGGGATGAAGTAGATTTTTTAAACCAAAACTTAATCATTGAGTTCCCACAGAAGACACGGATTTCACAAAGAACGATGCTTAAAATCTGAGAAATCTGTGGGAAATTTAAATAAGCCTATATCTTTTTTAACCACAAATGACACAAATTATTGCACAATTCTAAATACAATCATTCATGTCCCATGAGCCTTGTCAAGGTTTAAAACCTTGACAAGGCTGATTCTAGAATTTGAATGAAGCATAGGTATTTTTTAAAAAGATTAAACAGCCGACTTACCAGGGCAAACGCATGATAGAAGTCACATAAGATAGTATATAATTGTTTGATAATAAATAATTTATCATTAGTTTGTTGAGATAAAATATTGTATATTCATCTGATAATCAATAAATTAATTCATTA
>NZ_JABBGI010000021.1 GCF_012927325.1 Chryseobacterium antibioticum | reverse complement strand
TTCGGGGAGAAATTCTAAAACCTGCTTAAGGGAGAATTTGTGATCTTTGAAAACGGGCATAAATAATTGATTATCAACTGCTAATATACAAAATAAAAAACAGAAAAACAAATTAATTGTTTGATAACCAGCAATATAAGTATGCTTTTCCGTACGCCAAAAAACAAAAAAGTCGGAAGAAAAATTCTTCCGACCATGACTACCGCCAAGGCGGCTTTTTATTAAATTTTTAAGAAAAATATGTTAAAAATTAACAATAAAAGAAAGATCTACCATTGGCTTTTATTCTACTCCATTGGTTTTGTCGTAGGGTTATTACTGTGTATTGCCACATTTTTTTTACCAATAAATAAACTGTATTTATTTATTCTGCGATTAATAATACTATCATTTAACATCCTCATGTTGATTTTTTTGGTTACAATCAGATGTGTAGAGATAGAAAATTCTGGTGAAGTGCTTACGATTAAAGAATATTTCCCTCCAATAGGGACAATAATATTATCCAAACTTTACCGCCAGATAGAAATCCCTTTAAATCAAATACAATCCGTTGAACTCAAACAAAAAACATTATATATTTTTATCAAAAGAAACCACACAGAAAAGAACAGAAAAATAGTTTTTCTATTACAATATATCAATAGAAAATATTTACAAATAATACATAAATCTCTGCTTACCTCCTTATGATTTTTTATGTAAAAACCTCTTTCAATTTTGTCTATGGAATAGTATTTGAGTTTTTCTTGAAAACAAAACAATGCCAGAAGGTCCAACTATCTTGTTAATGAAAGAAGATCTGCAAAAATTTGCAGGTAAAAAAGTGATTGATGTATTTGGGGATGCCAACTTTGAAAAGTAACCTCTGAAAGGTCAAATTTTAAGAGAAATCCGGACTTTTGGGAAACAGACTTATCTTGTTTTTGATGAATCAGCAGTCCGTATTCATTTATTGATGTTCGGATCTTATAGTGTTGATGAACAGACAAAGCCTGATAAAAGCTTACGTTTATCCCTTTTCTTCCAAACAGGAAGTCTGTACTTTTACACCTGTTCTGTAAAATCTGTGGATCTGGAATTTTTATCCACCATCGATTGGGAAGCTGACATTATGAGTGAGATCTGGGATCCCAAAAAAGCAGAAAAGAAACTGAAATCCAAATCTGAGATGATGGTCTGTGACGCCTTGATGAATCAGGACATTTTCTCGGGTGTAGGGAATATTATTAAGAATGAAGTTCTGTTCAGAATTGGGGTACAGCCTGAAAGTTTAATAGGGAATCTGCCAGCGAAAAAACTCAGGGAACTGATCGCTGAGGCGAGAAATTACAGTTTCGATTTTTTGGACTGGAAACGTGAATTTGTTTTAAAGAAAAAGTGGCTCGTTCATACCAAAACCATTTGCCCGAAATGTTGTGAAAAACTGGTAAAAAAGCAGACCGGACTTGGAAAAAGACGGAGTTTTTACTGTGAAAAAGACCAGAAGCTGTATTAAGATAAATATTTGAATGCAAATCAATATTAAGATTCATGAAATGCGTAAATTTGGTTTAAACAATTTACGAAATGACCGATACCTGGCTAGACCGATGGAATGAAAGATACAGCAGTGATGAATTTGCATACGGCATAGAACCCAACAATTATTTAAAAGAACAACTTGAAAAGCTCAATCCCGGAAACATACTTTTTCCTGCAGAAGGTGAAGGCCGAAACGCTGTTTTCGCCGCAAAGCTTGGCTGGAAGGTTTCCGCTTTTGACATCAGTGAAGAAGGGAAAAACAAAGCCTTGCAGCTTGCCCAAAATAATGATGTAAAAATTGATTATCAGGTGGGCGAACTGGAAACATTGGATTTCCATACAGAACAGTTTGATGTGATTGCTCTTATTTACGCTCACTTCCCTGCCGACATTAAATCTTCCCTGCATACAGTTCTGGACCAATATCTGCGTAAGGGAGGTTTGATTATTTTTGAAGCCTTCAGTAAAAATCATCTTGAGTATGTGTTGAAAAACGAAAAAGTGGGCGGCCCGAAAGATATCGGATCATTATTTTCAATCGATGAGATCAAAGCTGATTTCCCGAATTATGAAGTTATTGAACTGGAAGAGAAAGAAATTGAACTGAATGAAGGTGTATTTCATAATGGAACCGGATCAGTGATAAGATTTACAGGACGAAAAATATAAAAAATGCCAGAAAACTTTGATAGAACCAACCCCGCAGAAGCCGTAAAATATTTCAGACACTGTATATTGACAGGTGATTTGAATGGGGCATTAAGCTGTTTTGATAAAGACGGAGTATATATTGAACGGGACGGAATTGAAATAAAGGGACTGGACAACATAAAAAGACCACTGGAACATTTATGTACATGGAAACCCGATATTAAGGGAAACAAACAAAAACTGACCATAGTCGGAGATCTTGCCGTATGGGTAGACAAATGGACCTTAAAGGGCTCCTCACCCGATGGAAATCTTATTGAAATGAACGGAGCCACAACCTGTATGATGAAGAAAAATGAAGAAGGAATCTGGCTCTGGCTGGTAGACAATCCTTTTGCCGGCCAGGTTTTCGAAGATTAAATAAGACAAATAAAAAAAGGCGGAATTATTAATGATTTAAGATTCAGGATTTAATGATCCGCCTGAATATCTGATGAAAAAAGCAGGTTTATACACTTCTCCCAAAGGAATTTCCGAGTCATTGATGTAAATACTATGGTTATCGAATGAATCAATATAATCTATATTGACGACATACGATTTACTTACCCGCACAAAAGACTCTGATGGAATTTTCTGATGTATGGTTTTTAAATTCATTGCAGTAATCAGCTTTTGATGCCGGGTATGAATAACCACATAGTCTTTCAAACCTTCAATAAATTTAATATCCGTAAAATTGATTTTGTAGTATCTCCTGTCTGCTTTTATAAACAAAAAATCTTTTGTATTGGATTCTATTGTATTTTTTACGGTATCCTTAGACAGCAGCTCTTTATAGAGAACCGCTTTACTGATAGCCTTTTCTAACCGTTGTTTTTCAATGGGTTTCAATAAATAATCTATTGCATCGAGATCATAACTTTTCAAAGCATACTGCGAATAGGCTGTTGTAAAAATGATCAGGCTCTGCCCCGGCAGCATTTCTGCGAATTCCAGTCCTGTTACCATCGGCATTTCAATATCCAGGAAAATAAGATCTACGTCGTTGATTTTCAGAAAATCAAGGGCGGAAGGGGCATTGGAGAACTCTCCAAGGATTTCGGTCTTTGAAATTTCCTGGATCAGCGAACGCATTTCTGCTCTTGCTAACGGTTCATCATCTACGATTATACAATTCATACAGGAATTTTTAAATTGACGGTGTATTCTTTTTCTCCGGAAGTGATATTCAGTTCGAACGCTTTACCGTACAGGAGTTCAAGTCTTCTTTTAATATTAGCCAGCCCCAGTCCTCCGTATTTGCTATTGGATACTGCCAAACTCGGGTTCATAGAATTGGTACAGGTAAAATAAAGCATTTTATTATCAACCTCAATATCAATTTTCACATAGGATTCTGTACTGCTGATATCTACACTGTGTTTTACGGCATTTTCAACAAAGGTGGTAAATAAATTCGGAGGAATAAAAGTGCTTTTTACATTTCTGTCCCCCGTTTCTGCATGGATATCAAAAGAAAAATTATCCCGCCTTATCTTTTCAAGGTTCAGAAAATTAGACAGAAAATCTATTTCCAAAACAAGCAACGTTTTCTCCTCGCCGTTCTCATACAGCTGGTACCTTAAAAATTCTGAAAGCTTAACAATAACAGCGGAGGCTTTCTCCGGATCTGTTCTGGTCAATGCTTTGACATTATTCAGCATATTAAAAAGAAAATGCGGATTGATCTGGTTCCGGAGTTCATTCAGTTCCATCTGTAAAGTAAGATTGTTCAGTTCTGTAATTCTTTTGGAATCATTGATCCATTTCTGCAACAGTTTCACTGTGGTTGTAGTCAGGATAATGGGCACACACATCAAAACACCTTCATAAATACTTCCCCTATTCCCTTCTTTTCTGATATTTTCCACTCTGAAATCTTCAAAAAATAATCTAAGACTAAATCCTATTATATTAAGGCCCACAACTCCCATCATGACAAGCAAGACTAAGTACGTTATATATCTTGTTTTAAAGAAAAACCTGGGTACCAGAACGTAGATATTAATATATACCATGGTAATGAGTACGGTATATACAAATAGCAGAACATAATATTGATGAATTCCTGAATACCAGTGCCAGAACCTCGCACTGTACAAAAGGGAGAAAAAGAAAATCAGAAACAGCACATGTCTGCACACCCGGAACCGATCCTCTACCAGAAAATCAATCACAAGTGTTTCCTTAAATTTTTCTGTACCGTATTTCATAGGGTCCTGCAGATTTTAATGCAGAACAAAAATAGAGAATAACGTAAAGAATACCTATAATATTATACAAACCCTGTATTTTTTTATACCAATTGTCAAGTACTCCGGTTTCGTATAAAATAGAAGCGGTTTGGTATAAAAACAAATTCGTGTGGCGTTTTTCTCTTTTTCTTTGCCCTGTTCAATTTTTTTTATGCTTATGGAATTAGCCGTTTTTCAGGAACTTACCGAAGAAATCGCCTTAGAATGTTTTTATATGACAGAATCGCAGCAAGAAGAGAAAGTAATACAACTGATCGACCTGCACCATTTTGTGGAATGCTATGATCCGAAAATTAAAATTTTAAGTTATATCCACCATCCTATTAATATTATAGAGGAAGATGGTATTAAAAAAGGAATTTTATTTTACGATGTGAAACACTCTACCCCATTTGACTGGAATGTTTTTGAAGAGTTTAAAAGAAGGCATCAGCTTAAAGAAATCTGGTTTGTCTTCGTAGAGGAAGATCCGATTTCTGATACTAACCGCCATGTTGATTTTATAACCGAGAACAGTATAGAGATATTTTATGACAAAATATTCATATTCCATTTTTTTCAATCTGCCATCAAATCCCTAAAATAAACCATGAAAACACTGAAAAGAGCTCTTATCCCCTTTGCCTTGTTCCCATTAAAGAATATTGCCTATTCCCAAAAAAGAGACAGCATTCCGCTGAAGGTAAGGGCTTATTTTGCAGACAAATTTCCGCAAAGCCGGGACCTTAATATTGAATTCAGCCAGACAGCTCCTTTCCGGTTTTCATCAAAACTTGACGGGAATGATTTGCCTGACAATAAAATGAAAAGCTTCCAGCAGCTAAAAGCCAGCGCCAACATCTATTTTGTAAAAAAGAAAAACTGGCTGCTCAGTACTTCTTTGAATTACCGTTATACAGCATTCAATACCGAAGAATCAATTATCGCAGAAACAGGCCTGCGGAATGGCTTTCATTATCATTCTGAAGCTGTTAATTTCAGTTATTTTTCGAAACTGTTCAATAAAACAGCAATTTATACGGCCAACGCTTCAGTGGACGGAAGTGATCAGCATTTTGAAAGAATCAGAGGAATGATAACTGCTTCCGTAATTTTAAAAGCAACTCCAAAAACAAAAATGATGATCGGTCTTGCCGGTTTTATTGATCCAAGTTCACAGATCCCGATCCTACCGATCTTCACCTATGAAAACAAATTCAACAACGGTTGGATACTTGATATTTTGCTTCCTAAAAAACTGTTGGTTAGAAAGGATATTTTTGCCAACGGCAGAATTTCTCTTGGAACAGAAATGGATAATACCACTTTTTATACGTACAGAAATAACAGGACGTATGAATTCCGCCAGCTGGAAATCAATTCCGGGGCTATCTATGAACACAATCTTGGGAATAATTTTATAGGAACTTTAAAAACCGGGATCAGAGCGGTTCCGCGCGCTAGAGTGTTTGATAAGGAGCAATCTTTTAAAGATTATATTTTTGAAGCCAGCTATAAACCTTCATTCTATGTCAATGTCGGAATATCTTATAATCCTTTTGGAAAGCCTAGAGCAAAATAATTTCAACCTTCTGGAAGTTCTTAAGGGACTTTGGAAAAAATAAAACCATTAAGAAAAAAATAAGTATTTAAAATTTTAATAATTTGGCTAAAACCGATGTCCGGATTTATTTTTCCTGTAAGTGGGCTAAAGCCCAATCCTATTGAATTTTATATAGAATCCATTAAATTTTTGAATTCTTAAATTCTTAAATCTTTAAATTAAAAAAGATCAATGCGTCCCCATTTTTGAAAACACATTAATAACGATCACTCCTATCACGATCAACGCAATTCCTATGATAGCCGGCAGGTCCGGAACCTGCTTAAAAGCAATAACACCAATCATCGTTATAAAAACAATTCCTACTCCAGACCATATGGCATACGTTATTCCTACAGGGATCTGGCGCAGTGTAATGCTTAGAAAATAAAAAGCGGCAGCATATCCTATGACGGTCACTACAGAAGGCCAAAGCTTTGAAAATTCTTCTGATTTTTTCAGAAAAGTAGTGGCTATGATCTCGAAAACGATTGCTAAAGCAAGAAAGATATAACTGCGTCCCATAAAAGCTTGTTTTCTACAAAAATAAGGAAAAGCTGCTGCTTTTCACTAAAAATCGGTTGATAAAACACCTGTCAGATCCTATTATTGAATTCAAAAATCACCTTCAATTTTTGAATTGATCTCAATCCTTTCCTGTACACTTAAGCAGAAAAAAAAGTATAAAAAAATGAATTAATAACTCTACCCCTAGTGATAACTTGTCAGACTATTTATAATAAAGCACTTACACAAGTTAAATCATATTGGAGTAAAAAAATTCTGACAGTAAGAGTTTAAAACCTGTCATTATTTCATAGCTATGTGACAAAAGTTTCAAATTGATGTCATATCATCTGTCAGCTTTTAGAAATTCAAGGATAAAATCCGGTCCTGAATAATAAGCTTTCTTAACATAATATTTCGTCCATCTCCTAAAATCTGACGTTAAAAAACAAAGTTAAAAGTGAATAGCATGCATCGCATTTCTTATTTTTTGTTTTATCAAGTCCAATATAGAAGTGTTCAAACCGTTGCCAATTTTTTAATTTTTTAAAGATAAGACAATAAAGATATCAATAATTCCATAAAAACATATTAATTTTTTATAAACAAACACTCGTTAAAATTAAACTTAAACACACATAACACACTGATATACATCATTATTATTTGCTTTGGCACATGATTTGAAAGTTGTAATATTGCAATTAGATAATTGATAAAATAATCACAAATAATTAAATAAAACAAAAATGGTAACTTACATCGGAATCGCAACATGTGTAGTAGTATTCGCTTCTTACTTTATGACAGTAAAAAGAGAAGAAAGAAACTAAGTTCTATTAAAGGAGATAAGCCTATAGAATATCTATATTAATTGTATTGTTTATGTTTTTGATCTGAATGATCAGATTCTGCCCTTTTACTCACTGGAGTAAAAGGGCCCAAAAACATAATCCCAAAAATTAAATTTCATAGCAAATTTTATATATCCAAATAGTCAAGCCGGGCAATAGCCTGGCTTTTCTTGTTAAAACGGGCTAAAGCCCATTCCTATTGAATATTGAATATTCCCTCTACCCTTCCCTTTTCTGGTCTACCAGCTTATTCTATTTCAGGATCCGGTAATCATTCAATAAAACTTTATCTTTGTGTAGATAAGAATCATTTTTTAGTTTTAGTATGAATCTGTACAATCTCATTATTCAGGATAAAGAGGAAGTAACCCTCAACGATGTATTTCTCGGTAAAAACAACAGAGACCAACTGGCACAGCTCATCAAAGAGCACACTTATGTGAAAGAACTGCAGGAATACGGGCTTCCTGTGAACAATAAGATCCTTTTGCAGGGAAATTCCGGTTGTGGGAAAACGATGACCGCTAAAGCCATTGCCAATGCTTTAGGCAAAAGTATCCTGATTTTAAATCTCAGCAATATTGTTTCGTCCCGGATTGGGGAAACTTCACAAAATATTAAAATGATTTTTGATAAGGCTGCCAGGGAAAGATCTGTTCTTTTTCTGGACGAACTGGATCAGATAGGAAAAGCAAGAGGAAGTGATGACAAAGATGTGGGTGAAATGAGAAGACTGGTGAATACCCTCATCCAGTTAATCGATTATTATCCTGAAAATGCTCTTCTACTCTGTGCAACCAACCATGCGGAGATTATTGATACCGCTTTGATGAGACGTTTTCAGCTGAAGATCAATTATGAAATACCTTCTGCTGAATTTCTGGATACTTTCTATGATCGTCTTCTGTCTCAGTTTCCTGAAGATCTGAGAAGTATAGAACGTCATTACAATATTTCCTTTGCTGAAGCAAAAGATCATGCTTTTACAGCCGTAAAATCAGCACTCATCAAACAACTGGAATCTCAGTCAATTACACCATCATGAAAGAAGATATTCTCCACAATCTTGAAATCATCAATGACAGAATAAGGAAAGCATGTGAAAAAGCAGGCAGACCTCTTGATGAAGTCAGATTGTTACTGGCTACAAAAACGGTTTCTGCAGAGCATATTAAGACAGCTTTAGAAAATGGGCAGACCTTAATTGCTGAAAATAGGGTTCAGGAGCTGAAAGAAAAATATGATGAACTGAAAGATACTCAACATGAAAATCATTTTATCGGACATCTGCAAACGAATAAAATCAAGGATATCTTAAAATACGACGTAGTTTGCGTACAGTCTCTGGACCGTCTGGATCTCACTGAAAGACTTCATCAACGACTTGTATCCGAAGGAAAAACAATGGAGGTTCTGATCCAGGTGAATACATCAGCTGAGGAAAGTAAATTCGGAGTCCATCCCAACGAAGCTGTTGAACTGACCCGGAAAGTTTCTGAATTCAGTACTTTAAAGATCAAAGGATTAATGACCATCGGCCTTTTCAGTGCAGAAACTGAAAAAGTAAGACCCTGTTTTAAAATCCTGAAAAACCTACAACAGGAAATCATCAGTCAGAATATTCCTAACGTCGAAATGAAGGAACTTTCTATGGGAATGAGCGGAGATCTCGAAACTGCCATTGAAGAAGGGGCTACGATAGTGAGAGTGGGAACAGCAGTTTTTGGAGCGAGAGTTCATCCGGATAGTTTTTACTGGAACGAAAGAGTTTGAGGGTATTAGAGTCTGAGGGTTTGAGAGTGTGGAGGGTTTGCGTGTGGATGTTTTTGTATTTGTGGAGGAGATTCGTGTTGTTTGTGTTTGGATTTCTTCCCACAGATTTTACAGATCTGAAAACATTTAAATAATCATCTGTTTTTGTTGATTTCAGCTTCTCTTAATTCAGTATTTCTTTTTCAAAAAGGAAAGGTTTGTATTCTAAAAATAAGCAGTTTCTAAAGCAATCATTAAAATTTTACGTTAAAAATGTTAATATTTTCATTTGCAACAGGTTAGATCAGATTTATTTATAGATTTACGGGACACAAATACACTCTGATGATGAAACAAGATAATTTGATCTCTCTCCGAAAATCATTCGGAATATTGTTCTTTATTTTAATCGGTTCATTACTCTTGATAGACTGTTCAAAATCTTCAACAAGCAATGAAAGCGAAACGATTAAGGCCACTTTCTTAGTGACCTGCATAACCATTGCCGCAATTTTCAGCATTTTCTATCTATCAAAAAAAATCAGGCGGAAAGAATAAAAATAAAACTTATTTTCCAAACAGTTTTTCCATATTTTCCTTCACCAACAGCTAGTTTAGGGATTGTTTTTGAATGCAATTTCATTAATTTTAGCGAAAATATTTGAAATAATAAAAGAATGCTCATCGAAAATAAGGGAATAGAAACCAATACATTTTATATACCTCCATTCGACCTGAACGCTGGAGAAATTGTTGTTTTGAATGTATTCAGTGGAGCCAACTTCTACAAAACAGAAATGTTTCTTAAAGACATTTTTTGTGGCAGGATACCGCATGAAAATGTAATTATCCATCAAAATATAACATTCCTAGAGCATTTTTTTGAACCTGCAATCAGAAGATTTTTTTATCCTGTGACGGTTGGAGAATACTTAAAAAAGAATGCTAATTCAGACAGTATAATTTATGAGACTGAATGGATCAATGAGAAGACAAAAGTCAATACTCTTCTTGGAAGTCACAGAAAACAATTGTCTTTATACGCTACGCTTTCCAAGACTCAAAATATCGTTTTTGACTTATCAGGAGAAGGCCTGCAAGGAGCCGAAGAAACTTACAAAATAGTGAAAGACATCGTAAAAAACGGAGGTTCAGCACTTTTGCTTGATTGTTATGATGATATGAAAAACGACTGTCCAAAATATATTGAACTGCAATGGAAAGATCCGCAGTTTTAAAATATCAGCCAGAATCTAACTATGGATTTCATCAGGCATTGAATTAAATATTGCTTTTCAGTGGATATTTATATATTTTTAGCCCCATCTAATTTGGATTGGCTTTACATTGCAATAAACCCTTATTGCAACGGTAAAAATGTAATATTTTAAACCTTCCGATTGTCCTATATATAAACTAAGACCATGAAAAATTTAAAAGCTGTATTAATTTCGTCTTTATTCACATTAATAACTACCTCAGTATACGCCCAGAATTGCGATTGCACAAAAAATTTTGAATGGGTAAAAAAAACTTTTGAAACAAATGATGCGGGTTTTGAATACGCATTAAAGCAAAAAAGTAATAAGGCTTATGAAGCCCATAATAAAACCACATCCGAAAAAGTAAAATCTGCTAAAACATTCAGTGAATGCAGTCTTGTTTTGTCTGAATGGCTTACTTTTTTCCGTTCGGGACACGCTTCTATCAGACCTATTAGTAAGCAAGAATCTCCCAAATCGGCTACTCCCGAAAAATCAAACAACCCATTTACCAATTGGGAAACCCTGGCGGTAGAAACGCAGGATTTCAAGAAGTATCTGGAACAAAAGAAAACGTCCGACTATGAAGGGATTTGGTATACCGAACCTTATACCATTGGGATTAAAAAGAAAGGAGACCAGTATGTAGGATTTATCATAGAATCGGGAGCAGAAACCTGGACAAAGGGACAGGTTAAACTGAAACTCAATTCTTCAGATGGCAAATTAAGCTCTGTGTATTATATGCGTGATCATTCGGGGGTGGAATCCAAAGAAGTAACTCTAACGGGGAAAAACCATTTACAAATTGGAGATTTCAGTCTTTCAAGAGTGTATCCAAAGCTTGAAGACGACCCCAAATATACGCAGTATTTTAAGTCAGTAAGTGCCAATAAACCTTATGTGGATCAACTAAACAAAACCACTCTTTACCTCAGAATCCCGTCTTTTCAGGCGTCCGAAAAACAAAAAATTGACAGTGTTATTGCGGCCAACAAAGATAAAATCCTCTCTACTGAAAATCTCATTATAGACATCAGAAACGGAACCGGAGGAAGTGATGCCAGCTATCACAATATCCTTCCTTTGATTTACACCAATCCAATCAGAACCGTAGGCGTAGAATATTTATCTACCCAACTTAACAATCAGAGAATGCTGGATTTCATCAACAAACCTGAATACGGATTCAATGAAGAGAATAAAAAATGGGCTCAGACTTCATTTAATATACTGGAAAAACAGCAGGGAAAATTCGTCAACCTCAATGATAATGTAGTCAGCCTCACAAAGTATGATACCATTTATCCTTATCCGAAAAATGTAGGAATCATCATCAATCAGCGAAACGGAAGTACAGACGAGCAATTTTTGCTGGCGGCCAAGCAAAGTAAGAAAGTGAAACTGTTCGGGACTACGACTTTTGGAGTTTTAGATGTTTCCAATATGTATTATGTTCCTTCGCCCTGCAAAGAGTTTGAATTAGGCTATTCACTTTCAAGAAGCATGCGTATTCCCGATTTTACGATTGATGGAAAGGGATTACAGCCTGATTTTTACCTAGACAGAAGCATTCCGGTCTATGAGTGGACTGACTATTTGAATAGTGTGCTGAACGGGAAATAAAAGAACAGCCTATTTTTGTATACAACAATAAACCCTTTTCTGTTTTGAGAAGGGGTTTTATTCATAGCTTCAGATCTATCTTTCTCAATATTTCTTATGTCTAGCCCATATTTTCATCTTTGTAATAACAGCCTATAGAATACATTTAATGACAACAATCTGAAAAACTCCTCCTATCCTAATTATTCTAAGAATTTCTTATTTACCGCATACAGAATTCTCATTCCCATAGAATATCCGGTATATTTTTTGCTCGTAAAACATTAAAAACCAAACAAATATACCTATGATTAAAAAATTACTCTTGAGCTGTCTATTCATGACAGTAGTATTCCTGACTTCATGTGATCAATATCGTGATACATCACAGCCGAAAGACAGTGAGATTTCAATTAAAACAGTGTCAATGGTAACTTTTGGTACCATGGCCGTAGCGCTTCTTGTAGCATATAGCTATCGAAGAAGGTAACAGGATAGAAATAATTAAAAAAACGCCCGTTTGGAATCCAGACGGACGTTTTTTATCTATTATAAATACTACTATTTTATCAGCTTAAAATACAAGGTAATATCAACGTCTTTAGCCATGAACACCAGTTGAGATCCTATTCAATATCATAATCTATGACGATTAACGGTAAGTTTTGTCTGAGAAACCACCCCTGCTTTCCTTATTGACTTTTCGTAATTCCAACGTAAGCCACAGGACAGCTATATTACCACACATACTGATCTGTGCTAATCAATCCTTCCATATAAATTAAAAAAATGTTTTATTAAAACATTAATCTCCATTTATAAGAGTATTTATCCAGATATTAATATCCTGATCGGAAGGGATATCCAGTTTTTTACGGATACGGTTTTTACGGATTCTCACCGCTCCAGGTTGTACATACGTATAGGTTGCTATTTCTTTAGTGGAGAAATTGAGAAAAAGCAATGCACAGAATTTCAGCTCACTGTTTACGAGCCCCGGATTTATTTTCAACAGTTTATCACAAAATTCCGGATATACTTCACGGAACTTGCCAAAAAATGCGGGATCATTATTTTTAGCAAGCTGCATTACCTCATCATACACTACACTTACTTTCTGTTCGAGATCAGATATTTTTACTTTTTGCTCTTTCTTTCTCTTTTTATAGAACTGAAAACCAAAAAAAACCAGTATAAGCCCAACAACAGTTATACTGCCAATAACATAATATAGTTTCTGCTGAGAAGATCTGTTTTTTTGTTCTTGTTCATTCAAAAAATCTTCAATGGAAATATTTAAAATCTGTTTTTGTGCTACATTCAGGCTGTCATTCAGAACTGTGTATCTCATAAGATATTCTTTGGCTTTATCAGGTCGTTTGAGACTATCATAAGTAACGGAGATCTTCTGATAAAGTGTACGCATATCTTCTTTCTTTTTAAGCCCCTGGTACATCTCAGCAGATTGCTGATAATATTCCAACGCTTTTTCAAATTGTTTCTTCTGAAAACAGATGTCTGCAAGCCCCCATATAACTGTTGCTTTGTGGAATTTAAGATCAGGATTAGCAGCAACTTTATTCCATGCCTGTTTTGCATAAAATTCTGCCGAATCTATATTGTTCAGTTTCAAATGTATTTGGGAAATATTAATAATGGTTGATGGGAGAGGCTCAATTTTCGATGCCTTATGCAAGTAATACAGGGCAGAATCAGGAGTTTTATTGATCGTTGTGCTTAAAGCCTTCCAGCCGTATGCATACCCAAGCATTTTTTTTGAATTTTCATCATTTTTTTTCCGGGCATAATATATGGCTTTATCTAAGCTTTGATTGGCTTTACTATAAATTCCTATTTGCTCATATATCTTCCCATATTCTACATATAAACTACTTAAAAGAACATTATCCTGCTTTAAATAATCCTGCTCCTCTGCCAGTTTCAAAAAACGCAGACTCTTCTGGTAATCTCCTACTATCAAAAAGGCATTGCCAATATTCATATAGCCTTTTGCAATTCCTTTTGAGTAATGAATCTTTTCAGATTCCCTGATCATCTGTTGGTTCAGGACAATCATTTTTTGGCATTCTCCATTTTCTCTTAGATAAACGCTTTCCTTGTTTTGTAAGCTGTCTATTTGTTTTTCACTATAATTTTGTGAATAAGTGTAAGACGACAGGCTTATACAAATGGTAATCAAAAAAAAATTTAAAATATTCATCATTGTGCTATTATAAATACTATCTCTCTTGTTTTAAAGTTTTAGGAGGATAAGTGAACAAATCTTTTATTGATTAGGCTCATGCATCCAGACATTAATGTCCTGATCGGAAGGGATATCCAGTTTTTTACGAATACGGTTTTTACGGATTCTGACAGCTCCGGGTTGCACAAACGTATAGGTTGCTATTTCTTTAGTGGAAAAATTGAGGAAAAGTAATGCACAGAATTTCAGCTCGCTGCTTACGAGTCCGGGGTTTATTTTTAAGAGCTTATCACAAAATTTCGGATATACTTCACTGAACTTGCCCAAAAAAGCGGGATCATTATTTTTAGCAAGCTGTACTACCTCATCATATGCTACGTTTATTTTTTGCTCAAGATCATATATTTCTACTTTTTCCTCTTTTTTTCTTCTTTTATAAAACTGAAAACCCAAAAAACCCAGTATAACCCCAATAACAGTTATACTACCCATAATATAATACAGCTTGTGCTGAGAAGATTTGTTTTTTTGTTCCTGTTCGTTTAAAAAACCATCTACAGATATATTAAGTACCTGTTTTTGTGTGGTATTGAGACTGTCGTTCAAAACAGTATATTTTGTCAGATATTCTTTAGATTTCTCAGGTTGTTTAAGGCTGTCATATGTAGCAGACATTTTCTGATAAAGTGTCCGCATATCTTCTTTTCTGTCCATCTGCCGATAAATTTCAAAAGACTGCTGATAATAGTCCAAGGCCTTTTCGAATTGTTTTTTCCGTAAGTAAATATCGGCAAATCCCCAAAGAGCCGCTGCCTTATGGTATTTCAGATCAGGATTGACAATAATTTTCTTCCAGGCCTCTTTTACATAAAATTCCGCAGAGTCTATATTATTCAATTCCAGATATTTCTGTGATATATTGACGGCAGTTGAAGGAACTGGTTCTGCTTTATAAGCTTTATGTAAATAGTATAGTGCCGAATCGGGAAGTTTCTTAATCTTTGTACTTAACGCCTTCCAACAATATACATACCCAAGGCTGTTATTTTTTAAAGAATCTTTGTCATTTATTTTTTTAGCATACTGTATAGCTTTATCAAAACTTTCATCAGCTTTTGTATAGAAACCTACTTGATCGTATATTTTGCCATACTCTATATATAATGCATCTAAAAGACGATAATCATGTTGTAAATAATCTTGCTTTTCAGCCAATTTCAGAAAGCGTAAGCTTTCCTTATAGTTTCCCAATAAAAATAAAGCATTGGCTATATTAATATATCCTTTGGTAATCCCTTTTGGATGATTGATTTTTTCCGATTCGCGAATTATTTGCTGATTCAGCAAGATCAGTTTTTGATACTCACCTTTTTCTCTTAAGGTAACACTTCCATAGGCTTGTAAACTGTCTATCTTTTTTTCATTCCGGCCCTGTGAATAACCACAGGAAAACAGACTTATACAAAAGCTGACCAAAAAAAATTGTAAGGCATTAGAAATATTCATCGTTGTGTTTTTATAAAATAGTTTATAAATACTCAGAAAATGCTGCATGTAATGTATCTGTCTCTCTAAAAGTTCCAACGGAAGTCTTCTTAATAAAGATACAATTTTTATGACAGTCTGTGAAATTCAATAACTATAAGTACAAAAGTATAATTGTTTGGGCACTGACTGCATAGAATATATCAACTTTTACGTCAATTTTATCCGCATACAAAACTCTGATTATCAATTAAAAACATCAGATGTTATATATATGTAACGTTATTTTTTTTCATGTAATATGAATGTGTCTTTATAATTGATGATCAATTGCATTTCATGTAATTACTTTGCTCCAGAAAAACAAATGATTAAATTTTAAAAACATTAAAAGATGAAAAAATTATTTTTTACAGCTATCTGTATTATTTCGGGTTCGATACTTTCAGCTCAAGTAGGAATCAACACAAGTACTCCAAATCCAGATGCGGTATTGGATGTCGTATCTGCCAACAAAGGATTTTTACCACCCCGTATTGCTTTGACATCTACCAGCTCACCCTCTCCATTAAGTACACATGTTGCAGGAATGGTTGTCTATAATACACTTACTACAGGAGATGTTGTACCCGCCTTATATTATAATGATGGTTCTAAATGGATATTACTGGGCAATCCACCACTTGCTGATGTACGTTTTATAGGGACTAACAATCACATCTCACAAGATGCCGGTGTAGGAAGTAATGGGACTTCGGTTGGCACAGGAACAAACAATATTGCTATTGGACAGCAGTCTTTGTCATCCAATACAGTAGGCTTTAATAATGTTGCTATTGGTCAACAGGCTTTGGGAGCAAATACACAAGGTGGTCACAATATTGCCTTAGGAAATCAGGCGTTATCAGCCAATATAACAGCCTTTAATAATGTTGCTATCGGCGATAGAGCACTAACTTCAAATACAACGGGTGCGCTAAATATTGCTATAGGAAATCAGGCTTTGAGCAATAACACAGCTGCTTTTGACAATCTAGCTATAGGTGTATCAGCTTTGAGTCAAAATATTACGGGTACTAATAATGTAGCAGTAGGCAACTATTCAATGGCAGCAAATTTAGGTTCTGATAATACAGCTATAGGTAAATATGCCATATTAGGTAATACGACGGGTTTGCAAAATACTGCAATAGGTAGCTCTGCAGGACAAAATTTAAAACAAGGTGATAATAATATTTTTATAGGATACAATGTACAACCCAATATTTCAAATACAGGATCTAATCAACTGAATATTGGTAATTGGATCTATGGAGACAATGGTAAAATAGGAATTGCAACACCTACGCCACAAGCAACTTTAGATGTTGTAGGAAAACCTCTTGTTCCTGGTGTATTAGACGGCATCATTGCTCCAAGAATTACAGGAAATCAATTAAGTCCAAAAGTTTACACTGCAGCACAAACCGGAGCATTGATATATGCAACCTCTGCTGATACTACTCCATCGGGACAAACAGTAAATGTGACATCTTCGGGTTATTATTATTTTGATGGAGCAGTATGGGTAAAATTTAATTCAGGGCTAGGTTCCGGGGTTATAAGTAACACACTTGTTCGCAGCGGAAATCAGATGACCTCCACGATAACTACACCCAGCGGGACATTTCAGGGATCATCTGATATAGTAGCCTATAACATGAGCTTCAACAATACTACCCGTACATTGACTTTAACAATTAATGGACAGACAAGCTCTGTAACCATACCTTAATAAGCCTTTTAATACACTTTTTTAGTGACATTATTAAAATGGGAAATACATAATATTTAATTCAGATAGGTATTTCTCTGATCTTCTTTTGTACAAACACATTTTAAATTAAACACTGATGAAAAAAAATAATTATTTAAGAAAACGCCTTTCGGTATTGCTTCTCTTTAGTTCAGTTTTATTCTGGTCCCAGACTGTTGTACGTTACACCCAAGATATAAAGGGAGGTGCTACGATAATCGGTAATTCCTGGTACTATAGTACCAGCAATACAGGCTCACCAAGGTTAACACCGGATATAGATGGAGATGCTACTACTACCCGATCTACTTCGGCAGATCTGATTCTGCCTGCAGGATCTACCATTGAAAAAGCGTATTTATCTATAGAAAAAGATGACTTTACTAATGATCCTCCTTCTTTTACTTCCGTAAAGCTAAAAGTTCCGGGTACAGCAGCCTACACCACATTAACTTCGGCGACCAGTATTGCTAATAGAACTACACTCCCATCCGACTGGCCCACTGGTCAGATGATTTGGGACATCACTTCGATGATACCTGCTGCCGGATATGTAAGTACAGCAGCCGGTGGAGCTGCGGGACGTTATTTTTTGGCTGATCCTCTTCCTGCTCCATATGATATGGGAGGCTGGTCTATCATTGTGGTCTATAAAAATCCAAATTCAAAATTCAGAAACGTTACAGTAGCTGATAATTGGCAATATTTCACTAATACAACCATAAGCACAACAATTCCGGGAATAAAAGTTCCGCCCGTTGGCACTGTAAAAGCTGTTGTGGGGGTTACAGGAACTTATGGAGACAGAGGGTTTTCAGATTTCTTAAATTTTGGGAAGACTGCTACTGCATTAACTGCACTTAAAGATCCTATGACAGGTGCTACCAACGATGCCTTAAACAGCTCGATTGCCTGGGGCAGCAATAATAATGTGCTTGCTGATGGAGTAGCCGTTCCCGTAGGCAATTATGTCAGACGTAATCCTATTAGTGCAGGACACCTATTTGGTGCTTCTGAATCCTATGATTATGATGCGGATATTTTTGATGCGACAGGAATTTTAGCTCCTTCAGCTACTCCTATCAGTGTAACCCTTCAACAACAGGGCACAAATGCAGATATATTGATAAGCGGTTCTTATTTTGTTTCTATTGATATCGCCGTACCTCCAATACTTACAAAAACAGTATCTCCGGCTACCATTAGTGACGGCGGCACCAGTACTTATGCGTGGACGGTAACCAATACTGCATCGGATGCAATTCCGCAGACCATTTCTTTTACGGATAATCTGCCAAGCAGCATAATAGTTGCGGCGACTCCTAACGCTAGTATTACAGGAGGAACGGGAGGCACAATTACTGCTGCTGCGGGTTCCGGAACGGTTACTATTGCCGGTTTAGTATTAGCCCCGGGACAAAGTGCAACCATAAAAGTAGACATTACCAATGTACCCGGACAGCTTAACGCAACGTGCGCAAGCAATCAGTCTGCCTTCACAAACAGTGCTTCAAATATTACCGTTCCTGCTACATCCCCAACTCTGGATACTTCGGGTATGGTTCCCCAGTGTTTAGTTGTAACAGACACAGATACAGACGGAGATGGTGTTCCTGATACTACTGATTTGGACGATGATAACGATGGTATTTTAGATACCGCAGAAGGGTATTGTACCACCCAGTCGGTTTATACTTTAAATATGGCTTCTACACTTGCCGGAGCTACTTTTGGTGCCAACGGCGGAACTTTTAATTTGGTGTATAGTCTTACCTCCGGTACTGCTGTTGCGTCATTAGGAAATAATTTTAATGTTCCCTTTACCTATTCTGATT
This sequence comes from Chryseobacterium antibioticum, assembly GCF_012927325.1. GTDB lineage: Bacteria > Bacteroidota > Bacteroidia > Flavobacteriales > Weeksellaceae > Chryseobacterium > Chryseobacterium antibioticum. The sequence goes on along the minus strand of NZ_JABBGI010000021.1, from coordinate 62,037 downwards.
TTAATAATTCTGTAAGTCTTCAGAATCACACCTGGGAGTCATTTGGCAGTAACGCCACCACTTTTTCGATTGTTCCTACTGTTGTACCTTTATACACGGGATTACCCGGCAATAATACCACTACTGAGAATGCCAGCGGAGCGTCACCAAGTACACCTGATGGCTGGTTTAGGTATCTGCTTAGTACCAACAGAATCACCCAATTAGGAACTTTTACCACAACCATAGGGAATTTGCCGGCTGTTACAGGTTTATCTTCATACAGTAGTAATACTCCGCTAAATTTATTTTCAAACTTTAATGCGACTCTTCCAGCCACAGCATTACCTAACGGTTATTATGCCAAAATGCAGCTTCAAAACACGGTAAATCCTGCGGCTGGAGCTACTACATTGCCCTTAGCAGTAAATTATGGTACCGCGTATACTTGGGACTATACTGCATTTACAAGTACTGCCGGCTCAGGAGCCCTTAATGCCGGAAGAGGTCTCATAAGTATTTCGCGGAATACAATTACTTATTGTAATCACAGAGATACAGATGGAGACGGGATTGCAGATTATTTAGATTTAGATAGTGATAACGACGGTTGTCCGGATGCAGTAGAAGGTGGCAATAATTTACCTCTTTCAAACTTAGTTGCATCAGGAGGAACCTTACAAGGAGGAAACGGAACCAATCCTGCAGTCACTCCTACTTCCGGAACATACAATCAGGCGGTGTTGCAAAATTTAGGAAATACAGTAGATGCAAATGGAGTTCCCACCATTGTAAGTGGTGGACAAAGTATAGGAAGTTCTCAAACCGTAGGCTCTTCAAGTACCATTAGTACACAGCCAGTTAATAGAACCGTTCAATCCGGCACCAATACTACTTTTAGTGTTATCACAATGGTGGGATCTGGAATCACAAATTATCAATGGCAAGTAAGTATTGATAATGGTATTACGTATTCTGATATATCCAATGGCGGGTTATATTCTGGGGCTAATACAGCGACGTTATCAATTACGGGAGCGACAATAGGCCTGAATGGCTATAAGTATAGAGTTGTCATTACACAATCAGACTATATTTGTGCCAATGTAATATCAAATCCTGCTACGCTCGCTGTTTATATCTGTGGTGGTATTTCAGAATACTCCTTATTTGGAGATGCGGTAATAAACTCAGGAAATATTCGACTTACAGAAGCAATTAATAACGAGTATGGAAGCGCCTGGACACCTATAACTTATAACTTAAATAATACTTTTGTCCATCCATTTAGGGTAAATCTTGGCAATAATCTTTCAGGAGCAGATGGTATGGCGTATGTAATAAGAGGGGTAGGAAGTGCTTCTAATGGAGCAATTGGTAGAGGTCTCGGTTATGGAGATATTACTCCTTCTTTAGCTTTGGAATTTGACAGCTACTCTAATACAGATTTAGGGACTAACGATCCTGCAGGAGACCATTTATCTTTACATCGAAATGGGGACTATAATGCAACAGGTATTGTACCGGGAACCTCCGATTTTGAGATAAGCGGAGGATTAAAAGATGGAAATTGGCATGATGTTTTGGTAGAATGGAATCCGATAACTACAAATTTCAAGGTTACTTTTGATGGAGTAGTGATATATAACATTACAAGAGACATTATTGCTTTGGATTTTGGAGGCGACCCAAATGTTATTGTTGGATATTCTGCTTCAACTGGCGGCCTTAATAACGAGCATAGGGTTTGTCCGAATCCTATCCAAATTACAAATTTGGCTTGCTACAAACCAGCAGCAACAACAGGAACCGTACTGGATACCAAACACGGCATTACCGCATTGGGAAGAGCAGGAGCCGACAACGGCAACTGGCCGATGGTTCGTAAAGGAGCCTGGACCGCACTGGAAGCCAAAACCAAAGGATTTGTAGTCAACAGGATTCCGACAACAGCTCAGGTAAATGCTATTGCTACTCCTGTGGAAGGGATGATGGTGTATGATGAAGAAGCAGACTGTTTAAAAATCTATACCACAACCGACAACGGGACTTCATTCAGCTGGCAATGTTTCAATACACAAACATGTCCGGATTAATAAATTATACTATTAAAATCAATTTAAAATGAAAAAAATATTCATACCAATATTTACTGTTATTTCCGCCTGTGTTTCTTCACAGGTGGCAATAGGCAAGAGTTCCGTTACCAATACTTCTGTTTCTTTAGAATTCGGAACAGGAAATAAGGGACTGTTATTGCCCTGGGTAACTTCTGCAGCTTCAGTAACAGGAGCTGTAGACGGAACCATCATTTATGATATCACCGATAAAAAGGTAAAATATCGCAAAAACGGAAGCTGGTTTGACCTGAGTATAGATACAACAGGAACTGTGAATACCACATTACAGGACCCACTTGTTGAAAAAGCCCCTGCTAAAACGGCAATAGGAACCAATGCTGCCACAGATGCTACCTCAGGTATTTTGGCATTAACAGATACCAACAAGGCAATGATCCTTCCCAAAGCAGACAGCCCGCATTTGAACATCATTAGCCCTTCAGCAGGAATGATCGTCTATGATAATGTGAAACACCAGCTGGCTGTTTTCAACGGAACAGTATGGTCTTTCTGGAAACCTTAATGAAACTCTTGTCCAATATTAACTTATAAAAAATAGTATTATGAAAAATATAATATTTGCAATTTTACTCATATTACCATTCGTTGCTTATTCTCAAACTGGAAATGTGGGAATTAATACAACCACACCCACTGAAACCTTAGATGTTGCTACAGGGAACGTTCGTGTTCGTAATATTAACAGTAACATAGGTACTGCAACAGACAGAATCGTGGTTGCTGATGCTGCCGGTGTTTTAAAAACGGTTGTAGCGGCAGCAGGATCTATACAATTGATAAAGGAAGCTATTGGTACAACCCCGCAAACTATCGCACAAAATGTCACCGCTGATATTAACGGAGCCACCCTCACCTTTACAACCACTGGTACCACAACAGCATTGATAACGTATAGTGCTCTTCCTTTACCCAATGCTGCAGCAGCTCCTGTTCAGGGGAGTATCGATTTGATTGTAGATGGTGTTAAAACCATATCAAGTTATTATTCCAGTGCAGATGCTCCATCCGGTTTGGTTAGACTTGGAAATTATTCTACAACACAAAAAGTAATAAGCAATTTCCCAGCAGGGAGCCATACCATAAAGCTGCAGGCCAAAAGCTGGGTTAATACAACCAGTTTTAATACTGATCCCATAGCATCTGGATATGGGGGTGCTACTGCTTCGGATGCTCAGGCTTTTAAGGCAAGAATCAGTGTAATAGCGTTAAACTAAATCATAAAGTCCGTCTCTAAAGATTTAAATAACATATGTATGAATACAAACCTAAAAGAAATAAACATTGGTCAATACATTGAAATAAAAGTCAATGAATTAAATATTCCCATGGAGAGAATCTGCAGTTTTCTGAAAAAAGAAGAAGAGGAGGTTCTGAGAATGTATGCTGCTTCATCTTTGGATTCGGACATACTGCTCCGTTGGTCAAAACTGTTAAAGTATGATTTTTTCAGGCTGTACAGCCAGCATTTGATTTTATATGCTCCTCCTTCCTCAGGAAAAAGAACATTGGAAAATTCCTCGGTCTTACCAGAGTTTAGAAAAAGTATCTACACAAAAGAAGTGATCAATTTTATTATCAGTTTAATAAAAACGCAAGAAAAAACCAGGCAGGAAATCATTAATGAATATAAAATTCCCAAAACCACACTATACAAATGGATCAGCAAATACAAAATAGAAAATTAGGACAACCTGACTACAAAAAAATCTATCTGGATATGATTGTAAAAAGATATCCTCAAAAAAAAGCAAAATGCAAAAATATTTTGTCTAAAGATTGTATTAGTGTTCTGGATGTGATCATGCTGGAAAATATAATTTTTGGCCATACCGGAAAGGAAGATGACTCATTCAATCAGAAGCATAAATCTTACGATAAAGATGCTGTTTACAAGATATTAGAATATCAAAGAATAAATATGCTTAATAACACCCAAGTGTCCAACCATTTTAAAATCAGCAGAAATACCATTGCAAAATGGAAAAAGGTTTATAGTTCAAAGGATCATTTAACGAATTAATAAGATGAAAAAGCACTCGTTTTCTATCCGTAAAAACAAAAATCCCTCTCAGTTTTGAGAGGGATTTTTTATAGATAGAAAAACATTCTAATTACATATAAGCTTCAATCGGCTCACAAGTACAAACCAGGTTTCTGTCTCCGTAAGCTTCATCAACTCTGGATACGGAAGCGAAGAATTTGTGGTCTCTTACCCACTCCAATGGATAAGCTGCCTTTTCTCTGCTGTATGGTTTATCCCAAGAATCCGAGATCACCAGTTGCTCTGTGTGAGGAGCGTTTTTAAGTACGTTGTTGGCCTGATCTGCTTCTCCGTTAGCAATCTCATCAATCTCTTTTTTGATGGAGATTAATGCTTCTGCAAAACGGTCGATTTCAGACTTGCTTTCAGATTCTGTAGGCTCGATCATTAATGTCCCTGCCACAGGGAAAGAAACGGTTGGTGCATGGAATCCATAGTCCATTAGTCTCTTCGCCACATCAGCCACTTCAATTCCTAACGTTTTGAACTGACGGAAGTCTACGATACATTCGTGAGCTACTCTTCCACTCTCGTTTGAATATAAGATCGGGAAATGCTCTGCTAAAATTTCTTTAAGGTAATTAGCATTCATGATCGCATGCCCTGTTGCTTTTTTCAATCCATCTGTTCCTAACATCTTGATGTAAGAATAAGAAATGTTTAGGATCAGACCTGAACCATAAGGTGCAGCAGAAATACCTTCGATCGCTTCTTTAGAACCGATTCTGATATTCGCATTGGAAGGAAGGAAAGGAACCAGGTGCTTAGCCACACAGATTGGACCTACTCCAGGACCTCCACCTCCGTGAGGAATCGCGAAAGTTTTGTGTAAGTTCAGGTGACATACGTCTGCTCCGATGTTTCCAGGACTTGTGAATCCTACCTGAGCGTTCATATTGGCACCGTCCATATATACCTGTCCACCGTGCTCGTGGATCAAGCTTGTAATTTCTTTAATATTCGCGTCAAAGAATCCGTAAGTTGACGGATAAGTAATCATTACGCAAGATAAGTTTTCAGAATTCTGTTCTGTTTTAGCTTTTAAATCTTCGAAATCAATTTCTCCGCTTTCAAGATTTTTAACCACAACAATTTTCATTCCTGCCATTGCTGCAGAAGCCGGGTTGGTTCCGTGTGCAGATTGAGGGATCAATACTACATTTCTGTGGCCTTCACCTCTTGAAATGTGATATTCTCTGATCACCATTAATCCTGCATACTCTCCCTGAGCTCCAGAGTTTGGCTGAAGAGAAGTTCCTGCGAAACCAGTGATTTCAGCTAAATCTTTTTCCAATTCTCTGATCATTTCCTGATACCCTCCAGCTTGGTCCACCGGCACAAATGGATGAACAGCTCCCCAGTTATCCCAAGAAAGCGGCAACATTTGAGTAGCAGCGTTCAGTTTCATGGTACAAGAACCAAGAGAAATCATTGAATGCGTTAACGATAAGTCTTTTCTTTCAAGACGCTTGATGTAACGCATCAATTCTGTCTCCGTATGGTATTTGTTGAATACCTGCTCCGTAAGAATTTCGTCTTTTCTCAACAATTCTTCCGGAATGCTATATCCTTCTTTTAATTCTAATTTGAAAGTCTGCTTGTCTTTAAACTGAGCGAAAGAAGCCATCAGATAATTTAATTTCTCCAATGTTGTACTTTCGTTGACCGCAATGCTTACCACACCTTCTGTGAAATAATTCAGATTAAGTCTGTGATCAAGCATCATTCTCATCAATCTTCCTTTTTCATCTTCACTCATGGTGATTTTCACCGTATCGAAGATAGGTTCTTCAACGGTCTGGTAACCTAATGCTTTAAGACCGTTTTTCAAAGCGTTGGCTTTAAAGTGGATCTGGTCAGCGATATAGTTTAATCCTTTTGGACCGTGATAAACTGCATACATTCCTGCCATTACCGCAAGAAGTACCTGTGCTGTACAGATATTGGAAGTGGCTCTTTCTCTTTTGATGTGCTGCTCTCTGGTCTGAAGCGCCATTCTCAATGCTCGTTTTCCGTACATATCCTGAGAAACCCCGATGATTCTTCCCGGAATATCTCTTTTGTAATCTTCTCTGCAAGAGAAAAATGCTGCGTGAGGTCCTCCGTACCCTAATGGAATCCCAAATCTCTGTGAAGTTCCAACGGCACAGTCAGCACCCATGGAAGCCGGAGATTTCAGTTTCACCAAAGCCATCGGATCACAAGCTACAACCACCTGCAAATCTAATTTTTTATAGTCTACAATATCTTCTGTATAGTCTAAAACGATACCGTTTTTACCTGGATACTGTAATAAAACACCATAATAGCTCTCGTCCAACTGGTGTGTTTTGTGATCACCTTCTACGATTTCGATCGCTAAACCTTCAGCTTTAGTTTTTAAAACTGAAACGGTTTGAGGTAAAACAAGATCGGAAACGAAGAATTTGTTTGCATTGGCCTTTTTCTGGTCCTTTGTTCTGTTGTTAAAGAACATGTGCATTGCTTCGGCAGCGGCTGTAGATTCATCTAAAAGAGAAGCGTTAGCCAGCCCAAATCCTGTAAGGTCACATACTACCGTCTGGAAATTAAGAAGAGCTTCCAGTCTTCCCTGTGCAATTTCAGCCTGATAAGGAGTATACGCCGTATACCAGCTAGGATTTTCAAAGATATTTCTCTGAATAGCTGATGGCAAAAGTGTATTGTGGTATCCAAAACCAATGTAGCTCGTATAATCAGTATTCTTCGATGCCAAATCTTTCGAATGGTTCAGCATTTCGTATTCTGAAAGCGGTGCAGAGATCTCAAGGTCTTTCTCTAATCGGATAGAAGAAGGAATGGTCTGAGAAATTAGTTCTTCAATACTTGAAACGCCTAACCTTTCCAACATTGCCTGTTTATCGGCTTCATTAAGGGAAATGTGACGGCTCACAAACTGTTCTGTATTCATTTTTATTTATTAGATTTTGTTTGTAAAAAAGATTCGTAAAATTACAATTTTTTAAACGACTGTACAAGAGTTCAAAATTGCCGAAACAATAACGAAAATATCATATCAGTTCTAAAAAAATTGAAATGAAATCTGTTTATTGATTAAAATTGAAGAAGCCTCTTTTGTGACCCTATCGCATATTATTTGTTAAATCAACAGTCCGATTCATCATTTGCCTAAATAATATGTAAAATTTATCAACATCTATATGATCGTTTATCCACGGAAATCTTATCATTTTCCCTCAAGAATCAGAAAGTTCACTTTAGACTGGTAGCCAATCATATAATCTTTCACTTTTTTGGACTTAATCAGTATTGATTTTCGGAAATTATACAAACGAAAAAATTTACTTTTCCCATCAAAAAAAGGCTCTCAATAGGTATTGAACTTACTGATCAACAGGCATTGTAACTTTTATGAAATTTTATTAATTATATTTATTCTAAATTAATATATTTGCAACATGAATATGATTGTCCCATTTAAAGTACCGCCTTTAGCTCCTGTATTTGCATTTAATAATGAAGATATGTATTGTGAAAAGAAATCTTGCTGTAAGAAGTTCAAGAAAGGGAAAAGATGTAAAAAATGTCCGGGAAGAAAAAAGATGGCTTAACTAGCCGAAATTCCTGAATAAAAAATATACCGCCAACGCCAAAATAATAATTCCCCAGATCAGCATCATGATCTTTGGCTGGCCGGATCTGTTCATTCTTGTTCGGGGCTTAGGCTTAAACATTTCCTCCACACTGCTTTTGAACTGAGCACTATCGTTCTCAAAAACTTCAGTAATGGTAATTCCCTGAACTACCGTTTTGTGAAGGAGAGAATTCGTTACATGAAGCAATAACTGAAATTTCCCGTCCTTAAATTCTGTGATCTTAAAGATCCTTTCTCCAAAAGGTTTTTCCAAACCGAAAGGCAGTACTTTCACCACATCAGCATTGCTCGTCTGCCAGTTAATGATGATCTCCTCTCCTTTTTTTGCATGAATTTTATTCGCCGTAAATGTTTTAATACTCGGTGGAATATTATATCTGAAACTTTTCTGATGGTTCTCTAAATTCTGGTCGTAGGTACGCCTCCTTTCAGAATCACTCAAAATTTCATAGGCTTCCTGAATTTCGCGAAAACGTCCCGCAAAGAAATCATCGTTGTCATTCTTATCAGGATGGTATTTTAACGATAGCTTTCTATAGACTTTCTTGATGTCTTCTTCTGAAGCATCCGGTGTAATCCCGAGAAAATAGTAGTAATCTTTCATTAAGCTATGCAAAAATAAGGAATTATTTTTTTTGGGGTTTATTCTTTAGGGGAATGTTTCAGTAAAATCCGAGGTTTTTTAGTTGTAATTATTCGTTTTTTAACACAAATGTTTTCACAAATACTATAATTTAATGATGGCTAAGATGTTGTAGATGTAACTTCTTTTATTACAATGGTGTTTCACTCGGCAGGGATCAAAGTATGATGTATTCCTCTGGTAGCTTCGAGAGCTTCAGCCACCAGCAAAGGTGACAAAAAAAATTCCGGCGCGGGAAGCTTTGCTTCCCGCGCCGGAATTAAACAATTTCAATTGAGTTATTTACTTCTTATGCTTCTACGGTATTGTCTTTTCTGCAACATCTTGAAGTGAATTCTTTTTTGAATTTACCCTTCAATTCCTAATACTGCTCATCGTCCATTTCTCTGATCTTATCTGCAAGACCGAAAGGCGATCTTTCTTTGATTCCGTATTCGCTAAAAATACCTTTCATAAATCTTTTTCTCTGTGCTATTTTTTTGGCAGCCAATGCCACGCCCACAACGGCAAGTGCTCCAAGAGCTCCTTTTAATGCTGAATTTTTCATTTTTTCAAAATTTTAAATTTTACTACTTCTTGTTTTTTATATAGACGGATGAATTTCAATTTTACTTTACTACTTCTTAAAATTTTTAAATTATCCGTTGTTTCTGTTAAAGAACCCTCCTGAACATCTGTCTCTCCATACTTCTTTAAATTTTTCTCTTTCTTCCGGAGAAAGTCCTTCCATTTTCTCCCTCATTTTTCTTTCCTTAAAATCTCTCACCCCTTTTCCAAAATGGAAACCTCCAAACAGGATCTTACTCAAAACCAAAATTCCCATTGCCTGCCAATAGGTGATTGATTTCACGCCTAAAATATCAGGAAGCAAGCAATTCCAAAGGGACATGACAATCCATGTAACGCCCAGTAAAATCAATGGCGGACATAAGAATAAAAGAATCCAGCCTTTTTTGTGTTTATTATGATTCATAACTTTCTTTTTACTAACTATTTAAATCTTCGTATAATCTTCTCAGTCTATTTCTCAAATGCTTCACAGCATAATTTTTTCTACTGATAATGGTCTTTATATTTTCGCCCTGTTCATTGGCAATTTCCTGAAGTGTTTTGTCGTTTAATTCATTTTCAACGTAAACCAGCCTTTGTTTTTCGGGAAGTTCATCCAATGCTTCAAATAATTTTTTCCAAATTTCATCCTGAAACATTTTCACTTCCGGACCTGCACTTTCATCCAACAAAAGAATATCTTTTATAGAAAAACTTCCGTCTTCATCTTCATACACGAAATCTTCAAGATTTTCGGTTTTCTTCTTACGATACTTGTCTGTGATTTTATTTGCAGTGACTCTATATAACCATCCACCCACGTTTACAATCTCAGAAAGATTGGTAATACTGCTGAACTGATACCAAACCTCCTGCAGAATATCTTCCGCATCTTCGGTGTTTTTCACTTTCGGACGAATATAAGACATCAGCTTTCCTCCGTACTTTGAAACGGTTTGTGAGATGATACTTGCTTTCTCCTCCTGTGGCATTGTTATTTCTTCGACAACCTCCATATTGCTATGACGATCTGCCTTTTGGTTTTACTTTAATAAATTTAAAAAAAATTATTGACTGTTGGGATTTTGTTTCTGGAAGCGGGTTTCTGAGTTTTAGAGTTTTAGAGTTTTAGAGAAGGAGATTGAAACCGGAACAAAAAAATCCTGTACCGGGTTTTTGTTTCAGGGTGAGTGGATTATAAGTTTTGAATATTTAAACTTCAAATGATTACCTCTTAATCTCAGTCTTAGTCTTAGTCTTAGTCTTAGTCTTAGTCTTAGTCTTAGCCTCAGTCTCAGCCTAAAACCTCATATCTGATATCTGGAATCTTGGTTCTTGGTTCTTGGTTCTTGATTCTTGACTCTTGACTCTTGACTCTTGATTCTCGACTCACGACTCTATCCACAAAAAAACGGAAAGCATAACACTCTCCGTTCCTATAATTATACAATCTGTATTATTTCTTGTTGAAATTCTCGGCAAAGAAGCCCATCATATATTTATACAGTTCTATTCTGCTTGGCTCTTTTCTGAATCCGTGACCTTCATCATATTTTACCATGTACGGAACATCAACTCCTTTGGCACGCATCGCCTTTACAATCTGATCTGATTCATTGATATTCACTCTTGGATCATTGGCTCCCTGAACTACAAATAAAGGTTTTTTGATCTTATCAATATGGAAGACAGGAGAAACTTCTTTAGCAATTTCAGCTTCTTTGGGATCGTCCAGATTATACCATATTTCTTTTACCATTTCTTTGTAAGGTTTCCAGTATTCCGGGAAAGATTCGAAGAATGTGAAGATATTGGAAACTCCTACATAGTCTACTCCACACGCGTAAAGATCCGGTGTTTTGATAAGTCCCATCAGGGTCGCATAACCACCGTGGCTTCCCCCGTAGATGGCGATTTTATTTTTATCGATCCAGCCTTGTTCTATCACGTATTTTACTCCATCTTCCACATCATCCATTGCTTTACGCCCTATCTGCTTATAGCCTGAGTGTTGAAATTCTTTTCCATAACCTCCTGAAATTCTGAAATTCACATGCAGTGTTGCATATCCTCTACTGGCAAAAAGCTGGTCTTCAGGATTGAATCCCCAATTATCTCTAACACCCTGCGGGCCGCCGTGAGGATTAACAATCAATGGAACTTTCTTGCCATTAACCGCATCTTTCGGCATTGTGATATACCCCCGAATTGTCAGCCCGTCTCTGCTTTTGAATTCAATAGGCCTCATTTCTGCCATATCCTCTTCTTTCAGCTGTGGCATCAAGTTATACAGAAGTTTTATCTGTTTAGATTTTGTATCATATTCATAATAAGTTCCATATAATCTATCGCTTCCTACTACCACTAAAAGCTTGTCTTCATTATCATCGGAGGAAACCACCGAAAATTCTTTGTCTTTGAATTCAGATTTTAATTTGTCGTAAACTTCTTTATAAAATTTACTTACCGGAATGGTCTCACTTTTAACCCCGTTATAACTGATATAATCCAGTTCATAATTCCTGTTTTTACGAGCAGTACTTATAGAACTGACATCATATACAGGATTAGAATACACTTCTTTTATAATTGCATTTTTCTTCAGATCATACAGCACGATTCTTTCTTTATCACTGTCTAAATTGGTGACTACATACGCTTCATCTTTATTTTTAGAGTTATCGTTTAATCCAATAATATTGAAGGTGTTTTTCCAGTCTGTTGATTTGATCAGGTTAAATTTACCCGTCTCCAAATCTTTATAGTAGGTCTTTGTGGTCAATCCATTTTCCAGAACCGTATATCCCCTCATATTCCCTTTCTTGTCAAAAATATAGCCGTCGATAGGATTATTAACGTCTTTATTTTCAAAAAGCTGAGTCATTTCACCTGTATTGAAATTGATTTTATAAGGTTCAAAAATCTGTTTATTATTTTTATTCAGAGCAACAATAACGAATTCTGTATCCTTAATGATATCTGCGTAATTGAGGGTTACTCCATCAAAAGGAGTCAGATCTTTAAGATTCTGTCCGTCAATATCTACGGCATACATATGGGTATTTTCATTCCCTCCTTTATCCTGCGTGTAGAAAAGTCTTTTTTTGTCCAGCCAGCCGTAATTTCCGATAAGATCATCTTTTTCTACGATAGCTTTCGTGATTTTCCCTGTTTTCAGTTCTTTTACATAGACGTGATTCTTTTTGTCTTTGTCTTTTTCTTTATAGGAAAGATATTGCCCGTCCGGTGAAATTTTAAACTGTGAAGCATTGGGTCTGGCAAAATAGTCTTCTACTTTGTACTTGAAGTTCCCTTTATCATAGGAAATCAGCTTATCCAGATTTTCTTTGGAAGTAGGAAGCGTAAGGTCGCCCGGCAGTTTAGCCGTTGAAGTCTGTGCATTGATCATAATGGCTGATAGTACGATTTGAGCCGCACCAAAAATTTTAGTATTCAGATTCATAACTCATGTGATTTAATGTTAAGTGTTAGGTCAACTTTGTAAGTCTTCTCTATAATAGGACACCTTTAACCTCAAAATGTTACATCAATTATGAAAAAAATGATAGAATGAGTTTATTTAAACAGATGGGTTTAATTTAAATAAATTCCAAAATATATGGTCCATGCTATCAGAATAATCTGCATTGGGATTCTTTCACGGTAAAGATACTGCATGCCGGGACCGGTATAATCTGCTTTGAAAATATTGATGTTTTTCTTTGAAGAATTGATGTTCGCCATAAAAACCAGGATATAAAAAATAAGAAGAAGTATCGCAGTCAATTCACGTATTGAAGGGATCATTAATCCTATTCCGGCAGCAATTTCAAGAACTCCCGTACAGTAAACCCAGAACATTTTACCGGGAACAAACTCGGGAATCATCATGCCCATTCCTTTCTGAAATTTAAAGTGTGAAAAACCTGTAAATATAATGAATACAGCCATTCCCAGATTTCCGGAGAATAGAAAATCAGGTTTTCCCTGAAGAACAAAGGTGGCAAGTAACGCGAGAATAAATGTTCCAAAAAGGATGCTTAATAATTTCATAGGATTGTTGGTTATAACTGATTAGAAAGATAATGCATCTTCACATGATATCCATATTAAACCTAATAGATTTCAAAAATCTATTAGGTTCTTTTTTGTTAAAGTAATATATGGATTATTTATTTTCGGCAAGATTTTTTACCACTTCCAGGCCTTTTAAAAATCCCGTATTCAGATGCTCTCTCCATTCTTTTTCGACCTGTACCTCAGTATGAAGTTTGGTTTTCCCATCCAGATCGATAAGAATATACTTTTCGAAAGCACCACTCCATTCCATTACTTCTTTGCTGTGTATGTCTTCGTTGCCTTCTTTATCTACCATTCCCAGATGTTTGAAAATGATCTGATTGGGTTCATCCAGACTGTCGATAGTTGATACCATCCCTGCCCCTTCTGCATTCACAAAATAAGTTTTTCCGCCCACTTTCCAGTCGGATTTCATTACAGATCCGGGACCGAAATACTGAGTCCATTCGGTATAGGTTTCGGGAGTCCACAGAACGTCCCATACTTTCTGTAATGAGGCGTTGATAATGATTTCGTAAGATAAGGTTTCCATATTTTAAATTTTTATGGTTGATGATTTTTGCAGTTTATAATTGATTTTCAGAAAGATTTTTCACAATTCCTAAAGCTGTCGGAAATTTTTCTTCAAAATACTCTTTAAACTCTTCAGGAGTCTGAATTTCAATTTTTAAAATTGTCCCTATTTCTGTTTCTTCTAAAATATAAGCTTCTGTAGCTTCGCCCCAATCCTGGGGTGTTTCTACACCATCATAAATTTCTCCGAGGTGCAGGAATTTGACTTCTTTGTGGGGTATATTTTTTTCAACACGGCTGTACATTCCGTTATTGTTGGGATCAAAAAATTTCATGATACTTCCCTCTTCAAATGTTCCCTGATAAAAAGAACCTTCTGTAAAAGCAGTAGTCCATTGTCTGTAAGTGATGTCACTCCAAAGTACATCCCACACTTTCTCACTCGGTGCATCGATTTGAATTTCAAAAAATATTTTTTGCATTGTTTTTTTATTTAGGGTTAGATAGAGTCAAGAATCAAGAGCCAAGATGCCAGACGTCAGATTTCAGATGGTAAATGTTAAAAATACTACTATTGATCGTTATACTTCCAGTTTCTAACTTCTAACTTCTAACTTCTAATTTCTAGCCTCTAACTTCTGATTTTATCCTCCAACGAAATCTCCGCCATTGATATGAATTACTTCTCCTGTAATATAAGTGGCATCTTTTGAAGCAAGGAAAACATAAGCCGGCGCCACTTCTGAAGGCTGTCCTGCCCTTTTCATAGGAGTATCTTTTCCAAATGTTGAAAGATCATCAAAAGCTTCTTTTACAAGAGGCGTCCAGATGGGTCCGGGAGCAATTCCGTTCACTGTTATTTTCTTTTCAGCAAGATTGGTTGACAATGACCGGATAAAAGATAAAATAGCCCCTTTGGTTGCTGCATAATCGATCAGATGATCACTTCCACGGTATGCTGTAACAGAAGTGGTGCAGATAATCCGGCCTCCTTCACTGATTAAAGGCAGATAATCTCTCGTTAAAGAAATCATCGAAAGTATATTGGTATTAAAAGTTTCCTGAATTTGCTTATCAGATATCTTTTCCAGAGTGTTTTTCGAAGTATGAATTCCTGCATTGTTAACCAGAATATCCAAATTCTTCCACTCTTTTTTTATCCTTTCCACACATTTTGCTCTGAATGCTTTTCTGGTGAGATCTCCTTTGATGAGCATACATTGCTGGCCTTCATTTTCTACCAATCTTTTGGTTTCTTTAGCATCGTCATCACTTTCATTGTAAATGATTGCAACATCTGCACATTCTCTGGCAAAATGAACGGCTACAGCCTGGCCTATTCCACTGTCTCCTCCTGAGATGACCGCCTTTTTTCCTTTGAGCTTCCGGCTTCCCTCATAATCGTTACGGATGATTTCCGGGAAAAGTCCTTCTTTGGGAACTTTTGATTTGGATTGTGACTTGTTCTGTGTTTTCATAAGCAAATCTTTTCCCTAAACTACATCAAACAGCAAGCCGAAAACTGAAACATACAAACGGAAAAGGGCTAAAAGAGGAATTTATTTTTCACCTTTTAGCCAATCTATCTTAAGAATGATAAGCCTCTTCCAGGTCTTTTATGATAATATTCTTCATTTTCATAATCGCTTGAAGAACTTTCTGAACTTTATCCTTATCGGGGTCACTCACCAACTTCATTGACTGTTTTGGAAAGATCTGCCAGCTTAACCCATACTTATCTTTTACCCATCCGCACACTTCTTCGTTGCCTCCTTCAGCGGAAAGACTGTTCCAGAAATAATCGGTTTCTTCCTGACCGTCAGTCATCACCACCATTGAAATGCCCTCATTAAAATCATACTGATGATCATGCGAACTATCCATACAGAACAAACTGTAATCATTCAGGGTAAAATGGGCGTGCATGACATGCTCAGGATTCTCCACAGACTCTCCTCCATCTTCATATTTTGATATATTTCCAATACTTGAATTGGGAAAAACCTTTGTATAAAACTCTATAGCTTCCACAGCTTTTCCGTTGTTGTGATGAATAAACATCAAGGTAGGAACCAGTTTCTGGTCGCTTGCCTTTTCACCTAAATACAGCTGCCAGCTAACCCCATACTGATCCTGTATCCAGCCATATTTCTTACTCCAGGGGTAGGCATCGAGATCCATCAGAACTTCCCCTCCCTCTTTTAGCTTATCCCAATATTGTTGTACTTCATTTTCAGTATCACAGATCACCATAAAAGAGACTGAAGGATTTTTCTCCTGTTGTGGACCATTAAGAAGCATTATTTTCTGTCCGAAAAGCTCAATATTAATAACAACCTCTGTATCTACGGTAATTTTCCCGTTAAATAGCTCACAATAAAAATCTGCTGATTTTTTAGCATCTCCACCGCACAAAATGCATGGAAAGATATTATTATTCATAATTTAAGATTTTAGTGGAATTTTCAGTTGGTAGCAATGGCCAACTCACAAGAAATAATTTGACTATTTTGGCTTTATGAACGATAGGCCTCCTCCAATTGCTCCACAACTATTTTCTGCATCTTCATCATCGCCTGAACTACTTTTTGAGCCTTCAACTGATCTGAATCGTTCATTAATTCAATCAGTCTTTTGGGAACAATCTGCCAGCTTACTCCGTATTTGTCTTTCAGCCAGCCGCACATGCTTTCTCTTCCACCTTCTGAAATAAGGGTGTTCCAAAGGTGATCGGTTTGCTTTTGGTCATCGGTCATGATCACGATAGAAACTCCTTCATTGAAATCGAATGGATGATCATAAGAATTATCCATACAGAAAAAGCTGTAACCGTCAATGGTAAAATGAGCATGCTGTACATTTTCAGCGGGCTCGGATATAGGGTGTCCTTCTCCGCCGTCTCCATATCTCAGGATATTTCCAATGCTTGAATTGGGGAATGTCTGGGTATAAAACTCCATCGCTTCCATTGCTTTTCCGTTATTCTCATGGATGAACATCATCGTAGGAATGATTTTCTGCGATCCCTGTTTGTCTCCTAAAAACAGCTGCCAGCTAACGCCGTACTTATCCTGCACCCAGCCGTACTTCTTGCTCCAGGAATAAGAATCCAGAGCCATAAGAACAATTCCTCCTTCTGTCAGCTGATCCCAATACTGTTGTACCTCATCCTCTGTTTCGCAGATGACCATAAAGGAAATGGATGCATTCTTTTTAAAGTGGGGACCTCCGTTCAGCAGCATCAGTTTCTGCCCGAACAGATCCATATTCATGACTACAGGAGTATCTGCGGTGATCTTTCCGTCGAAGACCTGGCCATAGAATTCTGCGGCTTCTTTAGCCTCTTCATCAAACCAGAGACATGGAAAAATATCGTTATTCATACTATTAAATTTAGGGTTGATATATAGTTTTATGAATCACTGCAAACCAATTGGGCCCACAATGACAAAAAATATCCGGTAATTACAGGTGTCAATTTTTGAAAGAAACCTGATGTTCCTTCATATGATTTTTAAGTTTTTCCATGGCGTTCTTCCCGAAACCATGAAGTTGCATGATCTCTTCTTCAGAATAGTCCGAAAGTTTTTCAAAAGAGTCTATTTTTTCTCTTTCTAAAGACCTTCTCGCCGGTACTGCAATAATACCACACAGGAAATTATTACTTTTAACAACATGATTAACAGCACAAATAGAGCCTAAACATTTTGCCATTATTAAGAGATTGATCATGACTGCACTTGTGTGTTTTAGTGATTTTCAACGTACTTGTGAAAATTATTGAGAATAGCATACCAGCCGTCTCTTTGCATCTCCACGGAATTCTGTTTTTCAGGATCGAAAATTTCGGTCACCTTGGTCGTATTTTCGTCTATCTTGTCAAATATAACTTCTACTTTTCTTCCGTCTTCTAAATGATATTTGAGATGGGCATTCGGAATCACCTCATCATAGATTCCTTCAAAATCAAAACCGAAACTTTTGTCTTTCGCTTCCATTCTGGTCTTAAATTTACCTCCTACTCTCAAATCATTTTCCGAACTTGGACATTCCCAGGTTTCATGGGCGAAATTCCATTTTGTGATGTGTTTTGGTTCATTAAAATAATTCCAAACCTTTTCTACAGGAGCTAAAATCGTAATATCTATCTTAATAGGATCCATAATTCTACTTTTTAATGTTGAAGTAAAAAGGCAGTCCGGGTTTGAACTGCCCTTATAATTGAGTTAAATATAAGATTATTTTGTGTATTCTTCATTATAGTTCACCATCCAATGAACTCCGTACCTGTCTTGAAAGCTTCCGAAATAATCGCCCCAAAACTGGTCTTCAATCGGCATTTCTACATTCCCGCCTTCAGAAAGTCCTTTGAACAGTCTGTCTGCTTCGTCTCTGGACTCCGGGAAAATTGAAACATAATTATTATTTCCTACATTAAGGGTCTGTCCAAAGCTTGGAACAATATCCGAAGCCATAAGAAGGTCATCTCCGATTGGCAAAGCAATATGCATCACCCTGTTTTTTTCTTCGTCTGATAAGTTTTCGGTTCCCGGGGCATTGCCCATTTTGAAAACCTCTCCACGGAATTCTCCTCCGAAAACAGATTTGTAAAAGGTAAAAGCTTCTTCTGCTTTTCCGTCAAAATTGAGGTATGGATTTAATTTAGCCATGATTTTTGATTTTTAAATTAATAGTAATGATTTTTATGTTTTTGTTTTAAACGCTAAGGGTTTAGAAATTTCGTCACCTCGTTAACCGTTAGATTTATTAAATTATGGTCTGTATTTCCTCCAAAATCGGCCATCATATAGGAGCCGTGGGTTGCCGGAAGGATCATCAGTTGAGAATCCGGGATCAATCGCCACATTTCTACCGTATGTTCAGGTTTCATAACGTCTTTGTCTCCGCTGATCAATAAGGTGGGAGCTTCTATAGAGGTTAAAACAGCCTCATCCCAATCTTCAAAAGTCTGCATCCTTTTGCTGTCTTTATCGAAAAGATTTTCAAGCTTTGAAAAATCCGGATTCAGGTTAAGAAAATTGATCTTAAGAGGCTCGGGCATTGATTCCAAAGTGGCTTCTGCCATACTTTCGAAAAAGCCATCCATCATTCCATTTCTTTTGTAGAATGCGGAGGCAACAATCAGTTTTTCAACAATTCCAGGGTAACGGTGGGCAATCTGCATCACGGTATTCCCTCCGTTACTGAAGCCCCAGAAGGAAGCTTTTTCAATGTGGAGTTCTTTTAAAAGAGCGGTTACATCATGAGCATCCTGTTCAAAAGTTTCGGGAATATCCCGGTGATCAGTCATTCCATGGTTCTGCAGATCAATTCCTATTAACTGAAACTGTCCTTCCAGTCTGGAGATTATTTCCTTAAAATCAAACAGGATCGAGGAACCGCCACCATGAATCAGTACCACAGGTTTTCCTGAGCCATAAACTTCGTAATACATACGGATTCCGTTGACCTGTTTGTAGCCTTTTTCTTTGGGTTCCATACTAATACTTTAGATTTTCATCCATATCATATTTCATTCCCGGATAACCCAATATTCTTCTCATCAAACCTATCTGTCCGCATAAATAGTCCTCACGACCTATACACATTCCTGCGAAATTGAGTTTGGTTTCACGGACAAAAGGAATATTCATCCCGATCTCGAATATTTCGTCCAATTCTTCATCAGTCACTTCCGCCAGCTTCTGAAATACTTTTGGCGAAATATCATGGAAGTTTTTCTCCAATTCATCTAAACTCGGATACTTATAACTTTCATCCAGTGCTTTTCCCTGAAAGAAAAGATCGCTGTAAGGATCTTCATCTCTGAGTCCTAAAACCCAACCCAGGCTATAACGCATATTCACAAAGTTCCCTGCCATCCAGACAATATGGTTGGTTTTTCCGTCAATTCTTTTCAATGCATCTTCTTCCGAAATACCGTCCAAAACATTGAGAAAGCTTTGGGTGTGCATTCTGTAAGCCGGCATAACGATCTCCATTTTTTTTGATTTTGGTGTGTCCATTTCTTTGATTTTTAGTTGTTTTAAAAATGATATCTTTCTGAATAAGGAACATGAAGTCCCTCTTCTGCAAATTTTCTCAAAACTCTTAAATACAGTGCCCAGCAAAATGAGGTCTGACGAAAATGCTCATTGGTATCTTTCCAGTTGGTATGATAAAAACTTAACTTAGTTCCATTTCCGGCTTCTTTTAAAATAAACCCAACGCTGGTTTCTACCCAATCTTTATCACCGTCTGTTATTAAAAATTCAATTTCATAAGGAGGATTGAATTTTGAGATTTTTCCTTTTAAAATATCCTTTTCGGAAAATTCGAAAGTATATTCTGAATCGGGCTCGGGGACGCCCTGACAATAATGGGTCCACCATTCATTGAGAAATTCGGGAACGGAAACCATTCGAAATACATTTTCCAGGGTGGAATCGACTTCCAGGTCGTGGAGAATTGAAAAGGAATTGTCCATAGTATTAGGGATTTGGATTTTTTTTGGTGATGTTTCACATCAAGCTATTCTTTTCAGGATTATTTTATAGCGCCCGGTTTTCCGAGAATTCTTCTGAGGTAGCCTAATTGTCCACTGTGATAATTTTCATGAAAGCTTAGGATCGCAATATCGTTCACCGTTTCCGGATGAAAGCTTTCCATACTGATGAGCTTTGCTTCCAGTTTATCCTGAGATTGCTGGAGATAAGACTTCAGTTCTTCAAAAGTGACCAATTCCTCTTTTCTTTCAAGTGGAATAGCTCCTCTGTTGTAGCATGAAAATTTTTCACTGTCCCACACAGATTCTTCGCCAAGAACATTTAAGAAAGCATTTCTGATGTAAATTAAATGTCCTAAAATCCAGTTCATGCAGTTCGCTTCACCATTCGGAAAGATCATAGATTCTTCATGGGTGATGCTGTCGATATTCATTGAAATCACTTTATAATTGCTGAATACGTGAATTTTTATGATTTCTATATCATTGGATTGTGTTTCCATAACTTTAGATTTTTATTTTTACGTCTCCTGAATCAAGCAGATTCGCTGAACTGGAGAATATGACAAGTTTCTCATTTTCCCCCACAGGGTATCCGGATAGCCACAGATTCTTTATGATGACTTTCCAAATTAACACGTTATTTTTATCTGGTTATTTTTTGCTTTCCGGAATAGGAGTATTGACTGCCTTTAATTTTTTATCCAACTGATTAATTATTCTACTGGGAGTTGAGAAGCGTCCGCAAACATGACGTTCCAACCATGTCCGTTAATGTCCCAGAAAGAATTATGATACATCCATCCGTAATCCTGAGGTTCCTCATGCTGGGTAGCTCCATTTTCCAAAGCTGTATTCACTACCTGATCAACTTCTTCCCGGCTGTCAAGACTAATCGCAACAAGAACCTGGGTAGTATCGCCTTTTGGAACAGGTCTTTCGGAAAAAGTCTGGAAAGATTCTTCGGTCAGAAACATAACGTAGATCTGTTCTTCTTTCATTTCGATACAAACTGCTTTTTCACTAGACATCTGTTCGTTGAAAGAAAAACCAATTTTTGTCCAAAATTCTCTTGTTTTCTGCACATCTTTTACAGGAAGATTGACATAGATCTGATTGATTTTCATATTATAATTATTTGATGTTTAACTTTTAACCAAAATTACCAAGCCTTTATGAAAATCAACTTGTCATAGGACAAGATTTAATTTTTCTTGGGATGGGAAACTATTTCTTTACGAATCCGGCTCAGAGAAGTATCTGTAACACCCAGATAGGAGGCGATCTGTTTGAGGGGTGCAAACTGCACCACTTGTGGCTTTTGTTCTAAAAGATTAAGATAACGTTTGGTTGCAGAAAGGGTAAACATTTCCACCGAACGCTGTTTATAGACAAAAAGCTCTTTTGACATCCATGATCTGCCCCATTCACTGAGATTAGGAATTTTATGGTACAGCTCCTGGAATGTTTCAAAGTCAAACCTCCAGCATTCACAGTCTGTGATGCAGACGATATTTTCCTGGGAAGGAATTCTCTGGAAAAGGGATAAGACTTCAATAATGATCTCATTATCTGCAAAAAAGTGGGTGGTTACTTCATTTCCGCTAAAATCGTTGACATAGGAGCGGGCGAGGCCTTTTTCCAGAATATAATATTCATTGGCCATTTTTCCTTCTTCAAGAATGATGTCTCCTTTTTGGAATGACACTTTTTCATGAGCCTGAAATATTTCGTCAAGCTCTTCCTGTAGAAAAAACGGGAAATCATAGCAGATTTCTAAGGCTTTACTGGTCATTGAGTCGGTGTTTGTTAAAGCTTTAAAAATAGAATTTTTAATTGAATCATGGATCAAAAGCATTAAACAAATCAATAAAATATGTAAAGAAAGCTGCATTTAACAGTATTATTACTAACTGTTTTTATTGTTTCTAAATAATTAAACATGTTTTAACCACCCCGTCAAATCTTCAATTTGCCACCCTTCCAAAGGATGGGAATACTCGCCCATTCAATGGGAGTAATCGTAAGAACCGATGATTATTAAAAAAATTGAGCGTAAGAAAACATTCTGAACTATTATACATTATATCAGAATAGAGAAAGCTGGATTGGTTTTGGTTTTTTGGGAGGTTCGGCATCTCCGAAAACCGTTTTTCCTCCGAAGCGCCATGAATTCTGTCTTTCTTCTTCTATCACCTGCTGGATATCGAAATCCGGTGTAAAGTCTTTTTCGGTGGCTGCCACAATCTGATGAAGTTTATTTAAAGTATTCAGCTTATCAGAGTTTCCAAGTTTGGATTTTTCGATTCCTTTTCTGAGAATACTGATGCTTTCATCATAGGTTTTGGTTGGAACCGGGAAAGGATGTCCGTCTTTTCCACCATGGGCAAAGGAAAATCGTGCAGGATCAGCAAACCTTGACGGAGCACCGTGGATCACTTCGCTCACCAATGCCAAAGACTGCATGGTTCTGGGTCCTACGCCTTCGAACATTAAAAGATCCTCAAAATTCTGAGGTTGCTGCTCGCGGGTGAGATATAAAAGGGCACCCAAGCGTTTTAAATCAACGTCTGAGGCCTGAACATCGTGATGAGCAGGAAGAATCAATCTTGAAAAATCTTTCATGACATCAATGGAATCGGTATGGGAAATATCCAGAATTCCTTTTCTGTTTTCTGAAGCTTCAGCATCGGTAAGGTTGAGGATCTTTCCTCTGGAAACACCATTGATCCCTGTGTGAGGCTCTTCTATAAATGATTTGATATTTCCGGAATGCCAGTGATAGCGTCTCGCGGTACCATCTGATTCATGCATTCCTTGTTGCACCACACTCCAGCTTCCGTTATCCGCTAAAATAAAATTATGCAGATACAATTGATACCCATCCTGAATGGCTGTATTATCCACTTTCGCGGAGAGTTTGCTGGCTCTTACCAGTTCATGGCCGTTCAGCCCTGTTTTATCAGCAATCTGAATAAGTTCCGATGGAGTTTCTCTTGATAATTTCCCTTTTCCGCCACAGATATAAAGCCCCAGCGCTTGAGAATTAGGGTTAATGGAACGTTTCAAAGCGCCCATCACAGAAGTGGTAATCCCTGAAGAATGCCAGTCCATTCCCATCACAGCTCCAAAACTCTGAAACCAGAAGGGATCTGCCAGCCTTCTGAGCACTTCATCTTTACCATAATCCATTAAAATGACTTCAATAATGGAAAGTCCAAGTGCGGACATACGCTCATACAGCCACGGCGGTACTTTTCCGTAATGTAAAGGCATATCTGCAGTTCCTGAACGTTTCATAGTATATTCTAAAGTGTAAAGGTAATTATTGTATTGATTCTTTTTTGATGATTTGAATCATCGATTTTCTTATTCATTTCATTATTAAACGGACTAAAGTCCGTTCCTATTGATATTAATGAATTGAAAAGAATTCAAGGTCTTTATGTTTCTCTTCATCAAATTCTTCGTTGAATATGATTTTATTTCCAAACGGATCATCTACTGTAAAAGATACCGCTCCATAAAAGGCTTTTTCAAGTCCGGGGCGGTTGTATTTGTATTTTTTATCAATCAGTTCTTTGTGGTAATCTGCAACACCTTCTCCCCAGATGAACACTCTGCTTCCGGGCGTTCCGTCTCCATGATGTTCGCTTAGATGGAGAATGATGTTTTCTTTTTTCACTTCCATATAAACAGGTGTATTTTCTTCAAAATGATGTTCCCATACCACTTTAAACCCCAACCAATCGATATAAAACTCGATCGCTTTTTTGTAATCAAAAATCCTGAGAACCGGAATGATCTTCTCTGCTTTCATGTGTAAAAGTTGTCTTTTTGAATTAATATTACTTATTGCAAGTAAATTATTGATGTGAAAGTATATTAATTAATTGTCCAAATGGATCTTTGACAAAGAATCTGCGTACTCCCCAGTCTTCATTGGTCATTGCGTAAATAATTTCGAAACCTGCCTCCTGCATTTTCTCATACACTTCATCTGCATTATCCACTTCAATAGAAAGATGAGGAACTTCGGTATCGTTTCCGCCCTGGTTGGCAAAACTTACCTGAACTTTTGCATCTTCCTGATTTCCAAAAGTTTTGATCCATCCGTGATCCATCAATATTTCAAGACCCAGAATATCACGATAGAAATGATCTGCTTTTGACAGATCATCTGTCTTTATATTGGCTACAATTCTCTTTACCATCTGACCCGGATTTTTGACATTCTTACTGCTGAAAAAGCCCTGCAAAATAAAACTTTCACAAGGCTTTTATAAAAATTTTATCTCAAAATTATTTTAATGCTTCAATAGCAGCACTGTAATTAGGTTCGTCTGCAATTTCAGAAACCTGCTCTGTATAAACTACTTTATTATTTTCGTCCGTTACGATGACAGCACGGCTTAAAAGACCCTTTAACGGAGAATCTGTAATGGTTACTTCATAATCGTCACCAAAACTGCTTCTGAAATCTGAAAGGGTTTCTACATTATTCAATCCTTCAGCTGCACAAAATCTTGTCAAAGCAAAAGGCAAATCTTTAGAAACGTTGATCACAACTGTATTACCTAAGCCTGAAGCTTCTTCATTGAATTTTCTTGCTGAAGATGCACAAGTAGGCGTATCAATGCTTGGGAAAATATTGAACACTTTTTTCTTTCCTTCAAAACTATGAAGTGTTTTCACATTTAAACCTGAATCTACCAAAGCAAAATCCTTAACGGTAGTTCCTACTGATGGTAAAGTTCCTATTGTATTGACTGCGTTTCCTTTTAATGTAATATTTGACATAATTTATTTTTTTGTTCTTCAAATTTACTTAAAATAGAAAGCTTTTAGAGTCAATTAAAGGTTAAATAATTCTTAAAGTGAAAATAAAAAGACTTATCTCCCCGCAGTGATTTTTTAGTCAGATTTTTATTTATATTCGTTATCCAAAAAAAATAATAACAATGCGAAAAAAAATTACTCTCTTGCTCTTTGGAGTGCCGGTCTTTGGTTTCGCCCAGTCTGTGATCGGGAATGTTAATTCCGGGGCAGTTTCTGATACCAATTTCACGCATTCTGTAGGAGAAATCTATGTAATTCCTACTGATCCTGACCAGGCTAATTCAGGAACTATGGGAATGTATTATCAATCTGTTTTAAAGGTTTTAGGTATTAAAGAACTTGAGAAAGACCATGTCAAGATCTACCCCAACCCTACCGCTGATTTTGTTCATGTCACTTTAAACTCAACATCAAAAATTGAGGATGCAGAAGTGTATGACACTGCGGGAAGGCTTGTATTAAAAGTGAAACTGGACAGTGGGAAGCTTGATCTCCGCAGTCTTAATTCCGGAGTGTATATGATCACTTTTAAAAATCCGGATCTTAAACCTATTAAAATCATTAAAAAACCTTAAAAACTCTTCAAACATGAAAAAACTTTACGCTACTATAGGATTATGTATTGCCACTTTATTAAGTGCACAGGTTCCACAGGCTTTCAGCTATCAGACGATTGCTTTCAATGCAGCCGGAGCTCCAATTGCCAACGGAAATGTATCTTTAAAAATAAGCATTTTAGAAAACACTGCTACAGGAAACGTTCTGTATACTGAAACACATAACAAAACGACTAACTCTAAAGGTCTGATTAATTTAAATATTGGACAGGGAACTGCATCTACAGGGAGTTTCGGAGGAATTAACTGGGGAACCAATACCAAATTTGTAAAAGTAGAAATGGATCCTGCTGGTGGAAGTAATTATACCAATGTTGGAGTGAATCAACTAATGAGTGTTCCTTATGCGCAGGTAAGTAAAACAATCGTTACTGGTCCTGGCCAGGGCATTACTCTGGTATCTCCAAACGGAACCAATTATACATTAAACGTAAGCGACTCCGGTATATTAAGTCTGCCTACGAATACGAGTTCATCTGGTAATACTTTACCTTCCAACTTATATACGTATGGATCATATAACTCCTTTACTCCTTCCTCCGCTGAATTACTACGGGGAAACGGCACTACGAAAGTGGGTTATAAATACCTTCAGGCCAATACCCAGATTAAGTTCATAGCTTCACCGAGTAATGGTGCACAGGTTTACGGTTCAGACTCCAACGGATTCGTTACTGCTAACGGAAGTAATTATAATGTTGCGTCCAACGGATACTACCAGATCCTGGTCGCTTCTAACGGTCCGCAAATGAAGGCAGGTTTCTTCAACTTTGTTCCCAAAATCAAGTTTACTGCTATTTCAGGTACCACGCCTGTAACTTCTGTCACCTATAATAATGCTACAGGAAAATTTACGGCCATTATCAATGGAGTTACCACCAGTACCGGAGGTTCATTTTATATCCAGCTTGCCTCAGATAGTCTAGAGGTTGAAGATTTAGGAGATAACCTGAATGACGGATCTTTTGATATAGAAGGTGCAGCGATTACCTTTCCCAATCTTTCTTCTACCACACCCAAAAACTATAAGGTTGAATTCAGCCTCAATTTTGATGGTACCGGAACTTATACCATCACACAAATATAAACTTAAGAGGCACCTGCCTCTTTTTTTATGCAAAATAACTCTATAAAACAATCATATTTAGTAAATTTGTGATTCTTAAAAAATCAAATAATAAATACCAGTATAATGTCAGACAAATCAAAAATCTATTACACCCTTACGGATGAGGCTCCAATGTTGGCAACACACTCGTTTTTACCTATCGTAAAAGCATTTACAAAATCAGCAAACATTGAGATTGCCGTTCCGGATATTTCTTTGGCGGGAAGAATTCTAGCCAACTTCCCTGAGTTTTTGAAAGATGACCAGAAAATCGGTGATGCATTGGCTGAATTAGGTCAATTGGCCACTCAACCAGATGCAAACATTATCAAATTACCCAATATTTCAGCTTCTGCTCCTCAGTTAGATGAAGCTATTGCTGAATTACAGTCTAAAGGTTTTGCCGTTCCCAATTATCCTGCAGAGCCTAAGAATGATGACGAAAAAGCGATCAAAGCTAAATATGCTAAAGTTTTAGGAAGTGCTGTAAACCCTGTATTAAGAGAAGGGAACTCTGACAGACGTGCTCCGAAAGCGGTTAAAAATTATGCAAAAGCCAATCCTCACAGAATGGGTGACTGGGCTTCTGACAGCAAAACTGATGTTGCTCACATGGACAACGGAGATTTCTACGGAACAGAAACTTCTACCACGCTTGAGAATGCCACAAAATATAAAATTACATTCAAAGGAGCAGACGGTGCTGAAACTTTATTAAAAGATTTCGCAGGTCTTCAGGCGGGAGAAGTGATTGATTCTTCTGTAATGAACTTAAATGCTTTAAGAGCTTTTGTACAGAAAGCTATCGATGAAGCTAAAAACAGAAACGTCCTTCTTTCTGCTCACCTGAAAGCTACGATGATGAAAATCTCTGATCCTATTATTTTCGGAGCTATCATAGAAACTTTCTTTAAGGATGTTTTCACTAAATATGCTGAAACATTCAAATCTTTAGACGTTAATCCAAACAACGGTCTTGCTGACCTTTTTGATAAAATCAAAGGAAATGCTCAGGAAGCTGAGATTAAAGCCGATATTGAAGCTGCTTTAGCCAACGGACCAAGAGTGGCCATGGTAAATTCTGACAAAGGAATTACTAATTTCCATGTTCCTTCTGACATCATCGTTGATGCCTCTATGGCTGCCCTTGTAAGAGGAGGCGGTAAAATGTGGAACAAAGAAGGTAAGGAAGAAGATACGGTATGCATCATCCCGGACCGTTCTTATGCAGGTTTCTATCAGTCTGTTATTGATGATATGAAAGCGCACGGAAAATTAGATCCTACCACAATGGGTTCTGTTCCAAACGTAGGTTTAATGGCTCAAAAAGCTGAAGAATACGGTTCTCACGACAAAACTTTCCAGGCATCTGCAGACGGAACTATTGAAGTTCAGGACGAAGCAGGAAACGTTCTTCTTTCTCAAAAAGTAGAAACAGGTGATATCTTCAGAATGTGTCAGACGAAAGATGCTCCTATCCAGGACTGGGTAAAATTAGCGGTAAACAGATCAAGACTTTCTGATACACCTGCTATTTTCTGGTTAGACAAAGGAAGAGCGCACGACAGAGAAATCATCAAAAAAGTAGAAAAATATCTTAAGGATCATGATACTGCAGGTCTTGACATCAGAATTCTGGATGTAAAGGATGCTATGACTGAAACGCTTAAAAGAGCAAGAGAAGGGAAAGATACAATCTCTGTTTCAGGAAACGTATTGAGAGACTATTTAACGGACCTTTTCCCTATCCTTGAATTAGGGACTTCTGCAAAAATGCTTTCTATCGTTCCATTGATGAACGGAGGTGGTTTATTCGAAACAGGTGCAGGGGGTTCTGCTCCAAAGCACGTTGAGCAGTTCCTGGAAGAAGGTTATTTAAGATGGGATTCTCTAGGTGAGTTCTTAGCACTTCAGGCTTCTTTAGAGCACCTGGCTCAGACGCAGGGAAATACTAAAGCTCAGGTTTTAGCAGATGCATTAGACGAGGCTAACGCTAAATTCTTAGCGACTGATAAATCTCCAGCAAGAAAAGTCGGACAGATCGATAACAGAGGTTCTCACTTCTATTTAGCAATGTACTGGGCTGAAGCTTTAGCTAACCAGACTGCAGACGCTGAATTGGCTTCTCATTTTGCTCCGGTTGCAAACGCAATGCAGGAAAGCGAAGAGGTTATCAATGCCGAATTAATAAGCGCTCAGGGTAAGCCTCAAAATATTGACGGTTATTACAAAACTGACACCTATAAAACGTATGCAGCGATGAGACCAAGTACTGTTTTAAATGAAATCATTGACAGAATTTAATTCCTGATTGATATAAACGAAAGCTCCTTTTTAAGGGGCTTTTTTTGTGTCCGAATTAATAAATTTTGAAACCATTCCTAATTAAGTCTTCAAATAAATACTATTTAAAATACATTGCCATTCTCAAACTCTTTAGACTATTAATCAACAAATCCTCCCGGAAATGAGAGGATTTATTATAGAAACTATGTCGTAGAAAATTGAAGTTTAATTAGTTCATAAAGCTCTGAGGAATCCATTCATAGGCGGACCCTTTCTTTTTTGTAAAGCCAAGTCCCGGCCATGGAAGATGATAAGAAAAAGCTTTAGTCTTGGTTTCTGCTAACTGTGATAAGAGTTTTTTACGGGATTCTACAGCAATATCAAGATCTGTATCCCCTGAAAAACCCCATTCAGGATGCGGAAAAAGGATCACATCGGAATGGATAAGATCTGCCACATATATGAGTGTATCGCTACCGGAAGAAATAGTCATGACCGTAAGTCCGGGTGTATGTCCGGGAGCGAGCTGAAAACTGAAATGATCATACAAAGGCTTTTTAAAGTCATAAAACCTGAGCTTCGGACGAATTGTTTTCAGAATATTCTGGATAGGCGGAATCACCTGATTAAGAAATTCCGGCTGGGTCTTTAGAAAGCTGTTTTTAAAATCTTTCATGGAAGCCTGTAGCCAAAAGTCATGTTCAATCTTTGAAATGTAAAAATCTGCATTGGGGAAAACCAAATTATTCTGTTTGTCTACCACTCCACCGATATGATCCGGGTGAGCATGGGAAATAAAAACATCTGTGATATCTTTCGGAGAAAACCCGGCCTTTTGAAGACTTTTTAAAAGAAAACCAGTTCTTTCATCAGCAAAAATCCCCATTCCGGTATCCAATAAAACGATTCTGTCCTTGGTTTTGACAAGCATCAGATTCATCGCCATGTCTATATAATCATCCGGTCGGAAATTATCCCTCAGAATTGTTTTCAATTGAGGCACATCGGCTCTCGGACAGAATGTATCGACATTTTTCTCGTGAATATATCCATCCGTAAGAATGAATACCTCCAATTCTCCCAGTTTTATCTTTTTAAATCCGGAAAGATCTTCTTCCGAATCCGGCACAATTGTTTTAGTTCCTGCAAAAACATCTGTAAAAGGGACAAAGCTTAATGCGCCTGCCATCAGTCCGTTTTTTAAAAGTTCTCTTCTGTTCATAATCAAAATAGGTGTTTTTATAATAGATCCGGATTCCTGAATAATAAGCAGGAATCCGGAAATAGGGATGTTTAGTTGTTGACTAATTTCATAGAACCTTCAGTATATCTCTCCCCTACATTAGGGTATTTTTTAAGAAGACTATCGATGGTTTCCAGATCTGATGGTGAAAGATCGATGTTCACCGCTTCAATATTCTCTTCCAGATATTTGATGCGCTTAGTTCCTGGAATCGGAATGATATCTTCTCCCTGGTTTAACACCCACGCCAGGGCTAACTGAGTTCCTTTTATACCTTTAGACTGAGCAAATTCATTGATTTCTCTGGCCAGGTTTCTGTTATTTTCCAAATACTCTTCCTGATAGCGCGGTAATGTCTTTCTGAAATCTTCGTCACCAAAATTCTGCACTTCATTGATATTGGCAAAAAGGCCTCTTGCCAACGGAGAATATGGCACCAATGTAATTCCCAGTTCTCTGATGGTCGGAAGTATTTCATCTTCTATATCCTTGGTAAGAATGGAATATTCTGACTGCAACGCTGTGATCGGGTGAATGGCATTCGCTTTTCTGATAGACTCCGGAGAAGCTTCTGATAACCCAAGATACTTTACTTTTCCTGCTTTTACCAATTCTGCCATAGCACCTACCGTTTCTTCTACCGGAATATTCGGATCAATCCGGTGGGCGTAATAAAGATCAATGGTATCTATTTTCAGTCTCTGAAGACTTAAATCAACGGCTTTTTTGATCCATTCCGGCGAACCGTCAAAATACGTTCCCGGAGCTCCGCTGTGACTTGGTTTTCCATCTTTAAACCTGAATCCGAATTTGGTAGCTATAAAGATCTTATCCCGGTTGGGAACCAAAACCTTTGAGATCAGTTTTTCATTTTCTCCGGCTGCATACATATCTGCCGTATCCCAAAAGTTGACCCCTAAGTCTAATGCTTTGTGTAATGTGCTGATGCTTTCCTGTTCATCTGCCGGGCCATAAGCAAAGCTCATTCCCATACATCCTAAACCTACTGCAGATAACTGCTCTCCTGTGTTTCCTAATTTTCTGAATTTCATAATGGGTTGTGATTTTAAATTGATAAGACAAAATTATAACAAGGACAGCCCGGATGCTCTATAGAATTCAAACTAAGAATTATAAAAATCAAACAACCGTTGTTCTGACGGCATTGGGAGCTAATCCGGTCTGCTTTTTAAAGAAGTTGGTAAAATAAGCAGGCTCTTCAAATCCTAATCCATAGGCAATTTCGGAGATATTCCAGTCTGTATGTTTCAGCAGTGCGCTGGCTTCCTGAGTAATTCTTGAAGCAATCTGCTGGCTTGTAGTCTTTCCGGTCATTTCTTTTACGGAACGATTTAAAGAGTTGACATGAATGGACAAACTTTGTGCATAATCATTGGGTGTTTTTAACTTCAAATAGGCTTCAGGGCTGTCAATGGGAAACTGTCTTTCAAGAAGTTCCATAAATAATGAAGCAACCCTATGTGACGCATTCTGATAGGGCTCAAAGTTTTCCGCAGGATGCATTTTCATGGTTTCATGAATCAAAAGATGGAGGCAGGTACGGAGCATATCATATTTGTGCATATACTCGGACTCGATCTCGGACATCATCTTGATAAAAAGATCTGAGATAGTCTTCTGCTGTTCTTCATCGACAAAGAAAATAGGGGTTCCTCCAATTTTAAAAAGTTGTGAATCCTGAAGATTCCCCAGACGGGTACCATTCTGCAGAAACTGGTCTGTAAAAAGACAGAACCAGCCAGTCTGGTCATCATTCTCTGCTTCCCAGGAATAAGGAACGATGGGATTTGAAAATAACAGGGCTGGACGGTCTACATAGATCCATTTATCTGCATAATGAAGCTTTCCTTTTCCAATAATCAGTGAAATTTTATAATAATCTCTCCTGCTATAAGGGGTTAAGAGTGAGCAGCTTTCCCGTGTAAACACATTAAAATGTCCTACTCCTGCAGTGGTATCAGTCTCCAGCCTCTGTACTGAAGCATTGCGTAAATAAAATCCTTTTATTGTTTCTTTAGATTCCATAGTACTAAGTTATAAAATTCAAACGAATAAAAATATTTAAATTCTGATTATAGATACCATAAAAAATGACCGGCAAAAATGCCAGCCATCTAAAATTGAATATATAGTTGATATTTGAGACTTAATGATGTCCCTTTTTGTGTTCTTTTTTATATTCCTTTCTATACTCTTTGTATTGTTTGGAATTACTTTTCTTATAGTTATTCTTGTTACGGTTATAGACCGCTACAGGATTCTGGCCTTTATAGTATTTAGTTTTAAACTTAGTATACTTTTCTCTTCCAAGTATTCTTTCTATTTCATAATACCTGTCTTCTCTCCATCGATCGGGCTGGCTTACATAAGCCCTGTTCCAGGAATCATAATCACGGTATCTGTCATTTAAAGCATTCAGTTGGTTGGTTTGTGCTACCGAAAGCAGTAGATCTGCAGCCACGGATTGCCAGTTAACATCTGTGATACTTCTTCTGTAATCGTTATAATAATCTGACTGCGCATAAGTGAGGCCAAATGTGCCTGCAAGCATTAATGCAATTAATATTTTTTTCATCTTTTAGCTTGTTTTAAAGTTAAACTGTTTTAGCATAGTCAATTAAAATGCCAATCTCATAAAGCACAATCCTAATCTTTGTTAAAAAAACAAATCACCCCTGGTCCATCTTAGAATAATATCCTCAGAACTTTGTTCAGCACACCACGAATTACAAGTAAAGGACCCTTGTTATAAGCTCTTAGTCTGAAACACTACAACGCGCTCACCTTTTTAAAAGAACTTAAAATTTCGTTAAGTTTAGGGAAAACTCATGTTTCGTATTATTTTAATTTGTAATTTTAAGAGTGAGAAGTATAAATCCGATAGGATTGTCATGTTGCCAGATTATTCAATGCTTGATGAACTGAATGAAGCAAATCATTTAAACTCAACTAAATCTTAATTATTATGGAAAATATAAAGTTTGAGATATCTCCCTATCAGGACGAACTGCAACTATTATTGGATGGAGAGAAAGCAGGATATATGTCTATAAAAATTGACGGAAGGCTCCTGATCGTTTATTATACCAAAATTATTGAGGAACGTGAAGGGCACGGCTATGCCAAAATGCTTTTGGATGAACTGGTACGCTATTCTGAGGAAAAAGATCTTCTGGTAGATCCGGAATGTGATTTTGTACGCCAGCAGTTTGAAAACCATCCTGCAAGGTACAAGGACATCTGGCATGCCTGAATCAGTCTTCCCACCAATTTCTGAACTGATGGTCAAAATGGTTCAAATCCAATACTTCCCCAATCATCGGGGTAAGGATATTGAGACCTTTTTCTTTTCCTAAATCTGTTACTTTCTGAAGCGGTTCATTCCAGGGATGAAGAGCCAGTGCAAATTTTGAAGAATGAACAGGAATAATATTTTTTACTTTTAAATCAATCGCTGCCTGAATGACATCTTCGGGCAGTGCATGTATATATTTCCAGGCTTCATCGTATTGTCCGTTCTCAAGAACTGCATAATCAAAAGGACCCACTTGCTCCCCTACCGTTTTAAAATGAGAGTCGTATCCACTATCACCGCCCAAAAATATCTTTTTCGTAGGAGTTTCCAGAACGTAGGATGTCCACAGCGTATTGTTTTGCTTTATTTTCCTTCCGGAAAAATGCCTCGCCGGTGTGAAGGTTATTTTTAGATTATTTTTTAAAAGCACTTCTGTTCCCCACTCCTCTTCAATCAAACTTTCTTCATGGTAGCTCCATCTTTCAAAATGTGCTCCGGCTCCCAAAGGCACAATAACCCTGCCCGTCCGGTCTTTAATTGATTTCACTGTTGGATAATCCAAATGGTCAAAATGATCATGCGTAATCACCAAATAATCAAGATTGGGAATATCTTCCGGTTTAAAAATATCTGATCCTTTAAAAGCTTTGTTGAAATATTTAAAAGGAGAACCATATAAACTCAGTACCGGATCGATCAGAAAGGAAACACCGTCGGTCTGAAGAAAATAGGATGAATGCCCCAGCCAGATGAACACATCCTGGTTTTTCTGGATATTTCTTAAATCTGTATGAATAGAAGGAATCGCTTTTAATGGCTTTAGCAAAGGATCTTTTTTACCGAATAGGAAATCATAAGTGACTTTTAGGGTACTGTGCCCTTCAGCAATATTAGGAGTATGGCTGATATTCTGAAATTCCCTGTTTTTATAAAGTTTTGACTGTTTTATGCGTTGCAATCTTTTGCCTTTCGGTTCTGCTCCGAAAGCCGGCAGATTCATTACTATGAAGTACATGGCAACCAGAAAAACAACAATTAAAATCAAATATATCATCTGCATTTAAATAAGGGACAAAGGTATTGACTTTTACTTTCTCTTAAAAATATCATTCTATAGAAGGTTATTTTTAACTAAATTTATAAAGCTTTTGGAATAATTTATTATTTATTTAATCGAGAATAATCTTAAACTTTTTAACTTAGCCGATTGAAAAAGTCAAAACACATTGAAAAATTATTCGATCATATTGCTGGCAGCAGCCCTTTCTTCATGTGCTTCTATCAGAAGGCATAATGAACAGAGAGCGTCATGCATTGAACCGGACAAGCTTAAGGAGGACATAGACTATGCCTACTCTAAGCTTCAGAAGATGCATCCCCAGCTTTATTGGTATATTTCCAAACAGGATCTTGACCATAAATTTGACAGCCTGAAACAGACAATCAACGAACCTCTGACTCCGCTGCAGTTTTATTTTAAACTGCAACCCGTTATTGCAGATATCCGTGAAGGACATTTGTCGCTGAGAATCCCCAGAAAAAAGTTTTCGAAAAGAGAAATCAAAACTATTGAAAATAAGAAAGGAATGTTCAGCCGTTTTGAATATTATGTAAAAGATAATCATCTCTATATCATTCAAAACAGAGACTCAATAGAAAATATACAACCGGGAACTGAAGTTTTGTCTATCAATGCTATTCCTGTTACTGAATATTTAAAAAAATACCGTGAACTCATCAGCAGCGACGGCTATAACAATACCTTTCAGTCTTATTTTTTAAAGGATGTTTTCTTTAATTTTTATACTGCAGAAAACGGGTTTAAAAACACCGCAACTATAGAAACACTGTACAACGGTGAAAAACACACATATACATTACACCGGGAATCCAAATCCAAAAATGATCTGGACCAGGATAAACAGCTGGAAAAACGCACTCCTGAGAAGAAAGTGAATGATTATGTAGCCTCAAGCAATTCTTATAACCGGAATTTCAAATTTCTAGATAAAGACAGCACAACAGCGTATATAAAAGTAAAAAGTTTTTCAAGGGATTATTCTGATAAGTTTTACAAGGAAACATTTGCAAAGATAAAAAATGCCGGATCCAAATACCTTATCATAGACGTCCGCAACAACTACGGCGGGTCTTTGTATGAGATCAACAACCTGTATTCATATCTGGCTCCGAAGCCCTATGTCCTGATAAAACCATCACAGCTTACGTCAAGACTGACTCCTCTAAAGACCAATTATTTCAGAAAAAGCAGTGCTTTTCAATATGCTTTTAAGAGTCTGGCCTACCCTACTTATGTTTTTGCCCAGACTTTCAGTACTTATAAAAAAGATGGAAAGGTCTACTATAAAATGAAAGCAGATCAACCTACGAAACCCAACAAGAACGCCTTCAATGGGAAGGTTTTTGTACTGATCAACGGCGGAAGTTTTTCAGCGTCTTCAATTATCACAGCGAAACTGAAATATGATAAACGGGCAGTTCTTGTAGGCGAAGAAACCGGCGGTGCGAATGACGGAACTGTTGCAGGATTTTATTCCTACCAAAAGCTACCTAATTCGAGGATCAATCTTCCTATTGGATTGTTATTGGTGCAACCCAACATCGATTTTCTGAATACAAAAAAAGGAGTCATCCCTGATATTACCATTACAGAAAGCATGCAGGATATTATCGATAAAAAAGATCCGCAGCTGGAATGGGTAAAAAAAGAAATTGCAAAAGAAAAAGAACATCAATAGTTTTATACGGTTTCGGCGGGCTTTCAGCCCGCCGAAACTGTTTTCACTTTTTTAATTCCTTCACAAGATCTTCAATATGTACAATATATCTTCCGTAGTAACGGTTGAACCAGAATTTCCCCGTCACAAACAGCACAAATAATCCTATCGTAACTGAACTGATCAGAATTACGGCCGTTTTTATTTCACTCATGGGTTCAGGCCAAGGAATAAATTCTATCACAATGATCATTTCGCAGACGATAAAAGGCACAAAGCTCAGATAATAGGATAGATAATACTGTTTATTCAGATTAACCTGCATCACCAGATCTTTTAAAGAATCATATGTTTTGAGCATCGGATTGCTGATATCGCTGTAAAGCCTGAAAAATTTACTAAAAAAGAAGATCGTAACCATCAGCATTGACGCTATG
Organism: Chryseobacterium antibioticum; assembly: GCF_012927325.1. Taxonomy (GTDB): domain Bacteria; phylum Bacteroidota; class Bacteroidia; order Flavobacteriales; family Weeksellaceae; genus Chryseobacterium; species Chryseobacterium antibioticum. The sequence goes on along the minus strand of NZ_JABBGI010000021.1, from coordinate 25,368 downwards.
AGAACCGTAATATAAAACTGTAGTTTAAAGGGTCTGCAGAAAGCGCATACTATAAATGAAAATATAAAGATTCCAATGATGGACCAGAATTCCATGCGCATATTTTTACGCATTTTTTCCAGCGGAAGGTTGATCTTATTTCTTTGCTCCATACTTATTTCAGGTGCTTCTTCGGAAACATCTTCATTCCAAGCGTTTTTTAATTCATCTATATTCATTTGGGATTGATTTAAAAATTATGATTTATTTGAGTTCAGGATATCCTTAAGCTTATTTTTGGCGCGGTTCATTCTTACCCTTGCATTACCTTCGGAAATCCCCATCTGCTCTGCAATATCTTTTCCTGAAAAATCTTCCAGATAGTAAAAAATAAAAGCTTTATCGATAGGATTCAACTGACGGATCGCTCTATACATCTGAGCAAGTTTCTCTTCTTTTCCGTCATCATATTCATCCTGAATGACTTTAAAGACGGACAATTCCCCATTAGAAATAAAACTTCTCTTTTTCTCAGATTTCAGAAAAATAATAGCGGTGTTGAGGGCAATCCTGTACAGCCAAGTAGAAAATTCACTCTGCCCTCTGAAGTTGAGATAGGCTTTCCAAATCTGGTAGGTAATTTCCTGAAAAAGATCATCGCGGTCGTCTTTTTCGGACATATACATTTTAGAAATCTTAAAAATGATTCCTTTATGTTTTTCTATTTTGTCTAAAAATTCCTGCTCTAACGAGTTCATATCTTCGGGCTCTATAGAGTTAGTTTTAATTGTAAAAAAATGTTACAAATATTTTTTAAAATAAAAAACCCAACAGAAAATTCCTGCCGGGTCTCATTGTGTGTTTTATTTAGTTTTTCTCAAGCATCCGTTAAAAAACATAGCCTTTGGACGAAATAATCTTAATCTATAAACTTTCTCTTAAATGGTTTATCTATTAAATTAAACAGTTAGTTAAAAATTTGAGCCTCAACAACTAAAATATGTGACTAACATTTTATATTTCTAATAGTTAGTAGAAAAAAAGAAAAAATGTTACACCATTTGGGGAAAAATTTACATTAAAAAACAATATTATATTTCTTGTCATTTTCACAAGCTCCTTAGCCCTCTCATACAGGCGGTTTTTAACAGACCGATTTTTTATTAATTCGTATAAAAAAATAGCCCCATCAGAAAATGTCTGTCGGGACTAATGGATATGATTAAATTTATGAAGAAATCAATTCAGTCTGTCTAACGCTTTTTGAAGTATGTGAAGATCAATAAAATCAAGTTTTACACCGATAATGATGAATAGCAAAAGAACCAGCGTCAAAAATATAATGATAAAAATATATACCGAGACAAACCATATCACCGTATTCAGGATATTTCCTTTGAGCCCGAATTTATTCATGAAAAATCTCTGGGAGCGCTCAAACCATGAATTTTTTCTGGCCTTTTTCTGTTCTATTTCCAGACCATTCAGTTCATCCACCAAGCGTACCACATCTTCTATATAGCGGCCGTACATATAATAGATCCAATATTTTATAATGAACCAGACCAGCATCAGGGTCATCAGAAAACTGACTCCAAAAATAGCCAGGTTGTATTTCGCTTCAAAATGAAAGTTGATCTTGATGAGCGATAACAGAAAAGCAAGCGGAATGTAGGAAATATAATAGGAAATGTAGATTTCTTTCGATATTAAAAGCTGTGTTTTAAGGTTAAACAGATCATAGTTTGTATTGATACCACTTTTACGAAGTATTTTGTAAAGCTTGAGAAAACGGGAATAGAAATAAATAATAAACCCCATCGTCAGTGCAACGACAAAAGCTGATATGGTGACAATATTTGTATCTCCGGAAGCAAACGGAAATCCTATCAGAAGCATAGGCATGGTGACAACCATCAGCCAGAATTCTGTTTCCATATTGATCCTGAGCATTTGCATTGGTGAATGGATCTCTGTCTGTTTTTCAATGGAAATTTCAGGCAAATCCTCTTTGTTGTCTTTATTCCAAAGTGTTTTAAAATTTTCTAACTCCATTTGTTTTTGTTTTTAAATCTGGTCACTCTTTTGCTTTTCGATGATTTCCTTTAATTTTGTCTTGGCTCTATTCATCTTTACACGGGCATTCACTTCGGTAATACCTAGCTGACGGGCGATCTCTTTGCCCGGAAAATCTTCCAAAAAGAAAAAAATAAGTGCCTTGTCTATAGGACTGAGTTGGTGGATAGCCTCATACATCAGCTTCATATTTCTATCATCTGCATCATTATAGGATTCATGTGGAACTACAAGATTCTCTATACCCTGATTTTGTATAAAACTACGTTTTTTTTCACTGCGCAAAAATACAATCGCTGTATTAAGTGCAGTCCGGTAAAGCCATGTAGAGAAGTCACTCCTCCTCTGGAAATCTCCGTATGATTTCCAGGCCTGATAAATGATCTCCTGATAAAGATCATTTTGATCATCCTGATCGTCCATATACATTTTAGAGATCTTGAAGATAACACCTTTATGCTTCTCTATTTTCTCTAAAAATTCTTTTTCCATTAAAGACATGTTCGAAACTCTACTCGTAAAGCAGCATTTTGATAAAAACACTGCTTTTTTAACACAAAAAACTAAAAACTCTCTGTCTCAAAGTACAAAATCCTCAAAAAATAAATAAATTTATTGAGGATTATTATTTTATGTTAAATAGAATCAGAAATCTATCTAGAAAATGTAGTCTGTGCTTAGAAAATTAGAATCATGTTCTCTCACGATTGTATTTAATAATTTCTTATTGGAATCCGTCAGTTTTGCAGCTACCAGAGACCTGATTGAAAATGAGCGAAGCGCATCAAATACAGAAAGTGTTCCTTCTGCGCTGTCTTTTCTTCCTGTAAACGGAAAAACATCCGGTCCACGTTGCGCCTGACAATTGATGTTGACACGGCTTACCAGATTCACAAACGGATCGATTAGCCTGGAAACTTCCTGCGGATCTTCACTGAAGATGCTCACCTGCATTCCGTGGGACGCATTCACCTGATAATCGATAGGCTCTTCTATATCTTCAAACGGAACCACCGGGATCACCGGACCAAACTGTTCTTCATGATATAATTTCATCTCGCTGTTAACCGGATAAACCACTGCAGGAAAAACAAAAGATTCTTCTGTAAATCCTCCGTTTTCATTTAAAACTTTTCCACCTTTTGCCAAAGCATCTTCAATACATTCTTTCAGATAAGGAGGTTTGTTTACTTCAGGAAGTGGGGTTACTTTGACGTCTTTTTCCCACGGCAGCCCCGGCTTCAGGGCAGAAACAGCAGCACTTAATTTTTGTATAAATTCTTCAGCAATTTCTTTTTGAACAAATATCAATTTTAGGGCGGTACAGCGCTGCCCGTTGAAAGATAATGCTCCAAGGATACATTCGCTCACCGCAACATCCAGATTGGCATTTTTAGTCACGATGGCAGCATTTTTAGCATCAAGGCTCAGGATGGCGCGCAAACGGTTGACTTTAGGGTGCAGCTTTTTCAGTCCGTTCGCCACTTTGCTAGATCCGATAAAGGCCAGAACATTTACTTTTCCACTTTCCATGATCGGGGTAATGATCTCTGAACCTTTACCGTAAAGGGTATTTACCGTTCCTTTCGGGAAGGCTTCTTTAAATGCATTCAGTAAAGGATAATGGGCTAAAACACCATGCTTTGGAAGTTTAAACAATATCGTATTTCCCATGATCAGTGCAGGAATCAATGTGGTGAAGATCTCATTTAAAGGATAATTGAATGGTCCCATGCTTAAAACAACGCCCAACGGAGCTCTTCTGATCTGCGCTATGGTTCCTTCAGCTTCCTGAAAACGGGAAGATTCCCGGTCCAGATCTTTCAAGGCATCAATGGTTTGATTGATGTAATCTACGGTTCTGTCAAATTCTTTAGTAGAGTCGGCGAGCGTTTTTCCGATCTCCCACATCAGCAGTTTGATGACCAGGTCACGCTGCTCAATCATGAGATAAACAAACTTCTGCATGCATTGTATACGTCCTTCTACAGACATGGTTGGCCATTCGCCCAAGCCATTATCATAGGCTCTCACGCAAGCTTCAAGAACTTCCATTGCTTCTTTGGGGCCGATATTGGGAATACTTCCGAGAAGTTTTCTTTCCAGGCCGTTTTCTGTAGGAATACAGACGGGTGAGTAGATATCCTGAACCTCTCCTTTCCATTCTACCAGTTCTCCATTGAGAAGGTAGACCTTTTGGTGGATCTCGGGAACTTTAAATTCTTCTGGAATTTCGCTTTCGCTTTTAAAAATATCTTGAAATAACGGCTTATTTACTGAATCCATAAATTTTATTTTTTTTGATAACTGAGTGTGATTCTAAAATTATACAGAATAAAGGTAGCCGTTAAAATCGATTTTAAAAAGAGGCAGTTGATAGATTTGCTCTATTTATCGGGTATTTGAATTAAAATTAACAAACGGAGACTAAAAAAAGAATAATTTTGTTTCAAAATAAAATTACATGTTTTCAAAAATAATTTTCAGTACGTTATTCCTTTTCTCAGTATGTACGTTCGCTCAGAATACAGTAATGATGGGAGGAAAACCGGTACATACCTACGCCAAACTGCCGGCAGTGAATAAGGCAGCGCCCAAGTTTACGCTTACAGATGTTACGATGAAGGATCAGACTCTTGATTCTTACAAAGGAAAATTCATTATTCTTAATATTTTCCCAAGTGTAGATACAGGTGTTTGTTCGGCTTCTGTACATCATTTCAATGAAGATGCAGCTAATATTCCAAACACAGTGGTTCTTTGTATTTCCAAAGATCTTCCTTTTGCCCAAAAAAGATTTTGTGGTGCAGAAGGAATCAAGCATGTGGTGATGCTTTCGGATTTCCGTTCTGATTTCGGGAAAACTTATGGGGTGGAAATCACAGATTCTGTGATGAAAGGGCTTTTAAGCAGAGCCGTTGTGGTAATTGATCCTTCAGGAAAGATTGTGTATGAAGAGCAGGTGGATGATATTTCGCATGAACCTAATTATGAGGCTGCTATTGCAGCGGTAAAAAAGTAAGTTTTTGCTTTTGAAATAATTTAAAACGAGTTGCGGCGATCTTCGATCGCCGCAACTCGTTATTTTTTTAGCTTTTCTTTCTTTTTAGTGGTTACTACAATAACGCCGTTTTGAGCTTTTGAGCCATAAATTGCCGTTGCAGAAGCCCCTTTCAGAACATTCATCGTTTTTATTATTTTAGTGTCCATCGAACTGAGTTCTTCAAAACTACTCACCTTTCCATTGATTACACATAAAGGCTTTTCAGTACTCCTCAGCGTTGATGAAGCACCTCCGATCCTCATTTTCCGATGAGCTTTATCGTCTTGTTGTACAGTGGAAATTCCCTTACCCATCAAACCGCTCAGCTGGGCCTGCATTTCACTCTGTTGAGTATTCGCTATAAGATTTCCCGGTATTACGGTCGTTGAACCCAGCAGTTTTTTTTGTTTTTGGGGGAAGATCACAACGTCTTTTATTTCGTCTGATTTTAAAGTATCGTGTACTTCATTTTGCTGTGCATATACGGAAACAAATCCTCCTGTTGTCAACATAAAACCGACCGCAAACTTCGTAAAGAGTGAATTGATAAAAGAATATTGCAGATCTCTGTTAAGCTGCGATGCATTAAAATTTCCACAAATATCTTCTGAAGAATGGGAAAAAACCTCTATAATTTCCTGATCAGAAGCCCCGGCGAAATCCCGGACAGTTTTGGAACAAACGGAACAAAATCTACCTTTCTCTTCGGGCGTCATCATTTCCCAGTTTTCGTGACATGGTTTTGGTATGGTGATTTTCATAGTCTCTTTTTATATAGAGATGCTGTAATTATGGAAAAGGTTGGAAATATTTAGACAAGTTCTGTAAAAACAAGCCGTAAAAAACTTTTATTTTTTATGGTTGGAACATCGCAAAGACGCAAGTTATATGACAAAAACACGTTTTAAGGTGCAAAGATTTTATCTCTGATAAAATTTAGTACCGCCCATTTCACAATGAATCTATAGCTGAAAGTCTTTGATTTTCTTGCGCTTTAAATATTCATGCAGCTGTAAGAAACCTTGCGCTTTTGCGATTTCCCAACAAAGCAAAGAATACCCTTTGATCTGAAACAAAAAAGAATCATCAAATGTTGCCGCTAAAAAACCTAACCCCTATTTTTTTTGCGTAATATTTTGCATATTTGTACAAAATACGGTTATGCAAAAAGAAAAACTACGCGACGTAAGAAAAAGAAAAGGCTTTACACAACAGCAGATCGCAGATATCATTGCAACAGATGTTTCCAACTACAGCAGAAAAGAAAGCGGAGATGTAAGCATCCGAAAAGAAGAATGGGAAAAAATCGCCCGTTTTCTTGAAGTTCCTTTGGAGGAAATTTATCAGGAAGATGAAGCTAAAAACATAAATCATTTTAATAACAATACAATTGATGTAGGGAATATCAATGGTAATTATTACTGCAATGTCCCGGAATTCCTTCTGGAAAGCCAGAGAGAGCTTATACAGATTCTGAAAAAGGAAAATCAAAGGTTGGAGGAAGAACTGAAAAAGTATAAAAAATAAATAGTCGAATTTTGATTATCAGATATAAAAAAACTCAGCGGTGTGCTGAGTTTTTTTGTTCCTATTGTTTTAAGATGGCTTTTCCGGTTTGGGGGTTACGATAGAAGAATTTTTCGCGGCCTTTACCAATTCATTAACATCATTGTAGAAAAGTTCCCAACCCGAAACTCCTTTCATTACGGTTAATAAACTGATATACGCTTTCAGATTTTTTTCCAGATCCTTTCGGATGGCCGATGCGCTTTTCATCTGACGAAGATCTGCATTAATCATTGCCTGTTCAGAAAAAAGCGTTTCAAAAGCTTCATGTTTGGCTTTCATATCAGCCAATGCGGTTTCCAGAGAAAGGGCTGTGATTTTCTGTGTATTCTCGGAACTTTCAAGGGTTTCGATCAGCTTTTTCATTTGAGCAGTCTGGGAAGAATAGCTTATTCGGTCGAGATCCAGCCCGAAAGTTTTAAATACCTGATACAGGTCTTCCGCCAGCTGATAATTGGCGGCAGAAGAAAGCTTCCGGTACCCGTTCAGGAATGCTTTCATACTGTTGTACGCAACATCTCTTTCATGATCCAACGCGGCAACGTCTTTTCCTTTTCCGCTGTAGACCTGTTTGGTATATACCCTATCGTATTCGATATAGGAGTCCTGCAAATCCGTAAGCAGCGGATGGTTGGCAATAACCGGATATTTCCCTGACTAGGCATTTGAAATAGTTCTCTGAGCTAAAGTCGCAAGATCTTTAGTACTCAGCTTGGTGAGTGCGATTTCCATACGTGTTTTTGTGTATTTGTTAGTGAATTGATACTGATTTTCAGAATCAAATATATTAAAAAGTCACTAGGTTACAAATACCGTTGCGCGTAATCTTCGGAACACTTCTTTGGCTGCCTGCACGTTGCGGGAGACTTCCGGAGTCCTCCGGAGATTAGAATCACGCTTGTTTTGAAGTTCCGGAGGAGTACGGAAGTTACAAACAGAGTTGTTTTAAACAAACGGAGAAGTTGGGAGGTTTATTTTACGATTTTTTTTACTGAAAAGTAAAAATGTTTTAGCAGAAGTGAAAATATTTTGTGTATTGATTTTCTTCAAAAAAAAATAATCCAATTAAAATCTAAAACTATCTTTATTATTCAGAATGATTTCTTTATAAGCAAATACGATATTTATTATCATCTTTTTTTTACTTTTGTCATAAAATACCATATACAATGAATGAAGGTTTAAATAAAGAAATAATAAAGCTTGATGAGGATGTTGTTGATGATTCTAATTCTAGTTCTAGTTTATACCCATACGATCCTATTCTCAATGATTTGGATATGGGCGTGGAACAATTTTCTATTTTTGAACTTTTACGTCAAAAAAAGAAGCAAAAAATTATCACACAACCTGATTTTCAAAGAAATTTGGTATGGAACACTAAAGCCAAATCTAAATTTGTAGAATCAATTTTACTAAATTTTCCTATTCCATTCATATACTTTAATGAACGAATAGATTCTGAAACAAAAGAATCTAAATATATGATTATCGATGGTTTGCAACGAACTACTACTCTAGAAGAATTTTATAACAACCAATTTCCACTATCACAATTAGAAGCTGTTCCAAAATATAATGGTTTTTTTTATAAAGATTTACCGGATAATTTACAAGCTAAATTTGAAGACAAAAAACTTAATATATTTATCTTAAAGCCTTCTACGCCAATGGAAGTCATTTATGATTTATTCAATAGAATCAATACTGGAGGTACACAACTCAACAGACAAGAAATTCGAAATTGTATTTTTATTGGAAAATCTACAGCTCTCCTTAAAGAATTATCAGAAGAACCTTATTTCAAGTCTGCTATTTCTGATGGTGTTTCACCTCAAAGAATGAAGGATCGAGAACTTATTTTACGTTACATCGCCTTTCGTTATTTTGATTATGAAAAGGAATATATTGGTAATCTAAGTAATTACATAGAGGATGCAATGAGAAAAATAAATAAATGGTCTGGTAAGCAAATAGAAGAGGTAATTAAAGATTTTGAAAGAGTAATGAAATACTCATATCAAATTTGGGGTGACAAAAATTTTAGAATTCCTACTCTCAGTACAAAAGGGACTATTAATATGGCGGTTTTTGAAAGTGTCTCACATGCTATTTCGTTAATGAGTGATGACTTCATTAAAAAAAATAAAAATACTATCAAAAAAAATTACACTCAATTAATCCGCAATCAAAGTTACATTGATGCGGTTACTCGCTCAACTAATACCAAAGAAAGGGTTAATACAAGATTTAATTTAGCTACTGAAACACTAAAAGAAAACATATATGATTAAAGAAATATTCCTTAAAAATTTTAAATGTTTTGATGAGAAAGTTTCCTTTACGGCAAATAAACTTAATCTTCTTACAGGAATAAATGGTCGAGGTAAATCATCATTACTACAATCAATACTGCTTATTTCTCAATCTAATTGGAATATTTGGGATAAAGAGGAAAACCAAATATATCTTAATAGTTCGTATGTAGAACTTGGGACGTATGAAGATATAAAAAATAGCTACACTACAAATAAAGTAATTGAGATAGGTTTTACTCTAGAAAGTGATAGTGTAGAAGAAAAAGTAAACTATCTTCTATCAGAAAATGAACAGGATCATTTGCAGCTATCTGCAAGATTGAGTTTAGAAAATGGAAATATATCTCTTGCTGATGTTTCTAGTTTTTTTAAAAATATTCATTATGTTTCAGCCGACAGAATTGGTCCTAGAAAATATGTAGAAAAATTATCCATTCCAAAAAGTATTCATACCGGTGCTAAGGGTGAGTACAGCATTAATGTATTATACCATACTAAAAAACAAGGAACTACTGTACATGAGAAATTGTATAGAGGCGAAAATGCATATACAATTTTAGAACAAACAGAGGAATGGCTTAGTTATATATTAGATGGAGCAAATCTTAAACTGATAGGGGAAGAACAAGAAAGTAGTATTTTAAGTCTTTTGATTAATAATAGAAATGATGGGAAAATTTATAAGTCTATCAATGTAGGCTTCGGATACAGCTATATACTTCCTATTATTATTACAGGTCTTATTGCTAAAAAAGGAGAGGTTATAATTATTGAAAATCCAGAGGCTCACCTTCATCCCAAAGCGCAATCTAAAATAATAGAGTTTCTTACAAAGGTAGTAGATATTGGTGTACAAGTGTTTGTAGAATCTCATTCAGATCATATTATAAATGGAATTCTTGTACAATGCAAAAAGCACGAGGACAACTCTGAAGAAGGAATTAGTAAGGATAATGTCAGCATCTATCAGTTTGAAAGAGATGAAAATAGCCCTAGCTCCATAGCGCATAAAATAATCATAGAAGAGGGAGGTATAATTCGTTTTGCGCCCGAAGGATTTTTTGATCAAATTACTACAGATACTGACTTTTTATTTGATTTATAATGATAGATAAATTTTGTTTTTATATTGATGATGCTTTCTTTGAAGAACCAATAACAATTCAAATTATTAAAGACTTTCAAATATTATTTGAAGTTTCCAGACAATTAGGTGTGAAAGCTATCTATAATAAAAGTAAATTCAAAAATGCAATTGGAAATATTCAATATGATAATGCGTTGCCAAAATTCAAAAATAAAGTGAAAGATTTTCTAAAAGATTTTGAAGGAGTTGATAGCATTACTCAATCACAAGCCAAAGTAAATATTACTTTGGCCAAAGTTTGTAATCAAAGAATAAATCATTTTAGTAATGCAAAAAGTACTTGGTCATTGATTAATAAAACACTGCCTCCAAGAAAATTTAATCCACATTACCCAAAACATGGAAGAAGAAGAGAAAACGGCATTCTTATACCTGCACATTCCGGCGAATCACAATTATATTGTGTTGACAGAAATTCTCAAAAATTATTAGATGACGCTATTTTTGATTTGAGGAAAAGATCCAACTTTCATATCAATTATGACGAGGTCGAAAAATTATTTATACTTTTCCCAAATGAACGGACGGCAGACAACACTTTTCATGCCTATCATAATAATTTAGATAAGTCAAATAATACTATACCGACATCAATTAAAAAATATTTTGGTAAGTAAATAAATGAGACTATCAATTTTTTGACAGTCTCATTTATCAAACATATTATGTTGATTAGATTATTTTTAAAACAAATTCTCATCCACAAAATTCGGAAGCGTTACTTTCAGATTAGGTTCTGCTTCCATGGCTCTTTTAATGGCGAAAACAGCACCTTCATTTCTGGCCCAGCTTCTTCTGGAAATTCCGTTGTTCACGTCCCAGAACAGCATAGATTTCAGTCTTCGGTCTGCTTCAGCACTTCCGTCCAGAAGCATTCCGAAACCACCGTTGATTACTTCGCCCCAGCCTACTCCGCCACCGTTATGGATAGACACCCATGTAGCCCCGCGGAAACTGTCGCCAATTACGTTGTGAATTGCCATATCTGCGGTAAATCTTGAACCGTCATAGATATTGGAAGTCTCTCTGTAAGGAGAATCTGTACCGGAAACATCGTGATGATCCCTTCCTAAAACAACAGCTCCAATCTCCCCGTTTTTAATGGCATTATTGAAAGCTTCTGCGATCTTCATTCTTCCTTCTGCATCTGCATAAAGGATTCTTGCCTGTGAACCTACCACCAGTTTATTTTCCTGAGCACCTTTGATCCACTGGATATTGTCTTTCATCTGCTGCTGAATCTCTTCAGGAGAGTTTTTTACCATCTCTTCCAAAACAGCACAAGCAATATCATCTGTTTTCTGCAAATCTTCCGGTTTTCCGCTGGCACATACCCAACGGAACGGTCCGAAACCGTAATCAAAACACATGGGACCCATAATATCCTGAACATAGCTCGGATATTTGAATTCTCTTCCTAAGGTAGGATTTTCAGCCATTACATCTGCTCCTGCTCTGGAAGCTTCCAGCAAAAAGGCATTTCCGTAATCAAAGAAGTACGTACCCTTCTGAGTATGTTTATTGATCGCCGCAGCGTGTCTTCTTAATGTTTCCTGAACTTTTTCTTTAAATAATTCAGGATCTTCAGCCATCATTCTATTGGATTCTTCAAAGCTTTGTCCTGCCGGATAATAACCACCAGCCCAAGGGTTGTGAAGCGATGTCTGATCTGAACCGATATCGATTTTTAAGTTTTTCTCATCAAATTTTTCCCAAACCTCAACAATATTTCCAAGGTAAGCGAGAGAAACGGTTTCTTTATTTCCCTGAGCCTTTCTTACTCTTTCTATCAGTTCATCTATATTCTCATAAATCTCATTCACCCACTTCTGGTCGTGACGGATCTTTGTGATTTTTGGATTTACTTCAGCACATACGGTGATACAGCCTGCAATATTCCCTGCTTTTGGCTGTGCGCCACTCATTCCTCCCAATCCGGAAGTTACAAAAAGTCCTCCCTGCGGTTCTTTTTTAATCTTTCTGAAAGCATTCAGTACCGTAATCGTGGTTCCATGAACAATTCTCTGCGGACCGATGTACATATAACTTCCCGCCGTCATCTGCCCATATTGGGTAACGCCTAGTGCATTGAATTTCTCCCAATCATCCGGTTTGGAGTAATTAGGAATCATCATTCCATTCGTTACAACGACTCTTGGAGCATCTTTGTGAGAAGGAAATAATCCCATCGGATGCCCGGAATACATGGTTAAAGTCTGTTCGTCTGTCATTTCAGACAAATATTTCATCGTCAGAAGATATTGTGCCCAGTTGGAGAATACAGCTCCGTTTCCACCATAGGTAATCAGTTCGTGAGGATGCTGCGCCACTGCATAATCAAGATTATTCTGAATCATCAGCATGATGGCTTTTGCCTGCTCCGATTTCCCGGGATAATCTGCGATGGACCTTGCCTTCATTTCATAATCCGGACGGAATCTGTACATATAAATTCTCCCGTATTTCTCCAGTTCCTCTCTAAATTCAGGCAACAGTTCTGCATGAAACTGAGGTTCGAAATAACGTAATGCATTTTTCAGGGCAAGCTTTTTCTCTTCTTCCCCTAAAATTTCTTTACGCTTCGGTGCATGGTTGATATTGGTTTCGTATGGTTTAGGCTGTGGCAGCTGATTCGGAATCCCCTGCTGTATCTGTTCTTGAAATGTCATATTGCTATCTAGTTCAATGTTTAGAATTCAACGTTTTGAAGTTTTAAAGATATTCAAATTACGAAATATAGGCAAGGGAATTTGATGATGTCTTAAACTACAAATATCAACTATAACAAAAACACCGACTGAATATTCCCCTCCTCCGGAGGGGTGGATTGCAAAATTTATAGAATTTTGGAAGACGGGGTGGTCCCAAAATGCTGAATAATAAAATACTCCAGATCCTTCATCACTACATAAATATTATTCCTTACATCAAAATCAGTAGTCCTGAAAACCAAAAGCCCCAAAGACTCAAGATATTCCTGTCTGATTCCATCGTAAACTTGTTTTTCATCATGGCTGGAACCATCAATTTCAACAATTAGTCCTAAAGTTTTTACATAGAAATCAACAATATAATTTCCGATGATTCGTTGTCTGTCAAAATCAATGTGGTGAAATGTTCCCGCCCTCACCTTTTTCCAGAAAATAACCTCACTTAAAATACGTGCTTTCCGTTTTTCTTTTAGCAATACTGTTAAATAGGGATTAAAGGGTAGATTTTCTACAAAATTCCTTTGGATGGGAATACCTTGAATATGGGTAAGGATTTCTTTCATTGTTTATGTTTTTTTTAACCACCCCGTCTTCTCCTTTTAGTCGAATCCACCCCTCCAAAAGAGGGGAATGATATTCGTCAGAGAATAAGTGGTTTTCAAAAATAAAAAAAACCTCACTGATCTCAGTAAGGTTAGTCTGTTGTACAGATCCAGAATTTAGGTTAAAACGTCATCATTTTCTTCTTCGTGGTCGTCTGCGTTATCGCTACGGCTCCAGTAGTTGTTTTCTTCATCCTCGGATCCTATTTTTTCCATATCGTCGTCATCTTCAGTTCCTGGGATATCTAGGCCTTTATCTATTTTATCATCGTCCTCTTCATTTAGGATGGGATTTCCGTCACCGTCCAGCGGAATATGTTTTTCTTTATTAAATATATCTTCACTGGGATTATAATCCATTTCTTCCAGTTTTCTGTTCTGTTCGTTGGTATTGTTTTCTGGTATCATGATATTAAATGTTTAAGGTTTATCAACAAAAATAATTCCAAGCTACTAAGAACTCACCGAATATACCTCAGGATTTGCACAATAAGGTATTTTCTCCCCTTTGGAGAAAGCAATGATATTTTCAGCAGCAATTTTCGCCATTCCTGTTCTGGCCTCGATGGTCGCAGAACCGATGTGTGGCAATACACATACATTGGAAAGTTCTAAAAGCGGATTTTCCTTAGACATCGGCTCAGGATTGGTAACATCTAACCCAGCTCCACAGATCTGCTTTGAAACCAAGGCTTCATAGAGGTCTTTTTCATTTTGGAAACCCCCTCTTGCGGTATTGATAAAGATGGTATTATCCTTCATTTTTTCAAACACGGGACCATTGAAAAGGTCTTTCTGTTCAGGGTTAAAATTGGCATGAACACTTAGTACATCTGACTGTGCAATCAGGTCTTCGAAAGAAACATAAGTCGCGTTCAATTCTTTGTCTGCGTCTTCATTTTGGTGGCGGTTATGATAAATGATATTCATATCAAAAGCCTTTTGGGACTTTTTAGCCATTTCAAAACCAATTCTTCCCAACCCCAATATTCCCAGGGTTTTTCCGTACAATTCCTGTCCTAAAGCATGCAACGGGTCAAAGTCTCCCCAATTCCCGTCTTTTACCTTCTGAAAATTATAACTCGCTCTTCTCGCCACCGACTGCATCAATAGAAAAGCTACATCAGAAGTGGCTTTACTGAGAACGTCAGGTGTATTTCCTACCGGAATCTGTCTACGGTTCGCTTCCTGAATATCTACATGGTCGAAACCTACGGAATATAAAGCGATCGTTTTTATATTAGGGCATTGAGCAAAAAAATCTTTGTCGTATTTAAATTCTCCGCCCACGCTTAAAATGGCATCGTGATTCTGACAATAGATCAGCCATTCTTCGTGAGACAGATTTTCGTGTTCCGGGATAAAAACTTCCAGTCCCGCCTCTTTCAGCATATTGATTCCTGTTTGCGGAATCCTTCTATTTACAAATACTTTCATTTTTTATTTTGATTTAATTTTCGTGTTTACAATTTTTAATATCTCATTTTTGTATCGCAAGATTCGTTAAGATATTTCAAGGACAAATGACAGATAGTCGTGAAATTTTCAAATAAAAAACCTCACTGCGTTAAAAAGTGAGGTTCTTTAACTATCGAATTAAAAATTATTGATGTTTATCTTTATTTTTGTCCCAGGCCTCTGAAGCCATCTCCTGAATCTCTTCCCAAGCATCCTTTGCCGATTTCTGTGCATGAGCGATAAATCCCTGCTTGGTTGCTTCCTGATTCTTAGCTTTCATATCATTCATATAATCCTTCACCTGCTGGGTATAGCTTTCTGCATGATATCCCGGATTATTATGCAGATTTTTCTGAATATTACTAAAATCATGTGATGATTTAAATCTATTCGTATCTATAATAATAAAATTTAAGTGATTAGGTTTTAAATTGAATCCAATTACTATTCCGAACCGGTCTTAACGTTTATTAAAACTTTAATTTTTAACCACAAAAGTCATAAAAGTTTTTTTGAACTTTTAGTTATTTTTAATTTGAATATATTAGGTATAGAAGAGAAGTACACTTAAGTTTCTATGAAAATATTTGATTTTCAGCTGATATACTCTTCTTATTTTCAGGATGGTAAACTTTTAAAACTAAACTGCTCTAAAGTATTTAATTTATTTAAATACTTTAGAGCAGTTTTGTGGTAGAAAAAATCTCCGTTACTATTTAATGGTTCGTGTCTCCCAACATCGGAACAAATTTATAAGCCCCGAATTCTTCTTTTTCAAATTGTGTAGGAGCCGTTTTTGTGAACCGGTATAAAATCTGCTCATCGGTAGGTCCTAATGGAATGACCATTTTTCCTCCGACATTCAGTTGTTTCAATAATTCTGTAGGTAAAACGGAAGCCCCACAGGTGACAATGATCTTATCGAAAGGCGCAAAGGTCGGAAGTCCTGCAAAACCATCCCCGAAACTCTGAAATTTTGGATTCAAATGTAATTCACGGAATTTCTTCTTCGAAAAATCAAACAGGTCTTTCTGTCTTTCCACGGTATATACCAAAGCCTTCATAGTCAGCAGAACAGCAGTCTGATAGCCGCATCCGGTTCCGATTTCAAGGACCTTCTCGCCAGGTTTTATCTGAAGCAGCTCCGATTGTTCCGCCACCGTTGAGGGATGGGAAATAGTCTGGTGCGACAAGATCGGAAATGCCCGGTCTTCGTAGGCAAAGTCCTCAAAAATACTTTCGATAAAAAGGTGCCTCGGAACTTCACTCATTGCCGAAAGTACATTCTCATCTGAGATCCCGATCTTATGTCTTAAATATTCAACCAGGATTTTTCTTTTTCCTTTATGTACAAACGAATCATGCATCATTAGTAAGATAGTAGTTATTAGGTTACAGATAGTAGTTTCTACAAAAGTAAAAAAACTATCAATACTTATCAACCTAAATGCAACAACGTATTTCCTAATACCTAAAATTCTTATCTTTACCAAAATTAAAAAATCTATGTTAAAAGCAGGTTTGGTAGGTGCCGGACATCTGGGAAAGATTCATTTAAGACTTCTTAACCAATCAGATAAGTACGAGCTGGTAGGTTTCCACGATAAAGATATTGAAAACGGAAAAAAAATAGAAGCTGAATTCGGGTATAAATATTTTGAAAATTTTGAAGATTTATTAAATCAAATTGATATGTTGGATATCGTAACACCAACTCTTTATCATTATGATTATGCTTTAAAGGCTATTGATAAGGGTCTTCATTTTTTTATTGAAAAGCCGGTTACCCAAACGCTTGAACAGGCTGAGGAAATTCTTCAAAAATGTCGTGAAAATGGCATCAAAGCACAGGTTGGACATGTTGAAAGATATAATCCTGCGTTCATTGGAGCAAAAGATTATATTCAGAATCCGATGTTCATCGAAATTCACCGTTTGGCAGAATTTAATCCCCGTGGAACGGATGTTTCTGTGGTTTTGGATTTAATGATTCATGATCTGGATATTTTATTGAGTGTGGTAAAATCTAAGGTCAAAGATATCCATGCAAGCGGTGTTTGCGTGGTAAGCAAAAGTCCCGATATTGCCAATGCAAGAATTGAATTTGAAAATGGATGCGTTGCCAATCTTACGACATCCCGAATTTCTATGAAGGCTATGAGAAAAAGCAGGTTTTTCCAGAAAGACGCTTATATTTCTGTAGATTTTCTTGAGAAAAAAGCAGAAGTGATCCGAATGAAAGACGCTCCTGAAAACCCTACTCCATTCGACATGATCATTGAAAATGCTGAAGGCGAAAAAAACCAGATTTTATTTGAATACCCAAATATCCAGCCTAATAATGCAATCCTTGATGAATTGAATTCTTTTGCGGATGCCATTATGGAAAATAAAAATGTAGAAGTTTCCCTGGAAGACGGAACTGAAGCTTTAAAGGTTGCTCTGGAAATTGTAAAACTGATTTCTTAATTATTTTAAACCTCAGCTTTCTTTTTTAAGTGTAAAAGAGATCTGTTTTAATGACTGTATTATGAAAAAAATAGGATTTTTCTTTCTTCTGGTTTCATCATTGACATTCGCTCAGAAATCAGTATTAGAACAAAAAATAAACGCTATTACTGAAGGTAAAAAAGCTACAGTTGGCGTTTCTGTTCTAGGTTTTGACAATAAGTTTACCTACAGCAAAAATGGCGATAAGCCATTGCCTACGTTAAGTGTATTCAAGTTTCATATTGCCTGTGCGGTTTTAGATCTTGTAGATAAAGGAAAGCTGTCATTAGACCAGAAACTTTTCTTTAAAAAAGCGGATATGCTTGAAAATACATGGTCGCCGATCCGCCAGAAGTATCCTGATGCCAATGTTTCACTGTCTCTGGGTGAAGTGTTGGATTATACCGTTGCATTAAGTGACAATAATGGCTGTGATCTGCTACTGAGACTGATCGGAGGGACACAGACTGTTCAGAAGTTTATGGATTCTAAAGGTGTAAAAGGCTTCCAGATCAAGCGTAATGAAGATGACATGCACAAAAACTGGAAAACGCAATACGACAATTACAGCACCCCAAATTCTGCAGTTCAGGTTCTGAAAAAATTCTATGACGGGAAATTACTTTCCAAAAAGTCTACAGATTATCTGATGCAGATTATGATCGGAACCAAAACCGGCACTAATAAAATTATTGAACAGCTTCCTAAAAATACGCCCGTAGCCCATAAAACCGGTTCTTCAGGAAAGTATGATAACGGTCTTACTGTTGCTGAAAATGATATGGGAATCATCACTCTTCCGAATGGAAAACATTACGCCATTGCCGTATTTGTAAGCAATTCCACAGAATCGGATGCCGTAAACTGCAAAGTGGTTTCTGACATTTCAAAGGCAGTCTGGGATGATTTTAATAAGTAAAATATTAAGCTTATTTTTAAAGCAGAGGAATTGGTAAAATCTTAATTCTCACAATCAAAAAAGCATTGATATGAAAAAGATATTATTAACAATAGGTCTGTTCTGCTCCGCATTCTTTTTTTCACAAAAGAGCATGAGCTATGTACAGATAAGCTATGGCAGCATCTGCTGTGGAACACCGTCTACAAAGCCCGTAACAGATTATCTGAAAAAGTTTGAGAAAAGTAATCAGCTCAAAGCTTTTGAAATTTTAAGGCAGGGAGGACTTGGAAGAGAAGGCGAATTTAATTTATACATCGGAATAGACGGACTGGGTAAAAAGCAGAAGACTACTTTCAAAAAAGGTCTTCAATCAGCTATCGCTTTACAAAACAAAAAAAGGAAGCAGGACAGCGATGGTACTGTAAGTTTTGATTCCGCAGTAACCCTCTATAAATCTGACCTTACCAACATAAAGAATTTAACTATCTATAAAAATAAAAGAATAAAATGATCAAAAACATTGTAGTTATTGGAGCAGGAACCATGGGGAACGGTATTGCGCATACTTTTGCACAAAGCGGATTCAAAGTAAATCTGGTAGATGTATCTCAAGACGCCCTGGACCGAGGCCTGAAAACGATTACAACTAACCTTGACAGAATCATTGCAAAGGGAAACCTTACCGAAGAGCAAAAAGCTGAAACATTAGGAAATATCAGCACTTTTACAGAACTTAAAGATGCTGCAGGATCTGCAGACCTTATTGTAGAAGCAGCAACTGAAAATCAGGATCTGAAGCTTAAAATCTTCGGTCAGATGGACGAATTAGCGCCTGCAGGCTGTATTCTGGCAACCAATACTTCTTCTATCTCCATCACAAAGATCGCAGCGGCTACCAAAAGAGCGGATAAAGTGATCGGAATGCATTTTATGAATCCGGTTCCTATTATGAAACTGGTAGAGATCATCAAAGGATATTCTACTTCTAAAGAGACTTTTGATGCGATTTATGAAATGAGTAAGACTTTAGGTAAAGTTCCTGTGGAAGTGAATGACTATCCGGGTTTTGTAGCCAACAGAATTCTTATGCCGATGATCAATGAATCTATTGAAACCCTTTACAACGGTGTAGCTGGTGTAGAAGAAATCGATACAGTAATGAAACTAGGAATGGCACACCCAATGGGTCCGCTTCAACTGGCAGATTTCATCGGTCTTGATATCTGTCTTGCCATTCTCAATGTAATGTATGACGGTTTCAAAAATCCTAAATATGCTCCCAACCCACTTCTTGTGAACATGGTAATGGCAGGGAAACTGGGTGTAAAGTCAGGGGAAGGTTTTTATGATTATTCAGAAAGTAAAAAAGCTGAAAAAGTTTCAAAAATGTTTTTGAAATAATTTTAAGTCAATAATTTTATTTATCTTTGATCAAAGTTAAAATATTTAAAAAAATGAAATTACCAAAGTTTTTATTAGCAGACAATTCGGAATTTCCTGAAGATTTATTCGTAGTTCACACAGAATATCCAAGATTCATCTTAAACGTTGAAGAAGAAGAAGTTGAGTGGTTGGATGATTTAGAAGGTGATGATGAAGAAACTATGGCAGACGAAGCTACAAAAGTGGTAGAGGCTGCGTTTAAATGGTGTGATGAAGAGTTGGCTAAGTACGACGAAGAAGAGGAAGAATAATAACTACCTAAACATAAAAAAAGGAACTCAAATTGAGTTCCTTTTTTATTTTATTCCGTTTTGTTGAATTTTAACAGCAGAAGATTGTCTTTGTACAATTCTAAGGTAGTTCCGGAAATCACATATTTATTAGCTTTCCCTACCATATCCATAAAGTTCTGCTCAACGCTCATATTGTTGCACATCATTTTGGTAGATCCCATCTGTCCCGCAGCGAAATCACCTGTGGAAGGATCTATTTTAGCGGTTCCGAAATAGTTGTTGCATCCCCCATTTCCATTGATCTTTTCCCCTTCAATATTAAGGGTTGGAATCTTGCCTTTCACATTGTCTGCCAATGTCCATTTTGTATTAGCCAGTGAAGGCTGTGCTTTTCCTACCTTAGATGCAGAAGCACTGGACATGGTACCGCACGATGCCAGAATGGCAGCCGCACCTATACTTAAAAAAAGATTTTTCATTTTTTTCTTTTTGAATTACTCAAATTTAAGGAAATTATATTATTTAAACGGCGCGCGAAGGATTTTATTACTTTTTAAGAATTCTATTTTCTGATTATTTTTAAACACAAATTCATTTTATTTCATAAATCATATTCTTTATTTTTTGGTTAAAACCAAATTTCATTTCAAATAATGATAAAATGGGCTAAAGCCCGTCCTATTGAATATTTTAAACATAATCATTTGTGAAATTTACACAATCAGCAAGAGTAAAACAAAAAAACGGGCTTTATAGCCCGTTTCAATAGTATATTATTCCTTAATTAAGATCTTAACTCTGCGTTGTATTCTTTTTGGAATGCTTTGATCAGAGAATCCATTACTTCAGAAATTTCTTTCTCTTCCAAGGTCTTTTCTTCATTCAGAAGTTCAAAACTCATTGCATAAGATTTCTTTCCTTCCGGAAGGTTTTTCCCTTCATAGACATCAAATAAGTTGATCCCTTTAATGAAAGGAGATTTGTTCTTTTTCGCGGTCTGATACAGATCCTGATAGTTTATATTTTTATCAATCAATAAAGCAAGGTCTCTTCTGATCTTGTTGAATTTAGGAATATCTTTGAACTTAAGTTCGTTTTTAGAACGTAATTCCTGTGCCAATTCAAGTTCGATCTCTGCGTAGAAACATTCCTGATCGATATCAAAGTCTTTCAGTAATACAGGAGATACTTTCCCAATTCTCACTAAAGTTTTCCCGTCTGCTTCGTAAGCTAATGAATCGGAGAATCTTTCGTCTGTTGAAGCCACTTCTTTATAATCAACAGCAAGTTTTTCTAATAAAACCTTCACATAGGCTTTAAGATTATAGAAACTTACCGCAGATTTAGGCTGTAGCCAGTTTTCTGCAACATCTCTTCCTGTTACCAGGATCGCCAATTGCTTTCTTTCCTCGTATTGATCTTTTTTGTGGTAGATTTTTCCGAATTCGAAGAACTTGATATCCTGGTTCTTTCTGTTGATATTGTACACTGCATTTTGAAGAAGCCCTTCCAGTAAAGATTTCCTCATGAATGCAAGATCTCCACTCAAAGGATTCAGCAATTTTACGGCATCGGTTTCATCTTTTACAGAAGTCAGTGAGTTGTTCATCACTTCATTGAATCCAATACTCTGTAACGTTCTTGCCCAGTTGTTTTCCAGCTCATCCTGATCGTTGGCGCTCAGTTTAACAGGTGTAAAAGAAATTTTTTGCGGCGCATCGATCTTGTTGTATCCGTAGATCCTTAAGATTTCTTCGATAACGTCAATTTCTCTCGTTACATCAGCTCTATAAGCAGGCACTGAAATTTCAAGCCCGTTCTGGATCTCGTTTAAAACCTGGATTTCAAGAGCTTTTAAAATCTCTTTTACTTTCTCTCTGTGAATTTTAGTTCCTAAGATCTGTTCGATCTTTGAGAATCTGATGATCACATAATTGTCTTCTATTTTCTTTGGATATTCTTCTAACAGGTCTCCCACTAATTTTCCACCTGCAATCTCCTGGATCAGTTTAATTGCATGAGTGATGGCTGTTCTGGTAATATTGGGATCCACTCCCCTTTCAAATCTGAAAGAAGCGTCTGTGTTTAAATTATGAAATTTAGCTCCCTTTCTTACCGCTACAGGATTGAAATAAGCACTTTCCAGGAATATGGTTTTTGTTTCATCAGAAACTCCTGACTGCGCACCCCCGAAAACACCGGCAATACACATAGGATTATCTTTTCCGTCTTTGATTATGACTTCAGAACCGTTCAAAGTTCTTTCAACACCATCTAAAGTTGTGAATTTTGTTCCTTTTTTTACAGTTCCTACTTTCACTTTACTGTCAGCAATCTTATCTGCATCAAATGCATGAAGAGGTTGTCCGTAACCGTGAAGAATATAATTCGTAATATCTACAATATTGTTGATTGGGTTTAAACCTATCGCCTTTAATCTGTCTTTTAACCACGATGGAGATTCGGCTACTTTCACCTCCTCAATCACCGCTCCGATATATCTTGGACACAGTTCAGCGCTTTCAACTTCTAAAGTGAAATTGTGTGTACCTTCATTATTCAAAGCTTCAGAAGACACTTTCTCAAATGTTGATTTCTGTTGGTTCGTTGAAAGGAATGCATGAAGATCTCTTGCGACACCATAATGAGACATCGCGTCTGTTCTGTTCGGTGTTAAACCGATTTCTAACACTTCATCGTTGGCCAGTTCAAAATAATCAGCAAAATTCTTTCCTACTTCATATTTCGTTTCGTCTAAAACCATGATTCCTCCGTGGTCTTCACTAAGGCCAAGTTCATCTTCTGCACAGATCATCCCCTGGGAAACCTCGCTTCTGATCTTCGCTTCTTTGATTTCAAAAAAGTTTCCGGTTTTGTCATAGATTTTAGTCCCGACAACTGCTACAGGAACTGTTTGCCCTGCTTCAACGTTGGGCGCTCCGCAAACAATATTCAATATTTTTCCGTTTCCTACGTCAACTGTTGTTTTCTTTAACTTGTCTGCATTCGGATGTTTTTCGCAGGTCAATACTTTTCCTACTACGATCCCTTCCAGGCTGCCTCTTACACTTTCAAATTTTTCTATCCCTTCAACTTCAAGACCTATATCAGTAAGGAATTCTCCGATTCTTTCCGTTTTCAGTTCCGTTTTGATAAAGTCTTTCAGCCAGTTGTTTGATATTTTCATTTGCTATATTTTGAAAAATTTATTGAATTTCCGTACCCTATTTCCTGTACGGTTTTTCCCGTACAAATGTCGTGTTTTTTTAAGAAACAGCGAAATTTAGGAAGGAATTTAAAACAAATAGTTTTATTATTTCCATCCCGCTAGGTGAGTATATTTTTAATAAAAAAGGAGACATATACAGTATTATCTTTATAATATGTCATATTTTTATTAAAATAATGATCTTTAAAAATCTTATTAGTTTATTTAAAAATAAAAAAGAGGTCTTGAATATCAAAACCTCTTTTATTTATTTGTCAAAATATTACAATCCGATCACCGGCATTGATAACATCAGGATGTTTTCATTATCTTCAAGACCGTCAAGAGGTTCAATGATCCCCGGTCTGTTGGGTTGTGACATTTTCATTGTGATATCGTCAGAACCTAGAATGCTTAGCATTTCCGTTAAAAATTTAGAGCTGAAACCGATATTGATATCTTCTCCGTTGTAATCGCATGGAATCTGCATATCTGCTTTGTTTGCATATTCTGTATCTTCTGCATGAAGGTGAAGAATATTGGCAGACAATTTAAATCTTACCTGGTTGGTAGACTTGTTAGACATGATTGATGCTCTCTTGATCGCTCCTAAAAGAAGGTTTCTGTTGATCGTCAGTACATTTGGATTTTCCTTTGGAATCACAGCGGTATAGTTAGGATATTTCCCATCTATCAGTCTGCAGATCCAGATATGTTTTCCAAAAGTAAATTTAGCCATGTTCTCGTTGAAGTCGATCTTAACGTCTTCATTGGAACTTGCCAGTATGTTTTTGAAAATGTTCAAAGGTTTCTTAGGCATGATGAATTCCATGGGCTCGGCATTCATCAGGTCTGTTCTTTTATACACAACCAGTCTGTGGGAATCTGTAGAAACAAAATTCGTTTCATTTTCTCCAAACTGGAAAAGCACTCCTGTCATTACGGGACGAAGAGAGTCGTTGCTAGTTGCAAAAAGAGTGTTGGTCAATGCTTCCGATAAAACTCCGGCAGGCATTGATACGCTTTGTGAAGCATCAAATTCCGGAAGTTCAGGATAGTCGTCAGCATTATCCAGTGCTACTGCGAAATTATCTTTTTCATCTAAAATCTCCAGCTGGCTTCCGGTTCCTTCCGCATTATCCTTCACAACGAACGTCAAAGGCTGTTCACCATAAGTCTTGATAAAATCTTGAAAAATTTTAGCAGGAACGGCAAATTTACCCGAATCATCAGACTTTACCTCCAAAGAAGTAACAAGAGTAGTCTCGCCATCGGAAGCTGTAATGGTAACGTTATTCCCGTCTAGTTCAAAAAGATAGTTTTCTAAAATCGGTCTCGATTGAGAGCTTGATATTACGCCACTTACAGTTTGCAATGCTTTCTGCAGTTCACCACTTGAAATAATAAATTTCATAGATTTAAAAATAAGTTTCTACAAATATAATAAATAGAAACTATAATGAAAAAAATAATCTTAAGGAGTTTTGAACAAATATCATTAAGCTGTTTTCAGACTTGACATTATGTTCTCTTTTCAGTGATGGTTAATTTTCACACCAAAGATCTGAAATCCTATTAGCATCAAAATACAAATCCTATATTTGTGAAAAAGAATCATGAAAAAACCACTTATCCATAAAAGTTTTCTACATGCTTTCCGGGGTATTTTCCTGATGGCAAGAGCAGAAAGAAATTTCCAAATCGAACTTGCCGCTTTTTTCATAAACCTTTTCCTCATTTTCTATTTTAAGCTTTCAGCAGTAGATACCGCATTGGTTCTTATGGCCTCTGCAGCCGTTTTAAGTGCCGAAATTTTCAACACAGCAATAGAAATGACATGTGACATCATCCAACCCGATTTCGACAAGAGAATCGGCTTTATTAAAGATATTTCTGCTGGAGCTGTTCTGATAATGGCGGCAGGGTCTGTTGTTGTGGGAATTATTGTTTACTGGAAATATGTGTTTCAATAAAAAAGCACTTCTAAAAAGAAATGCTTGCCGTTTTTTAAGAGCAGTGAAAGTCCCATGATTCGGAGGTCATACACCCTTAAATTTGGGACAATACCAGGGCAAACGCATCATAAATTAATTAATTTTTCAAGATACCTGTTATCCCATCCTGCTTTTAGGCGCTTTCCTCTAACACCGACTTTGAGCGTTTTCTCATTTTTCAAAAGATTGAGAGCTATTT
>NZ_JABBGI010000020.1 GCF_012927325.1 Chryseobacterium antibioticum | reverse complement strand
ATGCTGATTATAATCCTTGAAATTCATACAGATACCTGATATACAGTTAAATGTAATGAAAATAAAACAGTAAAACAAGTACTTTTATAACAAAAAGAATCTGCCTCAGTTGTGAGACAGATTCTTTTTTTATTACAGGATCACGGTAATCATTCAAAACGGATCATTTACTCAATATTCAGCTACACCTGTTAATTCTGGTTTGGTTTTAAAATCTGTACGTTTCATATTTGTCTAACATATCATCAGGGTGTGAAAAAATTAATAATAACAGTAATTTAAACTTAGAATATTATGAAAAAATTTAAAAAATTAACCAGAGAAGAATTAAAAAAAGTGACGGGAGCTGGCATAGACTGCGGTCCGTTTCCATGTGTCTGTATTTACACCCATTATTGGTGTGAGTATGCAAAAAAATGTATTCCCAAAGGATTTTTTTGTGGAAAAATTCCGGTAGAAGTAGAATAGTATGATTAAAAATTAAACTCAAAAATATTATGAAAAATATCAGGAAACTTTCGAGAGAAGAAAAAAGTAAAATAAGTGGCGGGTTTACCGAATTTCAAATCGAAACATGTGGTGGTGCTACTTACGTATGTTTCCGTGGAGGTGGTGCCTGGGGGTGCTGGAGAAAACCTGGCGGAACCTGTTATCCTCCAATGGTGTAATGAATCAGACTATATCAATCTCAAAAAATTATTATTATGAAAAAATTATCAAAAGAACAATTGAAAAACATCAACGGTGCGGCTTGCCCCGGAGGATGTCCTTACCCTGCAGGAACCACTTTCGGGCCTCCGGGATCAGGAGCAACGCGCAGCTGTCAACAGTACAATGCTATGACTGACTGTTGTAAAGGTCAGTATATTGTACATATGGGTTGTGTAGGTCCAGTTTTTAGCTGATTAAACTGAAAGAGCAGCGATGGAAGAGGGTTCTTTCGTTATTAATCGGGGATTTAAAATAGAAGTGATTAAAGTTGTGTTTAATTGTTTTTACCGGCTTTTATAATTTCCGTCTTAGCTCTTTTATTGGTATTCCCTTTAATGGGATATATTTAGATTTACTTATATATTTTTCATAGAATAGGTTTAAAATGCTATATTTATGAACCAAAATAAAATTAATATGAAAAATTTAAAAAAGCTTTCCAGAGAAGAAAAAAGTAAAATCAGTGGCGGATTTACCGAATTGCAGATTGAAGCATGTGGTGGTGCTGCCTATGTCTGTTTCCGCGGAGGCGGTGCCTGGGGCTGCTGGAGAAAACCTGGTGGTACCTGCTATGCGCCAATGCTGTAATTAATTAAAGTATTTTCTGTTCTTTATGGTTTATTTTTCATGATTTAGGTTTAAAATGCTATATTTATAAACCAAATAAATTAATATGAAAAATCTGAGAAAGTTAAACAGAGGAAATCTGAAATCGGTTAACGGAGGAAATGTCTGTTATGAAAACTGTCCTCCGGGACCTTATGGACCAGGGCCGGATTATCCAAAATCATGTGATGATTTTAATGCTTTGCCTGCCTGCTGTAAATTACGGGTCAAGGTAGACTATCTTTGTTCTGGACCATTATAAAAAAGCACTGTGTGAAAACAGTGTTTTTTTATCTTATTTGATCAATTTTTTAAAGCTATTTGATGTGTATTCTTTCCCGTTTCTATATCTTTTCTGAAAGTATCTATAAATTTTCCATTGCTTCCTTTATCCTTTGACACAGCTATCAGATAATAGTTGCCTGAGTTATTTTATTTAGGCGTCTCTATTTCTAATTTTTGATGGATCTATTGTTTGTAAGTTTAAGGTTTTGTAAGATATATGCTCTTCCTCAGTAAATTAAAAAAGGATGCCTCTTTGCTTTGAGACAACCTTTTTCAATACTAAAATTGATTAATCCATCAACTTTTTAAGAAGTGGCTAAACATTTTGGCGGACTACCACATACTCCCGGAATGCATACTTCATCGGGTTTACAATAAGTGTCACATTCCCTTGATGTTCCGCCATTGATACTTTTTAGACATTCTTTGTCTAATTTTTTTAAATTTTTCATATGTAAAGATTTTGGTTTGAACCTTAAATATATGAAAAATTATTTTATACTTTTCGAAAGATCCAGCATTGCCTCAATCGGTTTTAAAGCTCTTAAACGAAGCTCTTCGTCGATCAGGATTTCCGGAAGTTCGTATTTCATACACAGGTATAATTTCTCCATGGTATTGCGTTTCATGTAGAAACATTCTGAACAGTTACAGCTTTCGTCAAAAACCAGAGCAGGAATCAGTTCTTTGTGTGGCGCACGCTTTCTCATTTCATGAAGAATTCCTTCCTCAGTGGCAATAATGAATTTCTGACAGTCATCTTTTTCTACAAAATTCAGCAGGGCAGAAGTAGAACCGATGAAGTGAGCCAGTTTTAATACGGCTTCTTCACTTTCAGGATGTGCAATCATTTTCGCATCAGGATTGTCTGCCAACTGTTGGGCAATTCTTTCCATAGAAAAAGCTTCATGTACGATGCAGCTTCCATCCCAAAGAATCATATCACGGCCGGTTTTTTTAGATAAATATCGTCCTAAATTTTTATCCGGTGCAAAGATGATTGGTCGGTCTTTTGGTAGTGCTTCAATCACGGTTTCAGCATTTGAGCTGGTTACGATGATGTCACTTTCTGCTTTCGTTTCAGCATTACAGTTGATGTAGGTGGCGATGAGAGCATTAGGATGCTGTTCACGCATTTTTCTCAGACCTTCTCCTGAACATCCGTCTGCCAGAGAGCATCCTGCCATCGTATCGGGAAGAACTACTTTTTTAGTCGGGTTCAGAATTTTAGCAGCTTCTGCCATAAAATGTACTCCGCAGAATACGATCATGTCTGCATTGGTATCTTTGGCCTGTCTGGCCAGCTGTAAAGAATCTCCCAGAAAGTCTGCGATATCTTGGATTTCTCCCGGCTGGTAATAATGGGCAAGGATCACCGCATTTTTTTCTTCTTTAAGTTTCAGAATAGCTTTCACCAATTCTTCGCCTTGAGGGATTGCTATATCTTTTATGTCCAAAAACCCTCTTACAGGAATGGCAGATTTAGCTTTTTCTA
The DNA here is from genome assembly GCF_012927325.1 of Chryseobacterium antibioticum. Lineage (GTDB taxonomy): Bacteria > Bacteroidota > Bacteroidia > Flavobacteriales > Weeksellaceae > Chryseobacterium > Chryseobacterium antibioticum. The sequence continues at coordinate 84,108 of NZ_JABBGI010000020.1, read as the reverse complement.
ATGTTTCGGTACTCATATCAACCTCAATTTTTTGATTATAGAAGTTAGAGATTAGAAATTAGAGTTTTGGTGTGACTTCAATGGGTATATCGACACAACTAATTTCTAGCATCTAGTTTCTTTCTATAAATTTTTTTATTAAACTTTCTATTTCTATTTTTGCTTCGTCAAGATCGTTATTAATGACGATCCTGTCAAACTCTTTCGCAAAGGTCATTTCTTCTCCTGCCTTTGCTACCCGGGTTTTGATGGTTTCTGCATCATCTGTGTTTCTGGAGATCAATCTTCGTTCCAATTCTTCGATGGAAGGCGGTTCAATGAAAATGGACAGGGCTTTTTCTCCAAAATATTTTTTTAAAGAAATTCCTCCTTTTACATCCACATCAAAAATGACCACTTTTCCGTTGTTCCAGATCTTTTCCACTTCCGATTTTAAAGTTCCGTAATATTTGTCAGTATACACTTCTTCATATTCTACAAAAGCATCTTCCGATATTTTCTGTCTGAATTCGTCAGGACTCAAAAAATGATAATCCACGGCATGAGCCTCACTTCCTCTCGGCTGTCTTGTGGTGCATGAGATAGAAAATGCCAGTTCAGGAAATGTTTCCAGAGAATGTTTTACTAATGTAGTTTTTCCGCTCCCCGACGGTGCTGAAAATATGATAACTTTATTCATTTAGATTAGAGATTTTTAGATTAGAGATATGAGAACAAACTCTCTACTCTCTTGTCTATAGGTCTATGGTCTATAATACGTTTAACGTCTGTTCTTTAATTTTTTCCAAATCATCTTTCATCATGACTACCAGTTTCTGGATTTCTGCATGATTGGCTTTTGAACCTAAAGTATTGATCTCTCTTCCGATCTCCTGAGAAATAAAACCAAGTTTTTTCCCGTTGAAATCTTCATTGTCCATTACTTCTTGGTAGTATTTCAAATGCTGCGTAAGTCTTACTTTTTCTTCTGCAATATCCAGTTTCTCTGTAAAATAAGCCATTTCCTGATAGAAACGGGTTTCGTCTACATTTTCAAATTCTTTTAAAGATTTTTGATAACGTTCTTTTACAGCAATGATTCTTTCCTCTTCAAAAGGAATAACTTCAGAAAGGTATTTATCAATATTCTGAATATTTCTGGCCAGTTCTTCGTGTAAGATACCTCCTTCTGTCTTTCGGAATTCCATAAAACGATCCACAGCAGCGTGAACGATCTTCGCCAAAGACTCCCATTCACCTTCCGTAAGTTCGTCAGGTCTTGAAGTAATAGCATCAGGAAGTCTTACTGCCATTTTCAGGTATTCAAAGTCTGGTCCGTCAGAAGCTATGTTGCGAAGTTCATTCATATAAGAATCAATTAAGCTTCTATTGATCTTCACATCATTAGTCTCTTCAAGGTTCTCCAAATTGATGTAGCAGTCTACCTTTCCACGGATAATTCTGTCGTTAAGGATTTTTCTGATTTCGAATTCCTTTTCTTTATAACGTAAAGGAACTTTGATATTTAAATCAAAGCTTTTGCTGTTCAATGATTTAATATCTATTGAAATCTTTTTACCTTCAAAAACACCTTCGGCTCTGCCGAATCCGGTCATTGATAAAATCATAGTTTTTTATTGTTGTACAAAGATAAACATTTAAATTAGCACTGTGAAATCGCAGTGATTTGGAAATCACAATTAATGATGAAGATTTTAGATTCCATATGACCTTTAAAAAACAAATAGATAAACTACATATGAAAAATTTGATTTCTGTTGTAGGACCCACTGGAATAGGCAAAACGAGACTTGCAATTGATCTGGCCAACCATTTCAATACCGAAATTGTTTCCTGCGATTCCCGTCAGTTTTTTAAAGAAATGAAAATAGGTACGGCATCGCCATCGGAAGAAGAACTGGCGCAGGCACCTCATCATTTTATTGGGAATCTTTCAGTTAAAGAATACTATTCCATTGGTCAGTATGAGGAAGATGCTTTAAAAAAACTCAATGAACTTTTTGTCAATCATGACACTGTCATTTTGGTAGGTGGAAGTATGATGTATGAAAAAGCAGTTATTGAAGGTTTGAATGATCTGCCTGAAGCTGATGAAGATAATCAGAAAAAATTACAGGAAATCCTTGATACCGATGGAATCGAGAAACTTCAGCAGATTCTTAAAGAGCTTGATCCCGAGTATTTCGAAGTGGTAGATTTTCACAATCACAGAAGACTTTTACGGGCTATTGATGTGATCTGGCAGACCAATAAAAAATATTCCGAACAGATTGCTGTTTCACAGGATTCCAGAGATTTCAACGTGATCCGGATAGGAATTGAAGCGCCCAGAGAAGATCTGTATGACAGAATCAACAGAAGGGTAGATATCATGATGGAAAAAGGGCTTTTAGCGGAAGCGGAAGGCTTGGAGGAATTTAAAGATCTGACCGCTTTGAAAACTGTTGGATATGCAGAATTATTCAAATATTTTGATGGAGAATGGGATCTGGAATTTGCCGTTTCCGAGATCAAAAAAAACAGCCGAAGATATGCCAAGCGTCAGTTAACATGGTATAGAAAAGCGGATGATATTCACTATTTGCCATTGGGCTATTCACAAAATGATTTTGATGACCTTCTTCAATGGATCTCTGAAGAATTTCAAAAGTGAGTTTTGTACTGAATTCTAAAATTTCAAATATTTTTAAACCATTAAGATCTCATTAAGGGTTTTAGAATATTAAGTTGAGCTTCGCTTTAAGTAGTATCGGCTTAAAAAATCCATTGATTTTCTTAACTAAACTTAATTGCTTCAATGAACTTAATGGTTTAAAACAGGAATTTGTAAGTGCAAATTCAGGGAGTTTTTAACGCAAAGTCTAATTATTATAGTATATATTTAAAGGAGAAAAGAGAGAATCAATTGAAATTGATTCGACTAAGCTGGCGTATATCAGGTCACTTAACCAACGGCTCTGCCGTAATCTTTGCAAATCTCAAAATAACACGTTTACACAGTAAGCCTTTGCGTTAAAAAATGCGGCCCCTGAACCAGAGACCGCACCAAAAACAATATAATTAAATTTACTACTTCCAACCGCCACCAAGAGCTCTGTAAAGATCCACAATGCTGCTTAGTCTCTGTCTTTTTACAGACGCAAGATTCAGTTCAGCCTGCAGAGAATTTCCCTGAGCTGTAATCACTTCCAGATAGTTGGCCATACCGCCCTTGTAAAGCATTTCTGCACTTTTTATTCCGTTTTTCAACGTTGACACCTGCTCTGTTGCTTTCTGTTCCTGAACTTTCAGGCTTTCGTTAGATACCAAAGCATCGGAAACTTCACCCACTGCATTTAAAACAGATTGGCGAAAAGCCAATACGTTTTTCTCTCTTTGGATTTTTGCCACATTCAGATCCATTTTCAATTGTCTTTTCTGGAAAATAGGCTGGGTGATTCCTCCTAATACAGATCCGAACAAAGATGCCGGAATCTGAAACCAGTTATCAATTTTAAATGAATTCACACCACCGTTTGCTGTGATTTTCAAGGCAGGATACATATTAGCCTGAGCAATTCCCACCATTGAATTGGACTCCAAGAGAACCAGTTCCTGCTGACGCACATCCGGACGACGGCTTACCATCGCTGCAGGAAGTCCTGCTGAAATATTCTGAGGAAGAGAAGTGTCAGACATTTCAATCGTTCTGTTGACTTTATTTGGATTTTCACCCACAAGGATACTCAAAGCATTTTCCTGAATGGCAATATTTTGTTCCAACTGAGTGATCAGAAGTTCTGTAGACTGTTTCTGAGCAGTAGCCTGCTGAACACCTAAAGAAGTGGTATCACCGCTTTGCCACATTTTTTCAGTAATGGAAAGAGTATTATTGCTTAATTCCAGATTTGATTGGGCAATCTGCATCTGCTTATCAAGCATCAGTAAATTATAATATCCCTGGGCAATAGCTGCAACCACCTGTGTCTGTACCGCTTTTGTAGCTTCATACGTTTGCAGATACTGCATTCTTGAAACCTCCTGCTGATTTTTGATCTTGCCCCAGATATCAGCTTCCCATGAAAGGTTGAATGCTGCATTGTAATCTTCAACATGGTTCTGACCTAAAAAAGAATTTAAGCTTTTCCCGTTCATACTGTTTTCTGAAGGTTTTGAAATTTGCGCCGAAACACCAAAGCCTACATCAGGATATTGAAGATATTTTGCCTGTTTGAGTTTTTCCTGTGAAGAAGCTACCTGTTTCAAAGCAATCTGAAGATCATAATTATTTTTAATTCCTTTTTCAATCAATCCCTGTAAAATAGGATCGCTGAAAAACTGTTTCCATTCTAGGTTGGCAATGCTTGCTGTATCAGCAGTAGCCGTGTACTGGAATTTTTCCGGAAGCTGGAGGTCCGGCTCTGTGTATGCCAGTTTGGACACACATGAAACCGCGCCTAAAGCTAATATAAGGGTTAGAATAAAATTCTTAATTCTTTTCATAGTTTTAAATAGACTTTTAATTGAAAACAAAACTTTGAGAGGGTTTTATTACTGCAAAGAGGTCTTTAGTAGGAGAATACTTTGCTTTTAATGAACCATTAATGTCTCAAAGTTTTGATATCATATGTATTAGTGAGCAGTTGCCAGAAGTTCTTCCTGCTGTTTTTTAAGAAGTCTTTTCTTTTTTCTGCTTGGCATTTTTTCATGCAGGTACTGGAAGATCACGTACATTACCGGAATGATGAAAATCCCGAATACCACACCTGTAAACATTCCTCCTACGGTACTGATACCGATGGAATGGTTACCTTTTGCCGCAGCTCCCTGGCTCCAAACCAGTGGAAGCATCCCGATGATGAAGGCAAATGAGGTCATCAGAATAGGTCTCAAACGTAATCTTGAAGCCTGTAGAGCGGACTCAATCAATGTTTTTCCTGCTTTTCTTCGCTGCACAGCAAATTCCACAATCAGAATCGCATTTTTGGCCAAGAGTCCGACAAGCATGATCAAACCAACCTGAACGTAAATATTATTGTCAATTCCAGCCAGCCCCGTGAAAGCAAATACTCCAAAAATCCCTGTAGGAACAGTCAGAATAACAGCAAAAGGAAGAATGTAACTTTCATACTGAGCGGCCAATAAGAAATACACAAATAGTATACTTAAGAAGAATACAAATGCAGTTTGTCCACCTGTCTTGATTTCTTCACGGGTAATTCCCGTCCATTCATATCCATATCCTCTTGGTAATGATTTTTGAGCTACTTCTTCTACGGCTTTAATGGCATCTCCGGTACTGTAACCAGGTTTTGGAGTTCCGTTAATGGTTACCGCGTTGAACAGGTTATTTCTCGTCACTGTTTCAGGTCCGAAAGTTCTTTGCAAAGTAACCAGGGTCTTTACAGGAACCATTTCACCTGATTTATTTTTAACATAAATTCCTTCCAGAGAATTCGCATCGGTACGGTAAGGAATATCCGCCTGAGCCATTACTCTGTAATATTTCCCAAATCTGTTGAAATCCGAAACAAAACTACTTCCGTAATAGATCTGCATAGTCTGCATCAATTCTGTGATAGAAACTCCCAATTGATTCGCTTTGTCCGAATCTACATCAATGGTGTACTGAGGGTTTCCTGCTGCATACGTGGTAAAGGCGAATGCAATTTCCGGACGTTTCATCAATTCTCCGATGAAGGCTTGAGTGGTTGTTCCTAACTGTTCAAAAGAACCGTTGGTTTTATCCTGAAGCATAAATTCAAAACCGGAAACGTTACCAAAACCTTGTACGGTAGGGAAGTTGAAGAAGAATGCGTTGGCATCTTTCACTTGTGACACTTTTCCCGTCAATGCTGCTGCAATTTGATCAGGATCTTTCATTTCGCCACGATCTTCATAATCTTTAAGCTTAATGAAACCTGCAGAATAAGGAGAAGCGTTGGCATTACTGATAAAGTTCATTCCATCTGCTACCCAAAGGTGCTTCATCGCTTTTTCAGCATTGACAATTTTATCAATCTGTTCAGTAGCTCTGTTGGTTCTGTCCAGTGAACTTCCCGGAGGTGTATTTACGGCATACAAAACAAATCCCTGGTCTTCCGTTGGAATAAATCCTGTAGGAGCTTTATTGATCAGGAAAACACTTGCAGCAATAATAATGGCTAAACCTCCTACGGCAACCCATTTGTTTTTAATTAAAAACTTAAGGCTGTAAATGTACTTTTGGGTCATATTACTAAAGGCCACATTGAACGCGTTGAAAAACTTCGCTCCAAAACCTTTTTTATGATTGTGCTCGCCATGTTCTCCCTGAGGATCATTTAATAGTAATGCACAAAGAGCCGGGCTTAATGTTAATGCATTGACTGCTGAGATCATGATAGCGATTACCAATGTGAAGGCAAACTGTCTGTAGAAAACCCCTGCAGGACCCTGCATAAACCCAACCGGAATAAATACGGCACACATCACCAAAGTAATGGAAATAATCGCACCGGAAATTTCACTCATAGAGTTGGTTGTGGCTTGTTCCACTGGCATTCCAGTCTGTTCCATTTTGGAATGGACAGCTTCTACCACAACGATGGCATCATCCACTACAATACCGATGGCGAGTACCAATGCGAACAAGGTCAACATGTTGATACTGAATCCAAATAACTGCAAGAAGAAGAAGGTACCGATAATGGCAACCGGAACTGCAATTGCAGGAATCAATGTAGATCTGAAATCCTGAAGGAAAATGTATACTACAATAAATACCAGGATGAATGCAATCACCAAAGTTTCAACGACCTGATGAATAGAAGCATCAAGGAAGTCTTTGGAGTTGTACATAATGATGGGCTTTACTCCTTTTGGAAGCGTGGTAGAAAACTGATCTACCTGCTTTTCAATTTCAGTAAGAATTTCATTCGCATTGGAACCTGCAGTTTGAAGGATAGCGAAACCCGCTACAGGTTTACCGTCCACTCTGTTGGCTGCTGTATACGTATAGGAACCGAATTCTACTCTCGCTACATCTTTTAATCTTAAAAATGAACCGTCATTATTGGCTTTAATAGCAATGTTCTCGTAGTCCTCGTTTTTGCTTAATTTACCTTTATACTTTAAAATATATTCGTAAGTTTCCTTACTTCCCTGTCCAAGACGTCCTGGTGCAGCTTCCAGGTTATGATCTTTGATAGCAGCCATCACTTCCTGTGGAGAAAGATTATTAGCGGCTAATCGGTCTGGCTTTAACCAAATTCTCATCGAGTAATCTCTCGTACCGAAAACCTGAGCCTGGGCAACACCGGGAATACGCTGTATCTGCGGAATGATGTTGATTTTAAGATAATTTTGTAGAAACAGTTCGTCATATTGTTTAGGATCATCACTGGACAATCCCATAAACATGATCATACTGTTCTGTACTTTCTGCGTGGAGATTCCGGCCTGAACTACCTCCTGAGGAAGCTGGCTCATGGCTTTAGATACACGGTTTTGAACGTTTACTGCGGCATTATCCGCATCTGAGCCCTGTTTGAAAAATACACTCAGGGTCATGGTACCGTCGTTACTCGAGTTGGAGGTCATGTAAGTCATGTTCTCAACTCCATTCACTGCTTCTTCAATAGGAACAGCAACGGATCGGGCTACAACTTCTGCGTTCGCACCCGGATAAAAAGCGGTTACCTGAACGCTTGGAGGTGCAATATCTGGAAATAGCGTAATCGGCAGGTTGAAAACCGAAAGGGCTCCCAGCAATAGCAGTATAATGGAGATGACCGTTGAAAGTACCGGTCTTTCTATAAATTGTTTTAACATAAGAAGTTTATTTTTTTAAGTCTTCTGTATTCGGAATAGATGACAAAGGTTTAGCTCTCAATAAGCTGTCAGATGAAATCGCTTTTGGCTTGATAGACACTCCGTCCTTTAAGTTTCCAATTCCGGTGTATACGATTTTCTCTCCGGGAGAAAGTCCTTCAGAAATAAAGTAATAGCTTTCGGTTTTTCCTGAGATTTTAATCGGTTTGCTGGTTACTTTGTTGTCTTTACCTAAAATATAGACATAGGTCTTATCCTGAATTTCAAAAGTAGATTCCTGTGGAACGACCAGAACATTGGAAAGCATCTGAGGCATACGCACTCTTCCTGTATTTCCTGTTCTTAAAGAACCTTTTGCATTAGGGAAAACGGCACGAACGGTGATGGCTCCGGTAGTTTTATCAAACTGTCCGTCTACAATACTCATTTTTCCTTTTTCAGGGTAAGTACTGTTATCTGCGATCACCAGGTCTACCATTGGCATATTCTTCAGTTTTTCGTCTAAAGTTGCTCCGGGATATTTATTTTGAAACGCAATAAAATCCAGTTCACTTAAAGAGAAATAGGCATAAATTTCACTGATATCTGATAATAGCGTCAACGGGCTTGGATCTGTTCTTGAAATCAAGCTTCCTTTTTTGTAAGGAATTCTTCCGATGTATCCGCTTACAGGTGCTGTAATGGTGGTAAATCCTACATTAATTCTGGCACCTCCTACGGAAGCTTGTGCCTGTGATGCGGCTGCTACTGCGGCTGCGTAGTTTGCTTTTGCCGTTTTCATCTGTACATCGGAAACTACTTTCGCGGCTACCAATGGCTGAAGTCTGTCAACTTCCACTTTAGCTTTTTGAATATTGGCATTGGCAACCTGTAAATTGGCCTGAGCCATATTCATTTGCTCGCCATATGCTCTTGAATCTATTTTAAATAAAGGCTGTCCGGCTCTTACATAAGCGCCTTCTTCAACGTAGATCCTGTCCAGATATCCGTCTACCTGAGATCTTATCTCTACGTTGTTTTTACCTTCCAGTGCGGTAGGGAATTCCTGATATGTTGTAGCTGGAGAGGTGATCACGGTGTAAACCGGAAGTTCCGGAGCAGGCGGTGCTGCATTGGAACCTTCTGCTGCTTGGGTACAGTTCTGCAAAAGGATAATACTTGATATAAGTACGATAAACCTTATTTTTCCAGGTATTTTCATTGTTGGTTTAATTTTTTTAATGAAGTGTTAGATTTAAGTAATAGTGTTCTTTTAAATATTTTCTGTTATTTTTCCTAACGGTGTTAATGATTAGTTCAAAAAAAATTCCAGAAATTTTAATAAAGGAGTCAGATCGTCATTTTCATAATAGTTGTCTGTTTTTTTTATGTTGGTTGTCTATAGATGAGGTATATTAAGTATGCGTTAATTTATCTAACAGTGTTAGGCTTAGTGGTAAAAGCCTCCTGTAATTTTAAATAATAGTTTCCATTGGTACTTTTTTTAATTTTTTAAATGAATCTTTAACTGATATCCGATGTTATTTTTCCTAACGCTGTTAATTTTAAGTTCAAAAAAAATTTACAAAGACTTAACGAAGGCTGAAACGGTTTCGTCCAGAGTCGTTTTATTCATCGTAGAAGGAATATCAGAATTTCTCATCATCATAATAGAGATCAGACCGTGCACCGCCGAAAATAAGGCGTGAGACATATGACAGGCATTGTCGGGATTAGATCCGTTCTTCTTAATGATATTGAAAGTACATTCATAGATCAGGTCCTGAAATGATGAAAATTCTTCTTTCATCTGGCCCTTACCGCTGCACTGCATTCCCAAACCAAACATCAGCTGATAGTATTCTTTATTTTTAAAAGCAAAATTCCAGTAAGCATCCACTATAGCAATAAGCTGCTCTTCAGGAGTTTCAAATTTGCTCTGGGCTTTTAATAATTCTATATGAAGACAGTGAAAGCCGTTTATAGAAATTTCATACAAGATTGCTTCTTTGTTTTCAAAATAATCATAGACTACAGGAGCACTGTACTCAATGGCATCTGCAATCTTACGCATTGACAATGAAGCCCAGCCCTCTGTTTTAGCCAAACCGAAAGCTGCCTGCAAAATATTTGCACGGATGGATTCTTTCTCTCTTTGACGACGTTCATGTAGGCCCATGATATTTATTTACTAACAGTGTTAGCAAAACTACAAACTTTTAGGTATAACTTCCAAATAATAATTGATAATTAACATTTAACGCAAGTTTATAAATCAGCAGATTGGCTTGTATGAAAAAGAAACTTTATATTTGCTGTTAAAGAAAATAAAGGATATGAATACTCCCTCAAATATGTTGGCCCTAGGAACTAAAGCTCCGTTTTTCGAGCTTCCGAACCCTTCAAAAACTAATGAGATCCAATCTCTTGACGAACTGAAAGGAGAGAAAGGAACACTGGTGATCTTTATGTGCAACCATTGTCCGTTTGTTCTTCACGTGATCGATAAGATCAACGAACTGTATGAAGACTACAATGAAAAAGGAATTGAATTCATTGCGATCAATGCTAATAATGTAGAAAAATATCCGGCTGATGCTCCGGAAAAAATGATAGAATTCCAAATCGAAAGAAATTTTGATTTTCCATATCTGTATGACGAAAGCCAGGCGGTAGCAAAAGCTTATGATGCAGCCTGCACACCGGATTTTTATTTCTTTGATGATAAATTAGACCTTATCTACAGAGGACAAATGGATGATTCAAGACCTGGGAACAACAAAGACGTAACAGGAGAAGATCTGATCATCGCCTTTGAAAACCTGTTGTTAGGAGAACCTCAAGAAGAGATTCAAAAACCAAGTATGGGATGTAATATCAAATGGAAGTAATACTATGAATGGTTGAAATTTTTAACCGTCATATATAATAAGTATAAAGCTGTTCTTTTTCAAGAGCAGCTTTTTTTACCCCTAGTAAGATTTAAAATCTTGCCAGGGATAATAGTATTTTTAAAAGCTAGCTTTTAATTTAACCTCATTCTCAACCTTCAAATCTACACTCACTTTATTATGAGAATAGTTTTTGATAAACTCAGAAGGTGTCTTCTCCGTATACTTCTTAAACATCCGGTTGAAGTAAGTCACATTATTAAACCCGCAGCTATAACTGCATTCTGAGATACTTTTATCCTGAGCCATCAGAAGACAGGCTTTATTGATGCGATACCGGTTAACAAATTCTGTAAAGGTGATTTGGGTCGCTTTTTTAAAGAAATTACAGAAAGCCGGCAGTGTCAGATTGGCCAGTTTGGCTACCTCTTCAATATTGATTTCTTTATCGTAATTGTGCTCTACATAAGTAAAGATATTTTCCAGTCTTGTTTTATTTTTTGAAATAATGGTATACGGCATAATTTCCTTGTTCAAAAGATCATAATCCTTACATTTTGAAAGTTCAAATAGAATATCAAGCAAGAGTAAATATCTTTTATAGCCTTCCGATTCCAGCATCAGTTTCAGCTTGGGGAGCATTACTTTTTTGATTTTATGGGGAAAGTGGATCCCATATTTAGAAAGCTCCAGCAAATTTTTAATAGATCGGGCTTCCACTTCCTGTTCCGGAAACTGGAGAATGTCTTCTCTGAACTGAAGTACAATTTCCTCATGTGGATCTGTTGAATTTAATCCAAACCCTGAATGGGGAATATTGGAACCGATTAAAACCAGATCGCCGTTGGTATAATTGCTTTTGTGATAGCCAACGTGGCGGGTGCCGTTCCCGGAAATGACACAGACCAACTCGATTTCCGGGTGGTAATGATATTGCCATTTGAATTCGCTGATGGGCGAATTGTTGTGCAGGGTACGGAAGGAGCTCTTTTCGCTGGGGATTATTCTTTCAAAACTGACTTTCATCTAATTAATCATATTTAATCAATAAAAATACTAATTATATTAATATAGTTCAAATATTGATTTATTGTGTTAAATTAATGTTAAGTGAAATGCTTCTATCTTAGCCGACAAGAAATGATCTCCATGAAAAATTTCAATATTAAAGCTGTATTATTTTTAAATTATTTTGTTTTCGCGATTCTTTTGAATTCCGTGGGAACCGTTATTCTGCAGGTACAGCAGAACTTTGGAATTTCAAAATCTTCAGCCAGTATTCTGGAAGGGTTTAAGGATCTCCCAATCGCGATATGTTCATTTATTCTAGCTTCATTTCTACCTAAGATCGGGATCAAGAATTCAATGCTTATTGCCCTTTTCCTGGTGAGCTGTATGTGTTTTGTGATGCCTTTTGCCGATGATTTCTGGTTTTTTAAATTGCTATTTGCGATGGTAGGAATTTCATTTGCACTCATAAAGATCTCAGTTTTCACCTCCATCGGTCTTGTGACCAATACGGATAAGGAACATTCCAGCTTCATGGGGTTTCTGGAAGGATTTTTCATGATTGGGGTATTGGCAGGAAATGTCCTTTTCAGTTTATTCATAGATGACCATAATCCAAAATCTACCCAGTGGCTGAACGTATATTGGGTGCTGGGGACGCTTTCCGCACTGTCATTTTTGTTTTTATTCTTTTCAAAATTAAATGAAAGCGAAGCCAGAAGTGAGAAAACAGATTTGTTAGGCGATCTTAAAAACAGTATCAGTCTGTTCAGTTATAAAAAAGTATTGTTTTTCCTTTTGTGCGCCTTTTTATTTGTACTGGTAGAACAGAGCTTCCAGACATGGACCCCCACTTTTTACAAAGAAATTTTAAAACTTCCGACTTCAATGAGCATCCAGGCCGGAGCAGTTTTAGCCGGAGCTTTTGCACTGGGAAGATTTTTATCAGGCTTTTTCTCTAAAAAATTTAGCTGGATCTATGTGGTTTCTTTCTGTGTGATCGGCTTTGCAATCAGTATCATTCTGGTTCTGCCATTGACTCATAATGTTCAGATCGATGAAGGAACAGGCTGGTTTAATGCGCCTCTTGTCGTGTATTTATTTCCTTTAATGGGAGGTTTGCTGGCACCCATCTATCCAAGCATCAATTCTGTGATCCTGGCATCCATTCCAAAATATTTGCACAGTGCCATGTCCGGGTTGATTGTGGTCTTTTCGGCAATCGGAGGCACCATCGGTTCTATGATCACAGGCTTTGTCTTCCAGGAATTCAGCGGACAGCAGGCATTTTATCTTTCACTGATACCGCTTTCGCTGCTGATCATTTCGGCCATTTTCATGAGTAAATTAAAAATAAATCCTAAGAAATAATAATGAATAAACAGCTTTACATAAACGAAATCCAGGCTCTTTTTGATGATGTACAGAGAGCACAGATCTTTGAGGACCAAAAGATGATGACCGATGCCGTTCCCATGTTTCCTGTTTCGGAGATCAATGCGGAATATGAAAAGAAAAAAGGAAACGAAGGATTTAATTTGAAAGATTTTGTGCTGGCGAATTTTGATTTTCTGGGAGCGAAAATTTCAATCCGGAGGGAAGATCAGCTGCCTATTGAACAGCACATTGAAAAGCTTTGGGATGAACTGACCCGTACTGCTTATGAAGAAAAAGGAACGCTGTTGAAGCTTCCAAAACCCTATATTGTACCGGGAGGCCGTTTTAATGAGTTTTTCTATTGGGACAGCTACTTTATTATGCTTGGGCTGCAGGCATCGGGAAGAACAGAAATGATGGAAAATATTGTTGAAAACTGTTCTTATTTAATTCAGAATGTTGGCTTTGTTCCGAATGCGAGCAGAACTCATTTTCTGAGCCGTTCACAGCCACCTTACTTTTCGCTGATGCTGGATCTTATTTTTGAAACCACACACGACGAAAATATTTATACCCGATATCATGATACTTTAGAGAAAGAATATGCTTTCTGGATGAATGGGGAAGAGAGTCTGGATAATGATTCCAGTGCGAAAAGAGTAGCAAAAACCAAAGACGGAGATATCCTGAACCGTTATTATGATGCCGAAAATACACCCCGTCCTGAAAGTTATCTGATTGATATTGAAGATAGTGAAAATACAGGAGAAGAATTTTACAGAAATATTAGAAGCGCTTGCGAATCCGGCTGGGATTTTTCCAGCAGATGGTTTGCAGACGGAGAACATATACAGACAATAGAAACCTTGAACATCGCAGAAGTGGATCTGAACAGCCTTTTATGGCATTTGGAGAAAACACTTGCAAAATCTTCAGCGCTTCTGAATCTGACAGAGAAAGAAAATTATTTTACTCAAAGAGCAGCAAGACGCAGACAGATGATCAACACCTACTTTTGGGATGAAAACACTGAATGTTATAAAGATTATCATTTAAAAAAACACAAAAACACACCGTCTGAACATATTGCTGCTCTTTATCCATTATTTCTGGGACTGGCAGATCAGGCACAGGCAGAATCTGTGGCTAAAAATATCGCAGAGAAGTTCCTGTATCAGGGAGGTCTTGTGACTACTACAAAGAAAACCGGCCAGCAATGGGATCTTCCCAATGCATGGGCGCCCTATCAGTGGCTAGGTTTTAAAGCGATGAAGAATTACGGTTTCGATGAACTGGCTGAGGAAATAAAAAATAACTGGTGCAACAATGTGGAAAGGGTATACAGCAACACCGGAAAATTAATGGAAAAATACAACGCGTTAGACACTGAAACAATTGCGGGAGGCGGAGAATATCCGAATCAGGACGGATTCGGATGGACAAATGGGGTCTATCTCAAATTAAAACAAAACTAACTATATAAAAATCATGCTATGAAAAAAAGATCGATATTTTTAATGGCTGCCACCGCTACGCTTTACTTTAACAATGCGTATGCTCAGGAAACCCCTCAGGATTCAGTCAAAACGTCTTCTATAGACCAGATCGTTATCACCGGAAACTCCGGTCCAAAAAAGAAAATAGAATCCAGTACGGCTATCTCTACGTTTACGGCCAAAGAGATTCAGAAACAGAATCCTATCAGTGCTGCGGCTCTTTTACAGAGAGTTCCGGGGTTTGCTGTGGAAACTTCAGGAGGTGAAGTAGGAAACAACCTTTTCGCAAGAGGTATTCCTTCGGCAGGAGCTTACGAATTCGTGCAGGTTCAGGAAGACGGACTTCCGGTTTTTGAAGACGGAGCACTTCAGTTTGCCAATGCAGATAATTTTTTCCGTGTAGATAATTCGGTAAGCAGGCTGGAAGCTTTAAGAGGAGGTTCCGGGTCTATTTATGCAACCAATTCTCCGGGAGGTCTGATCAACTTTATTACTAAAGAAGGAAGTAACGACTTTAAAGGAACTGCTAAACTGGAAACCAGTACTTATGGGTTGATGCGTACAGATGTGAATGTAGGCGGTGCATTGGTTCAGGATAAACTTTTCTTTAACGTAGGCGGATTCTACAGAACGGATAATGGAATCAGAAAAACAGGTTTCAGAGCCAACAACGGCGGGCAGATCAGAATGAATCTTAAATATGTCTTTGATAAAGGTTATGCTAAAGTATATTACAAAAAATTAGACGATAGAAATACTTTTTTCCTTCCGATTCCTTTAACTCAAAACGGAAATGATTTGAAAGAATTTCCGGGTTTTGATGCTAATTACGGAACTTACAGTTACAGAACCATCAGCCAGCTCAATATTCCTCAGGCCGGAGGCGGTTTTTTCAGCAGAAATCTGGAAGACGGTATTCATCCGAAAGTTGATGTTTTAGGGGCCGAATTCAAATATGATCTTGGAAATAACTTCTCTGTTTTAAATAAAACAAGGTATACCAATATCAATATGAATTATACAGGGATTTTCCCTGCAGGAGGTCCTGCCACAGCAGGTCAATTTGCGAAAGATAATGGAATCACAGGAAACAATTATCAATATTCGTTAGTAAGCAGCGGAGCGATTGTAAACCCTGCTTTTGTTCAGGAACTGGGCTTCTGGGCTATTGATAAGCAGATGAACAATTTTGTGAACGACTTACAGTTGAATTATAAATTTGACAAAGGAAATGTGACTGCAGGTTTCTACAAATCCAACTGGAAATCGCATCAGAACTGGAACTGGAGCAATATTCTGGCAACAGCATCAGATAAGCCGGAACTTCTTAACCTGGTTGATACTTCTCTCACTCCAAATTCTACAGGCTATTCTAAAACGTATAACGGAGTTACAGATATGTCTTTCCTGTTGAGAGACTCTCAGGTTCAGGGAAGTTTGAATGATCTTTATGCCAACTTAGATTATAACATTACAGATAATTTGAGTATCAATGCGGGACTTCGTTATAGCCGTGATTTCTACAAGGGATATTCGGTAAATACCACAACGGCCAATCTGAATAATTCTGGCTTAACTACTGATGGTATGCATAGCTTCAATACGACAACTGCGGATGATAACATGAGTGTTTTAGGAAACAAATATAACTACTGGAGTTATGATATTGATAAGCTTTCCTATACTTTGGCTACCAACTATAAAATTAATAAAGAAAACGCTGTTTATGCACGTTTCTCTCACGGATTCAGATCTCCAAATGAGGAGGCATATTATAATTATTTCACCACCCCTAATCCGGACCAGCCTTTAAAACCGGTATTAACCAATCAGGTAGAATTGGGGTATAAATATTACTCCCGTACATTTGATATTGCGGTGATCCCTTTTTATTCAACACTTAAAAATCTGTCATTTACAGATGTGTTTTCTAACGGAACTTCAGAAAATACTTTTGCCAATACCAAAAATTATGGAGTTGAGCTGGAAGGATATGCAAGATTGTTTAACAATATGCTAGAGCTTACTTTCAACGGAACCATTCAAAATCCAAAATACAGCGGATTGGAAGAAGGAAGTCTTTTGGAAGGAAATGTGGTAAGAAGAATGCCAAAGGTATATTTTAATATTTCACCAGCTGTAAATATTACCAAACAGTGGAGAACATATGTAAGCTATAACTACTATGGAAAACGTTTCCAGGACCAGTTGAATGTTCAGACTTTACCGTCATTCAGCGAATTTGGAGCCGGAACTTCTTATCAGTTGGGAAAAATCCGTTTTGCTGTTGATGGAACCAATATCTTTAATACGATCGGTATTACAGAAGGCGATCCAAGAGCTGGTTCTCCAACCGGAGACGGAACTATTATGGCAAGACCAATTATGGGAGCAGCCGTAAGAGCATCTATCACACTCGATTTTTAAACTTATATTTATTTTCTTCATAAAAAAACCGTCAGAATCTTTTCTGGCGGTTTTGATTTTTTGTCGAAAAGAACGGAGAGGTAAAAGCCAGGAATCAAGACTTCAGACATGAGATCATAGACTTCAGACTTTTTCCCGGTGAATTTTAGCAAATGATAAAAGTTTCAGGATTCACGGTTGGAACTAGCAACTGTCAACCAGCAACTTAATCCCCACTCTAATACTCTCAAACTCCGGGAACCCGAAACTATTTAAAAAACGGATTATACTGCTTCTCAAAGCCTATTGTTGTAGGATTACCGTGGCCTGAGAAAACCTGAGTTTCATCATCCAGAATAAATAATTTGTTGGTAATACCATCGATCAGTAACTCATGGTTTCCTTTGTAAAGATCGGTTCTTCCGATGCTTCCTTCAAAAAGAACATCTCCTGAAATCATAAATTTCTGGTCTTCATGATGGTAAACCACACTTCCCGGTGAATGTCCCGGAACATGGTAAATTTTAAATTTTTCTCCATCCAGGTCAAGAACTTCATCTTCATTAATATAAGTGATATCTGCTTTTACAGGATTAACAGAGAATCCGAATCGCATTCCGCTGGCCTGAAGCATATCCAGTACTTCCTGGTCGTCCTGATGCATATGGACAGGTACTTTAAAGGTGTCGAAAGCCCACTGCAACCCTAAAACATGATCGATATGAGCATGGGTTAAAAGGATCTTCTGAATCATCAGTCCGTTTTCAGAAATAAAGCTCTCTATAGCTTTGGTTTCCTGCTCATTCATATTTCCCGGATCAATCAGCCAGGCGTTTTTATTTTCGTTGTAAAGAATATACGTGTTTTCACTGGCAAAATTAAATACGAAGCCTTGGATCTGAAGCATAACTGATTTTTTTTGTTTCAAAAGTACGATATTATTAAGAAAATCCCGATTTTTCGTTATCTTCGTCATAATGAAAACTTTGCGAATACTTTTACTTTCTTTGGGCGGACTGGTTTTTGGACAGAATATCCAAAGCATCCAGCTTTTTAATCCTCAGACGAACGATGAAACGCCTGTGATCAGGTTTGGGGAACAGTTGGTTTTAAGCTTTGATGACCTTACCAATGCCAGTGAAATCTATCGATACACCATCAAGCATTACGACAGAAACTGGAACGATGACAACCTATTTTTTACAGAAATTGCAACGGGAAGCCTAAACGGGCTTTTAGATCAGTTTCAATATTCTTTTAATACGTTGCAGCCTTACACACACTATAAGCTTACCTTTCCGAACGATAAAATCCAGCCGAAAATTTCAGGAAATTTTGAGTTGATCGTTTATAAAGATTCTGCAGACAAACCTCTTTTCAAAAGACGTTTTTATCTGGTAGAAGATGCTGCCACTGTTGCTTTAAATATTTCAAGGATTGCAGATGCCAAAAATCCGAATGTGAATCAGAGAGTGGAAGTAAAAGCGACTTCAAAAGCAGGAGACCTTTCTTCTAATGTCAATTCTATGACTTTGAATGTGATGCAGAACAACAATCCTAATGTGGTGGTTAATACTCTTAAACCCAGTGCGACTTTAGGAAACCAACTGCTTTTTCAACAGATGAACTTAACATTTCCGGGCAATAACGAATTCTATTATTTTGATAACAAGAATATGAATATGGCCGCAGACATGGTGAGAGCTACAGAACTGAAGGATGGTATTAATCAGACTTATCTGCATCCGGTATGGGCTTTTCCACTCAATTATCAGTACCAGCCAGACGTTAACGGAGCATGGTATTACAGAAGAAATGATCTGGGATTGGAAAGAAATGCTGAAAGAGAAGCTGATTATTCCTGGGTCCATTTTTCATTGGATTCGGATCCTGTGGATAAAGAAATTTATGTAATGGGAGGTTTTAATAATTTTAAAGCGGGTAAAGAAAATCTGATGCAGTATGATGCAGCCAATAAAAGGTACGTAGCCAGAATATTTCTAAAGCAGGGTTTTTACAACTATATCCTCGCGACAAAAGAAGGTGACGGATCTCTGAATTTCGGAGAAATAAATGGTAATTTCTGGCAGACTGAAAACCTATATCAGGCATTTCTATATTATGCTCCTTTCGGACGTAATTATGACGGACTGATGGGATATGGTGAATTCAGAACACCAATTGGGAAATAATATTGAATAAATTACCCCTTTTTTTGTAGACTATTCATAGAAATAACAAATTACTTAAAATAAAATACGATATAGAAAAACCATCTCTCATGAGATGGTTTTTTTTTTGAAACTATGATGAATACATAATTTGAGAGAATGTCAGAGGATTTATAAGACAATCAAGTATTATGCTTAGCATATTGAAAAAAATATTTCATAAAATGTTGAATTGTGTAAAAAATATTAGTCTATAATTTTTGTAGGAATAAAATTGTTTTTAATTAATTACAATGTTTTTAAAAAAAAATTAAATTTAAAACAATTGTTCTATTTGTTTTTTAAGTTTTATTTATTGATTCCGCTTTTTTTTTACAAAAAAAATATAAATTCGTTTCACATTAAACAAAAATTTTTATGAAAACAAAATTTATCTTAGCAGTAAGCGTTGCCGCTTTCTCCTTTTCTTTTGGACAAGAAACTCCATCAAAACTAATCTCTGGTAAAAACGGACTTCATGCAGAACTTATCAGGTTCGACAAAAACGGACCGGATTTTAAGGGACAGCCTGTTTTATTTGATGAAACAACTAAAAGAGTTTCACAGGGACAAGGTTTAAGACTAGGTTCAGAAAAAGATGCACTTGGTTTTGAAACCCACAGATTCCAGCAGACAATTAATAATATTCCTGTAGAATACGGAATGATGGCAGTGCAAACAAAAGGGGGCAAAGTAGTAGGGGAAACCGGAAAATGGATCCTTAAAACACCTGCATCTGCAGAAAAAAAACCGGCTATTTCTGAAAGTATTGCATTGCAGAGTGCTTTATCTTTTGTAGGGGCTGATTCTTATAAATGGCAGAACAAAGAAGAAGAGGAATTCCTTAAAAACGAATCTAAAAATCCTAATGCAACTTTTGCTCCAAAAGGAGAATTGGTGTACTATTCAGATCCTTCTGATGAAAAGCTGACCGATCTGAAGCTTGCTTACAAATTTGATATCTATGCAGAAAAACCATTAAGCAGACAATACGTTTTCGTAGATGCTAAAAATGGCGCAGTTTTAGGAACTGATGCATTGATTCACGAAACCAATGCTCCCGGAACTGCTACAACTGCTTATAGTGGAAACAGATCTATAGTGGCAGATTCATACAATGGAAGCTACAGATTAAGAGAAACAGGAAGAAATACCGGCACAGCTGTAGAAACTTACAACCTGAAAAAAGGAACCAATTATTCGAGGGCAGTAGACTTTACAGATACTGATAACAACTGGAACAACGTAAACACCAGTAAAGATCAATATGCTACTGATGCCCACTGGGGAGCTGAAATGACCTTAGATTATCTTTATACAAAATTTGGCAGAAAGAGTATAGACAATAATAATTTTGCCATAAAATCTTACGTACATTACTCAACCAACTATTTTAATGCTTTTTGGGATGGTTCCAGAATGACTTATGGAGATGGAAGCTCAACAAACGGAAATAAACCGTTAACGGCATTAGATGTTTGTGGTCACGAAATTACCCATGGTATGACCTCAAAAACAGCCAATCTGGCTTATCAAAGAGAATCAGGAGCATTGAATGAAGGTTTTTCTGATATTTTCGGAAACAGTATAGAACTTTGGGCAAGACCTACTCAGGCAAGCTGGAAGTTAGGGGAAGACTTTAGTTATGTGATCAGAGATATGGCTAATCCTAATGCTTACAGCCAGCCTGATACTTACAAAGGAACATACTGGAAAGATGCAACTACTACAGGCTGTGCAGTACCGGGACAAACTACCAATGATTATTGTGGAGTTCATACGAACTCGGGAGTACTTAATTTCTGGTATTATCTATTAGTAACCGGAGGTTCTGGTACAAATGATAATGGTTTTGCTTATAATGTTACGGGAATCGGCTTAGATAAGGCAGCGGCAATTGCTTATAGAACACTAACGACTTATCTTACTTCTTCTTCTACGTATGCCAACGCAAGAACTTCTTCTCTTCAGGCAGCGGCAGATCTATACGGAGCTGGCGGAGTTGAAGTTACTCAGGTAACCAATGCATGGAATGCAGTAGGTGTTGGCGGAGGAACTTCTGTTGCAGGAAAAATGGCTGCTCCTGATGCTTCACTTTACACCATCAGCCCAAATCCAGCTACCGACAAATTTACTGTTGAATTTGAAGGAAAAGAAGGAAACGGAATTGTTGAATTAGTGAGCCTGACAGGAAAAAGAGAGCTTTCTGAAAAGATCAAGATTACCAACGGTAACAATAAAGTAGATGTTCGGTTACCTTCTAATATCCTTTCAGGAGTATACGTAGTAACGGTTAACGGACAAAAAGCAGGAAACCTGATCAAGAAATAAATTTTAAGATATCTTAAAAAGGGGCACAAAATTAATTTTGTGCCCCTTTTTGTTTTATGTATTGACGAAGTTATACCAAATAAAAATCACTTAGTTTTTCTTCACAAAGTATTTTTACCACATCGATCCATCGGTCTTCATCGTTCAGGCACGGAATATAGTGGAAGTTTTCACCGCCTCCATGCTGAAACTGCTCTTTACCTTCTACTGAAATTTCTTCCAGAGTTTCAAGACAATCGGAAACAAAAGCCGGGCATACAACTGCCAGATTTTTTACTCCTTTTTTAGGAATCGTTTCTAAAGTCTCATCTGTATAAGGTTCAATCCATTTGTCATTTCCCAATCTTGACTGGAAAGAAACAATGGTTTTCTCTTTGGGAAGATTTAATTTTTCAATAACAAGGCTGGTCGTTTTATAACATTGATGACGGTAACAAAACTTATGGCTTGGATTGCTGTCTCTTGAGCAGCAGTCATTAAGATTACAAGTATTGGTAGGATCTGTTTTGTAGATATGCCTTTCCGGAACACCGTGATAAGAAAACTGCAGCGCATCAAAATTTTCAGGAAGTTTTTCCCTGATACTTTCTGCCAGACAGTTGATATAAATATCTCTGTTGTAAAAAGGCTGGATATAATTAATCTTTACCTTCGGAAACTTCTTTTTTCTTACCTCTTCAGCTTTTTCAATGACTGTTTCCGTTGTACTCATAGCATATTGCGGATACAAAGGAAAAAGAACAATCTCGGAAACTCCCTGATCAACTAATTTCTGAATTCCTGCTTCAATGCTGGGTTGAGCATATCTCATTCCGATTTCTACAGGAACATCAACAATTTTCTGAAGTTTCTTCTGAATTTTTTGAGTGATGACAATTAAAGGCGAACCTTCATCCGTCCATACTGTTTTATAAGCTTCTGCAGATTTTGCAGGTCTTGTTTT
Source organism: Chryseobacterium antibioticum (assembly GCF_012927325.1). Classification (GTDB taxonomy): domain Bacteria; phylum Bacteroidota; class Bacteroidia; order Flavobacteriales; family Weeksellaceae; genus Chryseobacterium; species Chryseobacterium antibioticum. The sequence goes on along the minus strand of NZ_JABBGI010000020.1, from coordinate 61,676 downwards.
AAGAATAATTCCCTGAACTAACAGTGCCCGGAAAAACCAACGGTAATCAATCACCCTTTCATCCATGAGAAATTCGTCAAGATACTCCTTTACATCATTTACCGCCGTTGATCTTGGTGATCCCAGATTGACTAATAAAATTCCTTTCTTTGGCTGGAGGGATTCTTTCTGCAAAACTTTCTTTTTTTAATTATAATTTCAATTGATAGGGTATGGGTATAGATGCCAGATATCAGATATGAGATCAGAGACATGAGACTTTTTAAAGTAAGGCTAGAAACCAGCAACTGTCAACCAGTAACTAAACTCCCAAATCTAATACTCTCAAACACCAAAACTCAAAACCAGCTACCCATTTACCGCTTCCACTTTCTCAACCAGATCAGGAACGAATTGTTTTAAAATATTTTCAATACCGTTTTTCAAAGTAGCAGTAGAGCTTGGACATCCTGAACAAGCACCCTGTAAAAGCATTTTTGCGGTTTTGCTTTCCTGATCATATTCCATCAGCGAAATTTTTCCACCGTCATTTTCTACTGCAGGAGCTACATATTCATTTAAGATATCTGAAATTTTCTGCTCATCGTCTGTATATTCTCTGTTGATGATCTTTTCAACAGGGCTTTCATGATTCTGAGGTTCAATATTTGAAATCTCACCACCATTTTGAAGGTATTCCGCGATAAGACCTCTTACAGCCATCATGACCTGATGCCATTCTACAGAATCATCTCTTGTCACGGCAACAAAATTATCAGAAATAAAAATTTCTTTAGCGAAATCAAATTCCTTAAAGATCGCTTGTGCTAAAGGAACTCCGTCTGCAGCCTCTCTTGATTTTACTTCCACAAAACCGTCAATAAGCATTTTGCTGGAAACAAATTTCATGGCATTCGGATTAGGAGTCATCTCTGCATAGATCTGATACATCTCTTTCTTTTTCTGAAGGTAAATTCTCGGATTAGCCAATAATTCATCCTCAATAACATTTTTAAGGCTGTCAGCCACATGTTCCCATTCTATTGTATCCTGCTTTGCTATCGCTACAAAATTAGCAGTAATGAAAATTCTTTCGACAAAAGGATAGTTGAAAAGTTCCTGAGCTAAAGGAATTTCTGAAATATCTGAACTTCTGTCCAACTCTAAAGATCCCGGGATCAGGTTATAATCCGCGACAAATTTCATCACTTTCGGGTTTTCAGTTGGTTCTATAAGTATCGTACGCATTTTTTCGTTAAATTTGAGATACAAAAATACGCAATTAGAAATTAGAAGTCAGAGATTAGAAATTAGATTTTTGCTATCACACTCATTTAGAAATAAAAATTCAGAAGTTGGAAATGAGTGGGAGCAGAAGTATAATCTTTAAATGAACTCATTTTCAAATCATCAAATTAAAGCTATGGCAATTGTAAAAGAACTTTTAGGAAAAAAACCTCAGATAGGAGAGGATACTTTTTTAGCAGAAACGGCCACCATTATCGGGGACGTTATCATGGGAAAGAACTGCAGTATCTGGTATAATGCAGTAATCAGAGGAGATGTAAACTACATCAAAATGGGCGACAAAGTAAATGTTCAGGACAATGCCATGCTGCACTGTACCTATCAGAAATATCCTTTAATTCTTGGAAATAATGTTTCCATAGGCCACAATGCGATTGTCCATGGATGTACCATCAAAGACAATGTACTGATTGGCATGGGAGCAATTGTAATGGATGACTGTCTGGTAGAAGAAAATTCTATTGTAGGTGCAGGTTCTGTGGTAACACAGGGAACTCATATCAAGTCAGGAGAAGTTTGGGGAGGAGTTCCGGCAAAAAAAATTAAAGATATTTCTGCCCAGTTGCTGGAAGGCGAAGTCAACAGAATCGCTGATAATTATGTAAAATATTCTTCATGGTATAAGGAGAATCTTGAAGTTTGAGAGTAGGAGAGTTTTAGAGTATTAGAGTTGGGAGTTTAGTTACTGGTAGACAGTTGCTAGTTTTTAACTTACTATAAAGGTCTCATGTCTAATATCTGATGTCTAACATCTTGATTCTTGGCTCTTGTTTCTTGGCTCTACTCACCTTCACTTACGAAGTAAAATTCACAAAATAGTAAAAGCTCCATCAAATTGATAGAGCTTTTTTTATCCTTAGTATCAACTCCTGAGTGAGTTTTTGTTGATGATTCAACGGAATATATAACCTTTGCTTCGATTTTTTCTTTTTATTGTTCTGCCATTATCAGCATTGCTTTTCCAGCGATACACTTGATAGAAGTTGGTGGTATGAGCATCATACAGTCAGAAGTAATATTGTACTTCTCGTTGAAGGTTTTTACTTTCTGTGTATAATCTTCAATTCTTGGTAATAGCGTAGTCTCAATTTTTTTAGGATATGCGACATATTGCTGAGGTCCTCCACAAGCTTTGGCTCCCATCGGGGCAAATGTCCATTCCGAGGCATCAGTACATTTTTCTTTCAATGCCTCAGACTCAATGGATGCTTTTATCTTATCCAGTTGGGCCTGCTCATATTTCTGACTGTCCTCATCGGCTGGTCTTTCTGAGATATCTTTAGGAAGATTGGTATTGAGATTCTTGGATGTATTACATGAAACTACGGTAAGTGTAGTGCATAATGCTAGTAATGGAATATTGATGAAAAATTTTTTCATTATAATTTCTTTTCTGTTAAAGAATTTTCAAAAGTTATGCCAAGGTAACAAATTCAAATTCATTTTGCGTAATTTTGGAGCGATGAACAATCATTTTTTTGACTTAATAGAGCATACGAACAGAAGTGTTTTTCTTACGGGAAAAGCAGGAACCGGAAAAACAACCTTCCTTAATGACTTTGTAAAGAAGACAAGGAAAAAGTATATTGTAGTAGCTCCTACGGGAATTGCCGCGATCAATGCAGGAGGAGTAACAATCCATTCTATGTTTGGTTTGCCTTTAAGGACTTTTTTACCGACTACGGACCGTATTGATGGAAGTTTGGCGAATAATATTGCCGATCTGATGCCCCATTTCAAATACAGAAAAGATAAGCTTAAACTTTTAAGAGAAGTGGAGGTCCTGATTATTGATGAGGTTTCCATGCTGAGGGCCGATGTTCTTGATATGATGGACTTTTCTCTGAGGTTTATCAGAAGGAATAATCAGCGATTTGGCGGGGTTCAGATGTTGTTCATTGGAGATTTGTATCAGCTTCCTCCCGTTGTAAGGGACGAACATATTTTAAAGATTTGCTACCAGTCTCCTTTCTTTTTCGATAGTCATGCTGTTAAAGAGATTCCGCTGCTGACTATTGAACTGACTAAAGTGTACAGACAATCGGATGAGAAATTTCTGGATATTCTAAACGCGATTCGTGACGGAGATGTAGCGAATATTAATTTTGATGTGCTGAACGAAAGATATGATCCTGATTTTAAAGCAGGAACGGATTCCTACGTTTATCTGTGTTCGCACAATCGAATGGCCGATGAGATCAACCAGCAAAAGCTGGAAGAAATTGACCTGACAGTGAAAACCTATGAAGCTAAACTTTTTGGTGATTTCAAGGAAAACCAGTTTCCCAATGAACAATTTTTAGAATTGAAAGTAGGGGCACAGGTGATGTTCATCAGAAATGATATTACCGGAGAGAAAAAATATTTCAACGGAAAGTTGGGTGAAATCATGTCACTTGATGATAACGAAATCAAAGTCGTTCTCGATGGAAGCGAAAGAGAAATTGTGGTGAAAAGGGAAGTGTGGGAACAGAAAAAATATTTCCTCGACACTGAAAAAAATATCAAAGAAGAAGTGCTCGGAAGCTTCGAACAGTTCCCGATCAAGCTTGCGTGGGCGGTTACCATTCACAAAAGTCAGGGATTAACGTTTGACAATGTTATTATTGATGCAGGAAAAAGCTTTACAGCAGGACAGGTTTATGTAGCCTTGTCAAGATGCCGTACTTTGGAAGGAATTGTTTTAAAATCCAAAATTACACCGGAGGTTATTTTTAAGGATAACAGAATTCTGCAATTCCAGGGGAATACTTTTGCCAATGACAATGTAGAAGCTATCCTGAACCGTGAAAAATATGATTACAGCATCAGGAAAGTCCTCCGTACAGTCAACTGTCTGTGGTTTCTGCATGAAGTGGAAGAATGGAATAAACTTTCAATAACCACGAAAAGTATCGATCATGTAAAAACCAATCAGCTTTATCTTCAGCTGAAACATGAAATTGTTAATCTTGGAAAAATTTTCGAAAAACTGGAAAGGGTTATTTCACAAAAGGTTAATAATTTTATTGAGAACAAAGAAGAATGGTCTGAAATTGAAGGTAAAACGAAAGGGGCAGTTAATTTTTTTTTTACGGAAATCAGGGATAAAGTGTTCAATCCGTTGAAAGAATTTTATGCTGAAATTAAAGGGACAAAAGGCTTAAAACAGTATAATGAAGAATTCAGGGAATGGCTGGAAGATACAGAAGAATACCTGAACAGTCTGAAAGAGGCTCATTTATTGGAAACGAAGCTTTTAGATGAAAAAAATGATAAAGAAATCAATTTAAAAATTGCAAAAGTTCCTTCGCAGGTCCTGACCTTCCAGCTATTTGAACAAGGAAAAACCATCGGTGAAATTGCAATGGAAAGAGGTTTGGTAAAAGAAACCGTGATCGGGCATTTAGCGAAATTTGCAGAGCAGGGATTGCTGGATATTTCAAGAGTCATCACTTCTGATAAGATCAAAGCATTTGAAGACCAGTTCTACAAAAATCCACACGAAACCTTAACGGAATGGAAGAATGCATTGCCCAACGATTTTGAATTTAACGAGATCAGGATTTTGATCAATCATTATACTTTTAAAAAGGAAAAGAATTCATAAAATTCTTTTCCTTAGTTGTATTGTAAGCCTTTTAGACTGGAAATTATGGATACATCGTATTGATTGTATTAATATCTCCGGTTGTAAAGCCGGTTCTATTGTAGGTAAAGTTGGTATTGTTTGCTCTCTTAATAGTAGGTTGCCCATTTTTAGAATAGGAATTTGGCCAATACATCATCACTGAATTAATGTTGAAAGGACCTATATCCGTTCCTGAATTATACATATTGAAATTATAAGCCTGCCCATCCTGAATGTTGTTCCACTGGATACTAACATATTGATCTCTGTCTTTACGCGCATGTTCGTGATAAAGCCCTACGGTATGTCCCATTTCGTGAATTACCGATCCTACAGAAATATATTGATCCAAAGAAATATTCTGCCTTCCACCCTGGAATCCTATATGAGCCCATCCATCTGATCCGGATGAACTTCCGAAAATAAATTCCACATAGTTCGTTTGATTGGTACGGGGAATCCATTGGGTGTTGGTTTTAGTATTATACTCATTAACTGCGCTGGTAATTTTATTTGCATTTATAGAACCCATGTTACTGGCAACAGTATAGTAAATTTTACCTCCCGGCCATCTTGAAAAGCTGGCGCCTCCTTTAGAATTATCTCCCACTAACTGTTTGTCGGATAGTACAATATCCCCCTGGAAAAAGTTCATTCCATCTTTTCTCTCATAAGTAATAGTCTGGCCTTCCAATTGTCCCTTTTTAATGCTCTCAGCATGAAGGGTTGTTGTGTGGGCTTCTGTCATCATCTCTTCATTATTTTTATTACAAGATGCTAAAGTAGCGGCAATAATAAAGCTTATAAAGACAGTTCTTTTTGTCAGTATTTTCTGAAATAGGTTATTAGATTTTTTGTTCATGATAATATTTTTTATTGGTGTTAAAATTTAGTCTATTTTTTATATACGAATATAGTATTTTATTTCACTTATTAATGAATTATTAATGTTAAAATATTTTTTTTAATAATTAATAAGCTTTGCTTTAATATTTTAAAGGAAAGCTATGGAAATTGAGGTGAACTTGTTTTGGTTTTATTGTCCAGTTGCACGAAAGATAATGGAGGCGTATGAAAAATAGAAGATAGTGGAGATTTTTCAATTTTTTTACACCAATAATCTGTCTTAGGTATATAAGAATTCATCCGAAAAGAATGCAACAGATACTACAGCAGTAATTTTTTTTCCTTATCCTATTTCCTGAAATTCATTTACGAAAGATATAATTAAGATTTAAAATTTTTCAATAGTTTTTGCCTGAACTAGGCGATCAGACTTATCAATTACAAAAAGTAACTAATGCAATTTTATTGGTTTAAATTTGTTTGGTTTTTAGAACCTAAAATTTAAAATAATGAAATTGAAAGGAGATTCTATGTCACCTTTAAAATAAACATCTCGATATGAAAAATTTTGAAATATCGGTGCTGGATCTTGCTCCCGTAAAGCAAGGGAAAAGCATTCACGATACCTTTCAGGACAGTTTATCTTTAGCAAACCATACTGAAAATTTAAATTATAAAAGATTCTGGCTTGCCGAGCATCACAATATGGAAAGCATTGCCAGTTCTGCGACCTCTGTTCTGATCGGCTTTATTGCCAACGGAACGAAAACAATAAGAGTGGGATCAGGAGGAATTATGCTTCCCAACCACAGTTCTCTTATCATCGCCGAACAGTTCGGAACCCTGGAATCTCTTTTTCCGGGGAGAATAGATCTTGGTCTGGGAAGAGCTCCCGGAACTGATGGTCTTACCGCTCAGGCCCTGGGAAGAAATCCTGCGATCATCAACCAACAGTTTCCAAGACAGATCTTAGAACTGCAGACGTATTTTTCAAAAGAAAATTCTGATGCTTTGGTCCGTGCGATTCCGGGTGAAGGTCTGGATATTCCACTGTATATGCTGGGATCCAGTACAGACAGTGCATGGCTGGCTGCAGAACTTGGGCTTCCCTATGCTTTTGCAGGACATTTTGCTCCCGAGCAGATGGAAATGGCGTTTAAAATTTACAGAGAACATTTTCAGCCTTCAAAACAGTTGGAGCAACCTTATATCATGGCCTGTGTTAATGGTGTGGCAGCAGAAACTTCAGAAGAGGCTCACAAAATTTCCACTACTTTGTTCCAGGCATTCATCAATATTGTAAGGAATGACCGTAAACCTTTTGCACCACCGGTAGATGATATGGATGATATCTGGTCTCCCATGGAAAAATCCATGGTGCTTCAGAAACTAAGATATACGTTTATAGGAGATCAGGCAGAAATTGAAGAAAAGATGAAAGATTTTCAGGGAAAATTCAATGTAGATGAATTAATTATCAATTCACATATCTACGATCATCAGAAAAGACTGAGATCTTATGAAATTTTCAGAGAGGCAGCAAACTCTTTATCCAAAGCCTAACAAACCCTCTATATTAATTGGCAGATGCTTATTTTTATAAGTATCTTTGCACAAATAAAAAGTAAACATGTCTGATATTAAATTAAATACTATTCCAGAGGCTATTGAAGACCTTAAAAATGGTAAAATAATCATAGTAGTAGATGATGAAGACAGAGAAAATGAAGGAGATTTTCTTTGCGCTGCAGAATTGACAACGCCAGAAATTATCAATTTTATGGCACTCCACGGAAGAGGACTTATATGTATGCCGCTTCCTGAAAAAAGATGTGACGAGCTTGGTCTTGAAGTAATGGTAAGCAGAAGCAGTGATCCTAAGGAGACCGCTTTTACCGTTTCTGTTGACCTTCTTGGAAACGGAACTTCTACAGGTATTTCCGCCGGTGACAGAGCAAAAACAATTTTAGCTTTGATGGATGAAAAATCCAAACCTACAGATTTCATGAGACCCGGACATATTTTCCCGCTTCGTGCAAGAAAAGGAGGCGTTTTAAAAAGAGCTGGACATACGGAAGCTGCCATTGATCTTACTCAGTTAGCTGGTTTAAAAGAAGGAGGTGTGATCTGTGAAATAATGAATGATGACGGGACTATGTCACGTTTGCCTGAGCTTCACGTTTTCGCTCAAAAGCATGATATGAAGATTGTTTCTATTGAAGATCTGATTCATTATCAGCTTAAAAAAGGAAACCTTATCGAAAGACTGGAAGAAAGAAAAGTAAAAACAGCCTATGGTGAGTTTGATTTTTATGCTTTCAGAGAAACATCTAACGACCAGATCCATTTTGCATTAACGAAAGGAGCATGGACAGTTGATGAACCTGTTTTGGTAAGAGTTCAGTCTTCAGATTCTTATTTTGATGTATTGACAAGACTTAACAACGGTGAAAAACCTTTATTGGAAAAAGTAACCCATATGGTGAATGAAGCAGGGAAAGGAGCCGTTATTTTCATCAATAACGTTTCAAATTCTGAGAATACACTGAGAAAACTTCAGCAGTTTCTGAATTATCAGGACGGGCAGGAGCAGCATCCTACATTGGCATACAATTACAGAGATTACGGTATCGGAACACAGATCCTGAAGAATCTGGGAATCAATAAATTCAAGGTGATCACGCAGAACCCTAATATCAAGCCTCAGGTTGGAGGATATGATGTAGAGGTGACCGAGCTGGTTCAGCTTTAAATGTGAATTGTGAATGATCAATTGTTAATTAACATGATCATTTTATAAATAATTTCAAGATAAAAGGTTTAGAATTTTTCTAAACCTTTTTTATTTTTAAACTGTGACAGAGCTTTTAATAAGTCAATGATGAATTTTGCTTCGCAAGTGAATGGTGAATGGGAGAATCAGGATATGATAACCGAGAATTAAGATGCCAGATTTCAGACATCGGATTTCAGGTCAGAGATATTAGACTTTTTTATATTGAGTCTCGGAACCAGCAACTGTCAACCAGCAACTCCACTCATATACTCTAAAACTCTCTTACCCTTAAACTCCCAAACTCCCAAACCCGAAACCCATCAACTACAAGCTTATTTCGTCAAAATTTCTAAACCCGTTCAGAAAATCTTTCACAGTCATTCTTTTTTTGCCTTCAAGCTGAAGTTCCTGTGGGAAATAAACGCCGTCTTCTGTATAGATTTTAAATTCATTTTTAGAAATATCCAAAGTTCCGGAAGGTTTTCCATGATCTGAAATTTCGAATTTTCCAGCGAATATTTTTAATCCTTTTTCTTCTTCTCCAATTTTTATAGTGGTGAAAGCAGCCGGATAAGGTGACATGCCAAGAATGAACTGATGAACTGTTTTTGAAGGAGCCTTCCAGTTGATTCTGGTGTCTTCCTTAAATATTTTATAAGCATTTTTAGGATGCTCCACATGAGGTTGAGGCTTTTCTACAATAGCATTTTCTGCAAGGCCATCAAGTGTTTTTACTACCAGTTTTGAACCCATTTCCATCAATCTGTCGTGAAGGCTTCCTGCATTTTCATCCGGTAAAATTTCCAGCTCTTCCTGAAGAAGGATATTCCCTTCATCAATTTTTTCATTGATAAAGAATGTGGTAGCTCCGGTTTTTTCTTCTCCATTAATTACGGCATAATTGATTGGTGCTGCGCCTCTGTAATCAGGAAGAAGAGAAGCATGAAGATTGAAAGTTCCCAGTTTAGGCATTTCAAAAAGAACCTTTGGCATCATTCTGAAAGCGACCACTATAAAAACATCAGCATCCAGCTTTCTCAGTTCTTCTAAAAATTCAGGGTTTCTCAATTTTTCCGGCTGAAAAACAGGAATATGATTGTCTGAAGCATACACTTTTACAGGAGACTGACTGATCTTTTGTCCGCGACCACTAGCTTTATCAGCTACCGTTACAACACCTACTACTTCATGCTTTGACTGATGGATAGCCTCCAAAGAAGTCTTTGCAAACTCCGGAGTTCCTAAAAAAACGACTTTCAATGATTTCATAGGACAAAGATAAGGGTTTTTGGGAGTTGGAGAGTATTAGGGCTGTAGAGTTTTAGGGTGGATGGGAGTGGGGATAGTTGCTTGTTGCTCGTTATTAGTTGCTAAATTTACCGTAAAAGTATTTATTTGAAATTGGGTATCTAAAATCTTATTTCCTGGCTCTCTCTTGAGTCTGTAACCTAGAAAAGTCTCCTATCCCGTGTCTGAAATCTAGATTCTATCATTCACCATTCACTTGCGAAGCAAAATTTCACTATTCACGATTATTCATTACTCAGCGCATACGTTCTGAAATTCAGCATTTTTATTTTTCCGGCATCTAAAAGGAAGATCAGGTTTTCTAAAATGTTGTTTTTAGAATGATAGTTGAGCTGTACCGAAAGATCTTCAATGGTTGAAGGTTTTTTAGCCAATAGATTAATGATTTGCTGAGAAATATTTTTTCCGAAAATCGACTGTTTATTCTTTTCGCAGACTGAACACTGTCCACAGTTCTTCGTATTCTTTTCACCAAAGTAGGCGAGAATAAGTTTCATTTTACAGTAATCATTATTTTCTATAAAAAACTTGATCTCCTCCCATTTCTGAATCTTATTTTTTTGGATATGCTCAAAAAGTTTCCAATAGGCTGAATGGGTTACTCTTTCATCACGCGGTTTTAGAAATTTAATGCTCGAAAGGGCACCGTCTACATATTCCAGATAATTTTTCTGCTGAAGTTCCTTCAGTCGTTCTTTGATCAGCGGAACGCTTACACCGATTTTATTACTTACCTGCTGCTCACTGAACATTACTTTGTGTGTAGTGATTCCTGATACCGTACGAAGTAGAAGCTCTATAAAATAAGCGTCTTTTCGTGGAAGCTGGTCTATTTCATCAGCATTGAAAAGAAGCTCCAGTGAAGACAGGCTTTTGTTGTCGTTATGAAAGATGATTTCCTGATTGTGAAGAAAATTGAGAACATTACTGATCTTAGCTTTCGACAATCTTGTGAAGTTTTGTATGCCCTGAGTATTAAGCTGGAATACTTTTTCCGGCAATTCATATTCAGCCACCTGAAAAATAGAATAGAGATAGGTGATAATCTTTAAAAACTCTGCTTTGTTGGGTGTTTGGTTTTTTAAGATCTCATCAAAATTAATAAGTTCCTGTTTATTCCAGAGAAGAAATGCAAAACTGTCTTTTCCGTCCCTTCCTGCTCTTCCGATTTCCTGGTAATAATTCTCTAATGATGGTGCAGGAGAGTAGTGGATGACAAATCTGACATTGTCCTTGTCTATTCCCATCCCGAAAGCATTGGTGGAAATAAGGACATGATTGTCACTTTGATTCCACATATTTTGCCGTGTATTTTTCTCTTTTGTCGTTAAACCGGCATGAAAATAATCTACATTTTTTACCTGATTTTTTTTAAGAAATTCTGCCAGCATTTCTGCATCTTTTCTGGTTCTTACGTAGACAATTCCTGAGTCATTGTTGTGTTTTAAAATATCAAAAACACGTTGAAACTTATCTGAAACTTCATCCATAAAGATTCTGATATTCTCTCTTTTAAAGCTCTTCTGGAAAACAAAAGGTTTTTTAAGTTCCAGTTTGTTTTTTATTTCTTCCAGTACTTTAGGAGTGGCAGTGGCCGTTAAAGCCAGACAGGGAATCTTGGGATTATTTTTTCTAAATTCTTTGATGTTCTGATAACTAGGGCGGAAATCCTGTCCCCATTCTGAAATACAGTGAGCTTCATCTACGGCAATAAAAGACAGTTGAATTTCTTCAATATTCTGCAAAAACTGTCTGTTAGTCAATCTTTCCGGTGACACATACAAGAGTTTGGTAAGTCCGTCCTTACAACGGTCATAGACTGCTTCAGCATCATATTCATCCAATTCGGAGGATAGATAGTCTGCTTCGATACCGCGATGCTTAAGCTGGCTTACCTGATCTTTCATCAGGGCTAGCAGGGGAGAAATAACCAGACAGGTGCCTTCTTTTAATAAGGCTGGTAGTTGGTAGCAGAGTGATTTTCCGGCACCCGTAGGTAACAGGACGAGGCTGTCACTTTCATTGATAACTGCGTTAATGATCTCTTCCTGAGAATCTCTGAAACTATCATAGCCCCAAAAAAACTTTAGGGTATCATATTTTAACTTTTGGAAATCCTGCTGAGAAATCATAGGGTAAAAGTAATAAAAGTATTACAACAAAAAAAGCCGTGCAAGGCACGGCTTTAATATATTTACTGCTAATTGTATTATTTAGCTTCGAAGTATACTCTTCTGTTTGCTCTGTTTTTCCATTCAGGACATTTAGTAGCTGGCTCACACTCAGGATATTTAAGGTCTTTTTCACCTTTACCGATTGCGTTTAATTTAGAAGATTCTACTCCGCTTTTGATTAAATAACTTTTAACGCTATTAGCTCTTCTTTCAGATAATTTTTGGTTATAAGCATCAGAAGCTCTTGTATCTGTAGCTCCGATTACATTATATGAACCGTTTGAAGAGTTGATATATGAAACAGCATTATTTAAGATTGGAGTGTTTGAAGGTAAAATTCTGTCAGAATTTAAATCAAACTCAATTCCTTCAAGTTTAGTTTCTGTTTCTACTACAGGTCCTGTAGTTGTTGTAGGACATCCGTTGTTTTCAACAGGTCCAGGAACAGTCACACACTTATCGTAAAGGTCGATTACACCGTCAAGGTCTGTATCAAGAGCAACACCAGCACCATCTACTCTTGCACCAGCAGGAGTATCAAGCTGTCTGTCCCAATCGTCACAAACTCCGTCGTTATCAGCATCACCTTTCTTACATACTTCAATATCCTGGTTTTTGTTAGCCAAAACATCAAGTTTGTAATAGATTTCCTGAAGTGGGTCATGCCACATTAAGTGCGACTCATGCTTTCCAAGTTTCAATGAAATACCTAAAGTAGCATTGAAGAAGTTGTCAGATACCTGCTCTTCACGTTTGTTGATAGCACTGTATTTGTCACCTCCACCGTCGAATTCATCATCACCGGTTACTACATACATCAATCGGCCTTCAAGGTCAATTCTTCTGTTAATTTTATATTTTAAACCAGCACCAGCCTGCATAAACATAGATCCAAACTTGAATGGTTTAATTTCTGTAACCATTTTCTGTCCGGTAATATCTTTTTGATATGCTCTGTAAGCAATCGTACCGATACCTGCATAACCGTGAAGTGCCCATCTGAAAGGAGAATGATTGTCAACTCTTCTCAATAAGTTAGAGAAGTTGATATCTCCTAATAAAGAGATTGCATCATACTGAGTTCTTGCACCTACCGCTGTTGCATCTGGAGCAGTATCCTTAGTATTGAACCATCCTTGTCTTGTTTCACCTCTGTCATATTGTAATTTTAAACCGAATGCATGAGTAATCGCTTTATCAATACTTACATAAGCAGAGTATCCGAAAAGATTCTTACCGTTACCATTCTTAATAGAAGTCAAATCTCCTGACTGAACTAGCGGTACACCTGCACCAGCTGAAATAGACCAGTCGTTGAATCTTTTTGACTGATTGGTAAACGGGGAAACATTGGCAGAACCAGAAGAAAATGTGTTTGGATATTCTCCATTTGAAACTGCTGTTGAGTCTTGTGCATAGCTTGTGGCTGGAATTGCCAGTGCTAATGCTACAATTGCTAAACTTAATTTCATAGTGTATTTTTTATTTAGTTAATTAAATGATTTTATTTTTATAAAAACAGTTTTTATCGCTGTTTACTATTTTGTAGGGCATCCGTTGTTTTCAACAGGTCCGGGAACCGTTACACACTTATCATATAAATCTATCACTCCGTCAAGATCCATATCTAAAGCGACTCCAGCACCATCTACTCTTGCTCCTGCAGGAGTATCTAGTTGTCTGTCCCAATCGTCACATACACCGTCATTATCAGCGTCTCCTTTTTCGCATACAACAAGATCTGTAGATGCATTTTCTAAAACGCTTGTTCTGTAGTATGCTTCCTGAAGAGGATCATGCCATGCTAAGTGAGATAAATTTTTCCCTAGTTTGAAAGAAACTCCTAAAGTAACTGTCCATGCATTATCAGATCTCGAATCGCTGATCATGTTATACTTTGAACCGAAAGCTGCAGGATCGTAGTCGTTTGGACCAGCCCATCCGCCTCCGTCAAATTCATCATCTCCACTTAGAATATACATTGTTCTCGCTTCGATGTCGATAAGCTTTGATACTTTGTATTTCACTCCTGCTCCAAACTGATAAAATAGAGAGTTAATGTCGAGATTTTGTTTGATAAACAAAGGAACTCTTTTTGGAGCGTCACTCCATCTGAATTCGTTTGCGTCATGCAGAGAAGTATTATAACCCTGGAACCCAATTCCTGCATAACCGTGTAAAGCCCATCTATAAGGGGAGTGGTTATCAACTCTTCTCAATAGATTGGAAAAGTTAACATCTCCCATTAAAGCAACCTGATCAAATTTAGTAGTTGCTGTACCTACCCCTGCCGCAGCACCTACTGCGCCTTCTAACATTGCTTTCTGTTTTGTTTCACCTCTCTGATAGATAAGGCTTAATCCAAAAGCATGCGTGATCTGCTTGTCAACACTTACATAGGCACTATATCCCCAATTAACCTTTTTGTCATAAAAAGATCTAAGATCGGAATGAGCCATAAATGCTGCGCCTCCACCAACAGAAATAGACCAGTCGTTGAAACGTCTGGACTTATTGTCGAATGGTTTTACATTAGCAGAACCTGAAGAGAAGGTATTAGGATACTCAGTTGAAGAGTTTACTGTTGTACTGTCCTGAGCGTAAGCTGTGATAGGCAGTGCGGCCAATAATAATAAACCTAATTTCATATTGTATGTTTTATGTTTTATTTAGATAAAATTTTTCAATAATATTTTAGAAAAATCCCTTTCAAATAAATGCTTTTGATGGGGTATCTCTAATCTTTTTGATTTGAATTTCAAATCGTTATATTTAATGATATCAATATCTATTATTCTATCGCTGTAACTTCCAGATGATGTTGAATCATTAACTCTACCCATTTCCATTTCAATACCTTTAACAAAATCAAGCAGTTGAATTGGTGAAAGACGCGTGAATATTATTGATGCAATATTACAAAAAATATTGGAACTAACAAACTCTACGGGTTCAGTAATTAAAAATTCGCTTGTTTGTGATATTTTATTACCACTCTTACTGATTTTCTGTAAAGCGTATTCTAAATTTTTTTTTTGATCTCCAAGGTTACTTCCCAGTAACAAAACGACCTTATTCTGCGACATATTAGAAAATTGATTGATTTATGAGAAGTTTCTTTAAAAACGTATTGGCAAATATAGTGGCAATTGTCCTATTATGTGCTATATTTTTCGTCTTTTTCATTATGATGATTGTATTCAGTTCCATGGGGAGCGATAAATCTGTTGCGGTGAAAAACAATTCTGTTCTGACGATTAATTTAAAGACCAATATAATAGATAGTCCAACTGAAGAGGAAGTAGGGCTGTTTAATATTAATGATAAAAGCAAAAGCGTTTTGCTATATGATGTCCTGGAGGCTATCAGGAAAGCGAAGACCGATGATCATATTAAAGGGATAAGTATTGAGGCTGATGATCTGCATGCAGGGATGACGCAAATCGATGATATCAGAAATGCTATTGAAGATTTTAAAAAGAGCGGAAAATTTGTATACGCTTACGGAAATGGAGTATCACAGGCTTCTTATTATCTAGGATCTGTAGCTGATCAGTATTATCTTAACCCATCCGGAATGATAGAACTGAAAGGACTCGCTACTGAAGTTACATTTTTTAAAGACTTTGCAGATAAATATGGTATTGGGATAGAAGTGATTCGTCACGGAAAATTCAAGTCAGCTGTAGAGCCTTTTTTAAGAAATGATATTTCCCCTGAAAATAAAGAGCAGCTGAGTACACTTTTAAATGATATCTGGAAAAATACATCCACTAAGATGGCCATTTCAAGAAAAATTGATACAGCTCAGTTTAAAACAGTTGTCGACAGCTTATACGGAATGATTCCTGAATTGGGTTTAAAATATAAGCTTGCGGATAAACTGATCCAGAAAACAGAGTATGATCAGATGATAAAATCTAAGCTGAGCCTTAAAGAAAAAGAAAAGCTGAATAAAGTATCATTAGCAGGCTATATCAATTCTTACGCAGATGAAGACAAAGCAGGAGAGAAAGTGGCTATATTGTATGCGTCAGGAGGAATTAACAACGGAGATGGGTATAACGAAATCTATTCTGAAAAATACATCAAGTATATCAGAGATCTTCAGGATGATGATAAAGTAAAAGCAGTGGTCTTCAGAATCAATTCTCCGGGGGGAAGTGCCAATGCTTCGGATGAGATTTTATTTGAACTTCAGCAATTGAAAAAGAAAAAACCTTTAGTAGTTTCTTTTGGGGACTATGCTGCTTCAGGAGGTTATTACATCGCAATGGCAGCGGATAAGATCTATTCTGAGCCTAATACACTGACAGGATCTATCGGAGTTTTCGGAGTGATCCCTTATTATAAAGATCTTGCTAATAAAAACGGGATTCGTTCAGATATTGTTGCGACCAATGCCAATTCTCAGTATTATTCAGCTCTGAACGGTGTGACGCCTTACGGAGTCAATCTGATCACGAGAAGTGTAGAAGGAACCTATAAGAGATTTGTACACTTTGTTACTCAAAACAGAAAGCAGACTTTCGAGCAGATTGACAGTGTAGGAGGTGGGAGAGTATGGAGTGGTGTTCGTGCCAAGGAAATTGGGCTTGTAGATGAGTTAGGAACATTGAATGACGCTGTGAGGTTTGCTGCACAAAAAGCAGGTTTAAAATCTTACCACGTATCTTCATATCCTAAGAGAATGACTCCTTTTGAGCAGATCTTTAAAGACCTTAATGAAGAAGATATTTCAGCAAGAATCATTAAAAATAAAATAGGAAAAGCCAACTATGAAATCCTTCAGCAGATCACAGATGAGAAACTGAAGTCTGAGGTGAAAATGGAAATGCCTTACCAGATTAAGATCAACTAAACTAAATTATATTGTACAAAAAATCCCGGATCTGAATTTCAGATCCGGGATTTTATTTTTTATCTGCTAATGCTAGCTTTTCTTTGTTACCATTCCGTATATCCAAAGAACAATTAAAGCTCCGCCTACGGCTAATAGCATACTTCTGAAATCGAAACTATCTGTCGTTCCCCATCCCAAAAAGCTGCCTACAAATCCTCCTACGAAGGCTCCAATAATACCTAAGATAATCGTTATCAGCCAACCGCCGCCTTGTGTTCCCGGCATAATAAGTTTTGCAATTGCACCCGCGATAAGACCAAATATGATCCAAGTTAAAATTCCCATAGTCCTAAATTTTTAATTGTTAATAATGTATAAAAGTTGAAATACTAATTTAAAGATAAATATGATAAAAATCATCTTTTCTTGAAAAAAGAATCTACAAATTCTGTACCATTAAACAATTGGAGGTCCTGCATCTTTTCACCTACACCGATATATTTTACCGGAATCTGGAATTGATCTGATATACCTATGACCACACCACCTTTGGCAGTTCCGTCAAGTTTTGTTACTGCCAATGCGTTTACTTCAGTGGCTGCTGTAAACTGTTTTGCTTGCTCAAATGCATTTTGTCCTGTAGAGCCGTCAAGAACCAGAAGGATCTCATGAGGAGCATCAGGGATGACCTTCTGCATGACTCTTTTGATCTTAGAAAGTTCATTCATCAGGTTGATCTTATTGTGAAGTCTTCCCGCAGTATCAATGATCACCACATCTGCCTCCTGTGCAACGGCACTCTGTACGGTGTCGAAAGCCACAGAAGCCGGATCTGAGCCCATATCCTGTTTTACGATAGCAACACCCGCTCTTTCGCTCCAGATCGTCAGCTGGTCTACTGCTGCCGCTCTAAAGGTATCTGCTGCTCCAAGTACAACCTTTCTGCCCTCAGATTTAAACTGGTGAGCAAGTTTCCCGATTGTCGTTGTTTTTCCTACACCATTTACTCCAACTACCATGATGACATAAGGCTTTTTCGAGCTGTCTATATTTCCTGTTCCTGCGTGAGGGTTTTCAAGAAGCAGTCCTGAGATCTCTTCACGAAGGATATTGTCAAGTTCGCTTACGCTTACATATTTATCACGGGCAACGCGTTCTTCAATCCTTTCTATGATCTTGATGGTGGTGGATGCGCCTACGTCAGATGCAATAAGTATTTCTTCAAGATTATCCAGTACTTCATCATCTACCTTGCTTTTACCGACTACGGCCTTCGTCATTTTTTCAAAGAACCCCTGGCTGGATTTTTCCAGACCTTTATCTAAAGATTCTTTTTCTTCTTTTTTGAAAATATTTTTAAACCAACTCATAGTTCATTCTTATTTGTTTTTTATAACTGCCGTGGCTTCTACTTCTATAAGTACGTCATCTCTGAAAAGACGGCTCACTTCCACAAGGCTGCTCACTGGAGGATTTTGAAGGTTGATATACAAGTCACGAATTTTTCTAAAGTCTGGTATTTTAGAAATATCGGTTACGAAAATTCCCAGTTTTACAATATCCTTTGCTGTAGCTCCATATTCTTTCAGGATGCCTTCAATGTTTTTAAAAATCTGCTGGGTTTGCTTCTCTACGTCGTTTCCAACGAGGTTGCCGGCAACATCCAGTGGAACTTGTCCGGAAAGAAAGATCATCTTAGAATTTCCACAGTCAATGCTTGTTGATTGTGAAAGTCCTTTAATGGAGAAAACTTCAGCTGAGTTTTTAAATTCTACATTGTCCATCTTTTTCTGACCGAATGAAAATAGAAAAATTTCTGTGAAAACCAGAATAAGAATCTTTTTCATATAGAGGTATATTTAATTAATAATCTGGTGAACAAAGATAACAAAAAAACTACCCAAAATCTGAGTAGTTTTTTATATTGTAAATAAAGTGGAGATTATTTCTTCAAATAACCGTCTACTTCGTCTGCATTCATTACTTTTTCTTCAAAAACGTAAGCACCTGACTTAGATGACTTAACCATTTTCACAACTTTAGTCATTTTTTTTGACTGTCCGCTTTGTAGGGTTGCTACTACTTTCTTTGCCATGGTAAATTATATTTATAAATTACTTGATTTCTTTGTGAAGGGTAGATCTTTTAAGAACTGGATTATACTTCTTAAGCTCTAATCTCTCTGTAGTGTTCTTTTTATTTTTAGTAGAAATGTATCTAGACATTCCTGGCATACCACTCTCTTTGTGCTCTGTACATTCAAGGATTACTTGAACTCTGTTTCCTTTTTTTGCCATGATTTATTAATTCTTTTTAATCAATCCGTTTCTAGTAGCTCTTTCAATAGCTTCCTCGATTCCAATCTTGTTAATCACTCTCAATCCATGAGCTGATACTTTCAGTGTTACGTGCTTATCTTGCTCCGGAAGGTAAAATTTCTTCTCTAATAAGTTAATTTCAAAACGACGCTTCGTTTTGTTATTAGCGTGAGAAACGTTGTTACCAACCATTGCACGCTTTCCTGTTATTTGGCAAATTCTTGACATATCTCGATGTTCTTATTTGTATAATATTTGAGAGTGCAAAATAACGAAGAATTTTTTATATAGACAAATCTTTTGGAAAATATTTACAAATAACAGGCTGATTAATAATCATGAATTTTAAAATAGTTGAAATCCCGACATAAGCTGAGCCAAGTGACTGATATATTTCATGTAAACTTTCCGTGAAAAGCAAATTCGAATGTTTTATCTTTGTTTTTAATTAATCTAAATAAAAATAATATGAAGAGGATTTGTATTCTTTTATCTATGCTTCCTGTTGGGCTGGTGGCGCAGGACTATACTGAAATCCAGACCGGTATGAGGAATTTTTATTACGGGTCAGCAGGTGTGGCTGATATGGATAATGACGGAAAGCAGGATGTAGTGATCAACGGAGCCATTGATAGTGATGATGATGGAAATGTTGACACCTCTTTCAATGAAGTATACAAAAATAATGGAACTTCACTGGTACCTTATGCTAATTTGGGAACGAATGTAACCCACCTGGGAGATATAAAATTCATGGACTTTAATAATGACGGTCTTTTGGATATTATTTCTACAGGGCTAAGCTATAATGATGTGGTCAACTATAAACATTACAGATTTCGAAATACTGGAAGCGGTTTTACAAAAGAAGCTGACCTTGCAGGAAAGATCTATGGATCCTTGGAAGCTTTCGATTTCAATAATGATGGCAAAATTGATTACGCGATCAATGGAACTCAATATGTAGAAGGAGCCGGTTTTTTAAATAATCTGGATTTTTATAAGAATACAGGCACTGACTTTGAAATCTTCAAAGGCTGGCTGCCGGGAACACAAAATGGAAGCTTCAAATTTGTAGATCTTAACAATGATAATCTTTTGGATCTCGTTATTTTAGGAGTTGCTGATGGTGATGTTCCCATATTTAGAGTCTATATCAATCAGGCAGGAACATTAACGCTAACGCAGGATTTTACGTCCCTGACAGGCGGAAAAATGGATTTCGCAGATTTCAATGCCGATGGTTACCAGGATATTGTAGTTACAGGCCAGGATAGCAGCTACTCTGGATTTCTTGCGGTCCTTATGAATGATGGAACCGGGCATCTGAATGTAGAACAGATCAATGCTCCGGAGATCGCTGATTCATCTGTAACGACAGGGGATCTGAATAATGACGGATACTATGATTTTATTGTTTCCGGAAATGATGAAAATAATGCTGCTGTCGTAAAAACTTTTTTATATGATACTTCGAACCAAAATTTCACTGAACATATACCTACAGGACTGTATACTTTAGGAGGGCCGGGTTTTGTTAATTTACTTGACTTTGACAATGACCACCATCTGGATGTTTTGCTGGCCGGATTTGATTGGGCGGATCCGGACATGCCTTCACTTACCAAAATTTTCAAAAATACTTCTACTGAAGTTAATCTGAAACCTGTACCTCCTGCAGTCCTTAATGTAGCAAAGACCGGAAACCGTTTTAGATTCTCATGGAGTGGAGCGTCTGATGATAAGACACCTGTGAATGCGCTTCGCTATGAAATTAAGGTAGGAACTACGCCCGGAGCTGGCAATATTGCAAAATACGTAGTGACAACACCATCGTGGTTCCTGGATCTTGATCCTTCTATTCAGAATGTATACTGGAGTGTAAAATCTATAGATGCTTCAAACGTATTTTCTGATGAGTCTGCTCAAAATACATTGGCAACCCAAGATGTAATGAATATAGACAGCCAGATTTCAATATATCCAAATCCGGCATCAGAGAAAATACATATTAAAGGAGAGAAAGTTTCGGACGTTGAAATCTATTCGATGGATGGCAGAAAACAGAATGTTGTTTTAAATAATGACCAGTCTATCAATGTATCCCATCTTACGAAAGGAGCTTATGTGGTAAAACTGAAAATTAAAAACGAAATAATCATCAGAAAACTAATTATTAAATAGCTGATAGTTCTATGAGTGAGAAAAGCCAGTCGTCCAGCTGGCTTTTCTATTTTTTGATAGTGAAAATTTTATTAGGTTATGCTGGACCACCCCGTCAAGAATTCTTTGAATTTTCGCCACCCTTCCGTGGGAGGGGAATTTTCGTCGTTTGAATCGTCATCGTATTTTTTACTCAAACATATTGATAGCCCTAATAGTAAATAAAAACCTTTGATTTTTTTAAACTTATGTGGTCTTCTTATTCGCAAAGTATTTAAACCTAAAATAACTTAAGTGTCAAAATCTTTTGTGACTTTTGTGGTAGAAATTTCTCAACAATAAATAGGCCGGTCAGTACAGAAAATTCTGTTATTTATGTTTAAAAAAGATGATCATCAATATTAAGCTTTCTTAATCCTGCTCTTGAACTTTTCAATCAAAAAGTAAAATAGTAAAAAGCCCAGTGCGAAAAAGGAAAATCTTGATAAAATATCACCCGCTCTTGTGTAGAAAGTCGTGGTTTCATAAAGATTCACTTTTGCAAATAATGTGGTCTGGTCACCGTAGAAAGTGTCGGTTACGACTTCTCCTTTTGCATTGATATGTGCAGATATACCGCTGTTGGCAGCACGGGCAATTTCTCTTCTGTTTTCAATAGCCCTTAGTTTCGCATAGGATAGAAGCTGTTTGTGTCCTTCTGTAACTCCCCACCAGGAGTCGTTGGTCATAATACCCATAAAATTGGCTCCTTTTTTCACGTATTCTGTTGTGAATTCACCATAGATACTTTCGTAGCAGATGATGGGTGCCATACGGCCTTTATTGTAAGGATTTGAGAAGGATTTTCTTTCTTTGTCTATGCTCAGAGAAGCAACGGTTCCGCCTAGGTTAAGCATGGCATCGCCCAGAAGAGGTTTTAAAACACTCATGTATGGGAAGATCTCAACACCAGGTACCAGTTTTCCTTTATGATACACCTGAATCTTCTCCTGTGGGGCAATCTGAATAGCGGTATTATAGCTTTCTACCCAAAGTTCGGGATTGAGCTGATAAGCTTCTTTTGGAATGTTTTCCTGATTTTTATAAAAACGGTGAGAAGAAATTCCTGTGGCAAAAACGGCTCCCGGATGTTTAGATAAAAATCCTTTGACATTATTTAAAAGGACACTTTTCTCAAAAGTGGTTTCAGAGATGGAGCCTCTTCCGGGAAGGGCAGTTTCTGGCGCGATATAATAATCGATCTTACCTTTTGAATTATTTTCTGCTAAAGTTAACAGGTCGTTTTCAATGGTAAGGCTGTCCTTTGAATACTTTTCAGCATAAGGATCAAGATCAGGCTGAAGCATCAGAACATTCACCTGTCCGGAAGGTTTTTCGTTGAAGTTATTGTATTTGATTAATGAAATAATCATCGGCAGAATAATCAGGGCAGCTACAATAGAAACATTTCTGATCAGATCTTTTCTCTTTCTTCCGGCTTCCCAGGTTCTTAAAGTATAGAAAACTAAAACATTGATGAGTAAGATCCAGAAGCTTCCACCGGTTGCTCCCAGTGTATCATACCATTGGATCAGTTTAGGGTATTCTGAAAATACATTTCCTAAATTCAGCCATGGCCATGTCATTTCCCAGTTAAGATGGAATTTTTCAAAACTCATCCAGATAGCGATCAGAAATCCTAATCCCCAGTAGGTTCCCTGTGCATTTTTGTACCAGTGATAACATTGGAAAACAAGAGAATACAGGAACGAATTCACAAGGACCGGAAAAACTACGGCCATCATAGAATGGCTTCCATCCGGGTTTTTGGAACCATACAGCCATCCCGTCGTTACGATGTTCCATACTATAAAACAAAGGTAGGAGAGCCCGAAGACCATCCAGCTTTTTCTTTTGTAAGCTGAAAATTTTGATATGCCGTGTTCCATCATCAATAGAGGAACAAGGGCAAAAAATATAAAGAACGGTACTCCGTAAGTGGGCCACGAAACGGATAGTAGCATTGCTGAAATAAGCGTAAGTAAAAGGTATTTCATTAAATTAATTTAACACACAAATTTAATGTTTTTGAAATGAATAAATTTGCACTTGATGTTAAAGAAATTTTATAAAATTATTATTGTTCCGTATACACTGGTGTTGCTCTATCTCATGTTTTTAGGAATGGGCAGATTTCAATACGAAGACAATCAGATTACAGTAGAGCCTATTCTCTCCACGCTGGAGTTTATCCACAATACCATTGGATGGAAAGATATTGTGCTCATTGTGCTGGGTAATATCATCATGTTTATTCCTTTCGGATTTTTGGGCTGGATCTTTCCTCACCTTAAAAATCTGAAAAGGCTGCTGTACGTTTTCGTTTCTTCCATAGTCATCGTTGAAGCACTTCAGTATTTTACAAGAATGGGCATATTTGAGGTGGATGATATCATTCTTAATACTTTCGGTGTTTTTCTGGGGTGGCTGCTTCGCAGGCTGATAGAAAAGAAATTTACCCGTTTAGTTCTTTAGCCCGCTTTTCAGCATTTAAAATTCCGCTTTTTAAAATTTCTTTAAAATTGTTGTCTTCAAATGTTTTTAAAGCAGCTTCGGTTGTTCCGCCTTTGGAGGCAACGTCTTTGATGAGTTCTTCAAGACTTTTTTCAGAATTATTGATCAGGTGGTATGCACCCAGCATGGTCTGTTGTACAAACAGTTTAGAAAGATTTTCTTCAATACCCATTTCCATACCAGCTTTGATCATAGTGTCAATAATATAATAAAAGTAGGCAGGTCCGCTTCCTGAAAGGGCTGTAACACCGTCCAGAAGATCTTCATTTTCCAGATACACCGATCTTCCGGTACTGTTCAGAAGTCTTTCAATATTGATCAGTTGGCTGAAAGAAATGCCATTAGCAGCGGTGTACCCAGTAATTCCCATTCCCAAGAGGGTAGGAGAGTTGGGCATCGCTCTTACGACAAGCGGGTGATTTAATAATTGTTGAATCTTTTCAATTTTGATTCCGGCCATGATCGACAGGACCATTTGGTTTTTTTTTAATGTAAATTGAAAATTCTGGGCAACATGCAGGAAATCCTGAGGTTTTACAGCAATGATAATGAGATCGGCATCCAGTTCCTGGGTTTCTTCAAAAGTAGAGATTTTGGATTTTGGAAACTCTTCGGCGATCTTAGAAATTTTAGACAGGCTTCTTGTGATCAGGTGTAGATTTTCAGGCTTGATCAGGTCATACTTTAAGAAGGATTTTGAAAAAGAAAGGCCCATATTGCCTGCTCCGAGAATAGTGATTTTCATATTTGTGCTCTTTTTTTAGCTAAAATAGTGATTTTGATGACTAGTCCTAAATAATATTCACCTCCCGTTCCAGCTCTATTCCGAACTTTTCTTTAACAGAATTGATAATCTGCGTTGAAAAATTATAGATTTCTTTTCCAGTAGCATTTCCCGTAGCATTCACGATAACCAGCGCCTGAAGTTGGTGTGAGGCTGCATTGCCTATCTGTTTTCCTTTCCAGCCACATTGCTCGATCAGCCATCCGGCAGGTACTTTTACCACATCTCCGTTTGGATATCCGGGAATATGTTCAAACTTTTGCTTTAAATCTTCAAACTGGGCTAATGGAATGGTAGGGTTTTTAAAAAAACTTCCTGCATTTCCGGTCACCTTTGGATCCGGGAGTTTGCTCTGTCTGATGTTGATGACAGCTTTGGAAACGTCCTGAATCGTAGGATGAGTGATGCCTAAATGATCCAGCTCAGTTTTTATTGCTCCGTATTCTGTTTTAATGTGATGATTCTTCTTTGTTAATTTAAAACTAACCTCCAGGATCACATACTTTCCTTTGCCTTCCTGCTTGAAAATAGAATCCCTGTATCCGAAATGACACTGTTCAAGGTTAAATGTTTTCAATTCAATATTTTCAAGATCCAAAACAGTACAACCTACGAAAATATCTTTAATTTCAGTTCCGTAGGCTCCGATATTCTGCATAGGTGAGGTACCTACATTTCCGGGAATCAAAGAAAGATTTTCCAGTCCGCCGTAGTTTTTTTTAAGGCTGTACATCACGAATTCATGCCAGTTTTCACCGGCTTTTGCCGTTACAAGAACTTCATTTTCATTCAGATCTTCCTGTTCAATTCCTTTTAAACTAAGTTTAATAGCAAGACCTTCAAAATCTTTAGTCAGCAGGATATTGCTTCCGCCGCCCAAAAATAAAACAGGAAGATCATGATCTTTAGAATAATTAATAGCATTCTTCAGTTCTTCAATCGTGTGTACTTCAATAAAGTATTTTGCGTTGACATCAACACCGAATGTATTGTAAGGCTTTAGGGAAAAATTTTCTTGCATATTGTTATTGGTATTCTGTTGGAAGAATCATGTTGAGTTGTTCTTTGAATTGCTTCAGCTGTTGGTAATGAAGCGTATCCGCATAAGAATTGACGTAAATATGTGACTTTTTCGGAGTTCTGATCTGAAAAGTTTCGTCGATGCCGTCTACAGACTGTTTGCTTGGAGAACTTTGTATCTCATCAAGATCTTTAGTATGGATCGAAGAGATCAGCTGTTTCCAGATTTGTACATTGATGGCTGTGCTCCATTCCTTATGAGTTCCGCGGGCTGTGATGCCCTGTTCTGCGCGTATGGAGTCTTTGGTGACTTTGATGATCTTATAATCTCCCTGATCACCTCCGATATTGGATAAACTGATGAAGGTTATTTCATTCGGATTTTGATGAGTAGCTGGGGTCTGCTCCTTTGTCTTGTCACAGGAAAAAAATGCCGGCAACAAAAATATTGAAAACAGGAGTTTCAGATAAGTATTTTTTATTGCCGGCACCATAGATTATATTTTACAGGCTAAATTCTTCTCTGTATTTTTTCAAAGCTTCTTTAAGAATTTCAGCGCTTTTCTTAAGATCTTCCTCTTTCAGCACATAAGCAATTCTTACCTGTTTTTTTCCTAATTCAGGATCGCTGTAGAAACCTCCTGCCGGAGCTACCATG
Source organism: Chryseobacterium antibioticum (assembly GCF_012927325.1). Classification (GTDB taxonomy): domain Bacteria; phylum Bacteroidota; class Bacteroidia; order Flavobacteriales; family Weeksellaceae; genus Chryseobacterium; species Chryseobacterium antibioticum. Next base: position 35,336 of record NZ_JABBGI010000020.1, on the reverse strand, counting down.
ATCGTTTCCTTGTTAAGAGAATATTTTTCTAGAAGCCACTGTGCAAATTTTTCAGTATCATCTACGGGAAGTTCTGCAACACAGTAGAACGCACCTCTTGGCTTAGGGCAAATTACTCCCGGAATAGCATTCAGAAGGTCTACCAATATATTTCTTCTGTGCGTATACTCTTCTCTTACCGCTCTGATGTAGGCACCGTCGTTCTGGTGAGCTGCTGTTGCTGCAATCTGACCCAAAAGTACAGGACTCAATCTTGCCTGTGCAAAAAGCATCGCTGCATCATGAATCTTTTTGGAACGGGTTAGCATACATCCGATTCTTACGCCACACATAGAATAACGCTTGGATTCTGAATCGATGATGATGCAATTCTCGCTCAGTTCAGGGAAATCCAGCATAGAAATCTGCTGCTTTCCATCATAAACATATTCTCTGTATACCTCGTCAGAGATGATAACGATATCATATTTCAAAGCAATTTCTGCCAGCTGCTGAAGCTCTTCACGGGTGTAAAGATATCCTGTAGGATTACCCGGGTTGCAGATAACGATAGCTCTTGTTTTATCTGTAATCTTTTTCTCAAATTCTTCGATCGGAGGAAGGGCGAAACCTGTATCAATAGTAGACGGAACCGCTACAACGTTTACATTAAATGTGCTGGTAAAGCCGTTGTAATTGGCATAGTAAGGCTCGGGAATGATCACCTCGTCACCGTCATCACATAAAGTAGAAATCGCGAAGTTTAAGGCTTCAGAACCTCCATTCGTTACAATGAAATTATCAGGCGTCAGATCTGAAAAACCTAAGGTATGATAATAATCGGTTAGGGCTGTTCTGTATTCTATATTACCTTCAGAAAGCGCATATTCTAATACTTTAAGATCAATATTCTTTAAAGCATTTAAAGCTGTTTCCGGCGTTTCAATATCAGGTTGCCCGATATTAAGGTGATAGACTTTTATTCCCTGCTGTTTCGCTTTTAAAGCGTAAGGGACCAGTTTTCTTACCGGCGATGGCGGCATATGCTGTGCTCTGTTTGAAATATTCGGCATTGTTCAAAAAATTTGTATGGCAAAAGTAAGATTTAATTTCTCAATAATAAAATAACCTGTTGTCCATTTTGAGTGCTTTTTAATTGTTTTGAAAATCAGCGAATTAAAATTGATTGTTGCCGGTTCTTTTGATTGCCGGCGTAATCCTTTTTATTTATGCTTCATACTGGTCATCAGTTTGTTAAAAATATGGGCTATTGGAGATTGATTATAGGTCAAAATGATTGAAATTGTTAAAATAATATCTTAAAATGTGAATAAAGCATTTGGTCATAAAATAATGTTTTTATATAGTTGAAAATATTGATACTTTAATGTTATTAACTAATGTTTAATTATTTTATAATAATATTGATTCTTTATTGATTTTTTATTAAATTTCGATGCTAATAAAAAATAATTATGAAAATACATTTACCATTGAGAATTTTACCTGCGATGGCTCTTTTTGCGGTATCCGCTGTGAATGCCCAAAATTTTCAAACCATGCCTGTCTCATCCGGATACACAGCCGACGTTATTGCCAATGATGTGGGTCCCGCTACATCAAGTACTACAGAAGATGTGGACGGAGTGTCTTTTGCCTTTGTAGCAAGGGATTTTAAACTTACCTCTACAAGTACACCCATTACTTATGGGCTTCCCGTGAACGGGATTATTAATTCTGCAGTGGCTTCTACACCGGGACTGAGCTTTAAACTGGGAGATTTGTATGGAAATAATTCCTTGAAAATTTCCAGTAATACTACAGGAAGCAATACCGGAACACTGTCATTTTTGACACCGGTTCCTGCTTTTAAAGTGTACATGCTTTCTACCGGTGGAAGCGGAACATGTACAGTGAATGTCACCGTCAACTTTACAGATGCTACCTCTCAGATATTTTCCGGAGTAGCGATCTCAGACTGGTATGGCGGGTCCAACTATGCCGTTCAGGGAATCGGAAGGATTAACAGAAGTAATAATGTTTTGGAACCGAATTCTACAAATCCAAGACTATATCAGTCTGCATTGACTATTGATGCAGCCAATCAGACCAAACCTATTCAAAGCGTTACCGTAACGAAAGTCAGTGGAACAGGAATCGCCAATGTTTTTGCCTTTTCAGCGGATGCTTATACCGATTGTGTAGCGCCTACACTTCAGCCAGTAGGTACATTGACGTCAAATTCTGCTCAGGTTTCATGGACAATACCAGGCAGCGTTCAGGCGGTAAGCTATGATGTGTATTACAGTACCAGCAATACGGCTCCTACAGCTGCGACAGCGCCTAATCACGCTGGAGTTACGGGAACTTCCTTTACCATTCCATCTTTATCACCAAGTACGGTCTATTATTATTGGGTAAGAAGTAATTGCAGTACTGCAACAGCTCAGAGTGGGTGGTCTTTATCCGGAACATTTATTACATTGTGTGGTGCCGTTGTTCCGTCATATACCCATGATTTCAACAGCTTTCCGGGAACTTGCTGGACAGCCGCACTTTCAGGCGGTACTCCTGCGACAGCTCCTACCGGGACAACATCTTATTGGGGAGCAGGTGGATTCTTAGGAGTAGGCTCTGCCGGATCAGCGACGATCAATTTATATACAACAGGCAGAACAGGATGGCTAAAAACACTGCCCTTCAATCTTTCCGCAGGTGCATATAAAGTTAAATTTGATTATGGTGTAACAGCTTATCTTAGTACCAATTCTTCACCGATGGGATCTGATGATGTCATTCAGTTTTTGGTATCGAACGATGGAGGAACTACATGGACAATTCTGGAAACATGGAACGCAGCCAATGCACCTACCAATACGTCGACTCCTTACTCGTACAGCTTAACGGGATACAACAGCGCCAATACTGTATTCGCCTTCTACGCAACTGACGGAACGGTGAATGATGATCCTGATTACAATTTTTATGTTGATAATTTTAAGGTTGAAAATGCTCAGTTGAGTACTTCCGAAGTAAAAGAGGGAGTGAAGAAAGCATCAGTTCATCCAAATCCGTTCAAAGATATTTTATATATTTCAGACAGCAGAGAAGTGAAATCTGTAACGGTAGGAGATGCTTCCGGCAGAACAGTAAAAACCTTTACCGGAGCTGTGAAGGAACTTGATCTGAGTACGCTGAAGACAGGTTTGTATTTTGTTATGATCTATTTTAAAGACGGATCACAATCTACTGTGAAAACGATCAAAAAATAATTTTTTTTAATGTCAATAAAGTTAGGCCGCAGTGCATTCATGTACTGCTGCTTTTTTTGATTCAATTTGATTCAGGATATCTATAAATTTTGTTATTTTGGATGACTATAAAAACTTAACTGAAAATGCAAATTCCAGCAGACTCTGTAGCCGATTATATTTCAAAAATTCCTGAAGAAAGACAGGAAGTATTCAAAAAATTATTTGATACTATAAATGACAATCTACCGAAAGGCTTTCAGCAAGGGACCAGTTACGGCATGGTAGGTTGGGCAGTTCCTTTGGAGACCTATCCGGCAGGGTATCACTGTACGTCAGGCTCGCCATTACCTTTTATGTCGTTGGCTTCTCAAAAGAATTTTATCGCCCTTTATCACATGGGAATCTATGCAGATCCTGAATTGTTAGACTGGTTTGTTGCTGAATACCCGAAATACTCCACAAGAAAACTTGATATGGGAAAATCATGCATCCGTTTCAAAAAAATGGAGGATATTCTTTTTGAACTGATTGCGGAGGTCAGTAAAAAAATGACCGTTGAAGACTGGATCAATCTTTATGAAACTCAGTTTAAAAAGCAAAAAGAGTCCGTTTCAAAAAAGAAATAGACTCTTTGCTTACTTTATCAATCTAACCACAAAAGCAGCAAAAGTTTTTTAAGGTTAAAAATTCTCCTCATAGAAAGGGCACTTAAGTTTGGGAAAAATCAAGGAGATTATTCAGTATTGCTATCAAGCACTCTTATGAAAAATGGGCAATCATTTAAACGGCGATCATTCCCCTTCGATGGAGGGGTGGCGAAAATTCAAAGAATTTTTGACGGGGTGGTTAATTACTAAACACGAATAAACACAATCACTCGTGCTCATCCGGAAAACCCTAACATCAAAAATCAATATCCCAAATCCCGGTTTTTCTTTCTAATTCAACAAGTGCTACCGCATTATCTGCAAGCGTTTCAATATAGCGCTGCCTGATATCATTATACGTTCTCTGTGCATTCAAAACTTCCAGAATAGAACTTTCACCTCTCTGATAACTGTAGCTGATGCCGTCCAGAATATTTTTGGCTTCGGCCAGCATTCCGTTATCAAACTGTTTCAGTTGCTTCTGTGTAGCTTGGTATTGCTGGTAAGCTTGCATGACTTCAGTGCGGACGCTGTTTTCGATCTGCTTATACTCGGTTTCTGCCTGCATACGTCCCATTTCTGCAATTTTCAGATCTGCATTTCTTCGGTTTGAAAACTTCAGAGGAATGCTGGCTCCCAGTTTTACGGTATTTACAGCGGGTGAGGGCGCAATTTCATTGGTTGCCCAGGTATTGTGCTCTGCGCCTAAGCTTAATCCCAAATCAATGATACGGTTAGCCTTTTCAAGCTTAACCAAGCTCGCAGCAGTATTGATGTTTTGTTTTGAGGCTAAAAGATCAGATCTGTTATTCACTGCCTCCAAGACAAGTTCCTCAGGATTGAAATCTCTGTTAAAAGCTTTGAAATCTCCATTAATCTCTCTGTCTTCCATACCGGTTCCCAGGAATATAGAAAGTGCTGAGAAGGACTGTCTGCTAATGCTTTCTGTTATATACAGATCGTTAAGCAAAGAAGAAGCTTCCAGTCTGCTTTGTTTAGACGTGACCAGCGAAATAGCTCCCAGCCTGTATCTGATGTTGTCGGATTTTGCAAGTTGATCCATACTCAGGTAAGAATCTTTTTGGACTTCAACAAGAGCTTTTGTTTTTAAAACTTCAATATACCCAACAGATGCGTCTGCTATAAGATTTCTTAAAAAATCCTGAAGCTGAAGCTTAGCGTATTCGGCCTGGTTTTTTGCCGTTTCTATCCTTGCTTTTCTTTTTTGGCCAAGTTCCAGGGTCCAGCTTACCGAAGTTCCTATCGTATAGCCCATCTTTTTTGAAACACCATTGTCCGAGGTCTCCATTTCAAGTTGGGGATCCGGGAAAATTCCGGCAGTAAGGATAGAAGCTTCCGCCATTCTGACATTATATTTCTGGGCGGCGTAACTGAGGTTTTTTTCTCTGACCTCATTCAGATAAGACGAAAAACTGAGAACTTCTTTTTCCTGACCTTTCAGTGAAAATTGGAAAGTTGCACACACGGATATGATAAAAATGATTTTAAACTTCATCTGATTTTATTTTTTGTTTGTCGAAATGATATTCTGCGAGATAATAAATAGCGGGCAGGATAAATAAAGTAAGAAGGGTTGAAAACATAAGACCATAAACAATGACTGTAGCTAAAGGTCTCTGTACATCAGAACCTATCCCGGTAGCCAGTGAAGCAGGGAATAAGCCGATTACGGCAACCGAAGCGGTCATCAATACAGGTCTGAAACGGTCTTCTGCTCCTTTTATCACCGATATTTTTAGATTAACTCCCTGTTTTCTTAGCGTGTTGATATGAGATACCATGATGACCCCGTTCTGTACGGCTACTCCAAATAGTGCTATAAAGCCCACAGCTGACGGGACATTTAAAGTCATACCCCGTACATTTAATGCTAACATACCCCCGAATAAGGCAAGAGGAATAATACTCATCAGGACAAGCGCCTGTCTGAAGCTTCCGAATGCCCCGTAAAGCAGTAAGAACATAACAGCCAATGCCAGCGGAACAATGAAAGTTAAGCGGGAATAAGCTCTGTTTTTGTTCTCAAACTGTCCGCCCCATTTGATCTCGTATTTCTGATGATCGTAGCGGATATCTTTTTCAATCGTATCCTGCGCTTCCTTCAGAAAAGAAGATAAATCACGATCCCTTAAATTGAGTTTTACGGTGAGATGTCTTTTATTCATTTCTCTGGTGATTGTACTTTCTCCGGTACTCAATTTGATCTCAGCTACCTGTGAAAGCGGTATTTTAGCACCTGAAGCAGAAGTCAGCATAAGATTCCCGACCTTATCAGGAGTATTCCGGCTGTCTTCGGCATACCGGAACGAAATATCGTAGACTTTATTGCCGATAAAGATCTGTGAAATAGCCTTTCCGCCAAGGGCTGTTTCGATGAGGTCTGCCACATCGGAAACATTCAGTCCGTACTGTGCAATTTTATCCCGTTCTGCAATAATTTGCAACTGCGGAAGCGGTGGTTCCTGATCAATCGCAAGATCAGCAGATCCCGGAATTGTTTGTAGAGTAGAAAGAATCTGTTCTGCAATTTTTCTTGTTCCGTCAAAATCATCACCGTATACTTTGACGACCAATTCACTGTGGGCTCCGGAAATTTTATCCATAACCCCATCGATCATCGGTTGGGAAAATCCTACAGAAAATCCCGGCATATTTTTATAATCATCAGCCAGTTCTTTGATAAGATCGGCTTTAGTCTTTCCGGATGCCCACTCTTTGTAGGGTTTTATGCCTACAGAAACTTCAAAATGGGAAGCCGTCCACGGATCTGTTCCGTCATCATTTCTTCCGGTCTGTACCATGACATAGGTGACTTCAGAATGTTTCATAGTCTGAGTACGTAAAGAATCACTCATCTCTCTGGCTTTGTCTAATGAAATTCCGGGCGGAAGCTGTACCTGAAGCCAGATAGACCCTTCATCCAGTTCCGGCAGAAAGTCTTTACCTACCATAAACGAAAGGAATCCCGCTGAGATGAGTATAATGCCTGCTGGAATCAGCATTTTTTTAGGAGCCTTTATGATTTTATCAATTCTTTTACCGTAAAGACGGCTTATTTTTTCAAGCCAACGGTTGTGAAATATCTTCTGAGGCTTTCTGTAAATAACGTAGGCCAGTCCGGGAATCAAAATCAAAGCAGCAGCCAATGCTCCCAGCAATGCATATCCGATTGTAAAAGCCATAGGAGTAAAAAGTTTTTTTTCTACACGCTCAAAGGCAAACAGCGGAAGATAAGCTGTAATGATAATGACGGTTGAAAAGAAAATAGGTTTTGCGATTTCTGTTGCCCGCTTGATGATGGTTTTTTCTTCCAGTTCCTTATCCGGATCTTCTTCTCTCTTTTTTAAAATAACCTCCAGCATGACAATAGACCCGTCTACAATAATCCCGAAATCTATAGCGCCTAAAGACAGGAGATTAGCAGGGATATTGGTGAAATACATCAGGATAAATGCAATCAGCAGAGATAGAGGAATCGTGATGGCGACAAGCAGCGCCCCTCTCCAGCTTCCTAAAAATACGATTAGGATGATAATGACTAAAACAATTCCTTCCGTTAGCGTATGGGTGACTGTGGTTAGGGTGGTATTCACAAGATCGGTTCTGTCCAGATAAGGGTGGATTTTTACGCCAGCGGGAAGAATACTGGTGTTCAGTTCTTCAATAGCCTGATGAACATCCTTTAAAACGACGGAAGGATTCTGCCCTTTTAGAAGAAGTACAATTCCTCCGGTACTTTCATTATAATTCCGTTTTCGGTCTGTGTAACCCAGAATTCCTTTTCTTTCAAGATTGCCGTATTTCAGAGTACCTACATCATTTAAAAAAACGGGAACACCTTTTTCTGTTTTGATGACAATTTTACCCAGATCATCTAAATCTTTGATCAGACCGATTCCACGTACTACATAAGCAAGGTCACCCCTCGGCAGCATACTTCCTCCGGCATTGCTGTTGTTTTTGGTGATAGTTTCCGTAACCTCAGATAAAGATAATCCATACTGATCCAGTTTTTGAGGATCCAGCTCGATCTGGAACTGTGTGGTGATTCCACCAAAATTTGTCACATCCGCAATGCCTGTAACCTGTTTGATTCTTGGGATAATGACAAAATTCTGCAAATCGGTCAGTTCCCTGAGACTTTGTCCGTTTCCTTCAATAATGTAGCGGTAAATTTCTCCCACCGGAGAGGTTAAAGGATCCAAGCCTGGTTGGGCATTGTAAGGCAGTTCCGCTTCTGAAAGCCTTTCCTGAATACGTTGTCTTGCCCAGTAATCATCAACCCCATCATCAAAAACCATTGTGATGATAGAAAGTCCGAAGGTACTTTTGCTTCTCATGATATGCATTCCCGGAAGACCGTTTAGAGATCTTTCCAAAGGAATGGTGATCTGCTGTTCTATTTCTTCGGCAGCCAGCCCCGGCACCTGGGTAACTACCTGTGATGTGGTGTCGGCAATATCAGGATAGGCTTCCACAGAGAGTTTGGTCCATGAATAATATCCGAAAATTCCGAGTAATAAGAAAAGGGTAAGCATCAGCCATCTCTTCTGTATAGAGAGTGTGAGTAATTTTTTCATAAGATTGATTGAATAGTCCAGTCCGGAAACCGTTTTGCTCAGTGGGCGAAAGCTTCCAGAGTTATTGAAGAGGTATTATTTTGTATCAGGCAAATAGACTCCACCTTGAGTCATGATGATATCTCCGGGTTTGAGCCCTGAATTGATCTTGGTGGTCTTCTCAGCCGTGCTACCGGGAACGACGATACGTTTTGTAAATTCATTTTTACCGGATTTTATCCAGACATATTGGCGGTCTCCCTGCTGCATCAGTGCACGGGAGGGAATAATCACGGCTTTTTCTGTTCCTGCAGAATAGGTAACCGCTGCGAACATTCCGGGTTTTAATTTCCTCTGCGGATTGTCACATTGGATTAAGACCCTGATACTTCGGGTATCTTCATCTACCAGTTCGCTGATGTGATACACCTTTCCGGTAATCTCCATATCCGGGTAGGTATTGACTTTCACCGATACAGGATCTCCCGGACTGATAAAACGGATGTCTTTCTCTTTCACAGCACCTGTGATCCATACTTTTGAAAGTTCAGCGATAATCACCACCGGTTCCGAGTCTTCTTTCAGATATTGCCCGGTAACGATTTTATTGGAGATAATTTCTCCACTGATCGGTGCTTTTATAATATAGGTTCCGCCTGAGCTTTTGCTGTTGTAGGCATTCAAGGTTGAAGAAGCATTGGAAAGCGATGTTTTCTTATTCTGATATTCAGTTTCTGTTTCTTCCAGTTCTTTTTGTATACCCACACCATGTCTGACAAGGTCTTGCTGACGTCTGTAATTTTTTTCTGCAAGTCTTAGGTCATTCAATGCATCAGAATAATCTTTCTGCACAGACGAATATCCGGGAGCGAGGATCTCAAAAACCGGACTTCCTGCATTTACGCTCTGTCCTATATTCACAAAGGATCTGATCACCCTTCCGGAAAAAGGACTGGCTATTTCTGCATAATTATTGGGAATGGTTTCTATCGTTCCTGCTGAAGTAATGCGGTTACTGTATTCCTGCTCCGTAACAGTTTCTGTAATGATTTTCTTTAATACCGGATTGTTTTCTGATAGGATAACATGATTTCCTTTGATGCTGAAGGTTTCTTTTTGCTGAGGTTCTTCTTTCTTACCGCTACAGGAAATGATAAGGAAAAGAACAGGAGAGAAAAATAGTATTTTCATTGAGAATATATTAATCAGTTGGGGTTCATTTTTTAGAATCATTTTAGATTGATTTTTAAGTTTATAAATCGTTTTCAGTTCCGATGATCTCCCAGCTTACTCTGGTAATTTTGTCTTCCAGGGTAAGTCTGCTGACCGCCTTTTCGATAATGTTGTCTTGGGGCGAAGAGGAGTAGACTTCTGCAGAAATAATAATGTTTTCCGGTGTTTCAGTATCGTCGCTGGTCAGGGATTTGAGTAAGATCTGGTCAGTTGAATTAAAAGACTGCATGAGCAATACTCTTGCATGGTTTTCAATTTCAGTTCTGCATGTAATGATGATAAGATATTCGGAAGTGCTGGGACGGATGGTTTTTGAGCCTAATGCTTTTCCCAGAGGACGCAGGACCGTGTGGATTAAGATAATAAGTCCGGTGGTGATTCCAGCTTCGGTCACAAATCCCAAAGCAGCCAGTGAACCTACAGAGGCAGAACACCAGATGGTCGCAGCGGTATTCAGTCCCCGTACAGTAAGTCCGTCTTTCATGATAACACCACCACCCAGAAAGCCAATGCCACTGACAATGTATGAGGCTATTCTACCTGTAGCATCGCCTCCGATTTTAACCGATAATAAAACAAATGCTGCCGATCCCAGACATACCAACGTATTGGTTCTGAGCCCTGCACTTTTCTGATGCCACTGTCTTTCAAAACCAATTGATGCACCTAAAATAAGAGCGATCAGTAAGCGGGTAGCAAATTCTAATGTATTCATAACTTTTTCTTTTTTGCAGGCCTTTTCAGGCATACAGAAAAAGCATACTCAGAAAAGCCTTAAGGTTGATAATAACAGGCAGGATCTGTGTCCATAGTTTGAATTATTTTGCTGCAAAAGTAGTGGTAACGGCTGGCGTAAGCTGTTAGAGATGGTTTAGAAAGTTATTAGAATTCTATTAGAGAGGTTAGAAGTTAGAAGTTAGAGAGTATGAGGGTTTTAGAGTTTTAGAGTTTGAGGGTCGGAGAGTGTATGAAAGTGGAATTTAGTTGCCGGTTGCGAGTTGACAAGTTGACAAGTTGCTGTTTCAAAATGCGAAACCGGAAACGCGTATCTCGAAACTTTATTAACGATTAAAATAAATCTAAATTTCTATTTCATCACGATTCTGTCTGAAATCTGATGTCTGGCATCTGATGTCTCAAATAAATTCATGTAAACAGTATCTGAAAAGTAGTCGTATCTTCTTTGGAAGAGACCTGGATTTGGGCATGGTGAAGACTAATGATCTTTTGGGTAAGGTAAAGGCCTATTCCATATCCTTTTTGATCAAGGGAATTTTCAGCTCTGTAGAAAGGTTTGAAAATATTCTGCTGATCCTTTTCAGAAACAGGCAGTCCATTGTTGATAAACTGAATGGAAAGATGATCTGAAGCTGAAGCAACATCAATAAAACAAGTGCCGTCTGAAGCGTATTTACAGGCATTGTCAATAAGATTGTTGAATGCCACCAGAAGAAGATAAGGATTTCCTTTGTGGATCAGTTTCTGCTCATCCATCTCAGGATCAATGTTGAGGTTGATTTTATACTGAGGGTTTTCTTTTCTGATTTTAGCATAAGAGTCCATTAGAATTTCATCTATCCTGATCTCGGAAAAACTTATTTCAGCCGGGTCATAGCTGGCTTTGGCAAGATCCATTAAACTTCCGGAAAGCTTACTCATGTTTTTCACATCCGTTAAGGCATTCAGGATAATCTTTTGATATTCGCCCTGCGTATAATTTTTCTGGAGAGCCAGTTCCAGCTCAGCAGTCATGGCTGCAAGCGGCGTATTCAGTTCGTGGGAAATATTGGAGACAAAATGCTTTTGTGTATTGAAAGAATGATCCAGCCTTTCCAGCATTTGGTTGAAGTTTTTTTCAAGTTCATGGAATTCTCCTTTCTCTTCAGATTCATCCAGTCGGAGCTGCAGTTTTCCTGCATTGATCCTTTTGATCTGTTTCACCATTTTCACGGCAGGACTGAGCGCTTTTTTAGAAAGAAAAAGACCCGCCAGATAAATAAGGACAAGGATAATAATGAAGGAAACAATACTGATGGTCAATAAATGATGGATGGAATTATAACCATACTGATCATAAGCTGCTGCTGTGACTGCATACTGTTTTCCGTTATGGGAATAAACGATTCCTGCCACCTGAAAATCATTCAGAAAGAAAAAAAGCTGTTTACTTTTAAAGATCTTTGAAAGCATTTCGGAGTTTTCCTTCACATAATCCACTTTTGAATCATCATGATACACAAGATTGAAACCGGAATCATAGATGGCAACCTGAACCTCACTTAACGTCTGGGTATTGGTTTTGTAAAGCTGATGCATTTCCTTTTCGCTCAGGGCACCCTGGAAAAAGAGATTGGCTTTGGCAATAGCTTCGCTTTTAAGTTCCGTATAAAACGAAGTTTCCCTGGCTTCCTTTGAAGAATAGTAGATCGCAACGCCATAAAAACTGATGAGCATCGCAGTGACTAATGTAAACAGTAAGGTAAGCCTGGTTCTAACTTTCATGGCGAATCTTTAAGTGTTGGAGTTGTCTTCGTAGCCCTTTTTTAAAATGAAACCCATGCCTGCTTTGGTGTGAATAAGCTTGGTTTCAAAGCTACGGTCTATTTTTTTTCTGATATAATTAATGTAAACATCAATGAAATTCGTACCTGTATCAAAATGAGTATCCCATACATTTTCTGCAATTTCATGGCGGGAAAGCACCCTTTCAGGATTTTCAAGCAAAAATTTCATCAGGTTAAACTCTTTGGGAGTAAGCTTGATGGGATATCCGGCACGGATGACAGTTTTTAATTTCAAATCCATCTCAATATCTTCGTATTGAAGCACAGACGAGGTTTCCGGACGATAGGTGGAATATCTTTTAAGCAGAACCTTGACTCTGGCCATAAGCTCACGCATTTCAAAGGGTTTTGTAAGATAATCATCTGCCCCGGAATCAAAACCTTCCAGTTTATCGTCTGTCGTTCCCAATGCTGTCAGCATAATAACGGGGATTTCGGGTTTCAGTGCCTTGATCTCTTTGCAGAATTCCAGTCCATTTTTAACAGGAAGGATAATATCTGTGATGATGAGGTCAAAATCCATCAATTCGGTAAGTTTGAGGGCTGTTTCACCGTCGGCAGCAATGTTTACTTCCATATCATTTTCCATCACTCCTCTCGCAATCAGCTGCAAAAGTCTTTTATCATCTTCAACTAACAGGATATGAGGCATAGAATTCAGGTTTTATGGCTGGTCCTGCAAAGGTAATTAAGTATTTTCACATACATATAATGAATGCAATTTGTAAATTTGACGGCTCAACATAAACCTGTTATGATTAAATTAAAAAATGGTCCTTTTTTGAAAACCGGAAAAACCTTTACCTATATTATTTTCTTTGCTGTCATGCTCTTATGGCAGAATTGTACTCCCCATCCTAAAGCCAGGCAGCTAAAGAATGGTGATCTGCTTTTCGTCACAGCAAAAGAAACCGGACTTTCAGGAGCGATTAATAATGTCACTCAAAAACAGAAAGAGGCATCATTTGATCATATCGGAATTGTAGAAAAAGAAAATAATCATTGGTATGTGCTGCACGCTGCACCAAAAGGAGGCTCCCAGAAACAAGACCTGACATCTTTTCTTAAAGATCAGTCTAATGACGGACAAAAAGTAATGATTTACCGTTTAAAATCTGACTATCAGAAATCTGTTCCTGCAGCGCTTAAAAAGGCAGAATCTATGTTGGGGAAGCCTTATAATTTCAATTATATCTTGGATGAAAATTCATATTACTGTTCAGATTATATCGAAAGGACTTTCCGTGACAACAAGATCTTCAAATTAGAACCTATGACATTTATTGATCCTAAAACCGGTCATACCAATGAATTCTGGACAGAATTTTATAGAAAAAAGAACCTGGCCGTTCCGGAAGGAGAACCCGGATGTAATCCCAATGGACTGGCCGCTTCAGAAAAACTGGAAAGAGTAGGAGAACTGTAAATCATACCATAAAATAATATTGCCCCTAAAGACTTCAATGATCTTTAGGGGTATTTTTTATTTGGATTAATTTAAAATATGTGATCTTCGTGTAATCTGTGGGAAATAATTCTCTTTTATGATCCTAAGCTTAAAAATAATATGTTAAAATTCAAAATTATTAGTCTACTAATTTGGTGGACTAATAATTTTTTATATTTTTGTCAAAGATTTAACGCAAGAAAGCAAACATGATCTAGAAAATGTTTAACCAAAAAATTGTTTAATGATGATTACACCTAATTCAACATTACAGGTAATACCCAATAATACCATAGGGCTGCCTAAAAAAGAACTGATACTGGAAATAGAATTGAATGGCAAAATGAAATTTGAGCATTTAATGAATACCATCTACAATCAGTTTGGAATCTGCCACAGGGTGTTGTCTGCCAATGTAGAATATGTGAATGGAAACAGTTTTGGTTCAGTACAATTGTATATTAATGTCAATTCAGAAGACTACCAGCAGCTGGAGTTCTATCTGAATAAAAATAAACTTTTAAGTACCATGGTGGAATACAACTGCCGGAAGTATTTTTAGGGGAGATTCATATAGTTTTAATTACAGAAAGTATCCGGTTTTCCGGGTACTTTTTTTGTGTTGTGAGTTTAAATAGAAATCTTATTATTTTAGCTTTATTTTCTTATATCACTTCAATATTTTTAATGATTTAAAGGGAATTCCATTAAAATAATTCCCGAGTATTCTTAAATTTCTATTTCCGATTCAAAAAAACAGTACTTTTAAAGGATATAAAATAAAAATTTATGACCCTAGTTATTATTGCTTTAATCGCAGCGTTCGCTATTTATGCAGTGTCTATCTACAACCGTCTTGTAAAACTGAGAAATCTGGTTCAGGAAGCGTGGAGCAGTATTGATGTTATGCTTAAAAAACGTCATGATCTCATCCCCAATCTTGTGGAAACAGTGAAAGGCTATGCCACTCACGAGCGTGAAACCCTTGATAGTGTCATCAGAGCCAGAACACAGGCCGTAGGGGCAGATTCTGTTCAGGCTAAAGAAGCGGCTGAGAAAAACCTGAATCAGGCGATGATGAATTTATTTGCTGTAGCAGAGCAATATCCTGATTTGAAAGCTAATGCCAATTTTCAACAGCTGCAGAGCGAACTTACTTCCATAGAAAATGATGTTGAGAAATCAAGAAGATATTATAACGGAACGGTGCGTGAGAATAATACACTGGTAGAATCTTTTCCAAGTAATATCATTGCCAATATGTACAAATTTGAGAAATCACCTTTCTTCGAACTGGATAATATTGCTGAAAGAGAAGTTCCAACCGTAAAATTCTAGGAATGAAAAAGTCGTTACAACTTTTCCTTCTTCATTTTTTTTTCATTGCTTTTGCCCAAAATGAGCTGGCAAGGGCAGATCAGTTGTCGATTATAGGGTCGGAAAAAATTATTTCTTTCCATTCGGAGATCGACGTGGATAAAAATTCAGGAATTACCGTCACGGAAAATATAAAAGTGTACAGTCTCGGAAATAATATCAAAAGAGGTATTTTCCGGGCACTTCCTTTATCCAGAAATCTGAACAATAAGACACAGAAAGTAAGGTACACGATCATCTCTGTTAAAAAAAACGGGATCGATGAAAATTACCATGAAGAAACCGGGGACGGTTATTTAAAAATATATGCGGGAAACAAAGATATTATCCTGGATCCCGGAACCTACGACTATGAAATACAATACAAAGCAGAGAACCAGATCGGATTTTTTGCGAAGTATGATGAATTTTACTGGAATGTAAACGGGACCTACTGGGATTTTGATGTAGATTCTATTTCTGCCAAAGTAAACCTTCCGGAAGGGGCCGGAATCATCCAAAATTCTTGCTATACCGGAGCATATGGCAGCAATAGCCAGAACTGTACGGCTCAGGTACTGTCAGATCATTCCATAGAGTGGAGGGCTGCAGGGCTTAAGGCTAATGAAGGGCTCACTGTTGCAGTGGGTTTCAAAAAAGGACTTATGGTCCCACCGCCGCCGCCAACTTTTCTTGAAAAATATGGAATTCTGATGGGTGGATGTATCGTATTCCTAGGATTTTTGATGTATCTCTATTCAACATGGAGAAAATACGGAATAGATCCCGAAATGCCAACCGTTTATCCACAGTTCAATGTTCCTGAAAATCTTTCACCGTCTTCTCTGGGCTATATCAATTCTGAAAGTTTTAAAAATAAATACCTTACCGCGGCCGTTGTCAACCTTGCTGTAAAAGGTTACGTAAAGATTATTGAAGGTGAAGATTCGGGTCTGTTGGGATTTTTTAATACCAAAACTTTTACGCTGGAAAAACTGAAACCGGCAGATGAAACCCTGTCTAAAGAAGAAATCAATCTGATGAACAGTCTTTTTTCAGCATCTGAAAATTCTGTGAAGTTTGACGGAAAATACAATTCGAAAATTGAAAAAGCAGTTCTTAATTTTAAAGAAACACTGAAATTTCAGCATGATGATTTGTTAAATGAAGGAAATAATACAAAGAAATTATTACTCCCATGGATCATTATTACTCTGGTTTACGGCTTAGGTTTATTGATAAGCTACCATATATTACCTGAGTTTGAAAGAGTATTTGCCGGAGTAATTTTATATATTATTCTTTTTGTTGCGTTTGCTTTAATAGCATTTTTTGCGAAAAAATTATCATGGAAACTGTTATTCTTTATCCCTATTCCCATTAGTATTATACTGGGAGTAATAGGGGTGGTTTCTCAGGAAAGTACAGGTGCTGAAAGTATCAATTTCAGTGTCTGCTATATTTTCATTGTTCTGGCATTTTCAGTGATGATGCTGTATCAGTATTTAATCAAACAGCCATCCAAAGAAAAGTTGAGAAAAAAATCATTGATAGACGGGTTCAAAATGTATATGGGAGCAGCAGAAAATGAGCAACTGAAATTCCATAATCCACCTCAGATGACTCCACAGGTTTTTGAGACCCTTCTTCCCTTTGCTATGGTGATGGGAGTAGATCAGATCTGGGGACAGAAATTTGATGATTTACTGAAAAGAACATCAACAGAATATAATAATACCTGGTATTACGGGGGCGTGATGAATCATTATGCATTCGGAAATACTTTAAACTCAAGTCTTACGCAATCCATACAGTCTGCATCTACAAAGCCATCCAGTTCCGGCAGCGGATCCGGTGGAGGTGGATTCTCCGGCGGTGGAGGTGGCGGCGGAGGCGGAGGTGGCTGGTAACCGATGTTTCAAAAAAATAAAAGCGTTCAAAAATTAATTTGAACGCTTTTTTATTGGAATACAATGTATTTTTAAATTCTTTCAATGTCAGCACCAATGGCTTTCAGTCTTCCGTCAATATTTTCGTAACCTCTGTCGATTTGCTCGATATTGTGGATGATGGATTTTCCTTCCGCAGAAAGGGCTGCAATAAGAAGGGCGTTTCCGGCTCTGATATCAGGAGAAACCATAGTCGTTCCTCTTAACGGAGATTCTTGATTCATCCCGATTACCGTAGCTCTGTGCGGATCACACAAAATGATCTGTGCCCCCATGTCAATCAGTTTATCTACAAAGAATAATCTGGATTCAAACATTTTCTGGTGAACCAAAAGACTTCCTTTCGCCTGAGTAGCCACTACCAGAATAATGGATAATAAATCTGGTGTGAATCCCGGCCAAGGAGCATCTGAAATGGTAAGGATAGATCCGTCGATAAACTTCTGGATCTTATAATTTTCCTGAGCAGGAATAAAGATATCGTCATTGCTTTGTTCAAGCTGAATTCCTAATTTTCTGAATGTATTTGGAATCACGCCAAGCTGGCTCCAGTTTACATTTTTGATGGTGATTTCAGATTTCGTCATGGCGGCAAGGCCTATCCATGATCCGATCTCTACCATGTCCGGAAGCATCGTGTGTTCTGTACCGTGAAGATATTCTACCCCTTCAATGGTCACAAGGTTGGAGCCGATTCCGGAAATATTAGCCCCCATTCTGTTCAGCATTTTGCAAAGTTGCTGAAGATAAGGTTCGCAGGCAGCATTATAAATTCTTGTTTTTCCTTTGGCAAGGGCAGCAGCCATTACGATATTGGCTGTCCCGGTTACAGAAGCTTCCTCAAGAAGGATAAATTTCCCTCTCAGTTCTTTAGCTTTTAGTGAATAGAAATATTCCTCTTCATCATAATTGAATTCAGCACCCAATTCTACCAATCCCTGGAAATGCGTATCCAGTCTTCTTCTTCCAATCTTGTCACCTCCAGGAGTCGGCATATACGCTTCACCGTAACGGGCAAGCATCGGACCCATCAGCATAATGGAACCTCTCAGTTTAGCGCCGTCTTTTTTAAATTCGTCTGATTTTATATAGTCAAAATTGACCTTATCGGCTTTGAATGTGAAATCGCCCTGGCCGTTTTTTGTTACTTTTACCCCGAAATCCCCAAGGATTTCGATCAGCCTGTTTACATCGTGGATATCAGGAATATTTTTAATTCTTACCTCCTCATCTGTTAACAAGACAGCACATAAAATTTGTAAAGCTTCATTTTTTGCCCCTTGTGGAGTTATTTCCCCATGCAGTTTTTTTCCTCCCCTTATCTGAAATGTTCCACTCATTACTTTCTGTTTTTATGGTTGTTGTTGTTATGCCTTCTCTTATTAGTCTGGTCTTTATTATTAATATTGCTGTTGCTTCGTCCGTTGTTGCTGTTATTTCGTCCGTTGTTGCTGTTGTTACGGCTATTGTTATTGCTGGTATAGTAGATCTTGCTCTTCTCAAGAGATTCTATTCCGGTAAGGTCCAACCTGTTTGCAGACAACTCTTTAAGGTGACGGAAAATAACGTCATCCGTTACATGTTCCTTATTATATACATTGTAAGACTTCTTCATGTTATTGGCGATCACCTCGATAAGGGCTTCCTTTTCGTCACCCGGTTCAAGTTCAATTGCTTTTTCAATCAGTTGAAGGATACTTTTCCCGTAAAACTTGAAATCTCCCTGAAGTTTAGGGTATTCCATTCTTTTAGGCTTTTCTGCCAATTGTTCTCTGGTGGGGAAAGGATATGGGGATTCTACATCGAGATCATATTCTGCTAAAATGAAAAGATGATCCCAAAGTTTATGTTTATAATTTTCTTCGTCACGGAGTTGAGGGTTTCTCTGACCCATAAAATCGATAATAGCCATTGCCATTTCACTCCTTTCCTCTTTGTTAGGGAGTTCCTTGCAGCGTTCAACCAACTGCTGTATGATTCTGCCATATTCCGGCATATGAAGCTGAGTTCTTTGGGTGTTATATTCCATAATATGCAAATATATGGATTAAAAGAAAAATTGTTTTGAAAATATGAAAAGTTTATGATTTTTTAATGAAAATTGTATGCAGTCTTTTCTGGAGATCTTTTCGTGAAAATGAAAATATCTCACTTTTTTTAGACTTTGTTTTAAGAAAATTGTAATTTAGTTAATAGATTAATAATTAAAATAGTAGTATGAAAAAAACACATTTATTAGTTTCGATGCTGGTTTTAACAATCTTTAGTGCCTGCCGGAACAATGATGAAAACGACAATGAAAATCCCCGCAATGAAGAAGTTCATTCCAAAATCGTAAACGTTACCAACCATGACGGGCGTCCCTTCAGTACCGGAAGCGGATCTGTATCCGGAAAATTTGTCTCCGGTCCTGGAGGTGGAGTGCTTATGCAGGGTTTTTACTGGGATGTCCCCGAAGGTGGGAGCTGGTGGAATACCGTGACAGGCAAGTTAACCGCCTGGTCAGATTCAGGAATCGGGGCAGTATGGCTGCCGCCTGCATCAAAAGCTCAGAACGGAGCCTACTCAATGGGGTATGATCCTACAGATTACTATGATTTCGGTAATTTCAATCAGAACGGAAGCGTAGAAACGAGGTTTGGATCAAGGACTGAACTGGAAGGGTTGATTACAAAAGCCCATGCTGAAAATATGCAGGTTTATGCAGATATTGTCATCAATCACAACAGTGGCGGACAGTCTCAGGCCAACCCTTTTACCGGAACAAGCACATGGACCGATTTCTCAGCCATTGCTTCAGGGAAATTTCCGAGAAGCTACAATGATTTTTACAAAAATTCTTACGGAAATAATGATGAAGGCGCTTTTGGTGGATTTCCGGATCTTTGTCACGCTAATCCCTACGTTCAGGACTGGCTTTGGGGGAGAGATGATTCTGTCGGGAAATATTATAAGAATGTCATGAAATTTGACGGCTGGAGATTTGATTATGTGAAAGGTTTCGGACCTTGGGTCGTGAATAACTGGAATAGTAACGTGGGCGGATTTTCCGTGGGTGAGTTGTGGGATTCCAATGTGAATACCCTAGAATGGTGGGCTAATAATGCCAACAGTTCTGTATTCGATTTTGCAGCGTATTATAAAATGGATGAAGCTTTTGATAACGGAAATTTAAATGCTTTGAATGACGATATGATGTGGAAGAGAAATCCTTACAAAGCTGTTACTTTCGTAGCCAATCACGATACGGATATCATTAACAACAAAATGCCGGCTTATGCTTATATTCTGACTCATGAAGGGTATCCGACCATCTTTTACCGGGATTATGAAGAATGGCTGAATAAAGAAAGACTGAATAATCTGATCTGGATCCATAACAATAAAGCTACCGGAACCACTTCAATCCTTTATACGGATAATGATGAATATATTGCCAGACGTAACGGGTACAACGGAAATCCGGGACTGGTAGTCTATATCAACAATTCTTCAAGCTGGCAGGAAAGATGGGTGGAAACCAATTGGAGCAGTCAGCAGATTAAAGATTTTACTGGTAATTCTACCTGGTATCCTACAACACAGGGAGACAAATGGGTGAAAATCCAGTCTCCGCCAAATAGTTATTCAATATGGTCTTTGAACCAATAAAACAAGTGTAATAAATAAGAAAGCAAAGATGATTCATCTTTGCTTTTTTCATATACGTTTTGCAGAAATCTGTAATTAAAGATCAGACTTCAATAAATTTTTTCTTTTGATTTTGATCAGGGAGAAAGCATTTCTGGTTAGCCAGTTTCATTCTGTTTCTTGAAATAAGATCATACACCTGATCGCTTAAAAAAGCGGGTACTATTTTTCCTGCAGCGGACAGTTTATAAATACCACCCAGTATATGGGCTATCTGCAGTACCGCCCGTGATTTTGTATAGTAATATTTCCCAGGTTTCCAGAGGTAAAGGGTATTGAATACTTTATTTTCCAGACCTCTTTCAGACAGGAACTTCTGGCCAAAATCTGATTGCAGAGATGCAAACATGAACCTATCATGTTTATCCCGTTCCAGAATCCATTGCACCCAAAAATTACAGACGCCGCATTCGCCGTCAAAAAATACAATATGTTTGTCTTCCCAGTTCTCCCGCATGATGCTGATGTTTAAAATACCATTTTCCTTTCGGTGTCTTCTTTTACTTTTTTGAAATATTTAACCAATTCTTTCCGTTGTTCAGGAGTCAATTTGGCATCCTGATGTCCTACATAATACGATTCCAAAGGCATTTCTTCTTTCTCGATCATTTCTATGCATTCTTCCAATTTATGTGCCTGTATCTTGGGTTCATACACCGCAAAGGTAGAGAAATTAAGCTGTTTTCTGCCTTCATCTATATGATTTTTAACAAACCACGAAGCTGGTGAAATACTGGAATACCATGGATATTGAGTTTCATTGGAATGGCAGTCATAGCATGATGTACTGATGATCTTTGCGATAGGTTCCGGCGTGTTTTTAATCTTCAGAAAATCCATACCCGGAGTAGCGGGCGGATTGGTTTTATCAATCGGAAAAAACTGAATAATAATGAATGCAACAAGAAGAATAACGAGTATTTTTTTCATATCAATTGTATACTTGAAATATAAAAATAATCAAATTTTATTAAATCGAATGAACTGATTATCAAATTATAGACCACTCATTTGAATCATTCTAAATATGATAGTTTCATCTTGCTTTTTATACAGATGTTCTTTAATTTTTATTAACTTAATTGCATTATTGTACCTTTTGATCTCATACTATAAAAAGATTTGTAAAATTGAATTGATTATAGTTTTTAACTATGGTTTAAATTAAAATTAATAGATTGTATATATTATATAAACTTTATAAGTTTGTCATGTCTTTACAAAGAAACTGTATTAATCAACATAAAAAATTAAACGACAATGGAAAAAGATTCGAATGATATCAGTAAATGCCCATTTCATAATGGAACCATGAAAAAGGAAGCTGTAGCAGGCGGAGGAACCAAGAATTTAGACTGGTGGCCTGAGCAATTGAGGGTAGATATCCTGCGTCAGCATTCATCACTTTCAGATCCTATGGATAAGGACTTTGACTACGCTGAAGCATTTAAAAGCCTTGATCTTGAGGCCATAAAAAGAGATCTTCATGCGTTAATGACGGATTCTCAGGACTGGTGGCCCGCTGACTTTGGTCATTATGGTCCTTTGTTTATCCGTATGGCATGGCACAGTGCCGGGACTTATCGTGTAGGTGATGGCCGGGGTGGAGCAGGAGCAGGACAGCAGCGTTTTGCACCGTTGAACAGCTGGCCGGATAATGTGAGCTTGGACAAGGCCAGAAGATTGTTGTGGCCTATTAAACAAAAATATGGAAAGAACATTTCCTGGGCAGACCTTTTGATCCTGACCGGAAATATAGCTCTGGAATCTATGGGCTTTAAAACATTCGGATTTGCAGGAGGACGTGAAGATGTGTGGGAACCGGATATGGATATCTATTGGGGTTCTGAAAAAACGTGGCTGGGGGGGGATCTTCGTTATGCTCACGGATCAGAAGGAGTAACTGAACAACATGGTGTACTTCCTACTGATGACAATGCAGACGGTGATATTCATTCCAGAAATCTTGAAAAGCCTCTTGCAGCCGTACAGATGGGACTTATTTATGTAAACCCTGAAGGTCCGGACGGAAATCCTGATCCTATTGCTGCCGCTAAAGATATCAGAGATACTTTCGGACGTATGGCGATGAACGATGAAGAAACGGTAGCTTTGATTGCGGGTGGACATACATTTGGAAAAACACACGGTGCCGGTCCTGCCGATCATGTAGGAAAAGAACCTGAAGCAGCCGGAATTGAACTTCAGGGATTAGGGTGGAGCAGTACATACAAATCAGGAAGAGGAACAGATGCCATTTCCAGTGGGCTGGAAGTAACCTGGACAGAAACTCCGACAGAATGGAGTAATTATTTCTTCAAGAATTTATTTGAAAACGAGTGGGAGCTTACAAAAAGCCCCGCCGGCGCTCATCAATGGGTGGCAAAAGATGGCGCAGAGATCATTCCTGACGCCTTTGATTCCAATAAAAAGCACAGACCTACAATGCTTACGACAGATCTTTCATTGCGACTGGATCCTGTTTACGAAAAAATATCAAGACATTTCTACGAAAACCCGGATGCGTTTGCTGATGCCTTCTCCAGAGCGTGGTTTAAACTTACGCACAGAGATATGGGCCCTAAAGCAAGGTATTTAGGACCAGATGTGCCACAGGAAGAACTGATCTGGCAGGATCCTATTCCGGCAGTTGATCATGAATTGGTGAATGATGGAGATATTGATGTATTAAAAGGAAAAATATTGAATTCAGGGCTGACTATTTCAGAGCTGGTATCTACCGCATGGGCTTCTGCTTCTGCATTCAGGGGGAGTGATAAACGTGGTGGAGCTAATGGAGCCAGAATCCGTCTTGCGCCTCAAAAAGACTGGGCTGTAAATAACCCTTCTCAGCTTCAAAAAGTTTTGGGAGAATTGGAAAAGATTCAGAAAGAATTTAATGATTCTCAAGGCGGAGGAAAGAAAATCTCAATCGCAGATATGATTGTTTTGGCAGGAAGTGCAGCCGTAAAAAAAGCAGCACAAGATGCCGGGCAGGATATTAAAGTACCTTTCACGCCCGGAAGGATGGATGCTTCCCAGGAACAGACCGATGTGGAGTCTATGAGCTATATGGAACCAGCTGCAGATGGATTCCGTAATTACCTGAAAAGTAAATTTTCTGTATCCACAGAATCTTTGTTGATTGATAAAGCACAGCTTCTAACGCTTACAGCTCCGGAACTGACAGTATTAATAGGAGGAATGCGTGTTTTGGATACCAATTTCGATGGATCAAAACACGGGGTATTTACCAACCGTCCTGGAGTACTTACCAACGACTTCTTTGTTAACCTTTTGGATATGGGAACACAGTGGAAATCAATCTCAGAAGATCGTGAAGTGTATATGGGGACTGACCGATCAACAGGTCAGCCAAAATGGACAGCTACCCGAGCAGATCTTGTTTTCGGTTCAAATTCTGAATTGAGAGCGGTTGCTGAAGTCTATGGAAGCAATGATGCTCAGGGAAAATTTGTCAATGATTTTGTGAGAGTGTGGACGAAAGTGATGAACCTGGATAGATTTGATTTAAAATAATCGTTACTTAACATAATATTATGAAGACAGCTGATAAAGCTGTCTTTTTTTATTGATTATTATATTAATTAATAAAAAAATTGATGTAATGTGTAAATAAATTATATATTTGTTGAAAAAAAACAAATATGTTAAGAAAATTATTTCCTGCCTTAGTATTGGTAGGTTCTTTTGGTTTTGCTCAAGTAGGAGTGAATACAAGCCTGCCAAACGCTACACTCGATGTAGTTGGAAATCCGACCGATACTTCAAAATTGGATGGGATTATTGCACCCAGAATCACTGGCGATCAGCTAAATGTAAAAATCTACACTCCTTTACAGACCGGAGCTCTGGTATATGTGACAGCTGCCGGAGCTTTAAGCGATCAAACGGTAGATGTCAATTCTGTAGGATACTATTACTTTAATGGTGATTTGAATAAATGGGTAAAACTGAATACAGGTATTTCTGCATCACCATGGAATATACAGAATACAGGCAGTCCTGCAACTGCCAATACTCAAAATATCTATCAAAATGGAAAAGTGGGGATTGGTTTTGCTGCCACTGATGTGGTATCTGACAGGCAATTTGAAGTGAAGGGTGACATGAAAGCTCAGTATGGAAGCGGAAGCAATTACTTTGGGATAGATACGAATCTTTTTGGGATTGGAAATGGACTCTATTATGCTGACAATAACGACTTGTCTGCTGCCACCAGTACAAGTGTAGTGATGACGAGACCAGGAATAAGCAGTTTACAGTCAAACTATGGAGCAGGCGGAGGTAGTATGGCTGCTTTCTCAGGGGCTACTGGCGGATCTTTTGCTTTAGTGGCGAATAATCCGGATCAAAGTGTAAATGCTTCTGTATGGGGAATAAGCAATGGAACCGTCAATAATCTTACATTGAGCCACAATGGGAATGGGGTTGAATCAACAGATCTTGTTTTGGAAAAACTGAAAGGAGTTACTTTTTCTTACAAAGACACATCTGGTGTGCCTCAGGGTAGCTATACTTTTCCAAGAACAAATGGCCAGGCCAATCAGGCTTTAGTCACAGACGGGGCTGGAACATTATCATGGAAAGATGGTTCGTCTTTAAATGCAAAAATAAAAACTTTGTCTTCGGGGGCTGTTGCCGCAGATGATTATACGATTCTTGTAGCAGGAAATATTTCACTTCCGGCCGCAAGTATGGCCAATCAGGGGAAAGTGTATAATTTGGTTAATGATACGGCTGGAAACGTTACCGTAAATGGAAATTTTAGAATTAATGGAGGAAATTTCACTAATTACGGTTTGAATAATAATGATTGGGGAAGAGCAATTGTGGTACAGAGTACTGGCTCAGCTTGGGTGGTGATTTCGAGATATTAAAATTTTGATTTACTCTGAAATGTATAAAAGTCATTCTAAAATAGAATGGCTTTTTTTTTCATGTTGAGGATCTACTTCTATTGGGGGATTCTCAACAAAAAAAATGACTGTTTCACTAGAAAACAGCCATTGTAATTTATTTTAAAATTTAGTAACCGTACCAACGTCCACATTCATTATGGCAGTAAGGAAAATCATCTGGATTATTTGCAGCTGCTTGAATACAAGCAGCCTCAGTTTTATAATATGGCTTACCTGAACCCCACCAGACTGCACATTCTTGTGTAATTCCTCCTTTAACAGCTTTTAAACTCTCTCTCGAAATTTTTTTTAAATTTTTCATAGTAATTTTGGATTAATTTTTTCTTACTCTATCCGCTTTTCGAATATTGTATTTATTGAACTAATATAAAAAAATATATATTACTGCAAATATAAAATTACATCGGAACGTGAATTTTTTTTGAAACAAAATTGATATAGTCTTTGGGCTCCATTTTTAGATGGATCAGACATTAAATTTTGATGCTTTTTTATGGGTAAATTCTCCTTTATGATAACAATACCCTGACCGTTTTTGTTTGAGATAAGCTCTTTAAACGAATGTCTATTCCTTTAACTAAAATTTTAGATGCTTCCAGCTTTTTACAAAATAAGTGCATTTATAATTTAACACGACACGTTCTGTCGCTATGCTATAATAGATTTGTAGTACTAAAGATTTAAAAATATATAATAATCCTTTGTATGTGATAAAATTCATATTAAATCTCATTAATGGGATCTAAATCACTATTAAAAAATGTTAAATTTGCAAAATAAACTTAAGTTAAACTAACAAATACACAAAAATAGATGACAAAACTCTACATGAGTGCATTTACCATATGCACAATCTTGAGCAATGCTCAGGAAGTGGTCTGGCAAAAGGATATTAAATCCAGTACACAGGATTTTTTAAGCCAGGTAACCACAACAATCGATCAGCAGTATTTGATCACGGGAAGCTCAATTCAGAGCAGTAAGCTACAGCAAAACAGTAAACAAAACAATGGCTACGATTTCCATTTAGTCAAATTAAACCAACAGGGTCAGGAGGTCTGGGAAAAGTACTTTTCAGGTCAAAACCATGATTATTTATCTGTAACCGTTTCTACACAAGACGGAGGTTTTTTGATTTCTGGTACAACTTATTCTCAAAAGGGGCTGGATAAAAAAGACGATAGCAAAGGCGGATCCGATATTTGGTTGATTAGACTCAATGAATTTGGGGATGAACTTTGGCAAAAAACATTGGGGTCAGCATCTGATGAAGAAGCAAGATCAGTAATTCAAACTACAGATTTGGGATTTTTTGTGGCTGGAAATGTGCAGAACTCTGCTAAAGGTTACGGATCAAAAGATGTTTTGATTATAAAACTAGACAAAGACGGAAAAACTCTTTCCGAATCCGTATTTGGAGGACGTGGGTTAGATGAAGTAGAGAAAATGATCCCAACTAGAGATGGTGGTGCATTGCTAGGGATATATTCCAGAAGCAACCTGAGCGGTTCAAAGAAAACTGAAAACTTTGGTGAAGGAGATTACTATATTATCAAACTTTCAAAAGACGGAAAAGTAGAATGGGAAAAGAACTTCGGAGGAAAAGCAGATGATCATCTAAGAACCCTAGCCTTGACATCGACTGGCTATATCATCGGTGGCGAAAGCCGTTCAGAAAGATCAGGAAATAAAACTGTGGGTATTGAAGAAGGAACAGATCTATGGCTAATCTCGCTTAACGAAAGAGGAGAAGAAATGTGGCAGAAGTCTTATAGCTTCAAAAACAGAGATATCCTGATGGGTATGAGTGTCCTTCGTTCAGCAGATGATAAAACTTCTAAAGGACTCCTTTTAGGCGGCTACAGGCAGACAGAAGGAAGGGTTGAAACTGACGATGAAACCTTCTGGATGCTTTATTTAAATGCAGATGGAAATGAGCAGTGGCGCAAACATGTGAAAGGTGAATCCAGAAAACGAGAAGAAAGATTATCTGATATAAAGCTAAACAGAGACGGTTCAATCATTCTAGCGGGAACCAGTGCTGAGGAACTAGGAAAAGAAAACTGGAAGATTGTAAAACTGGGAGATAAACAGCTTGACCAGTTGATTGAAAAACAGGATATTAAAATCTATCCTAATCCTGTTTCAGAGTATGCTTATGTGGAAATAGGCTTTGAATTCAAAGAAGCAGATATTATCCTGTACGATATGGGTGGAAGACAGCTTCAGACTGTGAAAACGAAGAATAAAGTGACGAAGATTAATACTCAGAATTTAATTCAGGGAGCTTATCTGGTTACGATAAAAACGGATAATAATAAAACAGCAAGTGCTAAACTGATAAAAAAATAAAACCAAATGAAAAGAAAAATTATACTATCTTTTATTGTATTAGCATACTCGATCGGGTATTCCCAGTCAGTAAACTCAAGCGATAGCAAATACAATTTAACTATAAAATCTCCTGATGCAGCCCAACTGTCAAAACACACTGATATGCCGACCTCTACTCATACAGGATCAGTTGGTGTCGATATTCCGTTGTATACCATAAAAGTGGGTGACTATACTCTACCAATTTCTCTAAAATATCATGCATCCGGAGTGAAGGTTAAAGAGACTGCTTCAAAAGTTGGCCTCGGATGGTCACTCTCAATTGGAGGCATTTCACTTTCTAAGCAAATTTTTGGTGCAGAAGATAAAGGAAAAATTCCCTATATCAATCCAATAAGCTTTAATCCGGTTCCTAGTAATCCCACCGATTATGATCTGGCAATGAAAGCTACAGGATTCAATGGACTGGCCAAGTATGATACTCAACCGGATATTTATTCATATGTTGCCGGAAGTTCTTCTGGAGAATTTTATTTTGACAGCTTAGGTAAAATTATTCAGATCCCATATAGTACTGTAAAAATAGAAGATTCATTTACGGTTACTGATAATGGAGGTGTAAAATATTATTTCATTCCAGGTAACCAAATTCTGAATATAGGAGGCTCAGCACCCTCTCCTGATGATACCCACACTACAGATTTTGTGATCTCTAAAATTGTACTTACCTCCGGAAAAGAAATTAAATTTAATTATTCAAGTACAAATTATAGTTATTTAAGCAATTACTATAAAGGTCTCAAAATTCCTCGTGCATGTTCAGTTCAGAATGGAATAACCTACGAGGAATTTGCCACAAAAACAAATGTTCTTTCAGAAAATGTGTTACAAAGCATTGATTTTGAAGGGAACACAATAAAATTTCTTTATACTGGACGTGAAGATATTAATAATGGACTCTCTCTAAATAAAGTAGAAATTAGGAATACAAATAATGCATTGGTAGAAGACTACAGCTTGATAAAAGAATATTTTGTGAGCGGGGATTCTCCTTCTATATTTGATTATTGGTCTGAACTTCCATATACTACGAAAAGATTAAAATTGAAAGAAGTTGTCAATAATAAAAACAACTCAAAATACAGACTTCAATATTATGAAGATAACCCATTGCCAAACAGGCTTTCCGATCAGACGGACCATGTTGGCTTTTATAACGGAAAAGTTATAAACACAGGAATTCCTTATGTAGAATATGGCGATCAGCGATATGGCAATGGGGATAATAAAAATCCAGACATTAACTATGCTATTTCAGGTAGTTTGAAAGAAATTCAATATCCTACCGGTGGGAAAATGGAATTTCAATATGAATTAGATGATTTCTATTTTGAAGGTATAGAAACCCAAATTGAAAAGAAAAATTTCATGATTTCAAACCTAGAACCTCTGGGTAGTATATTCAGCGTTAATAGTGATGCAAACAGTGTATATTTTAAAATTACCTTTCAGAGTAGTGCCAATCCTGATGATAGTGACCAGGTTAATCTGCCTGAAGGACCACATTTTGTAGGAGAGTTACTTGACAATAACAATACGGTTCTCAAAACATTCCTGATCAACAAGGATTATGAAATAACAGAAGATAAAAAACCGTCCTACAAAATAAGGATAAGAAATGTAGGAAATGTAGCTACCACCCATTATGCTACCTTAAATGCACAATGGTTTGAAAAAACATCCCAAAATAAACAGTATAACAAATCAGTCGGAGGAATCAGGGTTCAGAAGATAAAAAAAATAGATGCTGGTAATATTACCAATGAAACTGAATTCATCTATAAAGATGAGAATAACAAATCTACCGGAGTATATATGGCGGATGATATTAATTATTCATACATTCAGGAAGTGGCTGAGGATCAGAATACTGGGGCCAGTTGTGAACAATTGGTTATTAGTAATTCAGGAAATTTCAATATTGCGACAATCAATGGGAAGCCTACGATCTACAATAAGGTAACATCTCGAGTTAAGAATTTGAATAACAGTAGTGAAAACTATGAAATTATTGATGAATATTTAAACAGATCTCACACCAATCCAAAAAATGCACGAAGCCCATTGTTTACGTATGCCAATAACCAATTTGCCCGTGGAGTATTGCTCAATAGAAAATATTATAATTCCAATAAAAAGTTAGTCAAAAAGGACAGTATGATATATGAGTTTGATAATCATTTTAATCAGCTCTCAAGTGATTACAGTGCCAACTTTCCAAATATTCCAATCAGACCTTACTTTATTGGGTTAAAGTCTTCCAGTTGCAGTATGTATGACATCAACGGAAGTTGCCAGTCCCGAAGCCCTGTTTTTTATGTTGAAAGATATGAAATTACATCTGCATGGGTCAAAAAGATGATGGCTGTTTCCACCAACTATTTGGAAGGTAAGAGTCTAAATGAAATTACAAATTATTTATATGATTTTTCTTATAAGCATATAAACCCGTTAACTATTGACATTAGATTTCCGGACTCAAATTCGCAAACCCAATATCAATATGCTCATGAAAAAGGCAACCAGTTGATGATCAGTAAGAACATGATTGGTATTCCTTTAGAAACTTCTACAACCCAAACCCTTGGAACCAATATAAAAACACTGTCAAGAACTGAGACTATTTATCCAAAAACTGTTGCGGAAATTACCAACAACAGTTCCTCTCTGGGTCTTCCTTTATCCGTTCTTTCCTATGATCTTCAGAACAACGCTCCGTCTACTGAAGTTACCTATGACAAATACGATTCCAAAGGTAATTTACAGCAGTACACGACAAAAGATGGCACTTCAACGACTATCATCTGGGGGTATAACCAAACCCAGCCTATAGCCAAAATAGGAGGTGCTAAGCTTGCTGGTATTTCTCAGGCACTCATCGATAATATTGTCAATGAATCTATTAATGATGGTCAGCTGGGTACTGATGCTTCAGAGCAATCACTGATCTCCGCTTTGGACCTATTTAGAAATAATTCCGCATTATCAGCTTATCAAGTCAGTACGTATAGCTATGATCAATTAGTTGGAGTAAGAAGTATTACGCCGCCATCCGGCATCAGAGAGTTCTACATTTATGATACCGCAAACAGACTGAAAGAAGTAAGAGAAAATGATAGCAATGGAAAAGTGCTGAAAGAATACCAATACAATTACAAAAACTAACACACGATGAAAAAAATAATCATTCCCATTGGGCTGTTGCTGCTCACTCATTCAGTGCATGCCCAGCTTACCTAGGGAGAAAACTATGTGTATTCCAAGACTTATCTTGATTACAACGGTACCCAACCTACAAAAACTTCAGAAACCGTTCAGTATTTTGATGGTCTGGGAAGACCAAAACAAATTGTCAATGTAAAAGCCTCACCTCTGGGAAGAGATGTTGTTACTCATATAGAATACGATGCATTCGGAAGGCAGGTAAAAGATTACTTACCCGTTCCGCAATCTGGGACCCAGAACGGAGGTATTGTTCCTTTATCACTGGCTAATGCTACCCAGCCAGATATTTATGGCTCGGAAAAGATCTTTTCAGAAAAGATATTTGAAAACTCACCTCTTGACAGAATCCTTGAACAGAAACAGGTAGGAAATGATTGGAGTAACAAACCCGTAAAATTTGGCTATGATGCCGTTACCGTTGCAGATAGGGTGAAAAAATTCACTACTGTTACCACTTGGGAAAATGGAGCTACAAAATCTGTTTTGGGTGAAAACTGGTTATATACCGACGGGCAACTGTACAAAAACTCTGTAAAAGATGAAGATAGCAATGAAACCATAGAATTCAAAAACGGACAGGGACAGCTTATTCTGGCCAGAAAAGTAATTGCTGCCGACGAGTATGCAGATACTTACTATGTATATAATGAATATAATCAGCTGGCATTTGTTATTCCACCGCTTGCAAGTATCCGTGGTGATATTGCCACTAATACTGTAAAACATGATGAGCTATGTTACCAATACCGCTATGACGGAAGAGACAGACTCGTTGAAAAGAAGGTACCTGGAAAAGGCTGGGAATACATGTTGTATGATAAACAGGATCGTTTAGTTGCCACCCAAGACACTGTTTTAAAGGAAAAAGGACAATGGTTGTATACCAAATATGACCAGTTCGGAAGAGTTGCCATTACTGGAATCGGAACAGGCTACCAAAGAAGTGTTGAGCAAGGTACAGTTGACGGTTTCGGCTCTAATAATGTTAACAGAGTAACAACAGCTCCTTTCAACAGGCAGGGAGTGGATGTGTATTATGGAAATCAGGACAGTAGTTATCCAAACTCTTCAAATTGGGTGACATTGTTGTCATTGACTTACTATGATACATATCCTGCTTACAGTTTTAATCCCTCTTTTCCATCCACCATTCAGGGAGAATCTATTTTGACAGAAACTCCATCAACTGACGGAAGAAGCACCAAAGGATTACCTGTCATGAGTTTGGTAAAGAATATTGAAGATGATAACTGGACAAAAAACTATACCTATTATGATACCAAAGGTCGTGCAGTAGGAACCTATTCCATCAATCATTTGGGAGGCTATACCAAAACAGAATCCAAGCTGGAGTTTGCTGGCGTTCCACAAAAAGTTATAACAAAACATAAAAGATTAGATACAGATACAGAAAGAGTGATCACTGAAAACTTCACCTATGATCATCAGAACAGACTGCTTGTCCATAAGCATCAGGTAGACAGTAATCCAGAAGAAATTCTTGCCCAAAACAAGTATAATGAACTTTCCCAACTTGAAAACAAGAAAGTGGGAGGAATCAGCATTGGATCACCGCTTCAAAGCATAGATTACAAATACAATATTCGTGGCTGGATGACCAAGATCAATGATCCTGCTATTCCTACCACGTCAGCCCCCCAATATGGAGGGAATATTGCAGAAGTACACTGGAAAACCGCTGATGATGTTTACAAAGCATACCATTATATTTACGATAAGCTGAACAGACTGACAGATGCGATTTACCGAGAAGCATACACTACTGCTCCCAATAATTATTTCTTTAATGAAAATGCAGTTTACGACCTGAACGGAAACATCACTCATTTAAATAGAAACGGAAAAGCTCCTACAGGAAACGCACAGCTTGTTGATGATCTTACCTATAATTATACAGGAAACCGTTTGAACCAGGTCATTGAAAGCTCCTTAAATGACGCAGGATATGAAGGTGGAAACAATATGATTGATTACGACCTGAACGGGAATATGACCACGATGAAAGATAAAGGGATACAGAGTATTGTTTACAATTATCTTAACCTGCCTAATACTTTTTCAATAACATACGTAGATCCATTTGGTCTTGGACAGGCTAGAAATGCGCAGTTGGGGTATTTGTACCGTGCAGATGGAACAAAGCTCAGAAAAAACCATACGATTTACGGAAGAAAAGGTTTATCAGGCTCCACACGTATTACAGATTATCTTGATGGATTTCAGTATGATTATAATGAAGGAGGGGGCTTATGTCTGACTTGTAGAAGTGAAACTGCTTTTGAAGAACAGGCTTATAAAAACATCAATGATGGTCTTGTTATTGGAGGTCCCCCTGAATGGAAACTGGATTTTGTACCCACAGCAGAAGGGTTTTACAGTTTCACGGAAAACCGTTATATTTACCAGTACAGAGATCACCTTGGAAATGCCAGGGTAAGTTTTGCCAAAAACATCGAAGGCGCTTTGGAAGTTACGGATACCAATAACTATTATCCATTTGGATTAAACCATATTCAGGGAATGCTTAGCAGTTCAAAGTTGGGAAGCTATTACAGTTACAAGTATAATGGGAAGGAGCTCCAGGAGACAGGAATGTATGATTATGGTGCAAGATTCTATATGCCAGACTTAGGAAGATGGGGCGTGATTGATCCGCTGGCTGAAAAGATGACTCGACACAGTCCTTATAATTATGCGTTTAATAATCCTTTAAGGTTTATTGATCCTGATGGAAGGCAAGGGACGGATTGGGTTGGAAAAACAGATGCTACTGGAAGTACACAGTGGCATTGGGAAGATAAGATAAAAAGTGCTTCACAAGCAGCAACAGCAGGTTATGATAGTTATTCTGACGGCAAAACAAATAATACTTATACTTCTATTTCCGGATCTGAAGTAACATTAAAAACTGAAGGAAATTGGTCTGAAGATTTTACTGCTGTTAATGAGACAACATTAGGGGCTGCACAAGCAAAAATGTTTGGTAAATATGCTTTTGGGGTTTCAGTTAATATGAGTTATGGTTATATAACCAAATCATATTCTCTTGCTTATAATTTGGGTACTGAGCAATTTAGAATATTTGAAACTGATGGAGGGAAATTAGGAGCCAAAAGTCCTGGCGATGTTGGTTTTTCATTATTTCAAATGAATGCATACGGAGAAAAAGATGGAGCAAAATATACTAATGTTTTTGAAGGTGCTACTGGTTATTCTACAGAAGTTTCCGGCTCTGTTTTTTATGGAGGTTCTCACAGTTTTAGCGCAAATGATAATAATGTAGGTCGTGCTGATTATGGAACTCAAGCTACAAGCTTTAATTTAGGAACTGGTTATGATGCAAGCGTTTCAAGAACGCATACAACTGATATCACATAAAAAGTTAATAATACTCCATCAGCAATTGGCAGTTGGCTTCGTAAAAATGTTAAATACTCCCCTCAATTTAATTAAAATATGAAACCGAAAATAGGCTTAATTATATGTTTAGTAATTGTGTTGATTTTTTTCATTTTTACAAATCGTATAGATCATCAAAGCAATGCGAAGAGACTTGCAGAGGAAGAATGCATTTTAGTTGTAGAAACACCTCCTTCATCATATACTTCCGATATGTTTAAAGCGAAAGGTTATAATCCTCTAACAAAAAAACCTTGCGAGTGCAATCACTATAATAGATGGTGGAGTTCATATAAAGATGAAATAGAAGCTGGTGATACTATTGTGAAGAAGAAAGGTGAACTAATATTCAGTATCCACAAAAAAGATAGTATTATTAATCATAGATATAGATTATAATAACAAAAAATAAAAGCGGAAATTTTCTAGTCATGGTCGGAAGAAAAATTCTTCCGACTTTTTTGTTTTTTGGCGTACGGAAAAGCACACTTATACTGCTGATTATCAAACAATTAATTTGTTTTTCTGTTTTTATTTTGTATATTAGCAGTTGATAATCAATTATTTATGCCCGTTTTCAAAGATCACAAATTCTCCCTTAAGCAGGTTTTAGAATTTCTCCCCGAAGCACTCTTAAGTCATCTTTCCGCGACCA
>NZ_JABBGI010000002.1 GCF_012927325.1 Chryseobacterium antibioticum | reverse complement strand
AAGATGTCATTAAAAAATATATAGAAAATCAAGGAAAAGAAAAAGAATATCAAAAAGTGCATGAGGCTCAACTTACACTTTTTGACTTTTAATACTTCGGGGCTCTGCCCCGGGGTAGTTTATTTAAACCTTAGTGTTTTATTTTTTCCGCCATCAAAATTATGATGATTGGCAAGGAGAATGGCACAAAGCATTCACGTTAAAACACTTGAAGGCTCCCTTATGATTACTCTATTTTTAATCTCCTTATAATCCCGTTATTTATTTTTTTTATTGAGTATTTTTAAACCCTTTATATTTCATTAAAGAACAGCATTAGATTTACAGTTGATTCCAGATTCATTTTTTTCCGAAGCCTGTATTTGATTGATTCTATTGCCTTGTATGTGGAATTGGTTGCTATAGCGATCTCTTTTGTAGTAAGCCCGAGTTTGATTAAGGCACAAACCTCAAGTTCAGTATCATTAATTTTAGGGCAGATGTCTCTGATTTTAGCAACGAATAATGCATTGGTTGTCAGAAAAAGAGGGATGAAAGAATTGTCTTTTCTATTGATTGATTCGAAAATGTCCGCCAATTCTACAGCTGAATTATTTACTTCCTGTATTGTTTTGACTGATTCTTCTGATAAAGGTTTGGTCTTAAACCGAAAATCAACAATATAATAGAAAAGTAGTCCTATTGCCAATATAGCGGTAACACGTAAATAGCCAATATACACACTGCTGTCCCCAATGGATCTTAACGTATTATTCTGCTCTCTGAAAAGAAACAGGAGAAGAGTAATGCTACTGATGATTAATGAGCATAAGAAAATTCTCCGTAAATCTTTAAATAATATGAGGGTATATAAAAATAGCAGACAAAAAACAGCTACAAAAAATAAGTCCACAAAAAAATAATGACACAGAAAAGAAAAATAGAGGATTAAAATGACCATGTCTGCAAACTTGAGCTTTTCT
The DNA here is from genome assembly GCF_012927325.1 of Chryseobacterium antibioticum. GTDB lineage: Bacteria > Bacteroidota > Bacteroidia > Flavobacteriales > Weeksellaceae > Chryseobacterium > Chryseobacterium antibioticum. The sequence goes on along the minus strand of NZ_JABBGI010000002.1, from coordinate 269,543 downwards.
ATGTTGAATGTATTAATATTGAATAGGGTGATCATATTGAATATCAAAACGAATAATGTGGGATACACTAACATTTTTTTACTGCTGAAAAAGAAATCTGCCACAGATATAAAAAAGAAGATGATAGAAAGTGTAATAACTGCTTTGAATAGTAATTTTGACTCTTCACGGGTGATTTTTGCTTTCATATGGTTTTTATATTCAAATATTTTTATATAGTTGATAGTTTTTATAGCTAATTTTATGACAAACATATAATTTATGGGATGTTGAGTGGAAATTAAGCATCATTCAAAAACCCTTATACCAACCCTTACTTTGCCCTGTGAGAATAAGTTTTTGGGAATCAGTGGTTTTTATTTTTGTTTAAAAAAGTAGATTGTGTAACTTTTTAAGGGAATATTGATCTTAAACTGTATTAATACACTGCGGAAAAGCCAAATTAAAATCTCGAAGGTTTACTTAAAGTCTGTGTAGACCGATTGGTACCTACAAGAATCATACAGGTCCAGCGTATTTTTGGAAGTGGCAAGAAAATGTCCGCCTGTTTTATCGGGTTCACCTGGATTTCTAAGGTATAAAGAGTTGGTATAGCTTGAGCCGTTTACATCCAGTGTTCTCTGCGGAGTCTTTCTATTTATTCCAACTTGCGCACTAATATGGAAACATATATATGCGGCAAATAAAAATGTGGTTATCTTTTTCATACGATCTTAATTATTGGATTAAAGGAGCAGATGCAGCACCTGTTCTGGCGGTATTAACGGTCTGTGTAGAATTGAATTCTTTAGCATAAGCTCTGTCGAAAATCAGTAAGTTGAGCGTCCAGATCCCTTACGGAAGAGCATCATCGGTTGAGAATCCTACATAATCTGCCCTAAGTGAACTATAAGCAAAAATATTGGGCATAGGGGTAATCTAGTTTGCATTGAAAGTATATATGGGCTGTGTAAATCCATGGGAAGCAATGACCACTAGAAACTTGTTTGAATTGATTTTAGTATCATACTCATCTATCCAGTCTTTATCATCACTATTGCAGGTGATTTTAAACTGAATAAGATTAATGGGTACCGGAGTAGTGGGCACAAAAGAATCATTATAAGATGTGATCTTGTTCTGTGGAGCCGGAGATTTAATTAAAAAGGAATAATTTTCATCTGCTCCCAATTTTTCAATAGGATCTTTTAATGTCATACCCGATGTCTCCATGGTACCATTCACTGTCAGTTCCTTTTCAGGAGTAGATGTATTAATCCCAACATTTCCTGCGCTTTGAGCATGCGCAGAAATCATAGTACCGAGTAACAGTACTGTCGAAATAATTTTAATCATTAATTTGTGTGTTAAAATATTTTTTTATCCTTAGTATACAATGCAGAATCTAAACTTTGAATTTGTTTTTCCATTTCGAAATGGTATTTCGGCTCAGTTTAAAGTGAATCGACAATTGTGTGTTATTGAGGTTGTGTTTTTTCTGATAATCCAGTATTTTGAGAATAGATTGATCATCATAAGAACGAAGACGCTGATTCTCTGAAAATATTTCATGGTTTCCAAAAATCCTTTGGTTAAGCTGAATGATGTCCAAAACATTTAATTGCTCTTTTGACAGGATAGATTCGCATTCGTTGAGCTTATCAGGAAATTTTTTCGCAAGGATATCAGAATATATTTTTTTATAGTAAGGTGGGTTTACTTCCTGTTTTTCTTTATTCATTTGTGTAAGGTGCTTTTAAGTCTATTAATTCTTCACGGGTCATTTTTTATTTTCATGTCCTTTTTGTCTTCAAATATTTATATAAAATTGAGGGGTATAGATACATTTTATAACAAACATATAGTTTATGGTATCCTGAGTGAAAATTAAGCATCCCTCAAAAAACCTCACGCCAACCCTTGTTTTACCTCGTTTTGTTTAAATGATTGATAATCTGTCTTTTGATTTTTGTTAAAAATAGATGGATGATGATGAAGGTTCTCCTAAAATATTTCATTGCTGCCAAAAATTCTTTAGTTTAAGCTGAATGATTTTCATTAAGACGTGTTTATTTTCTGTTTTTCTCAATCCACTTGTACAAAGTAGTTTTAGGAATATTATACTCTTCAATAATCTGCTTTTTTGTTTTCTCACCATTTTCGACCATTTCAAGCATAAAATCAATCACCTCTCTGGTGTATATGTTCTTACGAAAATAATGCATTTTCGAATTTTCTTTATTCTTTTTGGTTTTGTTATCTGCTGAAGCCGGAGAATAAAGGATGAGGTTTTGGGAATAAAATCTGAAAAAATCATATTCCAGAATTTTACACCATTTCAAAAGAATTTCAGAATCCAGGCTTCTGGAATTATACATGTTTAAAATGTCCTCGCTGGAACAGTTGAAAAACTTACAAAGCCTGGTAATGTCTACATCACATTCCAAAACTCGTTTACTGACCATGAGGCCAATGTTGATATCTTTAAAATTCATTAAAATAAATCGTATTAAAAGGTAAAAAAGACCAGATACAGAATGTTTAATGTATAGCATTAATACATCACTAAAACTTCCATGAAAAATCTAAGATAAGTAGTAAAAAGTACCGTGTAAGGTCTTTATTGGTGAAAATATTTTATTGTTTGTGTTGAGTGTACTTTGTAGTTTGCTACAAAATATTTCTGTGAGAATTTATTCATTATTGATATCTCCAATATTCATTTATATTTTTTCTTTTTTCAGTAATTATTTATATTCTCATTTATAAGTGTTTTTTTGTCTAATAGATTATAGGTTTCATAATGGCCTGTCCCTATATAAAGATTTATATATAAGAAATTGAAAACTGATCGATATTTTTCATTATTTTAAATGTGCTCATATATTATTAAATTTGTAACTTACTTTTGCAAAATTAGTTGATAAAAACAATCAAAAAGTTCAAATCTAAATTGAATTTTAAATTTCATTACAACTTTTAATATATTGTAAATCAGTGTTTTGAGCAAGCTGTTTTTTGAAATACATTATGATGGTAACTAATAACGAATTTATAAATACATCTGTGGATGCATTAAAGAGAAAATTGATTTCTCAGTATGTGAATTTAATGTCGGGAATATTATTGGGATACTCTTTGGTATTTTATTTCATTATTAAAGATTCTTTTTTTGCAGCCTGGACATTGGCTTATTCTGTTTTACTGTTTTATACATTTATCATCATCCGTAAAAGCTATAACATCAAAGTTCTTGTCCATCTTTACATGACCTATGCACCGTTATTTGCAGGATTTATCATGCTTGACTTTTGGAAATATTCTGCAGCTGCTGCCATGTGGCTTTTACCGGTGCCGCTGGGAGCCCATATTTTTCTGAGAAAAAAATACGTTTATATTTATTCAGTATATATATTTCTGATCATCATTGCGGTAAGCATTCTTAATAGATTTTTTAAGTTTGATTATTTCAGCCTTAACGACGTAAATGTTATTGTAATTTCTGACACCTTTGTTGGCTTATCGAATCTTGCTGTATTCTTAATTTTATTATACTACAATGAAAAAATTAGAAAAGCAGAGATAGAAGAGAGTATCTATAATAAGATGAAGTTTTCTGACACAGACAATCAGAATCAAATGGATGGTAATTTTACAAATGATGCTAAAGTTGCTGTAGCTGTTGAACCCATTGAAAAGGATAAAGAGATTTCCTCAGAGGAGGAGAACATAGATAAGTATATGGCATTATTTGAAGATGTGAAAAATATTGTAGAGAGGGAGGTTTATTTTAAAGATGTAGATTTTACAATTCCCCAACTATCTAACATGTTAAGAACGAATAGTTTATACATATCTAAGTCAATTAGGTTAAATGGGTTTTCAAACTTTAATCATTACCTGAATACCTGCAGAATCGAGAATGTGAAAAAACTGCTTTACGAAAATGATATCAGCAGGGTTACCTTGATGTATATCTACACAGAATCCGGATTTTCAAATCAATCTACCTTTAACAGGGTGTTTAAACAGATCGAAGGGATAACCCCGTCCGAGTTTATAACGATAATAAAAGCAGAGAAAAACAATAGTCAAACGCCTCTGTAATTGTTTATTTATATTCAAATAGTCATTAAAATTTTATATTTATAATAATAAAAGGTCGGCACATTCGTGCCGACCTTACTGCTTATGTTAGAATGCTTTTATTTCCAAAAGCTCCATTTTAATCCGTCAAATACAGCTACTGTTTTACTTACTGTATCGTAGCATATCGTTCCTGCGATTGGGCTTTTCATACTTGTCACAGGATCATTAACCTTTGGTAAAACCAATGCTTTGCTAGCTGATTCCAGCACCAGTACACCTTGTGCCGGAGAACTTGCAGCGCCAATAATGACACCTCCTCCTGTTTCCGCAGAAGCATTAAGCATGATGCCTGTAAGGCTTCCGGTGTCTGATAGGGGTACCCACAAATCATTCTCACGCATTTTTATTGTACTGTCTGTTTTATCTAGCAAAAATGTTCCATTGCTTGCAGCGCTTCCTGTGGGAAGTGTTTCTACAATAGGAAGAATTATTCCGGTCTCCGCTACAGGAAAATCCAAAATGGCATCTCCATCTACAGAAGTTTTACCCATGCCGACCTGTGCGTTTATGGAAGAAAAACCGACAAGAATAATTGCTAATATTATTATTTTTTTCATTTTAATTAATTTAAGAATTATTTATTACTAATTACAGCTTCTTACTACACAATTCCAGCTGGTTCCGTTGTAAAGTTTCACACAATTATCTACTGTATCATAGATAAGCATACCTTCTCGAGGATCTGCAATGAGAGAACTTTGAGAACGTGTAATGACAAAACCTTTCGTTTTCGATTCTAATGCTACAGCACCATTCGGAATGTTTTCAGGCCACCCGTTTTGTTTAGCCTGAACGGTAATGCCAATTTTAGTAAAATTAGTAGCAGGAGCGGGATTTGGATCTTTTGTACAATAGGCGAATTTTGCGAATGTAAAAAACTTACCATTTGGAATTTGGATACCTGGAGTAGCGCTGCTTGTAAGAGGTATATTCACGACATTGGTGGTCATCGCGGCATCATCGGCATAGATTAAATAAGTAGCCTGGATGTCAGAAGTCTTTATATACAGATTCTGTGCGGTTCCTGTAGATTGTACTTTCCATCTGCGGTTCATAATGTTCTGGGCATTGTAGGTTGTTGCCGCACCGTTGTTCCCCGTTATAAAATAGAACTGGTCATTAACAATATCCGTATGGTTAGTACTGCTGTTTGCGTTTGTAAAATCATTATTGGTACTAATGGTAATAATGTCTCCTACAGCATCCTGTGATTTTGAAATTCTCTGATGTAAGGCTTCAGCATCATCTCTGGCTATACCAATCACATTGGTATGGTAGGAACTGGCGGCAGTAGACCATACAGTTGTACCATTAGTGCTTGTATAATTCACAGGAGAGACAAAGGTTCCTAAAGTGACACCATATTTAATGGCTAGATAAGAGACTACTTTGTTATAATCTGTACTGCCTAAAACAGAATTATACATTATATTTTCCGGCATTATGATATCTATTCCGTCATCAAGTCCACCATCACCGTCAACACCTATCAAGAGATCCGTTCCTGATTTTGAAAGGCTGCTACCACTACCTTTTGATACACTGTTTACCTGATAGGCAATAGTTCCGGTACCGGTAGCTGAAAATGTAGTGACAGCTGGAATATTTGCGGTATACGATGCTGATCCGGCAGCACTTGGCCAGGCAATAGGTAAATTTGCTAAAGCCCCAAACCATTCATTGCCACCGCTTGTTGCATTTAAATTTGCACCACCGTGGAAATGGAACATATTTCTAAATCCGGAAACAGTTGGGTTTTTGTTAAGCGCTATCATCGTATAATCATCTCCTGTACTTGTAAATGCATTTTGCATACCCAGACCTGAGCTTGAAGTAGATTGTGCTACAGGATTGAAATTGATATTCATTGCGGAAGAGTTCCTGTATAATGGTCCTGTAGTTTGCAACGCAACTGTGTTGGGAGAAGCAGCTCCTCCAACAAAATTTCCTCCTATCAGTGTTTTATTTGGCCAAGTTGTGATTGCAACATTGTCAGTGGTGTTTCCATTTGGATTATCGTCTGCTTTTATCCAGACGCGCAGATTGCTTACAACACCCCCTGGAGCAATAACGTAAGCAGCAAAAGTAAAATATTGTCCATCTGCTATCGAAACATCAGCATAGTTATAAACCACTGCATTAATGGTCTGCGTATTGGCCGACATGTCTGTAACGGTATTACTTGCTGCAAAGGTAGGATCTGAGCTATTCTGAACAAGTTTTAAATTATTCAATCCTTGAGGCCACATAATTCTTACCGTACCTACGGAAGCGGTATTCTGAACTTTCCAGACAGCACCAAAGCGATAATTAACACCCGGAATACTACTGATTGGAGCAGAAGGTGTTTTTGCCAAACCATTATCTCCGACAACAAGAAACTGCTGATCGGTCAACGTTCCGGAATTGGAAGCATTTGTATTGGCCATACCTGTAAGCCCAATCAAAATCTGCTGTCCGGAATTGCCACTCATTGATTGCTTTTGATAAAGTATAGAACCATCATCTTTACCAATTCCGGTAATATTATTAAGGTATCCAGCATTGGCAGCAGCATTCCAATAATTGGTTGTCCCGTTTGAGGCAATGTAGTTACCAGATTTTGAAATTCCATATTTTAAAGCCAGATAGCTTTCTACTTTATTATAGTCTGTTGCAGTATGTTTTCCTGGATAAACTATTACTTCTGCAACATCTCCATTCCAGAAAAGAATATTATCGGGTGTAGCACCTATTGAAAAAGTATTTGTTGTAACGTTTGCCTGTGAAGCAATCGCTCCAGTTACCTCGGGGCCCCCCTGTGCAGAAGTATAGAATTGCGTACCCGTATAGCCTGATCTAACGAGATTAAGACCTACATTAGGCTGTGTAAGATTCCAGTCAGGGGAGGTTACGGAAGCTGAAGAAGTTGCAAAATCAGCACGATTTGAAGTTGCTATCGGTCCTGCGCCATCACGACCTGAATGAATACCTGTAAACCAGTTAGGTCCCATTCCATAAACCGCTCTATCAGCATTACTACCTAAATTATCTTTTGCTACATAGTAATATGTGTTACCTGCTGTGCTCACTGGCCAGCTTGTTTTTGTGCTAGTATTGGTAAACCGATTGGCGGTAACACCTGTAAAACTTGCCACTGGATTAAAGTTTATAAAATAGGATCCCGCTGGCGAGCTGGTTCTTAATAAATTATAACCATTTGCAGACTGATCAGTCCAAGCTGTGCTTGATAATCCCGCATCCCCTTTGTACCAAGCTGCGGTACCTGTAACTCCACCAGGGCTTTGAGCTTTTGTGAGCATGAGCATATTCACCATCAGGAATATACCCATTAAAGTATTTATTTTTTTCATCTTAATTTGTTTTTAAAATTTAAATGTTTAGAATATGATTTTTTTAAATAAACTTCAAAAGGCGGAGGGCGGGTCACGTATTGTGACAAATGATAATTATTGAAAAAAAGAAAAGTATTATTAATTATTTCATGATTTACATTGGCTGAATATCCGTGTAAGGGTTTTAATATTATATTTTCATTTAAAAACTTCTGATCATATTTAATATTGGTAACTGATGCCGAAATTGCCACAAATTGTTGATAGGATGAAAAGAAATTATCCAGAAAAGGCTTTATAAATTCAGAGGGTTTTGCTTTTTGGTAGGTTTCATCTCTTTTTTTAGTAGATTTTGAGACTGATTGTTTTTTATCTCTTTTGGAACTGAGCTTTGATTTTTTCTTGTTGAATACCAGTTGTTTTGTTTCGCTTAAAGGGTCGTTTATTGTTGAAATTTGTCCCTCAAAATCCCTTTGTCTTACTTGGTTTGTTTTTCCGGAGTCTGTAACGACGAATGTTGTAGTTTCACCAATTGTAATTTTAGTGCCTTTTACAAGATAAAAAGACTGTGCATTGAGTGTCAGTGCAGTTGTCAATAGAAACAAAAACAGCGAAGCCTTTTTGTATAAGGGGAAATTAGGCTTCAGCTGTTGTAGTAAGGGTTTCATTATATGTGCTTTATTATAGTACAGGACAGGGTTTATGCGTCTTGATACTTTTTGATTCAGGATATTTTTGAATCAGAATGAAAATGAGGGAATTAAGGTTTTTCTTATGGATTATGTTGAGTGTTTAAAATCTGTAATATTTTAATGACCCAAATGCTATTAATGATTGACTATAAAGAATATTCCATTGAAAATTACGGGTAAAGAGGTATTTTTATATATATATATATATATTTATGTTTTAATATCATAATCAAATACATGATTATTGTTTCATTTCACTAAAAATATTAAATTATTATTTTAATGTGTGTAAAGATTTAATTATTATCTTTACTTGCAAAGATAGTTGCCTACAGTAATCATAATATATAAGTATAAATCATTTTTTTAATTTGGCTTATAAAATTTAAATTGCTGATATTCATATAATTAATATAGCTAACTTTTATATTTATATGATTTTACATAATGATAATGTACCTGGAAATACAGAAGAAGATATAAAGAGACGTTGCATATCTTTGATTTTATATGTGGTAAGTGTTGCGTTGTGTCTCTATTCAATCATTATTTATGTTACGTTCAAGGATAAGAATTTTGCATTGGTAACGTTTATTTACTCTCTTGTTCTCTTGTGTACATTCTTTCTTGTAAGAAAAACGTTTAATATCAAAGTAATAGTCCATCTCTATTTGATTTTTGATCCACTCTTTGCCGCTTTTATAATGCTCTATTTCTGGAGATATTCATCTGGAACAGCATTATGGATATTACCAGTTCCTATTGGTGCATATATGTTCCTGGAAAAGAAGTATATCTATATATATACACTATATGTTCTGTTAATTATGCTTTTTATCACTTTTATAAGTGAAATTTTGGCCGGTGAAATTCCAGGTTTTAACAATACTGATGTTTCAGATGCGTTAGTGGGGACAGCTAGTATTATAATTGTTATATTGCTGTTATATTATAATGACAAAATAAAATCGGTGAGAATAGCAGACAATTTTGGACAGGATAGAAATTCTAACGATGTTGCTAAATTCAAATCAGAGATTACCAACAGAAATGATAAGAGTAAAACTTTAAAAGAAACCCTTTCCGGTTACGACAGAGATAAAGAAAAGTATGCTGAAATTTTTCAAAACGTACAAAATATTGTTGAAGGACAACTTAGTTTTAAAGATACCTATTTTACTATTTCACAACTATCTCATTTGACGAAAATCAATAATTTATATATTGCAAAATCTATTAAACTGAATGGGTATTACAGCTTTAGTCACTATATTAATTTTTGTAGAATAGAGTATGTGAAGAAATTGATCGACGAGAATGATCTCAGCAAAATCACTCTTATGTGCATTTATACGTCATCAGGATTTAATAGCCAGTCAACTTTTAATCGAGTTTTTAAGCAAATCGAAGGTGTAACCCCAACAGAATATATATATAATATCAAATAAAATACGAATTAGATTTTCTCAAGGCCTTATTAAATGGAAGATATATTCGAAAAATATAAACATTGGTTTAAAGTAAATTACACATATTTAAGATCGAAAATTTTATGTTTTCGATCTTTCTATAGAATATAAGTAAAACTTACTTATTGAATTTAAATCTGGAAAGCTAAACTTACAATTAACTGTTTGCCGCAAGCCTTTTAAGGGCAGCCCATTGTTTTAGGGTAGTACGGGCTTCAGCTGCAGGGTAGCCCAGATAGGTTTTACCTGCGGGTACATCGCCAGCAACACCAGATCCAGCACCTATAATCGCACCATCGCCAATAGTAGTATGATCTTTAATAGAAGCACTTCCGCCAATAATAACACCATTACCCAGGGTAACACTACCTGCAAGGCCACTATTGCCTGCCATAATACAAAATTTGCCCAATACGCTATTGTGGCCTATTTGTACAAGGTTATCAATCTTACAGCCATCGCCAATAATAGTAGAACTAAATTTACCACGGTCTACACAAGAACCTGCACCAATTTCTACCCAGTCGCCAATGACAACATTCCCAATTTGTGGAATTTTTGCCAATCCTCTTTCGGGACACGGTCTAAACCCAAAGCCATCTGCGCCGATAATTGCATTGGGATGCAATATCGTATTTTTCCCAATGTGGCAGTTTTCTCTAATCACAACACCGCTCCATACCGTACTGCTTTTACCCACAATACTATTATCTAAAATGGTCGCATTGGGGTAGATGATTACGTTGTCACCTAGCTGTACATTAGGACCAATGTAGGTGCCTGCACCAATACGAACACCTTTGCCAACAATTGCGGTAGGATGTACAGATGCAGAAGGATGGATGTCGGTATCAAATTGGGGGTGAAGGGGGGCAAATAATTCCAGTACTTGAGACATGGCAAGGTCGGCATTATTAACTTTTATAAATGCTCTGTTTTCGCCAGGATGAATAGAGATGTCATGATTTACCACAGCTACGGATGCTTTGCTGCAAGCCCATAGTTTCTCGTATTTTTTATTTCCTATAAAGGTAATTTGATGATTGCCAGCAAGTTCTATTTGCTCTGGAGAGGAAATAGAATGTGAAGTACTGCCTACTATATAACCCTTTAGTAATGTATTGATTTCTAATACTGAAAATAATTTCATAAGTAATTGTTTTTTTTTGATCCGTGCAGTAATCAAGTTTTTATGCAGGAAATTACCGTAAGGGAAACAGAAAAGTGATTGAGATTTTAATTATTGGTCAAGATGGGGAAAATATGTTAATAAAACGCTGAAAGAACAATAATATTTTAATAATAATCATTTTAATTGTTATATTTTTTTAAAAACGATAATAACCGCTATGAAATTGCGGCAAAACTATACGTATTTAAAAAAAGGTGGATAATTCCTTCTAAAATTAAAAAATCCTGTATTTCCGAAGAATTACAGGATTCATAAGCTTTTCAAGCGTTTTTGTTCATCAGCTTTGTGGAGAATACGGGATTCGAACCCGTGACCTTTTGACTGCCAGTCAAACGCGCTAGCCAACTGCGCCAATCCCCCTTATTTAAAGGTTTGTCCGATAAAAAGTACTTTCTAAAAGACTTTGGCAAAGATAGAAAATATCTCCATACCTGAAAATATTATTTGCGGAAAATCGATGTTTTTTAGAATTATTTCTTTGTTTCTATCTTCAGCAGCTCTGTATCAAACATTTCAGTCAGCTTTTATGCTCCAGATTACTCAACAAAAAGGTTTGAAGGGCTTATTAATCCTGTAATTATTTTTAGATTACGTTGTAGCAACAACAGGTAACCTAATTATAGTAGAAACAATGGGGCTTATTAAATTCATCATCTCAATTTATAGACAATAACTATTTAGTTTTATAAGCTGTAGAAAATGATTTAACTAAATTTATCGCTTGAATATATTGCTAAATTCTATGCTGTAAATTATGAACTATAATGCATGGCTAGTGATTTTAGCTAAAAATAGGAAGCAGTCGTTTTAGCAAGCAATATGACTATTTAAAAATTCCCGAATAAAATATAATAATTTAATGATTAGGAAAGCTACTCAAAAAGATATAATTCAAGCATCAGAAGTATTAGAGGAAGTTAAATTGACTCTCAATATCGATCTATCCTGTTTGACGCTTTCTCATTAAATGAAACAGCCCATATGGTTTATCTGAAAAAAGGATGCGAACTTGTAGGAACTGTCAGTTTTCGAAAAGGAGTTTTCAACTGTTATGAAAATGCAATATAAAATACCATAAGAGGAATGATTAAATATAATGTATGAAAGATATTTTTGTAATAAATGGGAGTGCAAGCAGCAATTCGTCAAATCAAAAACTCATCGATATATTCGCTGACCTGACAAAGGATATTTTTAACTTGAGCGTTTTTAACGAGCTTAAATTACTACCCCATTTTGATCCTGAACTTTCTGTTACCGAACCTCCAAAAGCAATTGTAGACTTTAGACAATCAATAGAAGCTGCAGATGGTATTTTAATCTGTACACCTGAATATGTTTTCAGTATTCCCAGTGGACTTAAAAATGCAATTGAATGGTGCGTTTCCACAACAGTATTTTCAAAAAAACCTTTAGGAATTATTACAGCGTCAGCGAATGGGGAAAAAGGACACTTGGAATTACAGTTGATCATGGAAACATTAATGGCCAATTTCACTGCTGATACAAAGCTTTTAATTCCAGGGATAAAAGGAAAAATCAATGAGGAAGGTATTTTAATGGATACCCAATCAAAAAATGCATTAATAAATTTTATACATGCATATGAAAAACTGATTTCATAGTGAGAAGATGGAATTCAGACTTATAAAGACAGATTGTAATAGCCGGGTCTATTCACTAGTGCCTGAATATTTTTCTTTATCCATAGAATATCTGGGATCGGAAATACATACCATCTTTGCGTGATGGGAGGGAAGTGAAAATCCACTTTCATTGCTTTCTTCCTATAAATCTAATCATTCACCTTTCAGATATTTTAAACCATAAATTTTTTTCCATTTTGTAACAGTATTTCTGCTGAGTTTAAAATGTTTAGCTACCTGGTTGTTACTTAGCTTGTTGTTCTTTTGATAATCCAGGATCTTTTGTACAGTTTCATCATCATACGAACGGTGTCTCTGGTTGAGGGAAATGTTTTTCGTATTATTCCCGAAAATAATAGCATTAATTCTAATAATGTCGATGCTGGATAACTGTTCTTTAGATAATATTTTTTTGCATTTTTCCTTCTTTTCAGGATGCTTTAATTCTATTAGATCTGAGTATATTCTTTTATAATCCGGTTTTACTCTTTCCTGTACTTTTCTATCCATCTATATAATGTGGTTTTAGGAATTTTGTACTCATTTATTACTTGATATTTACTTTTTTTCCCGGTTTCAACAAGTTCTAGAATGAAGTCAATAATTTCTTTAGTGTAAATGTTTTTCCGAAATTCAGGCAGTAATGATTTCTCTTTACCAGATTCATTATTATACTTCACTGTTGAAGACTGAGAAGAGTATAACATTAAATGATGAGAGTAGATTCTAAAGAAATCGTAGTCTAATAATTTGCACCATTTTAATACTACATCCGTTGAAAGATTTTCCTGTATCAACATTTTTTCAATATCGGCTTCAGTACATTTAAAAAAGTTACAGATACGAAGCATTTCTATCTTACATTCTGCGCTGCGCTGACTGATAAGAGTTCCTATATGTATTTCCTTGAAGTTCATGGCTTATTTTTAATACCATAATAGACTTGATTATTTAGCATTTTAATCATCATTTATGTTTGTTATACAAAATTTGTGTTTTTACTTATATATTTATTAACGTATTATATGGCAAATCAGCATTTCTATTTAAGGCCCTAAAGGTCTCTAAATACGAGCCGGAGAATTATTTCCAATACCTAAAATTGTTTAGTATATACAAGATTACAAAGGTATATTTTCTTCTATGAAAAAAATAGATCAGCAAACGTAATCATACATAAACAGCTGATAAACAATGTGTAAATGAATGGCGAAATTTGGAATTTCATTAATTTTATTGGTCTCAGAAATAGTTAAAACTATGCACTTTAGTGCATTTTACTTTCAGTTTCTAAAAATGTTATCTTTGTTTTGTGGATTATCAACGTAGCAATGGTCATAGTGTAAGTAGGTTAACAGCACATATTGTATGGGTTACTAAATATCGTTTTCCAGTATTGGAGGGTGATATTAAATTACGCTGTCGTAGTATTTTGCTTCAAATTTGCCAGGCAGAAGATATTAGAATTTTGAAAGGAGTTGTCTCTAAAGATCATGTTCATATGCATATAGAATATCGCCCTAATCAAGATATAAGTAGTCTTGTTAAACTATTCAAAGGTCGAAGCTCTAGGAAACTTCAAATTGAATTTCCTGAATTGAAACAACGTTATTGGGGACGTCATTTTTGGGCAATAGGATTTGGTTGTTGGAGCACTGGCAATATTACGGATGAAATGCTTAACGAGTATTTGGAACATCATCGAAACCCAACTGATCAAGACCAAAGTAATTTTATCATTGAGTAGTAATACTCGAATCGTGGACTTTAAGTCCACAAACCAAACCTATGGACTTTAAGTCCATAGTGGTTTAGTTATAAAAAAGCAATGTGATCAATGTTGTAATAGTTTTTAATTCTATTCAACTGAACATGACATTGTATACCGTGGAGAGTGACTGGTATTTGATCTCAAAATGCTTAATTACAAAGGTTATTAATTAGTAAGGGTAGTGAAAAAGGGGATGTATTGGAGGGTATAAAAATTTCCCTTTTCGTATCATAAAATTTCTTTTTCGTATCATCCGGTGATAAGCATAGTATTACTTTTGAAGGAATACAATTCTATAGTATTGTTATTATGAAAAAACACATTTTATTCTTAATACTTTTCCTGATCTCTGGTTGGTCAACTGCACAGCAATATCATCCGCTTACCCTTCAGGAAGTAGAAAAGAGATTACTGCCCCAGTTTGGTCCTATGGTTAATACTCTGATTAAGGATATTACACTGGAAGAAATCAAAAAACAGCGTAAAATTGATTCAGAAATGCCTTGGCCTGAACTGAAAAACAAAGATAGCGTTGAGGTGGTTCATTCTAAAATTCCTGGATTTACTACAAAAGATCCTGAAATTCCCGTCACAATTTACAAACCTAAAAACGCGAAAAATCTTCCCATGTTTCTATGGTTCCATGGGGGTGGTTTTATCTATGGAACACCAAAATGGGATCATCAGAAATGTGCAGACTATACACAGAAAGGGAATATCCTTGTTATTAATGTTGATTACCGTTTTGCTCCTGAAAACCCTTTTCCGGCAGCACTTCACGATGCCTATGCTTCTTTATTATGGGCGAATAAAAATGCAGAAAGTATTGGGGGGAACCCCAAACTGCTTGCCGTTGGAGGAGTGAGTGCAGGAGCTGGTATATCAGGAGGTTTGGCACAATATGCAAGAGATCAGAAAGGCCCTAAAATCAGTTTGCAGGTTCTGGAAATTCCTCCGGGTGATTTCGAAATGAAATATCCATCTGTCATTGAATTAAAAAGAATTCCAGGTCTCAAAAGTGATGATTTCCCCATTATAAAAAAGTTTTACATGGGGAAAAACAGAAATTCAAAAGAAAAATACATCCTGCCAGGAAATATTGAAGATGTTTCAAATCTTCCGCCAACAGTGATTTTTGTAGCCGGAGCAGATCCTTTGCGGGATAGCGGGCTGGCTTACACAGACCGGTTGATAAAGGCAGGTAATTTTACCGAACTTCATTTTTTTGCAGGATATGCCCACGGAATGCCGCTTCCCGGCAGCATGGAAATCACGTTGAGAGCAATGAAGCAATTTCTTAAATAATTTACCACCTGTAAGTAAAAGGAGCAATAAAACATAATATTTTTAGATTTACTGAATATTGATAGGGAATAGACATACATGGAGAGACTTTAGATCAGTTACACTTCATACTCTTATAAAAACATGATATTTGTCATGTATTTAATTTTTATTAACTTGCCTTACAAATAAATACCCCTTATGGAATTAATTCTTCCTTATCTTGAAGCAGACGGTTTTAAACAAGGTCTGGTTCAGGATTACAGATTTGGTGAGAAAAATTTCTTGAATTCTACTATTCTGGAAATGCCATCAGATTTGGGGAGTGGGAAGCTGATTCTTTTCAATAATAAAAATTTTCATTTTTTCCGTGGAAAATGGAACTTCCATGAGGAAACCATTTTTCATTCCCCGCATAAAGTTGGAGATAACGGAATGATGGATTTCCGAATCAATAAAGAAGGGAAGATCAGCAGTAATTTTATATATGATGAAAAAGAATTCGAACACAATACTACCGATATTGATGGGATAAGGATTTTTGTACCGGAAAGTATTTTCCCAAAAGATAATGGGCTGTTGAAAGAGAAGCTGGAAAATGCCCAGCGTAATTATCTGAGCCAGGAAAAACTCAAAACTATTTTTGATACTCCTTTTGATGATGCTTCATGCACCATTATTCTTGAAAGCAAAATTCTTGAATTTCTAAGTTACTGGATACATTATCTGCTTTCAGAAGAAAAAACGTTCGAACACAAAAAGGCATTGGAAGATAAAATAAAACTGGCTAAAGATTTTGTTGATACTAATGCATTCCAGAGCCTGGCTATCAAGGAAATCAGCCGTTACTGTGGGCTCAATAGCTGTGATCTGAAAAAAGGATTTAAGGATTATACACAGTTACCTATACATCAATACATCATTAAAGCAAGAATGGAAATGGCTAGATCTATGCTTCTGAAAACCGAAAAATCGGTTGGAGAGATCAGCGACTTTATTGGGTATAATAACCGCGGTCATTTTTCACAACTCTATCTCCGCTATTTCGGGAAGCTTCCTTCTGAAGAACGTCTATAAAATTAAACACTTTTATATATCGCCTTATAAATGATAGCTATATTGTCGTTTATGGGCGATTTTGTTTTTATACACGTTGAAAAAATTCCCTTTTCGTATCACGGAATTCCTTTTTCGTGTCAGCACCTATTCAGCATATCATTAATTTGGAGTTAAGATTAGTTGATGTGAAAACTACCTTGGTTAAAGGGATTTCATATCAATATTAACTTAATATGAACAAAAATATGCTGAATTTATCAATTTTAGTAGAACAAATTGCAAAAAGAAATCCTGAAAAACCTGCCTTAAGTCTTGGTGAAGTTACTTTAAGTTATAAAACTCTCCATGAGAAAATTTGTCAAACCGCCAATGCCCTTACAAAAAAAGGAATCGGCTATGGTAACAATGTCGCTTTGCTCTGTCCTAATAATCTTCAATTCCCGATTATTTTTTTCGGGATATTAAAAACCGGAGCAGCTGTTGTTCCGCTGAGTATTTTTCTTAAACCTGAAGAAGTAGCTTATCACCTTTCTGATTCCGACAGTACCATGTTTTTATGTTTCGAAGGGACTCCGGAACTGCCGACAGGAAAATTCGGAAAAGAAGGATTTGATAAAACCGAATCATGCAAAGATTTTATCAGCATCGGCAATATAGCAGAAGATATTCAGAATTTTGATGATTTAATAAAAGATGAAGACACAGATTTTGAATCTTACACAACTTCATCAGAAGATACAGCCGTTATCATTTATACTTCCGGAACTACTGGAAAACCTAAAGGTGCAGAACTTTCACACATTAATCTTTTTACCAATGCAGAAGCCAGTACTGCAATCGTGGCGTCTTCTGAATTTGAAGGGCAACTTGTTGTTTTACCATTATTTCACATTTTTGGGCTAACGGTCATGATGCTTGCCGGAATCCGAAAATCACTTCACCTTATTCTGCTGCCAAAATTTGAGGCAAAAACAGTTTACCGGATTATTGACCATTTTGAGGTCAAAATTTTTGCTGGTGTTCCATCCATGTACTGGACCCTTCTCAATGAGGAAGATACTGAAGAAAACAGAAATATTATTAAAAAATTAAGGATATGCCTTTCCGGTGGAGCTTCTCTTCCTGTAAAAATAATTAATGAATTCGAAGACCGTTTCGGAGTTCCGATTTTCGAAGGATATGGAATGTCTGAAGGCTCTCCTGTGGTAACGTTCAATCAGTTGGAAGTTGGTAGAAAACCAGGTTCTATAGGAACTCCCATTTGGGGAGTTGACGTAAAGATTGTAGATGATCACCGCAATGAACTCCCCGTTGGCGAAAAAGGGGAACTCATCTATCGCGGTCCCAATGTAATGAAAGCCTATTACAAAAAGCCTACAGAAACAGAAGAAGTTCTGAAAAATGGCTGGCTGTTTTCCGGAGATATTGCTGTAAAAGATGAAGACGGTTTTTTCTTCATTGTAGACCGGAAAAAAGAAATGATTATCCGAGGCGGAATGAATGTTTATCCGCGCGAAGTAGAAGAAGTGATGATGAGAAATCCTGATATTTCTATGGTTGCCATTATTGGCATCGATGATGAAAAACTAGGGGAAGAAATTAAAGCATTTGTGGTGAGGAAAAAAGAAAGCAAGGCTTCCGAAGAAGATATCAGGCTATGGACAAAAGAAAGAATTGCCCAGTACAAATATCCGAGAATCATAGAATTTATAGATGAGATGCCCTTAAGCGCCACAGGAAAAATACTTAAAAAGAATTTAAAAAAACAACTGAAATGAATTATTGTAAAATCGCAGTGCTGTCCATTGGATTATTGACAGTTAGCTGCTCAACACAAAATGTTGAAAGCGCCAAAACGGTTTCTCTAAGCCAAAAGGCAGAAAAGCTTACCGACATAAAATACGGTTCACACGAAAGGAACGTGATGGATATTTATCTTCCTGCTGACAGAAGTCCTAAAACGGCATTTCTCATTAATATCCATGGAGGAGCCTGGGTACAGGGTGATAAAAAAGACAATGGAAAACTTTCCGAATACCTTCTTTCACAAGGGATTGCTGTTGCCAATCTCGATTACCGTTATGCCAATCTTACAGACACGCATCTTCCGGAACTTCTGGATGATATTGACCATGTTTCAAAATATCTTTCTTCCCATGCCCGGGAATGGAATACCAGGAAAAACGGTTTTTCAATTTCCGGAGGCAGTTCTGGTGCCCATGTTTCCCTGATGTATGCCTACACAAAAAATCCTCAGATCAAAACCATTATAGAAATGTGTGGTCCTGTAGATTTTACAGATGTTCAGACATTACAATATGTGAAAGCAGCTAACCTTTTGGATGTCCTGAATAAAATGTCAGGTAACAAAGTAGTCTGGAATCCCGGTGATGCTATCCCCGAAGCTTATGTTAAAACCAGTCCTGCCAAATTTGTGAATCAGATTCCCACGATGATTATTCATGGTGATCAAGATGAGGTGGTTCCCATCCAGCAGGCTTATATTCTGGAAAAAGCCCTGAAGGCAAAAGGAGTTCAGTATAAATTGGTCATAGTTCCCGGAGCCGGGCATCTTATTACAAAACTACCGGAAAATGAACAGACGGTATTTACCAACGTGGTAGAATGGCTTAAAAAATATGGCACAAATTAACGATTAAAGGATATGAATACTACATTTTTAAATACAAAAATAACTATAGCAATACTTTTCCTGACAGCATCTGCAAGTGTACTGGCTCAGAAAAAAGAAGCTGATACGACGAAAACAAAAGATATCGATGAAGTGATCATGACGGGGGTATTTGATAAAAGGACAAGAATGAATGCACCCATTGCGATTTCTGTCCTGAAAAGCGATGTCATTGAGAAGCAGGTTCCGATTAGTGCTGCAGATCTGCTTAAAAATGTTCCCGGGGTGTATGTCAATTCTTCACTGGGAGAGATCAGGAATAATGTAAGCTCAAGAGGGATCAGTGCAGGTTCTTCAGATGGTACGTTTGCTTACGAATATATATCTATGCAGGAAGATGGTTTGCCGGTAACCAATACCACCTATTATAATTATGGCCCTGACTTTTTTCTACGAGCAGATGCCACAATTTCTCAGATTGATGCCGTGAGAGGAGGCCCTGCTTCTATTACTGCGGCCAATGCGCCAGGTGGAATTTTCAATTATATTTCCAAAACGGGCGGAAATAAATTCGGAGGAGAAATCCGGGCCAAATATGGTGTCCAGGGAGCAAATAATTCCGGGTATCACAGACTTGATGCTAATTTTGGAGGACCTTTGGGAAATAACTGGTTTTTTAATGTTGGCGGATTTTACAGGTATGATTTGGGAGCCAGATATGCAGGATATCCGTTTAATAATGGGGGACAGGTAAAAGCAAACATCGTAAAAAAATACAATAAAGGAAGTCTGAAAGTATTTCTAAAGTATCTTGACGACAAAAATGGCTATGCACAATTGGTTCCTACAAGAAATTATACAAGTCCTGAGCCGGCAGAAGGGTTCAGCAGCAGTTCATCTTTACTGATTCCGAAATTACAGTATAATTCTCCGGATTTTATTCATGGAGGGAATATAGATTATAACTCAGGCCGTCTGGTGAGTAACAAATACCGATCTGTAGGATTAAACTGGGAGCACAACCTGGGAAATGACTGGAAACTGTTTTTTGCAAGTAAGTATTCTGATAATGACGTGGTACAGAATAGCGTAGGAAATTCTTTTCTTACATCCCTGGATGATATGACCTCTTATTTTTTGGTCGGCGGGCTGGGAGTGGGGACCTATTCCTTTAAGGATGCCCTCACAGGACAGGAGCTTGCCAGTGTGAATTCTGCTCTGGGGGCCGGAGGATTACCGGTTTACCAGATCACCAAGAATCAATTGCCGGGTCAGTCTATTCAGAATAATTCATTTTTAATGTCAGCGCTTAATTTTTATGAAAATAAGGTCAAGGAATCAATGAACCAGCTGACCATCAATAAAAAATGGAACAAGATGAATTTCTCATTTGGTGGTTATTATGGTTATTCGGATGTATGGCGTTTTTCGGGAATCAATGGAATAGGGCTTACGACTTTAGAGAACCGGCCAAGAATGATGACCTTAAGTTTAACGGGAGTTACCACTTTAGATTTTACAAAACCAGGTGTTTATCAATTAACCAACGGTGATGGGTTTGCCCAGGCGGCCGGAAGCACCGGAGATTTACTGGAATTCAAAGCTAAACAACAACAGGGAGCTGTATTTTTCGGGCATACCTGGGATATTACGGATCACCTGACACTGGATTGGGGAATACGGTATGAAAAAGTATGGATCAAAGGAGATAATACGCGAACCTATCTGTTTTCTGATAAAAACGGAGGTACAGATGGTAGCATTTATACCTTGTACAATAACAACGCCCTGACAAAACTGACGAACGTTGCCTACAACAGACAGCTGGAAAATTTTTCCTATTCAGCGGCGCTGAACTATAAATTTAATAATAATGTTGCCGTATATGCCAGATACTCTAAAGGCAGCAAGTCTCCGGACCTTGATATGTTCTTTGCAGCCAACAGACCGGAAACGATAGATTTACTGGATCCGCAATCGAGAAAAACGCAACAGGTAGAAATGGGGTTTAAGACGAAGACAACCTATTTTGATGCTTTTATAACTCCATTTTACAGCTTACTGAGCAATGTACCTTACAGCTTTATGGCAGATGACGGGAAAGGCGGGTTCTACACAACTCCTTCATTATATAATAAAAATGAAACATTTGGGATTGAGTTGGAAACCAATATCAGACCGACCGATAATTTCAATATCAGAGCTGTGCTTACATTGCAGAATCCGAAAGTGAAGGAAGGTTACTTATGGAACTTAGGAAGTGCACCCGGTCCCGCAGATGATACCGTATTTTCATATTCAGGAACTACTATTGCCTATACACCAAAAATTATGGCTAATGTAACTCCTAATTTAAAAATTGGTAAAGCATTTGGATTTGTAACCTGGAATTATATGGGAAAAAGAGAGGGGAGCAATACCAATGTCTATAAATTGCCTGGATTTTCACAGTTTGATTTAGGGATAGGGTATAATTTAAATGAGAATCTCAGCATGCTCATCAATGTGAACAATGTATTTAATAAATATGGAGTGATGAGCTATCAGAGACCGGGAACCCTCCAGCAACAGCTTGCCGGCTTTGAAAACTTTACCCAGGCTGAATATGCTTCTGCAGTTGCTAACAATACTCCTTATTTCACGATTGCGATTCCACCAACTTCCGGATATCTTACGGTAACCTATAAATTTTAATCCAATGAAAAAGTTTTTAAATATATTTTTTGCAGTTTTGCTCTTCATTATCCTGGTGTTGTTAGTTATTCCCATGGCTTCAGTGTATCTGAAAGCACCCATGCTTCTGAGTGGATACAGCAGCTCGTTTACCATGCAGTTCAATTCACAGTTTGTTCTTTTGAGTCTGGTATTACTATTGATTTGTTTTCTTTTTTATAGATTTGGAAAATACTGGCGTAAATTATTGAAAGCTAATCTAATCCTTTCGGTTTTGTTTTTTCTTGCCCAGATGTATTTCACTATAGTTATGTTTTCTACGGCTAAAAAATACAATACCCAAGTTTCATTTTCTCAGGGATTAAAAACTTCTGATGAACCTATAAAACCTACAGAAACCTATTCTTATCTCACAATTTACAACGAAGAACAGCATATAGATGTTTTCCGGCCGGAAACAAAATCTTCAGCGCCTGCAATACCGGTTATTCTTGTGCATGGTGGTGCTTTTATTGAGGGGAACAGAACTCAGATCGGTTATGCTGCCAATTGGTTCAAAGATCATGGATACACCGTTTTCTCCATCGATTACCCTTTAGGAAGGGAAGACCGGCACAATTGGGAATCTGCTGTTAATGCAGTAGTGACTTCGATGGGGTTTATTGTGAAAAATTCAAAAAAATTCAACATTGATCCGAATAAAATAGTTTTGGTAGGTGGCTCTGCTGGAGCCGCTTTGGTGATGCAGGCAGATTTAGGATTAAGGAAAGGTTTTGCAAAGTCTTACGATTCCCCGCAGCCTCCGGTTCCTGCCGGCGTTATTGCTATTTATCCGCCCGTCAGCTTATCCGAAATCTGGCAGAAAATAGATGAGAAAAAAAATATCGATTTGAAATATGCAGCCAGAAGATATCTTGGGGGATCACCCACCGAAGTTCCACAGCGCTATGCACAGCTGAATTTAATAGACCAGCTTTCCGAAGGAATTTCTCCGACATTCATTATTGCCGGTGAAATAGATCACGTTGTAAATATAGAAGCGACAAGAAAATTTGTGAAAAAAGCGGAAGATCTGAAACTTCCCGTTTCCTATGTTGAAATTCCGTATGGTGAACATGTTTTTGATGCTAATCCCAATGCTATTGCCGGACAGATTGAATGGAATAAAATAGGAGAGTTTTTAAAGGCTAATCACCTGGAAAACTTATGGACTTCAGCTGTTTTATGATAAACAAATTTAAAGCCACTGCTTTTGCAGTGGCTTATTTTTATTAATGCAAAATTATAGATTTTGCTTAGTGGTGAAGTTTAAAGGAGTTCAAACCGGACAAGGTTCAATAACCCTCATTTCTGTATGTTATGTCACGCATTTATATCTGTAATATTTTTATAATATAGTATGATATTTTTAAGCTCTATCAACGGCAGTTTACTTTCGCTGAGGGATGAGAATACCGCTATATCAATCTGGAACCAGGCCCCGTTGTTGACAGGCTTGTGCTGGCTGTACCATGTTTTAAGCGTATTGGCCAGACGGCAAACAAACGGGTCGGAGTCGCTGAAGGATGGTTGGCATCCTCCCGCAGGAATCTCATAATCTGTCGGTATTTCAAAAGTGAATGGCGCTGCAAGCAGTACGGGTAATTCTATAGCAGGCAATAGGTCTCCTGAAGCTGCCAGTAAAGGATAATTCCATGATATGCTGAGCTTCACCAATTGCTCTGCCAATTCATCGTACGTAAAGAATGTGCTGAAGAAGTTGGCTAATTGCTGGGCAAGCGGAAGGTTCAGTCCCGCATCATTATTAATTCGGGCAATGTCAAAGGTATCATCATTGCTTAGTAATGGGATCAGTTTATTAGAAAATCTTACTAACGGTGTGCGGTATATAAAGTCGTTCACGGTCGGATTATAAGGAACTAGGTCTTCATTACGTATAATAGACAAGCCTGCCCACGCATATTGGAACTGTAGCACATTCAGTGAATCTACGTTGACATTGCGGGATGGAATGTTGAAGGATTCTTCCCATGACAGATAGGTTTTATCTTCCGCCTGATACCAATACGCATTAGGAATAGGCAAGCCTTTCTTATCGGTGGCATTCACTTTCGTATAATTATCAATCGTCACGTAAGGGGTTTGTGGCACATCTGCTTCCAACACAGCTTTAGTACCACGGTACAGCAACAGATCATCAGAAGACATATCCACCGCAGGCACGATAGTTACCAGAAAGCGGTTGTCGAAATCGGTATCATCTGTCTGTCGGATGATGAAATCGTAGGCACGGGCAGTACCATTGCTGTTAGGATTGCCGAAAAGCTGACTGTTGAATTCGCTCCAGGCAATAGCAAGGTTATGGGTCAAAGTGACCATCGTTTGTAATGCATAATAAGCATTAGCCAGATTAATATCATTGCTGTCTGATTGAGCATTAATCAATTTCAGATAACGGTTGAAATCATCCAGTACCTGCGGCCATACGGTTACAAACTGAGCCAGGTCACTGAAGAGGTCGCGGGAAGGTGCTCCGAACATTTTTGCGGAAGGATTCGGAATCATATTGAACTCAATATCAGAAAATATCTTATCCTGCGCAGCCTGGTCTTCGGTATACGAATACGTAAAGTCCCATTCGGATGCTTTGGCCAGACGCGTTTTGGTGGTATCGCCTTCCACAGATACGCCTTTGCCTTTTTGTGTGGTCAATGTAGGCGGTGTAGGGTAGTTGCGCAGTACTACAGGTATATCTACGTTACCTAAGCTTTGCTGCAGAGATGAGGTAACAGATGCTGTCTTTAGCATGCTGCTATTACTACTTACATCAGCAGGTATAATGAATGTAAGCCAGTTAGAACCCTGATAGCCTTTGATCCCTGCCACATCCCTGATATCGCATTCCACATGGGTGACCACATAAGTGATATCCAGGTCTACGCTGGTAAATTCCTTCGCATTTTTAGTGGTAAAGCTGAAAGTAAGGAAGGAATCGGTATCAGTGGCATCCTTTTCATTCAACTGTATCTTGGAGGTGGAGATGCTGTATTCTTTTGCTTCGCCATCTGTTTTGTTACCGATCATCGGTGTACCATACAGGCGTGGCGGTGTTTGATAGTTGCCAGATGCCACAAAGTCTGATTCGGCCGTTACTTCGAATTGTACCAGAGCATTTACGGTGTAGGCATTACCAAGCTGGTTGAGCAGTTGCTGCTCGAATTTATCTTTCGCATTGCCAAGACTGGTATGGTCACCCGGGGCGGATGAAACATAAGGTGCTGTAAGTATTGGTTCCACTTCCGAAGCAATGGCTCCGGCTAATTTAGTCTTAGCGTTGGTGATGGCCTGCAGGTAAGTAGTGGCATCTATGCCCTGTGTTTCCAGCCAGGCTTTTTCCTCATCCGATTTCAACTGATCCACAAGGAAAGCAGGTATCGCGTAGTCTGCACTCAGGAATACATCGATGGCATTCAGGGACTGTGCGCCCCAGTTATCCATATCTATGCTGGTAAAAGTCTGTACTTCGCCTTTGCTGCAATCCAGACCCTGGCCTGTTAGATAATCACATATGGGTACGCCACCTTTGGAAACAAGGCTTGTGGCCAATGGCTTAGGCGCATAGAATACAGCATTCAGTAAGCTGTATGTATAGATATTGATTCGGTATTGATTAAACTGTTCAGCTGTCAGTTGTTGCTGCAAAGCAGTATCAAACAGATCTCTGCTGTCATACAGGGTGCCTACCAAAGTATGGACGGCACTGGTAACATCTGCTGGTACGCCATCTGTTGTAAGCTGTGCAATAGAGTCAGCCGTCAACTGATAAGTACCCACCTGGTTGACTTGCCAGTAAATACCCTGGCCGGATTTTAAGCCCATGCGTACTACGAACACAGCCTGGTTATTGACACCGCCTGCCGTTGCTGCATTCGTACCTATGGCGATCTTCAGTTCGTAATTATCAACACTTAAGAAGGCAGCTTCAAACAAGGCAGCAAACTCATTCAGGCTGTACTGCGGATCAGTGCCGTCTTGTGCTGTTGTGGACATCGTTTTCGGCTTCACCTGCGTAAGAGCACGGGTGACCAAAGTGCTGTCTTTAAAGTCCGTGTTCACATACTGCAGGTCTCGGTAAAAATCAAGATTGACAGTGAGCTGCAATATGGAATGGGTATCGATATCTGCTACATTAACCGGGCTGGTGAGCGGGTTCATAACCGGAGCCGTACCCTGATTTCCCTGGCTGCGTGCCGATAAATAAGTATAAATATCTTTTACAAACTGCAGCAACTGGTTGAACTGGTCTCCGGAGAGATCGGTGGCCTTGCCGGGTGTAAGCGAAGTGCTGAGTGTAACGGTTAATGTATTCTTACCATCTACCGGATTTAACTGGGTCAGTTGATAATATACATTGGTGTAGGTCAGTAAATCATTGGCGGCATTCTGTTTCCAGTCCTGTTGCTGATCTGCCGGTACATCCGGCAATTCGTTATAGCGTTGTGTATTGAAGTTGAATCCCAGCTTCAGTTCCGGCAGATTATCGGTGCCAAGGTCAAATAAATAACTCAGTTCCACACTTGGCCATTTACCTAATCCTTTCAATTCATCCACATAACCTGTCTGGATAGGAGGATTATTAACCGGTGTAGCAGGATCCAGCTGCGGATCACTGAATGGGGTCACTGTTACGTTGCCATAATAATCTACCCAATCAAAATGTACCTGCACCGGATGACCGATACCACGGTAAGGGTTGTCATTTTCCTGCGGATAGCCGGCCGGATAGCTCATAAAAGCATTAGGTTTAGCGAACTTGCCAATAGGTACCACCTGGTTGTAATACCATATCAAATCGTCGTCACCGTTGCTGTCGTCTGTTTTACCCAGCACATCGTCCTGTGTCTGTGGCTTGGCAGGTCCTGCAGGTAAACCTACAATACTTTCTGTAAACCAGCTGTTTTCTACTACCTGGTAGCTGAGCAGATTGTACATATTGTTGAGGTATACTTTGGCATAATCCGGATCCGTTACTTTAGGTTGTTTATCCGGATCAGGGTTAGGATTCGTACGATTCAGATCGAATCCGGCTGTACCTTGCTGTACGGCAGTTACCTTATGCAGGATCTGATCGTTGATGGTCAGAGTGGTCGGATTCACAAAGATGTTCACCACATCCCTTACAGCCCAGGCCATAGCAGCCATATCTATAAAGTAATAGGCAGCAATGGTTTCGAAGGTAACACCTGCTTTACCGCCGATGGTATATTGTACCTGAGGTAACAATATGAGCTGCCAAAGCGGAAGGTTGTTCCAATCGCTGATACCCGGATTGAGCTGTTGAATAGCCGCTGCATCTACTTCATAATACGCCGCGATGGAGTTCAATGAATTACCCGGACCGTTAGTTCCTACTTCGGATACCAATCCGTTAAAGGTGATAACAGGGACAGGATATTGTGCAGGGTTTGTTGCATCTGCTTTTGTATTGAGGACTACTTTTTTATTCAGCTCTACCAACTCGGCAGGCAGTATATTGAAGCGGGCCGTAATGCTATCGATGGTATCATCAGGACTGTTAACATAGTATGACAATCCTTTCTGCATTTCGCTTTGTGCATAGACCACGCAGGAGCTCGCATCGATCTTATCACCTGTTACGGCGCAGGTCATATAATCGGTTGGTTTGTTGTTGTACTGGCTACTATAAGTTACAAGCAGACGTACATTAGCTGTATCCCCCTTACCGAATACACTGGAAGGGAAACCTGTATTGCCTTCAGTTTCGTTATACATCAGGTAATATCCTCCTGAACGGGTAATGCTGCATTCCCAAAGCAGGCGGATGAAATCGTAGATACTGTTCAGTACACCTGTGGTAGGCGCTGTTTCAGCTTCCTCTCTTGCTGCCATTTTCAGCGAGGTATCAGGATTGGTTTCGGTAGAGAGGTTGGCTTGTACGATAAATGTTTTCATGTGCTCCATGCCGACGGACAATAATCCGTCTGAGCCTTCATACAGCCATTGTATATCAACGATCTTATCCGTGTTATTATTGACTGATTTTGGATCTAATGCCAGCAACAGTCTTTGCAGAATAGTAGCATCTGCTTCACTTGCCCCCAAAAGTTCATAGCTGTAAGCATTTACTGAAGCTGTAGAATCAGTATCGAGAAGTTTAAGCTCTATATCTACCATCGTACTCCATCCGTAGTAAGAAGATGGCCAGTAATCCATCACCCCTTTGGCGGCATCATACTGTCCTATCTGAACGCTGAACGCTGAACCTTGCTCTTTAGGCAGTGCCAGTTGGTTGAGCAGACCGGAAGGGAACTGCCAGATCAATGGCGATATATTGCTTTGGTCTCCCGGTGATCCGTAAGGTAAATTCAATGCTCCTGATGTCTGCCATTGCGTAGTAGTTTGGAAAGTGTATTGTACTGCCTGCAGGTTGAAAGGCTGCATAGGTGTCAGCTCCAGTACATCTGGTTGTATACCAGTTTCCTGTGCGTAGGTAAGCAGGGTACTGATTTGGTTAAGATCTTCAGACGTTAAGGTTATATCGAGTGTATTGCCACCTTCTTCCTTCATTGTTTTTCCGTTGAACTGCAGCCAGCTTAAAGAATTGTTGATAAGCTGTATCGAGAAGTCTGCAGGTATAGTAGCAGGCAGGTCAAATTCCTGACCGGTCAGCGCATATAGGGCGCAATTGGAACCCGTACAAGGTGAATCTTTCGAAAGGGTAAGTCCCGGAAGAGTAGTAGGCAGACGCATACCATGTAATTGATACCGTGATACCATACCTGACAGTTGTCCATAAGAATTATTATCAGTAAAGTATTCCAGAATACTGCCTACAGTAAGGTATTGCAGACCAGGAATATTGGCATTGGTATATCCTTCGCCGTCGTAGAAGAATTTGTCTTGCTGCTGGTTGGCATAATTGTTAGCCAGCAGGGCTGCTGTGGTATTATATTGCTGTGCTAATGTATCTAGCGTGTCGGCCTCAACTGCATCGCCGAAGGTAATAGTAGTATGGATAAACGGCTGAACTAATACCTGACCTAGCGGCTGGACTTGCAGTGCCTGTACCTGTAGATCACTCGCAAGGTCCTGAGGGGTAACCGTAGCATTTGCTACTATTGAAATAGCGGCTGCCATGCTGGTAAGCGTATCACCAGGTACAATAGTATATGGGATAGTATTGTATTCAAAGCTGTTACCGGCAATGAATAATCCTGGAGTTATCTGGTTTTGCATCAGTAATGCACTTACGTCGAGTTTTTTGTATACGTTCGTGCAGATGCCATTAAAGGTGTCTTCGTTCTTAGCAGTATAGATAGCGGCTCCAAT
The DNA here is from genome assembly GCF_012927325.1 of Chryseobacterium antibioticum. Lineage (GTDB taxonomy): Bacteria > Bacteroidota > Bacteroidia > Flavobacteriales > Weeksellaceae > Chryseobacterium > Chryseobacterium antibioticum. Next base: position 240,312 of record NZ_JABBGI010000002.1, on the reverse strand, counting down.
GATCAGCCAGCTGCCTGTCATGAGGACTGCCGTATTCTGGAAGCTGGTATCAGCGGCAAGATCTTTTACCGTTGTTTTTAATCCGGCCGCTACTGCATTGATGGTATCGGTAGCCTGTACATTATAGGAATTGCCTTTATAAGTAAGTGTTTGAGGTGCCAATAATCCCGGCACAGCTGCATTTTCTGTGATCAGCATGGTTGCTGTAATGGCATATATAGCCGCCACAGAAGTAAAGGTATCGCCATCTGCAATATCATACATCACACCTGTTATGACTACCGGATTATTGCCGGTAAGCGGATGGGTCTGATTAGCCGTAGCGATGTCCTGTACATAAACTTTATTGTTCGTTCCGTCTACACTAATACCATTAGCCCAGTTGACCATAGCGGATAAGCTGTTGCCATTGCTGAGACGATAGGTAAAATTATCCATCGAATCAGAAGCGTAGCCTGCCAGCTGCTTACCTAAGAGTACGAAATAATCTTCAAAAACAAAGGTAGACATACTCCATTGCTGCGGATCGGATACTGCAAACCTGGCAGCAGTTGCGGTTTCTTCCTGTACTTTTACGGCCAGCTCATTGAACCATTCTTTCACTGCGGAAAGATATTCCTGCGTAGCCATATTATAATTATTGAACTGGATGTCCAATGAGATATCAGGTACCTTCAGTTCAAGATCAAAGAACATAGGGAAGATGGCTGCTGCGGTCAGATTGTCTTGCAGCAACTGAACGTTGACTGCCTGAAAGCTGTTTTGCAGGAAGTTGAGCAGATCATGGGTTGGTATAGGGAAAGGATTGCTTTCACTGGACAGAAAAGCGATCAATGCATCGAGATCCGCTTTTGAAATACCTTCCGTATCTACTTCTGCACGGGCAGATTGTGATGGGGTATGATCAATATAGTTCAGTACCAGCCAACGGAAGAAATCGGCGCATAAATATTCAAAAGAAGTCGTAGTTCCATTGCCGTCACCTGATGGATCAGGTGCATCGGTGAACAGAGTAGCTACATATTGTGCGGTCTGGCCTTTCAGGTTACCATTTTCAGGTCCTGATATAGTTAAATGAGGCACAAAATACAGATTCAATGTAGGCAGGCTGTCCGCAGAAATTGTTGCTAATACAGAACAGTAGTTGATAGGCATATGAGGTGAACGTCGTATCACCATTTGATCAGGCCAGATTTCCTCTGTTGCTTCAAATGCATCAATTGTTGCAAATTCAACAGGCATAGCACCATCAAGCGGTGTTGCTATGCGGGCTGGTGCAATTCGTACAGTAGCTGCAGGTGCAGATAATCGGGCGGCAGCGTGTGGCGCTCCAAGATTGTTATTCCACGGTGCTTTGGCGGTCTGGTCTGTCCCAATGGTGAGGTCAAAGCGTATTTTGGCCGTAAAGGTAAAATGAATGGTAATGGAGAAGATCCCCAGATTCAGTTTAGCAGAAACCCTGACATCCACTGAAGCTACAATAGCCAGTGGTATTTTGTTATAGGCTTCAAAAGTAGCCTGTGCATACACCATGACGGTAATATTAACACTGGCTGATATGATCCCGAAGTCTATAGAACCGTATAATTTACCAATAATTCCGATGGTACCTTGCAGATAATAATAATAGGAGGTTTCTACCTGTTCTTTATTGCTTTCCTGTAGAGCTCCGCTGTAAGGATAGTAAGCGGCTATCACCCCTTCAATGATACCAAACATGGTGATGCTGAAACCGGCATTGAGTATACCGTAATTTACGCTATAGCCCACACCTACCTGCAAACCGATCCCAAATACGATCACCGGATTAAAGTTTCCGTAATTGGTTTTAGGGACTTTATTGGTCGTGGCGCTGCTGAGTTTGCCGAAATATAGACCTCCTGATCCCATAGCAGGGATACCCGGTGGCACAATGGCCTGCAGGGTGAACGAACGGGAGAAATCCATATTATAAGGGAAACCAATATCCACCATGAAATCACCATTGGTGTAAATTTCAATACCAATGGAAGGCAGCGTGATATTGACTGCACCAAACTGCAGATAGCGTAGTGCATTAGGCAGCGTAAGATCTATTTGATAGACACCGATAGAGTCGGAGATCTTTTTATACATGATCTCAAAGTCGAGCCCTTCGAGTATCTTAGCTTTGCCACCTGCCATGGCGATGCGCAGTCCGTACAGGTTAGGATCGTTAAACACGACCTGCATATCCAGCGTCCATACCGGTTTATCCTTGGTGCCTGCATTCAGTATCCCAAAATTGGTCGCGATCAGCCAGTTGCTGTCTTCGTTGAACTGCAACAGGGTATTGCCAGAACCCGGTCCTATAGGCACTGTGCCCGGTTTAGGCTCTGTAAAGGCTTCCTGCATGGCCTTGGTTACATCTTTGATAGAATTGTATTGGGCAGGATTGACCAATTCTACGTGCTGACCCATGGCGAGCAGACGTAGGTCGAAATACTGGTTGCCTTGTCCTGGTACTTCCGGCATTTTCTGAATGTCCTGTCCGCCGGTGGAAGGTTTGAACAGGTTACTGTCGTTGATAGAAGGCACCACGGAATTACCGTCGAAGGTGATGAATACCCCTTTTTCGGTTTTGGTAAGGTTGATGCCGTTAATATTGATGAATATGAGGTTAAGCGTTTTAGGCAGTTTGTAGGTCACCTTAATGTCTTTGGTATCGAGGTTGTAAGTCACCGAGAAACCGTCCAGACTTATTTTATTAAGTATATCCCATGGTGCATCGAGCTCAAATGTTGGGTTGAACAGCATCTTCATGAAAGAAGTGATCAATCCGCCCAGGGTCCAGTTCTTAATAGAGAAAACAATGGTACGGCTTTGTCCGCTTATATCATACATGGCGGTAAAGCCTTCCCAGGTAATAGCGAGCTGCTGGTTGTTTTCGGAGAAATTATAGCTGATGCCAACGGTGGCATTGAAGTAGTCCAGGGTTACACTACCTAATACACCGCCGGAGTATTTGCCGGTGGCAGAATCATTGCTTGCAGCTTCATATTTCAGCCAGAGATTGGCGATGATATTGATTTTCTGATCGATAATCGGGAAATTAAATATCCATTGCAGTCCTCCTTTTACTTCATAACTGCTTTTTCCTGTTCCGTTTGGAATGGTGGCATTCAGCGAGAATTGTGTAATATTTAAGCTGTCGGGAAGGAAGCTGGTAGGCAGACTGATGGTCTGGAATAATTGCTTAATGAGTTCACCCAGATTTAAATTACGGCCTTCGGGCATTGCAAGACTTAAGTCCCAACCGTCAGATGAATTATAATTCACATCCGTATTGAGCTGCAGGCTGCCAATGGCAAATAATCCTGATACCTGGGCTGTAAATATACTTGGGCCGGTGCCGCTTGCGGGTGAAGAAGAAGTCAGTCTTAGGGTGCCATCAGTTACCGAAACATTGGTGATGAAATTGATGTCAATATTGGCATTGGCATAAAACTCATAATACTTGCTGTTGATATCCATATTGATACCGAAAGCGGTAAATTCAACCAGCAATAAATTTTCAGGAATGTTAATAGCTCCCGCCGTAATGGCTGATAATAAATTGTTAAACGTAACCGATCCGGTAAAGGCAGCAGAAAGCGTAAGATCTGAAGTGATTTCCACATCAAAACCTCCCACAAATATAGTGGGGAAGAAGTTGACTCTGGCGCTGAAATATAAACTTTGTGCATTCGTGGTACCCGGACCAATGATGACCCAGTTCACATCGAATTGCTCAATAACAAAATTATCGAAAAGCGTCCATGCACCATTCGATCCTATATATGCTGATACGCTGGTTATACTCAGCCCGTTGCTGAAATCCAGAGAGGTATTAAATCCTTTGAAAGCAATACTGTTGAGATATTGCTGTAAAGTAGGTGGTATGGTCTGAAACCAGTTCTGCCCGGCCATCAGTCCAAATAAACTGAGCGGGGTAAGTGGTTTGTCCGGTTCGGAAGCTACATTCAACAGGAAGGAAGAGGATCCTGATTCAACAGCTGCACTGAAATTCAATACAATAGCATCGCCAGCCGCCAGTAACAGCTGGAAGTAGAGTATAGGCGTCTGTACTTTTTCCGTCTCACCTGCCGTTGGCATTAACCCATCATCCGTTTCGTACTCAAGGCGCAATGCATCTCCTTCATCTTCCGGTTCTGTGGGAATTATTTCTTCTTCTGTTTTGATCTGAAACCCAATACCAGGGTTGCTGACTTTCAGAAATCCCAAGGATATCAGGGTGGCATCTACATTGACAAAAAGATCCAGATCAGGATAAACGATATCTTCGTTGTTGACCTGCGAAGGATCTATACTTCCCACAAGAGCCAGTTGTGTGGATGAGGTCCAAGAAGTAAAGAAATTCACGACAGGCTGCAGCCATTTGGTCAGTGTAATAAGCGCTGCAAAGTTCTGTCCTTCTGTTAAAGAAATATTTTTTTGCTGCCATTTGAAAGCAGGTACTTCCTGAGTACTGAAAACAAAGGAAGGCGAGGTATAAGGAAGATTATCGAATACACCTCCTGTCATATATGGCCAACTGGTGGCAAATATCCAGTTGGAGAGATTGATCTGTATGGTAAACTGAACTTCATCCGCATCATTCGCTGTAACGATCAAGGTGACGGAGGTATTACTCTTTTCTACATTGAGTATGGCTGCCGTTGCATTGGATATCGTTAGTGTGTTCCCGACAGGCTCAGGTATAGAAGTACCGGAAGTGTCGATCAACAGAAACGAATCAGCAGGCAGCTTGTAGCTTTTGGACAAAAGATCGTCCAGCCCAGCCTGAGGGATCAGGTCCGAATCGGTAAAAGATGCTGCATCAATAGTAATGTTGTTATTATTGGCAGCGGCCTGGCTCCTGAAGGTAGCAGCTAATTTGGATAAGCTCATAATAAAATGTTATTCGGTTAAACGTCTACAATTAATCCCATATGATCACTTGTACTTCTGACCCTTCGGTAATTGTTCCAGCCAACAAAAGTGGTCATAGCACCTATATTGCCTCTAACATAACCGCCATGCCCCGCAGGACCTGCCGGTGGAAGTGCTAAAGCGGAAGGTAGGCCTGCCGCAGGCATTCCTGCATTCAAAGCCATCGCAGAGTTGTATACCAGGCTTCCGGGTGGTGCGCCAACTATTGGCGGTGCATCCCGGTTGTACGTCGTACCGGTTACCCTGTTCACAATGGTGATATTCGTAGCGGGGCCAACGGCTGTTCCTCCGCCATACCGGGTCAGTACATTATCCACACTCGAAAAAGTATCCTGGATCACATACTCGTAACCGGGATATCCATTGGTCTGCCATGGCCTTGCACTATTGTGCGATCTCATCATGGTACATACATAGCCTTTGTCAGGCCATACATTAGGAGTGGGGTTAATTTGACGTGTATAGCCGACACCTCCGGGAAAATTACCCAGTAACCGATCATAAGCAATAGGTTGGAAATGGGTGTTAAAAATATCAACGTTAAAGTCTCCGACTATTACTCCCACTTCATTGACGGCAAGGTTTGTCGTCATTTCCTGGATATAGGAAAGCTGGTTGGTACCGTCTGCCGACTGTTGTTTTTTGGGAGAAGCATGGAAGGATAGTAATTTGATGGTCCTTCCTCCGTTTGCCGGTTCCCAGAATGTCGTTAAAAAAGGGGTTCTGTTAAAAGCATTGGGGAAATCCAGTACCGGTGCTACACCGCCTGACACAGGTCCGCGGAACTGCCATTGGCCCGCCAGATGGCAATAGGGTATTCCAGGATTGATCAGGTTTCCTCCGCCGGGTGCATTACCCAAAGGAAGAGCACCTGCCCAATTAATTCCGTAATTAACAAGATTTCCGGGCCCAATATTAGCCACTGAATCAGAAGGATTAGCTCCACCCTGCCAGCCCCATGGACCTGTGAACTGTACATTGGCATGGTTATAAAATACGGAAATACCTTCCTGCACATTGCCTTGTCCTAACCTGAGTGGAGGAACAAGCCGCCAGTCATTCGGTGCGGGAAACCAGATCCTTAACTGTTGCAGCAAAAACAGGCTGCCTGTTTCTCCGCCTGCTGTGATCAGTGTGCCGGGAGTTCCTGTGCCCGTAGATGTTTCTACCACCACAAAAATATCAGGGGTATTCTGGATAAGTGTTGTGCGGATAACTTCTCTTCTGTAACCGGCTTGCGGTGGAGGGATCGTAAGAGTTCCATCCCGTTTCCGCTTGGCTCTGGGTTCATTTATTTTGTTGATTCCGAACTTTTCAATGTTCCAATATAAGATACGGGCCATAAGACATCGATTTTTAGGTTTATAGCAACAGGTTTATACATTTTTGTTATAAGCGGCATACCAGCCCAGACTTTTGGCTGTAGCTCCGGGATTAGGATTACCGAACAACAGAAAGTCGGTATTTCCGCCCGGTGGCAGTTTCAGGATACCCAGCAATTTCAAAGCAATATTGGACAGGGTTAGAAGATAGGATTGCTGATTCACTACATATTGAAGGCTCAGCTTATCAATAGCGAGTTTCAATACACCCTGTATGCTCAGCAGCTTGGCGTTGCTGGCAGTACCAGGCAGCTTGATCCCCACAAAGGCGTTATAGCCTGGAGAAGCACTTTTGGAGCCTGGACTCCATGCTATGAGCAGACTAGCATTAAAACCGGCACTGCTGGCTAACTCGCCGGGCGAACCCATATTAAGGGTCATCTGCAAGCCATACCAATCACCTGTAATTCCAGTGGCATTGATGCCAGGTAAGGAGAGCTTTAAATAGCCCTGACCCGACGGCGCCGATTCGTCATTACCACTTAACAGCTTATTGATCTGTAAAGCAAAATTGGGATAAAGACTGTTGGCCCTGGCGTTGCTTTGTGATGAGTTGAACGCGATCTGCGAGGCATCAAAAGCATAGGTGGTCACTGTTGGCGTATTGAGATTAAAAGCCATGTTCACATACAGATTACTGTAATTGAGCCCGTGTTGCAGGGTACCATCATTCAATGCAATACCAAAGGAAAAGGCATCCAACGGATAGGCTGGATCACCTTCATTAACCGGTGGAGCTGTCATTGTATCGAAATTGAGATAACCCCACATGGTAAACCTCGATTGTATGTCGAGTGCTGCAGGATCTGTTGTGAGTGTATTGAACTGTATTTTGGTGATCTCTACATTGGTCAGCAAGTTACTGTCAAAGTAGAACAGATTATCGTCTTTGTTATCGAAAACATATACCGGTGTACCATTATGGTCCTGATAAGTACCGTTCAATACTACTGTATTCAAACTATTCGAACCGTATGGGTTGTTGGTGCCGGCCACTTTATCGGAGAACAAGTTGTTCATGGTCAGCTGTAGCTTACTGGCAAAGTCCTTGATGGCGGTATTTTCAAACAATACCTGCAAGAACAGTACTTTAAAATCGTAAGTGGCTCCCGCTGCAGGCTGCACCGGTTTATTGGGATTCAGTCCCTGTGATATTTGCTGGGCATAAGCGGGGTCAACATAATTAATCAGTCCAAACAGCGAACTGACGGGATCCATGGTGATCACGCCACTGGCATCCACTCTGTTCACCTCGATGCCGAAGTGATGCGCGTAGAAATTCTTGAGGATGATACCACTGATTAATCCTTTTAATTGCTGCGGGAATTCCTGTAAATCGATCGTAGCTTTTAAAGCCAGAATACCATTCCAATTGGGATCATTGATAATGGCGTGGAATTTCTGATAATATTCCAGCTGGCCGGAAGCAGGATCGGCTAGTGCTGAGTTGTAGGCATCTTCAGCTGCCTCCAAATAGGTCTGAAGCCAAGATGACACCGCGACCAACTGATTATAAGCAGCTGCCGAATCGGTGTTGTTTTTATCAATATTAAATGCATTGGCCTGTGTCCATTCTTTGGGATTTTTTACCCGGTCGACGATGGAGCCTTTGCAGAATTTAAAGATCAATACATTATTGTAATCGGCGTAGGTGTTACTAACACCTACGTTCAGATCAAACGGCCAGTCTTCAATGGACATTTTATTGTTGAACACAGGCTGACTGCTTGAGCCCCCGCCGGGTGTATTCATTGTTGAAAACAAATCGCCCAGATACTGATTATTGGTTACCACCAGAAATTGTTGGTTGGTAAGGAAGGCGCTTTGCATTTGAGGCATCAGGTTAATAAAGCTGAGCTGGTATTGCGGTGGTGTTGCCGACGTTTGTTCCTCCGGGTTGAGGTACTCAGGTGGACCATTGTTGACGGTATTCTGTGCAAGGTTCAGTAAACTCCAGTTACCGTTGTTGTTCACATTGGCGACCAGGCCCTGAGGAGTGGTCGAGGCTGTATAGCCTGTAGCTGCAGTTTTGGCCATGGTTCTTTTGGCCTTGCTTTTACTGCTGTGTGGTGTAGTGAAAGCAGCAGATATCAATGTTTTTCTTTCGGCGCTGAGTACTTTGGATTCAAATGTGCCGATACCATCAGCACTGGGTGGAGGTACAGGGTTTACACCAAGATAAGGTGCCATGGGTACAGCAAAACCAGTGGTTTGAGGCATATCTACTGAAGGTTCGTAAAAGCCGAGGAACCCTGTGATATTATTGCCGGGCGATGCCACACCATGATCTTTAGCGTATAATGAAGCACCCTGAGGCTGTGAGGCATATTGTACATTGCCGGGTGTGGCAGCAACGATATTGGCCCATGCTGTCAGGTAAGTGCTGTCGAGTACGGGTTTATCAGTGCCGGGGTTGGCCAGGGATACTTCCTGACCAGGAAAATTGGCAGCAAAGGCTGCCTGCTTTGAGGTAAAACGTATTGTGTCACCGATAATAGTACCATCGTTGTTTTTATAGGGAGTAAATGAAACTACTTCTGTGCCGGAAAGACCGGGAAGTAAGCTGTATTGTCCGTTTTCATCGGCAAAGGCAGCTTGCGATGCGCCGGGATCGAGGTAAAAATCACCCTCCGGCGACAGGTAATATGATTTGATCCCTGCAGCATCCTGCGGGGATATGACAAAGCGTGCGCTATTGTCTGTCGGAAAGAGATTATTGACCGGAGCTCCTGAATCCACCATGTCCACTGCGGGCCATAAAGTAAGAGGGTAGCCGGTATTGATGGCATAATAACTGGGCAGGCTGGCTGCTCTTGTTTTACCAGTATTCGCATTGTAGATTTGGCCTGTAATGGCGAAATAGGTATTCAGTCCTCCATTATTGGCTACGTCAAGGAGATCGATTTCAGTCTGGGTAAGGAGATAATCATTGGTACTGCCTGTCTGCAGTATGGGATAGGCAAAGTAAGAAGGTGCTGTGCTGTCACCATAGTAATAGTTGTTTTGCAGACCGTATCCCTTAAAGTCCAGGTTCATATTCAGACCAAGCAAAAAACGGAAGGAGCCCGTACCCGGGCCGCTGAAAGGAATCGTAATGTCGCTTCTAAACATAGAGCTGGTACCTAATACCTTATTGGCAAAGGTCATATTGGGGTTGCCGGGTGTCCATGTGAGGCGTAAGGCATTAGAATTTTCATCGGGTTGCAGCTGCATCACGGTATTGTTCTGGATGGAGAGCGTACCGAAGCCACTGCCGATAGTTACGTTAAATGGTTGTCCCACGACAAAAGGCGCGCTGGTGCCAAATTGTGCGAAGTTGAGGACGGTTGTATTCTTAGTGGAAGGTTTTTGTTCCGGGCTGCTTAACCATGCTGTCGTGAGGTTGGCCATCACATTCTGTCGGAACGTCAACAGGTAAGGACGATAGCTGTCGATAAAGTTTTTTACATCGGCAGGAGAAGTTTTGGCAAACAGGAAGTAGACCTGTTGCTGTGTTGCCACCTGAAGGCTGATGGTAGGGTCTGCATAAGAAGATCCTTCCGGAAGCAATAAAGCGGTCCAATGTTGTCCTACCTGATTAAAAATATAGAGCGCAGGATTTCCTGAATTTTCATTGCTGAATATGATCTCTGTTTCGGATGGTGCCATAAGAATAATTATAGGTTGTGAATACTTTAACCAGGGCAGAAGAGCATAACAAGAATCACAACATCCATCAGTGACAGATTTAATACCGTGATTTGCTTGCCTGCAAAGTTGCCTACAGCAATTACTTGTTGGCCGGGCTTTAAAGAATGCGTACCATTGAAGATTGCCGTGCTGTCCAGCTGGATAGCATCAGGGGCACCGGTCAAAACGGTCATAGCTATATTAGCCTGACTGGTATTGGTGATCGAACAGATACAATCGCTTCCGTTATTGGTCATTTTTTGTGCAAATTCAAAACGGGAAAGCGACACGGTATCAGCTTTAGACCTGATCACACCCTGACCCATTGCCAGGGTATGACCAAGAATAAATAATAAAAGGATCTGAAAGTGAAGTTTATAGCTGCACTTAGCTGGTTTGGCACTGAATAGTTGCCTCAGCATCATTTTGAGCATTAGTGATGTTGGTGATAGTGACTGTTGAGCCTCCAAAATCACCAAAAGCAGTAACTACAACGTTAGGAGAATTAGGTTTTAAAGAGTAAACTCCATCGAAAACTGATCTTGGCTGGCTGGGGTCGTCTACAATAATACCGCTTGCGGGTGCTCCTGAAATAGCGAATTTCAGTACGTTGCTTCTGCTGGAGTTAGCAATAGTAATAGTCGCGTTTGTGCCGTTTGCTGTGTTCCAGGTACAAAATTGACCTGATTTAATGCTGGCTGTTCCGTTTTGGTTGATTACCGGGTTTTGTGATGCCATAATTATTAGTTTTAAGGTTATAAAAATATTTTTGAAAAAATGTAATGTTACTACAGGATAAAGGACTTCATTTTTAAATTATAGTCATGATAGCTTTCCTTCATTTTTAACCTCAATTCTATCTTATCTGAAACCTATCTGGTCTTCTCTCTTTTCTATTCCGTTTTATAATCAGGCTTTTCAAATTCGCCTTTTATAGTGTGAGAAGCTTCATTAAAGAACAATTCAAAGTAAAGAAAATAAAATAATCCCCTGTTAAGTGAAAATACCTGAATTATGAATTACGTATTTATACGTAGGTGATTATCTGTTTAGAATCAAGACATTCTTTTTAGATAGGGTTTAGCAGGTATGGTTGTATGATCTCAAATTATTCAAAGTTCTCCTTATAAAAATTTGTAGATTGTAATGATGCAAGGTCTTCATTGGTGTAAACCTCACAGAATATTTTTGATAAAAATCGACAAACTCTCCTTCGCTGCTTATAAAATATCTGAGGATAAATATCAGAACTACTTGTTTTCAGGGTGTTTTTATATAGTTTAAAATATCAAAATAATGAATTAAATTATAATGTAAAATAACCCATTATGCTTACTGAATAAGCATTATATTAGCGTTTAAAATTACGCTGACCATTCAGCGTAATTGGTGAGCTAACTATAGGCAGAAGGAACCGGATTGCTCAACCGAAATAAACTAAAATTAACCCATGAAAATATTGTTGAATTTCATCATTCTATTTCTGGCATTTTTCTATTGTCCAGCCCAGCAAACAAAAAAAGCAAAAGCGGAAGATCTAAAAAGTATTTACAATATTCAGGATAGTGTTTCTGTAAAAACCAGAGATGGGGCCACTTTATCTTTAATCGTGGTCCGTAAAAAAGGAGATGAAAAACCTGCACCAGTCATACTTCAATCAACAATTTATGTTAGAGATAAAGGCCGCGATATGGTATCATTAAAACGATCTGTAGATAATGGTTATATAGGAGTTATTGCCTATGCAAGAGGAAAAAGATTCAGTCAGAACGAAATACTTCCCTATGAGAATGATGCAAATGATACGTATGATGTCATTGATTGGATCAGTAAACAGAAATGGTCTAATGGAAGTGTTGGGATGTATGGAGGAAGTTATAATGGATTTACACAGTGGGCAGCCTGCAAAACCCTGCATCCGGCTCTTAAAACAATTGTACCTTATGTAGCGGCCAGACCAGGACAGGGCTTACCTGTAGAAAATAATATTTTTGTTAACCCCAATTATGAATGGGCATTTTACGTTGGAAATAATAAATCTCTGGATACCATAGCCGGAAATGACAGACAGCGTTTTAGAAAAATGCAGAATACATGGTGGGAAACAGGAGTTGCGTATAAGAAATTAGATAGTATAGACGGTGTCCCAAACAAATGGTTTCAACGATGGATCAGCCATCCTTCTTTTGATCATTATTGGCAAAAAATGACACCCTATAAAAAAGATTTCGCCCAAATAAAAATACCCGTTTTGGCGTTTGATGGTTACTACAATGACGGGCAGAGTTCAGGTTTATATTATTTGAGAGAACTTCAAAAGTATAGCCCTGAAACACCTGCTTATTTAATTATAGGACCTTATGGGCATTTTGGAACCCAAAGTGGGGGAGAAGCCACTCTGTACGAGTATAAAGTAGATCCTGTTGCGTTGTTTGATATCAATAAAATTACGTATCAGTGGTTTGATTATATTTTAAAGAACGGAACTAAGCCAGACATTTTAAAAGATAAAATTAACTATCAGGTAATGGGTACCAATGAATGGCGAAGTGCTCCATCTCTTGATAAAATGAGTAATGGTTTTTTAACCCTGTACCTGACAGATAACCAATCAGGTAAATTCTATTCTCTAAATTCACAAAAGCCCATTAAAAGAAGCTATTTAACACAAGAGGTAGATTTTGCAAACAGAGAAATAACAAATAACGATTATTATCCGGAACCTATTATTCGCAAGGAAATTGATACATCTAACGGTTTTAATTTCATTAGTGAACCTTTAAAAGAACCCATGGTAATCAATGGATCTTTTTTAGGGGAAATCAAAGCCAGCATTAATAAAAAGGATATGGATATCGGCGTGACATTATATGAGTTAATGCCAAATGGAGAATATTTTCATCTGTCTTATTTTATTGGGCGCGCAAGTTACTCAACAGATATTACCAAAAGGAAATTGCTGAAACCTAATGAAATTGAAACGATTCCATTCTCCAATACCCATTTGGTAAGCAAACAATTAAGTAAAGGCAGCCGACTGGTGATTTACCTGAATGTCAATAAAAATCCGTTTTCTGAACTCAACTATGGAACAGGAAAAACAGTAAGCGAAGAAACCATCAAAGATGCCAAAGAACCATTAAAAGTGAAATGGTACAACGATAGCTTTGTTAAGATTCCCATCGTTAGAAACTGATTGATCTGGAAATATGAATAGGTTGATACGCGGATAATTTTCTTGCTTGTACTGACAATAATAATCAGGTAAATTGAATATAAAATGTTTTATTAGTAAAAAATTCACATTATGTGGGAAAATAGTTAAATTTGAATACTTTAAATCACGTATTGTAGATTTATTAAACTAATAACATTTAATTTTTATTTATGAATGCTTTAATTATCATCGATGTACAGTATGATTTTTTACCGGGAGGCGCTTTAGCCGTTAACCAGGGTAATGAAATTGTTCAAATTATTAACGAATTACAGTCAGAATATGATCTGGTAGTAGCCACACAAGATTGGCACCCTGCAGGCCATAAAAGTTTCTTTACTTCCCATCCGGGTAAAAAACCGTTTGAAGAAATATCATTAAATGGATTAGATCAGGTGCTATGGCCGGAGCATTGCTTACAAGGAACACAGGGAGCTGAATTGGTTCCGGAACTTTTAACGAACCATATTGAGGCTATTTTCAGAAAAGGAATGGATAAAGAAATTGATAGCTACAGTGGTTTCTTTGATAATGGCAGAAAAAAATCTACAGGCATGGCCGATTATCTTAAGGGAAGAGGGGTTACAGAAGTAGCCGTTTGCGGAGTGGCCGCTGATTATTGTGTCTATTATACAGCTAACGATGCATTAGACCTAGGTTTTAAATCAAGTATCATAGAGCGCGCTTCTAAACCCATAGATGCAGAAAGATATGAGCGTGTGACGGCAGACTTTAAGCTAAAAGGAGGGACTGTTATTTAGTATCTCTTCATAATAATCCATTCTGTATGAAAAAAGGACTGAATAATTTCAGTCCTTTTTTACTGATTTATTTTTTATCCATTTGAGAAGGATCTAGAGGAGCCGTTATTTTGGTGTACGCGCCTGCTATGCTTGCTCCATCTGAGCAGTAGAAATGGAGAGCATCCTTATCCTGAGGATTTTCAATATTGATTGCGATTGATGTTTCATTAAAAGTAAAGACCACATTTTTTCCTTCAAGCATAGCGTGATATACGCCATCTTTTACTTTGGTAACCTGCGCATCCAGAACATAACTGCCTGTCTGTAAGCAATAATTTTTCTTTAGCCAATACTTTAACGTAAGTTTAACTCTAATTACAATTTCTACTTTCACCGATATCATTAGTAATAGCGTATTTTTGCGGTCAATAAAATAATGGAATATGGGATTGTTCGATATGTTTACACAGGAAATAGCTATTGATTTAGGAACGGCCAATACCCTTATCATACATAATAATAAGATTGTCATCGATCAGCCCTCTATAGTGGCTATTGACCGAACTACGGGAAAACCTATTGCTGTAGGACTACAGGCAAAGCTTATGCAGGGAAAAACCCATGAAAATATTAGGACAATACGCCCTTTGAAAGATGGGGTCATCGCAGATTTTCATGCGTCCGAGCATATGATTAAGGAATTTATCAAACTGATTCCGGAGATCGGAGGGAAATTTATGCAACCTGCCCTTAGAATAGTAATATGCATTCCATCAGGAATTACTGAAGTTGAAAAAAGAGCTGTAAAAGATTCAGCACTGAAAGTAAATGCTAAGGAAGTGAAACTGATTTACGAGCCAATGGCAGCAGCTATTGGTGCCGGAATTGATGTTGAAAGTCCTGAAGGAAATATGATTGTTGATATAGGTGGTGGTACTACTGAAATAGCCGTAATTGCGCTGGGCGGTATTGTCTGCGACAAATCTCTTAAGATTGCAGGAGATGTCTTTACCAATGATATTGCCTATTTCATCAGATCTCAGTATAATTTAGATATTGGGGAGAGAACTGCTGAAAGAGTCAAAATTGAGATAGGCTCTGCACTGGAGGAGCTGGACTTTGTTCTGGAAGATATTCCGGTACAGGGGCGAGATTTGATTACAGGTAAGCCAAAAGAAATTATGGTGAGCTATAAAGAAGTTTTCAAAGCTCTTGATAAATCGATTATGAGAATTGAGGATGCTATTATGGAAACGCTTTCTATTACCCCGCCGGAACTGGCATCGGATATTTACAAAACAGGTATTTTTCTTGCCGGAGGAGGAGCGTTGCTGAACGGTTTGGCAGATAGAATCCATCTAAAAACAGGATTGCCGGTGTGTGTGGCAGAAGACCCTTTAAGAGCTGTTGTTCGTGGAACGGGCATTGCTCTTAAAAATATAAATAAGTTTAGATTTCTTATAAAATAGAATAGCCTGCATTTTATTGTAAGTTATAGCATCAGTAAGTAAATTTTACTAATACAATTCTGCGTATATAAAGGTTATCTGAATTAAAAAGATAGATATGCAAAGGATTTATAAAAATAATAAAGCCTGCAATGATGAAAATTGCGGGCTTTACTTATTGTATTTAAGATGTATTGATTCCAATTACCTAATTTTACTATTATGCTAAAAATGATCAGGTTGTTGATTTAATATTTTCTTGGTTAGTGATCAAAAAAACAGTGTACAAGCATAGATTTGCTGAGTGTAGGACTCATAGTAGGACCGTAATTTTTGTATCTGAGCGATGATAAATTGAGAAAAAAATAAATAAATTTGTAAAATAGTTTGTTTTTTAATAAATTATACATATATTTGTAAAATAATCGGGCTCCTGCCAACGCTTTTTCTGAAGCTTTTGAGTTTACTCTTTTCTATCAGTTTTCGCTTTTTCAGCCGCTAAGTTTTGTTATCAATATACGGGTGAAGTACCTTTTTTCCAACTTGAATATTTTCAGGTCTTTAAAAAATACCAACATCAATTTTTGCTCACAAACCGATTTATTATTGCTTTGATGGTTTCATCATTTCAGTAATGGCAATAGCCAAAAACAGTTTATCAATGAATACAATAATTTTATAATACAATACAATGCAACAAGGAACAGTAAAATTCTTTAATGATGCCAAAGGTTTTGGTTTTATTACACCATCAAACGGCGGTCAGGATATTTTCGTACACTCATCAGGTTTAAAGGATAATATCCGTGAAAACGACGCTGTAACATTCGATTTAGAAAACGGTAAAAAGGGCGTTAACGCAGTTAACGTGCGCGTAGCATAAATTAAGAGGAAAGGTTAAATCTTTCTCTGTACTAAAAGAATCCGGCTCAATATAAAATTGAGCCGGATTTTTAATTTTATAAAGATGTATTTCTAGTTACTTTTTGAGCGGGATATTGATAAAAGATACACAAGGTGTGCAAACATACTTCTTTTCACAGATTCTACTTTGATATCACCGGTCGCCTGGTTAATGGTGGTCACAATATCTGCGTTGCACTGTCCCGAAAAACTACCGGTTCCTAAATAGTTGGCTGAATTAGCAGTAGGATAGGAGATTCTGGGATAATCCGGAGCCACCTGTTCCGCAGCTGTTGCACCCCCTACATACCCTTTGTTATCGATAAATCGGGAAGCCCAGGTTCCTAAAAATTGTCCGTTACCTGTATTAATTGTTTGTCCAACTACAACCTGAGTGTCTACAGCACGGGTGAAACCTGCACAAGAACTGTAATGGTTGACCTTAACCGTACAGGAAGAAGCGTTATCTGTAGGTTGGAAACATTGTCCTTCATAAATAGTCAGCCTTTGTTCTGCTGCTGACGTAGAAGTATTCAATAATGCCTTGGGAGAGAAGATTTCTTCAGGGGAGATCAGGGTTAAAACTCCCTGTTGGTCTGCTGATACAATTTTTCTCTCAGCATTGGCTAAAGCTCTTACTCTAACCAATCCGTTAACATCTAAAGTATGGGATGGAGTATCGGTGTTAATCCCTACCTGGGATTTCAAGCTACTGAAAAAAGCGAAGGCAACAAAAAATATTATTCTTGTTTTCATGATATTAATTAGGGTTTTAGTGATTTTTATATTTTTCACTAAATTAAGAAATATTTATAACCTTGAAAATAAATTTCAATTAAATTATAAATTATAGAATGAAAATAATTTATATTGAAAAAATTCAATATAATAAACGTAATATTTTAACATAACCCCAATGTTGTTATTTGTGGAATTTTTTGATAAGTTACCATCTTATCGGTTGTTTCCATTTGGGAAATAATTGTATTTTAGCCAAAATACGCAACTAATTCATAAAAATATAAACAGCTGATTAAAATTCAGATAATCTGAATGAAAAAATTAGTAGATTTGCACGGAACAAGCCGTAAAAACAATAAACATTAATTCAGATTTCTATTTCCAGAGTAGAAAATGAATACATAACAATAAAATTTGATTAGGTTATAAAACTATTAGAAACTATGAAGAAACTTTTTTTACTTCTTTTAACAGCTTTTTTATTTATCGGATGTAGCTCTGATGATGACACTATTTATGATTATATAGGAACATGGTCAGGAAAGTATACAGGAAGCGATGACGGAACCTGGAACCTTGTGGTAGCCAGCGACGGAAAAGTAACCGGTACGATGCATTCTACAGTCAATGACGAAAATTATAACATTTCCGGAAACTTAACGGATACTGGTGATCTTACTGCTGTAATCGGGCTTCCTGACGACGGAGAATTCAAAGGAACCCTTTCAAGAGAGAAAAAAGGAAACGGAAACTGGTCAAACGCTGTTCCCACACCCGCAAGATACGGGACCTGGACAGGAGACAAAAAATAAACAGAAAGCCTGCAGATCAATCTGCAGGCTTTTTTTATCTAAATAAATCCCATATGGGTAATTTCTTCCTTACGCTTCAGTACTAAAAAGTAGAGTAGGAACATGTCCTCTGAAAAATGCTTTTTAAAATGGATGTTCGTTTTCTGCTCCACAGAAATTCTTTCTTCAAAATATTCCGCGGAGTATACTTCAAGATCAGGTTGTATTGTGATGATTACTATGTCATCCCCGGATAATAGCCCCCCTAAGTTGAGCGTCTTGTTATCATTTTCTTCCAGAACAGAAACTTCCGGATAGATATTTCCTTTTTTTCCAAACCTGAATTCTTTAAGTAACTTTAATCCTTCTAGGGTTATGAGACCATTTTGGACTGTTCTTTTTCCTCTTTCCGAAACAATATCAAGATCCTTTATAGCAGTCATCAGCTTTGCAAATTTCTGATAGAGCAAAGGATCGCCAGCTTCCTTAATATAGCCTTCAATACAGCTCCGTATTGTTTTTCCGGCTTTGGAACAGTGCCCGAATTCCGAACTGTTCTGCCTTACTTTCTCATAAGAAGGGCTTTTTTTGAACGCTGTTTTATTAAATCCGCTTTTTTTTCGCACCACATTTTTCCCGTTCAGGCTGTAAAAAACCAGATCGCCTACGCTTCCATTGATTTTTATTAAACTTTCATAGGTTGCCATATCGTAAAATTGAATTCAAATATACTAATAAATATAGGAAATCAATATTTTAACATATATTTATCATATAGTTGTAGTATACTTATAACATAATTTAAATATAAAATGTATATTTGTAAATAATTAGTTACTTCATTTAAAATCAGATGACTATGAGACCGGGATTATTTGAAAAAAACTTAAGAATAAAACAGTTTTCCATTCTGCTGATTGCTTCAGCTCTGGCAGTTTCCTGCGGATCATCTAAAAATGCATCCTCTAAAAAGAATACGGGAACGAAAACTGTCGTAAAAGCTGAAAACCTCAGAAAACTGGATTCTAAATTTGACGGGAAGATTTCCAGATCCGTCAGCGATATCCTGAAAGATGCTGAAAAATATATCGGAACACCATATAAATTCGGTGGAAATACCTCTTCAGGTTTTGACTGTTCCGGATTCACTGTAAAAGTTTTTGAAGAAAATGATTTTTCATTGCCCCGCAGATCTACAGATCAGGCTGATGCCGGTCAAAAGATTGATATCAAAGAAGTAAAGCCAGGTGATCTGCTGTTTTTTGCAACAGCTGGAGGAAGCAGAGTTTCTCATGTAGGGATCGTTCATGATATCGGAGCGGACGGCGAAGTGAAATTTATCCATGCATCTACTTCAAAAGGAGTAATGATCTCTTCATTAAACGAAAAATACTGGAATAAAGCTTATCTGCACGCTCAGAGAGTTTTATAAGGGCTTATTTAAACTGATCATTGAATGGAGAACCGAACCTTTGCTTTTATTAAAACAGATAAAAAACTGGTAAAATTGTTCTTTAAAGATATTACCATCATCAAAGCTTTGGGCAATTATGTGGAAATCCATACCACCTCCAATAAAAAATATATCTACTACAAAACCCTTAAAGACCTCATAGAAAGTCTTCCTGACGAATTCATGAGAGTTCATAATTCTTATATTGTCAATTTAACGAATATTGAATATTTCGAGGATAACCAGCTTGTGTGTCAGGACCATAAAATTGCCGTAGCCAAAAGCTATAAAGAATGCCTTATCACAGCACTCAATAAAATGATGCTCTGAAAAAATACGCCTCGGAAACTACTCTTAATAACCCTGTCAAGGTTTTAAACCTTGACAGGGTTCTGCATGCTCGAATAAATGATACCCTAACAAACATCAGAAAATCAACAATCTAAATAATATTTTCTTCAGGCTGAATAATAAATTAGCTAAATTGTTCTTTTCATTTTAGATTCGTAAAAAATTAACAATGAATAAAGACTTAGCATTAGATTACATCAACAGCCACAATATTATTGAAATAAAGGCAGGACAACAGAGAACCACCTTCCTGGAAATCTGGATGGTTACCGTTAATGACCGAATTTTTGCCAGATCATGGGGACTTGCAGAGCGAAGCTGGTACCATACTTTTTTAGACGAGTCTCAAGGGCAGATCAAATGTGGAGAGGAGATATTCAATATAAAAGCTCTCGTTCCTGATGATCTCAAAGAACTTACACCCGATATTAATACTGCTTATTTAACAAAATATAATACAGGTTCCAATCTTCATTATTCAAAAGGAATTATTCAGCAAAAACACGTTGAAAAAACAATGGAATTCATTATTTGTGAATAATATGTAAAAAGCGAACAGGGAATAATTCCCATTGAGAGCTCTCAAGAGAACTTGTATACTAAAACAATCTTTTGTACTTTTGACCTTCAAAACTGCGGGAAGCTGCAGGGATAATGTATACTAAAATCAAACAAGAAACATGTCGTTACAACAAACTATCGAAAACATTTGGGATAATAGAGATTTATTACAGAACGAAGACAGCAAGAAGACCATAAGAGAAGTTATTTCTTTATTGGATTCAGGAGAACTTCGTGTAGCTGAGCCTACAGAAAACGGATGGCAGGTGAATGAATGGGTGAAGAAAGCTGTAGTAATGTATTTCCCGATCCAGAAGATGGAAACTATTGAAGTAGGTCCGTTTGAATTTCATGACAAAATTCCTTTGAAGAAAAACTATGCTGAAAAAGGAGTAAGAGTTGTACCGCATGCCATTGCAAGAGAAGGATCTTTCGTAGCTTCAGGGGTTATCTTGATGCCTTCTTACGTCAATATCGGAGCTTATGTAGATTCCGGAACGATGGTGGATACTTGGGCTACCGTAGGAAGCTGTGCACAGATCGGTAAAAACGTTCACTTGAGTGGTGGTGTTGGTATCGGTGGGGTATTAGAGCCATTACAGGCAGCTCCGGTGATCATTGAGGACGATTGTTTCATCGGATCAAGATGTATCGTAGTAGAAGGTGTTCATGTAGAAAGAGAAGCTGTATTGGGTGCGAATGTAGTATTAACTGCTTCCACAAAAATTATTGATGTTACAGGTGACCAGCCTATTGAAATCAAAGGTAGAGTGCCTGCCCGTTCAGTAGTAATCCCGGGAAGCTATACCAAACAGTATCCGGCTGGAGAATATCAGGTTCCATGTGCATTAATTATCGGTCAGAGAAAAGAATCAACAGATAAAAAAACATCTCTTAATGATGCTTTAAGAGAGAATAATGTAGCTGTATAAGCTGTATATTCCTAAATTTTAAAGATTGATTTTTAAAATTTATACAATAAACCCTGAATAGTCATTTAGGGTTTATTTTATTTATACCTTTAAATCGTTAACAAAGCTTATTAAAAACATTCATATGAAGATTGCCTTCGACGCAAAACGTTTTTTTCATAATACGTCCGGATTGGGCAATTATTCAAGAGACCTGGTCAGGATCCTGTCTCAGTATTATCCTGAAAATGAATACCTGCTGCTGAACAAAAACAGTTCAGAAAGAGGGAAAGAAATTCTTGAAAGACCGGATGTCCGCTTTGTAGAAACCTCGAAAGGAAACCTTTCCCGACAGCTTAAAATGGGTAAAGACGCCCAAAAAGAAGACGCCGACATATTCCATGGACTCTCCGGCGAATTGCCCTTGAAATGGGACAAAGAACCCATCAAAAAAATAGTGACGATCCATGATCTGATCTTTATGAGATACCCGCAATACTATTCTTTTTTTGACCGGAAAATACACCTGTGGAAATTTAAAAAAGCCGCCGCTTCCGCAGATAAAATTATCGCTATTTCGGAACAAACCAAAAGAGATATTATCACCTATCTAAAAGTTCCTGAAACCAAAATTGAAGTCATTTATCAGGGCTGTCACAAAGCATTTAAAGAACAGCAATCTGAGGAGTTTATTCAGCTCACCAAAGATAAATTCAACCTTCCGGAACGATTTATTTTAAACGTAGGAACTATTGAAGACCGTAAAAATCTTTTAAGCATTGTCAAAGGAATCAGCGGAACCGAAATCCCGTTGGTTGTCGTTGGAAGAAAAACGAATTACTATAAAAAAATAGAAGCTTTCATCAGGAAAAACAAAATGGAAAAGCAGGTGATCTTCCTGGAAGGAGTTTCCATGGATGAGCTGGCAGTGATCTATAAACTGGCCGATATTTTTGTCTATCCCAGCTTTTTTGAAGGCTTTGGAATCCCTGTTATAGAAGCGCTTTTCTCAAAAACGGCAACCATTACCAGCAATACAAGCTGCCTGCCGGAAGCAGGAGGAGAAGACTCTGTTTACGTCGATCCCGGAAATGATCAGGACATCGGAGCCAAGATAAAATTTCTCTGGGAAAATGAATCCGAGAGAAAACGCCGTGCAGAAAAGAGTTTCAGGTTTGTTCAGAGATTTAATGATGAGCCTATAGCAGCTCAGTTGATGGATCTCTACAAAAAAAATCTGTAAAAAAACTTTGCAGTTTAAAAATAAATCCTACATTTGTACCACAGTTTAAAACAATGAAACCGAATTTTTTAACACTTCATCATTATTATCATCATCTCTGCTAAGACGGAATTGGTTGATATAAACATGTGTTAAAATCAAAATAATTAAAACCGTCTGAGTAAACAGACGGTTTTTTTGTTTTCCGAATTCTTCCCGGAAAATATCCAACAGATCAGTTTTTATTTACTCAGACCCCAAAAACAATACAATGAGTAAATTAAAAATTGCGATCCAGAAAAGCGGCAGGCTTTACGAAGAATCCCTACAGCTCCTCAAAGACTGTGGTATTTTCGTCAACAACGGAAAAGACCAGCTTAAAGTCTCCGTAGATAACTTTCCAATGGAGATCATGTATCTCAGAAATTCAGACATTCCCCAATACCTCGAAGATGGAGTGGTAGACGTCGCCATTGTTGGCGAAAATCTTTTAGCCGAAAAACAGAAAAACATCCAGATTGTTGAGAAACTGGGATTCTCAAAATGCAGGGTTTCCTTAGCCGTTCCCAAAGAAGTGGAGACTAATGATCTCTCCTACTTTCAGGGCAGAAAAATTGCAACTTCTTATCCCAATACCCTTAAAAATTTTCTCGAACAAAAAGGAATCAAGTCCGATATCCACATCATTTCCGGGTCAGTTGAAATAGCCCCGAATATCGGACTTGCAGATGGTATTTGTGATATCGTAAGCTCCGGAAGTACCTTATTTAAAAACGGATTGAGGGAGACGATCACCATTCTGAAATCAGAAGCGGTTCTGGCAAAAACGTCTGTACTTAATCCTGAGAAAGAGGCGATTCTCAATAAATTTCTGTTTCGCATTCAGTCTGTTTTAAGAGCAAAAAATACAAAGTATATCCTGATGAATGTTCCCAATGAAAAGATCAAAGCTATTGCTTCTGTCCTTCCTGTTTTGAAAAGTCCTACCGTAATTCCTTTGGCAGAAAAAGGCTGGAGCAGCATTCATTCAGTGATTGATGAAGAAAGATTTTGGGACGTCATTGATGAGCTGAAAGAAAACGGAGCACAGGACATTCTTATTATTCCAATCGATAAAATGGTCATTTAATTATGAAAATATACAGATATCCAGAAAGAGAAACTTGGCCAGATCTTGTAAAAAGACCGGTTTTTAAACGTGAAGAAATCTCCGGACTGATTGAGGAAATATTTGCAGCCGTAGAAAAAGACGGTGACAATGCATTGATTCAGTTTAATAAGAAATTTGACAAGGCAGTAACTCCAGAAATTGCGGTTTCAGAAGTTGAATGGCAAAATGTCGAAAATGAAATTCCTGAAGCGTTAAAGAAAGCCATCAGACAGGCAAAAGAGAATATTTCAAAATTTCACGCTGCCCAAATAACAGAGACTGAAAAAATTGAAACTACAAAAGGAGTAACCTGCTGGCGGGAAAGCAGAGCGGTAGAAAAAGTAGGAATCTATATTCCGGGGGGGACTGCTCCCTTGTTTTCAACAGTTCTCATGCTTGCTGTACCTGCAAATCTGGCAGGATGCAAGGAGATTATCCTTTGTACACCACCCGATAGCAATGGGAATATCAATCCTGCTATTCTGTTCACTGCCAAACTTTGTGGTATTACTAAAATATTCAAAACGGGTGGAGCACAGGCTATTGCAGCGATGACTTTAGGGACAGTAAGTATTCCGAAGGTTTATAAAATTTTCGGACCAGGAAACCAGTTTGTTGTTGCTGCTAAGGAATATGCGCAGCGTTATGGTGTAGCTATTGACATGCCAGCGGGACCAAGCGAAGTTCTTGTGATTGCAGACAGTCAGGCAGTTCCTGATTTTTGTGCCGCAGACCTTCTGTCACAGGCGGAACACGGAAGCGATAGCCAGGTGGTCTTTATCACTACAGATCTCAAAATTTTCACCGAAACCATTGAAGCTGTCGAAAAACAGGTGGCAAAGCTTCCAAGAAATGAGATGGCTCGTCAGGCTCTGGATCACAGTCTTTTTATTCTGATCAATTCTGTTGAGGAAGCTTTAGAATTCAGCAATCTGTATGCCCCGGAACACCTGATCCTGGCTTTGGAAGATTTTGAGAAGTCTATTCCGATGATTGAAAATGCAGGATCTGTCTTCCTGGGAAATTATTCCTGTGAAAGCGCAGGAGATTATGCAAGCGGAACCAATCATACCTTACCTACGAATGCTTATGCAAAGAACTACAGCGGGGTTTCTCTCGACAGTTTTGTCAAGAAAATTACATTCCAGCACCTTTCCAGGGAAGGTCTTAAAAACATAGGAAAAACAATAGAAATAATGGCCGAGGCCGAAGGTCTTATCGCCCACAAAAATGCAGTATCTATCAGATTAAAATAATACAATGAAAAAATTCAATATCAACAGTTTAGTAAGAAAGAATATAGTAAAGCTACAGCCTTATATCAGTTTCAGGGATCATAATGAGTTCAATGCTCCGGTATTGCTGGACGCTAATGAATGTCCGTTCGGGGAATTCAACAGGTATCCGGATTCGTCTCAGAAAAAGCTTAAAAATAAATTAGCAAGCCTTAAAAATCTTTCTCCGGCGCAGATCGCCATAGGAAATGGAAGTGATGAATTGATCGATTTAATCATTAAAATCTTCTGTGAGCCTAAAAAAGATGCCATTCTGATGATGAATCCTTCTTTTGCGATGTACGGTTTTTATGCCGCAGTCAATGAAAATGAAGTGGTAAAACTGGATCTGGATGAAAATTTTGAAATTGTAAAAGATGACTTTCTAAAGGTCACTCAGGAACGTCAGATTAAAATTTTCTTCCTGTGTTCTCCCAATAATCCAACCGGAAACAGTGTGAAGGATATCGAGTTTTTCATTCAGAATTTTGATGGTATTGTTGTCATCGATGAAGCTTACATAGAATTTTCAGAAAACAGATCGGGAATTGAGTTACTTGCCCAATATCCTAATGTAATTGTCCTTCAGACTTTTTCAAAAGCTTGGGGAACAGCGGGAGCAAGGGTAGGAACGGCCTATGCTTCTGAGGAAATCATCCGTTTTATCAATACCGTAAAAGCACCTTATAACGTCAACACTCTGAGCCAGGAGCTTATTCTAAACCTATTGGAGGATGAGAACAAACTCAAAGAAAACGTTGAAAATGTCTTAAAGGAAAGAGAATGGTTAAAAGAAGAGTTTAAAAAGATAGATTGTATTGAAAAGGTATTTCCGACAGACGCCAATTTCTTCCTGATTAAAATGCGGGACGGTAAAAAAGTATATGAGAAGATGCTTGAAGAAGAAGTTTTAACCAGTCAAAGAGCACCTGCAATTCCAAACTGCATCAGGATCAATGTAGGAACCCGTGAGGAAAATGAAAAATTAATCAATGTTTTAAAAGGAATAGCATCATGAAAAAAGTATTGTTCATAGACCGTGACGGAACACTTATCGTAGAACCGCCGGTAGATTTCCAGGTGGATTCGTTGGAAAAGCTTGAGTTTTATCCCGGAGTTTTCCAGAACCTTTCCAAAATCGTCAGAGAAATGGATTACGAACTGGTGATGGTGACTAATCAGGACGGTTTGGGAACTGAAAGTTTTCCCTTTGAAGATTTTATAAAACCTCAGGAAAAAATGTTGAAAACATTCGAAAATGAAGGCATTATTTTCAGCGATATTCTGATCGATAAAAGCTTCGAACATGAAAATCTCCCGACCAGAAAACCGGGAATCGGGATGCTTTCAAAATATATGTATGGAAGTTATGATCTTGAAAACTCCTATGTAATTGGTGATCGAAGTACAGATGTTCAACTAGCTAAAAACATGGGAACTCAATCTATTTTCCTCAATGAAAGCTTTAACGAGAATGCGACGCTCAGTACAGACAGCTGGAACGGTATTTATTCATTTTTAAAACAGGAATCCAGAAAGGCTAAAGTCTACAGAAAAACCAATGAAACCGAAATCGATATTGAAATAGACCTTAACGGAAACGGAACTTCTGAAATTTCGACGGGACTTCATTTTTTTGATCACATGTTGGAACAGATTTCAAAACATGGAAATTTGGATTTAAAAATAAAAGTCAATGGAGATCTTCAGGTCGATGAGCACCACACCATTGAAGATACGGGAATTGCTTTGGGAGAGGCCTTTTTAAAAGCATTGGGAAATAAAAAAGGAATTGAAAGATATGGTTTTCTGCTTCCTATGGATGATTGTCTGGCCCAGGCGGCGATTGATTTCGGAGGCAGACCCTGGTTGGTTTGGGATGTGGATTTCAAAAGAGAAAAAATAGGGGATGTTCCTACAGAAATGTTTATTCACTTTTTCAAGTCATTTACAGATTCTTCGAGATCCAATCTGAATATCAAAGCAGAAGGTAGCAATGAACACCACAAAATAGAAGCTGTTTTTAAAGCATTTGCGAAAGCTGTTAAAATAGCGGTAAATCAGTCAGATAGCAATTATAATTTACCATCAACCAAAGGAAGCTTATAAGATGATTGCATTAATAAAATATAACGGAGGAAATGTGAGTTCAGTTCAAAATGCACTGGCACGATTGAATATTGAATCCATAGTTACCGATGATCCCGAACTGATTCTGAAAGCTGATAAAGTTATTTTTCCGGGAGTAGGAGAAGCTTCATCAACAATGAAAGTATTGAAAGAAAAAGGCCTTGATCTGCTTATTCCTGACTTGAAACAACCTGTTCTGGGCATTTGTCTGGGCATGCAGCTGATGTGCGGTGATAATGAAGAAGGAAATGTAAGAGGAATGGGAATTTTTGATGTTGATGTTAAAAGATTTCCACCTGAAGACCTGGTTCCCCATATGGGTTGGAATACCATATCTAATCTTAAAAGTCCATTATTTTCAGGAATTGAGGAAAATAGCGATGTGTATTTTGTTCACAGTTATTATTGTGGTCTGGCAGATGCTACAGTGGCGGGATGTCGGTATATTTTGCCGTTTAGTGCTTCGCTACAGAGAGATAATTTTTTTGCCGTACAGTTTCACCCGGAAAAATCAGGGACGGTGGGCAGTAAGATATTAAACAACTTTATTAAATTATAAATGATGAAAATTATTCCAGCCATTGATATTATTGACGGAAAATGTGTGCGCCTTTCAAAAGGAGATTATACCACAAAAAAAATATACAGTGAAGATCCGGTAGAAATTGCTAAGGAATTTGAAAGTTACGGAATTCAGTTTCTTCACCTTGTAGACCTGGACGGAGCCAGATCTAAACATATTGTGAACCAGAAAGTACTGGAGAATATTTCTAGGGAAACATCACTTCATATCGATTTTGGAGGCGGGTTAAAAGCGGGAAACGATATAGAAACTGCTTTTAATTCTGGAGCAAAGCAGATCACGCTTGGGAGTATTGCTGTTCAGGATCCGGAATTCTGCCTGGAAATGATCAAAAAGTATGGGAGCGAAAAGATTATTCTTGGAGCTGATTGCGAAAACAGAAAAATAAAAACGTCAGGGTGGCAGGAAGAAAGTAGCTTGGATATTATTGATTTTCTTTTGAATTATCAGGAAAAAGGAATACTTCAGACCATATGCACTGATATTTCAAAGGACGGAATGCTGGAAGGCCCTTCAACAGATCTGTACAAAGAGATTCTGGATAAAACAACGGTAAAACTTACAGCCAGTGGCGGTATTTCATGTATGGAGGATGTTTATAGCATGAAGGAAATCGGATGTTCGGGAACCATTATAGGAAAGGCCATTTACGAGGGGAAAATACAATTACAACAACTTCAGGAATTTATTGAAAATGCTTAAAAAAAGAATTATTCCATGTCTGGATATTAAAGACGGAACGACGGTCAAAGGCGTCAATTTTGAAGGTTTACGCAATGCCGGAGACCCTATAGAACTTGCCGTGAAATATGAGCAGGAAGGTGCTGATGAACTGGTTTTTCTGGATATTACAGCTACATTGGAAGACCGAAAAACATTTGTTGGTTTGGTGAAAGATATTGCACGAAACCTGAGTATCCCTTTTACAGTTGGAGGAGGGATTTCCTCTGCAGAAGATGTCAGGAAACTTCTGGAAGCCGGAGCAGACAAGATCAGCATTAATTCTTCGGCTGTTAAAAATCCACAACTGATTCATGAACTTTCAAAAGAATTTGGAAGCCAGTGCATCGTTGTAGCCATAGACACGAGGTTGACCCATGGATCAGACCTTGTCTATGTAAGAGGAGGAAAAGTAGCCACCAACCTGAACACAATAGAGTGGGCGAAAGATGTGGTATCTTTAGGTGCAGGGGAGATTCTTTTGACCTCCATGGATGGTGACGGGACCAAAAATGGATTCGATATCCGTATCACGAAGCTGGTTTCTGAGGCCGTAAGCATTCCTGTAATTGCATCAGGAGGAGCGGGAAGAGCCAGTGACTTTGTTCAGGTATTTAATGAGACAAAAGCCACAGGTGCATTGGCAGCCAGTATTTTCCACTTTAATGAAGTGCCTGTTCAAGAATTAAAAAAACAATTAAGAACTCAAAAAATTTCCGTACGATGAAAATAGATTTTGAAAAAAGTAATGGCCTTGTTCCGGTAATTATTCAGGACAGCAGAACGCAACAGGTATTGATGCTTGGCTACATGAATGAAGAGGCTTTTGAAAAAACAGAAAAAGAAGGCGTTGTCACCTTTTTCAGCCGTTCCAAAAACCGTCTTTGGACCAAAGGAGAAGAATCAGGTAATTTTTTAACGGTAAAAAACATAAATATAGACTGTGACCAGGATACGATCTTAATCCAGGCAGTGCCTAAAAATACAGTCTGCCACACCGGAAGTTTCAGCTGTTTTGGTGAAAAAGATAACAAAGGCTTCCTGTATGAGTTGGAAGCGAAAATAGCCGATAGAATTGATCGCAAGACCGAAGGTTCTTACACTTATTCCCTTTATCAGAGAGGAATCAATAAAATGGCTCAGAAAGTAGGCGAGGAGGCCGTAGAATTGGTTATTGAAGCGAAAGACAGCAATGATGATCTGTTCAAAAATGAAGCCGCCGATTTACTGTATCACTTTTTGATTTTGCTCAAAGCGAAAGGATTTTCTATGGAGAATATAGAGGAAGTTCTTCGGAGTAGGGATCAATAAGCAGAAAGGATGATCACATACGGAAGTCATTCAATAAAAAAGCAGGAAGTCATTCTTCCTGCCATATAATTTAGATATAAATATTTAGATTATCTTTCAATCAGAATTTTTCGTACCGCCGTCTGCCCATCAGCTTTAATAACACCGATGTAGGCTCCTTCAGGCAGCCCTGAAACATTAATTTTTGTTTCATTGTCCTTTTTTAAAAGTACCTTTCCGGAAAGCTCTGTAATTTCAAAGCTGAACTCTTTGATATGCGTATCCGGAAGTTCGATATTAACGGTATCTTTCGACGGGTTAGGGTAGATAGATACAGCTTCAAGAGCATGAGAGGAAACAGTTTCTTTTGTGTTCATCACAAGTGAACTGACGGAAGTAGCAACGGCAAAATGTTGTAAAGCGCCTACGGTTGCTTTTCCTATTTTGAAAATATAAACAGGGTCTGTATTGGCAAAGGTATCATTGGAAGTGTGCGGATAGCTGCTTCTTATTTTTTCAAAAAAGCCCGTGATGATTTCACCTTTTCTTTCAAAAGGAATGTAATCTGTATCTTCTGCCGGATCTACAGCCGTCTGAAGTGGAGAGTACAGGGTTGTACAGTTTCTAAGCTGTTGGGTTACTGCTGCGGCTGCCGCATTATTACTTGTAGGTCCCGCCTGATCCTGGTCGCAGTAAACCGTATTATTGTTATTGCCCATAACGCCTCCTACCTGATCAAGATTAAATACCAACTTGATATCCAATACCCTTGTTCCATTCTGGTAGGCCACATTATTCACATAATGGGTGCTTCCTCTCAATCCCTGCTCCTCACCGGAGAAATGGATGAATTTAATTGAATACTCTGTAGGAACATTTCTTAAGATCCTTGCGGCCTCTAAGATGATAGAAGTTCCACTGCCGTTGTCATTCACTCCAGGACCGTTAATGCTGTCAAAATGTCCGCAGATGATTACGTATTTATTAGGATAAACCGTTCCTGTCTTGGTAATCACCAGATTTTTAGAACTTGTACTTCCAAAGGTGAAAGGATCCTCTACGATCTGGCTGGCAGAATATCCATAGGAAATGTATTTATTTTTTATCCATGTTAATGCACTGGCATTATTGGTAGAACCGGTTGTTTTGATTCCAAGATTAGAGAACTGCTGCAAGTTCGTGGTAATATTGGTCTGTGAAACCAGATTGGCCCTGTCCTGATAAGCCTGAATAAAACTCTGAGCTTTACTGCTGGATACTGCCAGAAGAACCGACAGAATGGTGATTGTTTTTTTCATGTTAATTATATTTATGATGAAGTGGTTGGTGATAAAACTGAATTGTAAAAAGTCCCAGTTTAAAAGCCAGGGCCTAATCATAATCATTTATTTCTCTATAATGATCTTTCTTGTAACGCTGGAACCTTCCGTCTTTACAGTACAGAGATAAACGCCATTTTCTAAACGTGAAATGTTAATCTGAGCCTTATTGTCTTCTTTCAACATAGAAAGTCCTGCCAAATCAGTGATTTCAACACTAAAGTTTTTTGTTCTTAAATCCGGCAGTTCAATATTTAAAACATCTTTTGCTGGATTTGGATATACTTTTACTGATTCCAATGTCTGTAGAGGCTTTTCCTTAGACGCAGAAATAGCAGAAACCGTTGAAGATGCCGTTGAAAAGTGCTGCATTGCTCCTACGGCAGCTTTGGCTACTTTAAATACATAGACAGGATCTACATTGGCAAATGTGTCATTAACCGTATGCTCATTATAACTTCTGGTATATTCATAAAAACCTGTGATCACATCTCCCTTTTTTTCAAAAGGCATATAATCAGATGAATAGGCATTAGAAATGCTGGTCTGAAGAGGAGAGTACAGCGTAGTACATGTTGCCAGCTGCTGTGTTATGGTATTGGAAGCTGCATTATTTCCTGACTGGCCAGCAGTATCTCTTTCGCAGATAATCTTATTGTTAACATTTCCGATCTTACCACCTACCTGGTCAAGATTAAATACCAATTTAATATCCAGCTTTCGTACGCCGCTTTGGAACTCAACGTTATTGGCATAATGAGAACTTCCATACAGCCCCTGTTCTTCTCCGGAGAAATGAATAAACTTGATAGAGTATTCTGTAGGAACATCCTTTAAAATTCTGGCCACTTCTAAAATAACAGAAGTCCCGCTACCGTTATCACTTGTGCCTGGACCAGTAACGGTATCATAATGTCCGCAGATGATTACATACTTATTAGGGTAAACGGTTCCTGTTTTGGTAATTACCAGATTCTTTGAACTGGTACTCCCAAAAGTGAAAGGATCTTCCACGACCTGACTGGCAGAATATCCAAAGGAAGTGTACTTGTTTTTGATCCAGGTCAGGGTATTGGCATTATTTACAGATCCGGTAGTTTTAATTCCTAAATTGGAAAATTGCTGCAGATTGTTGGTAATGTTGGTTTGAGTAACCTGGTCTGCCCTGTTCTTATAAGCTTGAATGAGGGTCTGGGCACTGACGTTTCCGACCGCTAACGCAGTGCATAAAAATGTGGTAAGTTTTTTCATATTAAATATTTTGGATGGGTGTGTGATTGCTTATGTTGATGGGTGATTATTTTTCTATAATGATTTTTCTGGTTATGGTATTTTTATCTGATTTTACGGTCACAATATACGCTCCATTAGTAAGCGACGAGGTATTCATTCTCTTTTCGTTTTCAGCATTCAGCAGCAATCTCCCATTCATATCACTGATCTCAACTTTAAAGTTTTTATCATCCTTTGGCAGCTCTATATTAATGAAATCATGCGCCGGATTAGGATAGATCCTGACTGTTTCCAATGAATTTTCAGCATGTACATCTTCCGTTGCTAAAGTAATGGTTGAAGCGCCTGCAAAGTGCTGTAAAGCACCTAAAGCCGCCTTTCCGGTATTAAAAACGTAGATAGGATCTACATTGGCAAAAGTATCATTGACGGTATGCTCATTATAACTTCTTGTTGTTTCGTAAAAACCTGTAATAATATCACCTTTGTTTTCAAATGGCATATAATCCGAATTAAATGCATTGGACATAGTCGTCTGAAGCGGAGAATATAATGTGGTACAGGTAGCTAACTGTTGCGTCATCGCCAATGAAGCTGCGTTATTTCCGGTTTGTCCGCTCTGATCGCTTTCACACTTGATATTATTGTTTAAATTTCCCAGTTGTCCTCCTACCTGATCGATATTGAATACAACTTTCAGATTGAGCTGACGCACATTATTCTGAAAAACAACATTATTTACATAATGTGTACTTCCCAAAAGATTCTGTTCCTCACCGGAAAAATGAATAAATTTCACAGAATATTCTGTAGGGACATCTTTTAAAATTCTGGCCGCTTCAAGCAGGATAGATGTTCCGCTGCCATTATCACTTACTCCCGGGCCGTTAACCGTATCATAATGCCCACAAATGATTACATAAGTGTTAGGGTAGACGGTTCCTGTTTTGGTGATAATTAAATTTTTTGAAGTATTGCCATTATACGTGAAACTATCTTCTGTGATCTGGCTTGCATCGTACCCGTAAGACTGATATTTTGCTTTAAGCCAATTCAGTGCATTGGTGTTTTCTGCAGAGCCGGTTGTTTTTATACCTAGGTTCCCAAAACCCTGAAGGTTGGCGGTAATATTGGCCTGAGATACTTTATTTACTCTGGTCTGGTAAGCCTGTATAAAATTCTGACCCTGAAGGCTATAAGCTGATAAAGAAAGGAGTAAAATAGTCGTTATTTTTTTCACTTTTAACTAAATTTTTATAGATTTAATAATTCAACAAATGTAGATAATAAAAATCAATTTTATTTTATGCAAAAAGGAAAAATTCTCTAATATATCCTTATTTTTTTTAATAAGTTTAAAAGGGCGAAATTTAATCTGCAGTACGTGATTTTTAATGAAAAAAAGTTACAAAATGGGAGGCACAAAAAAATCCCGAGCAAAGCCCGGGATTATATTGATAACAAAAAATTCTACATTATTTTACTTGATCTACAACTGCTTTGAAAGCTTCAGGGTGATTCATTGCTAAATCTGCTAAAACTTTTCTGTTAAGCTCAACGTTGTTCTTTTTAAGAGCTCCCATAAATTGAGAGTAAGACATTCCATGCTCTCTGGCACCCGCGTTGATACGAGTAATCCAAAGTGATCTGAAATTTCTCTTTTTCTCTTTTCTTCCACGGTAAGCATATTGCATTGCTTTTTCTACCGCGTTTTTAGCTACAGTCCAAACGTTCTTTCTTCTACCGAAAAAACCTTTAGCTTGCTTAATAATTTTCTTTCTGCGAGCTCTTGAAGCTACTGCATTTACTGATCTTGGCATAATTTAAATTGTTTTTTTGAAAAGGGCGGAATTTTTTAATTTAGAATTAAAAGTTAATAATGAAAAATCTTAATTATTATCTTTTCATTATTCATTCACTTAGTGGCACCGTTTCAGGGTTAAATTGTTGAATTTGTTTGAATTCTTATAAACCGAATATAGATTTATAAAAACTACTTAATTGCTAATTGACGTTTAACACTTTTCTCGTCCACTTTTGCAACATAAGAAGTTTGCGTAAGATTTCTCTTTTGCTTAGTTTCTTTCTTTGTCAAGATGTGGCTTTTGAAAGCATTTTTTCTTTTAATCTTACCAGTTCCGGTAAGTTTAAAACGCTTTTTAGCACCTGATTTCGTTTTTAATTTTGGCATTGTTCTGCTTTTTTATTGTTTTGTTATCAATATCTTGTTCTTGATTCCTCGTAATACTTAGGAATTACAGTTGGCAAAGATACAAAAAAAACATCAATCTTTTCCCCGTACCATGGATTTTATAATAATTTCTTTAGCCGTAGGAGCTTTGATATTTTCATTTGTCAGAATGGGGTAGAGGATTTTGCAAATCGAACTGCAGATATCTGTACCTGCAGTTCGATTGATATCATATTGAAAATTAAATTCTATGATTTGAAGAACTCCAACAGGTCTTTATTAATCGTTGCAGCTTCTGTAGTTGGCATCCCATGAGGAAATCCCGGGTATGTAATCAATTTCCCGTTTTTAACAAGTTGAGCCGCTACTACACCAGTAATTTCATAGGGAACAATCTGATCATCTTCGCCATGTAATACCAATACCGGCACCTCTACACTTTTAAGATCTTCTGTGAAATCGGTTTCAGAAAAAGCCTTGATACAATCGTAATGAGCCTTGATAGAACCCATCATTCCCTGTCTCCACCAGTTTCTGCGGATTCCTTCAGATTCTTTGGCTCCTTCTCTGTTATAACCGTAGAATGCCATTGAAAAATCTACAAAATACTGCGGTCTCTGAGTGGCTGTATTTTGACGGATTTCATCAAAAACAGACATTGGGATCCCGTTGGGATTGTTTTCAGTTTTAATCATAATAGGTGTTACTGCACTTATTAAAACAGCTTTTGAAGCTCTTCCCTTGCTATGTTGTGCTACATATCTGATTACTTCACCACCACCTGTAGAATGCCCTACATGAATGACATCTTTTAAATCCAGCGCTGTAACGATTTCTGCAACATCAGATGCATAAGTGTCCATATCATGTCCGTCAGCGGTTTGTGTAGATCTCCCATGACCTCTTCTGTCGTGTGCAATGACACGGTAACCCTGCTCTAAGAAGAATAACATCTGTGCATCCCAATCGTCACTGGATAATGGCCATCCATGGTGAAAGAATACCGGTTGTCCTTTTCCCCAGTCTTTATAATAAATCTCCGTTCCGTCTTGTAATGTAAGTGTACTCATTGTTTTTTTTTAAAAGTTATTAATAATATAACGAATAGTATTGTTTATTATTTACAATACAAAGGTATATCAATATCTTTCATGGGGTATTGATGTAGGATAATATTTAATAATAACTTAATAAAATTTCAAAACAAAAAAAACCTCAAAATACTTTGAGGTTTTATATGATAGGAAACAGACGCTGGGTCTGCTAAAACTATTTAGCTGGTTTTTTAGGACTCATCATCATAATCATTCTTTTTCCTTCAAGCTTTGGCAGCTGATCTACCTTTCCTACGTGCTCCAGTTCCTGGGCAAGTTTTAGAAGAAGGATCTCTCC
Source organism: Chryseobacterium antibioticum (assembly GCF_012927325.1). Classification (GTDB taxonomy): domain Bacteria; phylum Bacteroidota; class Bacteroidia; order Flavobacteriales; family Weeksellaceae; genus Chryseobacterium; species Chryseobacterium antibioticum. Next base: position 204,688 of record NZ_JABBGI010000002.1, on the reverse strand, counting down.
CTGGTCTTTAAAGATAATTGAACGTCCCTTAAAAAAAACGTAGGTTTTCAATTTAGAACCTTCTTCAAGGAATTTTTCAGCATGTTTCTTCTTAAATTCATAATCATGGTCGTCAGTCTGAGGTCCGAAACGGATCTCTTTTACCACCACTTTTATTTGTTTGGCTTTAAGTTCTTTCTGCTTTTTCTTTTGCTCATATAAGAATTTTTTGTATTCTAATATTCTTGCAATAAACGGTTCTGCCTTATCGGAAATTACTACCAGATCCAATTCTTGTTCTGCAGCAAATTGTCTTGCTTTATCGATTGGATAAATTCCCGGCTCTACGTTATCGCCCACTAAACGAAGCTCTCTCACACGAATTTTATCGTTGATCAAGTGTAGGTCCTCCTGTACAGGACGTCTCTGTGGGCCCCTGTTGTTAAATCTTTGTGCTATTGTATTAAATTTTATTGGTTAACTTTCTATTTAGCAATATTATATTGCTGCTTCTTTCTTAAAATAATTGACGAAATCTTCCATATTCATCACTCCCAGATCTCCTTCTCCACGTCTTCTTACAGAAATCGTGCCGTCATTCTCTTCATTTTCACCTACAACAAGCATGAACGGGATCTTCTTCAATTCTGCATCACGGATTTTTTTACCCGTTTTCTCATTTCTGTCGTCAATCAGACCGCTAATATCGTGATTTTCTAAAAATTGTGAAACTTTTTTTGCATAATTTACGTATTTTTCACTGATCGGTAAAATAATAAACTGATCAGGGCTTAGCCATAATGGGAAATCTCCTGCCGTATTCTCTAATAAGATCGCGATAAAACGTTCCATAGAACCAAATGGAGCTCTGTGGATCATTACCGGTCTGTGTTTCTCATTATCGTTTCCAATATAGTGGAGATCAAATCTTTCCGGTAAGTTATAGTCAACCTGGATTGTTCCAAGCTGCCATTTTCTTCCCAATGCATCTTTCACCATGAAATCCAGTTTCGGACCGTAGAATGCAGCTTCGCCATATTCTACAATTGTTTTCAAACCTTTTTTCTCTGCCGCGTTGATGATCGCGTTTTCGGCTTTTTCCCAATTTTCATCAGAACCGATATATTTTTCTCTGTTATCAGGATCTCTTAACGAAACCTGAGTAACAAAATCTTCAAAACCTAATGATTTAAAAACATAAAGCGTTAAATCAATTACTTTTTCAAATTCCTCTGAAAGCTGATCCGGAGTACAGAAAAGGTGAGCATCATCCTGAGTAAATCCACGAACTCTTGTCAGCCCGTGAAGCTCTCCACTTTGCTCATATCTGTAAACAGTACCAAATTCTGCATATCTCTTTGGAAGATCCCTGTAGCTCCATTGTGAAGTTTTGTAGATTTCACAGTGGTGAGGGCAGTTCATTGGCTTCAGCATGAATTCTTCTCCTTCATTTGGAGTTTTGATAGGCTGGAAGCTGTCTGCTCCATATTTATCCCAGTGTCCTGAGGTTACATACAATTCTTTTGAACCGATATGCGGTGACATTACAAATTCGTAACCTCCTTTTTTCTGAGCATCAGAAAGGAAATTTTCTAATTTTCTTCTCAAAGCAGTACCTTTTGGCAACCATAACGGAAGACCTGCACCCACTTTTTCAGAGAAAGCGAAAATTCCTAATTCTTTACCTAGTTTTCTGTGATCTCTTCTTTTGGCTTCTTCCAGTCTTTCAAGATATTCAGTAAGCTCTTTCTGTTTAGGGAAAGAAATACCATAAACTCTTGTCAGCTGAGGATTTTTTTCATTACCTCTCCAGTATGCTCCGGCTGCATTTAAAATCTTAACAGCTTTTACAATATTGGTGTTTGGAATATGCCCCCCACGACATAAGTCTGTGAAATCATCATGCGTTACAAAAGTAATCTCGCCATCATTAAGATTCGTGATCAATTCAACTTTGTAAGGATTATCGGCGTATGTTTTTAATGCTTCTTCTTTAGAAACAGGGTATAATGAGAAGGTTGAACCTTTTTTAGCATTTTCCAATACTTTCTTTTCAATTTTCTCAAAATCTTTTTCAGATAAATTTTCGTCTCCGAAATCTACATCATAATAGAATCCGCTTTCTATGGCCGGACCGATGGTCAACTTAGCATTGGGATAAAATTCAAGGATCGCCTGCGCCAAAAGGTGAGCCGAAGAATGCCAAAAGGCTTTTTTTCCAAGATCATCATTCCAGGTTAACAATTGTATCGTTGAATCCGTGGTTATAGGTGTGGTGGTTTCTACTTGTTTGCCGTTTACAACTGCGGAGATGGTATTTCTAGCCAATCCCTCGCTTATAGATTTTGCCACATCTAAAGGAGTAACTTCTCCCTCAAATTCTTTGACACTATTGTCTGGAAGTGTAATTTTTATCATTGTTTACTAAGGAATTTTAAGATGCAAAAATACGCATTTTTTAGTTAATATGCTATATTTAAAGTATATTTGAAATAAGAATTACGGTTGAATCTTGAAAATTAGATTTGTGATTTTAAATGTATTCATTCTTACCCTAATTTTTTCACAGAGAAATAGCCTTATATTTAGTGTTTTCCAATAAAAAGGCTCTGAAATAGGGATGATCTGTCTATGTGAAATTCAATAGAGATTCGAAAAAAAGAAATGATAAGATGTACGATGATATGAAAAACTTTAATATTGACCTGCACTGTGATCTACTGTGCCATTTATTAAGCCCGGGCGCTACAATTGATGATAAAGAACTGGGCTGTTCGCTCCCTTATTTAAAAGAGGGAAATGTAAAACTCCAGGTAATGGCCATATACTCAGCGACTGGCGCCAACAGTACGGTGGATGCCGCCAAACAGAGTGATCTATTTTCAGAGATGCTGAAAAATGAAAACTTCTTCTTGTTTGAAGGAGAAAACTACAAAAATCAGGAAAATGAAAACAGGGTAGGCGTCATTGCTTCTATTGAAAATGCGTCTGGTTTTTGCGGAGAAGATGAGCCTTTAGAATCAGGATTTAAAAACCTGGAAGCCATCATTGAAAAGACACAGAAAATTCTTTATCTGGGAATTACCCACCATACAGAAAACCGTTTTGGAGGCGGGAATAATTCTGAAGCGGGATTGAAAGAAGATGGAAAAGTTCTGTTAGATTATATTTCAGACAGAAAAATTCCTATTGATCTCGCCCACACAAGCGATCAGCTGGCCTATGGTATTCTTAATTATATTGATCAGAAAAATTACACCATTCCTATTCTGGCAAGCCATTCCAACTACCGGACAGTTCATGACAAAAACAGGAATCTTCCGGATGAACTGGCCAAAGAAATTATTAAAAGAAAAGGTCTGATAGGCCTTAATTTTATCCGAAACTGTGTAGATGAAACCAATCCGGAAAAACTATACGAACATATTCAGTACGGACTGGATTTGGGAGGAGAAGATGCTATTGCCTACGGTGCCGATTTTTTCTATTGCAAAAACCACCCTGATAAATCACGTTATCCTTTTTTCTTTGAAGGATATGATGATGCAGCAGCACTGAATGCAATCAACAGCAGAATTGAAAAGAATTTTTCTCCTGAAATCATGGAAAAGATCAGTTATAAAAATGCTTTGAAATTTATAGAAAGTATTTGATAGGCACTGGTGGCTTGTGAACTTGCACGGCCACCAGTTTTTAGCTTTTCCTTTTATACCGTACTTTCTGTTTGATAATTTCAATCACATCCACATTTTTTACTTTAGATTGTACCCATCCATGGATGTCAATATAAAACAGTGATCTCCTATAATATTCGTTTTTAGAAAATCCTTCAAGGACTTCATCGAAAGCTTCAAATGATTTCTGTTGTTTATTTAAAACCAAGTTGTTGATGTTCTTAAAAAACTGAATGCTTTCAAAATGAAAGGCTTCGGGTTTTTTCATTTTTTTTGCAAATTTCAGCGTTGAGTTGATAAACTCATCATAATCTTCATCATTTCCGGATTCATATTTGGCCATTAAAATGAGCATTCTTGTATGGAAAAGAAGATCTTCCTGTACGTTTCCTTTGCATTCAACCACCTTCATCGAATATTCAATGGATTTTTCAAAGTTTTTACTTCCGAAAAACATCGCGGCCATTTTCAGGTAAAGGATCATAAAGTGGTGTTCATCAATTCTTTCCCGAAGCCTTTCCATTTTAAGTTCAATTTCAGGAATAAGCTTTGTGCCTGCAAAAAATTCACCTTTTATAAAATGAATATTCATTAAAGTATTGTAGTGGGTAAGGAAAATTAAAGCCTGAAGATTTTCATTCTGGGCAAAATTCTCAGCGTTGACGGTTGTATTGAAATTCTCGAAATGTTCTTCCAGAATATCAATATTTCCATATAGAAACAGGATTTTAAGCAGGTACGTATTCCCTTTGATATACCACACCGGATGGCTAAAGATCATCTCTGGTTTTTTATGGAAAAGGTCTACCCATTGGTAGGCGTATTTTAAGGTGTATTTGTAATCCTGAAGCAACTGATTTTTCCACACATGAGCTTTGAAATACCATAGTTTTTCCGTGAAATTCAGTTTTTCCAGTTTTATTTTTTTGATTTGATCATTAAAAAGTTCCAGTACTTTCTCACGGTCCGTATCATTTTTTACATAGCCATACGTCAGCATTTCACTGTACAATTTCAGGGAAAGATTGGAAAGTTCCGTTGCATAATGATTCTGTCGGCTAATCTCTGTAGATTGCTCAATAAGTTCATCAGCCCGCCCTTTTATACTTCGGGTAATGAACTGCGACTCAATTACTTTTTCAAGATCGATGATTTCGGAAGCAATACTTTTCTCATCCAGTTCCAGGGCAGACTGTTTGGTTTTGTCCAATATTTTTAAAGCCTGCTTGTAAAGACCTTTTTGGTACAGGATATTAGCAAAATCCAACTGTTCCCGAAGTTGTATCCTGTAATTCTGATGGCTTGGATTCATTCTGAGGCTCACCAGAATCTGCTTATACAGATGGGCCTTCAGGTTGGAAAGCTGCTGTTTGGTGGAAATTTTTTTCTCAATGATAATGTGCTCATCATATTCCTTCATCTTATCCAGTTCCGAGAAGAGGAGCAGAAATTTAGCATCAACATTAATTCCAAGACGATTCACGTACAGCTTGAACTGTCGTTTTTCAGAAGTGGCTAATGACTTAATCAGGACAAACAAAAAATCTTTCTGCAATTCTGCCATTGTAAATTTGTAAAATATAATTTATTGATTATTAAATGAATATGGTTATTTTGCCAGCCTTTGAATATTGTAATTTTCAGAACAAATGAAAACAAAAAAATATTGTAAGCAGTAGTTTTGATCAAAATTAAGTAAAAAACTTCATTATGAATTCCGAAAAAATCGAAATTTTTGATACTACGCTGAGGGATGGGGAACAGGTTCCTGGATGTAAACTGAATACGAAACAAAAACTAATGATAGCAGAAAGACTCGATAAGCTAGGGATTGATGTAATAGAAGCAGGTTTTCCAATTTCAAGCCCTGGAGATTTTGAATCCGTTTCAGAAATTTCAAAACTGGTAAAAAATGCCAAAGTTTGCGGACTGACGAGAGCCAATAAAAAAGATATAGATGTAGCCGCTGAAGCGCTAAGATTTGCAAAAAGGCCACGTATCCATACCGGAATCGGAACTTCAGATTCTCATATTAAATATAAATTCAATTCAACAAGGGAAGATATTCTTGAACGAGCTGTAGAAGCTGTAAAATATGCCAAAAGTTATGTGGAAGATGTAGAATTTTATGCAGAAGATGCGGGAAGAACAGATAATGCCTACCTGGCAAAGGTTTGTGAAGAAGTGATCAAAGCCGGAGCTACAGTCCTGAATATCCCAGATACTACCGGTTATTGCCTTCCTGAAGAATACGGCCAAAAAATAAAATACCTGAAGGAAAATGTAAGAGGCATTGAAAAAGCAGTTTTATCATGTCATTGTCACAATGATTTGGGATTGGCTACGGCCAATTCAATTGCCGGAGCTGTCAACGGGGCACGTCAGATCGAATGTACAATCAACGGGTTAGGAGAAAGAGCCGGAAATACTGCTCTGGAAGAAGTCGTCATGATTTTAAAGCAGCATAAAGACTTACATCTTTACACAGACATTGACTCAAGAATGCTTAATGAAATGAGTTTGATGGTTTCTGACCTGATGGGAATGCCGGTGCAGCCGAATAAAGCCATTGTCGGAGCTAATGCTTTTGCCCATAGCTCAGGAATTCATCAGGATGGTGTCATTAAAAACAGGGAAACGTATGAAATTATAGATCCTGCAGAAGTAGGGGTCAATGCTTCATCCATTATTCTTACAGCAAGAAGCGGGCGTTCTGCCTTGGCTTACCGGTTTAAACATATCGGTTATGATATCACCAAAGATGAGCTTGATTACCTGTATCAGGAGTTTTTAAAAATTGCTGATATGAAAAAAGAAGTGAAAAATGATGATTTGTATATGATGATTGAAACCAGCAGCCGAAAAATAGGATAGTAATTGATTTTAAAATCAAGGAAAATTGAATATGGACAAGAATAAAAAGACACTTTTTGACAAAGTCTGGGATGCTCACGTTGTAGAAACTATTCCCGACGGGCCTCAAATTATTTATATAGACAAACATCTGATTCATGAGGTAACCAGCCCTCAGGCTTTTGCAGAACTAGAAGCAAGAAATCTCGAAGTTTTCAGACCGAAACAGATTGTCGCTACGGCAGATCACAATGTTCCTACACTTAACCAGGAACAACCCATCAGGGATGAATTATCCAGAAACCAGGTGGAGCAGCTTACAGAGAACTGCAAAAAAAATAATATTGAATTATTTGGATTGGGGCATCAATATCAGGGGATTGTACATATCATTGCTCCTGAATTGGGGATTACCCAGCCGGGAATGAGTATTGTATGCGGAGATAGCCATACGTCCACGCACGGTGCTTTTGGAGCTATTGCTTTTGGTATTGGAACCAGTCAGGTTGCTCAGGTTTTTGCCAGTCAGTGTCTGTTGCTTAATAAACCTAAATCTATGAGGATTACCGTCAATGGAAAACTCAATGAGAATGTTCAGGCGAAAGATGTTATTCTTTATATTATTTCCAAAATCGGAACCGATGGCGGAACGGGTTATTTCTGTGAATATGCCGGAAATGTGTTTGAAGAAATGTCTATGGAGGGTAGAATGACCGTTTGTAATATGAGTATTGAAATGGGAGCCAGAGGTGGAATGATCGCACCAGATACAACGACTTTTGACTATGTAAAAGGAAAAATATTTGCTCCGAAAGGAGAGGAATGGACAGAGAAACTAGCCTACTGGGAAAACCTTAAGACGGATGAAGGAGCCATTTTTGATAAAGAATTGACCTTTGATGCATCAGAAATATTTCCAATGATCACGTACGGGACTAATCCTGGAATGGGAATTTCCGTTCATGAAGTGATTCCGGTTCCTCAGAATGAATCCGAAGAAAAAGCGCTTCAGTACATGGGACTGAAAGCCGGACAGGAAGTTTCAGGTATTAAAGTACATCATGTATTCATCGGAAGCTGTACGAATGCTAGAATAGAAGATTTCCGCTCAGCAGCCCAATATATTAAAGGAAAAAATAAGTCTGAAAGTGTAAACGCCCTGATCGTTCCGGGTTCGCAGCAGGTCGTAAAACAAATCTATGAAGAAGGTCTGGATAAGATCTTCAATGATGCAGGATTTCAGATCCGGCAGCCGGGATGTTCAGCCTGTCTTGCGATGAATGATGACAAGATCCCGGAAGGAGAGTATTGTGTTTCAACATCCAACAGGAATTTTGAAGGCAGGCAGGGGCAGGGCGCCAGAACTATTCTTGCGAGTCCGCTCACTGCTGCAAAAGCAGCTATAGAAGGAAGAATTTCGGCTTTTGAAAGCTTAAACTAAACAGATCAACAGACCAATGCAAAAATTAACATACATACAATCCCGCGCAGTACCGTTGCCGGCAGAAAACATAGATACAGACCAGATTATTCCCGCCAGATTTCTCAAAAGCATAGACAGAAAGGGTTTTGGAGAAAATCTGTTCAGAGACTGGAGATTTAATATCCATACAGGAGAACCTAATCCGGATTTTGTATTAAATAATACTAAATACAGTGGAGAGATTCTGGTTGCCGGAAATAATTTCGGTTGTGGAAGCAGCAGGGAACACGCCGCGTGGTCTTTGACGGATTATGGATTTAAAGTAATCATCTCGAGTTATTTTGCCGATATCTTTAAAGGAAATGCTTTAAACAACGGACTTCTTCCGGTAAAGGTTTCTGAAGAATTTTTAAAAGATATTTTAAAGACCGTTACTGAAAATCCTGAGTTAGAGATTACCGTGGATGTAGAACAGCAGACGATCAGTTTTAATTTTAAAACAGAAACTTTTGAACTCGATTCTTATAAAAAAATATGCCTTATTAACGGCTATGACGATATTGATTTTTTAATCAGCAAAAAACAGGCAATAAAACAGTTTGAACTAAAAACACAAAAGTATGAGCAACAGTTATTTTAAAATAGCAGTTCTTCCCGGAGACGGGATAGGTCCCGAAGTGGTCAGTGAAAGTATTAAAGTACTGGATGCTGTAGCGGAAGTATTTCAATGCCAATTTCAGTATTCCTATGGATTGATGGGGGCTGAAGCTATTTTTAAAACAGGTGATCCACTTCCAGACGAAACACTAAAAATCTGCAAAGATTCAGATGCTGTGCTGTTTGGAGCGATTGGGGACCCGGTTTTCGATAATAATCCCGAGGCAAAAGTAAGACCTGAGCAAGGTCTTTTGAAACTTCGCAAAGAATTGGGATTGTATGCCAATATCAGACCTTTGAAAACGTATCCTTCACTGATTGACAAAAGTCCCTTAAAAAGAGAGATTATTGAAGGAACGGATATTCTGATCTTCAGAGAGTTGGTAAGCGGGATTTATTTCGGTGAAAAATTTACAGATCCGGACGGTAAATATGCCTACGATGTCTGTAAATACAGCACTGAAGATATTATTCCTATCGCCCATATGGCATTTAAAGAAGCTGAAAAAAGGAAAAAGAAGCTTACATTGATTGATAAGGCTAATGTTCTGGATACTTCAAGACTTTGGAGAAAAACGTGTCAGAAAATTGCGCTACAATATCCTGATGTACAGCTGGAGTATATATTTGTAGATAATGCGGCGATGCAGCTGGTTCTTAATCCTAAGCAGTTTGATGTAATTTTGACCGAAAATATGTTCGGGGATATTATTTCCGATGAAGCAAGTGTTATCGGTGGTTCCATCGGACTTCTTCCTTCGGCATCGATAGGTGAGGAAAATGCACTTTTTGAACCTATCCACGGGTCTTATCCCCAGGCTAAAGGGAAAGGAATTGCCAATCCTGTGGCATCTATCTTAAGTACTGCTATGATGCTTGATTATCTTGAACTTCCGGAAGCTGCGGATAAACTAAGAAGGGCAGTGGAACATGCTATAGAGAACAGATGTGTGACGGTAGATCTTAATACGGAACAGCATTATACCACCAGTGAAGTGGGCAGTTTTATTGCGGATTACATCAAATATTCTGAGAAATCCTATTACAATTTCGAAAATATCAAGATCGGGAAATCCACAATCGTGTGATCATTTAAGTCCACATAATAATAGATTAGTAAGAAAGGTTCTGCTCATTCATTTGAGCGGAATCTTTCTGTTTTGACTGCTTACTATTTTACTTTTTTTAACCGCAAAAGTCACAAAAGTTTTGATTTTTTTAAATACTTTAGAGCCCTTTAGTTTCAAAAGTTTTAATCCCCTGAAATAATGAGCCGAAAATCAAAGGTTTTCAGAGAACTTAGTGTATTTAATGCGTAATGCATAAACGTTAAAAATAACTAAAGTGTTAAAAATAACTTTTATATTTTTATCTCTCACAGATTTCTCAAATGACACAGATTTTCATTTCGCGCTTTTTAAAACATTAAAATAAATGAAGAAGATAAGGAGTTAAGAAAAAATCAATGACTTTTTTAAGTTGTACGTCTCAAAAACGAAGCTAAAATTTTTGCCATCATCAACAAACTCTTTGATTTTTATAAAACTCAAGTGCTCTTCTCTGCAGCTTGAATTTAAACTTGAAATCAACTTAAGTGTTTAAAAAACTTTTGTGGCAAAAAATTTTCAATAAAAAAGATTCCACTCAAATGAGCAGAACCTTTCCATTTTATTTTTTCGTGTTATCCGTTTTTCCTGATTTATTTTTCGAAGATTTCTGAACATCTTCTTTGTCAATATCAGGAGGATTGCTTTTTTCTGATGAAGCAGGAATATTTTGAAAATCCTCGTTCTGCTTTTTCGTTTCTGCACTGTTTGCAGATTCTTTCTTTTTGTTATCTTCTGAATCCATAGCTTTACATTTTTAGAGTCCTAAAACACCGAGCTTGCCGGTTTCATCTTCTATAGTATAATTCAAAGCTTTTGCCAAAACGAAAATATTATTAAGATTTTCCATTAATTGTTTGCGGCCTTCCGTTCTCAACTGGTTCTGATCGATAGACTGAACTGCTGTTTCTTTGGCTTTCTGGCTCACATTTTTAATGTCCTTTTCAGAGATTCTGTTAAAGAAAGAATCATCCAGCGACTGAATTTCAACGCTTGGGGTAATTCTTATGTCTGCATCAGGAAGCTCAGTGATAACCAGTTTCTTATTAATGGAATCTACTTCTATCTTCATTTTGTTAAGATCATAAGACACCTGTGCATTGGTTTTGGTGTAGGTAATAATACTGTTGTTTGAAACTTCTTTTCCAAACATTTCGTAGCCCATTTTGGTTTTCTGCATGCTGGAAATATTCTGCTCCATAACCACCATTTTATTCATTCGGGATATCTGGTTGGTCAGAATATAATAATCTGATTTTTCCGTCTTTCCACCGAGGTTTAAACATGATTTAAGTCCGAAGAACAGGATCAGCATAACGAGAATTCCCGCTGCAAATGATAGGATTACTTTATAATTTCTCAACACTATTTGTTAAAAATTTCTTTGATTACAGAACTGTCATCTTTTTTCAGAATGTTTACCAGATCTCTCTCTATATATCCGCTGGTAGGCATTTCTATGATTCTTCCGATCTCTTTACCATATTTTTCCACAATAATAGTAGGAACTTTCTGGATGTTATAGCGCACCTCGTCTCCGGTAGGAGATTCCTTTTTACGGTTAACAGCAATAATAGTAAGCTTGTTGTCCGGATATTTTAATTCCTCCAAAATCTTCATCAGCCTCGGGAAATCTCTATGGCTGTCCTCACACCAGGTTCCCATAAAAACAACAAGAGAATAAGAAGTAAGTTTGGCTTTTCTAAGTTCACCAATTGCTTTCTGGTCAATAGCATATTCATCATGCTCTTTCACATACCAGTCTGCATAGGGCGCTTTTAAGAACTGCTCTTTAAATTGGTTTCCTAAAAGCATCTTGCCGTCATTCTTGCTTTCCACTTCACGGTTCATCACCACTTTTTGGGCGCTGAACTGCTGAGATGCCAGAACAAGGGTTGAAACGGCAACAATATTGGTAATAAATTTTTTCATATTATTTTTCGATAATTGTTTTTAAATCGGCAGGAGAGTAGTACTTGTTTTTAAGGACTTTATGGTCTGCTTTTCTGTATACATTAAATTTCTCTCCGGATTTTTCATAAAAAGATTCTACTTCTTTTTCTTTATAAAATGCAACAGTTTCCTCCGCCTGTTCTTCATTGTCGCAGGCTTTAGACATATTGGAACGCTGTACTTCGTTGAATAGCTCTACAAATTTACTACCAAGTCCGAACTCCAGAACGGCTCCACTTAAAACATATTGTAAATCACACAATGCATCAGCGATTTCTACAATGTCATTATCAGCAATAGCCTGCTTTAATTCATTCAATTCTTCCTGTAAAAGTTCAACTCTAAGGTTACATCTTTCCTGAGAAGGGATCTGGGGAGTATCTAAAATAGGGGCTTTAAAAGTAGTGTGGAATTCTGCAACTTGGTTCAGACTGTCAATTTTATCCATGAATTTTATTATTTACAGCAAAGATAGAAAACGATTTTGGAAAATTTGTAATGTACATGGCATATTATACCACATAAGATGATGAAAAAATTCAATGATGTTAGTGGGTTTAATTTTTCATAGCATCGTAATTTTTCTACTTATAGATCCATAAAAAAACCACAGTTTTTAAGCTGCGGTTTTTATTAAGTTCAAAATAAATCGTTCTCGTCACTCATATTTCCAGATACCTGATATTTGTAAGACTGTTAATCCGGGTTGTTTTTCGCCGTAACTGAATACGCAGAAATATTTTGAATGGCAGGATTGACAATCGGTTCCAAAATATAAAGTGGGTAAATTATTGACCGTTAATGCTCCAAAATGTAACATGCTGTTTGACGTTTCGGTAACTACTTTGTTTTGCAGTAATTCACTTTTGGATACTATTTTATCTTCATTATACAATTGGAAGATAGGGAATCCTGATTTATAGGGTATTATTTCAATGCTATTTTCATGGCCACAATCACAGCAGGTGAATGGTGTTACAGCTGAAGGTATAATTTCCTCATTGCTGAAAAAATTCTTTGCAACCTGTGCCTGTTTGAGGATGTTTATTTTTTTTGATATTGAATACATGGGAATTTATTTATTGCTGAATAACCGTACCTGCTAAGTTATTGTATTTTCCACTAGGGCTTCTTTTGATTGTGATTCTTACATATCCTTCCTGTGCCAGCTTATTCCATGTTTTCTGATACCCTGTGGTTACATCAATCGGAATTTTCCACATGGTCTGCTTACCTCCGCCCACTTGATTAAACCATGGGATGACATCGCCTACTTGAGATTTGAAAGGTAGTAAATTATTCAGAACATCTATTTCATAATAAAAATCATACTTATTTTCAGCCTGATTTAAGGCTCTTTGAGAAAAAGTGTAAACATATCCGTTGATGATCGGACTTGTAAAACTTCCTCCTAAAGTAGGGATTCCTGTGCCATCATAGCTACCTACAGCACCACTGTATCTGTCAAATCTTTGTCCGGCCTGAAAAGAGACATCGTCATAGATGTTGTATCCGCCGTTTGCAGGTGGCCAGCCTCCATTCAGATTGTTAACATTAAACAGAGCTTCCAGTTCAGTCCATTTTCCCAGCTTGTATAAATCAAATGCCTGATTTCTGATTGTTGGGCTTACAGTTCCTGTTGTATCATAGGTTAAAGCAAATTCCTCCGCATTTTTATAGAATACATGGGTCACGGCTCCCGTTGTAATGTCAATCTCATCTTCTCTGTCTGAGCTACATGCAATGGAAAAAGAAGCCATTGTGAAAAATAGGAAGTACTTAAATAAATGTTTCATAATAAAAGTTTTAATGGTTATTTAATTTTTTTTTGAGGCAATATGCTATTAATCCCTTCCTGAAAAACAATTTTGTCTTTATGATACTATGACAACCAGAAATCACTTTAGTAATTTACTTTTTGTAATCATAGAGCACCCATTTTAAAGCAAAATAAATTCTGATCGAGAATAGGAGGAAAAGCAACGGTAGGGTTGCCAACTTAGGAATTCAATGCAGAACTTCCCTTTAATAAAAGCTGGTTTAACGGTACAATGAAAGAATAGTTTCGAGTGATAAATTTAAATTAAAAAATCATATAATAGTGAATTTTTTCAAAATAAAACATTATTAGTATTGGAGGTTTGTTAATTGAGATGTTTTTAACAACAAATTTTCATGTTTTACAGTTTATTTTATTTGAAGAGCAATAGTCTTATAGTATCATTTATAATCTATCAATGATCATACATCAAAAAAAGACCGCTCATTGCTGAACGGCCTTTTTAAAGTGTTTACTTTAATGATTATTAGTTTTTGATGAATCTCTTGGCAGCTTCTCCAACCTGGATCATATAAGCACCTTTGATAAGTCCGCTTACATTGACACTGCCCCTTTCTAGTTTTCCTGAATTAATTAGTTTTCCACCCATATCGAAGATTTTATAATCTTCAGATGTCGTATTTGAAATATGTAATATATCTCTTACAGGATTTGGATACAGTCTGATATCAGTGTTAGCGATTAGATCTCTGGTACCAGATAATTCTCCTTTTCCTGAAGAAACGATATTCAGCGTATAGTCTTCCACCTGTCCGTAAGTATAAGCTTCACATGAAGAAGTAGGTACAGAACTGTACTTCATCATCACTCTCATTCTTGTGGATCCGATTGTAGCGGTTGCAGGGATCGTGATGCTTCCCGTTACAGGAGTTGTTGTAGAGCCTGCTTTAGACCATGCCAGTTCTCCGCTGTCTGTAAAGTCGCCGTCACCGTTATAATCGATATAGACTGCGTAGGCTTCACTGTAAACAGTTGACGTCCATGTTGGAGTTACCGAGATCGTATAGGCGCTTCCTCTCGTTACATTGGTAGAAACGGAAGTGAAGTTTTCATAACCTGCTGTTCCTGTTGACGTATTATTGATTGTTCCGAATTTTACGTTCCCGATTCTTTCATCAGCAGTATTGCTGGCAGAAGATGAGCAATAAGTCACTGTACCTCCGGTAAGCGTTGTAACGCTCACGGTGTTGCTTGAAGGAGAAGCATTTCCAGCTGCATCTTTAGATTTAACCGTGAAACTGTAAGTTGTTGCTGGTGTTAAGCTGGTTACAGTATAAGTGGTAGATGCTGTATTACCGATCAAAGATCCGTTCATGTAAACATCGTATCCTGTAACACCTACATTGTCGGTTGCTCCGCTCCAGGACAGATTGGTAGTCGTAGCTGTAGTTCCGGAAGCCGCAAGGGTAGGCGCTGTAGGAGCTACAGTATCTGTTCCTGATCCAGCATTGACCGTAATATTGGCGTTATTAACATCAAAGAAAATGTGGTTGGAGCCTTTTACCATAATTCTTCCTGTTGTAGTGGATGAATTAGGAATGGTCACAGCCTGCGTTCCATCGTTTGGTGTTCCGGCAAGAAGGGTAGTCCAGGTATTTCCGCTGTCTGTTGACCAAAGAATGTCTACATTGGCAGCATTGACACCGTTAGCAGTAGTTCCTGCTACATTCCAGGTAACCGTTTGTGAGCTTCCTCCTGCATATGATATTGCTGAGTTTTGTGAAGAAACACTGAATGGTCCTGCTGTTCCGTTTACCGTGATCAGGGCGTCATCAGAATTATTTCCTGAACCTCCGGCTCTGTTGTCACGAACTGTAAATCTGAAATTTAATGATCTTGCAACATTGGACAAAGCTTCCACTGTGATTTCTGAACCGGCAGTGGTAGTGGCTCCTGTTAATATCGATGCCATTCTAGGGAAATACCTTGTTGGAGACGTTACAGGGGTCCATGATCTGAATGTTGGGCCTGTCGCTTTTGTGGCACTCGCTGCAGAGCTTGCTCCTGTTTGAGAAGAAGAAGCATTATCCATCTGTTCCCAGATATAAGTTAATGAGTCTCCGTTGGCATCGGTTCCCGTTCCTGTTAACATGAATGGGGTGCCTTTTGGAATAGTATAATCAAGACCGGCACTGGCGGTAGGAATGGCATTTCCTGTAGAAGTACTTACCGGGCATGTTTTAGCTTTAATATTATTGGTGATCTGTTGGATGCTCACCGCATGGAAGAATGCATCAGAATGCGGCTGGATATCCTGGGCTGTAATTCCTGCATATCCCATAATGGTAGATCCGGAGCCAGGTTCCATATTAACACCTGTGCCTTCATTTCCATGAGAGAAAGTATGGTTTCCTCCAAACTGATGACCAAGTTCGTGAGCTACGTAATCAATATCGAAGTTATCTCCTGAAGGAATAGCGTCTGCCGGAGAAGTATATCCACTGCCTTTTGAACCGTTGGTACAGATACAGCCAATACATCCTGCATTTCCGCCACCTCCAGAGGCTCCGAATAAGTGTCCGACGTCATAATTCGCTTCCCCGATCACTGAAGTCAGGGTGCTTTGAAGCTGGGAATTCCAGCTGCTCATTCCTGAAGCCGCAGAATAGGGGTCTGTAGAAGCATTGGTATAAATCACAGCATCATTATTGGCGATCAGAACCATTCTTGCTGCAAAATCTTTTTCAAAAACACCGTTGACACGGGTCATGGTATTGTTGATTGCAGCCAGTGCATTTGCTTTAGTTCCTCCAAAATATACAGTGTATTCTCCTGTAGTTGAAAGTGCCAGCCTGAATGTTCTCAGTTTGGCATCATCTGCATTCGGTCTTGCAGCTATATTGGAGTTCGATACGCCTTTCTGAGCTACATCAATAACAGTACATTCAAATTTGTTGAGATTATCTTTTTTATCAGATTTTTTGTATACCACATAAGACGACAGATCTTTGGCATATGGCTCAATGAAGACTGCAGATTTATCACCATAAATTTCCATAGAGGATAGCCCAAGTGAGGAAATACTGAAATAAACTGTTGAATTGGGATCGTTAAGGCCTTCGCCTACATAAGATTTGATATCCGGATATTTCGCAGCAAGCTGAGGGTCAAAGTTGGAATTTTCTCTTACTTTAAAGTTTTCCATCTTTCCTTCAGAATTAGGAAAAGAGATGATGGTTTCTGATTTCTCTCCTGGAGCGAGTCTTTTGGGAGCTTTTGCAAGAGCGTTCTTTAATCCTGCAAAATCCAGGCTGTAGATTTTCGGATTATTGATTTGGGTTTTGTTTTCAAAAATGTCTGAAGGTGCTTTTTTTGAACCTTCACTCCAGAGACGGTCAGTCTGCGCGAAAGAAATGCCCGTAATAAGAAGCATTCCGATCATGGATAATTGTTTTTTCATATCAAGTAATTATTTTGATTGTGGAATATCAAAGCTAATAAAAATTATGTTACGAAAAACAAAATTATTTAAGAAAATTTCTGAGTATGCATTTAAAGTATTATGCAATACATTAAGTATAGTTGAAAACACATTATCTCAAAAAAAGAAAATAGCACACGTAAAATACGTATGCTATTCATTTATTGATAGAATAATTCTCTATTACATTTTATCGTCAGCAGTAGGTCCGTAAAGTCCCGGAACCTTATTTCCTGTTGATCTTAAATAAACCACAAGCTCACCTCTGTGATGATACAGGTGATTGTATAAAAATCCTCTGATTACCTGTATTCTTTGAGTAAGAGGGAAAATAGCGTTTCCGTTCATTTCCATTTTCCATTCATTGAAATAAGTGGTTTCATCTGAATTTTCTAAAACTTTTTGAGCTTTGGCTACATTTTCTTCAAATTTTGCCACAATGTTCTCCGCTTTAGAAATATCACCTTTATCATACTGGTAAGTTCCCATATCAAAAACATTAAGATTGAAGGTAGACTCATACCAGTTATAAACTTCTGCAATGTGGGAAGCCAGTTGGGCTGTCGTCCAGTTTTTCTCCGACGGTTTCCAGTCTAAGGCACTGTCCGGAATTGCTTTTAAAATTTTTCTGGTATTTTCCGCTTCATGCAGAAACTCACCTAAAAGAGCTTGTTTAATCATTTGTGTTGTTTTTATTATTTTGTAATATCTCTTCCGATCACCATTCTCTGGATCTCTGAAGTTCCTTCACCGATTGTACATAATTTAGAATCTCTGTAGAATTTCTCAGCAGGGAAGTCCTTGGTGTAACCGTAACCTCCAAAGATCTGAACAGCATTGTTAGAAATCCTCACACATGCTTCAGAAGCATACAGTTTGGCCATTGCTCCTTCTTTAGTCATTTTTTGCTTGGCATTTTTCAAGGTTGAAGCTCTTTGGATTAAAAGTTCAGCAGCGTCAATTTCAGTTGCCATATCAGCAAGCATAAAGTTGATGGCCTGGAATTCAGCGATTGCTTTTCCAAACTGATGTCTTTCCTTAGCATATTTTAAAGCAGCTTTATAAGCTCCTCTTGCTGTTCCCAAACTTAAAGCAGCGATAGAAATTCTTCCACCGTCCAAAATTTTCATGGCCTGCTTAAATCCTTCTCCTACTTCTCCCAAACGGTGTGAATCCGGTACACGAACACTGTCAAAGATAAGTTCAGCGGTTTCAGAAGCACGCATTCCTAATTTATTTTCCTTCTTTCCTGAAGTAAAACCAGGCATTCCTTTTTCCAGAACAAAAGCAGTAGAGTTGTTTTTAGCACCTATTTCACCTGTTCTCGTCATTACTACAGCGATATCTCCTGAGATGGCATGAGTGATGAAGTTTTTAGCTCCGTTGATGATCCATTCATCACCATCTTTTATAGCAGTAGTAGACATACCTCCTGAATCAGAGCCTGTATTGTGTTCTGTAAGTCCCCAGGCACCGATTACTTTTCCTGAAGCCAATTGCGGAAGCCATTTGTTTCTCTGTTCTTCATTTCCAAACTCATAAATATGATTGGTACAAAGTGAATTGTGTGCTGCCACAGAAAGACCAATAGACGGGTCTACCTGAGAGATTTCATCCAGAATAGTAACATATTCATGATAGCCTAAACCGGAACCTCCGTACTGTTCAGGAACTACAATCCCCATAAATCCCATTTCTCCTAACTGGTGAAATAAGTCTTTTGGAAACGTTTGGCTCTCGTCCCACTCCATAATATTAGGTCTGATATTTTTCTCAGCAAATTCTCTTGCTGTTTCCGCTATCATTTTAATGTTGTCAATAGTCTCTGTGTTCATATAGATAAAATAGTTAGTTCCCAAAGATAATTAAATTGACGGAAAGCCAAAAATAATTATTAAGGTCGTAGTATCTTATACGCAATATTTTAGTAATCAATTTTTTATATTTTCAGAATTAATGATTTTTTAATAAATTATTCAGAACTTTAAGTGTTTTAATTTACTATTTTAGCCTCCCAATTTTTAAGGTATGAAAAAAATTCTACTTCCTATTATTCTAATTTCTTCATTTGTTTCTGCCCAGGTTCCGGCGGGATATTATGACGGAACAGCCGGACTTACAGGCTATACGCTGAAGTCTAAATTGCATGATATTATTTCTGAAAAGAATGTGAACTGGCATTATGGTGATTTGCAAAATATTTATAATCAGACAGATTTAGATAAATATTATGATCATGGTCCGACTAATACTACCATTCTATTGGATATTTATTCAGAGATCCCTTCTGGCCCTGATTCTTATGAATATACTTCAGCCAACCTGATCAGTACTTCAGGAGCTGAAGGATTAGGGTACAACAGGGAGCATGTGGTCCCACAAAGTACTTTTGACAGTAATTATCCCATGTATTCAGATTTACATTTTGTTATCCCTACAGATGCAAGAATCAATCAGCTTAGAAATAATTATCCTTATGGTGTTGGGAATTCCACGGTTCATTATACATTTACAAACTCATCCAAAATTGCCAATAGTGCTATTCCCGGTTATGTTTATACGAACAGGGTTTATGAGCCTGTGGATGAATTCAAAGGAGATATTGCGAGGATGCTGCTTTATTTTACTGTAAGATATGAAAATAAGCTGCCTTCATTTAATTACTCAACCAATATTAACCCTGTGATAGACCGATCTCCTTTGGATGGAACCGCAGAACGGGCTTTTGATCCTGCTTATATTTCGATGCTTCTTCAATGGCACCTTCAGGATCCTGTATCTCAAAGGGAAACAGACCGGAATAATGCCATCTATACTATTCAGAAAAACAGAAACCCTTTTATTGATAACCCTCAATGGGTAAATTCTATTTGGGTGCAGACCCCTGACGCTGTTACGCCTCAGACCCCTTTAAGTTTAAACTCCATTCAATCCGGGGCTTACTACGCTCATTTAGTATGGTCGCCAAGTACGAGTTCAGATGTTATCGGATATAATATTTATCAGAATGGTGTTCTCGTAGCCAGTACAAAATCTACATCTATAGTTATTGATCATCTGACGCCTTCCACTTCTTATTCATTTACCGTAAAAGCATATGACCAGGGTTATTTACAATCTCCTGACAGCAATTCAATTACGGTATCCACATCAGCTGCAGACACAAATTCGAAAGATCTCTTTATCGTTAAATATATTGAAGGAACAGGGAATAACAAAGCTTTGGAAATTGTAAACAAGACCGGTCATGAAGTAGATTTAAACAATTACAGCATAAGAATACAATATTACAATAGTTTATATGATTCTTATTATTATGGTAACAGTTTTGAACTTGAAGGAAAAATACCTAATAATCAAAATTTCGTTATTCTGAACCCTAAATCTGGATTATCATGTTACACTAATAATGATGCACATTTTCTTACAGCAGGTGATGCTTTAACTTTTGCAGGAGCCCAATATGTAGAGTTGGCCTATAAGTCAGCAACAGTTGATGCTATAGGAAGCAAGTTTGTAAGTAATTCATACGGAGATGTTTCTCTTTACAGAAAAGCTACGGTAAGCCAGCCAACAACGACTTTCACTGTGGGTGAGTGGGATTCTTATCCTGTTAATTACTGCCAGGACCCTGGTGTATTATCTACAACCGATCTGATCGCTTCCAACAAAGAGTTTAAAATATATCCGAATCCTGTTGATGATAATCTTTTCGTAAGTGGAGAGACTCAAGATGTAAAAACAGCTCAGATATTAGATACGTCAGGAAAAGTAATCTATACTGAGAAAGATCCGTTCAGAAACAATAAAAATATTTCTGTGCAGAATATTTCTACTGGTTTCTATTTCTTAAAACTCGATGAGAAAGTCTATCAGTTTATTAAAAAATAACTGAGTTAGAATATCATGTTTTTTGGCCGTTTTATGCTTTTAACTTTTTGCATAATTCGCTAAAAAGCTTGTGAACAATACATAATTGATATAAGCAGATTCACTAATAATCAATATCTATAAGTGTTTCTGCTTATATTTTTTATTTATAAGTAATTATGCTTATATTTGCACAATGATAGCGGTCATAACCGGTGATATTATAAATTCACAGCATGCAGACACAGAAGTTTGGATCACCAGACTCAAGAATCTCCTGGAAAACTGGGGAAGTTCACCGCTCGCATGGGAAATCTACAGGGGAGACGAGTTTCAGTTCAAATGTAGCATTGATGAAGTATTTTGGCGTTTTCTAGCCATTAAGTCCCTTATAAGAAGTCAGGAAAATTTAGATGTAAGAATTGCCATAGGTATTGGTGAAGAGAATTTTTCCTCCGAAAAGATCACGGAGTCCAACGGAACGGCCTATGTGAATTCCGGACGATTACTGAATGATCTTAAAAGCGACGGTCATACCGTTTCCATAAAAACATCAAGCGAATCCGTAGACAGGGATTTAAATATACTCCTGAAATGGTCTTCAAAAGATTTTGACAGTTGGACGGTAGCGACGGCAGAAATCATTCACGAAATGATCATGAACCAAGATCTCACCCAGGAAGACCTCGCCAGGAAATTTGCGATCTCACAGTCCTCGGTAAGTCAGAGACTGAAACGCGCGAACTACGAGCTTATCGTAGAAACTAATCAATATTTTAGAAAGAAAATCTCAGAACTGTAAGCATGATCTTTACTAAACTCATATTGGCACATCTACTCGGAGATTTTGTTCTTCAGCCAAACTCTTGGGTTGCAGATAAAGAACGCCGTAAGCTGAAAAGCCCGTATTTGTATGTTCATGTTCTGATTCATACTGTTTTAAGTTTTATTTTTCTTTGGAACACAGAGTTGTGGTGGGTTTCACTGCTTGTCGGAATCACACATCTTATCATTGATGCTTCAAAACTGGTCTTCCAAAACGTAAAAAATAAAAAAGCCTGGTTTTTTATTGACCAGTTGCTGCATATTCTTGTCATCTTGGGAATCTCATTCTATTTTAAGGAATTCAATTTCGATTTTTTAAGCAATAATGAGTTCTTAAAGATATTGATGGCAGTATTGTTCCTGACCACACCGGCTTCGATTTTCATAAAAATACTATTGTCTTCGTGGACTCCGGTTCCGGAAACACAAAGCAGCTTACAGACCGAATCTCTATCGAGTGCAGGAAAATATATCGGGATCTTGGAGCGTCTCTTGGTATTTACCTTTATTATGGTGAATCACTGGGAGGGCGTAGGTTTTATGGTGGCTGCCAAATCGGTCTTCAGGTTCAGCGATCTGGCACAGGCTAAGCAGAGAAAACTCACGGAATATGTGCTGATTGGTACTTTGCTGAGTTTCGGATTGGCTGTTTTAACAGGAATTTTAATTAAGTAATATAAAATAAATCTAACTAATAAGAATTTAGAAATGGAAAAGAAAGAAATGTTGTACGAAGGTAAAGCAAAACAGGTATTTGCTACCGATAATCCTAACGAAGTAGTGGTACGTTTTAAAGACGATGCTACAGCATTTAATGCTCAAAAGAAAGGACAGGTTGATCTGAAAGGCGAAATGAACAACGCGATCACCACTTTGATTTTTGAATATTTAAATGAAAAAGGGGTTAAAACTCATTTCATTAAACAACTAAACGAAAGAGAGCAGCTGGTAAAAAAAGTATCAATCATTCCATTGGAAATGGTAGTAAGAAACTACTCTGCAGGAAGTATGGCTCAAAGACTGGGTGTGGAAGAAGGAATTAAATCTCCGGTGACCATCTTCGATATCTGCTACAAAAAAGACGAATTGGGAGATCCGCTTATCAACGATCACCACGCCGTTTTCTTAGGAGCAGCAACCTATGAGGAGCTTGCAGAAATGTATAAACTTACTGAAGGTATCAACGAAATTCTAATTGATCTTTTTGACAAAATGAATATCATCCTGGTTGATTTCAAAATTGAATTAGGAAAAACAGCAGACGGGGAGATCATCCTTGCCGATGAAATTTCTCCTGATACATGCAGACTTTGGGATAAAGATACGATGAAGAAACTGGATAAAGACAGATTCAGAAGAGATCTTGGAGAAGTTACTGAAGCTTACGTTGAAATCTACAACAGATTGAAAAATTTACTGGGTAAGTAAATTTGAGAAGTTAGAAGTTAGATATTAGAAATTAGTATGAAATCGCACCGGATAGAAGATTTAAAGGTTTGGAAAAAATCGATGGCTTTGGTAAAAGAAGTTTATTTGGTTTCTGCCGAACTACCAAATGAGGAAAAATTTGGTTTATTATCTCAAATAAGAAGATGTGCAGTTTCAATACCGTCTAATATTGCTGAAGGAGCGGGAAGAAATAATAAAAACGAGTTCTATCAATTTCTTGGAATTGCATTTGGTTCTACTTATGAGCTACAAACCCAGTTACAGTTATTAATAGATCTTAATTTTATTTTTGAAGTTAAAATAGTACCTTTAAAAGAACTTTTAGCTGAAATTCAGAAAATGATATACTCATTAAAAGAAAGTTTAAAATTATAATTGAAGTTAACTTAGACTAGATTCTAACATCTAATATCTAACTTCTAATTTAGAAAAAATAGAAATGAAAAGTTTAGACATTCATAAAAGTGAATATTTAAAACAATTTGAAACTCAAACCTACGGAAGAAATCTCTTCAGAACGCAGGAAGAAGAAAGACTGGATGCTCCGAATGAGGAGTGCGGTATCTTCGGAATGTATTCAGATAATGATCTTGATACGTTTTCACTTTCGCAGTTCGGGCTTTTTGCATTACAGCACAGAGGCCAGGAAGCTTGCGGTATTTCTGTTCTTAAAGACGGAAAAATTACCAATATGAAAGATGAAGGTTTGGTTTTGGATGTTTATAAAGAGATCCAGGATCCTGAAGCTTTTATGGGAAATTCTGCGATCGGGCACACCCGTTACACGACTGCAGGAGACAAAAAGAAATATAACTTTCAGCCGTTCTTCGCCAAAAACGAATACGACCAGATTATACTTTCTATAGCGCATAACGGTAATCTGACCAATGCAAGAGAATTAAAAAATGAGTTGGAAGCTGAAGGCGTAGTTTTCAGAGCCACTTCCGATTCTGAGGTTATCTTAAGATTAATCCAGAAAAATCTTGATCTAGGCTTACGTGGTGCTATCAAAGCAACCATGGAAAAAATAGAAGGTGCATATTCGGTCGTAGGAATGACGAGAAATAAATTCTTTGCATTCAGAGATTTCAACGGAATTCGCCCTTTAGTTTTAGGTGCTGTTGACGAAAAAACATATGTTGTTGCTTCAGAATCTGTTGCTTTAGATGCGGTTGGAGCGCAATATGTCCGTGATATTTTACCGGGTGAAATCATTTATACAAATGAAAACGAACCGGGTAAGCTTAATTCTTACATGGTGAATGAAGCGAGAGGCAAGCAAAGGATCTGTTCTTTTGAATACATCTATTTCGCAAGACCTGACTCTACCTTAGAAAATATCAATGTATACGAGATCAGAGAAAAATCAGGTGAAAAGATTTGGGAACAGGCACCTGTAGATGCCGATATTGTCATTGGAGTTCCAGATTCAGGAGTTCCGGCTGCAATAGGGTTCTCAAAAGCTTCCGGCATCCCATTCCGTCCTGTTCTGATCAAAAACAGATACATCGGAAGAAGTTTCATTGTTCCTACACAGGAAATGAGAGAAAGGGTAGTTAACCTTAAGCTAAACCCGATTATTTCTGAGATCAAGGATAAAAGAGTAGTGATCATCGATGATTCTATCGTAAGAGGAACTACTTCCAAGAGATTGGTGAAGATATTGAAAGACGCAGGAGTAAAAGAGATTCACTTCAGAAGTGTTTCTCCGCCTATTATTGCACCATGTTACTTAGGAATCGATACGCCTTCAAAAGACGATTTGATTTCAGCGAATATGACTACTGAAGAACTTAGAGATTATCTGGGTGTAGACTCTTTGGAGTTCTTAAGCACAGAAAACCTGAAAGAAATTTTAGGGTCTTCCAATCACTGTTTCGGATGTTTTACAGAAGAATATCCCGTAGGAAAAGGAGAGGAGGTAGAATTATTCAATTAATATTCTACGATTTAAAATAAAAAAGAAGCCAGGCATTACGTCTGGCTCTTTTTGTTTTTATAAATGTATCAAAAGCTTAATGTTCATTTATTATATGGTATAAGTGCAAATTCTAAATTTGTTCCTTTAAAATTTAACGATATGAAAAACGTATTTTTAACGGTCGCTTTTCTGGTATTGGCACAATGGTATTTCTGTCAGTCTTTCGATAATCAGGCGCATCGCGGAGGAAAATCCCTATATCCCGAAAATACAATTCCGGCCATGAAGAATGCCCTGAAAATGAACGTTACGACACTAGAAATGGATCTTGCTGTCACAAAGGACAAAAAAGTAATCCTTTCCCATGATGCCTTCCTTTCCCCTGAGTTAATAACAAAGCAGGATGGAACCTATATTCCGAAAGACTCCGGGTTTTACTATAAAATTTATGATATGCCCTATGCAAAGATCCAGACATTTGATGTAGGCTTAAAGAAACTTGATCGCTATCCCGACCAAAAGAAGATGAAGGTTCAAAAACCGCTCTTCGCAGACGTAATAGCTGCATGTGAAGCTTACTCCCGTGAACTGAAAAGACCTTTGCCTTTTTATAATATAGAAACCAAAACACGTCCTTTTTCTGACCATATATTTCATCCGGAACCTAAGGAATTCGTAGATCTAATGATGAAAATCATTATTAAAAAAGGTATTCAGGACCGGGTAATCATTCAGTCGTTTGATCCCAGAACCCTGGAAATCATCCATAAAGAATATCCTAAGATCATGACTGCTCTTCTGGTAGAAAAAGTAGATGATAAAAAGATAGCACAGCAGCAGGCTCATTTCGAAAACATACCAGCCGAAAAATTCAGGCAGTATCCGAATCATTTGAATGGGGTAGCCGGAGATATGAAATTTCTAAGTTTTATCCCTACTATTTACAGCCCTGATCATACACTTGTTACTTCAACACTTGTACAGGAATGCCATGCATTAGGTATGAAAGTCATCCCATGGACTGTCAATACAAAAGAAAGATTAAAAGAACTAAAAGACATGGGAATAGACGGAGTAATCAGCGATGATCCGCGAATATTTAAATAACTTCTTATGTCTTTGTTGAATATAATTAGACATGAAATCTTTTATAGCAGTGTCAGTCAACATAAAGCTTTCTGACTCCTCAAACCCGTAAGTCTTGTGTCTGAAATCTGACGTCTAAAAATCTTTTTCAAAACGAAAGGCCGGACTTAAAAATTTTAAGTCCGGCCTTTACTATAGGTTAAATAATTGATTGTCTTCTATTAGAATTTGTAATTCAAGCCTAATTGAAACGCTCTGTGGTTCAACGGTTCAGTACCTTCAGGCTTTTGGTTTCTCATATCCGTAAGACTGTTGATGTATCTTGCATTGATTCCTAAGTTTTGAGTAATATCATACCCAAGACCTAAACCAAGACCCAAGTTGAACTTGTTAACGTTGTCTTTATTGATATCCTCAGAGTTGGATACCGACTGAGTGGTTGTAATACCTCCTGTCGTTGTAGAAATTGTGCTGTCTCCGGAGTTTTTACCGTTGATGTAGTAACTGAACTCAGGACCTGCTTCTACATAGAATCTTTCAGTAGGTCTCATTTGTATCATTAAAGGAACTGAAATATAGTTCATGGTAGTCTTGTATTCGCTTTTCGTTTTAACGTTGGTAGCACCCGTTGTTACATCTGTAGATGAGATCACGCTTCTTGCCCCTAACTGGTTATATAAAACCTCCGGTTGTAAGCTGAATTTCTGAGAAAGTGGAATATTAACTAAAACCCCAGCATGGAATCCGATTTTCTGGTTGTCAAGGCTTAATTTCTGCTCACTGAAGTAAGACGAGTTTACCCCTCCTTTAATACCAAATCTGATAGGTTGTTTTTCTTTTTTGATTGGATCCGTGTTTACTGTTTTTGTTTCTTGAGCAAATGTCATCATGCTAGCAGTAACTGCCAATCCTAGAAATAACTTCTTCATAATTTTATTTTTTTTTAATTTTACTATTGTACTTCTTATCCGATTTATCAATCAGACTTGAATTATTTTGCAAAATGCTTGCCAAACTCAAAAAAGTCTTATTTAAAGGGCTTTGGCGGAGGTTTTTGATGTTGTGTTTTTTATACTTTTAAAGTTTTTTTAAGAAAAATTATGTTATGGAAATTCGTTTTTTGAAGATGATTTTAAGTGAAATTGATTTTATGTTGATGATTTAACATAGTGTTAAAATTGAAGAAACAAAATAATAACTATTGAAATTATAGAACCTTTTTAAACCTTCAACCATTTTCAGACGTACCAAAAAAGCAGTTCCGGGAACTTTATTTTGTGTTTAGCTAAAAGAAAAATGCCGGATCCTAAGAATCCGGCACTGATTTGAAAATAATATATCTCTATTTGAATTTATAGGCTAAACCTATTTGAAGTGCATTATTTCTAACGGCATCTCCGGTGTTGAGCTTGTAGACATCTGTAATTCCTGCTGTAAATCTTGCTGTTACGGCAAGATTTTGAGTAAAGTAATAACCAGCTCCCAGTCCTATTCCAAAATTGAATTTATTGAACATATACATGGCAATTTTACCGGAATAACTTTGCGTACTGCTGGTTCCATCCAGATTACTGGTTTGGGTCAACTCATTTTTAGATCTTCCTCCCAGCAGAAATCCAAATTCCGGGCCTGCCTCCACATATAGATCAGGTATTATATTATACTGAAACATCAATGGGATTGATAGGTAGCTTAACGACAAGGTTTCCTTACCATTCATTCTGGCAGAAGGAATATCAAAGAATATAGTGCTCTCTATTTTTGATCCCAGCCCGTTATACATTATTTCCGGCTGAATACTGAACTTATCAGAAACCGGAATATTGGCGAAAACTCCTGCATTAAAACCAATTTTTGCCTTTCGCTCATAATTGAAATAGGCATCTTCATTTCCATCGGTAAGAGAAGAAATATTCATTCCTCCTTTTACACCAAATGTAATGGGAGATGTAGATTTTTGTTCTGTTTTTTCCTGTGCATTAACCACAAAGCTTCCCGCGAATGCTATGCCTAAAATTAGTTTTTTCATGATTTTTAAAGTTTAATAGTATTTCCCACCGTGCAGCAAGACTACCACCAAAGGAAGGGAATTGATAAAAGTGATTTCCTTTGAAAAGGTCAGGTTTAAATAAATAAACCTGACCTTTTTTTATTTCTATCAAAAAGCTGAATTCAATAAAATAATCCGGCTTTCTGTTGAATATAAAATTGATTATTTAAATTTGTAAGCTACACCCACCTGGAAAGCATTATTTCTAATGGTATCAGCACTGTTATACTTATAAATATCTGTAATACCTGCTGTAAACCTAGCTGTTACTCCAAAATTCTGAGTAAAGTAATATCCAGCTCCGATACCGATTCCGAAATTGAATCTCTTGTGTAGATCTTTAACAATTTTATTCGAGAAACTTGTCGTTTGCGTCGTAGTAGTATTTCCGGAAGTTAGAGTTGTGGTAATATCTCCTTTATCCTTTCCTCCTAAAAGAAATCCGAACTCAGGTCCTGCTTCTACATAAAGTTGAGGAAGGATATTATACTGTACCATTACAGGAACAGTAAGATAGTTCAGTGTTTTTTTGTAATCAACTTCTCTTCTGTATTTATCAGAATTAACGTAATATTGTTCTCTTTCTTCAGTTTTTGAACCCAATTGGTTAAAAAGAAGTTCCGGCTGAATGCTGAATTTCTCTGCCACCGGAATATTTACAAATACTCCAGCATTGAAACCTGGCTTCAGTTTCTGATCGTTATCATACTGATCAACTTTGCTAAGAGTAGAAGCGTTGAATCCTGCTTTAACCCCGAAAGTAATAGGTGATGTAGATTTAGTTTTTTCTTGTGCATTCACCAAAAGGCTTCCTGCAAATGCTAATCCTAAAATTAGTTTTTTCATGATTTTTAAGTTTAATAGTACTTCCCACCGTGCAGCAAAATTCCCGCCAAAGGGAGTAAACTGACAAAAGTCATGTTTTAAGGCGAAAAGGTCAGGTTTAAACGAATAAACCTGACCTTTTCTATTGAATCAATTTGTATATGAAGAAACTTGTAGCTGCTAACATTGATAATAAAATCAAGTTTTTCAGCTGATCTTATATACGCAAACTCCTTGCCAAAAATGCTGAATTAACAATTAGATAACAAAAAAACCGGATTAAATAAATAATCCGGTTTTCTATTGAATATAAAATTTGTTATCTGAATGTTGAAGCTTATTATTTGAATTTATAAGCTAATCCTACCTGGAATGTGTTGTTTCTTACAGCATCACCAGAATTATCTTTGAAAATATCAGTTACTCCAGCTACATATCTAGCTGTAATACCTAAGTTAGGAGTAAAGTAATACCCTGCACCAAGACCTACACCAAAGTTGAATGTTTGTAATTGATCTTTGAAATTATCAGAAGTAGTAGAGTTTCCGTTACTTTCGTTTTTGAATTTGTTTTTAGCACTTACTAAAAATCCGAATTCTGGTCCAGCTTCCACATAAAGGTTAGGAATCAAATTGTACTGGAACATTACCGGTACTGCGATATAATCTAGTTTAGTAGATGCAGAAAAGTTAGTGTTACCTACTTTATATTCTGACTTTTCACCATACTGAGAGTATAAAACCTCCGGCTGAACGCTGAATGATTCTGCAATTGGAATGTTAGCAAATACACCTGCGTTGAAACCGATTTTAGATTTTTGATCATCTAAACCTTCATCTTTAGAAAGAGAAGATACGTTCATCCCACCTTTTACACCAAATGTTACCGGGTTAGAAGAAGACGTTGGAGTCTGTTGTGCGAATGCCAGTGAACTTGCAGTTACTGCTAATCCTAAAATTAACTTTTTCATAACTTTAATTTTTTAATATTTACTATTTCTAATTTTAAATTTTACTACCGTCAAACCTTACTACTGAGTTTGACGCAGAGTATCTTTCAAATTGCTTGCCAAAAATGAATAACATGATAAAAGTCAGTAGTGAAATTATTGAAAATAGAAGTGATTTTTATTTCAACAATATGATTGTCAATATTTTATAAATTAAAATAAACGTTTGTTTAGAAATAATATAAATTAAACCCTTTCCAAAAGCAACTTGAATTATATGAGAATGACGTGGAAATAACCTTAAATCATCATACTTTTCATTATAATATATTATAAATAGACTTAAAATAGATATAGTTTGGTTGTTGTGGAGGAGCCTGCTTATTTTTACAACAAAAACGATTAATACTTACAAAGGAAAAGAGCAGATAAGAATTGACTATAATAGATGTCCCGGAACAAATTGACCATATATCAACTTATTCCGGGACAAACTGTATCGTTACTATTTCTAATTTAAGTTATAAATCATTGAGTTTTCTGTAGAACTCCAAAGATTTCAGGATGTTTTCCTGACTGCACTGGTGATCATACGTACATGAACCTATCCCTGAAAGCAGAGAGAAATTGATTTTACTATCCGTATTCTTTTTATCATTAAGTAGAAGAGCTGTAATACTTTCGTCTGTAAAGTCACTTATATCAAGGTAAGGATAGTATCTCTGAAGGTTTTCAATAATAGATGTTGCGTTCTGTTCACTGATAAGGTCTTCAAGATAAGCCAGATGAGCTTCGCAAATCATTCCCATGGCTACGGCTTCACCGTGAAGGATAGGATTTCCCTGACTTAGACAAAGACTTTCTACAGAATGCCCGATTGTATGCCCAAAGTTCAACGTTTTTCTGATATTTCTTTCATGAAAATCTTTCTCCACCACATCCTGCTTGATATCCATAGAAGTCTGGATATGGGGAACTATTGTTTCTACCTCCAGTTTATGAATCTGAATAAGGCTTTCCCAATGTGCCTTGTCAGCGATAAGGCCATGTTTCAGCATTTCTGCAAAACCACTGCGCAATTCTTTAAACGGAAGCGTTTCTAAAAATTTAGGGTAAATAAAGATCTGCTCCGGGAAGGCAAAAGTTCCCACCATATTTTTATAGTTCATTAAATCGATTCCGGTTTTCCCGCCAATAGAGGCGTCACACATCGATAAAAGGGTAGTAGGGATATTGATGAACGAAATTCCTCTCTTATAAGTAGATGAAATAAAACCACCCATATCTGTAATCACACCGCCTCCTAGATTGATGACAAGTGCCTTTCTGTCGGCCTGCATCTCTGTCAGGATCTCCCAAAGCTGGTTGGCCGTCTGGATATTTTTCATTTCTTCACCAGCTTCGATCTCTAAAATTTCAAAGCCTAAGTCTGTTTCCATGTTACCTAAAAGAACCGGAAGACAATATTCATGGGTATTTTCATCAACTAAAATAAAGATCTTACTGAAAGATTTTTCATGCAGGAAGGTGTTTAATTGAGAAAAATCATCGTTTAATATTGTTATCATTATCGGGGGTTTCTTTAAAATTAAAATAAAACTATTGTGCAAAGTTATGATTCTTAATTTCTAACTCGTAACTAAATTACTATCTTTGCAAAAATTTTTAGAATGAGCAGAGATAATAATAATTCAGAAAGACCAAAAAGACCAAGAATTTCAACAAGAAAAAATTCTGATGATTCTCGCGCTTCTAGATCTGGAAATTCTTCAGGATCAAAACCTTTTAAGAAACCTTTTCCTAAAGCTGGCGAAAGAAATTTTGACCCAAAAGGAAACAATTCAAAGTTTGAACAGAAACCTTTCAAAAAAAGTGAAGAAAGTTCTAAGAGCAGAGATGAAGATCCAGGTTCGAAAACTGAGAGTAGAGCATACATCACCAATGCAAATGAAGGACGTGAGAGAAAGACTTTCGGTAAACCGGCTCCAAAAAGAGATGGAAAGAGTTTTGGCACCAGAGACAAGTATGAAAGAGGCAGTTTGAAATATGGAAGAAGACCATCAAGTGCAGATGACAAAAATGAAGATAAGGCAAGGTCTTTTGTACAGAAAAGAAGGTTAAACAAGATTGAAAAAGATGTTCATAAAGATACCATCCGTCTTAATAAGTATATCGCCAACTCAGGAATTTGCAGCAGAAGAGAAGCTGACGAACTGATCACGCAGGGGCTGGTAGAAGTAAATGGAGTGGTAGTGAATGAAATGGGATATCAGGTTCAAAAGACTGACAAAGTAGTTTTTGACGGACAGGGTATTACGCCTGAAAAACCGGTATACGTGCTTTTAAATAAACCGAAAGGGTATATTTCTACCACTAAAGATGACAAAGCGAGAAAAACCGTAATGGATCTGGTAGCCAATGCATCACCGTACCGCCTTTTCCCTGTCGGAAGACTGGACCGTTCTACAACTGGAGTTATTCTTTTAACGAATGACGGACACATGACTAAAAAGCTGACGCATCCTTCTTTTGATGCCAAAAAAATCTATCATGTGACACTGGATAAAAAACTGACCAATGAAGATATGAGACTTATCGTAGAAGGAATTCGTCTTGATGAAGGAATCGCGCTAGTAGATCAGATTTCATTCATTGAAGGTAAACCTAAAAATGAACTTGGAATTGAAATTCACAGTGGATGGAACCGTGTAATCAGAAGAATTTTCCAAAGACTTGGATATGAAGTGGAAACTTTAGACAGAGTGATGTTTGCCGGATTGACAAAGAAGAATATCAAACGTGGACACTGGAGAATCCTTACAGAACTAGAAGTTAATAATCTTAAAATGCTTTAATCATTTAAAGAGAATTATAAGTATTAAAAAAGCGCAGAAATTTTATTTCTGCGCTTTTTTGTTTATTTGTATGAAGCCTTTCTAATTAAAGTAAGCTTATATCGACCCTAATTACCCTTCCATGAAGTGTGGATTTTTGCAAAGCAAAAAGACGGGGTAGTTAAAAAAAGTTATACGTTCTATCCCAATCACTAAAAAAGGCCTATCCCAGAACCGTAATCCCTTTTTGGATTAAATCATAAATAGCATCTCTGCCATTATCAGGCTTCACATTAACGGCTTTGGTTCCGTTGAAATGGAGGCACGTAATATAGCCGTTTGCAATAGCATCCGTACATGTGAATTTTACACAGTAATCCAGGGCAAGTCCTACGATTTCAAGCAACTGGATGTCGTGGTATTTTAAGAAATCATCTAGCCCTGTTTTCATAAAATGATTATTGTCCTGAAAACCACTGTAACTGTCGATTTCCGTATTTTTTCCCTTTTGAATAATATGGGTTACTTTATCTCTGTTCAGATCTTTATGGAATTCTGCTCCGAAAGTTCCCTGAACACAATGATCCGGCCACATAAACTGTGGAACACCGTTCAGAATAATGCTTTCTCCTACTTTTCTGTTATTATTGCTGGCAAAACTTTTGTGATCAGCAGGATGCCAGTCTTGAGTAAGGACGATCTGGTCATATTCATTTTCTTCCATCAGAAGATTGATATAAGGAATCACTTCATTTGCTTCCGGAACTGCCAATGCGCCGCCTTCACAGAAATCATTCTGTACATCTACGATTATTAACGCTTTTTTCATATTAAGATTTCTCGAATTTTGGATAAAAATACTCAAAAAATTGTCCAAAATTGAATTATCGGACAAATCGGCAATATAAAATTTTAAACCAAATATCAATAGCTTATCTTTGCAGTAAATAAGTATTTTATGTCATTTGAGTCGTTAGGATTATCACACAATATTATTCATTCTGTCAACAAATTAGGGTATTTAAAGCCATTCCCAATTCAAGAGCAGGCTATTCCTGTTATTTTGCAAGGGAAAGATTTGATGGGAATTGCCCAGACAGGTTCCGGAAAAACGGCTTGTTTTGTCATGCCTATTTTAGAGAAATTACAGAATGCAGAAGTTAAAAAAGATCGTAATGTTCATGTTTTAATATTGGTTCCTACACGTGAGCTGGCCATTCAGATTGATGGAGTTTTCAAGGCTTTCACAGAAAATCTAAAGCGTGAGATTCGCACAATGGCTGTTTATGGAGGGGTTTCTATCAATCCGCAGATGAAAGGAATGTTTGGGGTCGAAGTTCTTATCGCAACACCGGGCCGTTTATTGGATTTAATTGATCATAATGCGTTGAGTATTTCAGGAATTCAGCATTTAGTAATTGATGAAGCGGATAAAATGTTTCAGTTAGGTTTTGGAGAAGAAATGAATAAACTTTTCGCTCTGATGCCTGTCATCAAACAAACGACTCTGTTTTCGGCTACCTTAAATGATAAAGTTGCTGAAATGAAGGAGCGTTTATCAATTAATCCTACAATAATTGAAATCAAAAAGGATGAAGTTGAAATTGATCATATAGAACAGCTGGCTTATCACGTTTCACCGGAAAATAAAGGTCCTTTTTTACGGTATTTAATTAAAGAAAAGAAAGTTGAAAAAGCCTTAATCTTTGTTTCCTCTACAAGATCTGCCGATAATTTGGTAGAAAAACTCAAAAAAAATAAAATTAAGGCAGTAGCTATTCACAGTCAGAAATCGCAAGGCGCACGTCGAAATAATTTAGAAGAATTTAAAGTAAATGGGGCTCAGATCTTAGTGGCTACAGACTTAATTGGGCGTGGGATTCACATCGAGTCTTTACCTTGCGTCATTAATTATGAATTGCCGCGTTCTCCTTTAGACTATATTCACCGTATTGGTAGAACGGGTCGTGCGAACGAAAAAGGAACGGCTATCAATATTCTAACGGATGATGAACTGCAGCATTTCAGAGTGATTCAAAAGAAAATGGGGAAGAAAGTAACTTTACAGAGAACAGAGGGTATTGATTTGCATGGATATTAATGCATGAATTTAAATAATAAAGGCTTCAATTTTAATAGAATTGAAGCTTTTTTTAGACCTCAATACTTCAATATTTTATAAATTATAATCAATAAATTAATGTTTTTTTCATTTTAAATTCTTTGATTTTTGATAAATTTACATTCACGGCATTTAAAAAATTGTCCAAAAATTAATAACCGGATAAAACTGCGACATTAAAAAAATAAAACGAGTACAATGAGCAACTTAGAACAGAAGAGGTTTCCAATAGGTGAGTACCAACAGCCTGAGAACATCTGCGATATCAAACTTGATGAGTATATTAAAGTCATCAAAAACTTTCCTGAAAAGCTTAAAAACTTAATAGAAGACCTCTCTGATGATCAGTTGGATACCCCTTACAGAGAAGGTGGATGGACGGTACGACAGCTTGTGAATCACATTGCCGACAGCCATATCAACAGTTTTATTCGCCTTAAATTGGCATTAACGGAAGATAATCCTACCATCAGACCTTATGATGAAGCGAAATGGGCAGAACTGCAGGACAGCGTCAATATGCCGATAAAACCAGCCATGAGAATGATCAAGGGTACGCATCAAAGATGGGCAGCTTTGCTTAAAACTCTTACGAATAAACAATTCGAAAGAACCTTTCATCATCCTGAACAAAACCAGAATTACGATCTGAGAAACTATCTTGCCCTTTATGTTTGGCATTGTAATCATCATTTTGCTCACATTGAAAACCTGAAGAAAGAAAAAGGGTGGTAAAAAAGAGTCTGCACAACCCAATTTATTTTGAGGAGATTGTACAGAGAATTTCCCTGCTTGCTGAAAATGCTCCCCGGAAATGGGGACAAATGAACGTTTCTCAGATGTTAAAGCACTGTGAACTTGTTCTTAAGGTAGCTTTGGGGAAGATTGAACTTCCGGAGATCAATATCTTCTTTAAGATGGTAGGGGCAGCAACCAAAATAGAAATGCAGATCTTTAATAACGGAATTCCCCGAAACATGCCTACTTTTCGAAAACTAATCGTTAATTTTGAATGTGATTTTGATGGATCAAAAACCAATCTGCTGAATACACTGAAGGACTTCCGGACCGCATCTGAAAATAAAGAGCTTCCGGACCACCACAGATTATTTGGTATAATGACTGAAAAAGACTGGGGATTTTTAGAATACAAACATCTTGATCATCATTTAAAACAATTTAATGTATGAGTTTTTTTGATAAAATATTCGGAGGAAAAGAAGAAAACCCTGAACGTAAATCTTTCTGGAAAAAAATAGAATCTTCAGAAGATCTGTCCCAGGCAATAGAAGCTTCTTATCACCATAGAATTGCTATTTTCAAACATTCAACACGATGCTTCATCAGCACAACGGTTTTGAAAAACTTTGAAAAAGAAATAGATGGTTTAAATGATAAACCGGATTTGTATTATCTGGATTTGCTGGAGCACAGACTGATCTCAAATAAGATCGCTGACGATCTTGGCATCAGACATGAAAGCCCGCAGTTAATCATTATAGAAGATGGAAAAGTGGTCGGCAGCTCTTCACATGAAGATATATCCGTTAGACAGATTGTATAATGAAGAATATCAACACGTATTTAGCTAAAGTACTCAATGTTCCTATAGAAAAGGTGAACATGTGCAGCTTACACTATGAAGTAAAGAAAATACCTAAAAATCAGTTTCTTTTACAGTATGGTGAAATATGCAGGCATATATTCTTTGTGGAAAAAGGATTGCTGAAGATGTATTCCATTGACAAGAACGGGAAAGAACACATCATACAGTTCGCTCCCGAAAGCTGGCTGATTTCTGACCGAAGCAGTCTTTATTTTAACGAAAAATCCATTTACTATATAGAAGCAGTGGAAGATACAGAAGTGCTGTTTCTTCATCCTGACTTCTTTAACAAGCTGGTAGAACAGTTCCCCAACAGCATTGAAAGAAGTGATTTCTTGCTGCAAAAGCATATCCGAAGTCTTCAAAACAGGATCAACTCCCTGCTCGGCGAAACCGCAGAAGAGAGATACATGAAGTTTATCAAAATGTATCCGGACCTTCTCCTGAGAGTTCCGCAATGGATGATCGCTTCCTACCTTGGAATCACTCCTGAAAGTCTAAGCCGCGTAAGAAAGGAACTGGCAAGAAAAAACTTCGTTCCGGATAAATAATATCAGATTTTCTTCGCAAGATTTCCGACCTGTTGCAGGCATAATTGGGTTTCTTCCGTCCAGGGAAGACCAATGCAAAGACGCATGCAGTTTTCAAACTGATCCTGCAGGGTAAACATCCTGCCGGGAGCAATACTGATGTTCTGTTTAATCGCCAGATCATACAGTTCAGTGGTGCGGATCTTTTTGTCAAATTCTACCCATAGTGAAAGTCCTCCCTGTGGGCGGCTTGTTTTGGTGCCTTCAGGAAAATAGTCTGCAATCGTCTGTACATAATTCTGATAATTATTCTGAAGAGCCCTTCTCATCTGGTGAAGGTGCTTTTCATATCTGCCGGATTTTAGAAAGTTAGCCACAGCCTCGTTTACAATGGAAATTGATGAAGTTGAATGGAGCAGTTTCAGCTTCATAATTTTGTTTTTGTATTTTCCGGGGGCAATCCATCCTACGCGATATCCCGGAGCCAGCGTCTTTGAAATAGAGCTGCAGTACAATACATTTCCGTCTTTATCAAAAGATTTACAACATTTCGGACGGCTGGAACCAAAATAGAGATCACCATACACATCATCTTCTATTAAAGGAATGTTATGTTCAGAGAGAAACCTTACGATCTCCTTTTTATTTTCGTCCGGCATGCAGCTTCCCAAAGGAGAATTGAAATTTGGAATCAATAAACACAGATTGATCTGTGGAATCACTTTTCGCAACGCTTCAATTTCAATACCTGTCGTGGGGTGTGTAGGAAGCTCCAGTACATTTAAACCCAAACCGTTGGCCAGTTGAAGGATTCCAGGATAGCAAGGGCTTTCAATGGCTATCGTATCACCCGGTTTTCCTAAAGCCATAAGACAGAATGACAGGGCATTCATCCCGCCATTGGTGGTGACGAGATCATTTTCATTAAGATTTCCGCCCCATTGAAGAGAGCGTACCGCAATCATTCTCCGTAGTTTTAGATTTCCCTGAAGCTCCTCATATTCCGTTCCGCCATCTTTTAATTCACGGGTAGCATTGATGATTTCTTTCTTTAACTTGGCTTGTGGAAGAAGGTCTCCTGAAGGAATTCCTATAGAGAAAAAAGTGATTCCTTTTTTACCCATATTCTCATAAACGCGGCTTATCAGTTCATCCGGTTCATCATTATTGGCGATCAAAGATGGGCGGCTCACTTCTGGAAGAGGGAGCTTTACAGACATCAGCCTGCTGACAAAATAACCTGACTGCGGCTTGGATTCTATTAAAGACTGTGATTCCAGTTCCAGAAATACACGCTTGGCTGTATTCATGCTCACATGGTGCTCCTGGCACATCATTCTTACGGAAGGAAGCCTGTCTCCTGCCTTCAGAACTCCGTTTCTGATCTGTGAAGCGATTCCGTCTGCAATTTCTGTATAAATAAATTCTTTGCTCATTGTTTCTAACTGTGCTCATGCAAATATACAAAACTGGGACTGTGTTTATTCATTTTGGCTTTCTAATTTTGACTCATTAAAAAAAATATAAAAATGATGATTGATAAAATATCAAAAGACGAAAGTGTAAGCGGATGGATCAACGGCTTTATAGGCGTATTGCTGTTTAGTGGATCAATGCCGGCCACCAAATTAGCAGTGATGGAAATGAGCCCTATTTTTGTAACCATTGCCCGTGCCGGTATTGCAGGAATCCTGGCACTTTCTGTTTTACTGATCTATAAAGAAAAACGTCCTGAAAAAAAGCAAATATTCCCATTATTGCTGGTTTCAATTGGTTGTGTCGTTGGTTTTCCGCTTCTTTCTGCATTGGCGCTTCAATATCTGACTTCGGCCCATTCTATTGTGTTTTTGGGAATGCTTCCATTGGCAACAGCAGTCTTTGGAGTTCTCCGTGGAGGGGAGAGGCCCCATCCTATATTTTGGTTTTTTTCTATTATAGGAAGTCTTTTAGTCATTGGATATGCAGTTTCTCAGGGGATTTCTGCTTCACCTGTCGGCGATATTCTGATGTTACTTGCCGTGATCTTATGTGGAATGGGGTATGCTGAAGGGGCGAAACTGTCAAAAACATTAGGCGGCTGGCAGGTTATTTCCTGGGCTCTAGTATTGGCATTACCGGTTATGATTCCTTTGTTTTTTATATACTTCCCAGACCATATCGAGACTGTTAGTTTTCAGGGTTGGTTTGGAATGGCTTATATTTCTCTTTTCAGTATGTTCATTGGATTTATATTTTGGTATAAAGGTTTGGCTCAGGGGGGCATTGCGACTGTCGGGCAGCTACAGCTTTTGCAGCCTTTCTTCGGACTAGGGCTTGCGGCCTACTTCCTTCATGAACAGGTAAGTATCGGAATGTTGGGAGTTACTGTAGGCGTCATCTTATGCGTTGCCGGAACCAAGAAGTTTGCAAAATAATCAAAAATAATCATTATGATTCTAATCATAAAATAACGTTTAGTCATTAGATTATCTTTGGAATGAAGATCAAAGTATAATGATGAAGGTTATCATTTTGCTTATTAAAATTAAAAAATAATTTTACAGATATATACTTTGAAAACCCGTTTTTTCATTAAAGCGGGTTTTAATATCCCTAAGCTACCCATGAGAACTGAATCATCGTGTGGTAGGTTTAAATTTGCGAATACGTTAAATTATAGGTCATTTTTATGTTTAATATTTATTTGAAATTTTAATTATATTGTGTTATGGTAATTATTTTAACTTTATTTAACAATTTTTATAATCAACAAGGTTCGGTATTTGCATATGCTAAGACAGAATTAGGTTCCCAATGAAAATTGTCCGGAGAAAGCTGTTAGAAAACGCAAAACAATTATAGCGATCAACGGAAATATCTTGCATTGAATGAACCATGAAACAGAAAGATAAAATGATTCAGATTAAAGATTGAAAAATTTTATATTAAAAGCGGTTTCAGTAATAAATTTCACTATTTTTTATTGAACATATTTTAAAGAGATACTTATGAAAACAATAAGCTGCATGAATATTGACGATGAGCTGTTATATTCATCCGGAGGAGACATCAGACAATATAACAAAGGGGATCTCGTATACAGGGAAGGGGACCATACACTCTATTATTTCCAGATCAGAGAAGGAAAAGTGAAACTCAATAATTATGATGATGAAGGAAAAGAATTTATACATAATATTTTTGGTGGAAAACAAAGTTTTGGGGATTCAATGCTTTTTTTAGATAAATTTTATCCAACCAATGCAGTTTGTATAGAAGCATCAGAAATTATCAGAGTGCCAAGGGACCGGTTTCTGGAATTAATAAAAAAACATCCTCATCTGTCTTTGGAAATGAATGCTTGTCTGTCTCAAAGGCTTTATTTTAAAGCTGTTATGCTTCATAGTATGGCGTCCCTGAATCCCGTTTCAAGGCTCAAAGGGCTTTTGGACTACCTTAAAAGCTATCACGACGGCAGCTGTGGAAGTTGCTTTCAAATAGAGCTCACAAGACAGCAGATTGCCAATCTGGTGGGGCTTCGTGTAGAAACTGTTATCAGAACATTGAAAAAAATGGAAAAGGAAGGAAATATCACAATAGAAAACAGAAAAATTGT
Organism: Chryseobacterium antibioticum; assembly: GCF_012927325.1. Taxonomy (GTDB): domain Bacteria; phylum Bacteroidota; class Bacteroidia; order Flavobacteriales; family Weeksellaceae; genus Chryseobacterium; species Chryseobacterium antibioticum. The sequence continues at coordinate 164,120 of NZ_JABBGI010000002.1, read as the reverse complement.
CTATTGATATCAGCTTTAATATGATTCAGGTCATAAAAGGGTGAATTATTCTAGCGTATATTTGAAAAATAAAGTTTCAATACATTTCTTAAGACCTTAGTAAAAGGCAGCAGGGGAGCTTTCAGCTTTCAGGATTAGATGATCAGGTTTTAACCATTGCAGGGTTGCAATACACTACTCCATATTCCTACATGAAAAATGATGTTGAGAATACTGGAGGCTTCGGTAACCACAATTGTGAGATATTGATATTGAAATGAAAAAATCATTTCCTGCCGAATAAGATCTAAAATATATTCTGCTGGATATATATAAACCATAATTATTCAGCTATATGGACTGTCATAAAATAGTAAAAAACCTGAAGTATAAAGACTTCATAAAAGTATCCTATCAGGGAAACTGGTTTGATGCTGGCGCTGCTATTTATGCCAAAGAAATAAAGGCCAATATCTTTTTATTGTTTGTCATATTAAAAGACATCAAAATAGAGAATATTCAGGCGCTGATCGCTCATTTTGACAGCTTCAGCAGTATTGGATTGAAAGAGCCGGAACAAATTATGTTTTATCTCTCAATCAAAGACAAGGACGATCTGCATTATTTTGAGAAATATTTAAAAATTTCTGATAACTAATAACCATTATGAATATGATATTTGAAAATGACACTTTAAAATATTCCGGGCTGAATGATAAAAACAATGTAATAGAGAACGAGTCTTTATTTCCAAGCGTTATCAATTCATATGGAGTTACTGCTTTTCTGATCAAATCATTGGAAAAGATAAAAAACAATGCCCAATGTGATATTCTTAAAAATGTGATTGATACCGCTATCAAAGAATATATTTTGAATATTCGTGAATATCATGGCGAAAAAACTCGATCTCCGTCCCATATGGATGCAGAAATAAAAATAGAAAATTCTTCTTTCACTTTATATGCCAAGACCGCTTATTATAAAGTATTAAAAGAAGAAGAATACCTTAATAAACTCTTACATACACTGGGAAAAAACAGAACTGGCACGGAATAATTCGTGAACGATAATTATTTGACTTTTTACCCTTTACACGACACCAAAAAAAAATTGATATGAAAAATGATTCTCAAAAGAATAAAAAGTTAGACCAACTGGATGAACACAGTACTTCCAATGAAAATGAAAAACTGACGACTAACCAGGGGATAAAAATTAATAATAACCAGGATTCATTAAAGGCCGGAGACAGAGGGCCAACACTACTGGAAGACTTCATTTTAAGGGAAAAAATTACCCATTTTGATCATGAAAGAATTCCTGAAAGAGTAGTTCATGCCCGTGGTTCAGGAGCGCATGGCGTTTTTAAGCTGAACAAAAGCCTTAAAGCGTATACCAAAGCAAAATTTCTGAATAAAATAGGTGAAGAAACACCTGTTTTTGTAAGGTTTTCAACAGTTGCCGGAAGTAAAGGAAGTACTGACCTGGCCAGAGACGTACGGGGTTTTTCGATTAAGTTTTATACAGAAGAAGGAAATTATGATCTTGTAGGCAATAATGTTCCCGTATTTTTTATTCAGGATGCTATAAAATTTCCGGATTTAATCCATGCTGTGAAACCGGAACCCGATAATGAAATTCCACAGGCCGCTTCTGCACACGATACGTTCTGGGATTTTATTTCGCTGATGCCGGAAAGTATGCATATGATCATGTGGGTGATGAGCGACAGAGCGATTCCAAGAAGTCTGAGAATGATGGAAGGTTTTGGAGTCCATTCCTTTAAATTCATCAATGAAGAAGGCAAAGTCCATTTCGTTAAATTTCACTTTAAACCCAAATTAGGCGTCCATTCTGTAGCCTGGGATGAAGCACAGAGAATCTCGGGTGTAGATCCTGATTTTCATAAAAGAGATTTATGGGAAGCGATAGAAAACGGAGCTTTTCCTGAATGGGATTTTGGTGTACAGCTGATTCCAGAGGAAGACGAGCATAAATTCGATTTCGATCTTCTTGATCCTACAAAACTGATTCCCGAAGAAGAAGTTCCTGTAGAGCTCTTTGGAACTTTGACATTGAACAGAAATCCGGATAACTTCTTTGCCGAAACGGAGCAGGTAGCATTTCATCCCGGACATCTTGTTCCCGGAATTGATTTTACCAATGATCCGCTGCTTCAGGGAAGATTGTTCTCCTATACAGATACCCAATTATCAAGACTGGGATCACCGAATTTCCATGAAATACCGATCAACAGATCAATCAATACCGTCCACAACAATCAGCGCGACGGACATATGAGACAGCAGATCGTAAAAGGAAAAGTAAGCTATGAACCCAATTCTATCGGGGGAGGATGTCCTTTTCAGGCTATGATGTCAGAAGGTGGGTTTGTTTCTCAGGAAGAAAGAGTTTCCGGCGAAAAGGTGCGAAAAAGAAGTCAGAGCTTTGTAGATCATTATTCTCAGGCAAAATTATTCTACAACAGCCAGTCGGCTCCTGAACAGACCCACCTTCAGAATGCTCTTATTTTTGAACTTTCAAAAGTTACGATACTGGAAATCAGAGAAAGAATGGTAGGTCAGCTTGCTTTTATTGATAAAACGCTTGCACAAAAAGTTGCCGATAAAGTAGGGGTTAAGGCTAAAAAATTAAACGAGCCTAACCAAAGCATCCCTGCAGATGCGAACGTAGCTGAACTTCAGAGCGAAGAAAAGGAACCCAAAACGAAGATTTCGGATGCGCTGAGTATGAAAGATACGGTAAAAGATACCATTAAAAGTAGAAAAATAGGCTTTATCATAGCTAATGGTACGGATGGAAGCACACTTAATGATTTAAAATCAAAACTGGAATCAGAAGGAGCAAAAGTGGAGCTCATCGCACCAAGTGTAGCACCGGTTAAAACCAACGACGGTTCAACCCTTACTCCCAAACATTCTCTTACAAGTATTGCCAGCGTTTGCTTTGATGCCCTATACATCAGTGGCGGAGAGAAATCCACAAAAGAACTTATAGTTCCTGAGAATAAACATCATGTGCTGCAGTTCATCAATGAAGCTTATAAACACTGTAAGGCAGTTTATTTTGGAGCAGACACGGAAGAACTTTATAACAATAGCAATATAGCCGCGAAAAAACATGAAGACCCGGCAGTAGTTACCTGGAAAGACAGCAGTTCTGATCAGCAATTTATCAAAGCTGTTTCCGGACACAGAGTCTGGGATCTGGAGCAGGAAAGAAACGCATAGATCTTAAGAATACATCCTTCACACTCACAAAATATTTATAATTATGGAATTTCAGAAAAATCTTTTAGAATATATAAGCCAGTCTATTATGATGGCTGGTGAAACCATTTCAGTAGCAGAAGGCGTTACCTCGGGGTGCCTTCAGCTTGCTTTTTCACAAATGCCCAATGCTTCCTTATTTTTCAAAGGAGGCATGACCACTTATACACTTCCACAGAAAGTAAAACTGCTGAATGTAGACAAAACAGAGGCTGAAGAATGTGACTGTGTTTCAGAAAACATTGCTCGAACCATGGCTCTGAACGTTGCAAAACTTTTTGAAACGGACTGGTCTATTGCCACCACAGGCTATTTTACTCCGATAAGAAAATCAATGTATAAGATCTTTGCCTATTTTTCCTTTTCGTATAAAGGTGAAATCATTTTAACAAAAAAACTGGAGCTGCATCCCAAAACGCAGGCTCTGAATGCGCAGATGTATTATACAGAATTCATTCTTGGATGTTTTAAAAGTGAAATCAACCAGCTTTTGATCTTGAAATAATTTCATTAAGGAATAAAAGGACAGCTCAGTTCTTGAACTTTAATAGTAAATTTTAAGCTTGTAACCATGTCAAAAAAAAGTTTCTTTTACCGTAACAGTTTAAGTATTGTTGTGCTCGTACTGATGCTTATCTGTCTTTTCGGTCAGTTTTTAACGGGCTGGAAAACACTGAATAAAGAATTGACTGAGCAGGGAAGTGCTATGCTCAGTTTAGGCAGCTATATCCACAGTGGCCATTTTATACAGGCAACTTTTGAAAACTGGGAGAGCGAATTTCTCCAAATGATGCTGTATATTGTCTTGGCCGTTTCTTTAAGACAGAAAGGCTCCAGTGAATCAAAATCTTTGGAGGGAAAAGAGGAGGTAGATAAAGAGCCACAACCCCATGTAAAAGCCTCATGGCCGGTTAAAAAGGGCGGAATATGGCTTGCCATGTACAAACACTCTTTATCGGATAAGCTTTGGAATGCATTTCTATGGCAGCCTCAAAGACTATAATGAAGAGCAGATCGTAAAAAATGAGCCTACCACCACAGCTATACAGTATAATATCAGAATCGAGGTTCTGGTTTGAATCTTTACAGAACTGGCAAAGTGAATTTTTAGCGGTTTTCTCTATCGTCGTCTTATCGATCTGGCTCCGTGAAAAAGGCTCTCCGGAATCTAAACCGGTAGATATGGCCCATGATGAAACCCCTTAATTGACTTTCTTTACTTTAGGCTTAGATTTCATGATGGTCTGATAGGAAGACGTAAAAGCTGACAAACTCTGATAACCCACTTTGTACGCGATCTGGCTTAGGGTAAACTGTCCGGTATCGATGAGTTCTATACTTTTCAGGATCCTCACAAGCTGATGGTACTTCTGAAGCGTAATTCCGGTTTCGTTCTTAAATATTCTCTGCAGGCTTCGGACAGACATTTGTGCTTTTTCTGCCAATTCATCGGCGTTCAAACTATATTTAAAATTGGAATTGATATACGTGCAGACGGGAATTAGCCTAACATCCGAGGGAATGGGGATTTCAAGATAACTGCTTTCTTTGCAGAAATTGGGAAGACTTTTTAAGATGGCTTTAAAAAACAGATCCTGTTCCTCATCTTCTTCAATCAACTGATTCCATTTGGAAGCATATAAAAGCATTTCTTTTAAAACAGGAGGAACGGCAAAAACGTGAACATTTTGGTAAAAATCATCCTCAAAAACGGTTTTAAATAAAAACACCATTAAGTTAACGGTCTTTGCTTCGGAGGTAATTCTGTGCGCTTTTCCCGAAGGAACCCAAATAACATGATATTGCGGCACCAGATAAATCTTCTGATCGATATGGAAATACTGGTATCCTTCTTCCACAAAAGTGAGCTGGGCACGATGATGGGCATGCTCATGATCATCATGTTTCCAGTCTTTCTCACACCAGACATACGCTTCTTTTCCAATGGTATCTACAAATCGGCTATCTGTTTTTTCCGTTAACCCACATTTTACAATGTCGTTCTGCATAGAATTTTTGGCAAATTTAATAAAAACGACAATACTAATTTTGTATAGTAATTATTTATCTATTAAAAATGAAAAAACTAAGTACGGTTTTTGTATTAATTTTATTATTAAAAATCACCACGATCATGGCACAAGACCATAAAGCTAAAATACTGGTCCTCATTCATTCAAATAATGGTGGAACTTATGAACTGGCTAAAGAAATAGCATCTGGCATCGAAAGCAGCAAAAGTGCTACAGCAGTGATTAAGCAAGTCAAAGAATCCCAAAATCCAAAATTGAAAAATGTTCCTGTAGCCTCCGTGGATGAATTGCCGTCTTATGATGGAATTGCTTTTGGATCACCGGTGTATTTCGGAAATATCAGTACCGGAATGAGCGAGTTTTTATCTAAAACCGTTAATTTATGGACGAACCATGCGCTGGAAGGAATGCCGGCAACTGTTTTTATGTCTGCGGGAAGTGGTGCCGGAAAAGAACTGGCTCTTAATGCTTTCTGGAATACATTAGCGGTTCACGGAATGGTATTGGTTGCCAATGGAATCAGAGGAACCGAAAGCATCGATAAAGCAATTCCTCAGGGAAATACCGTTTTGGGCGTAACGAGTATGGCGTCACTTAAAGATGTGGAAAGACCTACAAAAGACGAACGTGCACTGGCAGAACTTCAGGGAAGTAATTTTGCTAAAACGGCTTTGGCTTTGAAAGGAACGTTCAGCAAAAAACCGATGACTGCTGTTGTTTCGGAAAAGTATGATGATATCAATGTTCTTTTGAAACAGAAAAATATTACCCTGCCAAAAGTTCCTCAACCAGCTGGAAATTATAAGCCTTATGTACGTTCCGGAAACCTGGTATTTATCAATCAGGTGGCTTTAAAAGACGGTAAAATTTTAAATCCCGGAAAGTTAGGCGTTGACGTGAATGAAGAACAGGTGAAAGAAGCTACAAAAGCCACGATGCTTAATGTGATAGCCGTTTTAAAGGAAGCCGTAGGTGGTGACCTTAATAAAGTAAGACAATGTGTACAGCTGACAGGAATCTTCAATACGAAAGACGACTATACAAAACATGCAGACTTAATGAATACTGTATCAGACCTGACTGTCGAAATCCTGGGAGAAAAAGGAAAACATGCCAGAGCGACTTTGGGAGCTTCATCTATTCCTGTAAATTCTTCTGTGGAAATACAGGCTATTTTTGAAGTGGAGTAGATCCTCTGTCAAAATAATATAAATCTGCTTTATTGGCTCAATCAGGGGATAAATTGAAAATTTTGTTTTTAATCTCTCGCAGATCTGGCTGATTGAGCAGATTTTTTAATTTCTAAGTCTGTAAAAAAGGCAGTTTGTCAGATACAAAAAGTCCTTTCCTTTCTTTCGAAATCACCAGAAATTTACGATCAGTTTAATATTGATGTTGTAGAAAGTAGGCTGCGAAATTCGCAGCCTACTTTTATTTTATACCATGGCATTTCCTTCCACGCCATCTGCATTATTGGTTTTAATACCCGTAAGGGCTGCTGCTACAAAACTGAAAAGACTGACCAGTTTTCCAGCTTTAGTATCCCAGTAATACGTCTCTTTAGGCTCTACGCGAATGATGGTTACATCCGGATCATCCTTTCCGTCAAACCATGCTTTAGCCATCGGCGACCATTTTTCTTCAATGGTGGCCTTATCTTTATAAACAGAAGCCTGACCATAGACAGAAAGATACTGTGAATCACTGTTATTCATAAAAAACAGCTGTACTCTGCGATCTTCTTTAATTTCAAAATTTTTGTTACTTGTTCCGCTGCTGATAAACCATAAATTTCCACTGTCGTCCGTTTCCTGCAGGGACATAGGACGTGAATTGACGGGAGCGGTTTCAAGATCGGTGCAGAACATACAGATTCTTGCTTTTTCCGACAGTTCCTGGATCTTTTTAATGGCTTCGAGGTGGGTTAAATTCTGTGTTGACATACTATTATATTTTAATGATTGGTATTGAGTAAGAAATTAAAATTGATTGCTTCCGGAAATTGAAGATCAATAATATAGTAGATTAAAATATTCAAATACCTGACCAAACAGGACTTTTTGTGGTACCAATGGTTAAAATCTTTCTTTAAAATCATAAAATATGCCTATTTCATTCTATAGAATTTTGCGTAATTTTGAAGAATGCAGATCCAGCCACCTGAGCATTTATCATCTTACATCCGGCATTATATCTTTTTAGAAAATGCAGGTAGTGAGCGTAAAAACTTAAGGTTATTTACAGATGGAAGTACAGGGTTGATCTTGTCCGGCAGCCAGGATCTGTATGCTGGCAGCTCAGGGGATCATATTCCATCCTCTTTTTTTTATGGACAGCCTGCGGGGTATAGAGATTTTACAGCAGAAGGCTCATTTTCTATGATAGCCGTGGTTTTTCAGCCTTATTTTTTTAATATTCTTCTTAAAATTTCGGCAAAAGAAGTCAAAAACCAAATTATCTCTGCTGAAGATGTTTTGAAAAATGAACTGTTACCTTTCCAGGAAGATCTCTTAGCAGGAGCTGATCCTCAACTTATTATTTTTAAACTGAATACTTTCTTTACGAAATTCCTGTCCGGAAAAATAAATTCTGATGATGAGCTTATCAAAGCGGTTCAACAGTGGATGCTTAAAAATAAAGGTTCAGTATCTTCAAAAGATCTGGAACATTTCACCGGATACTCTGAACGGCATCTTGAAAGGAAATTTGAAGAATACATGGGCTTAACTCCCAAAAAGTACGGAAACATCATCCGGCTCCATTACTTCATTAATCTTATGAAAAAAAATGCGGGCAGTGAAAGCGTGGCAGGCCTTTCTTATGATGCGGGATATACCGACCAGTCTCATCTGATCAAAGATTTTAAAAGCAATATCGGGCTTACTCCCAACCAATACCTGAAAATTGAAAACAAACTGGCCATCAATTTTATCGAGTTGCGATAAGAATGTCGGTTTTTTACAATCCTCAGATAAGTCTGATCGATAGTTTTGCAGAAAAAAAAGATGGACAATCTCAAAATTTCAACGGCACAATTCGAAAATAAAAGCGGAGACAAAGAATACAATCTGTCTGTGATAGAGAAATTAGCCGCAGAGGCCTCAGCTAAAGGTTCACAGGTGATTGCTTTTCATGAATGTTCGGTGACAGGGTATACTTTTGCCAGAAACCTTTCAAAAGAGCAGCTTCTGGATATTGCAGAATGTATCCCTGACGGAAAAAGTATTCAAAGATTACAGCAAATCGCCACTCAATACAACATCACGATATTGGCTGGCCTTTTCGAAAAAGATGAAAAAGATGATATTTTCAAGGCTTATGTATGTGTAGATAAAACCGGACTGAAAGCTAAATACAGGAAACTTCACCCCTTCATCAACCCTCATCTTACCCCCGGAAATCAATACTGTGTTTTTGATATTCACGGCTGGAAATGTGGTATTTTGATCTGTTATGACAACAATATCGTTGAAAATGTAAGAGCGACAAGGCTTTTGGGAGCAGAGATTATTTTTATGCCGCATGTCACTATGTGTACGCCTTCCACAAGGCCGGGCGCAGGATTTGTAGATCCGGAATTGTGGAAAAACAGGGAAGCAGATCCTACATCGCTTCGTCTGGAATTTGACGGAATGAAAGGAAGAGACTGGCTGATGAAATGGTTGCCGGCAAGAGCTTATGACAATGGAATTTATGTGGTTTTCTCAAATCCTGTCGGGATGGATGATGATCAGCTGAAAAACGGTTGCTCGATGATCATTGATCCTTTTGGAGATATCATTGCGGAATGCCGTTCGTTCGATGATAGTTTTGAAACAGTCACTATTTCTCCTGAAAAGCTTTCCCTGGCGGGCGGAAACAGATATGTCAAAGCAAGAAGACCGGAGCTGTACAGAGATATCATCGGTAGGGAACATCATTCTGAACAGAAAGTGGTTTGGATGAAGGATGAGAATATTTAGCCTGACTTGGGTTGGAAGCTGGAAGAAGGAGGCAGGAAGATATCCCTGTCAAGGTTTAAAACCTTGACAGGGATATTCGGTGAAAATCTCAAAAACTTTCAGCTCCAAACTTCCTTACTTTATCAAAGCCTGAAGATCACTCCATGCTCCGCCGTTATGCACATGTAAATCGGGTAAATTACATAAACGGCAAGCAGAATTCCACAAAATATCAGTACATTTTTCATAACCTGCTGAGAATTTTTTTGTCGATATAAAAGGTTCCGAAAGGAATGAAACATGCCAGAATGACTTTCCATGTAGTTTCCTTAAATTTCCAGTGCTGCTCAACACCAACGCTTAGGGTATTGAAAAGAAAAAGCAGAAACAGAGTTCCATGAATGGGTCCCATCATCTTGACAAGGGCAGGATTTCCAAGCCAGTATTTCAAAGGAACGGCAACGAAAACTAAAGTTAATAGAGATATTCCTTCCAAAATAGCCAGGATTCTCAGGCGTCCGATTTTTGTTTTTAATAAATGTATCATTATTATCTGAAATAAGGTCTGTTAACAAATGGGGAAAACGGCCACGGAATCGCTATAAAAATAACAGCAAGAGCAATAGCGAACCAGATAAGCATCGTTTTGAATTTTTCCTGATCAATGTTTTTTCTTTTAGCTAAAGCCGAACCAATGGTAATCAGTACAATAGCAGTAATCATGAGGGAAATATGAATCAGTCCGAAGAAAAGCAGGTCCACAGAGTCTTTGGCCTCATCGAAGTTTTTCCAGAAATACTTTACAATAGGACTTTTTACATACAGAATGACTCCAAAGATCAATTGAATATGGGCAATAGTGGCTGTCCAATGTCTTACCGAATCATCTGTTTTCGAAAATGTTTGATGATAAAAATAACCTCTAAAAGCTCTCCATAGAGCATAAACAAGACTTAATAGAACGATCCAGCGAAATGTGGAGTGCAAATAGGTAAGGGTCTGGTACATGGTAACTTTTTTGAACGCATCAAAGGTATAATAAAAACATACTTATTAGTATGTTTTTTGATAAAAAATTATTCCATAGATTTAAAATAAGATTTAAGTCCCTTTAAATAAGTGAGATACACAGATTTTGAATTTTCCAGTTTTCCTAAATTCCGTACACCCCAATACCCTGCCATGACGAATACTGCAATTTCTTTGGCATTCACATGCTCTTTTACGGTACCTTCTTTCTTGCCGTTTTCAATACAGGTGATCATTGCATTTTCCCAACGCCCGGACAATTCATTCAATGCTTTCGTAAATTCTACATGCCAGGGAGCCATTTCCTGGGTGAAATTGGAAGTGGGGCAGCCGTATTCAACCTTTAGAAAATCGTTTTCCATTAAGATGCCATACACAAGCTGGTAAATATTTTCCAACGGTTTGTCACTGTTTTGAAGAGGTTCAATAAAAGTGCTTTTAAAGTTGTTTTTCAGAAGTTCGTTAATGATGGCGAGGCCCATCTCATCTTTTGTTTTAAAATGATAATAGAAGGCACCTTTTGTCACCTGCGTGGTTGCAATGATCTCATCTACACTGGTGGTCTGATAACCTTTTGCATAGATCAGTTCAAAGGCTTTCTGAAGGATATTCAGGCGGGTTGCTTCTGATTTTTTCATAGGGAGAGTCTGGCTTTAATGCAAAGGAACGGAATTTTTGGACAAAAAATAAAACTATCATTATTCTGATATTAAACTACAATTTAAATAATTTTTATAATACATTAATTCGTCGGAAATTTGTCTCGTCAAATACAACAAAATTATAACGCGATGAATGATCAAAAAGAAATACAAATCAAAACAGAATCTATTGCAAAAAGCAAAGCTCTCCCGGCCGCATTGTGGGCATTGACGATTAGTGCATTTGGAATCGGAACCACAGAATTCGTCATTGTAGGACTTCTTCCCACCGTGGCAGGAGACCTTGGAATCAGCATTCCTTCGGCTGGACTTCTCGTGAGTTTATATGCGATTGGAGTAGCGATTGGAGCTCCCATATTAACGGCATTAACAGGAAAAATACCCCGTAAAGCATTGCTGATTTCCATCATGCTGCTATTCGTCATCGGAAACGGACTGGCTTCTATTGCTCCGGGATTTATCACATTGGTGATGGCCAGAATTCTTACAGGATTTGCCCATGGGGTTTACTTTTCTATCGGTTCAACTATTGCGGCTTCGCTGGTTCCGGAGGAAAAAAGAGCCACTGCTATTTCAATTATGTTTGCAGGACTTACCCTTGCGATCGTAACCGGAGTTCCTCTGGGTACTTTTATCGGACAGCATTTCGGATGGAGAGCGACCTTCATAGGCGTTTCTATTCTGGGAATCATAGGATTGATCGCAAGTATGCTGCTCATTCCGAAAAACCTCAAAAGTGACCAGACTGCTTCTTTAAAAAGCCTTCCGAAAGTATTTGGAAACAGACGTATGGTCTTTGCATTTTTAATGACTGCGATGGGGTATGGAGGAACATTTGTAGTGTTCACTTACTTATCACCAATTTTACAGGAGATCACAGGATTTCAGGAATCTACGGTGACGTTTATTCTTCTGATTTACGGAATCGCTATTGCTTTAGGGAATCTTTTAGGAGGTAAAACAGCGAATAAAAATCCTTTAAAGGCACTTCTATGGATGTTTGCAGCACAGGGATTGGTATTATTGGCCTTTTATTTCACAGCAGATAATAAGATTTTAAGCATCATTACTTTATTTCTTTTAGGAGGTTTGTCGTTTGCCACGGTACCGGGGCTTCAGCTTTTGGTTGTACAGATAGCAGAAAAAGAACTTCCCGGAACGGAAGATGTGGCATCAGGAGTTAATATTGCGGCATTCAATATAGGAATTGCTATTGGATCTTATACCGGTGGTCTTATCGTCACTTCTTCCTTAGGATTGGCAAGTACGCCGTGGATAGGCGCTTTGTTTTTACTAGCTACAGTACTGATCACAGTTTACAGCATCCGTTTAAGCAAAAATTAAAAATAATTCCACCTGTTTTTATACTTTCAAGGACTGTCTGTAATTGGGCAGTCTTTTTTAGCTTGTGCGCTTAGTCTTACCCATATCCTCAGCTTTATTTTAAATTTCATGAATCTCAGCATCTGTAAATACAAAGAATTTTCCGCCTTTAGGAATGTTTTTGGTATCCAATCCTGTAAATTCACTAAAGGCTGGTAATAACAGTTGGTTTTGAGTCTGAACAAAGCACGGAAGCCTGATTTTTTTTACAGAAGAGTTGAGTACAACACCAGGATGAATATGTCCTGTGATCTGAAATTCTGCCAATGCTTTGTCAAAATCATGAATAAAAGTAAATCCATTAATTGTTAATAATTCTGATTTAAAATTCAAACATAATTTTTTCTCTAATTTCGCTGACAGGCGGTCGTGGTTTCCTTCAACAAGATAGAATTGAAGATCAGGATACTGATTTCTCCAACTGCAGAATTCATCCACATCCGAGTTGTCTCCGGCATGAAGCAGATCTCCGACCACAATGAATTTTTCCGGCTGGAAATATTCAATCAGAACAGAAAGCCTTTCCAGATCACTTTTCATAATTTGATTGGCTAATGCAATTCCGTTTTTCCGGAAATGGGCGGTTTTTCCAATATGAAGGTCAGCTAAGATCAGTGCTTTCTCCTTTCTCCAAAATGCCGCACGCTGGTTGGTTAAAGTGAAAACTTCGTTGTTGAGGGTGATATTTTTTACTGCGATGTTCAATTTTTTTGTAAAACGTATTAATGATTTTTTTAGAGAGGAATTTTATCTTGTCCCTCTTTTTAACTACCCCGTCTTTTTGTTGGGCAAAAATCTATCCCTTCATGGAATGGAAATTAGGGTTAAAATGAAATTGTTGTTATTACTCCCGAAGCCTGAAATCGTCTGCGAAACACGAGCCCAACTCATCACTCATAATTTATAACTTTGAACTCTAAAACCCTAAAATCCTCTCTTCCTCGCCTGTTCCACCATCCGTTTGATCCTCGCATCTAGGCTTTCGCTTGAAAGGGTCTGTCTTAAGCTGTCTACTTTGATAGGGAAGCTCAATGGCGTAAAGGTATTGGAATATTTTAAAATGATTTTTGATTTTTCAATTCTTTTAAAGGCTTCTACAAGACGGGGTTCCTGAAGCTGCATATTGAAAACTTCGGTATAGGCTTGTCTGACAAGGAAATGATTGGGATCATAGTCTTCCAACACTTTAAAAATCAGTCCTGCTGAGCTTTGTAACGACTTATTGGATCGCTGTTTTCCTGCATAATTCTGGATCACCATTCCTGAAATTACAGCTATATCACGGAATTTCCGGCGTGCCATTTCCGCAGAATTGATACTGGCAATGACATCGTTCATGAGATTGTCCCGGGTCAGAATCTTATCCATATGCTCCTCATGCAGAGGAATTTCTTTGTCGCTGAACAATTCAAAACCATAGTCATTCATCGCCATTGAAAAAGAAATCGGGGCCAGTTTTGAAATGCGGTACGCTATCAACGCAGCCATAACTTCGTGTACAAGGCGGCCTTCAAAGGGATACATGAACAGATGATACCCTTCCCGGTTTTTGATCAGCTCTACCAGAAATTCGTCTTCTTTAGGAATGTGGGAATTTTTTTCCTGACTGGCTAATAGGGGATGTAAAAATTTCAATTCTTTTTCTGATGCTTTCGGATTTAAGGCATGAGACAGTTTTTCTCTTAAAAAATGACCTAAATTAGAACTCAACGGCAGTCTTCCACCCAGATAACTCGGTGCCATTGCTTTTCCTTTTGCTGCGCGAACATAAACCGTCATATCTTTGATCATGGCGACTTCAAGCGTTCGTCCGGCGAGAATAAATCTTTCTTCTTTTTTTAATTTGGATATAAAATATTCTTCCACCATTCCGATATAGCCACCGGAAATAAATTTCACTTTCAGCATAGCATCACTTACGATAACCCCCATATTCATACGGTGGAGCATGGCGATCTTGCGCGAGGTCACTTTGTAAAGACCGTCTTCCATAATGACGATTTTATGGAATTCTTCATAGTTTTTTAAAACACTACCGCCAATGGTCAGGAAATCCAGAATGCTTTTCCATTCTTCTGCGGTCATTTCCTGGAAAGCAAATACTTTTCTGATCCTTTCAAAGGTTTCTTTGGGATAAAACCCGTCGCCAACAGCCAAAGTCATCAGAAACTGAACCAGTACATCGAAACACAAAACTTGAGGTTCACGGGGCTCTATGACTTTCTGTTTCACGGCTTCCTTTAATGCGGCTACTTCGATCAGTTCAAGAGAATGGGTAGGAACGCAGTAGATTTTAGAAGTTTCAAAAGGAGAGTGACCGCTTCGTCCGGCGCGCTGCAGGAATCTGGCAACTCCCTTTGCTGAACCGATTTGAATAACAGTGTCTACAGGTTTAAAATCAATTCCGAGGTCTAAAGATGAAGTGGAGACTACAGCTTTTAATTTTCCGGCACTTAAATTCTCTTCGATCCAGATCCGGAGATGAGCATCAATGGAACTGTGATGAATAGCGATTTGTCCAGCAAAATCCGGATAAGCATTCAGCAATAACTGATACCACATTTCGCTTTGGCTCCGTGTATTCGTAAAAACGATGGTGGATTTTGAGTCAAGGATGATCGGAACGATTTTATCGGCTAATTTACCTCCCAAATGACCAGCCCACGGAAGAATTTCAAGCTCGTCCGGAATAACGGGGAGAATATCTATTTTTTTATGTTCTTTGGCGGTAATTTTTGTTTTTTTGATGTTGTAGGGAATTAAAACTTCCATTGCTTCATCAAGGTTTCCAATGGTTGCTGTGATTCCCCATATTTTTATTTTCGGAACATATTTTCTGAGCTGAGAAATACCGAGTTCCACCATAACCCCGCGTTTTGAACCCAATAGCTCATGCCATTCATCAACAGCGATACATTTCATATCCTGGAAGAAGCGGGCGTGATTTTTCTGGCCTAAAAGCAAATGAAGGCTTTCGGGCGTTACCACAAGAATTTCAGGCATATTCCGGACCTGCTGCTGTTTTACTTTCTGGTCTGTATCTCCGTTTCTGACCCCAACGGTCCAGTCGAGGCCAATCTCATCCATGGCTTCCTGCATCGCTTTAGCAATATCCTTAGACAAAGAGCGCAAGGGAGTGATCCAGATCATTTTCAGTCCTTTTTTGTACTGTTCAGGACGGTTCATGAAGTCTGAAACCAAAGCCAGAAAAACGGAAAATGTCTTTCCAAATCCGGTGGGTGCCACGACCATTCCACTGTATCCGCTTCCAAATTTCTGCCACGTGTCGGTCTGAAATTTGAAAGGGGACATGCCTTTATCAGCCATCCATTGCTGAATGACCTTGAATCCATCACTATTGTCAAATGCTTTCAAATTATTGGATCAGTTTTTTTATTTCTTCAAGTTCGTCAATTTCGTCTACGGTTTTGTCTTTCCGCCATCTTACAATCCTTGGAAACCTTAATGCGACACCACTTTTATGCCTGCTGCTGAATCCTATACCTTCAAAGGCAATTTCGAAAACCAATTCAGCTTTTACGGTGCGAACAGGCCCGAATTTTTCAATGGCATTTTTATTGACAAATCTGCTTACCTCCATGATCTCTTTATCCGTCAAACCCGAATAGGCTTTTGCAATGGTTACCAATGCATCTCCATTCTTTACAGCGAATGTATAATCTGTATAATAGGCACTTCGTCTGCCGCTTCCTTTTTGGGCATAAATTAACACAGCATCAATAGTCAGCGGACTTACTTTCCACTTCCACCAGTCGCCTTTTTTTCTTCCGGCATGATAAGACGAATTTTTCTGTTTCAGCATAAGGCCTTCACTATTGATGTCTCTGGAACCTTCTCTTATGCTATTCAGATCTTCCCATTTTTCAAAATCAATAACTTGAGAAAGTTTAATATTTTGAGGGGTCTCGTTCAGCAATAATTCTTCCAGCATGGCACGTCTTGATGCTATAGATTTTTCACGGAGATCCGTTCCTTCCAACTCTAAAAGATCGTAAACAAACACTTCAATGGGAATATCTACCAGCATTTTTTTAGTTAAAGTTTTCCTGTTTAATCTTTTCTGTAATTCATTAAAATTTAAAACATTAGAGTCCTTTACCGCAAGTATTTCTCCATCTAAAACAAAGTTCCCTTTCATAGCCAGAACGGTCTCTTTGATTTCCGGAAACTGATCGGTTACGAGCTCTTCACCTCTTGACCAGATAAAGACTTCGTCATTCCTTTTGATGATCTGTCCACGGATTCCGTCCCATTTGTATTCGATCTGCCAGTCTCCAGGATTTCCCAGTTCTTCCAGCTCTTTTTCGAGAGGATAAGCCAGACAGAAAGGATAGGGTTTTGAATTGTCTGGATTGACATGTTCAGCCGAAATCAATTCCTGAAATGTAACTTCCCCGGGGATCCATTTTCCCATCAGACTATGCATTAAAGTACTCGATTCCTGAGATGAAAATTTGGTAAGGGCATTGATCAAAGTTTTATCGGAAACCCCAATTCTGAAACTCCCTCCCAGTAATTTGTTAAAGATAAGACGCTCTGTATAATCCAGTCCGTTCCACGACTGTAATACAAATGCTTTCTTTTCAGTTTCTGATTTGTCTTTTAACTGAACGATATCCAGCATCCACTGGGAAAGGGTCCGGTCAATGGTTTCTGAAGGTGGGGGCAGGATCAGGGAAATGGTTTCTCCAAGATCTCCCACGGAAGAATAGCTTTCCTGAAACAGCCAGAAAGGCAGCTGGGTGATTTCCAGCGCCCATTCTTTCATATAATTGGTATTCACATTCCTTTTGGGTCTTTTGCCCGTAAACAAAGCAATGAACCATACTTTATCCTGATCCGGAGCGCGTTCCAGATAATCAATGATAGCTTCTATTTTAGCATTGGTCTTATTGGTCGTTTCCAAGGCGTTGATCAAATCTGCAAAATGTTTCATGGCTCCGGATTTTCAATGATTTCTTTTTCGGACTCTTCTTCGTCTTCGCCGAACAGGGTTTCTACAACATCCGCTTTGATGCCGATCTCGTTTAAATATTTTGAAAAAATTTCCGTCTGTCCGTGCGTGACATGTACAATTTCTGCTTCTGTAGCTTTTACGGCTTGCAGAAGCCCTTTCCAGTCGGTATGATCGCTCATGGGAAATCCGGCATCAGCACTACGCCATCTTCTGGCTCCGCGTACCTGCATCCAGCCTGAACAGATAGCGGTTGCCGCATCCGGTATTTTTTTTATGATATTGCTGTCGAGTAAAGCGGGTGGGACAATGACGATTTCATGCTGTACTTCTTTGGGATTTTCTTTAAAATCAGCCGTCTTGTAATCCGGAAGCGTAATGCCTACAGATTCAAAAGCTTCATTCAGCCTTCCAATGGAATTGTGAACATATATTTTTCCTAAGCCTTCCACTGCTTTCATGATACGCTGAGCTTTTCCCAGCGAATATCCTATGAATACTGAGGTTTTTGAATTTTCCTGATTTTTAAGGACCCAGTTTTGAAGTTTTTTATTGAGATCGGGAACTTCCAGCCAGTTGTAAATGGGCAGACCGAAGGTGCTTTCCGTTACGAATTCATTGCATTTTACGAGTTCAAAGGGGGTACTTAGTCCATCTTCCTGTACTTTGTAATCTCCTGAAATAACGGTGACGTATCCTTTGTATTCTAATCTTATCTGTGCTGATCCGATAATATGTCCGGCAGGGTGCAACGAGACTTTTACACCATTTAGCGTAATGGCTTCACCATATTCAACGCTCTGGCATTCAATATCAATCCCGATCCTTTGATACAGGATGGGCTTTGTATAATGATGGCAAAGGTATTTTTTCATTCCCCACCGGGCATGGTCGGCATGTCCGTGGGTGATAATCGCCAGGTCTACAGGTCTCCAGGGATCAATATAAAATTTCCCCTGCGGACAGTAAATTCCCTTTTTTGTGAATGTTATTAATTTCAATGGTGTGATTGGTTTATATTTTACATTCAAAAATCCCACCAAATTAGGGTGATCTGTCAATTTTATAACAAAGTATGGTATGTAAAAAACTGATAGGAGTGTACTTTATCTTAGTATGAACTTCTCACCAACAAAATATTGAACCTTCCACCAACAAATATCCTTTTAAAATCCTTCAATTTTGTATCTGTAACAATAAAAAAACAAAATGAACAAAACTATTTTAATTACAGGTGCAGCAAGCGGTTTCGGAAAAATTGCAGCTTTTGATCTCGCCCAAAAAGGACACAAAGTTATCGCAACCGCACAGGTTTACCCACAGATGAGTGATTTAATCCGTGAAGCCCAGGAAAAAAGAATAGAATTGACGGTAGACAAACTGGATGTAACCCATTCAGGAGATATCGAATACATCTTAAAAAAGTATGATATTGATATTCTGATCAGCAATGCCGGAATTATGGAAGGTGGACCCATTGCTGAGCAGCCGATTGATCTGGTTCGTTCCATGTTTGATGTGAATGTTTTTGGCGGATTAGAGCTTGCTCAGGGATTTATCAAAAAATTCATTGAACAAAAGAAGCCTGGTAAAATTGTATTTACCACATCAATGGGCGGTTTATGGACGGTTCCGTATGTTGCAGCCTATTGCGCTTCAAAACATGCTATGGAATCTATTGCAGAAGGATTGAAAACGGAACTGGCTCCGTTCAACATCAAAATTGCTACCTGCAATCCGGGTGTTTTTGGAACCGGATTCAATGACAGAGGGGTAGATTCTATCTTTCGCTGGTATGATCCACAAGTGAATTTCACCCCGGAATCTTCTTTTGATGGGGTTGCCGATTCTCTTGCCCATCAGCTGGATCCTCAATCTATGGCCGATGTTATCGTCAATGTGGCATTGGATGATCAGTCTAATTTTAGAAATGTACATCCTAAAGAAACCGAAGATTTTGTAAAACAACTTCAGGCCGAGGCATGGGCTGCAAAAAGTTAAATAATGAATATTAATTATGATCAGGCTGCAAAATCACTTCAGGCAGCCACAGAAAAAGCCAGATCTTTCAATATCCCTGTAAGCATTGCAGTAGTTGATACTGGTGGGCACCTTATGACATTAGCAAGACTGGACAGTGTTTATGGCGTTATCGATTTTGCCGTTAAAAAAGCAAGAACTGCTGTGATGTTTGGGGTCGATAGCGATGTGATGGGGACTATCATTGCCGGAGCAGATATTCACGGATATGGAATGCTGAATTCCAATGCAGGACTTTTAACGGTTGCCGGTGGAGTAGTGATCAAAGATGCTGAAGGGAAAATCATAGGAGCGATAGCTTCCTCGGGTGGAGCTCCTGAGCAGGATAAAGAGATTGCAGAAGCAGGTGCTGCTGTTATAGGTTAAATTTCAGATATTTGTATCATGGAGAGAACTTTTGAGATCATATTCGATAAACTGGTGTATTCATGCGCTTTTGAAACATACAGAGGACATGAGGAATTTATTCCGGATTATTTTCTTGGTTTTCAGTTGTCCGGTGAAACGCATGCTTTCCATGACAAAGAACGGATGATTATAAAAGAAAATACGGTGGTTCTGGTACGAAAAAATCAACTGATCCGTACGGTAAAGCATCCTTCGAAGAACGGGAAATATCAGTTTCTTTCCATAACACTTGATCAGGAAACGCTTCGGCAGTATGCGGCAGAAAATAGAATTACGGCAGATGAAAGATTTTCAGATACCGAAAGGCTCTTTTTTGAATCTGATGAATTTTTCAGAGGTTACTTTGTTTCGTTGCTTCCCTATATTGACAAAACGAAAGCAGCGACTTCCAGACTGATAGTTTTAAAGGTGAAAGAAGCTATAGAATTGATTCTCCAAAGCAATCCTGATTTTAAAAACCTGCTTTTTGACTTCTCCGAACCGCATAAGATTGATTTGAAAGAATTCATGATTAAAAATTTCATGTTCAATGTATCGGTAGAGACCTTTGCCAGGCTTACAGGCCGTAGTTTATCAGGATTTAAGCGTGATTTTAATAAAGCATTCAATATAACCCCAAAACAATGGCTTAAAGAAAAAAGACTGGAGGAAGCCTATTATCTGATCCGTCATAAAAATAAAAAGCCATCAGATATTTATCTTGAACTCGGGTTTGAAAATCTTTCCCATTTTTATTATGCATTCAAACAGAAGTTCGGGATGACAACCAGTGAAATTTAATAAGTAAAAAAGCACAGAATAATAGAAAAGGAGCCGCATTCAGCTGCTCCTTTTCTATTGTGTCGGGAAGCTTGAAGAGGGAAGTTATTGAATCCAAAATCGGAACTGCGGGACAGTTTTATTAATTTTTGTACCTAAATAAGTATTGGGGAAATATCCTTGTCAAGGTTTTAAACCTTGACAAGGATTGCTAGTAGTTTCCAGCTTCTTATTAGGGGATCAATTTTTCCGCCTTCAGTTTTTCAAAAAGTTCAGTGAAAGAATCTTCTGTATTTTGATACGCTGTAAACCCAAGCTTTCTGCTGTTAGACATATCACACATCACTTCCAGCGGTCTTCCGAGATCTAGATCTGTATGCCATGCTGAAGTCAGGCGGTCAAGGTTATCTTCTCTTGCAGACCAGCTATTCCCTTTGAAATTTTGTATATCCATCGTATTACAGTTAAGAATCCAATATTTTAAGATTCTGATCAAATCTTATTTTTTTAGATAATTGATGATGCCGATCACGTCGTCTTTACCAAAACCTTCATCATGTGCGGACTGATAAGTCTCTATTAGTGTTTTGGACAGAGGAGAATCTGCTCCTGCATTGTGAGCCAGGAGAATATCTTTCAGCATCAGGTCCAAAGCAAAAGCAGGATCATAGGTGTTATTAATCAACATTGGGGTTTTTACTTTTGTGGCGCCACTTCCGCTGGCACTTTCATTGATGATTTCCATCATGGCAGCACGCTCAATTCCCAGTTTGTCTGAAAATAAAACCGTTTCTGCCAGTCCCTGATAAATTGTAGACAAGAAGTAATTAACAGACAGCTTTCCGGCAATCCCTTTTCCGTTTTCGCCCAAATGTTTTACGGCTTTTCCGAGCTTCTCCAAATAAGGCATTGCCCGCTGCAGGTCTTTTTCTTCGCCACCAGCCATGATGATCAGTGTACCTTCTGCCGCCGGCATCGTGCTTCCGGCTACCGGAGCATCTATGAAAGATGCTTGTTTTATTTTGACCGCGCCGGCAAGTTGGCTCGTGGCTTGCGGAGAAATGGTACTCATATCTACAAAGAGTTTTCCGCTGATATCTGATTTTAGAATCTCTTCATACACGGCGGTCGCTGCATGATCATCGGTAAGCATAGTGAATATCAAACTGCTGTTCTGAATCAAATCCTGAATTTGAGTATAAACCGTGGATTTTTCTTTAAAATCTTCAGCTTTTTCAGGTGATCTATTGTAAACAGAAAGCGGGAATCCTGCCTTTTCCAAATTTTTTGCCATAGGATGGCCCATATTTCCTAATCCGATGAATCCGATTTTTTCTGTCTCCATGTTTTATTTTTTCAATTACAGTTAAATATCAGCTTCTGTAGTATAATGAAGCCCGAAGAATGTAAGTTAAATATTGACAATATAAAAGTAAGCTCTGATATTGTAAACCTCTCCTATTTGTATCAAAAAACTGACCAAAACCAACGTTCTACATTAAGATTTCATTATATTTTTAATGATTTGTTTCAGTAATATTTTTCCGGATAAACTTTTAAAACCGGGAAAACTTGCTGAAATTTGCAATAAATAAAATCAATGAAGATCATAGATATCGAAAACTGGAACCGTAAAGAGCATTTTGAATTTTTCTCGCAGATGGAAAGTCCCTATTTTGGCTTTACTACTGAAGTTGACTGTACAAAAGCTTATGATGATGCAAAAGAAAATGGAGATTCTTTTTTCGCCACCTATCTTCACAGATCAATGATTGCCGTGAATACTGTAGATGAGCTGAAACTACGGATCGTTGACGGTCAGGTTATTTTATATGATACTATCCATGCCGGAAGTACGATTGGCAGGGCAGACGGAACTTTCGGTTTTGCATTTATTCCTTTTTCTGGAGATTTTAAAGTATTTAATGCCGCAATGCAAAAGGAAATTGAGGCTGTGCAGCAGTCGTCCGGGTTAAGGTTGAAGAACGGTGACCTGGGCAAAGATCTGATCAGACATACCACAATCCCATGGAATTCTTTCAGTGCGCTGATGCATCCTACCAGTTTTAATAATTCGGAATCTGTCCCAAAAATCACATTTGGAAAGTTCAGTATCCGTGATGGAAAAAAATATCTTCCGGTTTCTGTGGAAGCTCATCATGGATTGGCTGACGGACTGCATCTTGCGAGGTATCTGGAGGAATTTCAGAAACAGCTTGACGAGGAGGTGTGAATTTGTTTCGGTTGCGGATTTCGAGGTGCTCCTTGCAATTTATATAGATGGCTAATTTGTCTCAACATAAATTCCCCTTCTCTGAAAGGGTGGGTTTTGCGGAGCAAAAAGACGGGGTAGTTAAAGAGTTCTAAGATCAATGATAATCAATAATTGATGCATCGTCATACAGAAATTTTCACTCATCCTCCTCTAACTTCTAAAATCTAACTTCTCCTTTTACGGAAAACCGTAAGGTCTTTTTTTCAGTTTTGAATATTTTTGAATGTATAATATTGCTATATTAACCCGAACTCAGGTTATTTAATAAACAGGGGAGGCTCGAAATTTCAATGAGGTGAAAAACGATCAATTTTAATCAGTTCCCATAGTACGGGATACCACAAGCTTTTGGTGGTTCCATTTCAAAATCTTTTTATATTCACCGGGAATTGGGAATATAATCATCAAAAACATTGATTACGATCATAAAAAATAAGATCTGCAATCTGCTACATTTGCTTAGAATAAAAAAATGGACAACTTAAATTCGAAACTTGGCTCAAAATAGAACAAATACACTGTTGATAGGCATGACGTGGTACGTATGTGGTATTTTAATTCTGTAAAATTTTAATCATTTTTTCTTTCTTTGTTTCATTTAAAAATAACTGAAGAAAGAACTTAAGTGGCATGATTTTTAAGAATAAATATCAGGACTCTGTAAAATGTATATTATATGATTGAATCAAAATTATGAAATTTAGGTAACCCAAATAAAAACCTCCATATCAAAACAGCTATTATATAGCCGAATAAGAAGAGTTTTTGCTGATACTATCGGAAAGTATCAGAAATAAAGTAGCGATGAGAAAAATATTATGAAAAACGAAAAACCGCAATCTAATTTAGAAGATTTGAATCAAAAGATTTTAGTGCAGGACGAAATCATGGCATTGGCCAAAGAAAATTCACCACGTCTGCTGAATAAATTCAGACTTGTATATCCGGATTTTTTTGATAAGATTACAAAGGTACACCCCAATCTCAAAAATTCTGAACTGATTTTCTGCATTTACCTAAAACTCAACTTTACCACCAAGGAAATTGCGACCTACACTTTTGTGACCCCCAAAGCCATTCAGAACAGAAAAAACAGAATTCGGAAAAAACTCAATATCCCTTCTGAATTGGATATTTATAAATGGTTTAATGATCTTTAAACCAAGTTCACATCAGATTTATATTTGAATTACTGCTTTGTCCAGATCATGATAAAGCAGTATTTTCCATTGTTCTTCAGCAGCTTTTTTTTGCCACTCCAGTCTTAGTTCCATTGCTTTTCTGCCATCGAAATCACTTTTATAAGCCAGATGGTATTTCAGATAAGATGCCTGGGGAAGGTCATCCGCACCGTAAAAAACAGTCTCATCATTCTCTCTGATCCAGAATACCTGCATAAAAGGGGTATGTCCGCCTACGACTTCAAAAGAGATCTCGTCAGTAATCTTTCCCTGATCTTCATCCATCCATACAATATTCGGAAGACTAATCAGTTTTTCCAAAGTGTCAACATCAAAAGAAGGATTTACTTTATTTTCCATAGCGAAAGCCAGTTCACGTTTCTGGATATAAATTTCTGCGTTCGGAAATGTGGGTATAAAACCATGGTCAGTCTTTTGTATACTGCCGTCAATATGATCTTTGTGAAGATGCGAAAGTAAGAGCTTTGTAATGTGTTCTGGCCGGATATTTTCTCTTTCCAACAGTTCAGAAACAACAGTCTTTCCTTCAGCATTTTTCCATCCTATCCCTGCATCAAGAAGAATATAATCATTTTCTGTCATGATAAGAAATGGCTGCACAGACATTTTGATTCCTTTGATTGTATCAAAGTTTTCATGAGTCAGCAGAGTGAAGTCTTTTGTTCTGCTGGCGGAGAAATTGCCTTCTTTAAGCGGAATAATTTTCATTCTGCAAATTTCTCTAATATTTCTAAAACCTGAAAACCTTTTTTTCAATAGAACATATTGGAAAAAACGATCAGATTACCAGCTGTTCATACCATTTTTCATCGCTTTGATATAATTTTCTTCATCAAAAGAGTAGAGGTCGGGAGCTTTGTGAGCGCCGCCACGTCTTTGTTCTTCAAGCTTTTTCAGGATGCCCAGATTCTTTATCTTTCTGTAAAAATTTCCACGATTCAGTTCTTTTCCTAAAACAGCTTCATATAATTTCTGCAGTTCCGGAAGAGTAAATTTTTCCGGAAGCAGATTTCTTCCTATAGGTTTTGTAGATATTTTCTGTCTCAGGGTAAACAGAGCTTTCTGAATAATCTCATAATGGTCCATCCCAAATTCGATTTGGGGCAGCTTGCTTAAAAAGACCCATTCGCAGGTTTCACTAAATTCATCAGGGATCAGATGAAATCTTGACGGACTGTATAATGCGTAATAGCCCACAGTAACAAAGCGTTGTTTCTGAAAAAGCGTTTCATCAAAATCTTCAAAATGAAATTCACTTCTGTTTTTCTTTCCGAATACCCCAAATTCCTCGAGATAAATATCCGTGATTCCTGATCTTTCTTTGAGAATTCTTTTTACGGCTTCATCCAAATCCTCATCTTTTCTTACGTAACCACCCGGAAGCAGCCATTTTTGTCTGTAATTAGTTTTGAGAAGAAGAACTTTAAGCTCATTGTGTTCAAATCCAAAAATAACCGGATCTGCTGAAATATGAGGCAGAAATATCTCTTTTGCCGCGATTGACTGCTGTAAAAGCTGTTGTTTAGAATCCATGGAACTAGTGTGAAATGTGATTAGTACAAATGTGCTAAAAAAAAATGAAATACCACCAAAAATCCTTTATATAAAGGCATTTAGAATGATTCTGCTTAAAAGATTGAAATAAAAAAGAATTGTCATAAAATATTAACAGCAGTTATTCCGTTAAAGATAGACACAAAAAGATAGGCTCTATGCAATGTAAAGCCATTATTAGTGAAAAATCATCTTCCAATTTACAGATTTATAAATTATTTTTAAGATTAAATGCCATAGTTGATTAAAAGAGACCGTTTACCGACGGCCTCTTTTTTTATGAAATTTGAGTACCTTTGCACTTCTTAAAAAAGAGGATATTTTCGATTGAATGTATGAATAAGATCATTCATCATTAACAATCTGAAATACACCTTATTCATAAATTCTATTCTTACATTTGAAATCAAATTTTAATTCAACTATGCAGGGGAGCTCTACGAACAGTATTTCAAGAATAGTTATCTGGCTGATGGCCATTATTTCAGGACTTGTAGTGGCCAACAATTATTATAACCAGCCTTTACTGGCACTTATTTCCGATGATCTTAAAGTTTCTGAAAGTGCAGCAAGTAAAATCTCTGTGCTTACCCAGGTTGGATATGCTGTTGGATTATTATTAATTGTTCCGTTGGGAGATAAGTTTTTCCGTAAAAAACTCATCCTGATTGATCTTTTTTTAGTTTTCGGTTCATTATTATGGATGACGTTCGCGACCCAACTGTGGATGCTCTATGCAGCAAGTTTGTTAATTGGCGCAACATCTGTAATTCCTCAATTATTTATCCCTATTGCTGCTGAATTGTCCTCTGATAAAGAAAAATCCTCCAATATCGGAACAGTAATGTCAGGATTGTTATTAGGAATTCTTTTATCCAGATTTATAGGGGGAATTGTTGGAGACGTCTGGGGCTGGAGAGCGATGTTCGGAATTGCTGCCGGACTAATGATTCTGGTTTGGATTGCCGTTTACAAAATGCTACCTGAAATGCAGCCTAATTTCAAAGGAACCTACAAAGAGCTGATGCGTTCCGTGGCACATTTGGCTAAAACACAGCCGATATTACAGCTGGCTTCATTTCGTGGGGCGATGGCATTCGGATCCATGTGTGCATTATTCACTACCTTGGTCTTTCATATGGAAAAACCACCGTTCAGTGCAGGTTCTTCCGTAGTCGGAAGCTTTGGATTGGCGGGAGCTGTAGGAGCTTTGGCCGCAGCAAAAGTGGGAAAACTTCAGAAATACCTGGATATCAACAGAATTATCCTGTATTCACTTTTTATTGTGGTGGGAAGCTGGGTTTTTACCTATTTTGCCGGGGAAACTTATTGGGGACTGATCATTGGTGTTATCCTTGTTGACCTTGGGGTACAGTCGAGTCACATCATGAACCAGACCAATTATTTCTTAATTAAATCCAATGCTGTTAACAGATTGAACACCGTTTATATGGTGTCTTATTTCATCGGTGGATCACTCGGAACGTGGCTGGCTTCTATGGCCTGGCAGTATGCACAATGGTCTGGAGTATGTTTTGTAGGAGCATCTTTCGGTCTGCTGGCGATCATAGCTCACGTATTGTTCTGCAACAAAGTGAATGCATCTCAATCCCAACCTTAATTTTATCATTTATCTTAATCTAAGCCTTAGCCTTAATTTCCTCCTCAATACTATTGGCCTGAACCAAGTCCCTATGCTTATTTCCCCATTTTTCCAGCTCTTCCCATATCGGGATCAGCTCTCGGGCTATATTCGTAAGTTCGTAGTCTACTCTTGGCGGAACTTCAGCATGAACGGTTCTTTTTACCAGTCCTTCTTTTTCTAGCTCTCTCAGCTGTAGAGTAAGCATTCTTTCAGTGATTCCACAGATCCGGTCGCGAACTTCACTGAAACGCAGTTTTCCGTCCTTCAGTCTATTTAAAATCAGAAGTTTCCATCTTCCTCCGATTTTACAAACGGCATAAGACAGATCGCATTCCTGTATGTACTTTTTATTGATGTTATTCGTCGAATTTTCCTTTATTTTCCCCATAGCTTACAAATTTGTTAGTACCATACAATTCGCTGTATACAGTGCAAATGTAAGGTTTGAAATTTAATTTTGTCCTCAGAAACTGAAAATAAACAGTTTGGGAACAATAGCGCTTAGGTTCCCTGTAAAAATAATATTAACAGGAAAAATTAAAAAATAATGGAATTAACATCCTCAATAACCCAGATCGTAAGTCATTTAGAAAAAATACAGTCATTCAATGTACAGAATCCATTGGATGATACCCGGAAATATCTTGAAACGATGTCGCTTCAGCTCAGCGGAAAAAAAGAATCTGTTGCGATGATAGAAGAACTGAATGTGTCTATGGGAGGCCACCAGATTCCGGTCCGTATCTATCGTCCGAAAGGAAAAGATGTTCAAAAATCATCAGCCATTATTTATATCCATGGTGGATGGTTTATTGCAGGAGGCTTTGAAACCCATGATGCCGTGGTACGGAAATTAGCAAATAAAACAGGATCAGCCGTGATTTTTCCAGACTACAGACTGGCTCCTGAACATCCTTTTCCAGCAGGTTTAAACGACTGTATTGACATTGTAAAATGGGCCAGTGAACATGCTGAAAATCTTGGAATTGACAGAGATCAGATCGGGATTATAGGCGATAGTGCCGGAGGAGCCCTTGCGACCAGCGTTTCAACTCAGGTAGGAGAGCTCCTGAAATTTCAGATATTGATCTACCCGGCAGCGGATAATCAACTCAATACAAAATCGTGGGAGATGTATGAAACCGGCCCTGTTTTAAACAAAGATGGCGGTATTCAAGCCTGGAAATGGTATCATCCTGAAGGTGAAAGCAAGCCGGATCCGTTAGCTGTTCCGATCTTGATAAAAGATTTTAAAAGTACGCCACCTACATTGGTTCTTATTGCAGAGCATGATGCTTTAAGGGATGAAGGAGAATTGCTGACACAGCAGATGAAAGAAGCAGGGGTTTCCGTGCAAACCAGTTTTTATAAAGATATGGTTCATGGATTTATGCATATGGGAGAAACACTGAATGAAGTACAAAAGGCGACCGATGAAATGGCGGCATTTGCGAATCAATATCTTAAAACTGCTGAAAAATAAGGATGAAAAAATACGCATACATCGGATGTCTGGGATTCATTGCGGTTATTACCACAGAATTCGGAGTGATTGGAATTCTCCCGCAGATTGCAGAACATTATAAGATTGGCATAGACAAAGCTGGCTGGCTGCTTAGCGCTTTTGCATTGATCATTGCTTTAACCGGTCCTTTTATGACTTTACTTATGTCAGGATTTGATAGGAAAAAAGTGATGTTAACAGCCATTGCCATATTCCTCTTTACGGCTGTTATTTCTGCAATGTCACCCCCGTTTTGGCTTCTGATGCTGGTGAGAATTCTTCCTGCGTTTTTGCAACCGGTCTATATTGCGACAGCTTTATCTGTTGCAGTATCGGGAGCAGATAAAAAACAGGCCAACAAGCTGATGGGAATCGTTTTTATCGGGGTTGCCCTTGCCATGGTGACTACGGTTCCTTTTGCGACATGGCTGGCCAGTGTATGGATATGGGAATCTTCTTTTATCGTTCAGGGGGCAGTGAGTACAATTGCTCTGGCCGTTATCTATTTTTTGCTTCCACCGATGCCTGTTAAAGAAAAGAAATCTTACAAAAGCCAGCTTATAATTTTAAGTCAGCCTACCTTCATCATCAGTACAGCTATGAACTTTTTTATGATAACGGCCTGGTTCTCTACTTACAGTTATTTTGCAGACTATCTGAATAAGGCAAAAGGAATGGACGGAACTATGGTAAGCTATATGCTTTTTCTATTTGGAATTATAGGTGTTTTTGCCAATTGGATCGCAGGGAAAATGCTGAGCTGGAATGTACCTAAGACAACGGCTTTATTTCTTTCCGGGACTTTAATTGTGCCTTTTTTACTGTATTTTTCTGGGGATAGTCTGCCTGCCAATATCATTAGCATAGCTGTTTGGGGGTTCCTTTACTCTCCCAGTTTCCAGAATGCATCTACCTATATGATCTCTTCTGTCCCGGATTCTCTTGAATTTGCCAACAGTCTGGCTACCTCTTTTGGGAATTTGGGAGTAACTCTGGGAACGACATTAGGAGGATGGATGATCGTGGCCAAAGGGGCGTCTTACAATCCCTGGATAGGTCTTATATTTGGTGTTCTGGCCTTTTTGATGATCATTCTGAGGAGTATTTTAGAAAAAAGAACTGAAAAGAAGGAGGCTATTATTCCCTGTTCCTAACATATTGTAACAAATTTTGTTACATTGAGTAAAATGTATTAATTTTGATGTTTCAAATCATTCAGAAATTAAAACAAATAAAAAATGAAAATAGAAATTTGGTCGGATGTTATGTGTCCGTTCTGCTATATCGGAAAGAATAATTTTGAACAGGCTCTTGAAAAACTGTCGTTTAAAAACGAAATAGAAGTAGAATGGAAGAGCTTCCAGTTAGATCCAACTTTAGATGCTACACAACCTCAGAATACGATTGAATATTTTAAAGAGAAAAAAGGTTTTCCGGCAGATCAGGCCTCTCAGATGATTGGTCAGGTGGCCCAGATGGGAAAAGGAGCCGGCATCGATTTTAATTTTGAAAAAGCGTTGATCATCAATACTTTTTCCGCACACAAACTTCTTCATCTTGCCAAAAAATACGGGAAGGCAAATGAAATGGAAGAAACCCTTTTTAAAGCTCATTTTATCGACGGAAAAAATGTAGGAGATATTGATGAACTTGTTGCTATTGCTGAAAATTCAGGGATGGATAAGGATGAAGCCAGACAGGCTTTAACATCGGATCAGTTTGATTATGAAATCAATCAGGATATTCAGGAGGCAAAAAACAATGGAATTTCCAGCGTTCCTTTCTTTGTTTTGAACGGAAAGTATGCCGTATCGGGAGCACAGCCGGCTGAAGTTTTTGCAGATGCTCTTCAGCAGACTTATAAAGAAACGGTAAGCCCGTTTGAAGACCTTTCTAAAGGGGGAGGAGCTTCTTGTGATACTGATGGATGCAGTGTTTAAATCATGTCAGGAAGTTTAAAGCTGGAAGAGGGAAGTCATTGAAGTTTGAATACAGAGCTACAGTGTATTTTTATTAAATTTTCAAGGTTACTTCATTAAATTTTATTGACTAAGAGTAACTTCCAACTTCCCCCTCCCAACTTCCTGACTATGTTAATTTTCTAAACACAAATAGATTCACTAATGTCACTATTGAAGGACAGCAATATTCGTGGGGTTTGTGAAAAAGATTAGCGACATTAGTATTTTTTAATAAAAAATAAATTCGCATAGTCATTATAAAACACCTCAATCTGAGGTGTTTTTATTGGTTATAGGGTTCAATAAAAAACAGAAAAGAGGCTCGGTTTTAGCTGCTCAATGCTTATTTTTGTTTAAATATTTACGTTCAATGATAAAAATCAACACCGAAGCTCATTATCCGGTTTCTGAAACACTGTTTGTTTTTGCTTTGGATTCAGAGGCAGGACAAGCTTTTGAAGGAAAAAATAAATTGGTAACAGGAATAGGAAAAGTAAACGCTGCCATAGAACTTACCCGAGAAATTCATTTCAGAAAGCCTAAACTGATCGTTAATTTAGGATCTGCAGGAAGTAAAAACTTTGGTAAAGGTAAAGTGGTCTGCTGCACAAAATTCATTCAAAGAGACATGGATGTGAGAGGTCTCGGTTTCAGCCTTTATGAAACCCCTTTATCCGGAATTCCTCCTGTCCTGGAATATGGTCTTCAGATGAACGGTCTGGAAGAAGGGATTTGTGGCAGCGGCGACAGTTTTGAGATGAATCATTCAGAAACGGATTACAATATTGTAGATATGGAAGCCTATCCGCTTGCCCTGATCGCAAAGAAAGAAAATATTCCTTTTCTATGCCTGAAATATATTTCTGATGATGCCGGAAGCGATGCCGCAGACGACTGGGCAGTTCAGGTACATCTGGCTTCTGAAGCATTTAAGAAAATATTATTTTCATAGTATAAATCCCGTGAAAAATTTCAGAATTCTGTTTTCTATCTGACGATGATATGAAATTGACTTTTTATCAACCTACGCATCCTCTTCTTAAAAAATATATTGAAGGATATTATTTTATAGAAAAAGATAATATGGACAAACCGGTCAGGTATCTTACTTTTCCGGATAACTATTTCATTGTATCAGTCTGTCAGAATGTATCTATTGCGCAGGATAAAGGATGGATAGAAATTTACAGATCTTTGGAGGAGAATTTAATTATAGACTTTGTTTTCAGGTGTTCAGTTCCTACTGAAATTTTTTATCAGCAGTCTGTTAATGAACTTACGCTTTACTTTAAACCCTTAGGAATTTATCATTTTTTTGAGGCAGATGACTGTGAAGCCCTGGAAGAAAACATTCACCTTTCGGGTTTTAAAGAAATCTCGAATGCTATTTTTAATGAGCCTAACAGAAAAAAGCAAATTGAAATGCTGGAGGATTATTGGCTCTCTAAATTCCAACAAAAAGATTTAGCATTGGCTTATTCGATATTGAATGATTTTGAGACTGAACTCAGCATCGAAGAAATTGCAGTAAAAAATAACATAACAAGGCAATATGTGAATAAGATCTCAAAACGTTATCTGGCTAAACCAGCATCTGAATTCAGAAAAATCCAGAGATTTCGTAATGTTTTGATATCCAATAAAAAAGTAAAAAATCTCACTGAACTTTCATATGAGCATCTTTTCTACGATCAGTCACATCTTATTAAAGATTTTAAGGAACTCACAAAAATAAACCCCAGGAAGTTCTTTGACAATGTAGATATTGAACAAAATAATATCTGGCTGTTTATCTGAGTTTCCATTTTTACAATTTATAAGCTTTCCATTGAAATACTTTTACTGAAATATTAAATCATATTTCAATGAAAAAAATACTGGTCGGAATTTTCTTTTTCTATTCTCTGATTTCCTATGCACAGAGCGATCATACTAAAGTAGTACTGTCTGATATCACAGAAAAAGTAAAAAACAATTATATTGATAAAGATGCCTACAAGAAAGTTGATTCTTTATTTCAAAATGAATCTAAGAAAGGAACTTTTAATAATCTGAGTAAAAAAGACTTTGCTGCCTTTCTGACTCAAAAGTTGAGAGCCACCATAAAAGATGAGCATTTTTTTGTCAAATATTTAGAAAATTATAGCTCTGAAAATCCTCACAATGAGAAAGAAAGAGAAAAAGAAAACAATTTTCATAACAGCCTTGAAAATTTTGGTTTTGAAAATGTTCAACGCCTGGAAGGTAACGTCGGTTATATCAATTTTAAAGGTTTTGCAACGGCTGAATCCAGTGCAAAAACACTGGCTGCTTCAATGAATTTTATTGCCAATACCAACTCGTTGATTATTGACCTGCGAGAAAATGGAGGAGGAGATAATGAAATGCTCCTTTTATTCTGCAGTTATTTCTTTGATAAAAAGACGGATCTTTATACTACTTATTTTAGAAATAAGGATAAAACAGTCATAAACAGTACACAACCTAAAATTTCCGGGCAGAAATATCTTCACAAAAATATCATCATTCTTACGAGTAAAAAAAGTTTTTCCGCAGCAGAAGGTCTGGCCTACTTTTTACAGGAATATAAAATGGCCGAAGTAATTGGTGAAAAAACGGGCGGTGCTGCCAATCCGGTAGATCATTTTATCATCCAAAATCAATATTTGTTACTTCTTCCGGCAGGAGAAATAACATCTTCCATAAGCCATAAAAATTGGGAGCATATCGGAGTGATTCCTGATCAGGAAGTAGAAGCAGAAGATGCTTTAAAGGTTGCCCATATTAGAATTTTAAAAAACATTTTAAAAGCAGGAACAAAAACCGAATTAAGCATACCTGAAATAAAAAATCTTATTAATAAATTAGAGCAATAAATGTATAGCATGTCATCAATAATCATTCAAAAAGCAGGAATAAAAGATCTGGAAACCATACAGGATGTGGGAAGACAAACTTTTTATGAGACCTTTGCAGAAAGCAATTCAGAAGAGGCAATGAAAACCTACCTGGAAGAAAGCTTCAGTACAGAGAAAGTGAAATCAGAATTAAATAATCCTGATTCTCATTTCTTTATTGCCTGGGAAGAAGACATTCCTGTTGGTTATCTGAAATTAAACTCCGGGACTGCACAAACTGAGATGCAGGACGACACTTCCCTGGAAATAGAACGTATTTATGTAAAACAAAGCCATCACGGACAAAAAGTAGGTCAACTGCTTTACGACCAGGCTCTGGCAACTGCTCAAAACCTTAACAAAAGTTATCTGTGGCTGGGAGTTTGGGAAGAGAATTTGAGAGCCCTTCAATTTTACAGGAAAAATGGGTTTGAGGAGTTCGGAACTCATACCTTCAGGTTGGGAGACGACGACCAAACTGATCTGATGATGAAGAAATTGTTAGATTAAATAATAATCTGCCTTGAAAGAACTTTTAGAACAGATCAGTACCTATTATCCGCTTTCAGAAGAAACGGTTGAAGCGCTGATGAATATCTGCACGGAAGAAACTTATCATAAGAATGAACTTCTCCAGGAAGCCGGAGCTGCTGCCAGATATTATTATTTTATAAAATCAGGGTTGATAGGATATTATACCATAGATGAACAGGGAGATTCTGTGTATAAAATTTTCTTTGAAGAAAAAAGTTTTGTGGCTTCTACGGCAGCCGTTATCAAGGATAAGCCCAGCGACTTCAATATCATTGCTTTGGAAGACTGTTCAGTGATCAAATATCCGGCAAAAGCTTTCAGAGAACTGATCAATCAATATCACGATCTGGCATTATTTCACATTCATTATCTGGAAAAAAACTGGGTAGTAAAAAAAGAACCGCTGGAGATCTCTTTAAAGCATGAAACAGCCAAACGGCGTTATTTGCAGCTTTTGGAGAACAAACCGCTCCATGACCGGCTGAAACAGCATCATATTGCTTCCTATCTGGGGATTACACCCACTCAGCTGAGCCGCATAAAAAAGAAATAATCTAACAAAAGCCTCAACATATGTTGAGACTTTTTTATTTTCTCTGCCTCATCTTTTTCTCATAAACAAGAACAATTGTATGGGAAACAGCCAGCCACAACGTGGCGATTTAGCCTAAGATAGGATGCAGTCCTATTAGATTCCCAAGTTAGCAACAAAATTAAAATTGTATCCTATGAAAAATTTAGTAAGTATCGTATGTGTATTGACGATATCTGCACAGCTTTCCGCACAGAAAGTCATTCATAAAGATGTCTTCAGTGCCAAAATGAATAAGAACATTAAAACAATCATTATCACACCGGATGTGCAGAAGGGTGCAACCTACCCATCCGTCTATATTCTGCATGGCTACAGTGGAAATCCTGAACGGACGATCAAACAGGATATTCCGGACCTTGTTCAGAAAGCTCAAAAGGATAAGATGATTTACGTACTTCCGGACGGAAATTACAACTCATGGTACGTAGACAGTCCGTTGGTTAAAGATTCACAGTACCAGACTTTTATCGGGCAGGAGCTTGTAGATTTTGTTAATAAAAACTATCCGGTAAAAAATGATAAAAAATTCCGTGGTATCCTGGGCTGGAGTATGGGAGGTTATGGTGCTGTGAACATTGGTACTGCGTACAATAATACATTTGGCATTGTGGGAAGTTCTTGTGGAGCTTTGGATTTCAATTCATTCGGCGAAGGATATACCCAATATCAGGTAAGTAATGTATTGGGCCCTTTGTCTTCGATCAACAAAAACTTACTGACTGATCATAAAACCAATCTAATGGCAAAAGCAGGACAGCAATATATTTTCGATTGCGGAACAGAAGATAGTCAGATGATAGAAATGAACAGAAAATTTCACAAAAAACTTACAGACCTTAAGATTCCGCATCTTTATATAGAATCTTTGGGTGCTCATGATCCGCAGTATTGGAGCAGATCGTTATCTGAACAATTGACTTTATTTGATCAGTTTTTTAATCATTAAAAATAACTTTATTTGCATACTTGTAAAACATTACTAAACAATTATTTAAATATTTTTATTTAAAGCTAAAATCAATTTGTTTTTAAACTGAATGTGCTTTAACCATTAAGAGCATTGAAGTGACCAAGGAAAATTAAGATTAAAGTCCGATGATTTTTAAGAACCATAACAACTTAAAGCAAAGCTCCTCTTAATCCTCTTAAAAACTTAAATGCTCTTAATGGTTTAGAAAAAATAGTAAAAAAATCCTTTTAAGCACAAGGCCTAAAAGGATCCATCATAATTATTATCAAATAAATATCTACTAAAACATTTTAAATATTTTCAAAGTTTTTACCCAAATGCTCTTCAATAACAAAGAACGGGTCTTCTGTAAGTGTGTGCGCTCTCATTTCCATCAGGCTCACTTTGCTCATCATACGGAGCATAATTCTTCTTTCACAACGGTGTTCTACGCCGTCGATATTTCTTACTCCAGCCCTGAAAGCCGATCTTCCATGAGCACATAAATGGTTATTCACCAGTATCACATCTCCGGCCTGTGGCGTGAAACCTGAATAAATAAGATCTCTTGCTTCTTCCCAAAACTCTGTCAGATGGCTGTGTGCATCATCAGTCTGCTTAATGCTTGGGTTGAACAGCTGTTCCGCAGCATCAAACCTCATAAAAGGCAGTTCATAATTGCCATACAAAACGGCATCCAATGCTTCTTCTTCGTCTACACCTGTCTCCAGATTGGCATCTTTCGGTATTTTGTACATACGTTCAAAAAGAGGTCTGAAATTGTCCCCGATAGCTCCGTGAGAACGGATAGAATATAGGGTAGAAGGCACCTGTTCTTCATTACGAATGTACATAAAGCTTAAAAAATCTGCCTGATGTTTCAAAAAGGCATCTTCGGTATGCACATAAAGATCTGTTGCAGATCCCGATCCTGTCTGCGTTTCCCTCATTTTTTCGTCAGGAATGATGGCATGCATTAATCCTCCGCCTTTACGTTGAGAATAATATTGCACAGGTTTGGATGGAAGTGCTCCGTGAATCAAAGCACACGCAAAACCATAGATATTGAATTTGGAATAATCCGCAGACTGCCAGTTCGGTGGCGTATTTCCAATACTTTCCTGATCAATGTCCATTAACTCCCTAAATACGAGAGCTCCGTACTGGTTTATTGAAAAGTCGCTGGCAAAATCAGCGGCTATATGTAGAATTCTTTCCGGCAAAAAATAAGAAGCCAGTTGATGAACGTGAGTAATGAAGTCTCTATTTTCATAGCTGCCATATTTTCTCTGAAGATGCACCGCTGCATCTTGTATCATTCTTCTTTCCTGAGAGGTGATCTCAATGACTCTCGGAAGCAGTTTTACCGCAGTAATACGGTCGTTATCTAAAATTTCTAGCGAATTCATTAAAAAAATATTTGGTGTGTGAATATAATTTCTATATTTGTTTTTAATTATTCTAAATAACAATAGACGGTTCAAATTTAGGAATAATTTATCAATCACCAAATAAAAACTTAAAAAATGTAAAAAATAAAAACTTGACTATCAAGTACATACGCCTATGTACTAAACCACTTTACGCAACTTATTGATTTTAAAAATCACCTTACAAATACGTATATGAACAACAATCAAATGCCCGCCGGAGACATACTGGGCGCTTCCTTACCTCACATTTCGGGGAATTTTGGAAATATTTTTCATACTGACAATTATGATCATTATCGTTCCGCCGTCGAAGAAACTTTAGACCTTGTGGGAACTTTTCTTCACAGAAACGACAAACCCTTCAGCGGAATCGGAGCCAAAGAAATGAAAGGCATGGTACAGCAGATAGACCTTAATCAAAAACTATCTTCATACCAGGAGCTACTTGAAGAGGTAGATACTATATATGTAAAGCATGCCACTGCTTTTCACCTTCCACAATACGTGGCACACCTTAACTGTCCTATCGTTATCCCTGCATTGGCGGGAGAAATCCTTGTCAGTGCCATCAATTCTTCTCAGGATACCTACGACCAGAGTGCCGGAGGAACTTTCATGGAAAGAAAACTGATCGACTGGACCGCAGAACAGTTAGGATACAATGCAGAAATAAGCGACGGTGTTTTCACAGCAGGCGGATCACAGAGCAACCTGATGGGACTGGTGATGATGCGTGATTGCTTTTCTCAGAAGAGATATAACCATAATATCAAGCTGGATGGTCTTCCGCAGGAAGCTGGACGTTTTAGAATTTTTGTTTCTGATAAATCCCATTTCAGCAACTTAAAGAATGCATCTATCATGGGATTAGGCGAAAAAAGTATCGTGAAAGTTCCTACAGACGAAAGATTCTGCATGGACATCACTTTGCTGAAAAAATACATTAAAAGAGAAGAACAGATGGGAAATATTCCTATCGGAATTGTAGCCACGGCCGGAACTACAGACTTCGGAAACGTAGACCCACTGGAAGATATCGCCAATGTTGCTGAGCAATACAATATCTGGATGCATGTAGATGCGGCTTATGGATGTGCTTTATTATTAAGCGAAAAGTACCGTTACCTTCTGAATGGTATCGAAAGAGCGGATTCAGTGACAATCGATTATCACAAATCTTTCTTCCAGCCAATCAGCAGCAGTGCTTTCATCGTTAAAAACAAAAGGGAATTAAGAATCCTGAAACACCATGCAGACTATCTGAATCCTGCGGAAATGGATGAAGAGGAAATTCCTGCACAGATCAACAAATCCATTATCCAGAGTACGCGTAGGTTCGATGCTCTGAAATTGTGGTTTACTTTAAGAATGATGGGCAAAGAACAGCTCGCAGAATATACAGACACGGTGATAGACCTTACCAAAGATGTAGCGTCTATGATCACGGAAAACTCTCATTTCGAACTGCTTTCTGATACAGATCTGAGTGTTCTGGTTTTCCGTTATATAAGATCTGATATTAAAGACCTGAATGCTTTGAACCAGCATATCAAAATGAAACTTTTCTACAGCGGGGAAATTCTGGTGGCAAGTACTAAAGTAGATGGAAATTTCTACCTGAAGTTTACTTTCCTGAACCCGATCACCACAACAGAAGATGTTCACCAAATTTTAAATACAATACAATCGCATGGAGAAGACTTTGGTACAGCCAACTAAGCTTACAGAAAAAGCACAGCAAATCACGATTAGAATCCTGCTGAACGGAATGCTTCGTGAGCTTGGAAACGGAAAGTTCTATCAGGGCGTTCCGAAATACGATGTCCTTACAGCTCAGGCACTGGAAAACAGTACATATCCATTGCATATCAGATTTGAATTAAAGAAAAGCGAGATCTTTTTATTCGCTCCGGTTTCTTACCGTTCTGAAAGTGCTTTCCACAATTACGGATCGCCTTTATGGGTGGTTGATCATAATAATCAGAAGGTTTATGAGCCAAATGTTGATCAGCTTACCGAACTGGTATACCGCGAACTTTCTGAGCAGTTCAGTGAAAAAGGGCTTGAATTATTTACCAAAAGAATTCACAGCAGCTTAAGAAATCTGGAAATGATCATGGAGGAAGGTTTACAGGATCAGGATGATCTAACGTATTCTTTCCTGGAATCTGAACAGCAGCTTCCTGTGGGACACAATCTTCATCCTTTCACAAAAGCGAGAATGGGATTCTCCAGAGAAGAGCAGCTTCTGTATGGCCCGGAATTCAATAAAGGAATTCAGCTGGAGTATTTTCTGGTGCATAAAAGCTGTGTTCAGGAACAGTCGGTTTTGGAGCAACCTTACAACGAATTTCTGAAGACTATGGTTTCAATACCGGAAGATCTTGAAGCGAAATATCTTAAAGAAGGTGAAAAACTTTCTGATTTCTATACGGTTCCGTGTCATCCGTGGGAAGCTACTTATCTTTTGTCTATCGAAGAAGGAGCGGAAATGATCAAAGACCGTACTTTAATCCATATCGGAGCTTTTGGGGAAGAATTTTATTCAACCTCTTCCATCAGAAGTATGTACAGCCCAAATATCCCATGGATGCCTAAGTTTTCGTTAAATGTACTTTTAACAGGATCAATAAGGATCAACACGGAGAAAGATTTAAAAAGAGGCTATGCATCGGCTTTATGGAGAAAACATGCTGGAGCAGCATTTGAAAAGGATTTCAATCAGTTTAAACTGCTTTTAGAGCCTGTAACATTAGGCGTTTATCATCAGGATAAAAATATTGAAAGCCTTAATCTGCTGATCCGTGAAAATCCATTCCAGCCGGAAGATAAAATACTTCTTTTAGCAAGATTGTGTCAGGATGAGCCTGCAGACAGACAAAATTTTATCCAAAAATTCTTTACAGATGTTTCTGAAAAATTAGGAACCAGTCCTGAAGAATCGGTTACTATTTGGTTTGCAAAATATATTCACTTACTGATTGCTCCTTTAAACCATTTATACAGCCAATACGGCATGGCTCCTGAAGCACACCAACAGAATCTTTTAATTCAACTGGATGATCAGTTGCTGCCAAAGACTCTTTTTGTAAGAGATGCACAGGGATATTTGTTAAGAGAAAGCGCAAGAGAACAGTATACGGAACTTTCCAAAATGTATCCTGAAATTGAAGATCTTTTCATCAGGGATGAACGTCTTTTAGACATAATTTCTTACCATGTTCTGGTGAGCAATCTTTCAGCACTTGTGGCGTCATTAGGGAAAACAGAATGGGTAAAAGAAAGAACACTGATCAATATTCTGCACAACCATTTTGAACAGGTTCATCAGGAAATGCCTTCAGATTTCACCCGTTATGCACTTAAAAACCGTCATTGGGGCACAAAAACCAATTTTAAGG
The DNA here is from genome assembly GCF_012927325.1 of Chryseobacterium antibioticum. GTDB lineage: Bacteria > Bacteroidota > Bacteroidia > Flavobacteriales > Weeksellaceae > Chryseobacterium > Chryseobacterium antibioticum. The sequence continues at coordinate 123,668 of NZ_JABBGI010000002.1, read as the reverse complement.
CCGTTGCCAATGAAATTGACGGAATTACAAGCGCTGCAGCCATTTCTTACGCTAAAGTTCCGAATCTTCTTCATTATCATTATTTCTCAGATCAGCTGATCCATCCAAAAGGAAAAGAAGCTTTCTTCAAGCGTTATTTCCAGAAAGATGATGTCACGGTTACGATGAGACCTGTTGACCTTGATAATGATCTTGAAATGCTTCATGAGTGGTTTAACCGTGAACATGCGATCAAAATCTGGCAAATGAACTGGCCGATTGACGAGCTGGAAACCTATTACCGTTTAATGCTGCCGGGTGATGAAGCACACAGCTACATTGTCTTAAGCAATGGAGAACCTACATGTAATATTGAGGTATACTGGCCATGCAGAGATATTGTGGGCGATTACTACGATGTACTGCCTACCGATTATGGAACCCACCAATTTATTGCACCCACAGATCCGAAGAAGAAATACGTTTCTCCTTCCACACAGTCTATGGTAGATTATGTATTTGCCCAACCTGAGGTTGGAAAAATGGTAGGGGAAGGCTCGGTAGATTCTCTGGCTTCTATGATGAATAAAGCTCATGTAGGCTTCAAAGTAGATAAAGTCATTGAAATGCCTCATAAAAAAGCCAACCTTAATTTCTGCTACAGAGAATGGTACTGGGAAAAATTCCCACAAAACAAAGACGTAGAATTCACCGTAAAAATCACTGAACATGAATAACGACACGATATATAACGTGATCGGAATAGGCATTGGTCCTTTTAATTTGGGACTTGCGGCCTTATCCAATCCGATTTCTGAATTAAAAACACTTTTCCTTGACCAGAGAGACAGTTTCGACTGGCATCCGGGATTGATGATCGACCACGTAACACTGCAGACACCTTTTCTGTGCGACTGCGTATCCATGGCAGATCCTACGAATCCTTTAAGCCTTCTGAACTATCTGAAAGAAACGAACAGACTGTATAAATTCTTTATCAGGGAAGATTTTTTCATTCCGCGTAAAGAATATAACCGTTACTGTCAATGGGTGGTGAGCCAGCTTCCACAGTGCCGTTTTTCAACGCAGGTGGTTGATATTGTGTATGAAGACGGATTGTATTTAATTACAACTGTTCATACCAAGACTAAGGAAACACAGGTTTTCAGAACAGAAAGACTGATCCTGGGAACAGGGACACAGCCTCATATTCCTTCGTTTATTCCGAAAGAGGATTCTCGTATTCTTCATACAAGCTCTTATCTGTACCGTAAGGAAGAACTTTTAGCTCAGGGTAAAAAAATTGCCGTGATCGGTTCAGGACAGAGTGCGGCAGAGGTTTTCTATGATTTATTGCAAAGCCGTGATGAAAACACCCAATTGGGTTGGTATTCACGTCCGGACCGTTTCTTCCCTATGGAATATTCAAAACTGACGCTTGAACTGACTTCTCCTGATTATGTGGATTATTTCTACAGCAGGGATGAAGCAGCAAGAAAATCAATATTAAGCAAGCAGCAGGCTCAGTTTAAAGGAATCAATTACGACCTCATCAACCAGATCTATGATTTCATCTATGACCTGAATATTGATAATGCTGATCCAAACCTTACGATCATACCAAATAGCCAGCTCGATAGAGTAGATAACAGCAATCCTGGTAATTTAACCCTTGAGTTCACCCAATTGGAGCAGGATGTCCCTTACGAACAGGAAGCTGATTATCTGGTGGTAGGAACAGGATACCGTTATCATGAACCTACTTTCCTGAAAAATATTCAGTCCAGAATTAAAAGAGATTCCACAGGTTTATTTGCGGTCAACAGGAATTATTCGATAGACCATAATGGCGGTGAAATCTACGTGCTTCACGCAGAAGTACACACCCACAGCTACATTTCTACCGATCTTGGAATGGCGGCCTACCGTAATTCCTATATCATCAATGACATTTTGGGAAGAGAACATTATAAAATCGAAAAGAAAATTGCTTTCCAGGATTTTGATGTAGAGAAACACGCTGCTGTATCAACTGTCAAAATATAACAGAACAATGAACACCAACTTAAAAAATAATACCATCAGCCAGGAAATCTGGCTACAGGCCAACAGAGATCTTATGGCCAAAACGATTGCGGAGTTAATGCATGAAGAACGGTTAAAACCTGTTGCCGTTACTCAGGACGAAGAAGGATTTACGGTCTTCAAACTGGAGACCGGAATCTCAACTATAGAATATATTTTCCGCGGACAGGAAAGGATGATGGATTACTGGCACATTGATACGGAAAGTATCGTGAGAATAGAGAATGGCGTACCAACCTCAGCGCTGAATATTCCACAGTTCTTTCTTGAAATGCAGACCGTATTTGATCTGGATGCCAATACGCTGGCGAGATATACCGAAGAATTGCTGCATACGTTATACTGCGATGCACTCATCTTATCCAGAGGCGTTATGTCTTCAAAAGAACTGGCATCAAGTAATTACCAGACCGTAGAACATCAGATGACGGGACATCCGTGGGTCATCGTTAACAAAAGCAGATTAGGATTTTCTCCTACCGATCTTGAAACGTTTGCTCCGGAAGCAGGAGAGGATTTAAAAGTCTTATGGCTGGCTGCTCATAAGGACAGATCAGCGTTCCAGTCGCTGGAGCATATAGATCAGGAAGGATTTTACCGTTCTGAAATTGGAGACGAATTGTATCAGGCTTTTCAACAAAGACTGATTGATTCCGGAAAGTTTCCTGATGATTATAATTTAATTCCCGTGCATCCGTGGCAGTGGCAAAATAAACTGAAAATTCATTTTGCAGGCGATATTGCATCCGGTATTTTAATTCTATTAGGAGAAGGAAATGATATCTACAGTCCGCAACAGAGCATCAGGACTTTGTTCAATACAGTTCATCCTGAAAAAAGATATCTGAAAACGGCTGTTTCTATTTTAAGTACAGGAAACATCAGAGGACTGTCGCCTAAGCAGATGAAAATTGCGCCTTCTATAACATATTGGGTAAAAGGATTAATCAAAGGCGACGCTTATCTTGAAACAAAAGGAACCATATTTTTAGGAGAAGAAGCTTCTATTGCTTACCTGCATCCTCAATACAGTGCTATTGCCGGTGTTCCTTATCAATACAATGAATTTCTTGGGGCTTTATGGCGCGAAAGTGCTTCCAACTATTTACAGGAAGACGAAGAAATGTTTACCATGGCTTCCCTGCTTTTTGTAGATCAACATGGAATTCCATTGGTACAGGCTTTTGCAGAACAGGCAGGAATCAGTATTCAGCAATGGATCAAAGATTATCTGGATGCCTATCTTACACCGCTCCTTCACATCTATTATACCTATTCTCTTTGTGTAACGCCTCACGGAGAAAACATTATGGTCGTATTGAAAAACGGAGTACCGCGGAGAATTGTGATCAAAGATTTTGTAGATGATATTGTCCTGACCACAGAAGCAAGAGAGAAACTTCCTGATCATCTGGCAGACGGACTGATTCAATCTTCCAACAAGGAAAATGTTCCGTTGTCTATTCTTTTGGGTGTTTTTGATGCGTTCTTCAGATATTTATCCAATGTTCTGCATACGCATTCCAATTTTAAGGAAGAGACCTTCTGGACGCTTGTTCATGAGTGTATAGAAAACTACAAAAACCATAATCCTCATCTGAATGAGCGTTATGAAAAATATGATCTGTATGTTCCTACCTTCAAAAGGTTCTACATCAACAGTCTTCGTTTGAAAAACAACGGCTACAGTGAAAATAAAGCATTTGCTATTCCAAAGAAAGACGGCGCACTGCCTAATCCTTTGTATCAGATTGCGAATAAAAACTCTGTAGCGACGGTATGAGAAAGTTTCTGCATCTTGTAAAAGAAGGCTCTGTATTTGCGTACGGAGCTTTAGCGGGAAAAAAAGTAGAACTTACTTCAGGGAGTATCAACCGTTCTATCTTCAGCCTTGCCATTCCGATGGTGATGGAGCTCGTGATGGAATCTGTTTTTGTCAGTATCAATCTTTTAATTATTGCAAGATTGGGAGATAAGGTCCTTGGACTGGTGGGAATCGCAGATAACTATATCAATTTTGCCAATGCAATTGCCATTGGTTTGGGTATCGCTGCTGCAACACTGACGGCAAGAAGAGCAGGAGAAAAAGATCAGGAAGGTATGAGCCGGACTGCCCATTACATCATATTGCTGGCCTCTGGTTTTGCACTACTGATTGGCGGTTTGTCATTTCTTTTCGCCGGTGAGATCATCAGTTTCCTTGGATTTAATACAGGAATTGTAGATAATGGGCTTCCTTTTTCCAAGCTGGTCTTTCTGAGTATCGGTCTGGTGATTCTGCGTCTGTCTATCAATGGTCTTTTCAGGGGAGCAGGGGATGCAGATCTGGCGATGAAGTCGCTTTGGCTTTGTCATATCTCCAGTATGGTCTTTGCGGTAATTCTTGTTTTCGGATTGGGTTTTATTCCTGCTTACGGATTAATGGGGTTGGCGTATGCTACCATATTATCCCGGTTACTGGCGGTTTTATATCAGTTCTTTATCCTTCTTACACGTAAAACCAGCGTGAATATCCTGGTGAAATTTCATCTTGATCTGCCTTTAATTAAGAAAATACTGAAAATTACTTTTGGCGGGCTGGTTCAGTATATTATTCCTGCTTCAAGCTGGCTGATCATGGTTAAAATCATCGCCACCTTCGGCACGACAGCTCTTGCAGGATATATTATCGCGCAGAGAATTGCTTCTGTTGCGACGATGCCTGCGTGGGGAATAGGAAATGCCGCAGGAGTTCTTACAGGACAGAATTTAGGAGCCGGAAACCCGGACCGAGCAGAGAAAACGGTATGGAGAGCCGGAGGAATTAATATGACTTATCTGGTAGTAGTTGCTATATTCTGGCAGTTCGCTGCGGAATATGTCGTGACGTTCTTCACCAAGGAAACTGAAGTAGCAAGATATGCAGTACAATACATCCATGTAGTGTCTATGGCTTATCTCTTATTAGGCTTTACAATGGTGATCAGCCGTGCGCTTAATGCGGCTGGCAATATTATGCAGGTAACCCTGCTGTACATGATCATGTTCTATGTGATTCAGCTTCCTTTAGCTTACCTGCTTGGGGTAAGACTTCAATGGGAACTGAAAGGAATATTTACAGCTATTGTTTCTTCGGAAATCGTACTGGCTGTACTGTTCCTCATGATCTTCAAAAATGGTAAATGGAAAACTATAAAAATTTAAAATGCACACAACAGACGAATTTTATGAAATTATCGCATCAGCAATTGCTGTGAAAAAAGAATTGGTAGACGAAAACCTTACCTATCAGGAAATTCCTGAATGGGATTCCATGTCGCATCTGCTTATTGTAGAAGCTTTGGAGCAGTTCTACCGTGTCAAGTTTGACTTTAACGACATCCTTGAAATGGGAACCGTCGGAAAGATCCGCGAAAAAATGAAAAAATACGATGTACTCGTAGAAAACTAAGTATATGAAAATTTTAGAAAATGTAATTGCCAACAAGAACTTGTTGTTTACAGATGCTTCCACCGGTGCTTCCACGCCGGTTGGAACGCTGTACCGGTCTTTAGGCCTCAATCCTGTAGAAAAAGGATTGATCTTTTTGTACAATGACAATCAGGTATCCAGCATTGAGGTGCTCCTCAATTTCTATGGAACGGCACATGCCATTGCTGTTTTGGGACAGAAACTGCATCCGGAATTTAAAGAACGTCTGGAAGCGGAATACCGTCCCAAATATATCTTTGATCCCTCAAGAGATGAGGTTCAGGGATATTCGTTAAAGGAATTTTCGGAAACGGTGAAAATCTTTGCTAAAGAAGGTTACCAGCCGGAAGTGACGATTCATCCTGATATCAAGATCCTTTTAAGTACTTCCGGAACAACCGGAGTTCCAAAACTGGTAAAACTTTCAGATGAAAACCTTTATCAGAATGCCGTGAGCATCCTTCAATACATGCCTATCCTGGAATCTGATGTAGTTCCGCTCAACGTACCAATTAATTTCGTGTACGGTTTTTCTATTTTTACCACCAACTGTATGCGTGCGGGAAGAATAGTATGTACGGACAAAGACATCATGCAGAAAGCATTCTGGGACGAAATGGAAGCGTATGGGTACAGCACGCTGGGAGGTGTTCCTTATCTGTACGAAAACCTGAACAGAATCGGATTCTTCAGAAAAGACAGCACCAGTCTGAGGTATATGACCCATACGGGAGGTGTGATCAATGCTGAATTGAGGAAAACCATCTTCAACTACTGTCATGAGTTTGAAAAACAGTTTTTCGCTCAGTACGGACAAACCGAAGCAGGCGGAAGAATGGCTTATCTTACCACAGATGGACTCCTTGAAGAAGAAACGTCTATCGGAACTCCTGTACACGGAGGAAGCTTCCAGATCGATCCTGAAACGGATGAACTGCTCTTTTTACATTCAAGCATCAGTGGAGGGTATGCCAACAAGCTTGAAGATCTTTCTACCTACGAGCAGCCTAAGGTTCTTCATACAGGAGATACAGGCAGAAGAGGGCAGAACGGACTGTACTACATCACAGGAAGAATCAAGCGGATCATGAAGCTTTTCGGGATCCGTCTCAACCTGGATGAGGTAGAGTTTATCCTTAAAAATGAACTGGAAGGAAATACAGTTGTTTGTCTAAACGGCAATGATAAAAAGATCATTGTTCTGTATGACAACATCGAGATTGATCCTGAGATCGTTAAGGAAACCATTAAGAATAAGCTGCGCATCAATCCGCAATACGTACGCACCGAACACATAGAATCATTTCCACTATCACAAAACGGCAAAATAAACTACCCCCTGTTACAAAACTTACAGCATGAGAATATTTAAAACCCCTATATTACTTTTATTTCTTGTCGGTCTTCCATTATTTGTTTCTGCCCAGCAGAATGAACGCGTCAACGGAAAGATCATGTTGTCTGAAAAAGTGCCCGTGAAGAATGCGCTTTTAAGATTAGTCAATACGCCGTATCAGGCTAAGACCAACAGTTTAGGAGAATACTATTTTGATAATGTGCCACCGGGAGAATATACGCTTCAGGTGGTTTTAAATGATATTGAATTAATGCGTGAGCCGATCCACATTGAGAAAGATGTCTTTGAAATTCCGGTGATTTACACTTCAGTAGAAAACAACGTCATCGAAGGGATCACGGTATACGCCGTGAGCAGAAATAAATTTCTGGACAGAGACAGTACTTCGATCTCTAAAATGCCTTTGAGAAACATTGAAAATCCTCAAATGTATACAAGTATCAACCAGCAGATCCTGAAAGAGCAGTTGGTTTATGATATGTCTGACGCTTTAAAAAACGTTCCGGGTATTGTGAAAATGCAGGGAAGTGCGGGTAGAGCGGGAGACGGAAGTTTCTACTACAATTTGAGAGGTTTCCCTACCAGGGTTTCTATGGTAGATGGTGTTCCTGCGACCACCAACTCAGAAATTGATCCGGCGGATATTGAGCGTATCGACGCGATCAAAGGACCTTCCGGAACTTTATACGGAGGCGCAGTCAATTCTTTTGGAGGATTAATTAATGTCGTAACGAAAAAGCCTAAAGATTATTTCGGAGGAGAAGCTTCGTATCTTTTGGGAAGTTATAACCTAAACCGTGTGACGACTGATGTTTACGGACCAATCACGGATTCAAGGAAGACTTTATTCCGTGTGAATGCTGCGTATCAGTATCAGAACGGATTCAGAGATTCAGAGTTCAGAAAATCCATGTTTGTCGCTCCTACATTCAGTTACCAGGTGAATGACCGGTTAAAATTTAATTTGGGAGCCCAGATTTACACCTATGAAGGAACGAATACACCGATTATCTTTTTACCGAGAACCAGGGCATTCATCGCAACCACGCCGGATGAGCTTGGATATGACTGGAAGAGGTCTTATTCCAATAATGATATGACCTTAAAAGCACCTTCCATCAATGTAAAAGCTGAGGTTAATTACAAAATTTCAGATCAGTGGAGTTCTCAGACTTTGATCTCAAGAAATTACAGAAAAACGGAAGGACTCTATCAGTATCAGTTCATGAGAGGAGCTACAGATAACCTTTTGGAGCGTAATGTACAGTGGCAGAATGGTGAAGGAGCGTCTACCAGCATTCAGCAGAACTTTAACGGGGAATTTAAAATAGGAAAAATCAAAAATAAAGTTCTTGTCGGATTAGATTATTTAAACCAGTCTTTGAACAATAACCTTTCTCCAATTGTTGTATTTGATTACATTGATCCTAGAAATCCTACAGCGCCAGTGGAACTGCCAATAACAGGAGCCTATGGAAATATAACCAGAGATTTAGCATTACAAAAAATTCAGACTTCTACAGCACCTTTAGTAAGAAATACAGCATCAAGCAATATATATGGAGCTTATATTTCTGATGCGGTATATATTACAGACCGTTTGGTTACTTTGCTAAGTTTACGTTTTGACCATTATGAAAGCAAAGGACAGCTTGATCTGGTTAAGAATACCAATACGGGGACATTCAATCAGAATGCGTTGTCTCCAAAACTTGGTTTATCCTATCAGATCTTCAAAGACCGTCTGTCTGCCTATGCTAACTATATGAATGGTTTCAGTAATGTAGCTCCGGTTGCTCAGCCGCTTGCAGACTTTAGTGGAGATTTCAAACCGCAGAGATCTAATCAGTGGGAAGTAGGATTCAAAGGAAATCTTTGGAGAAACAGAGTGAATTTCACGGTAGGATATTATGATATTCTGGTCGACAATATGTTACGAGCAGATGTTGTGAATCGTGAAGGAAAGCCCTATAATGTAACGATACAGGACGGAGAACAGAGAAGTAAAGGGATCGAAATTGAAACCATCCTGAACCCGATTCAAGGGCTGAACATTATGGCGGGATATTCTTATAACGACAGTAAGTTTGTAAAAGCTGCTGCCAATGTAGATGGCCGTCGTCCATCGTCTTCAGGTCCGGCTAATGTATTCAATTCATGGGTGAGCTACATATTGCCGATCCAAGGACTTTCAGGTCTCGGATTAGGTTTTGGAGTAAACCGCGTGGGTGAACAGATTACTGTAGACAATGCAACTACCGGACAGTTTATATTCCCTGCTTATACTTTAGTGAACGCTTCCGTATCTCTTGAAAAAGAAAGATACAGATTAGGATTTAAAATGAATAATTTAGGAAATGTGCAGTATTTCGCAGGACAGGGTGTTATAGTAGCCCAAATGCCCCGTAACTTTGTGGCGGAGGTTACTCTTAAGTTTTAATATGAATTCTATACTAAGAAAGACAGCATATCAATTACATCTATGGCTCGGACTAACGTCCGGGCTTATAGTTGTGATAATGGCAGTAACAGGGTGTATTCTCGCTTTTGAAAAAGAACTGAAACATGCCCTACACCCGGAAAAATATTTCGTCAAAAACATTAAAAAAGAAAAACTGCAGTTTTCCGATCTTAAACTAAAAGCTGAACAGGCACTTCCGGACAGTCTTAAGGTAAGCAGGGTAGAAATATCCTCAGATCCCTCCAGAAGCTATGCGTTCCGCTCCCTTAAAATGGATAATGAAGCTTTAACCTATTGGGGTTCCTACATTCATTATTATAGGGTTTATGTAGATCCTTACACAGGAAAAGTTCTTGAGGTTGAAAATGCCAAAAATGATTTTTTTGAAATCGTGATGGATCTTCATCGCAGACTTTTATTGGGTGAAAAAATTGGTAAAACCATTACCGGATATTCTACACTGATATTGGCTGTCATGCTTTTTTCAGGACTGGTCATCTGGTTTCCCCGTAAAATGAATAAGAAGGCACTCAAAGGGATGTTTATGATCAAGACATCAGCCAAATGGAAAAGAGTTAATTATGATATGCACAATGTCTTAGGATTTTATGCCGTCATTCCATTATGTCTTATTTCCTATGCAGCGCTAATATGGAATTTCGAAGATGTAGATAAATGGGTCAAAAAAACACTGAACGGAAAGACGAAAACTGAACAGAAAGCTAAAAGTACTATTCCTTTCGAAGAATCTTCAGACAAAAAAAACATCTTGAATATTGTAGGGGATAGAGTAGAAAAGAGCCTGGCTGATAAAAAATCTGCACTCATCAGCTTTCCGAAAACAGAAGAAGGGACTTATTATGCTGAGGTGACCTATGGTGATAAACAATATCAAAATGAGCAGTTCAATTTTGATCAATACTCAGGGAAAATACTAAAGCATCAATCCTACAAAGATAAAGACATCGGCAATGGAACCGCATTAAGAGAAAGAAATTATGACCTTCATACAGGAAGCATATTTGGAATGACAGGCCGGATTGTATACCTTTTTGCAGGCATGATTGCAGCTTCACTTCCCATCACAGGATTCATTATTTATCTGAACAGAAAAAAGAAGAAACCCAAGAAAAAGAAAGTGAAGATATTGACTCTCTCCAATTAAAAAAACAAAAAATTTTAGATAAGTGTAGCATAACTATTACACTTTTTTTATCATTCAAAATCGGCTACAAATAATTTTGTTTTTTGTCCCACAGATCGTACAGATTTCACAGATTTATATACCTCAATTATCTGCGGGATTCGTGTAATCTGCGGGAAATTTATTATAATTTACTTGTTGCGCATTGATTATCAATATTAAAATCTGCCGCCTAGTAATATGACAACCAATTCTCGTCCTACGCTTATTAAAACATTAAGATAAGTGAAGATAGTAGGGTTAGTTAAGAAAAAATCAATGATTTTTTTAGGTTGTACGCCTTAAAGCGAAACTAAAACTTAATATTCTTAAAAGCTTAATAATCCTAATCGTTTAAAATTTTCTTTGTTGTAGAAATCAGGTATATTTTTTCTTTTATAGTAAAGAAAATCAAAGATTTTCACAAAAACTTAAGTGTCCTTTTTTACAGTAGGCTTTTAAACTTTAAATAACTTAAGTGTTTCAAGAAAACTTTTGTGGTTTATAATTTTTATAACAATCTTTTCACTTGCCCAGAAAGGATTTCAATACTCTTCTCCATTTCCTCAACGTTGAGATTTCCAAAACCCAGCCTCATTGCCGTAAGATTTTTGGTCTGGTAAAGCAGTGTTTTAGGAATAAACAGATTGTTCTTCGCACAGTTCCGGCTCAGTTGCATCAGATTCACGGGAACATTCCATTCCAGCCAGAAAGCCAGTCCTCCTGAGGGTTTTTGAAATTGTATCAATTCGTCTAAATTTTCCTTAAGAAGTTCTGCAAAGTGATTGCGTCTTTCCTGATAAATCTTTAACGATTTTTTCAGATACCGGTGTATTTCCCCTTCCTCAATCATTTCACCAAGGGCTCTTTCCATTAAAATATCCCCCTGACGGTCAATGATTCCCAGATATTTCCTCATTTCAGCCATCAGATTTTCCGGAGCCACAATAAAACCGGTCCTGAATCCAGGAGCCAATGATTTTCCAAAAGATCCGATATAAATCACCATCCCTTTCGTATCCGCACTTGCTAATGGAAGAATTGGACTTTTGTCGTAATGAAATTCATAATCGTAATCATCTTCCAAAATAATAAACCCAAATTCATGGGCAAGATCCAGCAGTTCAAGCCTTCGTTGTGCACTTAACGCAACAGTAGTAGGATAGTGGTGATGCGGGGTAAGGTAAAGCATCCGGATTTTCTGTTTTTTACAGGCTTCCCGGACATTTTCCACGATAATTCCTTCTTCATCTATTGGCAGAGATACAATATTGACACCCGCTTTCTGGAAAATCATATTCACAGAAAAATAACTCAAAGCACCTACCAATACGGTATCTCCTGCGGAAAGGAGAATTTCGGAAACGATATAGATACTCATTTCCGTGCTTCGGGTGATGAGAAGATTGTTCTTTGAAATAGGCAGTCCGCGGGATAGATTAAGGTAATGTGACAAGTGTTCTTTAAAAAATTCACTGCCATCATGATTGTAATGCCCCAGCATTTTCTGATTGGATTTTCGTTTCAGAATAGAGCTGTAAAACCTTGAATGCTGCCCGATCTGAGTCAGTCTGATATCCGGAACACCATCATTAAAAACATACTCACAGTCCGAATGTTCAAAAGGATTATCTAAAATATTAGAAGTTTTAAACGAAAAACCTGTGGTTTCAGGATAATTCTGAAGGCTGTTTTTCTCAAAATCTTTAACTGTTACAGGCTTTTCCTGATTTTCTCCGATAATAAATGTTCCTTTGTTCGCAAGACTTTCTACCCAGCCCTGCGCAGACAATTCATCATAAACCGCGACGGCCGTATTCCGGTGGATTTCCAGAACTTCACTGAATGTCCGGGTTCCTGGCAGCTTGGTGCCATAAGGTAAAAAGCCCCGTTGAATAGCATTGATCAGTTGATTCGCAATCTGCATATAGATCGAAGTCTCTGAATTTCTGTCAATTTCTATAAAACTTTGATAAGGAATTTTAACCGGACTATCCATAATATTAAAACTGGCACCTTTTAACAGTCCGGCAATATACTAATTTTGGTTCAAAATAAAAATCTATGGAATTTCAACAATTGCTTGAAAGAATTGTACAGGATGGCGTAACCCATGCCAAATGGCTGAATACGCTTTCATTCATGGAAAATGCGGGCGCCCGAAAGATATCAAAGTGTGAACATCCGGTTTCAGTAACTCTGATTCAGCTGAAACATGCTGCAGAAGAACACCGCCATGCTTATTATTTGAAAAAACAGATTGGAAAAATAGATCCAGAATTGTGTAAAACTTATAAAGCAGATGAACTTCTGGCTCCAATTGCAACCCGACAATATCTTCATTCACTAGATGTTAAGGCTTGCAGATATCTTCAGACGGCCTTTGACCTGAATAAAGAAGAATTGAAATTTGCAGCTTACCTTTTTGTGACTTATGCTATTGAAGTCCGGGCAGACGAGCTCTATCCAGTTTACCAGGATATTTTAACCAAAGAATCTTCGAGAATTATGGTGAAATCTATTATCCTGGAAGAAGAGGGGCATCTTGAAGAAATGATTAATCAATTGAATGAATTTTCTCCAGATTGGAATAAACATGCAGAAAATATTCTGACGATAGAAAAAGAGTTGCATGATGAGTGGATCAATGCGATAGCTGAAGAAGTTACTCAATTAGACTATGCTTAAAAAATTTCAGGCAGCCCTCGATAAAAGAAAGGAAGCAGGAATATTAAGAACGTTAAAGCCCAAACTTAATGGTATTGATTTTTATTCCAACGATTATCTTGGCTTGGCAGGAAACGAAGAACTTCAATTACAGTTGCTTCTGAAGGTTCAGGAAAACCCTCAGCTTCTTTCAGGAAGCTCCGGCTCGAGATTGATCAGCGGAAACACCAACACAGCGACTGAAACGGAAAATTATATTGCCGAACAGCATCAATATCCTGCAGCTTTGCTCTTTTCTTCCGGCTATAATGCCAATCTGGCTTTGTTTTCTACGCTCCCGGACCGTCATGATACGATAATTGTTGATGAACAAATCCATCGCTCTGTTCATGATGCGTGCCGGATGTCTCATGCAAAGAAATTAAAATTCAGGCATAATGATCTGGAAGATTTGGAAAATATCCTGAGAAAGCAGACCGGGCCGTGTTATATTGCTATAGAAAGCCTCTATTCAATGGATGGGGATCTTGCACCTATTCAGGAAATTGCAGCTTTATCCAAAAAATATAATGCAGCGCTTATTGTAGATGAAGCCCATGCTTTCGGTGTTTTCGGATATGGTTTGATTGAGAAATATAAGTTACAGAATGATGTTTTTGCCGCCGTAATGACTTATGGAAAAGCTTTAGGAGCCCATGGTGCAGCTATTTTGTGTGATGAAACCATAAAATCCTATTTAGTGAATTTTGCATCTCCTTTTATCTATACCACTGCTGCTCAGGATTTTTTATGGATGGCTATTCAAACAAGTTATGAATTCTTAAAGCAAAAACCAGAACTGTCAGAAAGACTTCAAAAGAATATTGAAACTTTCAGTAATCAAAATATTAAAACCCCACCTTCAGAATTGAGCCCGATACAGGCCGTATTGATGCCAGATAATCAACAATTAAGAAGTTTACAGAAAACACTATCTGATAATAATTTCTTAACCTACGCCGTCTATAGTCCCACTGTAAAAGCAGGGACTGAAAGACTCAGAATATGCCTTCACAGCTTTAATACAGAAGAGGACATTGTAGCACTAACGAGAATTATTAAAGGATTTATTTAAGACGAGTATATCCAAAACCCAGCAACCTGTAACATTAAATGAATCAACTATTTATCACCGGAATTGGCACTGAAGTAGGGAAAACCGTATGCTCTGCCGTTTTAACACAATATTTTAAAGCAGATTACTGGAAACCCGTACAATCCGGGGATCTCGATTATACGGACAGCCATAAAATAGAATCGTGGACAGGGAATACCGTCTGTCATCCGGAAATCTATCGTCTTCAACTGGCTGCATCTCCGCATCAGTCTGCCAGAGAAGAAAATATAGAAATCAGTTTAGATCAGTTTCAGCTTCCCAAAACAGATAATAAACTAATCGTAGAAGGAGCAGGAGGGCTTATGGTCCCGCTTTCGGATGAGATTTTTATGATAGATCTTATAGAAAGGCTTAATCTTCCTGTAGCCTTAGTCGTAAGAAATTATTTAGGATGCATTAACCACAGTTTACTTTCCATCATGGCCTTAAAACAAAGAAAATTGAAGCTGGAATATCTGATTTTCAACGGAAATTTCCCTCCGGATACCGAAAGAGTGATCTGTAACTTTATTAAAAGAGAAACCAGAATCATCCACATTCCTGAGATCGACCAGCCAACCAAAGTCAGCATTAAAACTGCCGCAGAACAATTAACAAAAACAAATTTATGATAATGGACAAAAAAACAACCATCAGAAACAATTGGACGAAAGAAGAAATAGAAGAAATTTACCACCAACCATTACTGGAGTTGATTTATAAAGCATCAACGGTTCACCGGGAATGGCATGATCCTTCAGAAGTACAGATCTCCACTTTATTATCCATCAAAACAGGAGGATGTCCCGAAGACTGTTCCTACTGTGGTCAGGCTGCCCGTTATCATACCAATATCAAAGTGCAGGCATTACTTCCTACGGAAACCGTGATTGCCCATGCCCAAAAAGCAAAAGACAGCGGTTCATCCCGTTTCTGTATGGCAGCAGCATGGCGTGAAGTCCGTAACAACCGGGATTTTGACAGGGTAATCGATATGGTAAAAGGCGTGAATGAACTTGGGCTGGAAGTATGCTGTACGCTAGGAATGCTTACCGAAGAGCAGGCTGTCCGTCTTCAGGAAGCAGGTTTATACGCTTACAATCATAATCTTGATACTTCTGAACAGTATTATGAAGAGATCATCTCAACCAGAACCTTCGACAACAGAATCAATACCATTAATAACGTAAGAAATGCCGGAATAACGGTTTGTTCAGGAGGAATCATCGGATTGGGTGAAACACACAGAGACAGAATTTCAATGCTTTTAACCTTAGCCACAATGCCCAAGCATCCGGAATCTGTTCCTATCAATGCTTTAGCCAGGGTAGCAGGAACACCACTTGAAGATAACGAAAAGGTAGACAGCTGGGAAATGGTACGAATGATCGCCACTGCGAGAATTGTCATGCCATCCTCAATGGTCAGATTAAGTGCAGGACGAATAGAAATGAATGAAACAGAGCAGGCGTGGTGCTTTATGGCAGGAGCCAATTCCATCTTTACAGGAGAAAGAGAAACGCTTTTGGTAACGCCTAATCCGGGAGTTTCAGAAGATATGCAGATGTTGGAAAAACTGGGACTAAAGCCAATGAAAATGAAGGAGAGTAGCTGTTGCTAATCTGGTTTCGCGATACGAAGTTCGGGCCACGACTTGGCTTACAGAGCTTCCTTCTTCTAATCTCTAACCTCTAATTTCTAACTTCTAACTTCTAACTTCTAAAAAAGATGAATACATTAACACAGTCCCTCCTTGCAGAAAGAGACAAAGCTGTCAACTGGCATCCTTATACCCAGATGAAAACGGCTGGAGATGCAATACCCATTGTCAAAGGAAAGGGTGTTTATTTATATGATGATGAAGGAAAAAAGTATATCGATGCAGTTTCATCCTGGTGGGTGACTTTGCACGGCCATGCTCATCCTTATATAGCAGAACGGGTATTTGAACAGTTAAATACTTTGGAGCAGGTTATTTTTGCAGGTTTTACACATGAACCCGCTGTTCAGCTTTCAGAAAATCTGCTGAAACTGCTTCCGGAGAATCAGAAAAAGGTTTTCTATTCGGATAATGGTTCGACAGCAGTGGAGGCAGCGTTGAAAATGTGTATTCAGTACGCTTATAATATAGGTAAAGAAAAGACTAAAATTCTGGCTTTTAGAAATGCTTACCACGGAGATACTTTCGGAGCCATGTCTGTGAGCGGAAGAAGTGTCTGGACAAAACCTTTCGGGAGCATGCTTTTTGAAGTGATTTTTATAGATACACCTAACGCCAAAAATCTGGAAAGCTTAAAAGTTCAGATCAAAAGTATAGCAGAAGATACAGCCTGTTTTATTTACGAACCTTTGGTACAGGGGGCAGCAGGAATGCTGATGTATGAGGCCGAACATCTGGATGAGCTGATGAAATTTTGCAGAAGCAAAGAAATTCTGATGATCCAGGATGAAGTATTCACAGGTTTCGGGAGAACAGGAAAATTGTTTGCAGCCAATCATCTTAAGGAAATGCCGGATATTATGTGTTTCTCAAAAGGCCTCACCGGAGGAACAATGCCTATGGGAATTACCACCTGTTCTCAGGAAATTTTCAATGCCTTTTTATCCGATGACAAATATAAAACACTGTTTCACGGACATTCTTTTACAGCGAATCCTTTAGCGTGTACCGCGGCATTGGCAAGCATGGAGCTTTTATTACAGGAAGAAACGTTAACGGCCATTGACCGTATCAGTGGACAGCATTCAGGTTTTACGGAAATTTTAGCGCAGCATCCAAATGTGGAAAACGTACGTCAGACCGGAACTATTCTGGCTTTTGAATATAAAACGGATCAAAATACATCCTATTTTAATGAGATCGGAAAGATACTGTATGCTGAGTTTCTACAGCGTGGGATTATTATGCGCCCACTGGGAAATGTTATGTATTTGGTTCCGCCGTATTGCATGACTACAGAAGAGCTAAATTTTATTTACCAGAATATTCTGGAGGTATTGAATGCCTTTAAGAATCAAGATCATTTCCCCACTCATGCAGCTGATTAAGAATGGGACCTAATTTCCTTGCTTTATCCGTAAGCTTATAATATACTTCCGGAGGAAAATTATAGACTTCAACCCGTTGAATGATGTGATTTTCCTCCATTTGTTTCAACTGTTCCGAAAGCACTTTCTTTGAAACTCTGGGCATTTTACGCCACAGTTCTACAAACCTTACCTGGTCCTCCTCAAAAAGATTCTGAAGGATCAGTGGTTTCCATTTTCCGGAAAGAATATCAAGGCTTCGTCTGAGCCCGCAGTTTTTAAATTCATTAAAATTCATCATCCAATGTTTTTGTCGTTAACCTTTTGGTAACCGTCTATTATTGAGCTTCGATTTAGCCATAGTTTTGCAGGACAAAATTAAGCAAAATGAAACTAGAATTATGGCGTAATGCCACATTAGTACTCCAAATCGGAGGAAAAAATATTTTAATCGATCCCATGCTCGGAAAAAAGAATTCTATGGGGAAAATTCCAATGACGGATAATGAGCTGTTGAACCCTTTGGTTGATCTTCCGTTTAGTGAAGAGACATTAAAAGATAAACTGTCAGCAATTGATGCGGTAGCTGTAACCCATCTTCATCCTGATCATTGGGATGGAAAAGCCGTGGAACTTTTAGATAAAAATATTCCCGTGATCTGCCCTGAGATCATTGCAGGACAGATAGCCGAATCAGGTTTTACGAATATCGTTTCCATTAAAGACAGTATTATTTGGGGAAATATAAACATCTCCATTACAGAAGGACAGCACGGAACCGGAGAAATAGGGGAGAAAATGGGTCATGTCAATGGGTTTGTCTTTAAAATAGAAGATAAAACCGTCTATATTGTTGGTGACAGTATTTGGTATGAAGGAATTGCGGCAGAATTTGATCAACATAAGCCTCAGCATATTGTGGTTGCGGGTGGTGCAGCAAATTTTGCGGTGGGAGGTCCCATCATTATGACCAGCCAGGATATGATTAAGGTTTGTGAATATGCACCGGATGCTACCGTTTTGGTCACTCATCTGGAAGCTGTAAGCCACTGTAAAGAAGACAGGAAGTTTATTCAGGAGGAAATTATTAAAAACGGATTACAGGACAGATGTTTTGTTTTACAGGATGGTGAAGAATATCCTTTAGATTAAATTCTGAAACCCTAAAAATTATTCGACAATTTTTGTTTTCCTTGGTGGCTGAGGCTTCCGAAGCCACCTTCCAAATAACATATGGCTCATTTTTTGGATGTTCCTCGTAAATTAATTTCTATGCTAACTCTATTTCTATTGGAACTTAACTGGAAAGAATTGCTGATGGGGCATGAAGAATGGTCCTTTCTGCTGGAAATCATTCTGCGTACCTCCATTATGTTTCTTGCCATTATCATTGGCTTGAGAATTTTAGGCAAAAGGGGAGTCAAGCAGCTTTCGGTTTTTGAACTGGTCGTTATTATCGGTTTAGGCTCCGCAGCGGGGGACCCGATGTTTAACAAAGATGTTGGCATTGTTTCTTCGATCCTCGTATTCATTGTCATTATTCTTTTATACAGTATTATCACTTTTTTTATTGGAAGAAACAAAAAGTTTGAAAAAATGGTGGAAGGAACTTCTATATGTCTGATCCGTGACGGTGAATTTTCCATTGAAAACTTTAAGAAGGAAAACCTAGGCAGCGATGAATTTTTTGCAGAGCTCAGATTAAGAGGAATTTCACAACTGGGTCAGGTAGAAACCGCTATTGTAGAGAGCTCCGGACAAATCAGTGTGTTTTATTACGAAGAGCAAGAGGTAAAATATGGACTCCCGATCATGCCGGAATCATTACAAGATACCCTGAAGAAAGTCAATAAAGCAGGTCATTATTCCTGTACATTCTGCGGGCATACGGTATTTAAAGAAGAAGGAAATGCCGGCAACTGTTCCAAATGTCAAAAAGATGAATGGATGGGAGCAAGTAACAGGAGAAGAGTGACATAAGTCAATACTTCAGCCTCTCAGCAAATCTTTACCACTACTTTATCACTACATTTGTAAGAGTAAACAATAAATGGACACAGCATGCAACAGATAGACACATTGAGAACTTTGAACTACTCAGGTATATTTCTCTCCTGCTTTTCAGATTACAGCGAAAAATGCATCCACGCTACTCCTGAACATGTTCTGTTGTATCTGTATTCCGGAGAGCAGATCATTGAGGACAGAGGAGAGCAGATTGTTATCAAAGCAGGGGAGTGTGCTTTATCCGTCGTGATCATCGGCTCATTATGTATAAAAATAGTGTAGGAGAAAATTTATATAAAGGGATCTCGCTTACTTTTGGAAGATCTATTCTTCGCGAGTTTTACAGCAAAATGAACAGGTCTGAACTACCGGAGAAACCCTCAATTTCAGAAAAAAATATATTTAAACTTGAGATCCGACCAGATATTACCAGCCTGTTCCAGTCTTTAACTCCTTATTTTGACGGCAATATAAAGCCTACAGAAGGTGTTGCCCATCTGAAATTGCTTGAAGGAATCTATGCCATTCTCAACAGTTCTGAAGCTTTGTATCCGGTGTTATTCGATTTTACAGAACCTTGGAAAGTAGATATTCTGGGATTTCTTAATGAGAATTATACGGATGACCTTACCATGGAACAGATTGCCTCTTATACTGGCAGAAGCCTTGCCAAATTTAAACGGGATTTTAAGAAAATAAGCAGTCTGACGCCGCAGAAGTGGCTGATTAAAAAACGCCTCGAAGCTGCGTATTTTAAACTAAAAGAGGAAAATAAAAAAGTACAGGACGTTTATATAGAAGTGGGATTTAAAAATTCATATCATTTTTCCACAGCTTTTAAAAAAGAATATGGTTTTTCGCCATCCGATATATAATTATCCGCCTGTTCTTATTTTTTATCGGAAGATTTCCCTCCCGAAGACATCTCGCTTTTAATTTTCTCCCCTGTGCTGCATTCGACATCTGGTCATCGCTCCTACCAATTCTTCCAGGGTATGACTTTAGGGTAAACGTAAATAAATGGAGAGCTTAATTTTATCATGAAAATATGAGCTTCTCAGAAAGGTTAATTGAGCCTCACAAAGATGTCTTTGTGGGGCTTTTATTTTAATTTTGTTTTGTACTAAAAAGATGAAAATGCAAAATAAAAACATAGTAGAAAGACTAAAAAAAGGTGAAATTATTCATCCTCCCGATCCTGAATATTATATGATTAATGATATAGTAAACAGAACAATTGAACGGTCTCAGAAGCTTAATAATGCCACAGACATACACCAGGTGCGTGATTATATTGGTGAAATTACGGGTGTTACAATCGATGAAAGCACAACAATATTTCCGCCGTTTTACACCAATTTCGGAAAATTCATTACCCTTGGGAAAAATATTTTTATCAACCATGCTTGTTCCTTTCTGGATATGGGCGGAATTACCATAGAAGATGATGTATTGATTGGTCCTAAGGTAAACCTGATTACAGAAAATCATCCGCTGGATCCCAAAGACAGAAGAGCACTCATTACAAAACCTATTCTCGTAAAAAAAGGAGCATGGATTGGTGCCGGAGCTACCATCCTTCCTGGAATTACTATTGGGAAAAATGCTGTAGTTGCAGCCGGGGCGGTCGTTTCAGAAGATGTCCCTGATGACACTGTGGTAGGGGGAGTTCCGGCAAAAATCATTAAATCAATTTATTAATTATGAAAAAATCAATATTGGCAATAATCCTATGTCTTCTATTTTCAGGGGAAATGGTGTCACAGAACGTAAAAAAGCATCATCCAGAATCAGAAAAAAATAAAATGGAAAAAATCACCGCAGACCACTACACTACTTTTAAAGTGAACAGCAGTATTGCTATTTATAAAGTCACCTTTAAAAATCAGTACAATATGGAGGTTGCCGGACATCTTTTTATATCCGAAAATTATAACCAAAACCAAAAATACCCTGCCATCATTGTAGGACATCCGATGGGTGCCGTAAAAGAGCAGAGTGCCGATTTGTATGCATCCAAAATGGCGGAAAAAGGTTTTGTTACCCTGGCAATTGATCTTTCCTTTTGGGGAGAAAGTGCCGGAGAACCGAGAAATGCAGTTGCGCCTGATATCTATGCTGAAGATTTCAGCGCCGCCGTTGATTTTATGGGAACAAGATCATTTATTGACAGAAATAGAATAGGGATTATTGGTGTTTGTGGAAGCGGAAGTTTCGTGATCAGCGCAGCCAAAATTGATCCCAGAATGAAAGCCATAGCAACGGTAAGTATGTATGATATGGGAGCGGCCAGCCGAAATGCACTGAATCATTCCCAAAGTCTTGAACAGCGAAAGAAAATAATTGCAGATGCGGCAGAACAGCGTTACATAGAATTTACAGGCGGAAAAACCCAATATACGAGCGGAACTGTTCACCAACTGGACAAAGATACCCATCCCATCCAGCGCGAATTTTATGATTTTTACAGGACTTCTAGGGGAGAATATACCCCAAAAGGCGGTTCACCGGAGCTGACGACCCACCCAACCCTTAGCAGCAATACCAAGTTTATGAATTTCTATCCGTTTAATGATATAGAAACCATTTCTCCCAGACCAATGCTGTTCATTACAGGAGACCAGGCACATTCCAAAGAATTCAGTGAAGAGGCTTACCAACTTGCTGCCGAACCTAAAGAGCTGTATTATATTCCGAAAGCAGGACATGTAGATCTATATGATAAAACGGAATTAATCCCTTTTGAAAAACTGGAAGCATTCTTTAAAAAAAATCTTTAATAGAAAATTCCTGGATTAAATAAAAAAGTCTCTTTAAGAGACTTTTTTTTATGTTTTTTAATCTTCAACACATTTATTTCTCGCCGCCTTCATTCCGAAAAAGAACATCAGGATGACAGCAAAACTTAAAAAGTAAAAAGAACTTTTCCATGAAACATCCCAGTCATGCAGCTTTCCGAAGACCGGAGGCCCGAACGCTGCGATCAGATAGCCTACAGACTGTGCCATTCCGGATATTTTTACAGCATTAGCACTGTTTTTTGTTCTTGTCGAAAAGAACAGAATAGACAGACTGAAAGACAACCCATTAGAAATACCAATAATCATTGCATTAGCATAGATCCATTGAGATTGCAACCATACAAACATCATCGTACTTGCGAACATTAAAACACAGATAAGAACAACCAGAATTCGCTGGTCCTTCATTTTTCCGGCAATAATCGGGGCGCAGAAAGTAATAGGAATCATGGTGATCTGAATAACACACAATACCCATCCTGTACTTTCACCCTGCATATTATAATCGGTCAAAAATGACGGTAACCAAGACATCATGCAATAATAAAACAGCGACTGCAGCCCCATAAAGATGCTGATATTCCAGGCCTGTGCAGATTTAAACATATTAAAATCTGAAACACTTAATGCTGCTTTTGTCTGCCCGGGATTCTTTTTATTAAATATCAGTTCAAGAATCAGGACAAAAAGCCCCAGTCCGGCAATCACCAGCCAGATTCCCAAAGAACCTCGCCACCCAAAACCTGTCCATTCACCGATTCTTACGCTGAAACCTGAGGCCAGCGCCGCTGTAAGATTCATGGAAACCGCAAAAATTCCGATCATAAGACCGATCTGTTTTGGAAAATTATTCTTGATATAGCCAGGAGTAACCACATTTCCGATACAAATTCCGAGTCCTATGAACACAGACCCAGCAAAAAGCGTCCAAAGAGATCCTGTAATTCGTAAAAACAGACCAAAACTCAAAATAATAAGAGAATACATCAGAAATCTGCTGATACTGAATTGGTGCGAAAATCTACTGACCAAAACGGAGCAGGTGGCAAACATAAACAAAGGGATAGAAGTAAGCAGGCTGACTTGAAAGCTATCAAGTTTCAGGGCATTCCGTATATCTGTCAATACCGGAGATACAGAAATAATAGGGGATCTCAGATTACTGGAAACGAGGATTACAACCAGTACATTGATCATCATCAGAACATAAGAAGCATTCTTTCTTGTTTCATTCTTCATCATACAATAAATATTTGACGCAAAATTAATTCAGTTGTTTTGTTTAATTTTGCCAAAGTTTTAACTTAAAACGACATGAATCCACACGACACAATAGCGATTGACGAACTGGACAAGCCTTATTTTGTATGGTTTGAAGAAAACTGGCGGCATGATGATATCCTTCATACCCATGAAAAAGGCCAGCTGGTCTATGTAGAAAGCGGATTTCAGTATATCACCGTGGATGGGAAGATCTATCTGCTTCCACAAAACCACGCAGCCTGGATTCCTCCCAGCTCTATGCATAAAACCAATTCACATTCTGAGAAGATCAAACTGATGATTATGTTTGCTGATGTAGAAAAAAGCAGTGTTTTTCATCATGAAATCAATGTATTTTCTGTTCCTCCTGTTTTAAAGGAAATGATAAAATATGCGGAAAGATGGTCAAAAAGCACCTTAAAAGATCCCGATGAGATGTTATTTTTACAGGCACTTTTTAATGAACTTCCCCGTTTTGTGGAACATTCACTGAAGCTCCACATCCGTCTTCCTGAAGATAAAAGACTATCTGGTGCTATTGAATACCTTCACAACCATTATCATGAAGATATCAGGATAGAAGATTTAAGTGAAATTTCCCTGCTTTCGTTACGAACACTGGAACGTATCTTTAAAAAGGAAACCGGAATGACGTTGAGCAAGTACCAACAGATCCTGAGGATCATTAAAAGTCTGGAACTGCTGAGTTCCGGTGATCTTACGATTTCAGAAACCTCATATCAGGTAGGGTACAGGAGTGTGCAGGCTTTTACGAGAAGTTTTCAGTCTGTTATGCAGTTTAAGCCGACAGATTTTATAAAAACGACACAATAAACTGTTCTTCATAAAAAAAATCTCCAGGTTGCCCCGGAGATCAATCTATTATGAATTCAAATATTCCTAGAACTTGAATACACAGCCGCAAACGCTCATTTTGCCTTCAACGACTGTAGTCCACTGTCCGTTCCATGTACCTCCGTAAGAAGCACAGATTGAAGGACATATTTCTTTAGCATCTTCGTTGCTCCAGATAGGTCCCGCTAAAACGTCCATAGTATATTCCGTACTTCCAGATGGTTCCGTATCGTATTCAACTTCGATAACGCTCATCTGACCTTCGACAATAGTGCTCCATTGTCCAGTGAATTTTCCTAAATGTGCCGCAGCAATACGGCCTCCAATTTTTTGTGCTTCGTCGTTGCTCCAAAGCGGACCTGCAACGATGTTGATTTTGAATTTTGACATGGTGTAATGTTTTAAGTTGTTTAACATCACAAAGTTGTCACTTTAAAGAGAGATATCCTTGAGTAGAAAGTACCAAATTTATCATTCCGTATTTCCACTTAAATAAGGGGAATGGGGCGTTTTTTATTTCCACATATGGGTGAAATAAACAATTACGTATGCGCATAATGAAAAAGGCCCCCTAAGTGAGGAGGCCTTAAAAAAACACAAATGATGAAAAAAAATTATTTCGAAGCACAAATATAAGCAAAATTTGCATTATGAAAAACACTATATACGTATAAATATTAAAAAATTATTAATCCTAGTTAAAAATACGGACCTATATTAATGTTACCTTTCTTTCAGTTTTTTACAATTCCTCCCAACAATATATATTATAATTCCAAAAACCACTCATTCTATGGCTGCAATTACTGTGTATATGACACTATATAGTAAAGGAACAAGAGATGGATATCAGTGAAGTTTCTGATGTTGTAGGGTATAAAAATCCACGCCATTTTTCTACAGCTTTCAAAAAGAAATTCGGTATTGTACCCAGTCCATTAAAAAGTTCTGATCAATAGAATATTTTACCGTTTTGTATTCTTACTGTTTTCTCTTTTTCCATTTTTTTGACCACCCTGATCACGGTTTCTACACATAAGCCGGTAAGAGAAGCCAGCTGTTGCCTGGTAAACGGAAACTGATAGGAGTACTTACTGGTGTATTGATTATAAGATTTCAGACTTTCCATCACCCGTTTTACTTTGGTTCCCGGATCATGTGCTGAAATATTATTCAGCATCACATGCCTGTAATACATTCTTTCCGCCGTATAGCTGTAGAGTTTTGACATAAGGTCAGGTGAACTGTTGATAAGAGCCAGAAATTTGTTTTTATCCAGTCTTAAAATCTCACAGCCAGTCATAGCCACAGCATTAACAGGGTAGGTTTTATCAATAAACAAAGCGCTCTCTACAAGGCAATGGCCGTCAAAAGGGACACTGTGAATAATTTCCCGTCCATCTTCATGGTAGTTATTGATCTTGACGGTTCCGGTTTTGATCTGAAAATAATATTTGGGGATATCACCTTCTTTAAAAATAACATCATTGACCGCATAATTCATCAGTTCGGCTCCTGCGGAAAGTAAAAATTCTTCATCGATTATCATGAGCATATCAGGCATACAGAAGTATTAAATGTTTTTTTTATATCGAGCTTACGTTGTGGGTTGTCATTTTTTCATTCAAAAATATATATTAACTCACAAAAAGACAATATAATATTCAAACTTTAACAAATCGACAACAAAATCACCACAACATGACTCCAGTCATAAAATACATCATCCATTCTTTTTATTTTTGAATCTCAATACATTACATTTTAACATCAGGCCTCTCAATTGAGAGGTTTTTTTTGTTTCTTCAAATAACTGAATTTATAAAAAAATCTATACTGTATGTTGTGATTCTGCTCATAAAGAAATCCTTATGGTTTTCATATCTTAGTACAAATTCAATCACATGAAACCAAAGCAGATGAAAGGAGTTCCACAACAACAATCAGGTGGATTTCATGATACAGAAAGTCAAAAACAGTTTGAACCCACACTTCTTCCACTCAAATTTCAGCTTTTGAGGGACATATTTTTCGATGTTACCAAGTGGAAAAGCTATTGTGGAGAAGGATTTGCGGCGTTTAAGCTTTGTGATTCTAAAGGAAGTGAAGCTAAAAGAATTCCTCAGAAAGGTGATTTTATAAGGATTGATATTCCCGGTCCCGGAGAAAAAGAAGCGAAAGGCTATGACTGGGTAGAAATTACCGATCTCTGTTTTCAGGAAGACAGCAGCTCTGAAAGTGTTATCCTCACCTGCCGTCCATCAAGAGATCCTAAAAACTCCAAGAACCACCATATTGCTCATTTTTATAGTCCTAAATCAACATCTACTTTTATGATTTCAAGAACACCCACTCATTTGAAGGCTGCAGTTTACGGACGGAATGAAAGACCAAATTTCAATGCAGGATTTATCGATATTATCAGAAATTTGATGGTAGCCGCTGGTGGAATGATGGGCGTTTCCAAGATCCAGTGGAAAAAACTTTCAGATGGTTTTCTGGATTTTGAATAAAAAGTAGTATTCCTTTTTTGATCTGAGCCAAAGTTCCGGTGTATTGTCTGCCTATTTTCGGGGCTTAATTGTAAGCTATGGCAGAACTCGAAAAAATTATTTGGATATTCATTATTATCTCGGTAAAAGATAAGATTCTTCCTATTCTGCTTGTTTTGGCAGGGCTTGTCCTCAGCCTTACCAAACTTGTTCCTTCCATCAACATTAGTCCGGAAATGATTTTTTATGCCTTGCTCACAGGTACAAAAAAATGATATTTAGCATATTTCCGATATTGCAAAGTACTATTTATCGCATAGCTAATATTAAAATGATAAATTTAGGTAATTAAAGTTCCGGATTAAAGTGCTCGTTTCAATAGAAATAGCATATTCCGGGGTTTTAATTCATTCTTAACGAAAGAATTTTTATCAAAATAAAATGACACATAAACCATTACACAATTTTCATATTCCGGTAATGGGTCTGGCGTATACCATAGACAGCCCGATCCGCGTTGCCCAATATGGAATCTCTTCCGTTATTTCCATCATTGATGACGAGATCCTGGAAAAAATGAAAGGCTTTTATAACAAGAAATTCAATCTGGATTACTTAGGAATCTCAACAAAAACAGAAGATTACAGGGCGAAAAGAATTACGGCTTACCTGGATATGGTAGATGATATCGTAAATGAAAAGTTTGAATCTTTCAAACAGGAGATCACCAAAAACAAGGAGGCCTTAAAGAACTTCATAGCCATACTGCCCAATACTTCGGATTTAAAAAGTGGCCTTCAGAATCTGGTCAGTCAAAAAGATAATTTAGGTTCAAGCATTAAAAATTTCATTGAATCCAACTTAAAGCCGGGAAGTATCGACGTCAACATCATGACGAAAGTTGACAAAGACAACTTTATAAAAGACGAGCAGCTTCCTGTAATATTCAATGATGCGCATGCTTCGCTTCGTGGTTTTGCACAAAGTAAATTATCTTCTTCAATGGTACTTTCTGCAGGGATGAATCCCCGTTTGTACAGTTATATCGAAGAATTTGATGATTTCTTTCCTGATCAGAACGGTATTTTGAAAAAGAAGATCATCCTTAAAGTGAGTGATTTCCGCTCAGCAATGATCCAGGGGAATTTTCTGGCCAAAAAGGGACTGTGGATCTCAGAGTACAGAATAGAATCCGGACTGAACTGCGGGGGCCATGCATTTGCTACAGAAGGTATGCTGCTGGGACCTATCATGGAAGAATTTAAGCAGAAAAAGAACGATCTGATCCAGTCTGCCCATTCATTAATGATCGCTGCATTGGAACAGAAAGGAAAGCACACCGTTTCTGAGCCTTTGGAAATGAAAATTACTGTTCAGGGTGGAGTAGGAACTTCTGAAGAACATGAATTCCTGCTTGAAAACTATCATGTAGACAGTGTTGGATGGGGATCTCCGTTTTTATTGGTTCCTGAAGCGACTTCAGTAGATGCGGAAACGAGAAACCTGCTTTTAAAATCAGGAGAAAAAGATTTCTATCTGAGCAATATTTCGCCTTTGGGAGTACCTTTCAATACTGTTAGAGGAACCTCCAATGAATTATTAAAAGAGCATAAAGAAGCCGCCGGAAAATACGGAAGCTCCTGTCCAAAAAAACTGCTGGCACTAAGCAAAGAGTTTTCACCGCAGGGAACCTGTACAGCTTCCAAGAAGTACCAGAATATTAAATTAAAAGAACTTCAGGCTGATCAGGAATTAACGAGTGAAGAATTTAATAAAAGAAAAACAGAAATTACAGATAAAGCCTGTCTGTGTGTAGGATTGGTGAATGCCGCTTATATGGAGCAGAATCTCGAAATAAAAGGGGAAAAACAAGGCGTAGTGATATGTCCTGGACCTAATTTGGCTTTCTTTGATAAAGAAGTTTCATTGTCAGAGATGGTAAAACATATTTATGGAAACGCTAATATTCTTCCCAATAACCAGCGTCCGAATATGTTCATCAATGAACTGAAAATGTACGTTGACTATCTTAAAAAAGAAATTTCCAATTCATCAGCACAGATCACCCATTCCCAGACCAAAAAGTGGAATGCGTTCAAAAAAAATATGCTGGAAGGGATTGAATATTATCATAATCTCTTTCATACATCCACTTTCTTTAAAAGCGGATTGAAAACCATAGACCTGCAACTGCAGGAATACAAACTGATGCTGACAGCCATTGAAGTTCCTCAGGTTGAAAAGTAACCGTATTTTTTTAAATTGATAGATTAAACAGCTTTCATCATGGAAGCTGTTTTTTTTGTATGGTTTTGATAAGATAAAGGCATCCGGAATTTCTTCGGATAATGATAAAAAAACGAGGCAGAATAAGCTTTTCCATTTATTATAACTATAAGCGGTATGTTTATTTTGAATCCGGAATCCTCTCTGATATTCCTTACCTTAGATCCTTCTTAATATTTTAATGACAATTCTATTTTATGGAAAAAAGAAAGATAAAAAACACGGATCTATCGGTGGCACCTGTTAATTTTGGAGGAAATGTTTTTGGATGGACGCTTGATGAACAACAGTCTTTTGATGTATTGGACAAGTTTACAGATGCAGGATTCAATTTTATAGATACGGCAGATACCTATTCATGGTGGGTGAACGGAAGAGGAGGGCAGTCTGAGGAAATCATCGGAAAGTGGATGAAAAGCCGCGCTAACCGCCAGAATATTGTACTGGCTACAAAGGTGGGATCTGAAACTAAAGAACATGGTTTTGACATCAGCAAAAAGCATATTTTAAAGTCTGTGGATGAATCTTTACAGAGATTGCAAACTGATCATATTGATCTTTATTACACTCATTTCGATGATAATATCACTCCGGTAGAAGAAACACTTGCTGCCTACGATGAGATCATCAAAGCTGGAAAAGTGCGTTATATTGCCGCTTCCAATCTTTCTCCAGAGCGTTTGAAAGCCTCATTTGAAGCAGCAGAAAAAAATAATCTTCCCAAATATGTGGCATTGCAGCCTCATTATAATTTAATGGAAAGAGAAGGTTTTGAAAACAAGTATGCTCCGCTGGCAGAACAATTTGATCTCAGTGTATTTCCCTACTGGTCATTAGCTGCAGGATTTCTTACCGGAAAATACCGTACAGAAGCAGACCTGAGCAAAAGCCAGAGAGGCGAGGGTGTGAGAAAATATCTTAACGATAAAGGCCTTGAAGTTCTGAAAGCACTGGATCAGGTGAGCGAAAAACATCAGACCACACAGAGTACAGCTGCTTTGGCGTGGCTTTTGGTCAATCCTTTGATCACAGCACCGATTGTGAGCGCAACAAGTGCATCTCAGCTTGATACTTTATTCAAAGCTCCCCAACTTGTTTTAGATCAGGAAGATATTGAACTGCTTAATCAGGCCAGTAAATAATGTCAGATTAGAGATTTCATTTTAACTCAATAAAAAGATCCTTTCGGTTATACTGAACGGGTCTTTTTTTTCATGAAAAATAACGCCATAATAAAAGCTCCCACATTTATGAATATTCTGTGAATGTACTATTAAATCTGGAAAAACTACTCGTTTTTTATTTCTCATTTATAGGATTTATTAATATATTTGCGCCCTTTAAATATTAAAAAATATGAAGAAAAAAATGCTGTCGTTTTTCGTGTTGGGAGCTATGCTATCCTTATTCTCCCTGCAAGGGTGTGCTCATGAAACGTTAGAACATGAAGCTGAAACCGTGCAAGTTCAGAAAAACCCACTTTCTTACATCAGAAAAGAGTATGTAAAGGATATGGACATTATTTCTGGAAAGCAGATCGAATGGGAAAATGCCCGGACATTTAAGCATGACAACAATGTCATTCTGATTTCGGTTCCGGTAAAAAATGAAAGTGAAAAACTAATTGAAGAATTGACATTCAGAATCGACGGGGAAAAGGTTTCCGGACATTTATGGAAATTTGAATCCGTTGAAAAATTTTCTTCTGACGACCACAGACTGGGCGCTCATGAGATTATGAAAAAGATGACCGGAAATGTTACCTATATCGCATTGGAAGGCTCCATGAGGTATCAGATCCAGGTGGTTGACGGAAAAATCATATCAGATATTTCATCCGCGCGTTCAGGAGATGGAGATATGGATTCATGCGGGAAAAAATGTCACGGTTCTATTGAGGAAGTAGTCATCACAGTACCCAATCCGCCAACTAATCCACAACCTCCGACAGGTCCGCCAATTCCGCCTATCGTTATCATTCCGCCAACCAATAACCCGAATGATCCTTGTGCAAAGGCTCAGGCTGGTTCGCAAAAAGCTACAGATAACTCTAAGACACAGAAATTTAATGACGCCAAACAGGGAATTCTTAACAATTTCAACCAGAACGGAAAAGAAAATGGGGTAGGCATGGGAAGAGATACTCCAAATGGGGAGCTGAAAGCCACGGGTGTGCAGGAATTAAATGCCAACAGCGGTGATATCAATAATCCTTATGCGTATCCTGAAGCCGATATCCATAATCACCCTGGAAATACACCACCATCTGCTGGAGATGTCTACAGTATGATTAAATATTACAACAGTCACCCAAGTTTTAATACAAGATATATTGTAACACCCAACGGAACAGTTTATGCTTTGGTGATCACCAATGCGAACTTATTTGAATCATTTATCACCAATGTTCCTCCAAGTCAGGTTCCTGGTTTTGCTCCTAATTTCTCCGGAGATATGTTTGCCGACTATGTTGATATCCCAAACAGAGAAACAGGAATGGCGCATGTATTAGATAAATACAATTCAGGAATTGCATTAACCAAAATGGACAGTAATGGCAATTTCAAGAAAATCAACGCTAAACTGAACAGCAACGGAGGCTATTCTCAAAATCCTTGTCCTTAATATTAAGGATATATAAATGTATAGCAAAAGCGGTCTTTTCAGGCCGCTTTTTATGTCTTTCAAATGATTTTTTTTATTTAGGTTTCAACAGACTTCGCAGATGATACCGATTTTTTGAGTTTAAAAAATCAATCAGAATATTCTTTTAAAAGCTGTCTGTAGCTCATCAGGATCGAAGATTTTGATATAAACCCAACAAAATCATTGTATTCACTGGTTACAGGAAGATTCCAGACTCCCGTATCATCAAAAATCTGGAGGATTTCCAAAGGTTGATTTTCAGGGTAAATAACCGCTGGTGGTGCTTTCATAATCTGAGCCACAGTCTGCAGATGGTCTATTTCCTGATTAAAAAGATACGGACGGATATCATCCAGAGTAAGAATTCCTTTCAGCTTTCCGGATTCATCAATGGCGGCAAAAATATTTTTATCTCCATTTTTCACCAGCTCAAATAATTCATTAACCGAAGCATTTTCATTGATTGTTTCAGAATACTGATCGATAAAATCTTCTGTTCTTAAAGCAAAAAGAAGGTTTTTATCATGCTTGTTGGTGAATATTTTCCCTTGATCAGCCAGAGATTTAAGTTCCGGAGAGATCGGAGAGAACCATTTGGCAATAAGATAGGAAATAATGGAAACGATCATCAATGGGATAAAAAGATCATAACCAAAACTGGATTCAGCGATCAGAAATATGGCTGTAAGAGGGGCATAAAGTACACCGCTCATGGCTCCGGCCATGCCCACCAGAACAAGATTCGTCACCGGAACTTCCGTAAACCCGATATGCTGGCAGACCAATGCAAATAAATAACCCACCGTACCACCTGCAAAAAGCGACGGAGCAAAATTACCGCCATTACCCCCGCTAAAGATGGTGAAAGACGTTGCAAAAGCTTTTAAAAGGCATACCAGCACCAAAAATATAATGATGGTCCAATCTCCAATTTCAAAATATCTGAAAAAGCTGTTTTTGATGATAGAATGTGTATTTCCGTTCGTGAACGCCTTTACCGTTTCATACCCTTCTCCAAACAGGGGAGGAAAAAGGACGCACAACAGCGACAACACCAAACCTCCGAACATTGCCTTACGCATCCTGGAAAGCTTAAGTCCTTTGATGAAATGCTCCACTTTTTGAGAAATAACCACAAAATACCGTGCATATAACCCGGTTACAATCCCCAGAATAAGGTAATAAGGAACATTTTTATAGTTGAAAGGCTCTCTTGTATAGAATCTGAAAAGAATGTCTTCCTGGAGCAAAATCCTTGACAAAAGACTTCCGCAAACCGCTGCAACAACAAGAGGAATAAAATCTGTAAACACTACACCCGTCAATAGGATTTCAAAAGCAAACATAATTCCGGCAATCGGAGCATTGAATGCTGAAGCGATCCCTGCAGTGGCACCAGCTGCTAACAGAAGAGTCCGTTCTTTATAACTGAGTCTGTAGGTTTGTGCATAATTGGAACCGATCGCGGCTCCCGTAACAGCTATCGGGCTTTCTAATCCTGCTGAGCCCCCAAGTCCCACCGTAACAGCACTCTGAATGACCTGGGAATACATTTTTACCGAAGCCACAATACTGGAATTCTGAGCGATTTCATACAAAATAGCACCGATTCCTTTTCTGTCCTGTCCTTTAAACAAAGTAATAACGATCGCTGTTGTCAGTACAATTCCCAAAAAAGGAAAGACGATATAAAACAGGATCTGATACTCGAAATGAATATGGGTAATAAAATTGTGGATGGTATGAACAAGCGTTTTCAGAATCACTCCGGCAAGACCGGCAGTGCACCCCACAAGAATCCCGGAAAGCACCAGAAACTGATTTCGGCTCAATCTGTTATTGAGCCAGTGGAGGATAAGTTCATAGCTGCGTGCCTTTTCCAGTCCGTACTTTTGAAAGTCTCTTTTAAATTTTAGAAAGCTTAAATACTTTTTTTTATTGTGAATTTTCACCTGGGAACCAATTTTAAAACCGTAATGGTTTCGTAAATTTATGAAATATCTTTATAAAAATTTCGATCCGGGCAGCCAGAAAACGATAATTAAGCCAAATAAAAACCTGTTGTTCAGTATTTTGATTATTTTTAAATATTTCTTATAGATTTTATACCAGCCAGGGAAGGACTCATGTAAAAGATCCTAAGATGCTGCTTCCAGACTGTCTTTTCTCAGGTTATTGATGAATTTCTGGAACTTTTCAAATTTCTCAAGCTTTACCAGAATTATTTTGATCGTTGCATCGGTAATAGTAATGCTTTTCTCAGAAAGCCCAGTAGCTCTTCATTAAAATACAAAACCTCTCATTAC
Source organism: Chryseobacterium antibioticum (assembly GCF_012927325.1). GTDB lineage: Bacteria > Bacteroidota > Bacteroidia > Flavobacteriales > Weeksellaceae > Chryseobacterium > Chryseobacterium antibioticum. The sequence goes on along the minus strand of NZ_JABBGI010000002.1, from coordinate 89,667 downwards.
GGGAGGTTTTATTACCGATCAATGATCACACTACTTTTGCTTTACGGACAATCTTTGCCAGCATAGCAGGAAAAAACCGTTTAAGATAAGTCCCCATCACTTCCTGTCCTCCTATAGTGGCTTGGTTTTTCTTTTTTTCTATAGCTACAAGCATTTTTCCGGCGAAAACATCAGCAGGCATTCCTTTCATCGTAGCATCATCCATGGTTCCCTGCAGTGAGCCATCACCCGTGACGGCATTAATAGAAATATCGGTCTGGACAAAGCCCGGGCAGATTATTGTCACAGCAATATTCTTCGTATATAATTCGGCACGCAATGAGTCAAAAAAGCCGTGAAGTGCATGTTTGGCAGCTGCATAACTGCTGCGCATCGGAGCTCCGAAAACGCCCATCAAACTGGAAACTACAGCAATATGTCCGCCCCCGTTCCTGATCATGTAGGGAAGAATGGCCTTCGTTAGTGCAACGGTACCTATAAAATCTATGTCCATTAAACGTTTATCAACCTCAATATCCGTTTCCATAGCTAAAGATCGTTGGGAAAGCCCGGCATTGTTGATCAGAATATCGATCTTTCCAAATTTTTCTATCGCTTCAGCTGCAATATCAGGCATTTTTTTATAATTTTCCAGGTCTAAAGGCAACACAGCGAAACGGTTGACATCCAGTCCCGCCTTTTCTGCAACCGCATACAACTGCTCTTTATTTCTCGAGGAAAGAATAATTCTCGCGCTGCTTTTTGCCGCCAGTTGATTAACAAGAGCTTCTCCAATGCCTGATGAAGCCCCGGTGATCCAAACCACCTTGTTATCGAAATACGTATTCATTTTTTTTCATCTAAAGTTTTTTTAATGATGGACTCTTAAAAATTCAATGTTCACTTGCAAAGCAAAAATTGATCATTCCCTTTTAAGAATCAGAATTCTTTTTTAGTCCGGCAATATATTGTCCGGCTTTCATCCCTGAGAAAATACATCCTCCCAGAAATGTTCCTTCCAGTGCCCGGTAGCCATGCATGCCACCACCGCCAAAGCCTGCTGCTTCACCAGCTGCGTAAAGACCTTCAATCACCGTATCGTCTTCCTTTAAAACCTGTCCGTCAAGATTGGTTTTAATTCCACCCAACGTTTTTCGGGTAAGAATATTGAGCCGTACAGCGATAAGAGGTCCATTCTTAGGATCTAATATTTTATGAGGAGCCGTTACACGCCCAAGTTTATCTCCCAGATAATTCTTTGTATTCCGTATATAATTGACCTGTGTATCTTTTGAATACTTATTGTCCAGTTCCCTGTCTCTCGCTTCGATCTGTTCTTTAATTTTTTCATAATTCAAAAGATGCTCACCAGACAGCTGGTTCATCCTTTCCACCAGATCTTTCAGATCATTGGAAACAATAAAATCTTTTCCGTGTTCCTTAAAAGCTTCTACAGGACCCGGTGCTTTTTTTCCAAAGATCCTTTTTAGAAAAAGAGTATAATCCTTATTGGTAATATCCGGATTCTGTTCTGACCCCGAAAGCGCAAATTCTTTCTTAATAATCTTCTGCGTGAGAATAAACCATGAATAGGAAAATCCTGTATCCTGTATATGCTTCAAGGTTCCCAACGTATCAAATCCAGGCAGGAAAGGAGCGGGGAGACGGTTCCCTTTAGCATCAAACCATAAAGAAGACGGCCCGGGCAAAATCCTGATGCCGTGTTTCGGCCATATGGGATTCCAGTTTTGTATACCTTCCGTATAATGCCACATTCTGTCCGGGTTGATAATATGGGCGCCTGAGTTTTCTGCAATACCTATCATTTTACCATCCACATATGCCGGAACACCACAAACCATATTTTCAGGGGCTTTTCCCAATCTATCCGGCCAGTTTTTCCGCACCAGTTCATGATTGGCACCAATTCCTCCGGAGGCAATAATAACATGAGGAGCATAATAGTCGAACTGAGCGATCACCTTTCTGTTGGTGGCAGCCCCTCTTTCTTTATTATCGTTTTCAAGGACATCTCCTTTGAGGCCTTTTATTTTGCCATTTTCAAGGATCAGTTCGGTCACTCTATGCCTGAATTTCATCTGAAGAAGACCTTTTTCTTTAGCTTGGTAAGCTTTGTCTAAAAAAGGTTTCACAACACCCGTTCCCGTTCCCCAACTGACATGAAAACGGGGTACGGAATTCCCGTGACCCGTTGCTGATCCATCGCCACGTTCCGCCCATCCTACCATAAACATCAGTTTGATGCCCAGCTTAGATATGTAATTGTATTTTTCATGGGCTACAAATTTCAGATAGGCCTCGGCCCACTTCCGGGGCCAGTAATCCTCTTTACGGTCGAAGCCGGCAGTTCCTTTCCAGTCCTGAAGGGCAAGTTCATAAGAATCTTTAATTCCCATTCTGCGCTGTTGGGGCGAATTGATCAGAAACAGTCCTCCAAACGACCAGAATGCCTGTCCCCCTATATTCTGCTCTGTTTCCTGATCCAGAAGAAGTACTTTTTTCCCGACATTTGTAATTTCCATAGCAGCAGTAAGTCCTGCTAATCCGGAACCGACAATAATAGCGTCGGGCTGGAATTTATCTTCCATTGTATTAATTTGCTTTTATTTGCACTTTTGTGATGTATTCTACAATAAATATATAAAATATTTACATTCAGATCATTTAAAATGTGTCAAACATAATTATGCTCATCATAGGGCTTATGGCTAAATTCATATCTTTGTTAAAAAAGAAAAATGAAATATCTACTTATGATGGCTTTTCTGGTCTCTTCCATGTTCAGTCAATTTTCTGCCCAGCAAAAACAGGATCCTTGGAATGACAGTCAGTTGATGGATCCTGCATTTTTAGCAGCAAGAATCACAGAAAACAAAACAAAAAATATGGTCATCATTTCTGTAGGTCCGGAAGCCATTATCAAAGGTTCGGTGGATATTGGTCCTACGCATGAGCCTGAAAATCTTGAAAAATTAAGAAATTATCTTAAAAATATTCCTAAAGGAAAAGAAGTGGTCATTTATTGTGGATGCTGCCCTTTTGTAAAATGCCCGAACATCCGTCCTGCATTTAAATTGCTGCAGGAAATGGGATTCAGGAATGTCAAACTTTTAAACCTGCCAAAAAACATCAAAGTGGACTGGCTAGATAAAGATTATCCTACCAATGATTAATATGAAAGTTTTTCTGACCCTCTTTTCCGTATTGATTCTTACAGGATATACAATAGCGCAACAGACCAAAATAGAAATAGGACAACAGGCTCCGGAAATCACACTGTCAAAAACGGATGGCAGTTCATTCTCTCTTTCATCTTTAAAAGGGAAGGTGGTACTGATCGACTTTTGGGCTACATGGTGCGCTCCATGCGTTGGCGAGCAGCCTGAACTGAAAACATTATATGATATGTTCTCTGATCAGGTAAAAGAGCAGACGTTCGAAATCTTAGGTGTTTCTTTAGATAAAAATAAAGAAAGCTGGCAGAAAGCCATAGACCGTTTTGGGATCAGCTGGATTCAGGTGAGTGACCTCAAATTTTGGAAGAGCCCTGTAGCAAAAGCTTACGAAATTGAAGAACTTCCTTTTAATGTAGTTATAGATGGTCAAGGTAAAATAATCGCTAAAAATCTTCATGGAAAGGAACTGGAGGAATTTATCCGGAAATATTTTACTTCAAATTAAAATATAAGTGCATAAAAAACGGTCAGAAAATATATTTCTGACCGTTTTTTTATTTGATACTCAGTAAAGCTTCAATTATAATTAAAGTGGTTTTTTACCCGAAATGATATTGTAAAGAACTACAATAATGGCAATTACCAATAAAACATGCACTAAATAACCGGTACTGATTCCCGGCACGATGTTTAACATTCCAAGAAGCCAAACGACAATACAGATGACAGCTACTAACCATAATAAATTTCTCATGACTTTAAATTTTAATGTTATTTGCTTATAATAATACACATTCTATGCCTTTATGGTAATAAAGTTAAAAATGTGGTACCTATATTATTTTATTTCTAAAAATAAAACAAGTAAAAAGTTACATCTGATCAATTATTAAAACCCTTATAAGTAGGGTATTAGAGGCTGAACCGCTTCAAAATACAAAGACCCATACACTGAAATATGTTGCTTTGTAAAAAATTACATTTTTGGGTCCAGAGAATAGCCGTTATCTTCTAATCTGTTGATCAGAATGTAAAACAATAATGCATAAATCATCTGTATTCCCATTACTTCCCAGTTTTCAACCGTACTGCTCCCAAAAAGCAGCATAATAATGAGTGCCACTCCTGCAAAACTGACTATACGGGTTTTAAAACCGAGAATAAGCAGTCATTTTAATAAAATATTCAAGGTGCATAAAAAAATCTCGCCATCAGCATTCAGAAAGGGGTTTCAACCAGGCTGATTATTGATTCATTATTAGAAAAAAGTGTATCTTAAGATGATGAAAACAAGTGCAGGGATTTTGCTGTTTAAAAGAGAAAAAAATAATTTGTTTTATTTTCTGGTTCATCCGGGGGGACCTTTTTGGAAAAATAAAGATGCAGGCGCATGGTCGATTCCAAAAGGAGAGGTTTCGCCTGGTGAAGACCTGCTGGAACGGGCTCTTATTGAGTTTAAAGAAGAAACCGGACAAACCATAGAGGGGAAGTTCACTGCATTACAGCCTGTTAAACAAAAGGGCGGCAAAATGGTGTACGCATGGGCTTTGGAGGGTCATATGGAAACGTCAGGGCTTTACAGCAATACCGTGCAGATCGAATGGCCTCCCAGATCCTCTTCAATAATTGAAATCCCGGAAGTGGACCAATGGGAATGGTTCGCATCAGAAGAAGTTAAAATAAAGATCAACTCTGCGCAGGCTGATTTTATTATGGAACTGGAAAAGAGGATGAATGAAGTAGAGTAGTGCTTTTATTTTTTTATCCCAATAGCTATTAATGCATTATTTGTCAAATAGATATCTTCAAAAACAGTCAGTGATTCAACATCGGCAAATGTAGCAGACATCATATCATTTTTATTGAAAGAAAGCTCAACCGCCTGATCATAAGAGGCAACAATTCTGACTACGGAATATCCATTATAACCTATGGTAAAGCCTTCGAACAGACAATTCTGCTCTGCCTTCTGATAGTCGATATATTCTTCAAATCCAGATGCCGCTTTTCTTTTCCCGTCATTATGGTCAAGGGAGCTCCACTCCAAATAATTTTTGGGTTCTTTCAGAACATTTCCTTTTGGGTCTACAGGAACAAACATACCCAATGTTAAAGGTTTTCTTAGAAAATTGGCATAGTTTTTCATCAGACTTAAGGTCTGGAGATCGGCATATCCTTCGTTAGAGTAATACTCAATAACAAAATCTGTCATCGGAATCAGCTTATGGGAAGCTTCAGTCAGCATAATTGGTGTTTTCTTTTCTGAAAATAAAAATAGCACTTTTATTTGCTTTACCAAACTTTAATCCATTTAAAAATCTCAACCCCGACTTGTGTATGGGTAATCATGTATTATTTTAATGCAATAATGTTGCGTTAAATAAAATTTATCTATACTTTTGCAACAAGGTTACTATAAGAAATTTAAATCCCCTTAGTTTATGAAATCAAAAATTCTTGATGCAGTAGGTATTTCTGCAGCGGTTCTGTGTCTTATTCATTGTATTGCTTTTCCTTTGTTAATGATCATTCCTTTGGGAATATCGCACAACCCTTATATAGATCTGGCATTCCTTATTATTGGCGCTGTGGTCGTTTATAGAGTCACAAAACAGGTGGCTAGCCTCCGGCTGAAATTTTTGTTTTGGGCTTCTATTCTCCTTATTTCCATTTCTGTTTTTGCAGATTTCATCTTCGAGATCCATATCCCTTTAATCTATGTTGGAGCAGCGGGATTGATTGCGGGACACATTATTAATTTTAAAAATCATAAACATTAATCCCTGGTCCATTTATATTATTCAGGCTAAAAATTCATAATTAATTAACGCAACATTATTTCATTAATTAAAATTACCTTCTAACTTGCCTTACGAAATTTTATTAAAATGGACAGACGTAAATTTTTAAAAGGTTCAGCATTACTGTCAGGCCTTCTCACTCTAAATCCGGTCGATTTTTTTGCCAGTAATGGAAAAAATATTCAGGATTCTAAGAAAAAAGCTAAGAATATTATTTTCATGATCAGTGACGGAATGAGTTCCGGGACTTTAGCAATGGCCAATCTGTATTCTCAGAATATGCTGGGTAAAAACGGGAACTGGATGAATCTGTACCATGAAAACAAAGTTTCCAGAGCTTTGATGGACACTGCTTCTGCAAGTTCTGTCGTTACAGATTCTGCGGCGGCAAGTTCTTCTTTTGGGGGAGGATTTCGCGTGAGAAATGGGGTTCTAAATGTAGGAGCCAATGGTGAAAAATATGTTCCGATCTGGCAAAAGTTCAAAAAAGCAGGGAAAAAGACGGGCTGCGTAACGACGGTGACGATTACCCATGCCACGCCGGCAGGTTTCTGTGTGAATTCAGACAGCAGAAATGCAGAAAATGAAATTGCAGAAATGTACGCTGAGATAGGTTTTGACGTAATGATGGGCGGTGGTGATGAATTCTTTAACCCTGTAAAAAGAGAAGACAAAAAAGATGTATATGGTCTGTACCAACAAAAAGGTTATCAGATTCTTAAAAATAAAAACGATTTAAAAAATACAGAAAAAGGAAAGAAAGTTTTAGGGGTGTTCAATTCCGGAGCTTTACCATATTCCATCGACAGGACTCATATGCCTGAACTGCAAAATACCCCTTCTCTGGCTGAAATGGCGCAGACAGCCATCAATCAGATGAAAGACCATAAAGAAGGTTTCGTCTTACAAGTTGAAGGCGGGAAGGTAGACTGGGCAGCGCATGCCAATGATATTGCGGCTTTGATTCACGATCAGCTTGCTTTTGATGAAGCCGTAAAAACAGTAATCGATTTTGCGGAAAAAGATGGCGATACACTGGTGATCATCACTACAGATCACGGAAATGCCAATCCGGGAACAATTTACGGACCCGATGCTACAAAAAACTTTAACAGCATCTCCAATTATCAGTACACGAATGAATATATTCTAAACGTTATTCATCCTGATTTTAATCTTCAGAAAATGAAAGACTGGATCTATGAGACGAATAAAATAAGTCTGGCGGATGATGAAGCTAAACAGTTACTCAGCTTTTATTCAGGACTTGAAAAGCAGGAAGCGGGGCTTTACAATTATAAAAAACTGCCTTTCAAAGCTTATTCAGATATTCAGAAGAAACACAATTCTGTGGGATGGATCAGTATGGATCATTCAGGCGACTATGTTGAAGTTGCGGTTTATGGTCCGGGAAGAGAGCTTCTGCCTGCTTTTATCAAAAATACAGATCTGCATTATCTGATGCTAAAAGCGGCACAGGTATAGGCTGTTTTTACTCTTTCTCCGGATCGGAATTTTCATAAAAGAAGGTTCCATAATGCAGCCAATAGGATGGCAATACTGAAAATAGCCGCCATCCATTTTAAGCCGGAAGCAATGAGTATTTTAATCCTGAATCTGCAAATTAATTGATTCTTATCGCTCTCATTTAATTTTCTGTCTTCAGAATTGGTTGTTTTTGTCAGTTTAAGAATCTCCAGTTTTTTCAGAAGGGACACTGTAAAACGATTCTCAAAGATATCCATAGCATAAGCAATTAAGGGGAAATACCAACAGTTCAGCAACCATGAAATAATGGCAGGATTGTCTTTACCGTCAAACCTCAGTAAGAAATAAGAGAATAGCAGAAGCAGAGTTCCGTAAGCGAAGGGCATAAAGAGAGCATCCGCTTTTAATGACTTATTAATAATGGTATTGGTTTTTGAATTAATGCCAAAGAGAATGTTCTTAAAATAAGATTGTCTAAACGGAAGCTGAAGATTGATTAAAGAAAATTTCTTGAGCCTATTTTTATTTTCATAGGTTTTCACCATGTAAAGAAAACCTTGCGAAAAGGAAGCCAGATAAGCACCGGTTGTAATCGTTCCAATAGATGCTAAAATGGCAAGCCACAGAACCAGCTGATCAAAATTATGAATATGAACAGGGAGATTCAGATCAAAGTTTAAGAGAGTTGTCATGACTAATTTTTTATTGAGTGAAACTTGATTTTTCTTTCATTTTAGGACTTAGATTTTTATAGATCTCAGCCATTCCTCTTTCTTTTTTATAACTTTCCCAATTGAAGAAAATATCCGGATAGATGAAGTCTTCCGTTCTAAAATCTGTGATTCCAAAGTCTTTCTGAGCTTTCTGCATCAGTTTATTTTTCTCCTCAAAAGTCAGGCTTTTCCCGGACAGAAAAATAGCTGCTGCCAACGCTCCCCGGTAGAATAATTCTATCTTTTCACTGTTGGAAGGATTAAAATTAAGCCAGCTGATGCTTCCCGTATCTACACTGCGCACTGTTTTCTTGAAATTGCTGTTTTTGATTAAAAAATCACGGTCATAGAAATACCTCATCGTTGAGATCATAGACAGCATCAGATTCATTTCATTATCAATTAATTTATATAAATCATCGCTGTCATATTCCAGCTTAATTCCAAAAGTAGGGCGGGTAGGTATAGAGTGGGTATTGCTGTAAAATACATTGATGGGGAAGTTGGACAATGCACCACCGTCTACAAAAAGAACTTCATTATTGTCCTGAATGAAATTTTTGTAGGCACCCAGTTTTACTTTCCATGTATTATTGATATTGATCAGCTGCGTGTTAGACATTGTTACTTTGTACGGCTTGAAAAAGAAAGGGATAGACATGGAGGCTCTTACATATTCTGCAGGAGAGATCGACTCGTCATTTCCCCAGTAAAATTCATGCATTCCGGGGAATTCCACCTTGATCTGATTGGTAATATCTGCTGCCACCACTACCAGTTGCTGTGGAAATTTATTACCTTCGGCACTAACTACAGTGTACGTGTTTTTAAACAATTCCCCGATAATTCTTTCTATCAATTTTTCGTTGGCATTGATAGGAATCAGGTTTTTATCAATAAGCTGATCATTGATCATTTTCAGATCCTGCCAGCTCACCTGATTGAAAAACTTAATGCTGCTTATGATTTGATTCAGCAGACCATCCACAAAAGCCTGTTCTCCGCTATTGGATTTTGTTGTTTTAAGGTAATTATCTACAATACGTATTATATCTTCATCTACCAGGGATTTTTTCAATTTTTCCCACTCGATTCCGGTTTCCGGTTTATCCGCAAGGATTTCATTGTTTTCATCCGGAGATCCGGCAGCCATTTTCAGTTTTGAATCATTGATGTCTTTAGTAATATTTAAAAGCTTTTCATTGCCTTCGCTTTTCTCGCCTACTGAAGTTAATGAAACGTCAAAAGATAGCTTCTGTCTGAGATATTCACACTTATAAAGATCGTTTTCCTTCAGCATTTTATTCTTAAGATCAGCGACACTGCCTATTTTATTCTCTTCCATGAGTGTTTTTATCCATTCTTTAAAATTATCCCCCGGATTGATCCCCATTTTTTCACTATGAAAATAAAACAGCCGTAGAACCATTAGATTTTTAATGATCATATATATGGAGATCACCAACCCAATCACTGAAACAATAAGTAAGCGGTGAACCCATATCTGCCAGTGCGCAATCTCACCGGACAATATTCCTACCCCAATGGCCGCAACGATCATCGTAAGCAGAAAAAAGGCAAAAGAATATACCGCCATCTTAGCCCTGAATTTTATTTTATCCAGAATTGGTTTTCTTTCCCGTTTGGAAAATATTTTCAAAATAAGAGATTTCCATGAAGGATGTCCATCAACAAGTTCTGTTAAATCCTTTTTAGAAAGGTATTCAAGGATCTTTTCAGATCTTGTTTCATAGTAACGCTCTATAAATTCTTCTTTTTCGCCCATCATAACAGCATCGCGTTGTGAATACACACAATTCAGCATCATGGTATTGATGGCTCCGGCACTTGTCCCGGCACTGTTTAAAAAAGAAATACCCATTTTCTCTAATATATACGTATATCCGGCCAGTGCAATCCCGTGTACTCCGCCACCTTCCTGAATAAGATCTACATACTGACGGGGTTCCTTGCTTATATTGTATTTTTCAAGAAGTCTCTCTTTTGCGGGATCATTCCAGTCAATATGGTCTATCACATCAGAAACCTTTAAAGGTTTATGTTTATAAAGTGTTTTAAGATGAGCTACGAGATGAGCAACTGCACCCGTAAATTGCTCTACTTTTAATTCTTCTTTCATGATTATTTTATTTATAGGATTATGAGTAAGGGTAGGACTAATGCTGTAAAACTCAGTTAGAGGTTACATCCGGAAATATTTTATAGTTATAAATTCTACATTAAAATTACTAAGACCATCCACACGAAGCTATTACCCAAAAGGGTAATTTTTAAGAACCTGAAAAAAGTAGTTTTTAACAGGAAAAGTATGATTGTATAGGAAAGAAAATCAATTATTGAAAAATGGAAAAGTTGAGAAAAGAAGAGTGGGTACTGTTAAGATCTGGGCTTGCTTACATATTTGTTTCCTTTAACGTAAAAACGCCATGGCAGCAAAGCATCTTCCTGAGCATAGGCCACTCCGATCCGCGGTCCTGCCACAATCTCTTCAGGAAAATATCTGATCCCGTGATCTTCAATCCATATTTCGTTTTCAGTCAGATCTTTTTTATTAAAAGAACGGTCAATACCTAAAGCTTTAGCGGCTGAACCCGGCCCGGATGATATAGCAGCTTTATCCGACGGCATATTCCGTCTGAGTTCCATGATTTCTTTGCCAACTAAAGGCTCTACAGCGCGTATCAGTACTGCATGAGGTTCGCTTTCAACAGAGGTTACAATATTAAACAGATGGTGAATTCCATAGCACAGATAAACATAAGAAATACCACCTTGATGGTACAATGTTTCAGTACGCTCCGTACGGCGTCCTCCATATGCATGGGAAGCTTTATCCACTATCCCGAAATAGGCTTCGGTTTCTACAATTATGCCTGCTGTACTATCACCGTTGATCTCCGTGAAAAGTACTTTTCCCAAAAGATCTTTGGCCAGAAACACGACATCTTGATTCAGATAATAAGAAAGAGGCAGCTTCAAGTTTTTTATGTATTTGCAGTTTGAGGTAAACAAAGTTAAACATCTGATATTGATTAACGGCTATCATGAGTTGCCTAAAAAATAGAAATGGGTATAAAAGTTTTCGTTTGAAATAATTACCTTAGATATAGTATTGATATTAAATAATATATATGGACAGTTATGACTTTTCAGATGAATCAGAACCGGATACAACAACGTTTGGATATAGGATAGCAAATCTTGTCGCAGATCAATTGCAGAGCGGTAAGATTCTGGGGTATGCCCATCGTGATTATTGCGGAATGGGCATGAAAGTAAATGAAGATCAGCAGTTTTTATATGGAGAATTATACGACGGTGAATTTCATGTTCCAACTCTTTTTGAAACCCGGGACTTATTTATCACCTGGCTTTCTGCACAATCTACAGAATCATTGGCACGTTTGGATGCTGATGAATTCTATCAAAAAAATCAGGTCATTACAAGAAAACGGTTGTTGGAATTTATAGGCTGCTCAAATTAATCATCTAAACTTCTTATGAAAATATCAAATATCTTAGAGGTGAAAAGTTATAAAAGAAGACTGCAATATATTGGAGTATCCATAATATGTGGGTCCTTTTTTCTTATTGGCTGCAAACCCGATACTTCAAAAAAGACAGTATACCAAACAGAAGCCCTTTGCTGGAAAGATCTCAGGATTGGCGAACTTCCTCCACAGGGAGCCTATGACGGTATTGATAGTCTGGTGAAAAAATGGAATTTATGCTATGAAAGAATAGAAACCGGATGTGAAGTCACCGACAGCATTACCCAATTGCAAAAACAGTATGAACGTTCCAATACCATTTATTTCAAAAGTCTTGAAAAAAAGTTGGGGAAGAGCTGGAAACTGCAGTTTGACAGAGAACTTCATTTATTGGACAGCATCAACTGGATAAAAATCAATAGGAAAATAGACCGCCTGAATCAATAATCAAACAATACTGGTTTTTAATACAATCAAAAAAGAGACCCGTTTCCAGATCTCTTTTGTACTTATATATCGATAATGCTATTTTGCTTTGCTGTTAATAGCTGTGTCGGCTATTTTTGTCAGCAATGCATCACATTTTTTCTCTTCGGAAAGTGTGGCCAACAGGTTATTAAGACAGTCTTTTTCTTTAAGAACTTTAGCATAAGCAGCCAATGATCCGTAAGTGGCAATTTCATAATGTTCCACTTTCTGAGAAGCGGTAACAATACCTGCATCTCTTACTGCTCCCGGTTCAGTTTCCTCCATAATGCTTTTTCCTTCATCCAGTAACCCCTGCATTGCATCACATTTTTTAGCCTGAGTTTTTTTCCCTATTGAAGCGAAACATTCTTCCAGTCTTTTTACATGAACCTTGGTTTCGTTAAAATGTTTTTCAATAGCTGCTTTCAGTTTTTTATCCGTCGCATTTTTGTGCATTTTAGGAAGAGCCTTTACAAGCGCTTTTTCTGCCCAGTAAATGTCTTTCAGTGAATCTTCAAACAAATCTTTCAGCTGTTTGGCGGCATCTTTTTTAGCCGGAGTTTTACCCGCTTTTTTCGCCACAGTTTTCGACACAGTCTTTTTTGCTGTTTTTTTTGTTTCCATAATAATTATAATTTAGTGATTAATGTTTAATAGCTGCAATTATAAGACCAGCTTACAGTTTCGGGTACTGATGTGGTAGGTGATATGAATATTCTAAATATCATTTTGGACCAGATTAGTCGCAATAAAAAGGTAAGACCCTAGTTTTATTAATACCTGACGTGGAAGAAGGTATTGATTCTATTATTCACCTTCTTCTTCTGTTTCTTTCCTGAAACTTACCATCTCATACTCATCATTGGAGGCGTATTTTTTGCAGCTGTTATCGTTAAAGTCCTCAGGATTTTTCGAAAATTCTTCGATGTACTTTGCACTTTCGCCGGTATCAGAAGGCGTTATGATGATATGGTAACTTTGCAGTACGGATTCATCCGCCTTTTCTAAAGCTTCTTTTTTGTATTGTAAGGCTTCACTGTATTTCATAGGATATTTTTTAGTTTTCAAAAATCAATCTGCCATCAAAAGGTTCGCTCCATTTTATAAAGATACGGTCATTCAATCTGGTAATAATAGCCTGAATGGTTTCAAACTCTCCATTTTCTTTTTTCCTTTCAATGGTTAAATTGGATCCCTGACCAATTTCTTCAATACTATATTCCAGCTGATACTGATTTTCATTATTCAATACGAATTCTGCTTTTGTGAAATTTTTATTTAACATGGTACAAGATTTTATTTTTTAATCTAATGAATAAATTATGCCAATATCAACCGGCTTATTATTTAATCTGAGTTAAGTTTAAAAAAATCAAGATTAAAGATCCTGCAGGTTAGTATTGAACTTATTATCTCTGATAGGTACAGTAGAGTTTGATGAAGTAATATTCAATACGATGGAATAATTATTGCCGTGAAAAATACGTATACAGCCTTTTAAATATGAAAATAGCAACCTATAATGTGAACGGAATCAACGGCCGTTTGCCCGTATTATTACAGTGGCTGAAAGAAGCTCAGCCGGAATTGTCTGTCTTCAGGAATTAAAAGCTCCGCAGGAACGGTTTCCTGTAAAAGAAATCAATACAGCAGGATGTCAGGCCATATGGAAAGGACAGAAAAGCTGGAATGGGGTAGCTATACTTGCAAAAGATCTCGAGATCACAGAAGTTCAGAATGCTTTACCCGGAGATGCAGAAGATCTTCAGAGCCGTTATATTGAAGCTATCATTGATCAAATGGTGATATGCTGCCTGTATCTGCCCAACGGAAATCCTTATCCGGGACCCAAATTTGACTATAAATTAGACTGGATCAAACGTCTAAAAAAGCGAACGAACCAACTGATCAAAATGGACCTTCCCGCCATAATCATTGGTGATTTCAATATTATTCCGGAACCTGTGGATGTTTACAAACCCGAGCGTTGGGAAAATGATGCATTATACAGAACAGAAGTCAGAAAAGCGTATAGAGAATTATTGAATAAAGGCTGGCTTGATTCTATACGCAAACTCTATCCTAATGAAACGGTTTATACCTTCTGGGATTACCTTTACAAAGCATATGATCGTAATGCAGGCATCAGACTGGACCACATTCTGTTAAGCCCTTATCTGCATTCAAGCCTACAGTCGGGGGGGGTGTCGACAGCCATGTCCGTGGCTGGACGAAAAGCAGTGATCATGCCCCTGTCTGGATTCAATTGGAGAAATAAATATCCATCCCTATACTTCTTTAACCAACCGGAACGTAAGATTAATCCGTGGTTTCATCATTTTTACAGACTTGGCAATGCGGTGTTCCCAATTCAACTGCAAATCACTCTTCATGATCAGCAGCGACCCATGTTGAAGCGATAAACTGTACTTGCTACGGTGGTCATCTACTTTCCGAAAATCAAAATTCCTAACCTGTCCAAGGCTTACAGAAGCTATGACAGGACGATTCCCCAATTCGCTTTCTTTGTCCCGATGCCATGCCACAGAGTCATTGCCGTCTCGGTATAAATTCAGCAGTACAGAATTAAACCGGTATCCGGATGATTTTTCTATCCGCTCTTTTAAAGTTAATAATTCGGGCAGCTAAGGATTGACATTAAAATCATTTCCACCCAGTTTGTAGGTTCTGCTTTCATCTCCATACCAGGCTGTAAGCCGCGGGGTTAAAACCATTTTATCATACATTTTCTGGGTTCTCTGCTTCCAGGGAGCTACACGAATCAGAAGTTCCTCGAGTTGAGAAGCTTCATGTTCCGGCAGAAAATGTTCAGTATATTCCAGCAGTTCTTTTGGAAACCTGAAGAATTCTTCTGAATCAAATAAACTTAGCTGGTCCATTGCCTATTATACTTTAGAATGATTAAGATTTCCGGCGCCCTGAAACTTTTCGGTCCAGATCTTTGATGTCTTGTTTCAGCTCCCGGAACATTTC
This sequence comes from Chryseobacterium antibioticum, assembly GCF_012927325.1. GTDB lineage: Bacteria > Bacteroidota > Bacteroidia > Flavobacteriales > Weeksellaceae > Chryseobacterium > Chryseobacterium antibioticum. The sequence goes on along the minus strand of NZ_JABBGI010000002.1, from coordinate 74,515 downwards.
TTTAAAATTATAGCTTTCATAATCACCCGGCTCAAAATCTTCCGGAAAAATTCCCGAAGCGTACTGCCAGATCTCTACAATCTCGTTAAACGGAATATCATAAGGCTCATAGAAAGAATTATCAGCACTTACGCAAACTGTATTTCCTTTTATTTCCTTAAAACGTTTGTAGGTAATCCCATCATTTAAGGTGATGAAAACATAGGTTTTTCCCGGTTTCAGTTCACTGATTCCTTCTACATATTTTCCTACAATATACGAACCGTTTCTGAATGGCGGCATAGAGTCTCCATCTGCGGGAAAAGCCCTGTATTTGCCATTCGTAAGGAAGGGTAGGGCAATTCTCTGCAGGCTTTCGATATAACCGACATCACTATAACCTTCAAGATATCCCATGGATGCTTTTTGTGGAATAATCTCAATCGTATCATTTCCAAGATGATCTACCGCTACAGGAAGAACAATTCTGTTGTCCGGAAGTTTCAGCATTTCTTCCATCGGGTATTTGCGGATGTCTACAGATACCAGAAGATCAATACTAACGTGAAAATATTTGGATATTTTTACAAGCAGTTCAATAGGTGGTTCGGATACTCCGTTTTCATACTTGGAATACCGCACACGGGAAATCACCAGTTCAGTGGCTACAGATTGCTGGGAGAGGTTTCTCTTTCCTCTCAAAAAACGAATATTATTTGAAAAAATTGACATTGATACGAAATATATCAACAAAAATACAAATTATGATTCAAAATTCCGGGTCATTGTAAGCAAATAAGCCTTGTTATCCCCGATTAATTCTGAAAATTACTCGTTTTAAGCATTTTATCTTAAAAAAGTTTCATTGAACTTAATGGTATTAAAATAGAATCTGCCCAATCTGCGAGAGTCATGATTTTATTTCCCGCAGATTTCACAAATTGAGCAGATGCTTGCACTTAAATTACTAATGAACTTGATAAGAATTAAAATAAGAATCTGTGTGATCAGAATAATTTGGGAGAAATCATTTTAGCCGTTTATTAAAACACTTTACCTGATCCTGTGTTCATAGGAAGGAAACCCTTATCATCTCTCATAAAATAAATATTGATACAAAATATATCAAATAAAATACAAAGTTTGATTCAAAACATATCTAATTTTGTATCATGGAACGTGCGATTGTACATATGGACCTGGATACATTTTTTGTATCCTGTGAGCGTCTTGTCAATTCTAAATTTAAAGGAATCCCCCTGATCATCGGAGGTGGAGACAGAGGCGTTGTGGCCTCATGTTCCTATGAAGCACGTCATTTCGGGGTACGCTCTGCCATGCCGATCAGAATGGCACTCAGACTCTGTCCGGATGCTAAAGTGGTCCGCGGAGATCATGAACTATATTCCAGACTTTCGCATACTGTAACCGATATTATCCAGGAGAAGGTACCGTTGATGGAGAAAGCAAGCATTGACGAATTCTACCTGGATCTCTCCGGAATGGATAAATTTTTCGGATGCTACAAATGGACCGATGAAATTGCTTCTGCCGTCACCAGAGAAACCGGACTTCCGATAAGTTTTGCATTATCCTCCAATAAAACCGTTTCCAAAATAGGAACCGGAGAAGCCAAACCCGGAAAAATGGAAATTAAACTACAGGAAGTCCAACCTTTCCTTAATCCTTTATCCATTAAAAAAATTCCGATGGTAGGAGATAAAACCTTCCAGTTACTATCCCGGGTAGGAATCCGTACCATTCAAACCTTATCTGAAATGCCGGTACTGGCTCTTCAGCAAATGATCGGGCAGAACGGCAGTGAACTGTGGAAAAAAGCCAATGGAATTGATGAAAATCCTGTAATCCCTTATTCTGAAAGAAAATCAATATCCACAGAACGAACTTTTACTTCAGATACTATGGATATCCCGGAACTAAAAAGGTTAATATCCGGAATGGCTGAACAACTGGCGTATCAGCTTAGAAAAGAAAAGTGGCTGACTTCCACCGTGGCCGTGAAGATCCGCTACGCTAATTTTGATACCGAAACCAAACAGTCCAGAGTTGCCTATACATCTGCAGATCACACTTTGTCCAGGGTTGCTTTGGACCTGTTTAATAAAGCATATACCCGAAGAATGAGACTCCGCCTAGTTGGATTACGTTTTACAGGGTTGGTTCATGGCAGCCATCAGATGAATCTCTTTGAAGATACGGAAGAACAGATGAGTCTTTATCAGGCCATGGATGATCTCAAAAACCGTTTTGGCTCCGATGCGGTAGGCCGGGCTTCCGGGTTTGATTTCGGAAAATAACCATCAAAAAATCTGCAGATTATGTTTCTCAACTGTCATTCCTATCACAGCCTCCGTTACGGAACCTTATCGGTGAAAGAATTGGTTGCCCAGGCAAAAACGCTTGGCATTAAAGAGCTGGTGCTCACAGATATCAATACGGTTACCGGTATTTATGAATTTAAAAAAGAATGTGGAGACAAGGGAATCAAACCCATTGCCGGGGTGGAAATCAGGAAAGACAGCAGACTTCTTTATATTACAGTTGCTAAAGAATTCAGTGGTATAGGAGAGGTGAACAGGATGATCACAGACTATAATTGCGATGGCAAAGACTTGTGTGAAACGGCCCCTGAATTCGATAATGTACTGGTCATTTATCCGATTGGAAATATCCCTGAAGTTCTGAAAAACAATGAATTCATTGGAATCCGGGAAGAAGAACTGACGCTTCTTGTCCGCCCCGAACTTCAGAAAATGATTTCCAGAATGGTGGTCCTTCAACCGATTACCTTCAGTACCAAAGAAGAATATCATCTTCACCGAATCCTCAGAGCTATTGATCATAATACACTGCTTAGCAAACTTGACGAAACTGATATATGCCGGAAATCTGAATATGTAAGGGCTGAGAAAAGCATTCTGGAAGCATTTCAGAGATATCCTGAAATCATTGAGAATACAAAAAACATTTTTAGCTGCTGCAGTTTTGAATTTGATTTTAAAAAGGTCAGAAATAAACTAAATTTTACAAAATCAAGAGAAAATGATCTGAAATTTTTGACCAGACTTGCTTATTTAGGCTTGGAAAAACGCTATGGTTTAGATCATGAAGAGGCCAGGAAAAGGGTAGAAAAAGAACTCAAAGTAATCCATGAGCTTAAATTCTGCTCTTACTTTCTTATCACTTGGGACATCATCCGTTACAGCAACAGGATGGGGTTTATGCATGTAGGACGTGGGAGCGGGGCTAATTCAATAGTCAGTTACTGTTTGGGTATTACCGATATCTGCCCCCTGGAACTGGATCTTTATTTTGAACGCTTTTTGAATCTTAACCGAAAAACACCACCCGATTTTGATATCGACTGGAGCTGGCAGGAGAGGGACACCATGTTACAGTATATTTTTGATCGGTACGGAAAAGAGCATGTGGCTTTCTGCGGAACCAATGTAGAATTCAAGTACAGATCGATATTCCGGGAAGTGGGAAAAGCTTTTGGATTGCCCAAAGAAGAACTTGATAACCTGGCCACTAAATCTGAAGAAACCTATGACCGAAATCCAGTAGTAGACATGGTATACAAATACGGCAAGCTGCTGGAAAAATTTCCCAACCAAAGAAGCATGCATGCCTGTGGGATCCTGATCTCTGAAGAACCCATCACAAACTTTACCGCACTGGAAATGCCACCAAAAGGATTTCCTATTGTTCAGTTTGATATGTACACCGCAGAAGATATAGGATTGGAAAAATTCGATATTCTTTCACAGAGAGGTTTAGGAACGATCAATGATACTGTGAAATTAATCAAAGAAACCAGAGGCATTACCATGGATATCCGGGATACAAGCATTTCTAAAAATGAAGCGGTTGCCAATGAACATCTGGCTCAAGGGAAAACCATCGGATGCTTTTATATAGAATCTCCTGCGATGCGCGGACTTTTAAGAAGATTAAAATGCGGAGATTACAGAACGTTGGTAGCCGCTTCATCCATCATCAGACCCGGAGTGGCGCAGAGCGGTATGATGCGTGAATATATTTTCCGGCATAATCACCCCGATCAATTTGAATATTTTCATTCGGTGTTTGAAGAGCATTTGAAAGAAACCTATGGCATTATGGTGTATCAGGAAGATGTGATTAAAATTGCCCAGTATTTTGGAGGATTATCCTTAGCGGACGGAGATATTCTGCGCAGAGCCATGAGTGGAAAAGGCCGTTCGATTGAAAAGCTTCAGGAGGTAAAGGCGAATTTCTTTGCATCCTGTAAAGGCAAGGGACATTCCGAGTTGCTGGCTGCTGAAGCCTACCGGCAGATTGAATCATTTGCGGGCTATTCTTTCTGTAAGGCACATTCAGCTTCGTATGCGGTAGAAAGCTATCAGAGTCTTTATCTGAAGGTGTATTATCCGCTGGAATTCATGGTTTCTGTTATTAATAATCAGGGAGGATTTTACAGAACGGAGGTTTATATTCATGAGGCCAGAATGTCCGGAGCATGTGTTCAGACTCCCTGTGTGAATACCAGTGGATACCAGACGGTATTGAGAGGAAAAGATATTTATCTCGGATTCATGCTTCTGCAGGGACTTGAAAACAGATTAGCGCATGGAATTGCTGAAGAGCGGGATAGAAACGGAGATTACCAATCACTGGAAGACTTTATCCGCCGTATTCCTGTTGGCATTGAAACGATGCAGACCCTTATTTTTATCGGAGCATTCCGTTTTACAGGTCAACCGAAGAACGAACTTTTGGTAGAAGCCAGACTGCTGCTGATCAATTTTAAAACTGAAAACAGAGGCCTGCTGCTGATTGAGGAACCTGTCCAGGAATACAAACTCCCACAACTGAAGCGGGAAGATTTTGAAGATGCTTTTGATGAAATTGAGATCATCGGGTTTCCCGTTTCCTGTAGTCCGTTTGACCTGCTAAAGACTTCATACAGGGGATCAGTATTTGTAAAAGATCTGGTCATCCATCATAAGAAGCAGGTGAAAATGATGGCCTATCTGATCTCCAGAAAGCATGTTCCGACCAAAAAAGGAACCATGTATTTCGGTACCTGGATCGATGTGAACGGAGATTATTTTGATAGCGCCCATTTTCCGGACAGCCTGAGTGAATATCCGTTTCAGGGCGGGGGATGTTATCTGCTGCTGGGAACTGTGGAAGTGGATTATCATTTTCCGACCGTCACCATTCACAAAATGGCCAAAATGCCCATGATTCCTGATCCAAGATATGCTTACGACAAAGATAAACAGTATGATATTCACCGGCAGATCAAAGAAGATGTGAGCATGACCTCAAGAAAACCTTATCCGCAGGCGCATGAGATTGGACTACCTAGGCAGAAATTCCAGTAAAAAAGACTGCTCCAATTGGACAGTCTTTCTTTTTATTTTTCCTTAAGATCTTTATTGATCTGCTTTTTGCAAAAGCAGTTAAATTATTTTCCTTAATAATTCTAATGATTTCTCGATCTCATTTTCATTAAGTGATGCGAAGCCGAGCCTGAGCCCATTCGGGATAAAAATCTCATTATTATAGAAAGATCCGTCGGCAATTTTAAGTCCCTTTTTTCCTGCATCCCATGAGAGTTTCGGAAGGCTGATTGATTGATCAAAAACTGACCAGACCGCCATTCCGCCTTCGGGAATTTTAAAGTCAATCACATCATTAAAATTACTTTGCAGAATCTCACAAAACAGATCTCTACGGGATTTATATATTTTCAGGGATTTTCTAAAGTGTCTTTCCATTTCTCCGTTATCAAACAAGGAAGAAAAAGCTTCTTCCAGAAGAGAATCTCCCTGTTTGTCTATCAGTTGACGCAAAGATGCTGCTGCCGTTACAAATTCCGGCTGGGCAATCATAAATCCTGTACGTAGTGCAGGGGCAAATGTTTTGGTGATAGATCCTATATAAATCACATTCCGGTTGTGGTCTATACTGGCAAGAGGGATATAAGGTTTTGCATTGTAATGAAAATCAAAGTCATAATCATCTTCAATGATTGCAAACCGATATTCCTTTGCGAGTTTCAGCAGCTTAAGCCTGCGTTCCATGCTCATGGTAACTGTGGTGGGAAAATGGTGATGCGGAATGATATAAACTGCTTTAACGGGCTTTTTCTTTAGCATCACTTCTAAAAAATCAATGTCCATACCATATCCGTCTACCGGAATGCGGAGCAGATTGGCTCCAACATACCTGAATATTTCATCCGCAGAACGATAATTGGACACCCCTACAGCAATATTATCAGATTTTGTAAGTAAAAGCTGTGCTGCCAGATAAATTCCCATCTGACTCCCTTTTGTAATGAGAAGGTTTTCAGGGTTTACACTAAGCCCACGGGTATTGGACAGGTAACGAGTTAGTGCTGAACGAAGATTTTCAGAGCCTTTGGGAAATCCGTACTTGAGAAAATTTTTTCCATAGAATTTTTTTGAAATACTCCGGTATTCTCTCATTAGAAGGTCTACCGGTGTTAAGCGGACGTCCGGAAAACCATCATCAATAGTGAGAACAGACTCTTGGTAATTCTCATTGATCTGTATTTCCGGAAAAGGATTGATCCATGAAAATGCTTCAGCTGAGGAATCTACTGATGCGTCAGAATTTGTTTTTTTCTTTTCTGGAAGGACAGGAAGTTTTGAAAGCACAAAAATACCTTTCCTTTCTACAGACTCAGCCCAGCCCTGACTGATAAGCTCTTCATAGGCGAGTTTTATCGTATTCCTGTTGAGCCCTGTCAATTCCGAGAGTAGGCGGGTACTGGGTAAAACATCTGACGATTGAAGGCTACCATTGGTGATAAGATTTATAAAACTGTTGCATAACTGAATATACAGCGCAACACTTGAATCTCTCTTGAGTTGTATTAGTGATTTGTAAGGTAACATTCGGGTTGCTTATTTTTTGATGTAACAAGAGTTTCATTAAATCTATAACAAAATTAAATAGTAATCAAAAGATACAAATGAAAAAACTGTCCTGCTATCAGGACAGTCGTTATGGTAAATTATTAATTTTTACTGCTTACTGATACTGTGCAGGCACCAGCAAAGTGGTAATACCTATTCTGTTCCAGGCATTGATGGTGATTATAGCGAGGATAACCTGCGCCAAATAGGTTTCTCCCAATATATTTTCTGCAGCGGTGTAAGTTTCGTCTTTCACATGATTGCTAATCAGTGTAACTTCCTCCGTAAGGGCAAGGATAGCACGTTCTTCTTTTGTGAAAAAAGGAGTATCGCGCCATGCATTAAGTGCATAGATACGCTGTTCCGTTTCACCAGCCTTGCGAGCTTCTTTGGTGTGCATATCAATGCAGAACGCACATCCGTTGATCTGAGATGCTCTGATTTTAATCAGGTCTTTATGGGTCCCTGTAAGAGGGGTGCTTTCGATAAATTTTTCAAGTCCGAGGATTGCTTTGTAACCATTGGATTCTATCTGATCCATTTTAATTCTTGTTGCCATTTTATGATCTGTTTATTTTATTTTTTAATTTAATTCTGACTTTCTTATACAGTAAGGAAAGTGTTTTTACTTTGTTTTATTGTTCAAAAGATTATCAATACTCCATTTATAATTAGGGATGAAGGAGAGCAGAAAACCGGCTGCTGAAGCCGTAAACACACCGTAGTTAACTGGCTTTTGAATTCCTACCGAAAGCGTCATAAATACAATGAAGGTCAGCGTAATGAGTGAGGCACCTATAGCAGCATATTTGGTTTTAAAGCCTATGATCAGGCAAATACCTACAAGTAATTCGCCTATTGTAGCGATACTTCCCATTACATTGACTATGGATCTTTCAAAAACCGGCATCAGTGTGGTGGTATAATCAATAAAGTTGCTCCAGTTTCCCCATTCGATGTTTCCGGTTCCCGGGGCTCCCAGTATTCCAAGTCTGTCTGCGACAGGAGTTAAAAACGTAATTCCTAGTGCATATCTTAAAAGTAACTGTGGAATCTTAAATGAATCTTCCATAAATCTTGTTTTTCTGAGCACAAAACTATAAAGAATCTGAGCCACTTTAATGACCCAGTTTTATTAAATTAGATGGCCCAGATGAAGCCCAGCCATTCTGTACTTCTGTCTCTGCCAAATTGGAAAGTTTATTTGGAGAAACTGATTAAAAGTATGGACAGGGACATATCCCGCTGATTTTTTGGGATGAAAATCAATTAAAAAGTCTAAAATTATTTGTATTATAAAATTTAATCGTAATATTGCGATATAATAATTTTATCATGGGAGCAACCAAAACGGATCATTTTACAGATCACCAAAACCAGATTGCCATTATATGCAAAGCACTGGGGCATCCTGCAAGAGTTGCCATTATCGAGTATTTACTTAAAGTAGATACCTGTATCTGCGGGGATATTGTGAATGAACTTCCCTTGGCTCAAGCTACCGTATCTCAACATTTGAAAGAACTGAAGAATGCAGGTTTGATCAAAGGCAACATCGAAGGAACTGCGATCTGCTATTGTATTGATAAGGAGGCATTTGGAATTTTGAAGGACTATTTTTCAAACATTGTACTCTCCGTTAAAGATCAGAAATGTTGTTAAGCATTTTTTTACTCTGATACATCGTAATATTGCAATTAACCAATAAAAAAAAATAAATAATGAAATTATCCGAGATCAAAGAAATTTTACCAACATTACAAAATGTTGAATTTCAATTAGAAAATGGAACTTTTGTTCCGGAACATTTCCACGTTACAGAAGTGGGGAGTATAACGAAGCATTTTATCGACTGCGGAGGAGTTATCCGAAATGAAAAAGTGGTCAATTTTCAGCTATGGAATGCTAATGATTTTGAACACAGGCTAAAACCTGCAAAGCTTCTTAACATTATAAAACTGTCAGAAGAAAAGTTGGGGATTGAAGATGACGAAATTGAAGTGGAGTACCAGGACACAACAATTGGAAAATATGATCTGGAATTTAACGGAAAAACGTTTGTCCTGAAAAATAAAACAACAGCTTGTTTGGCTCAGGAAGCTTGTGGTATTCCTGTGGAAAAACAAAAAGTAAAGCTATCAGAGATTTCTTCTAATCCTGCTTCCTGCTGCACTCCCAACTCAGGATGCTGCTAACATTCATCTAACTTCAAATTAAATCAATGATGTATTCTAAACTTCTAAAAACCATAGAACTGTTTAAAAATCAGGAGATCAGTGAAGAGAGAAAGGGCGTATTAAAATCATTGATTGATTTTATTCAAAAAAAAGTAGAAGATGAAAGTATGGCAGCTATCAATTTTATCTGTACCCACAATTCGCGGAGAAGCCATTTGGCACAAGTCTGGGCGCAGATTGCCAGTGTTCATTTTAACATTCCAAAGGTAATCTGCTATTCCGGGGGGACGGAAGAAACGGCTATGTTCCCCAAAATAGCAGAAACATTACAAGAACAAGGTTGTCAGGTCTTTACAATTTCCGATACCGAAAACCCGGTATATGCCATTAAATATGATGAAAACAGACATCCGATTATAGGCTTTTCCAAAAAATACGACAGTCCGTTTAATCCAAATTCCGGTTTCGCAGCAGTGATGACCTGTTCACAGGCGGATGGAGGATGTCCTTTTATTGCAGGAGCAGAAAAACGCATTCCTATCACCTTTGAAGATCCTAAAATATCAGACGGTACGAGTGAGCAAACAAGAGTTTACCATGAAAAGAGTTTAGAAATAGGCGCTGAAATGTTCTATGTTTTTTCACAGATAAAACAACAGCAATAGATTAAAAACAAAAGTATGCAACCCAAATTAAAGTTTCTTGACCGATTTCTTACGCTTTGGATATTCCTGGCGATGTTTTCAGGAATTGCCCTAGGGTATTTCTTTCCGAATCTTTCCCATACGACCAACTCCTTATCTATAGGAACAACCAACATTCCTCTAGCCATTGGATTAATCATTATGATGTATCCACCATTGGCAAAGGTTGATTATTCACTGTTACCAAAAGCGCTGGGAGATCAAAAAGTCATAGGAGTATCTTTGTTACTGAACTGGGTGATAGGTCCAGTCTTAATGTTCCTGCTGGCTATTCTTTTTCTTAGAAACGAACCTGATTATATGATAGGTCTGATTCTTATCGGTTTAGCCAGATGCATTGCGATGGTTCTTGTCTGGAACGATCTGGCAAAAGGCAATCGTGAGTATGGAGCATTACTGGTTGCTTTGAACAGTATATTTCAGGTCTTCAGTTACAGCTTTATGGTTTGGCTTTTTATCAATATTTTACCTGAAAAACTAGGCCTGGCTAATTTTAATGTAAGCATATCCATGAGGGATGTTACGGAAAGCGTTCTGATTTATCTTGGAATTCCTTTTTTAGCCGGATTCCTAAGCCGTTACTTTCTAACCAGAATGAAAGGCGTGGAATGGTACAACAGGAAGTTTATTCCTGTCATATCTCCGCTGACTTTATATGCCTTATTATTTACGATTGTTTTAATGTTCAGTCTCAAAGGGGATAAAATCCTAGAACTGCCTTTAGATGTTTTAAAAGTAGCCTTACCGCTCACTGTCTATTTTATACTGATGTTTTTTGTAAGCTTCTTTATCAATAAATCATTTGATGTGCCTTATGATAAAAATGCGTCTATCGCTTTTACGGCCACAGGAAATAATTTTGAACTGGCTATTGCTGTAGCCATAGCGGTATTTGGAATTCATTCTCCACAGGCATTTGTAGGGGTAATAGGGCCTTTGGTAGAAGTTCCTGTTTTAATAGTACTTGTACGGATCAGCTTATGGTTAAAGAAAAGATACTATAGCTAGGTACTTGTAAAAACAGGCTTATCAAAGTATATTTTTTCCTATACGCAGCCTTAGATTTTAAAGAGATTATTTTAGGTAAGTGGAAAATTTGGAAATATTCACATAAAGCAAAAATAAATAGGAGATTAAATCTGATTTAACAAAACACCATGTAAACTATTCATTTCCAAAAAAATAAAGAAGATAAGTCAAATAATGATATATTTATTAAATAACATTTATATTAATGAAATATTAAGTTATAAACACATTTAATTATTTTTTCCAAAAAAAATATCGCAGTATTGTAATTATTCTTATCTTAGTGATGTAATAATCATACAAATTTTATATCATGAAAAATTTTAAAAAATTAAACAGAAACGAATTGAAAACGATTTCAGGTAATGGTCTATTTGACAACATCGGAGGTGTTATCGGAGGTCTTGGTGGAGTAGTTGGCGGTGTAGGTACTATCGTTGGCGGTGTTGTAGGTGGTGTAGGTTCTACAGTAGGAACTGCTGTAAACGGTGTAGGAACTCTTGTAGGGACTACATTATGCCAGGTACAATGTGTTATCAATGGTGTAGTGCACGTTACTGTACTTTCATGTGGATCTACTTGCTAAGAACCGGCAAGCATTGAAAAAGTATACCGCTCTTTTTAGAGCGGTTTTTTTATGCTCTGGAAGTTTTTCCATTAATATTCTCTTTATTTTTTCATTTATCATTAATTCCTTACTTATATGCCTTCTGAATGGATGGAACGGCTGGCTAAAAACTTATTCCGCTATACAACTTATGGCATAATGGAAGAAGCTCCTTATCGTCTCGAAGGGCGCTATCCAAGTTTATTGCGGCTGCAATTTCTGAGAGAATACACTATTGCAATGTATGTATATGGAGATATAATTGAGGCCGGGACCAACTTTATGCTACCGAAAATTATTATTGAACATCCTGTCATCATGTGCCTGAGAACACTATTATGCAGAATCATGTCTATTCAGAATGATTGGTATACATTGGAAAAAGAGATGGCTGACGGCCAGTTTGAAGTGTGTAACCACATTCTGGTATTGATGCATCAGAATAAAATTTCCCTGCAAGAAGCTATGCAGGAAACTGAGCGTCTTCACGATTCCAATGGATGCCATACAAAAAGACCTGCCTGATTTTGGTATTTATCAAAAAGAAACAGAGAACTATGTATACCACATATTACTGAACATAACCGGACTCGATGTGTGATATAGGGAGATTTTTATATCTCCTTATAAAAGTCAAATATCGGAAATACTAATAATTTGGGATTATTTATAAAAAGATGTTATATTTTAAATCAAGGAAAACGGACAACAAACACAATTTAACATAATATAAATTATAGGACAAAATAAACTTCCGAGATTATACCCCAAAAAGACGTCTATATCAGCTACTTTTGATTTCAATACTCTAGATATGAACCACGCGAGCTGTTTGCCTCCTCCAAGATTCTAATATTTTCAAATTCATTTGAAGTATGCTCATGCCGTTAAATTTTTATCGGTCTGATCGTAACGCTTCAGATTCTGACCAAAAAAATATTAATTCAAATCTTTAAAATCATATTTGCTATTGCATCTCTGGCCGTGATATTGGCTGGCTTTACAGGCGTATTCGGAAAACTCATATCTTTCAATGAATGATTACTGGTCTGGTACAGACTTTTATTTTCCTCTGTCATTTTATTTGTTATTCTAAAACTGCTGAGAATCCCCTACACTATTTCTGCACAGGAAAAAGTGCGTATAATGAAAGCTGGGCTGCTCATCACATTCCACTGGCTATTTTTCTACGCCAGCATCAAGTACTCCAATATTTCAATTGGCGTAGTTTGTTATTGTCTGACCAGTTTCTTTACCGCCGTATTCAAACCTTTGATCGATAAGGAGAAATTCAAAATCTCAGAATTGCTTCTCAGTACATTCACATTGCTAGGAATCAGCCTGATCTTTCACTTTAACACTTCTTACCAGCTGGGAATTATTTTAGGAGTTATTTCTTCCGCTTTTGGGACACTTTATACCATTTATAATAATCGGCTGGTCAGACACTTTGACACCAAAGTCATCAACCTTTACCAGATGATTGCCGGAACTTTAGGCCTTGGCGCATTGTTGCCTGTTTACCTCCTCATTTTTTCGGCAGATAGCATATGACCTCGCAAGGTATTACAATGAAATATAACAAGGTTCATATGTTACTGGGCGAAGGCACAATGGGCGGCAAGCATACTTCATTCTATGATTTGTTCCGAATCGAAAATGGTAAAATTATGGAGCATTGGGATACCATCGAAGAAATACCTGCCAAAGAAAACTGGAAAAACAATAATGGGAAGTTTTAATTTTGCTTTTCGTCGGCCGACCCTTTAAAGAATAATGATCAGATTCCCGGTTTTTCCGTTTTTTTTAAATAATCCCGAAGTTTCTCATAAGGACTCTTATCCTATTGTTAATCAATCTCTAATTATATATTTTATGGAAAATTTATATTATATTGCAGGAACAAAAAACATAAAGAATATGGAAAAAAAAGATCAAAAAGGAAACTTCAAAACTACAGAATACGGAACTTTACAGTATTCTGTATTTATTACCAAGCGCCCCGGTCTCAATCGGGAATTACCGTCAGGCTATGAATCTCTAGCCTGGGTACCCAATTCATCTACCCTTATCTATGGGGAAAGAGATGCTGTGTTAGTTGATACTTTCCTTACCGCTGAAGCCTCACAAGCTTTGGTAGAATGGGTTGAGTCCAGTGGAAAGAACCTTACAACAATCTACATAACTCACGGTCACGGCGATCATTTTTTCGGCATAGGCCTTCTCAAGCAGCGTTTTCCTCATGCAAGAGCTGTTGCAAGACCCGATATTATAGAACATATGCGCCGTGAACTCAATCCTGTTTTCTTTAACAATTTCTGGACCTCCCGTTTTCCCGGACAACTTCCTGAACAGATTCCTGTACCGGAGCCTCTTAATGAGGATTTCATGGAACTGGAAGGGCAAAAACTAGTATTGGTTGATACTGGTTATACGGACACAGCTCTCTCAACTGGTCTGCATATACCGTCTATCGATCTTATAGTAGCAGGTGATGCCGCCTATAATGGTGTTCATCCTTATATGGCAGAAGGCAGCCCTGAAACCTGGCTTCAATGGATCGCAGCTCTTGATAAACTAGAATCGCTAAATCCTCGCACTGTAGTCGCTGGCCATAAGCGCCCTGAACTCGAAGATAATCCACAAATCATTCAGGAAACCCGTGCTTATTTTCAGGATTTCATGCGTCTTAATAAGGTAACTTCTTCTTCACTTGACCTCTTTGACCGGATGATGGAACTACATGGAGATCGCGCCAATCCAGGATCACTCTGGGGCGGGGCAGTGGCAGCAAAGTCATAACATAGAGAAATTCATCAAATTGAGAATGAAATATTTTCTCTATTTAAATGTTTTAATTATAAAATCCCTCTTGAAATTAATCAAGAGGGATTTTTACGGTAACCCTATTTTAGAACCAGTCAGTCAGAAAAATAAAATCATACAAGATATCTATTGATATGGTTTAAATTAATAGATTTTATCATTAACGTACTTTATATTCCGTTTCGTGAGCCGACCCCATATAAGCCAATTGATTAAACAAATATTTTAAAATAACCTCCCGCAGATCACGCGAATCACACAGATTATTTTAATTACTCCCAAATCCATTAAAATCAAACGCAAACATCTGAACAATCTGCGGGAGATAAAATAATAGAATATAGATTTGATAAAACAAATTTTTCAAAAAAAACTTGCGTAGTTAAATAACTTCATTTAAATTTGTAGTCAAATAACTACACAATGAATTTAAGAAGAGATGTATTCCAGGCTATCGCAGACCCTACCAGAAGATCGATTCTGATGCTGGTGGCCGCGCAGTCCATGACCGCCGGGGCCATCGCTTCCAATTTCGATACCGCCAGACCTACCGTTTCCAAACATCTTCAGATCCTTACAGAATGCGAACTGCTAAGGTCTGAACAGAACGGTCGTGAAATCATCTATCACCTTAATCCCAATAAAATGAAAGAAATAGCCGATTTTATAGAACCCTTCCGCCAAATGTGGGACGACCGGTTCAACAAGCTGGAAAGTATTATGAAAGTTTATCAGAAGGAGAATTAGATTTTAGACTTCAGATGTCAGATTTCAGACTATTGCAGCGAAATTAGAACTCACAACTCTAATACTCTAATACTCTAATACTCTAATACTCTAATACTCTAATACACTCAAACTCTCAAACCCAAAACACCCTCAAAATATGGAATTTAAAACAAAAATCCACGCCGAAGACGGCAAACAGGAAATATTCATCACCAGGGAATTTGATCTTCCGGTTGAACTGCTTTTCAAAGCCTACACCGAAGCAGAAATTGTTGAACAATGGATGAGCACCAAAGTCCTGAAACTGGAAAACCATCCACACGGCGGCTACCAGTTTGAAACGTCCAATCCTCAGGGCGCCGTTGTTTTCCGGGCCAATGGAACCATTCATGAATTTGTTCCCGAACAGAAAATTACGAGAACTTTTCAAATGGAAAATACACCTTTCCCTGTTCAGATCGATTTTTTGGAATTTGAAAAACTGACCGATACCACCAGTAAAATCACCATCCACACCATTTACAAATCCGTTGATTTCCGAGACCAAATGCTGAAACTCCCCTTCGCACAGGGACTTAATATGGCACATAACAGACTGGAAAAGATTTTTAAATAGATATCAGATGTCAGATATTAGACGTCAGATCCCAGATACTGGAAGTTAGAAGTTGACATACCCTCAAAAACACTAATACTCTACTACTCTCAAACCCTCAAACACACCACCATGAATCCAAAAGTTGATTTTTTCTTTGATAAAGCCAATCAATGGCAGAAAGAATTTGAAAAATTAAGAACCATTATTCTGGACACAGGCCTTGAAGAAGAACTGAAATGGGGCTGTCCATGCTACACGCATCACGGCAGAAATATAGTCCTGATCCACGGATTTAAAGAATACTGCGCCCTGCTCTTTTTCAAAGGTGCTTTATTAAATGACACTGAAAATATTCTGATCCAGCAAAGTGAAAATGTACAGGCAGCGCGACAGATCCGTTTTACGGTGCTTAAGGAAATCACTTATCTTCAAAAAGTAATCCCCACCTACGTTTATGAAGCCATAGAAGTAGAAAAATCAGGGATAAAAGTTCCTATGAAGAAAACAAAGGAATTTGATATGCCTGAAGAATTTCAAAATAAACTGGATAAAAATTCTGAATTAAAAGAAGCTTTTGAAGCCCTCACCCCCGGAAGACAGAGAGCTTATCTGCTCCACTTTTCTTCAGCCAAACAGTCTAAAACCAGGGAAGCAAGAATTGAAAAATATATTCCACAGATCCTTACAGGAAAAGGACTAAACGATTAACCATAAAAAATCTACTTATGGAAACACAGAACAAATCACAAAAAAGAAACAGAATCATTTACTGGATCTTCACGATCTGGATGGCATTGGGAATGGTATCAACAGCCATAGTCCAGCTGATGAAAAATAAAGATGAACTGGCCAATTTCATCAACCTCGGCTATCCCGCTTACCTGATGGCCATCATCGGAGTATGGAAAATTCTGGGCGTTATCGCTGTACTGATCCCCAAACGCCCGCTGCTGAAAGAATGGGCTTATGCCGGATTTTTCTTCGTTATGTCTGGCGCTTTTATTTCGCATATCATTATTGGAGATACTTTCGGACGAACTTTTCCGGCCTTATTATTGTTGATTTTAGTGGGTATTTCCTGGTATTTCAGACCAACAGACCGAAAAATTTCAACAGACCATTAAAATAGACATCTCAGGAACATCAGAAATATTCAAAAACAACCAAAACAAAACTTAATATGAGCCAAAAGAAACTAACAGCCGAACAAAGCGGAGAACTTTTAAAGGTATTAAAAAACCGTTTTGAGAAAAATATGAACCGCCACAAAGACCTGAATTGGGAAAAAATCCAGCTAAAACTGGAAGCCTCCCCTGAAAAACTCTGGTCATTGAACGAAATGGAGGAAACGGAGGGGGAACCCGATGTAGTCAACTATGACAAAAAAACAGACGAATACCTCTTCTTCGACTGTTCCCCCGAAAGCCCGAAACGCAGAAGCCTTTGCTACGACTACCAAGCCTGGGAAGCCCGGAAAGCGAATAAACCGGAAAGCAATGCCATTGATAAAGCTTCTGAAATGGGCATCGAATTATTAACAGAAGAACAGTACCGCCAGCTTCAGGAACTGGGAAAGTTTGATTTAAAAACATCAAGCTGGGTAAAAACACCTGCCAATATCCGTGAATTAGGAGGCGCTATTTTCTGTGACCGCCGTTATAATACCGTTTTTATGTATCATAATGGGGCAGATTCTTATTATGCTGCGAGAGGTTTTAGGGGAAGCTTGAGGGTCTGAGAGTACTAGCGTTTTAGAGTTCATGAGAAAAAAATCAAAGATTTTTAAAGAACTTTAGCGTACTTTATATACACAAAACTGGAAACTTAAGTGTTCAAAAACTTTTGTGACTTTTGTGGTTTAAAAAATCAGCTGCCGCATTTCCAACATCCTTAGGATCCTTTTAACCAGGGAGATTCTACACTCCAGAAAATAATATTCACGCCAAGATAGTTTTCAGCGTAGTCTACAAACTCTTCTTTGGTAAAATGCTTCTTAGTTTTCGGATTTTTATAGGTTAAGGTCGGCTCTTGTACCGCCATGGCCACTAGGGACAATTTTCCTTTGTACTGTTTAAAAAACGGATAGGAATTTTTCATCTGAGCATTTTTGTTCGGAACAATATCCGGCCCGCCTAATCCTATATTATTGTTATTAGCAAATTCAAATAATCTCGACATATATTGATGGTCGTTCTCCCATTCACAAGGGAAAAAGTTGACATATTGTAAAACGTAGGATTTTTTAAAAGCATTTCTAGCAAATTTTAAATTATCCAATTCAGCCTGAAAATAACGATCACAGCTGAAACCTGTTCTATCCCTTTTCATATCAATATCGATGGCCGTTTCCGGTAAATTGATTCCCTGAATTTTTCCATCAAACTTTTTAGCCAGCTCTCCTATTAACTTCTGATACCTTTCTTGAACCGCAGGATTCCACTGCTGTGTTACCCAGCCATTTCCGATAGGTTTATTTTCGCCCGGATTATCGTATTGAGGTACAAGCCCGCCGGTATATTCTTTTTCATTTAAAATGTAATCCGGAACATATCTGGCTGCCGGTTCAAAAAACCTGTCCTGAAGCTGAATGAATAATTGTCTGTCTAATTGGGTTAGATATTTTAAATCATCTTCAATTCTTGAAAAATCGTAAACATCTTTTGAGGTTTCCAATGCTCTCCAGTTGTATACAATCTGTACTCCGCCAATATCTTTCCGTGTAATCATTTTTTCGATGCTTTTCAGATCGCCTGATGAAGTGTAAATATAGTTTTGCGGAGTCTGTGCCGTAAAATAGTGTAATCCAAAAATAAGCCATCCAAAAAGGGCAAGTTGAAATGTACGTGTCATAAGTATAAAATATAAAGGTATCATTCATCACTTTTCGTGCCTAAATTCTTCCTACCCGGTAAAAATGCTTTTGAAAAAATATTATCAATCCTATGTATTGAAAAGAAATTACAAATTATTTTTATAGAAAATTATTCCTATTTGTATATAATATTCTTTCATATTTAAATACTATTACTAATTTAGTAGATTGAAATTTGAATTTAATCTAACAACATTAGGTATGAAAAAATTAATCTTACTGGGTTCAGTATCGGTTTTTCTTGTAAACTGTAATAAAAAAACAGAAACACCAGCTCCAAAGGCTGAAACCGACACTACTGCGACAGTTGAGCCTGTAGTAGATACACTGGGACCAAAATCATTCTGCTATATGGGCGTTACCGGAAAAGACAGTGTTTTTGCATCCATTGATGATAACCTGGGAACCATTACTGGAAAATTAAGCTATAAAAACAGCGAAAAAGACAGTTCAACAGGAGATGTAACCGGCTTTAAATCAGGAGACACCTTGAAACTGACTTACGAATTCCAGTCTGAGGGTACAAAAAGCAAAAGAGATATTTTCTTCATTCAAAAAGACAATATTTTAACGGAAGGAATCGGAGAACATAAAGAAGAAGACGGACAATCCAAGTATGCCGATGAGAAAAAGATCAGCTATAAAGACGGCCAAAAACTAGAGACCGCCGACTGTAAAATCGTTGCTAAGGCTTTAAAATAATCTAAAAATTATATTATTCTCTGTTATTTGAAATATTCTGCATGGTATTTGCCATTTAAGAGTTTCGCACTTATAACAAAAAAACTATCAATAATCATGCAGCACATCAATGTAAGACCCTTTTCAAAAACTGAACTCATTGAAGGATTCAGGAAGACATTTCCTAAATACAAAATCCAGACAAGTTTTGGAGCATTGCAGGTTCGGACCAGCGGTTTTACTTTAACAGGAAACGTGAAAATAGATGCTCATCCGGAATCCGGAAAAATATCTACACAGACTCAACTGGATTCTACTTTTTTTCTTATCCTGTTTTTCCCTATCGGACTTTATGTGATGATGAAAAAAGAGAAAATAAGAAGACTTGAAAATGAAGTCATTAAAGGAATAAAGAAAATACTTGCTGAAGACCAATAATTACGGTCTATCAACATTAAAAAGAATACAAATGTGGCTTAGGAACTCTAAGCCACATTTTCTTTATATTTTACTGAAGTTCTTTTTTAATGATCTCTATAAAACGTTCTACCGCTTCATCACCCGTATTCCATGAAGTGATAAGGCGGATGGCAGAAGATTTCTCATCAATTTTCTTCCACACGAAAAATTCAAAATGTTGTAACAAAATTTCAATTAGTTCATTGCTGATAATTGGAAAAATCTGATTGGTATAAGTATCAGACAGAAACTGCACTCCCCTTTCCGTCATCGCATTTTTGATTTTCATAGCCTGAACATTCGCATGTTTGGCAAGATCAAAATACAGGTCATCTTTCATCAGCTCCATAAACTGGATTCCAAGAAGTCTTCCCTTGGCGAGTAAGGCACCTTTCTGTTTAATATTAAATGCAAAATCCGGCTGTAACTCTTTATTATTAATCACAATAGCCTCTCCTATCAATGCGCCGTTCTTGGTCCCGCCCAGATAAAAAATATCCGTCAGTTCCGCTACTCTTTCAAGCGTAAGATCATTGATTTCACAAGTCAGTCCGTGTCCTAATCTGGCGCCATCCATAAACAGATACAGCCCCTTTTGACGGCAAAATTCTGAAAGTTCTTCCAGTTCCTGAGCCAGATAAACGGTTCCCAGTTCTGTAGAATTTGATATATACACCAGCTTCGGCATAACCTGATGCGGAATATTACCATGGCTTTCCAAAACAGGAATAATATCAGAAGGTCTCAGTTTCCCGTCCTGGGTATCAATACTTAAAACTTTGTGTCCCGTAGCTTCAATAGCTCCTGTTTCATTATTTAAAATATGGCCTGGTGCTGCAGATATGACACATTGATAAGGCCTCAGGATCGCAGAGATCACAATAAGATTGGCCTGCGTTCCTCCGGAAACCAAATAAATTTCAGAATCTGGTTTTTTAATTTTCTCTTTAATCAGTTTTTTGGCCTGCAGAGAATATTCATCTTCTCCATATCCGGCTTGTTGCTCAAAATTCGATTGTACAAGTGCTTGTAGAATATTCGGGTGGCATCCCTCAGAATAGTCGTTTTTAAATGAAAATTTCATAGAGTAAAATTAAAAAAAGTTAAAATAACAAGCCCTAATTTTACATAATATTTTGTTAGATTTGTATTGAAAATCATCTAACATTTTGAAAACGACATTAACAGAAGAAAATTATCTGAAAGCTTTGTTTCATTTAGTTGACAATGAAGGGAAAGTGACGATCAATGAGCTTAGCAAATTTTTAGGCGTTAAAATGCCGAGTGTCAATAACATGATGAAAAAGTTTGCCGACAAAAAATGGGTTATCTACGAAACCTACAAACCTTTGGGGGTTACAGAAAGTGGAAAACGCGAAGCTGCATTAGTAGTCCGTAAACACAGACTTACTGAGATGTTTCTTGTAAAAAAAATGAACTTCGGCTGGGAAAATGTTCACGAAATTGCAGAACAGCTGGAACATGTACATTCACAGGTCTTCTTTGATAAGATGGATGAGATCCTGGATTACCCCAAATTTGATCCCCACGGAGAACCTATTCCTGACAAAGACGGAAATATTATTGCACAGGATCTTCAGAAACTGAGCGCCTGCACAGCTGGAGAAACCGTAACCTTTGCTTCTGTTACCGTTTCTGATGATGGTTTCTTAAGTTATTTAAATGAAAGAAAACTGCTTCTGAATACCAGAATCAAGGTTATTAAAATTGAAGAATTTGATAAATCAATGACCATAGAAATTGGTAACAATAAAGAAGTGATCAGCAGAAAAGCCACTGAAATTATATTGGTAAAAAAGTAAAAAACAGGGCATCATATATGTCAAAAACTCCAATCTGGTGGCTAAGATTCTCGAAGCCACCGGATCCCAACAATATTCTATACTAATAGTTTTTTTACATAAAAAAATCCCGAAAATTGAAGTCCGGGATTGATATTATTCATTGTTTTCATTAATCTAAAACGCTCCAGCCTCTCTTCGGATTGGTATTTGAAGAAACTTCCTGTTCGTTAACGATGATATTTTCTTTTCTCTGACCGATGTAGTCAAGCTCGCTCAACTTGGAGAAAATGATTTCCAGGCTGCGAAGCATCTGCTGGATATACAGCAATGGTTCTCCGCAATTGTGGTGGTCGTAATTGGTTTCCGCCACAATAGAAAGCTGGTTCAGTAATGTATGGGGTGCAATCTCGCTCCATTCCAAACTATAATTCAGCATTTCTTCCAGTTCGGCAGGTACCAGAAGCTGGGTAGAATTATAAAGATGAAGCGCCAGTTTTGCAAATGATTCAATTAAAAATACAGGCGGCTGCCACGGAATAATATTTCTGAACTGGAAATACATATCTCCAAACGTATTCACCAGAGTAGTACAAAGGAATTTAACGTTTTGAGCCAATGCCGTATTCTGGTTTTTATGAGATGCTTTTTGAATGATCTTAAAAGCATACTGCTGCAGGTTTCCTATAGATTTTGCATAGCTGCTGTAGTAATCGATCAAAACAGGATGGCTCTGAATTGAGGTACACGGCGGAATAAAATTAGAATCTACCTGGGCAATATTCGCTTTTAAATCTACTTTTCCGATAATCAGGTAATTCCCTCCGGAATAGCTGCTGTTCAGTGAAGTAACGGGAAGCAGCTCGATGTGGTGATTGGGCTGTGCATTTGGATGACGGGGTGGAATTTCCTCAGGGTCAATATCTCCAAAAGGCACCTTATCAAAAGGATTCACAGAGATAAGAATATAGTACTCTCCATCTGCCTGTTCTTCGGCCATAGATTTTGCCAAAGATTTCACACTGACTCTCCTATCACTTAAATCTATACGGTACCCCGCCATGGTAATCGCGCTGCATCTTTTGATAACAAGCTGCACATCATTGGTTGCGGTATTATGAACATCAAAAATTGTTTTATCTGTAAATTCGTTAGAAATAGGCAGAAGACCATAATTATATGTGTTGATCCCAAGTGAACTGGAATCTCTGATCGTATCAATTAAAAAATTGTCCTGATCATTAAGGTGTCTCTGGGAAACTTTCATCCCATCAACCCAATTGATCGCAAAATGTTTAATAGGCTGTATCATATGTAATACTTTTTAAATTTTGTGTGGTTATGATTTTTTCAATACTCCTTCTTCCTCATGCTGAATCACTCTTTTGCAGATCACGACTTCATTTTCGGAAATGCTGTTGGTAGAGATATCATGGTCGAAATCAATATATTTTCTAAAACTGAAAAATGATTTTTTGGTGTAAAAAATCCAGTAATAAGGTTCTTTTTCTATATCGGAAAGATGGATGATAGAGTTTGGGTTTTTATGGTTATAATCGTCCACTACTCTATAGAACCAATCCCCGAATGTTACTCCGGTCGGCAGTGTTTTAGCTTTGATTCTAAATCTGTTTGTATCTTCCAGATTTTTGCTTAATTCAACATTCAATACCATCAACCTGTCAAAATCAACCCCTTCAAAATCAGGCAATCTCTGATCAGGAGAATATCTCCATGTCTTATAGATGTCAAAAGGAATACTGATAAACTGAACATAACAGTAATAAAATACCATGGGAACAACGAAGATCACCATACTTGTGGCAGCCATTACAGCATATCCCGCTCCTTTGCTTATCCAGTTAAAAATCAGGGTAAATAAAAATCCGCCAAAAGCAATACAAGTCAATGAAAGTATGGATTCAAACAAAATACTCATTCCTACTGAATCAATATGTTTTCTGAAATATCTGTGCAGTAAATTAACATGAATAATCCCAAAAATAAGATAGAAAACCTGTGCAATAAGGTACCAGTAAGGATTAAAAAGATTTCCGGCAAAACCAAAAATCCCGGGCAGAGCCAGACACAGACTGCAGAGAAGAACATATATAATAATTACTTTAATTTTGATCGCAGGTTTGTTTCTTCTGAGCACGCCCAAAATAAACATCATAATTACCGCGATTAAAGGCATTAAAATATACCTTAAAAAAATACCTTTTACTGAAGAAATTTCCATTAGTTTCTTTTCAAATTTATACTTGGTTGGTCGTTGTAAATATAATAAATTATTTTACAGAAATGTAGAGTATCCGAGACGGCTGGCATTTCTTTCATCATCTTCCAGACTGAATGAATATTCTTCTTTTTCTGTAACAAAATTTTCTTCCACGTCTACCGTTACAGGAAGAAAATAATCATATAAAGCCTGCAAAACATTTCTGAACGGACTTCCTGAAATATATTTTTTCATGTCCGCATAAGGAATGGGGCCAATATTTACCACCCAGTTCCGCTGTCCGTCCATATGTTTTCCGCTTGGAATATAGGTAACCCCTAATTTTGAGTTCCCCAATAACATAGAATCGTCATTCCTTTCTATTCTATCGATAATATTCGGTGCAAAAGTAACTTCTACTGGTACCTGCAGAAAAGCCGTCATACATCTTTCAAACCATCTCTTATTGCCTCTGATCTGATGGAAAAAAGGCAAAATATAGATAAAAATATAAGCATTCTGTTCGTCAAGCATTTTAATAAGAGGCCAGAGCTCGCTCACGGTTTCCAAAAGCGTATCTGTACTGCTTGAAATATCAAACTCGGATTCTTTAAGCAGAGAACTGATTTCTGTAAAAAAAACTTCAAGTTCAAAAGGACGGAAAAACTTCCGGGCATCTTCTTCTACTCTTTTCTGTTTACGGATCTCACGAACGACTGTATCCACATTTTTTCTGGAAGCTCCCAAAGACGGCGGATGAAACAGCCCTTCCGGGAGATAGTCATAAATACCCTCTCTATACGTTTCTATCGTAAAGACTTCTTCATCAAATCCTAAATAACTGCTCGAGATACTTTTGATATCCTTCAGGTAAGCACGGTCATTGATCCCGATCCGCTCTATAAATATATTACTTACCGCACGCTGATATTTCAAAAGATTCACCGCCACGGCTTCAGCTTTGAAGTCGGTCTGCAGTTTATTGTAATACATGTCTACAATATTATTCTCATACATAGTGTTTCCTGTGATTATGACTTGTAAAGATAATATATCTCATAAGTTTGAAAAAATAATTTACCAATAATTTTAGTTTAAAAGTACTAATTTATTAACATTAATGGGGATACTATATGACAAATTCCGTGAAAATACGGTAATACAGCGTTTTTCCAAGTTTAAAGATCAAAATTTTAATATCAAAGCTTCTCCTTGAGACATAGATATTTATAATGCATATCCTTTTAATTTTCGGATTTCGGAGAATTTTATACCGGGTTCCCTTTATTTAGATTAAGTTTTATTAACACATCTGGAATAAGAAATTAATTATAATTGATGGAGGTTCGGAAACCGGACCGTATCTTTGCAGCTTGTAAAATGTTATTTATAATGAAAAGTATTTATTCTAAAATTCTAATTTTAGCATTCATTT
Source organism: Chryseobacterium antibioticum (assembly GCF_012927325.1). GTDB lineage: Bacteria > Bacteroidota > Bacteroidia > Flavobacteriales > Weeksellaceae > Chryseobacterium > Chryseobacterium antibioticum. Next base: position 49,440 of record NZ_JABBGI010000002.1, on the reverse strand, counting down.
CATCTTCACTTTACTCTTTTGCATGGGGCTTAACGGGACACCGTGTGATCGCAGAGATCGCAGAAAACCATCTTTCGGGTAAAGCAAGGAGAGAGATCAAAAAAATAATGGGTAAAGAACGTCTTGCTTATTGGGCAAACTGGCCAGATTTTATCAAATCTGATACCACCGGTGCATGGAAGCAGGCTTCATCATGGCATTACGTAAACATTGATCCACAGGCAGATTTTAAAGCTTTTGACCAAAACCTGAAAATGCAGGCAGGTCCAAGTCTTTATACACAGGTGAACACTTTGTCCAGCCAGATCAAAGACGAGAAAACATCTGAAAAAGACAGAAAAATTGCCCTGATCTTTCTTATTCATATTATGGGAGACCTTTCCCAGCCTCTTCACGTAGGAAGAGCTGAAGATCTTGGTGGAAACAAAATCAATGTTACTTATTTCGGCGATAAAACCAATCTTCACTCTGTATGGGACGGAAAACTGGTAGATTCTCAGAAATACAGCTACACAGAATATGCAAAACTTCTGGACATTAAATCTAAGGATGAAGTGGCACAGATTCAGGCTGGAACTGTAGAAGACTGGTTGTATGATTCTCACAAAATCGCCAATAAGATCTATGCACAGACTCCAAACGATTCAAAATTATCGTACGATTATCAGTACAAATTCAATGAAACCCTTGAAAGACAGCTTCTTTACGGAGGTCTTAGACTGGCAAAATTATTGAACGAATTGTTTTAATGATTGTGGGTTTCCGGTTGCTCGTTAATTAAGTTACTGGTTCCTGATTAACAATTTAAACGATAAAAAGAATTTTTAATTTTTAATTATTCATTCTTCACTATAAAAGCGGGACTTTGGTTTCGCTTTTTTATTCTATTAAAACATTTTTATTTCTTATATTGAAATTTACAAATAGATAGATAATGGAATTACCAAAACAAGAGAAACATTATATAAATACTTACGAATTAAGAAAAAACCTGTTCCGTTTGCTTAACTTATTTAATGGATTTTCTGCTATTCTTGATGATAATGATAGCTTTATTGAAGATTTTAAAACTTCTAAAATATTCCAAGATTACTCCCATTTTTTTGAAGAAGAATTTTCAAAATTAATTTTAGAAATAGCTATACATACTCGTGTTCTTGATGATTCTATTAAAAAAAATAAAGGAAAGGATTTGAGCTCCTATAGTGATATTGAAATGATGGGAATTATTGATAATGTTGAATTCAATTCACCCAGAGAAGCAGTAAATAAAATAATCCACGCAGATTATGTTGGACATGATATAAGACATCATACTGCTAAACCTTCTTATATGCCAAGTCTTCAATTGATTGGTAATAAAGGAAAAAACGAATGGATTGTAGAGATTTTTTTATTACCATTTTGTAAAGTTTTATATGATTTTGCTTTTGACAACAATGTAAAAGTAAACTCCTAACATTAAAATTCTTGAACAAATGTGAGCTCTCTGAAATTATCGAGTGTTATATACAACTTACCTTAAATTTAAAAAATAATTAAAACTGGTGTAACCTTTTTACCCCTTCATACGTATAATATATAGTAACTCTTTTTTGAGGATAATAATAGATGAGACAATTAAAAATCACTAAGCAGGTAACCAACAGGGAAACTGCTTCATTAGACAAGTATTTGCAGGAAATTGGTAAAGTGGAACTGATCACTGCGGACGAAGAAGTAGATTTGGCACAGAAAATACGTGCGGGCGACAGAGCTGCACTTGAGAAATTAATCAAAGCCAACCTTCGTTTCGTAGTTTCTGTATCTAAACAATACCAAAATCAAGGTCTTTCTTTACCCGATTTAATTAATGAAGGTAATTTAGGATTGATGAAAGCGGCAAAAAGGTACGATGAAACTAGAGGTTTCAAATTTATCTCTTATGCGGTTTGGTGGATTCGTCAGTCAATTTTACAAGCTTTAGCTGAGCAGTCAAGAATTGTAAGGCTTCCGTTGAATAAAATCGGCTCCATCAATAAAATTAATAAGGCATACGCTCACCTTGAGCAGGAAAATGAAAGACCCCCTTCTCCGGAAGAATTGGCTGAAGTTCTTGACATGAGTGAGGAAGATATTAAAGAATCTATGAAAAACTCCGGAAGACACCTGTCCATGGATGCACCTTTAGTAGAAGGTGAAGATTCTAATCTTTATGACGTATTGCGTTCAGGAGAATCTCCAAGTCCGGATAAAGATTTGATGCTTGAATCTCTTCAAATTGAGATTGAAAGAGCATTGAATACTTTGACTCCAAGAGAGGCTGATCTGGTAAGATTATACTTCGGATTGAACGGAAAACACCCGATGACTTTGGAAGAAATCGGCGAAACTTTTGATCTTACAAGAGAGAGAGTCCGTCAGATCAAAGAAAAAGCGATTAAGAGATTGAAGCACAATACCAGAAGTAAGATTTTGAAATCTTATTTAGGTAAATAAATTTTAGCGCAAAACAATGTATGCGGAGTCTGTTTTCAGGCTCCGTTTTTTTATTTTTGTATCTATGAATAGTTCGAAAAATTTCACATTGTTATTTAAAACTTTTTCTAAAAATAGACATTAAGATATCTCGAAATAAAGGGAGCTACAGGCTTGGGAAATTTTAAGATCACTTTAAATTTCAAAAACAAAAACTTCGATTTGCATTCGGTTGTATAAAGGGTGTAACATTTTTTAGATTATCTTCAACTAATAAGAAATAAAAAACCAATCTAAAACTTATGAAAAAAATACTTTTTGCTTCTGCACTGGCCTTATCAATACTTTCCTGTAAAGAAAACAAATCCCGAAATGCTCCGCTTGTAGAAAATGCAGTTGATAACGCAGAATCATCTGTTTCAGGTTCTTTGAAAAGCTACCGTAAAAATAATATGATCGATCAAATTTATTCTGAACTGATCAAAAATGATAAAAGCCTGAAGACTCTGGACGACAAGCTGGTAAAACTTAATGATGAAAACAGAAAGGTTCTGGAACTCTATGCTGAAACCCTCCATAAATCCGAATCTTTTTATCTTGATGCACAAAGTCAGGCCGGAACCATTAAAGATTCTCTTCTAAAACAACAGCTTGAAAAAGAAATTAAAGTAAGTTCTGACCAATATGACCTTAAAATAAGCAAAGTGAAAGAACTGATTGCGAAAGTAAATCAAAATAGTGATGATATCAACAATCAATACACTGCTTTTAAAATCAGGAAAACGCTTCCTGAAATCGAAAAATACCAGAATGCACATCCTTTGAAAACAGACAGTCTGGAACATTTCATCAATCAACAGAATCAATTACTGAACGAACTGAAAAATTTGAAATAAAACAATGAACTACACCACAAAATGGCTTTCCGACACCGCCCGGACTGAAGAATTGGTCGACTTTTTTATCACCCATAAAACGGATTCCTACATCTCGCATGGCGAAATTATTTCAGGCAGAGCTTTGGATTCAAACCACTGGAATCCTGACCTTAAAGCGATATTAACCGCACAGTTTGAATCCGGATTTGTTGCTGATCAGAATTCAAAATTAAACATTCTGATTGCTGAAAATGAAGCAGGAAAAATCATAGGAATGCTGGTTTTCAATATTATTAATGGGTTTAAAAATTATGCGGTACTGGAAGATATGCTTTTAGACCATTCCCTCAGAGGACAATCACTCGGAAGCACCCTGTTGGAAAAGGCTGTGGAAGAATCTAAAAACTGGAATATCAGCTTTATGATTCTGGAAAGCGGGCTCAACAACACAGGAGCTCATCATTTTTTCAATAAATACGGATTTAAAAAAGTATCTGAGAATTATATTTTAACGCTTTAAAAACATCAAACCGATTCTGATGAACACCATTTCAATAATAGGCGCCGGAATCGGCGGACTGGCCCTGGGAAATATTCTGAAACAACATCAGTTTGATTGTACAGTCTATGAATCTGCATCGGAAATAAAACCTGTTGGAGCCGGAATTATGATGGCTGTTAATGCCATGCAGATCTTCGACAGACTGGGTTTAAAAGAAAAAATTGAAAATGCAGGAAATAAGATCCATGGGATTTCCATTACCGACGAGTCTTTAAAACCTATCACGAAGACCAGTATTCTTGCCCTTGAGAAAAAATACAATTCCTGTAATGTAGCCATTCACAGGGCTGAACTGCAGAAAATTCTGGCGGAAAACATCGGATACGAACATATTCAGCTCAATCACTCTTTAAGTAAGATTGAAAAGAAAGACAATTACTCCTTACATTTTGAAAATGGAATCCAGGCAGAAAGTAAAATAGTTTTTGGCGCAGACGGGATAAAATCTAAGATCAGAGATCAGATCGTGGGAACAGGAAACATCCGTAGTGCAGGACAGAAATGCTGGCGTGGACTGGCAGAATTTGATTTACCTGAAAAGTTCAATCAGGAAGCCATTGAAATATGGGGAAAGGGAAAGCGCTTCGGTTTTGTGAAGATTTCAGACACCAAGTTGTATTGGTATGCTTTGGTTAATGAAAAAAAGCACAAACGTCATTTGAAACTATGTGATTATTTTGAAGACTTTCACCCTCTTGTTTTGGACATTCTTGAAGCAACTTTAGAAGAAAATATTATTCTTAATGATATTATTGACCTGTCTCCTATTCCTTCCTGGTATTCTGATAACCTGTGTCTGATTGGAGATGCCGCCCACGCAACCACTCCGAATATGGGTCAGGGCGCCTGTCAGGCCATTGAAGACGCTTATGTCATTGGCCAATTATTGGAAAAGAACCAGGATTTTAATGCTGTTTTTCAAGAATTTCAAAAGATTAGAAGAAAAAAAGTTGATTACGTCGTAGACACAAGCTGGAAAATCGGGAAAATTTCTCAGTGGGAAAAGGGAAATACCTTGCGTAATTTTCTGATGCGATTAATTCCGGAAAGCACGAATCAAAAGCTGGCAGAAAAGGTTATTAAGCTTGAAATGTAAGATAGGTAACAAATTGAGAAATTCAAACTTTGAATGCACCATCGTCTGTTTGATTTTTAGAATAAATCTGTTTTCAATCTACTCAATACGTGATGATGATAATATAATACCAAAGCAATTAAATAAGAAAAATTAATCACATTACCGTTATTTGTAGTAAATAAATTGCGCGAATAAATATTCTAAATTAATAATTTACAATCACTTATATTAAAAAAATATTTTTTTCAACTCCATCAGGAAGCGATTTTTTTTCTTATATTTAAATAAAAAAATGAAAAAAATATTTTATTTGCTTCTTTTTATGATAGGATTTCAGACAACACAGGCACAGGAAGTCCCACTGCTGGACAGAGAATTATTTTACGGAAATCCTGAGATTTCTGGCGGACAACTGAGTCCGGATGGAAAATGGATCTCATTCATGAAACAATATGAAGGGATCATGAATATATGGGTAAAAAAGGTGGACGAACCTTTTGAAAAAGCCCGTCCATTAACTGACAGCAAACGTCCTCTGGCAGGATATTTCTGGTCAGAAAACGGAAAATATATTTTGTATGTAAAAGATAAAAACGGGGACGAGAATATGAATATTTTTGCAGTAGATCCTACGCTAAATGTGACCAAAGGCGTTCCTGAGTCTCGGAATTTAACCCCACTTAACGAAGTAACCGCTCAGATTCAAATGGTGAGTAAAAAAGATCCTGATCTGATCATGATTGGACTGAACAACCGCGATAAAGCATGGCATGATCTCTATTCATTAAAAATTTCAACAGGCGAACTGAAAAAGATTTACGAAAATAAAGACCGCATTACAGGGTATGAATTTGATTGGGATGAAAAACTTAGAGTTCTTTCCAAAACAGACGAAAAAGGAACTACCCAGTTTTTATATAAAGAAGGTGAGAAATTAAGCCCTATTTACGAAACATTGGTTACAGAGGGAGCCTATATTGCCAACTGGAATGAAGATAACTCGAAATTCTATCTCGTAACAGATAAAGGAGATCTGGATAAATCAACCTTATTTTTGATGGATCCGAAAACGAAACAAACTACAAAAATCGAAAGTGATCCGAAAGGAAAAGTTGATTTTGGAGGTTTATTTATAGATAGAAATACAAGAAAGATCATTTCGACTTCCTATACCGGAGATAAGACGGATAACTATTGGAAAGACAAGACATGGGAAGCCAACTATAAATTCCTACAAAGCAAATTCCCGGGAAGAGAGATTGATTTTTCAAGCTCTACCAAAGACTATTCAAAATTCTTAATCTCAGTGTGGGGAGACAAATATGCTTCTGAATCTTATTTCTTTGATGCCAAAACCAAAGAATTGATTTTCCAGTATACCCCAAGAACAGAACTAAAAAAAGTTGAAAAGTACTTAGCTTCTATGGCTCCAATCACGTATAAAAGCAATGATGGATTGGATATTCCTGCTTATCTGACGGTGCCTACGGGGTCAACAGGAAAAAATCTACCGGTAGTTGTCCTGGTTCATGGAGGTCCCAAAGGTCCGAGAGATTATTGGGGATATAACTCAACCGTACAGTTTTTAGCCAACAGAGGTTACGCTGTATTACAGCCAAACTTCAGAGCAAGTGGCGGTTATGGTAAAAAATTCAAAAATGGTGGAGACTTACAATGGGGAAAACTGATGCAGGATGATATCACCTGGGGGGTAAAATACCTTATTGACCAGGGAATTGCAGACAAAAATAAAGTGGTCATCATGGGAGGAAGCTACGGTGGTTACGCAACACTGGCTGGTTTGGCGTTCACGCCGGATCTGTATGCCGGAGGAGTCGACATCGTTGGACCAAGTAATATCTTTACCCTACTCGATTCTGTTCCCGCTTATTGGGAATCGGGACGTGCTTTCCTGTATGGAATGGTAGGTGATCCTAAAACTGAAGAAGGTAAAAAGCTTATTCGTGAAGCAAGTCCGTTGTTCAGTGTTGACAAAATTGTGAAACCATTATTGATTATTCAGGGTGCCAATGACCCAAGAGTAAAACAGGCTGAAGCAGACCAAATTGTCATTGCACTTCGTGACAAAGGAAAAAAAGTAAATTATATTCTGGCAGATGATGAAGGACACGGATTCAGAAAACCTGTTAATAATATGGCGATGTATGCTGAAACGGAGAAATTCCTTGCTGAGATCATCGGAGGAAGATATCAGAAAGATATGCCGGAAGCTGTAGCAAAACGTTTAAAGGAAATGACGGTTGATATCAAAAATGTCACTTACAAACCAGCAGAAAAAGTAAAAGAAACTACCGCTTCAGAGAAAGCTTCAAAATAAAACAAAAAGTATTGATTACATTCAGTAGCAAAATAAAGAAAGCCGGTTCATTGCAGTGATGAACCGGCTTTTTGTTTTTTTAAACATAAATGACACAAGTCCTGCATAAACATTAGTGTCTTTCTTATAAAATATTCGTGCTATTTGTGGTTTAAAAAAAAGACTGCCTTATCCGGCAGCCTCTCATTAGTAGGTTAAAGTTAATCCGGCTCCCCAGCCCATTTCATTATCATAATTTCCGGAAACTGACACCCATTTCTGTACAATATATCTCAGTCCTGTTGAAAATTCTCCGTCAGAATTGAAGCTGAAATTTCCTCTTATCCTTCTGGAAATGGGAATATCTTCCCTGCTTAATTCCAGCAATACTTTTCCATTCTGATCAACACTTGCATCTGCGGTAACCAGCATCGGCAACATATACTGCACACCAACCATGAATGCATATTGGTCTTTTGCTGCTTTCTGTTGTCCAAACCAGGTCTTTTTACCACGGAATTTCATTCCCATATCCTCAGTCATCTGTCTCTCCATGATCTCGTGGTTTTTCTGAATTCTGAACCCTGCATAAGGAAGTGCCCACTGGAATTTCCCCAGGAATCTTCCTACTTTCACATTGCCTTCAAAATGATCAAAATCCCAGTTAGAATGAAACTGATTCAGGTTAGCCCATCTTGGCCCAAACATCGTCATGCTCTCTGCATGTACTTTATTGCTTGCTATATCCAGCATTCCCATGGAGCTGATCATTTTATTATCCTTCAGGAAATTTTTCCAGGCTAACTTTCTGTCCGGCAGCTGTGGATTTGGTTTTGAATTTTCATAGCTAAATATTCTTCCCATTCCCGCCATCATATGGTATAAAATATGGCAGTGGAAAAACCAGTCACCGTCCTGATTGGCTGCAAACTCAATCGTATTGGTTTCCATCGGCATGATATCGACTACATTTTTCAGCGGCGAATATTCTCCTTTTGAATTGATCAGTCTGAAATCATGGCCGTGAAGGTGCATCGGATGGCGCATCATCGAATTGTTGTAGATCGTAATTCTCAGGATTTCGCCTTTTTTAACCAGGATCTTATCTGTTTCTGTTACGGTTTTATTATCCAACGTCCAGAGATACTGATTCATATTTCCTTCCAGCGTAAATTTTAACTCTCTTACATTCTCATCCGGCAGAATGGTCTTTTCAGGAGATTTTAAAAGATTGTATGACAGTCTTTTGATCGGTTTTTCTTCTTTCATATCCATCCCCGAATGATTTCCATGTTCAGTGCCTGAATGATCTTCTTCCTTGGTTTTAACGCCCATCATTTCATTCATGTGTTTCATCGTCATTTTTCTCTGGCTTTCAGAAAGTTCAGGATACATCACTTCATTCATGTCCATCATCTGGTTGCCCATCGTCATATTCATAGGCTTCATATTCCCGCTCATTTCCATCATTCCGTTCATCATTTTCATTCCTTCAAACAACAACAGTCTCGGCAGGTTCGAAGCTTCCACTTTTTCACCGGAACCCAGCCATAATGAAGCATGTCCTACCCTGTCTTCCGACGTAGAACGGAATTCAAAACTCTTATTCTCAGGAATTGTGACTTCAATATCATAGGTTTCGGAAACTCCAACAATAAGACGGTCAACTTCTACCGGAACTACATCATTTCCATCGTTTCCAACTACTTTTATTTTTCCGCCACCGTAGTTCAGCCAGAAATATGTGGATGATCCGCCGTTGGCCACTCTCAGTCTAACTTTATCTCCTGCTTTCAGATTAGAATAGTCAGAGCTGGGAAGTCCGTTGATGAGAAATTTATCGTAATAGACATCACTTACATCCATAGCCTCCATTCTTTTCCACTCATTTAAGGCTTTTGTCCCAAAATTTCCGGATTTAATGGCTTCCCAATAACTTTGTACTGCATTTTTTTTAATAGCATACCAATCCGTATTCGCCATGTGGAGCCTTCTTGCGATCTGCATTGGATCTTCATCGCTCCAATCCCCTAGCAGTACCGGAATTTCTTGTGTATAGGAAGGTTTAGGCTCGCCTTCTCTTTTATTGAATACTAAAATACCATTCATTCCAATCTGTTCCTGAAGTGCTTCGTGGGAATGGTACCAATAGGTTCCGTTTTGAGATATTCTAAACTTATACAAATGTGTTTCTCCAGGCGTTACAGGCTTTGTGGTAAGGTATGGAACCCCATCCTGTTCATTGGGAAGAATCACGCCATGCCAGTGCAGTCCCGTATTTTCCTTCAGCATATTGTGAAGGTAAATTTCTGCGGTATCTCCTTCTGTAAAATATAAAGTCGGAGCCTGCAGTTTTCCATTGATGGCAATAGCTCTACGGTTTTTTCCTGTAAAATTGACAATCGTATCTTTTACATAGAGATCATATCTTACTGTTTTCCCCCCGAAAGTTACTTTCCCGTTTTCAGAATTTCTTTTGAATATAGATGGATTTGCTTTCGGCTCTTCTGCAACAACATGCTGATAATTTTCATTTTCTACCAGTTCCATTCCGCATTTCGGGCATTTTCCTGGTTTATCCGAAGTCACTTCAGGATGCATAGGACAGCTATAGAGAGATTTACTTTGAGATTGAGAAGATTGAGGTTGATGCTGAGAATGGGAAGGTTTAGACTTTGTATCAGGCTTATTTCTTCCGGCCTCTTTCATTTTTGGCTTTGCATTCACCTTAGCCTTAGCCTCAGTCTTAACTTTAACCTTATTCATTTTAATTTCTGCAGGCTTTTGTCCTGTTTTCTGCTCTGGCTTTGTCGTAACTTTAGGTTTTACCACAACGGTTTTCCTGACCAGCGTCATTTTGCATTTTGGGCAATCTCCCGGTTTTGAAGATACAACCTCAGGATGCATGGGACAGGTATAATACGTTTTCGTTGTTTGTGCGAAAGTAAAAACAGAGAACAAAAGCACCAGAAATATGATTAGTTTTTTCATAATATTCTGAACTTTTTAAAGATATACAGCTTAAAGTCAATTAAAACTTAAGCTACACAACTTATTGTTTTAAAATTAAATACAATAATTAATTGATTTCTGACTTTACATTTCCGCAAGAAAGCATAGATTTTCCGTAGTATGGATTCGCGATCTGTTTTTCATCGCTTAACCAGCTTGAGTCGGCCATTGGACAATACTGTACGTAAACCGGTTTTTCAGAAAGTTTGAATTCTTTCGTCAAAGCGATCATATTCTCAGAAAGATTAGAAAACGTTTCTCTCTGAGAGGTAATATTTCGGGCATCCGAGATCACTGTGGCATCTTTTCTTAGAATATTAAGATTACCTTCCGAAACTAATTTATAATCAACGGTTGAGGCTGTTTTGATGAATTCTGCAGCTGCTTTTGAAGTTTTGTCGGCATCATCTGAAGCCAAAGCTGATTTAATAGCGATATAGTTCTGATATAATTTTGAAACCTGAGCGTCTTTTTTAGACTGTGCCGAAAGCGAAATAATGGAGAATAGAGATAAGGCTGCTGTAATGATATACTTTTTCATTGTTTTAAATTTTAGAATTAATTTTAGTAAAGAATAATAGAAACGCATCATGCGTTGAACCGTGTTGTCCACGAAGGAATGCTCATCTGAACACTACAGACAACAGACGGATCTTAAATTCTAAAATGACAATGATTGATGTAGATAGGAACCGGCCTGTACTCGGGCGGCCCATTGATTCTGATACGGGTAAATTTTGAAGCTGAAAAAGACTGGTCGGTAAAGAAAAACGGGTGCTGTGTTAAAGTTGGAGCAATCTGGCTTAAAAAATCGATCATCAGCAGATCAGATTTCTGTGAATCATCTACTTTTATGACTTTAACCTCAGTTTTACAACATCCTTTTTTTTCCTTAACGCCACATTTGCCACAGATATCAGTGGTTTTCTGACTTACGGAAACAAACTCTTCCATACAGAAGTGTACGCTGAAAGCTGCTCCGGAAGAAAATCCAAAGTAGAAAACAGAGAAAAATATGGCGAGAATCTTTTTCATTGATAGGACAAAGGTAAAAATATCCCTGAAACCACTGTTATAAAATTCTGTATACTTGTTATAAAATTCAGCCCAATGAAAAAGCTTCTGAATAATTCAGAAGCTTTCTTTATTTTTTAGCTTTTGGTTTGATTAGTTTCTAAGCTGTAGGAAATCCCTACTAACTTCTAATCTCTAGCTTCTAATTTCTATAATTTAAATTCCAGTTTCACATTGAAGAAACGCCCTGTAAGACGTACAGGAACGGGATACATTACATTCGTATTATAATCTGTAATCCACTGGTTGGCCACTGTATTGTTGATATTAAATGCATTGAAAACCTGAACCCCTAAGGTTAATTCTTCAAAGTTACCCCAAAAACCGGAACGATTTTTCTTGTCTTTGGAATCGATGAATACTTTGGAAAGGCCCAAATCTACTCTTTTATAAGAAGGTAATGTTTTCTGATACTGATAAGGATCTGTGAAAACAGGTGCTCCGTTCGGCAGTCCCATAGCGTACACCAAAGTAAGATTGACACGCATGGACGGGAATTTCGGCATATAATCCTGATAGAACATTGCAAATCTGAATCTCTGATCCGTAGGTCTTGGAATATCTCCTCTTCCGTCTATGTTTTCATATACTCTGGCGTAACTTGCAGACAACCAGGAATCTACTCCGGGAACGAATTCCCCGAACAGTCTGGTATCAATTCCATAAGCATAACCTGAAGCATTATTTTTACCGGAATAACGGATTCTCACATTATCCATATAGTAAGGAATCAGATCGTCCATTTTCTTATAGTAAGCCTCTGTAGTCAGTTTAAATGGTCTGTCATACATATAAAACTCGTAGTCGTTGGCAAGAATTAACTGCATGGAACGCTGAGATTTTATATTGGAGTTAAAGTTTCCGTCAAGATCCTTGATTTCTTTATAGAAAGGTGCCTGATAATAAACGCCCCCGGAAAGTTTGAAGAGCATATCGGTATCCCAGTCAGGTTTTATCGCAAACTGGAATCTTGGCGAGAAGATGGTTTCTTTGTTGAAGCTCCAGTTGGAAACTCTAGCTCCGGCATTAACAAATATTTTGCTGGCTCCCCAGTAAAATTTCTGAGAATACTGTGCATAAGCAGAAAGTCTCGAAGGTTCTATATTATTTTTCCCGGCAATATGGTAAAACAAATTAAGATCTCCCGTCCCTCCTGTTCTTGGATCATCTATTGGCCGTGGAATGCTATATCCTGCATTATCAACCAATTTCCATTCATTGGTATTATCATTCAGGTTCTCTTTTTCGTACTTAAAGCCTACTTCTATATCGGTATTGATATTGGGAGAAAACTTGGCTCTGAACTGCGTTCCGTACGTTCTTACATACAGGTCATTTCTTGCATGCTCTATCTGTCCTCCTCCATCAAAAGAAGGATTTGGAGACTGTGTTATAGGATCAAAAGTCTGGATCTCATAACCTGAAGCAATAGAATAATATTCTTTTTCCCTGTTCTGATAGGCAAAACTGTCCAAGGTAAGCTTCCATTTGTCGGACGGCTTATAGTTCATGGAGAAAGTTCCCATCATATTTTTGTACATATCCTGCTCCCGTCCGCCATAGCCAATATTCACTGTAATAGGCTGATTAAGACTTCCGAAAGTGACACTTTTCGCTTTAGGAACCATTTCGTAATCATTCTTGGAATAATATCCAATGAATGACAAGGAGAATTTATCGTTGAAATGATAGTTGATATAGGATTGAAAGTCCCAATACGTAGGGTTGAAATCCGTATCCTCATTCAATGTATTCAGAACAAGATTGGTATTTCTGTATCTGCCTGAAAACAAGGCAGTCAGTTTTTTATTTTTTGAAGCCAGACCCGCTGTCAGTCTTCCACCGATCAAACTTGCTTCTCCTGAAAGTTCAAATTTTTCAGGTTCACGGTAGTAAATATTCAGCGCTGAAGACATTTTGTCGCCATATTTAGGCTCAAATCCTCCGGCAGAGAAATTCACTGCGGAAACCATATCAGGATTGATGATGCTCATTCCTTCCTGCTGCGAATTTCTGATCAGAAAAGGTCTGTAGATCTCAATATCATTGATATAGATAAGGTTTTCGTCATAGTTTCCACCACGCACCATATATTGGGAAGACAGCTCAGTGTTGGAATTTACGGAAGGAAGTGTTTTAAGAAGTCCTTCAATTCCACCACTTATAGAGGCAACACTTTGGGCATCTTTTGCTGAAATCTTGACATTGGTAATGTCGTTCGTTCTTCCAACCACTTTTTTCTGGAAAACGACCTCCTCAATATCGGTTACTTTTTCTGCTGTATCTCTTTTTTTATTTTGAGAGAAAATAAGCATAGGAACCATAAGGCTCAACGGTAAAACTAGTTTTTTCAAAAGAAATATTTTAAGAATTTCTAAAAATAGGGATTTTTTAACAATTACAAAATTGATTCTCTGATTCTTGTTAATTTTTGTAACAAATCTTCCAATAAATCTAATCTTAACATGTTTGCTCCGTCTGATAAAGCGGTTTCCGGTGTAGGATGGGTTTCAATAAAGATTCCGTCTGCTCCTACGGCAATTCCAGCTTTAGCCACCGTTTCTATAAGATCAGGTCTTCCACCGGTAACTCCGGAACTCTGGTTAGGCTGCTGTAATGAATGGGTAACATCCAAAATAACCGGTGCGTACTCTCTCATGGTAGGAATACCTCTGTAATCTACAACCAGGTCTGTATATCCGAAAGAATTTCCTCTTTCGATGATGGCCACTTTTTGGTTATCAGAATCTGTTACTTTCTGAACAGCAAATTTCATGGATTCAGGAGAAAGGAACTGTCCTTTTTTCAAAGTAACACATTTCCCTGTTTCTGCTGCTGCAATCAAAAGATCGGTCTGACGCACTAAAAATGCAGGAATCTGTAACACGTCAACGTATTGTGCAGCCAATGCCGCATGACCGTTTTCGTGGATATCCGTCGTCGTAGGAATATTGAATGTTTCCCCTACTTTTCTAAGGATTTCTAAGGATTTTTCTTCGCCAATCGTTGTAAAAGAATCTACACGGCTTCTGTTCGCTTTTTTAAAGCTTCCCTTGAAAATATAAGGAATATTATATTTGTCTGTTATCTGGATTACTTTCTCGGCTATTCTCAATGCCATGTCCTCACCTTCAATGATACACGGACCAGCAATAAGGAAAAAGTTTTTTGAATCTTTGTGTTGGATATTATCTAAATACTGGATCATTTTTTATTTGAATTAAAAAGTTCAGTAAAAATACTTATAAAGTTTCAGAATCGGAAATTATTTTGGGGGAATAGATATAAGATTCCAGAACCAAGAACCAAGATGATAGACTGTAGATTAGAGAAAAATAATGAAGAGGGGTTGAAGATCAAAAAACATTTAGAATCAAATTATAAAAAAAAATTATATAATCATTAGTACCATTCCGTGAATTTCTGGCTGAGATTATATTTTTCCGCCCACAGATGTCATGGATTACGCAGGTTTTTATCGGTTGGTTTTACCAATAACTTATAACAGCAATCCCACTATAATAGCTGAAATCATCCCTGTAATCTGGGGTAAATAGTATTCTAAGAACGTTTCAAGAGTTCATTTTTTTCAAAATCTTTTCAAAAGTATTGATGTTTCTGCTGGTAAACTGATCTTTAAGACTTTTCTTTCCCAGGACTTTTCCAAATGATGAATCCAGAGTATTTCCTTTTGGAACCTGCCAGTACAATATGTTCTCAATGATTTCAGTTTTTTCGTTTTCAGTTTTAGAAGCCTTTGTAAACTCTTCCATTAAAACAGTTTCCACCCCGGGATTACCTACAAAAGCATACGTGTGCAGATCATCATTTTTTTCAAAAGGAACGCTGTTCCAGAACACTTCCGTTTCTTCCTGAGATCTTATGAATAAAAAAGCTTCATAAGAGAAATGTTCAGACATCGCTTGTTCTAAAATTTTCTTTAAATCTCCAGCATTTTTATCCGAAGAGAAAACAATATTTCCTGAAGCCAGCACAGAACCAACGTCATTCATTCCGGCTTCTTTGAAGACCTGACATACATCAACCATCTTCATATTCGTTCCTTTTACGTTGACGCCGCGGAGAAAAGCACAGTATTTCATATTTTTTTAGGGATTAGATGATAGGTATTAGGTTGCAGGTGAACGAGTTTGAAAGTACTAAGTGTGTACATCTAACTTCCAATTTCTAGTTTCTAACTTCTATTTTTTCAATCAATCTTCACATATAAATTATAATCCGTCCCGGATGGTTTAAGATGGTAGATCTTTTCCAGGATACGGTTGTCACTGTTCAGATTATCTTTTACTCTGAATTCTTTCAGAAGTTGGTAATGGGTTTGGTAATACTCTGCGTCATCCCCTTCAAACAGGTTTTTGTAAGAAAGAAGGTATTTGGGTTGTCTTTTCTTTACAGTATTGATCCAATAATGGGCTTTATCTTTTTTCACTTCCGTCTGGATCTGCTTGTCTACCAATCCTACTTCATCGATTGTTTTTAACCCTGAAAAATAAGGAACATAACCTGCAGGTTCCAGCAGAATCCACTGATTTTTATCTTTTTCGTAGGTATTTAAAAACAAGCCTATTTTTCTGCGGTAATTCCATTCTCCGTTTCCTGTAGCAATGGAATGAATGGTTTGAAAAACAGTCATCGGGAAAATATAGAATACAACCAGAAAAGACAGCCATAGATTTCTTTTCTCCTTCTGCTCCAGCACAAAAATAAGAACCGGAACGAAAAGCAGAAGTTGGGGCACCCAGTAATACCAGTCGAATAAGCTTTTTTGAGAGATAAAAATAATCTGTTTTACCCATCCGAAAAGGAAAATCATCCATAAAAAATAATTCCTTCTTTCTCTCTGTCTTACCAGATAAATAAAACACAGCAATTCGAAGATCAGCACAATAACTGTTACCGGATTGAAATTTCCCGGAAGTTTCAGCATTCCCCAGAAATTCCCGAAGCTTACCCAGAAATAGTTAAGGTTCTGCTCAAAAGTGAAGTTATGCTCGTAAAGAAGTTTCTTGGCTACAATGGTATTATTCACCAGTTCTCCAAAATAAAGCCAGTTAAAGGAAAGCACAGATAAAATGCCCAGAAGACCTCCGAAAACATATTTCCATCTGATCTTTTTATTCCAAAAAACATCGACCAAAAATATAATTCCAAGGAAAATGACCGTATCAATCCTTGTGAACATGATCAGAACCGGCAGGAGAATCAATGCCCATTTTTTATTTTTATTGAACCCGTAGTACAGAAGTGCCATTTCGAGGAAGAAAAGTATCCCGTACTCCATTCCTAAAATAGAGATCTTCACTGCTGGCGGCAGAATTCCTATCAGAAATATAAAAATAGCTTTATGCCAGGAATTTTTAAGCGTCAGATTCGCTAGAAATAATGTTCCTATGGTAAAAAGGATGGAATTGAAAATCAATAGTGGCTCAATAAAATATTCTTTCCCAAAGACCAGATTGAATAGATAGGATACGAAAACATACAAATGGGTGGTAGACGCTGAGACTTTGGTTTCTCCATTGAAGCCTATCACTCCATAGTCCAGCAAATTCTGAGCTACCCTCCAAGTAATGAACGCATCTTCCTGAATATAATGGGTCAATAAAAAGAGAAGTTTAAAAACTACCGTAAAAATCACGGCATAAATCGGGAGCCTGTTATTTTTAGTTTCAGTCATCATGTATTTTTAATATCACAAATATAATCTTAAAATTCATGAATCCCAATAACAAAAAAAACGGAACCGAAGTTCCGTTTTTATGAGTGAGTTTATTGTGTTACTTTGATAATCGCTGTGGTAATCTGTTCTTCTTTTTCTTTTGAATAAGTAGAATCAAAAGGTTCCATCACATCAAATAAGTATTGGTAGAAAGGAGTGATCTTCTGCACATTTTCAGACTCTTTTGTGGCTTTTTCTTTACCCATGAGCTGAAGCTCTTTGATGAACGTATTGAACTTTTTGTCAATCGGCTCTATAGATTTCACCAGATATTCATAAGCTTTATCATCCTGTCCTAATTTCTTATAAGCATCGGTAACCGCAGAAACAACAAGAGAATATTCCATTGGTTTGGTTCTCATCTGTCTTCTTGCAAAGTTCTGATCTGCCGGAGCAAGACTTAAATAATAATCATACTCTTCAAAAATTCCTTTCTTAAGGATTTCTGCCAGCTGAAGACCTTTTTTCTCCTGTCCTGCGATGATATATCCTGTTACCATAGCACTTAATGAACGTGGATCATTGAATTTCTCAGCCGGAATTTCTTTTGAAGCAAGATCTAATAATTCCAAGGCTTTAGCTTTCTGTCCGTTTAATGCCAATGCTGAAGCTGCTCTGCTCGCTGACATTCTGTAGCTCATGATATTTGAGGTAGCCGTTTCGTCAAAGTGAGTATTTAAATGTTTAAAATTACCCCATCTGAAGTTTTTCACTACATTATATAAGGAGTTGGTGTCTACTCTTCCCATATCTCCGTCTGCATTTGGAGGGGTATGAATAGGAACCAATCTGTAGCTGAATCCGTCAAACTGAAGATATTCGTTCAGATAGAAAATGTTTTCGCTATCGTAGATTCCTCCTGATGAGAAGTTAATCGGACGTTTCCAATCGAAATTCGCCAGCATATCAAGCATGATCAGGTTATTTTTATAAAGCGTGTTTCCTTTATAAGTAATCATGATCTGGTTAACAACGTTTGGAAGATCTGCCTGGGTAATGATTCCTGCTTTTAAAGCATTTTCTTTATTCACCGGAAGAATGAATTTGTTCACCGGAAGAATGTTGTATTTCTCAAACTTTTCTTCTCCGAAGTACATTTTAAGAAGTTCATCTTTTTCAGGAGACTTGAACTTGATAAAATTAACAGCCTCTTTCAAGGTTAGTGAATCCTGTGTAAGATATTTTCTAAAGGCTCCGAATTGGGTATCCGGAACGCCCTGCTCTTTTAACATAGAGAACACGCCTTCCCAGTCTTCTTTCTTCATCATATAGATCTGATCGTTCACACCATCTCTGTAATCTTCATGCGTCAATTCACTAGGAATTCCTGCTGCATTGTAAGTTTTTCTCTTAATCTGATCTAAGTTCCACGGCGTTGAAGCAAGGGTGAAGTTAACCACTTTCACGTCATCTCTGAATCTTTCAGTTTCCTGAATCGCCCATACAGGATAAGTATCGTTATCTCCGTAAACGAATAAAATATCGTTCTTCGGAAGTGACTTTAATACTGAATATGCATAATCATATGCTGTATATCTGTTGCTTCTATCGTGTACATTGTAGTTCTGGAAGCCCATCATAAAAGGAACTCCTAATAAAACCACCCCTAAAGCGATATTCGCTCCATTCGATTTTACTTTAGACTGGAGGAACCATAAAATAGCTCCGGCTCCAAGTCCGATCCAGATCGCAAATGCATAGAAGGAACCTACCATTGCATAATCTCTCTCTCTTGGTTCAAAAGGTTTTACTCCGGTATAAAAAACGATTCCCACACTTGTTAAAACAAATAATGAAAGCAATGCGTAGAATCTTCCAAAGTCTCTGTTCAACTGGAAAAAGAAACCAATCAGCCCTAATATTAAGGGTAAAAAGAAGAATTTAACGGTACTTTCATTCTGGAATTTTGCAGGCATTTTCTCCTGGTTTCCAAGTAAAGCATTATCGATAAAAGAAATCCCGGAGATCCAGTTTCCTTTTGTGTTTTCCATGTTTCCTTCAAGGTCGTTCTGCCTTCCCACGAAGTTCCACATCAAATATCTTACGAAGTAATACCCATTTTGAAACGTAATGAAATAGTCCATATTCTGAGCCAGTGAAGGCTTCTGAACATTGATTAAATTATATGGTTTCACTTTCAGATAATCTGCCGCTGTGATGGATTTATCTTCATATTTCCCTCTCAACTCATCGAATATCTGTTTTGCCTGAGGGTTATCAGCTACCTCTTCATTCGCATAATTGAAGGTAAAATCCGGAGCTCCATACATTGAAATGTAATTAGCCATCACATCTTTATCTTCATTGAACATTCTCGGCATTAAGCTTATCTGAGACTTGCTGAACGTATAATTAAATCGGTCTCCGGTTTTTCTGTACGTTCCGGTTTTCTCATCTTTTTCGTAAATTTCACCCGTTTTTTTAGTTTTGAAACTTCCGTCTTCATTCTTTTCGATTCCGTTCGCATCAAGGAAAGCCGTATAATTTTGTCCGTAAATGGTAGGCCAGTCTCCATACTGCTCTCTGTTATAATAATCCAGCATACCGATCGCGGTATCAGGATCGTTAAGGTTCATTGGTGGATTAGCATTCGCTCTGATAGGAATTACCATCCAGCATGAGAAACCAATGATCATAAAAACAATAGATAACGCAGCGGTCTGGTAGATATTTTTCTTAGCCCTTCTGGCATATTTAATAATAAAGAAACATGCTACCGTCATTAAAATAAATGCGACTATCGTTCCGGAGTGGAAAGGTAGTCCAAGTCCGTTCACAAAGAATATTTCCAGTCTACCGAACATCGTCATGATCAACGGGAATATAATTTTGAAAACAATGATCAAAATTCCCAGTGTGATCGCATTAGCCCAGATAAAGTTTTTCCAGGTAAATTTGTAATTTCTGGCGTAATATACCAGACATACGGCTGGAACCGCCAACATCCCCATCATGTGTACTCCTACAGAAAGTCCTAATACAAAGAAAATAAGGATGATCCATCTTTCACTGTCTTTCGCCAGGTATTCGTTTTCCCATTTGGTAATCAGCCATACCAGTAGCGCGATAAACATGGAGGCCATAGAATATACTTCCCCTTCTACTGCAGAAAACCAAAAGGTATCTGAAAAGGTGAAACACAATGCGCCTACCGCTCCTGCAAAAAGAATGGAGATTTCCTGGTGCTTCGTTACTTCATCAAAATCCTTGTTTAAAAGTCTTCTTACAAAATGCGTAATCGTCCAGAATAAGAATAAAATCGTAAGCGCACTGAACAAAGCAGACAACGCATTGATTACGATCGAATAATTTTCTCCTTTTCCTAAAGCAAAAATGGCTGCCACGGCACCCACGATTTGGAATAAAGCCGCTCCGGGAGCGTGCGTTACTTCAAGTTTTACAGCTGAGGAAATGTACTCACCGCAGTCCCAGAAACTGAAATTGGGTTCTATGGTCGACAAGTACGTGAAAAATGCAATGACAAAAATCACCCATCCTAAAACGGTGTTCCATTGCTTAAAAGTCCAATTTTTCATAGTATTAAATCAATTACGCGAAAATAAGGCTTTTATAGCATTCTATGGTGTTTTTAACAAAATTTAAAAAATTTGGCGTAGTATTTGTGATGGTACTTGGCGGAAGATTGCAAATCAGAAAATAAATTTTGCTGAATCGCTGGCTTGAAATCAAACAAAAGTTTAGTAATTATTTATTTTTTTGTATTTTTGCGGTCAGATTTTTATTGAAAATAACAAATAATGAGTAATGTTTACGATAATATTCTTGGCCTAATAGGACATACTCCTATGGTGAAGCTTAATACTGTTACAAAAGATATTCCTGCAACCGTTTATGCCAAGTTAGAATCATATAATCCTGGACATTCCACAAAAGATAGAATAGCACTTCATATTATAGAAAACGCTGAACAAAAAGGTTTATTAAAGGAAGATTCTGTAGTTGTAGAGACTACCTCCGGAAATACCGGTTTTTCTATTGCAATGGTATGTATTATTAAAGGATATAAATGTATTCTGGCGGTAAGCGATAAAACCAAGCCTGAGAAAATTGCTTATTTAAAAGCATTAGGGGCTGTGGTATACATTTGCCCCGCTAATGTTGCAGCAGACGATCCGAGATCATATTATGAAGTAGCTAAAAGAATAGCTTCAGAGACACCCAATTCAGTTTACATCAATCAATATTTTAATGAATTGAATATTGATGCACACTACAAGACTACCGGTCCTGAAATTTGGGAGCAGACAGAAGGTAAGGTAACGCACCTTTTTGCCTGTACTGGAACGGGTGGAACATTGTCCGGTTCGGGAAAATTTTTAAAAGAAAAAAATCCCGATATCAAAATCATCGGTGTGGATGCCGACGGTTCTATCCTGAAGAGCTTCCACGAAACCGGAGAGATCCATAAAGAAGATGTTCATCCTTATCAGATTGAGGGAATGGGGAAAAATTTGATCCCTGCAGCCCTTCTTTTTGACAAGGTAGACGAGTTTGTGCGGGTAAATGATGAGATGTCTGCCTACAGAACCCGCGAAATAGCCCTTAAGGAAGCTATCATGGGTGGATATACTACAGGAGCCGTAACCCAGGCGCTGATTCAGTATGCCCAGTCTCATGAACTTACAAAGGATGATATCATTGTCCTGATATTCCCTGACCACGGATCGAGATATATCACTAAGGTATACAGCGATAAATGGATGGCTGAACAAGGTTTTGTGAACAACTGCGTACATAATTACGATGAAGTTTTCAAAACGGAATTCATCAAATAAAAATAAATAAACCACGATACCCATAAAGTCTTTTGTGTTTTACAGGAAAGGCTTTTCACTTAAAATTACTATACAAAATGTTAGATATTTTCGAACGTATTAAACAAAATCCAGGTCCACTGGGACAATTTGCTGATTATGCTGAAGGGTATTTTGTTTTCCCGAAACTGGAAGGTCCAATTGGTCCAAGAATGAAATTTCAAGGTAAAGATGTAATTTTCTGGAGTGCAAACGATTATTTAGGACTTTGTAATCACCCGGAAGTTTTAGAAGCTGATGCAAAGGCGGCGGCAGAATTCGGAATGTTTTATCCGATGGGCGCAAGAGCTATGTCAGGGGAAACTCAGCAGCATCAGCAGTTGGAAAAAGAATTGGCAGAGTTTACTCAAAAAGAAGCTGCTTATTTACTGAATTTCGGCTATCAGGGAATGGTTTCAGCCATTGATGCATTGGTAACAAGACATGATGTGATTGTATATGACGCTGATTCTCACGCTTGTATCGTAGACGGAGTTCGTCTTCATATGGGAAAAAGTTTTACATTCAAACATAATGATATTGCAAGTTTAGAAAAAAACTTAGCCAGAGCAACCAAGGTAGCAGAAGAAAACGGAGGTGGAATCTTAGTGATCACTGAAGGGGTTTTCGGAATGAGAGGAATGCAGGGGAAACTGAAAGAAATCTGTGATCTGAAATCAAAATTCAATTTTAGACTTTTGGTAGACGATGCCCATGGTTTCGGAACTTTGGGTACAACCGGAGCCGGAGCAGGTGAAGAGCAAGGCTGTCAGGATCAGATTGATGTATACTTCTCTACTTTTGCCAAATCTATGGCAGGTTTCGGAGCTTTTCTTTCTGGAGATGAAACCATCATCCGATTTTTAAAATACAATCTTCGTTCTCAGATTTTTGCTAAATCTTTAACAATGCCAATGGTAATCGGAGGTTTAAAAAGACTTGAGCTTTTGAGAACACGACCAGAAATTAAAGCTAAATTGTGGGAAAATGTAAAAAAACTTCAAGATGGTCTGAAAGAAAGAGGGTATAATCTTGGAAATACCAATACTTGTGTTACACCAGTTTTCATAGAAGGAACTACGATTGAAGCTACTCTTTTAGCTAAAGATCTTAGAGAAAATTATGGAGTTTTCACATCCGTAGTAGTATATCCTGTAATTCCTAAAGGAATGATCTTATTAAGATTAATTCCTACGGCTTCTCACACAGATTCAGAAATTAATGAAACACTGGCTGCTTTTGACGGCATCCGTGAGAAATTAACTTCAGGGCATTACAAAGAAATGGAAAAACAAATGAATATCGAATACAAGCAAATGTAATACGATATCACCATACCATATAATAGAAAAACCACTGATTTACTTTCAGTGGTTTTTTATAAAATAAATACGAATGAAAGTAAAGGGTTATGCATTAGGCGTTTTGTCGTCAGTTTCATTTGGACTGATCCCCATCTTTATCCTGCCATTGAAGCAGGCTCATTTTTCAATGGACATTACTTTGTTCTATAGATTTTTATTTTCGGCCTTAATGGTAGGAGGATATCTTTTGTATTCTAAAGAAAGTTTCAGAATCAACAAGAAAGAAGCGTTGATCCTTTCTGTTTTGGGAGTCTGCTATGCTCTTTCTTCAGAATTTTTATTCATAGGATATGATTTTCTTACCCCGGGCATTGCTTCTACCGTATTGTTCATCTATCCGATGATTGTAGCTTTGATTATGTTTTTCTTTTATAAAGAGAAACTTACAAAACGGGCTATAGCTTCACTGTTGCTGGCTTTTGCAGGAGTCATTGTTTTATGCTTAAAGGAAAACGGTTTGGAGATCAATTTTGCGGGTCTTGGGATTGTCATGCTGAGTTCATTATTTTATGCACTCTATATGGTCCTCGTGAATAAATCGAATATGAAAGTGTCAGGGTTCAAGCTTTCGTTCTACTCTATGCTTTTTACTTCAGCATTTTTTATGATTAAAGCTTTTACAGAGGATGAGTCCTTTGAGATTCCTTCCGTATCAATCTTTTTAAATTTTATTGTTTTTGCTTTTCTTACCACCGTTATTTCCAGCCTGTGTTTAGTGTATGCGATAAAATATATCGGATCTATCCCCACTGCTATTTTAGGAGCACTGGAACCTGTTGTTGCAGTGATGGTAAGTGTTCTTATGTTTCATGAAAAGTTCACTACGAATTTACTCATCGGAATTATACTGATTCTTTTAGGGGTTATTCTTAATGTCCTTTCTAGCAACAGACAATCAAGAAGGCTTAATAAACATAAAGACTTAAAAAATGCCTGACGTTGGGTTAGGCATTTTTTTATTTCATACTAAAATACTACACGTACTACTATGAATATTTTCATTCCTACTTTATTCATATAATGAAAAAACAAGATCCACAACCAATCAACATATATATTATCAATAATCGTGCTTGCAGCATACCCTACAAATTACCTATCTTTGTGGCCGCAATCTGTGAGGAGGTTTTGAGGATAACATAATCAATAAAATACTGTTATACAATTCCTTACCTTCCGGTTGAATGTAAATAAATTAGAAAAATTTCCTGTTGAAAGATCTGCTTCTTATCACTCCGCCTTTTACTCAGCTCAATACTCCTTATCCGGCAACAGCTTATATAAAAGGCTTTCTGAATACCAAAAATATTTCCAGCTATCAGATCGATCTGGGACTGGATGTTATTTTGGCGTTATTCTCCAAAAACGGACTCCGGAAAATTTTTGAAACAGAAGTTAATCTTCAGGAAATATCAGAGAATTCGCAGAGAATTTATGCGCTTCGCGAAGAGTATTTAAAAACGATAGATCAGGTCATTCCTTTTCTACAGGGAAAAACTCCAACGCTGGCAAGACAGATCTGCAGTATGAATTTCCTTCCCGAAGCTTCCCGTTTCAACCAACTGGATGACATGGATTTTGCCTTTGGAAATATGGGACTTCAGGACAAAGCCAAGCACCTGGCTACTCTGTATTTGGAGGATATTTCGGATTATATCATTGAAAATATTGATTCAGATTTTGGATTCAGCAGGTATGCGGAACGACTTGGAAAAAGTGCCAATTCTTTTGACGAATTGTACTCTAAACTAGCTGATGAACAGACATTTATTGATCATTTCACTCTGGAAATCCTTCAAGAAACATTAGAATTGGTTCAGCCAAAGCTGATTTGCTTTTCTATACCATTTCCCGGAAATTTGTATGCTGGTTTCAGGTGTGCCAAGTTCATCAAAGAACATTATCCCCACATCAAAATTGCGATGGGCGGAGGTTTTCCCAATACCGAATTAAGAGAGGTAAAAGATCAGAGAGTTTTTGAATTTTTTGATTTTATTACCCTTGATGACGGTGAAATTCCTCTTGAACTTCTCTGCAACAGTGTATTGAATACTTCAGAAGATGAAGCTGAGTTCAAAAGAACATTTTTAATTGAAAACCAAGAGGTTACTTATAAAAATAATTCTAAAAGACACGATTATAAGCAGGCAGATATCGGTACCCCGGATTATACGGATTTAAAATTAGATCAATATATTTCAGTGATCGAAATTGCCAATCCCATGCACAGTTTATGGAGCGACGGAAGATGGAATAAGCTGACGATGGCCCACGGCTGCTATTGGGGGAAATGTACTTTTTGTGATATTTCTCTGGATTACATCAAAATCTACGAACCTATTTCTGCAAAAATATTAGTCGACCGAATGGAGGAACTGATCAGAACGACTGGTGAAACGGGATTCCATTTCGTAGATGAGGCAGCGCCACCGGCATTGATGCGGGAAGTGGCTCTGGAAATTCTTAGGAGAAATCTGGTCGTGACCTGGTGGACCAATATCCGGTTTGAGAAAAGTTTCACCAGAGATTTATGCTACCTGTTAAAACTTTCAGGATGTGTTGCTATTTCGGGTGGGCTTGAAGTAGCCAGTGACCGGTTGTTACAATTAATTGATAAAGGCGTTTCGGTAGAACAGGTTGCCAAAGTAACAAGGAATTTTACTGAGGCTGGTATTATGGTTCATGCCTACCTGATGTACGGCTACCCAACCCAGACTGTTCAGGAAACTGTAGACTCTTTGGAAATGATAAGGCAGATGTTTGAAATGGGAATTCTTCAAAGTGGGTTCTGGCATCAGTTTGCCATGACTGCCCATTCACCTGTTGGAATAAATCCCGAGAAATTTGGAGTGACTCCTGTGAAGGAAGAAATTCTATTCGCCAACAACGATATCGATTTTAAAGATAAAACCGGAATCGATCATGGTAAATTCAGTTTCGGATTAAAAAAATCTCTTTTCAATTATATGCACGGAATCAATTTTGAATTTCCACTTCAGGAATGGTTTGATTTCAAAATTCCAAGAACAACCGTTCATCCTGATTATATTCACGACTGTCTTCTGGATGATGCCCCGTTTAGTTTTAAAGGGAACTCAAAAGTCATTTTTTTAACCCAAAATGTAATCGCTGAGAATCGCGTAAAAAATAAAAAGAAATACTCTGGTTCATATACACTTCTTACATTCCACTTAAAAACCAATATCATCAAGATAGATCTGGAGCAGGATAAAGCGGAATGGCTGATGAATGTGCTGAAAGAAAATTCTATAGAAAATCCAAAAAAAGTTACAGCTCAGCAACTTAAGAATCAATTTGAGGAAAAATTTGAAGATTTTGAGTTATTTTGGTTTTCAAAACCAATGCAACAGTTGAAGGAAAATGGTATTATTTTAAGTCTGTAGTTTCTTGAACAAATTCATAAAAAATTCCCGAAATAAACCTTTGGGAATTTTTTTATCTTTTAAATCAATGTAATCTTTATTTTTCAGCATTGCCTTTTACAACATCACCGACAATTACTTTTTCCTGAACTTTAATAAAATTCGGATCCATAATGGCCATTCTTTCTGCAATAGCTTTATAGGTTGGAAATTTTAATAATGCAGCTCTGCCAGACATTTCCCTGTAGATCGTAAATATCTTACCGTTGGCTGTTTTAATTTGTTTTGTAGTGGTAATATATTTTCCAATGTACTTACTTTTAGCATCATATACTTCTATATCGATGAACGTTTTATCAGTAATCGTGTCTTCTGAACCAAAACTCACAGGAAGATTAGTAAAATACCCCACCGGAACACCATTGCTGATGATCTCTCCTACTTTATTGACCTCAATATTCAGCTTATCAATTTTATTTCTTATGGTATAGGCGTCTTTTGTTTTGCTGTCTAACTTTCTTTTCGGGGCATTTTGGAAAATTTCATCCAGATTTTTGATATTGATTCCTTTATTATCAATGACTTTTAAACCCTTTATCGATGTATAAACCGCTGATTTTTCTTCACCAGAAAATGCTGATGGGGAAATATAGTCCATCTCTATGGTTTTGTCTCTGTTGTAAACCCTGTTCAGTTTAATGTAACTGTCTCGTACGGAATCCACTATACTTTTATCTATAAATTCCATGGTATACATCGGTGTCTCCCCTAGATCCATGAATGTATAGATGTTGGATTTGTTTGAGACTTTGGCGACGTGTACTCCGTCAAGACTTACAATACCTCTTTTGGTTTTGAAATTCTGGGCATTACACAAGATTCCCAGAACGGTAAAGAATATGATTGTACTTTTCTTCATAAAATCAGACTTTTACACAACATAAAAAAAGTGTAACCAAAGTTACACTTTCTTGAAAATATATTTAGCTTTTCATTTAATTATTCACAAAGGATGATTCCTTTATCATGATTAAATTCTACAACACCGCTTTTGATAGGATAAGAAAAAACAGAGTCTTTCTCAGATTCTTTAGTGAAGTTTTTAGCATAAGCTTCTCCAATTGAACTTGTAAAAAGCTTTACTTTACCTCCCATTAAAGAAGAAACGATTCCTGCGTGGTTTTTCATGATGTGGAATTCACCATCTTTTCCAGGCAATAATACAGAGTCTACCTCTCCTTCAAAAACTACGTATTCTGGTGTTAAAATTTTTATATTCATTTTAATTTAGATTAGAAGATTAAAAGATTGAAGATTAAAAGATTTTTGACAAATAATGTCTCTCATCTCAGGTCTAAAAATCTTATGTCTAATTTATTACGCGTTTTCAGCTAACATTTTTTGTCCTGCTTCAATAGCTTCTTCGATAGTTCCTTTCAAGTTGAAAGCAGCTTCTGGTAAGTGATCTAATTCACCATCCATAATCATTGTAAATCCTTTGATGGTATCTTTGATATCTACCAATGATCCCGGAATACCTGTAAACTGTTCCGCTACGTGGAAAGGTTGAGATAAGAATCTCTGAACTTTTCTAGCACGGTAAACTACTGATTTATCTTCTTCAGAAAGTTCTTCCATACCAAGAATCGCGATGATATCCTGAAGAGCTTTGTATCTCTGAAGAATTTCTTTTACTCTCTGAGCACAGTTATAATGTTCTTCCCCGATAATCTCCGGAGCAAGGATTCTTGACGTTGAAGCCAATGGATCTACTGCCGGGTAAATACCTAATGAAGCAATTTTTCTATCTAGTACTGTAGTAGCATCCAAGTGAGCAAACGTCGTTGCAGGAGCCGGGTCAGTTAAGTCATCCGCAGGTACGTAAACCGCCTGTACTGAAGTAATTGAACCATTTTTAGTTGAAGTAATTCTTTCCTGCATCGCTCCCATCTCAGAAGCAAGAGTTGGTTGGTAACCTACCGCAGAAGGCATACGACCAAGAAGTGCAGATACCTCAGAACCAGCTTGTGTAAAACGGAAGATGTTGTCTACGAAGAAAAGTACGTCTCTACCTTGTCCGCTTTCACCACCATCTCTGTAGTACTCAGCTAATGTAAGACCAGAAAGTGCTACTCTAGCTCTTGCTCCTGGCGGCTCGTTCATCTGTCCGAAAACGAATGCAGCTTTAGATTCTTTCATAACTTCTAAGTCTACTTTAGAAAGATCCCAACCTCCGTTTTCCATAGAGTGCATGAAATCATCACCATATTTGATAATTCCTGATTCAAGCATCTCTCTCAAAAGGTCATTTCCTTCTCTCGTTCTTTCACCTACTCCGGCAAAAACTGAAAGCCCTCCGTGTCCTTTTGCAATATTGTTAATCAACTCCTGGATCAATACTGTTTTACCTACACCAGCACCACCGAACAATCCAATCTTACCTCCTTTTGCATAAGGCTCGATAAGGTCGATTACTTTAATACCTGTGAATAAAACTTCTGCAGAAGTTGAAAGTTGATCAAATTTTGGAGCTGGTCTGTGAATTGGCAGACCACCTACTTTAGAAATATTTTGAAGTCCATCGATAGCATCCCCAACAACGTTGAATAGTCTTCCGTTTACAGCATCACCGATTGGCATTGTAATAGGATTTCCGTATCCAATTACTTCCTGCCCTCTCTGAAGCCCGTCTGTAGCATCCATTGCGATACATCTTACCGTATCTTCACCAATATGTTGCTCTACTTCTAAGACTACTTTTTCACCGTTTGTTTTGATAATTTCCAACGCATCATAAATACTTGGAATTACTTCCACGTCTGTAAATACTACGTCGATTACCGGACCAATAATTTGAGAAATTTTACCTTTAATTTGGTTTGCCATTGCTAAATTTTTTCTTGGTGCAAATATAATGATTCTTCATAAACCTACAATTGGTAAAAAAAAGATTTTTATCATACTTTTTTAAAAAATGTAGCAATATAACAATGTAGCAATTTACCAATAGTAATTCAGTAAAATAGGCAATTTTATTGTTATATTATCACATTGTTATATTGTTACATTATTTCTATATTTGCATTCAAATTTTTCCGTTTTGAAAGTTTTCAAGAATTTTAAAGATTATTCCTCTCAAAAGCCTTTAGCATTGTCTTTAGGAATGTTTGACGGAGTACATCTCGGGCACAAAAGTATCATCGATGAACTGATAAAAGTGGGTACAAAGAATAATCTGGAAACAGCTATACTTACTTTCTGGCCCCATCCAAGGTTTGTTTTTAATCCGAATGAAGATCTGAAGCTTCTCAACACGGTAGACGAAAAGAAAGACCTGATTGAAAGATATAACATTGACCATCTGTTTCTTAAAGAATTTGATGAAGAATTCAGAAATCTTACCGGAGAAGAATTTGTACGCCAAATCCTGATTGACAAACTGAATGTAAAATACCTTATTATAGGCTACGATCATTCGTTTGGAAAAAATAAAAGCGGAAATTTCGAACTCCTTCAAAAACTTTCCAAAGAACTTGATTTCGATGTAGAGCAAATGGAAGCTATTAATATTCACGAAAATAACATCAGCTCAACCAAAGTTCGTAACGCCCTTCTGACAGGGAATATTAAAGAAGCCAACGAAATGCTTGGGTACACCTACTCTGTCTCTGGAAAGGTAGTTCACGGAAAAAAAATAGGCCGAACAATCGGTTATCCAACCGCCAATATTGATACAGAATCTATTAAACTCCTCCCTAAAAAAGGTGCTTATATTGTAGAAACCGAAGTGAAAGGTCAACACTATAAGGGAATGCTGAGCATCGGTACCAATCCTACTGTGAACGGTGAAAAATTAACCGTTGAAGTCTATATCCTTGATTTTGATGGTGATATTTATGATGAAAAGATCACGGTAAGGTTCAGGGAGTTTCTTCATGACGAAATTAAGTTTGAAGGTCTTGAAAAACTGATTGAAAGATTGGATGAGGATAAAAGGCTGACCCAAGAGTTTCAATTCTAACTATTGACAATTTCCTCTTTCGCTTTTTTGGTTAATGAATTAAAAACCAATTCATAAGACTGATCGATCATTTTACAGATCAAATCCCTTTTCAACCCGTCCAACTGCACTGAATTCCAGTGGGTTTTGTTCATATGAAATGCACCCGTGATCTGCGGATGCTGTTCGCGAAGTTCTGCACTCCACTCAGGATCGGTCTTTACGTTGATCCCCAATGGCTGTCTCTCAAGCCCCATGAGTAAAAACATTTTGGTCCCTACTTTCATCACAAGGGTTTCATTATCAAAAGGAAAGGTTTCTGTAACTCCTTTTTTGGCAAGGCAATAGTCTAAAATGTCGTTGGCATCCATGAATTTTTATAAATGATAAGTGATTAATGATCATTGATATTAATTTCAAATGTAGTAAATTTAAGAAAGAAAATACAATCCATACAAATCACAACTATTATGAAAGCTTTAGTCATCGGCGCAACGGGCGCTACAGGAAAAGATCTGGTTAAGCAACTGCTTAATGATAAGGAGTTTGAGGAAGTGGATATCTTCGTAAGAAAGCCCGTGGATGTTCAGAATGATAAGCTGAAAATTCATGTGGTCGACTTTGAAAAACCTGAAGAATGGAAAGATAAAGTGAAAGGCGATGTTGTATTTTCATGTTTAGGAACCACATTGAAGGATGCCGGAAGCAAAGAAGCCCAAAGAAAAGTGGATTTCGGCTACCAGTATGAATTTGCCAAAGCCGCTAAGGAAAACGATGTAGACGATTATGTTCTGGTTTCTGCCTATGGAGCCAACCCAGCGTCTAAAATCTTCTATTCTAAAATGAAAGGAGAGCTGGAAGAAGCTGTAAAACAGCTGCATTTTACTAAAATTACTATTTTTAAACCCGGAATGCTCGAAAGAAAAGACTCTGGGAGAACCGGAGAAGTCCTGGGCAGCAGAATTATAAAATTCGCCAATAAACTTGGATTGCTGGAAAGTCAAAAACCTTTGCCTACAGATATTTTAGCCAAAGCAATGATCAATTCCTCCAAAATAAAAAGTAACGGTTATTCCAGTATTAAATTGGGGAATATTTTCTGTTTTGCGGAGAAAAGCAACAACTAAAAAGCAGGTAGCTTTGAATTATAAATGCTTCGACTCTGCTCAGCGTGACATTTCTAATACTAAATGTATTGTTGAAACCGTCGTGCTGAGCAGAGTCGAAGCGTTATTTTATGCTTTTATCTTACTTCAGATATTTGATAATAGCCTCGTCAGTAGGTTTTGTTGTACTTACGAAAGTATCTACCAGTTTTCCGTTTTCATCGATGAGGAACTTTGTAAAATTCCAAAGGATGGTTGTATTTTTTACTCCGTTTAAGTCTTTTTCGGTTAAGTATTTGAAAATAGGCGCTGTATCCTCTCCTTTTACCGATACTTTTGCGGCTAATGGAAATGTTACCCCGTAATTTTTCTGGCAAAAAGCCCCGATCTCAGTATTGGTTCCCGGCTCTTGTGCTCCAAAATTATTGGCAGGAAAACCTACAATGACCAATTTATCTTTATATTCTTCGTATACTTTCTCCAGATCTGCATACTGCGGTGTAAATCCACATTCAGACGCTGTATTGACAATAAGGATCTTTTTTCCTTTAAAATCAGCAAAGTTGATTTCGGTGCCATCAAGGCTTTCAACTTTGAAGTCATATATTGTTTTTCCCATAAGTTCTTTGGTTTTAGCTAGAGAAATTTCACTTTTTTGGTTGGTACAGCTCTGTAAAAATGCCACTACAGAAAGCAGCCATAAGAAAATATTTTTCATTCTTATCAATTTTATTTGGCAGTTTTGCCGAAGTTATTTATAGCTTAATATAACGTCAATCATTTCATTAAGCTTTTATTATATTGAATTAAAACTTAAAAATATTAGAAGGAAATACTTTATTGACATCAATTCTGTTCAGAATCATCGTATAATCTCCATCTTTTTTAGTGCTTGAGGACTCAATTCTGAACGGCATCACCAGATTTCCCGCTTTTTTATAATCCGAATAGACCAGCGTTTCATCTTTTTTAACTTCTTTTAAAAGCATATATGTTTTTACGTCAAAATAATAGATGTTCTTATTGACATTTTTAGTCAGTTCCACTTTGTGGCAGTAGATCTCTCCTATTTTTTCTTTTCCAAGATATTTTGCATCAAAACCTTTGTTCTCCCAGT
Organism: Chryseobacterium antibioticum; assembly: GCF_012927325.1. Lineage (GTDB taxonomy): Bacteria > Bacteroidota > Bacteroidia > Flavobacteriales > Weeksellaceae > Chryseobacterium > Chryseobacterium antibioticum. Next base: position 16,538 of record NZ_JABBGI010000002.1, on the reverse strand, counting down.
CAATAAAATCATTATCAAAGCTTTCAGAAACGTATTCCTTGTATTCCTGAAGCTTATTGGTTGCATAATTCATCGCATAGCCTTTAGTTCCGTCAAAGCCTTCAATTGCAGTTTCTTTTCCGTTAATGCTGATGACAGTCTTAGTGAGGTTAGGACGCTGCTGGTAAATTTTTATAGGATATTCATCTTTGATCCCCAAGATCACTTTTCCCTGCAGTAAAACTGAATTCAGAAGCTTCCAATTCGTTAATCCTCCTGACAGTTCAATATTTTTATCTATAATTTCCTTTGCGGTTTGTGCAAAAGATAACTGCGAGAATATCAGTACGAATACTAAAAGTAATTTCTTCATTAATCTTATTTATAAATTCAAATATAGGGTGAATTGGGCGAAAAAGCAAAGAAAGCAGAGATCACAACCCGTCTTATTTGCTTATCTGTACCATTTTTAAATTAATTTTCTGGCTTTTTCCAGATCTTCAGGGGTATCGATTCCCACTCCGATGAAATTGGTTTCAATTAATTTGATCTTCATCCCATATTCCAGATAACGGATACATTCTATCTTTTCTGATATTTCCAATGGTTTCATTTCCAGTTTGGAGAATTGAAGTAACGCATGTTTTCTGAACGCATAGACTCCGATATGTTTAAAATAGCTTACGTCGTAAGAAACCTCCCTGTGGAAAGGAATGACAGAGCGGCTGAAATAAAGGGCAAATCCGTTGTTATCTGTAATCACTTTTACATTATTCGGGTTTTCAATTTCTTCTTTTTCTGTCAGTTTTATTTTTAATGAAGCCAGTGAAATTTCCTGATTTTCATCTTCCTGGAAAACGCCGATAAGTTGTTTTAAAGGTTCTAACTTAAGGAAAGGCTCATCACCCTGTACATTAATGACAATATCGCAGTCGATGTTCTGTACAGCTTCTGCGATTCGGTCACTCCCCGTTTCGTGCTGACCGGTCATGACGGCTTTCCCTCCGTTTTTCTCGATTTCGTTAAAAATAATTTCTGAATCCGTAGCAACAAATACTTCATCAAACAGTCCTGTTTCTACAACATTCTGATAAGTAGTCGTAATGACTGTTTTTTCGCCTAACATCTGCATCAGCTTGGCAGGAAAGCGGCTTGCTTCGTAACGTGCAGGAATAACAGCTATGATTTTCATTAATTACTTATTATTAAAAATTATGAATTATGTGTTAAATAATTCGCCAAAAAGATAATTCGTTTAGTTTCCAAGAAAGACTTTCTGGGAAATTTCATGAATACAACTCGATTTTATTTATACTTATGAAAAAAAAGCTTCGACTCCGTTCAGCGTGACACCGCTAATACTAACTATTGGCTATAATGATGTCATGCTGAGCGAAGTCGAAGCATCTATTTTTTCTTTTAATGTAACAATCTAATAGTGTAACAGTTTACCAATATTGTAAATACCGGAATTGTTACATTGATACATTGTTATACTGTTACATTAAAAAAACTATTTAAGATTATTTAAAGCATTTTCAAGCTTTGGAAGCATCACTTTGATCTCATCAACTGCTAAACCACCTACAGAAGCACGGAACCAAGGTTCAGATTTTGCTTCTCCGAAAGCAGAGAATGGAACCAATGCAACACCTGCATCATTAATCAGATAGAAAACCAAGTCAGAAGAATTTTCAATCACAGATCCATCCGGTTTTGTTTTTCCGATGTAGTCCAATCTGATGGTAAGATATAATGCTCCCATCGGTTCGATGCTTTCTACAGCTAGCCCTTTTCCTTTCAGATCCTGGATTCCCCCGTGAAGAACTTTTAAGCTTTCTTCTAGTTTTCCTTTGAAATCTTCTACGAAAACGTTTACATTTTCAGGGTTTTCATAGAACTTCGCAGTAGCTTCCTGTTCAGGTTTTGGTGCCCACGCTCCAACATGCGTAAGAAGTGCTTTCATTTTATCAAGAATGTGTGCCGGACCGAATCCCCAACCAACACGTACCCCTGTTGCTGCAAGGCATTTAGAGATCCCGTCGATATAGATGGTATATTCTTTCAATTCAGGGAAAAGAGAAACCGGATCTACGTGTTCTGCGCCAAAAGTAAGGTTAGAATAGATCTGATCATACATCAGGTACAATGGTTTTTCATCTTCCCCTCTATTTTTGTTTTCTTCAAGAACCAGTTCGCAGATATCAGAAAGCTGCTCTTTTGTAAACATTGTTCCGGTAGGATTCAATGGTGAACATAGTGCAAGTAAAACTGCGCCGTCTAAATGAGGTCTTAAATCGTCTGCTGTCGGAAGAAAGTTATTTTCAGGAGTTGTCTTTACTTCTACTGCGTCTGCGGAAGTAAGATAAGCATAGTGATTGTTGTTCCAAGACGGTGTAGGATACACTACTTTATCACCTTCGTCAACAATTGTTTTATAAACCGCGTAGATTAAGGGTCTTGATCCGGCAGTAATTAAAATATCGTTGGGAGAATAATCCAGGTTCCATCTGTTTTTCAGGTCTTTGGAAACCTCTTTTCTTAAAGATAAAAGTCCGTTGGCTGGCGGATAATTCGTCAGATTATTCTGATATGCTTTCTGAATCTCTTCCTTCAGCAATGCCGGAATAGGATATAGATTAGAATTCAGGTCACCAATAGTAAGATTGGCGATCTCCGCTCCTTTTGCTTTTAAATCATTAACTTCATTACCAATTTTTACGATTTCGGAACCAATCAGGTTCGCCGCTAATTTTGAAACTTTCACTTTATTTTTATTTAAATTTACTAATATTATCTTCCTATCTGTAAGAAATTAATCTAACTTCAAATCCTTTCTTACATCCTCTATTTTAGCTTCCAATGATTTCAATTTATCTTTAAAATCTGCTTCAGAAGTAATGGTATCTTTTACAGAGATATAAAATTTAATCTTCGGTTCGGTTCCTGAAGGTCTTACACAAACTTTGGTACCGTCCTGAGTGTAATAAATCAATACATTCGATTTCGGAATATCGTTCATTACTTTAGTTTCGTTCTTTGAAACAGTAAAACTGGTTTGTTCTTTAAAGTCTTTCACTTCTTCCACTAATGATCCTGCCAGTTGTTTTGGTGGATTTTCGCGGAAGTTCTTCATCATATTCTGAATTTCTTCAGCGCCTTCTTTTCCTTTTCTAACGATGTTGACCAGCCCTTCATAGTACATTCCCAGATCTTCATAGATCTCGATCATATACTGATACATGGTTCTTCCATTGGCTTTACACCACGCAGCAATTTCACATGCAACAAGGATACTTCCGCACGAATCTTTATCGCGGACAAAATCTCCGGTCATAAAACCGAAACTTTCTTCACCACCACAGATGAATTTTTCTTTTCCTTCTGCTTCACGGATCATTTTTCCGATCCATTTGAATCCTGTTAATCCAACTTTGCAGTCAACTCCGAATTTCTGTGCAATATCGAAGAAAATATCTGAAGTTACGATTGTGGAACCAATGAATTCTTTTCCAGTGATTCTACCTTGCTTTCTCCACTCATTTAAAATGTAGTAAGTAAGGATTGTATTGGTCTGATTCCCATTCAGAAGCTGCATTTCACCGTCAAGGTTTCTTACGGCAATTCCCAGTCTGTCACCATCCGGATCTGTTCCGATAACGATGTCTGCGTTGGTAATTCTAGCCAGATCCATTGCCATTTCCAAAGCAGCAGGCTCCTCCGGATTTGGAGATTCTACCGTGGTAAAATTACCGCTTGGGATCATCTGCTCTTTTACCAGATCCACTTTTTTGAATCCTGCTTTTTCTAAAGCTTTTGGAATCGTTGTATACGTTGTTCCGTGGATAGAGGTGAAAACAATATTTAAATTCTCTTTCCCTACATTCTGATAGGTAGAGTTTTCAAGACAGGCATCGATGTAAACGTCGTCCTGCTCTTCCCCGATCCATTCGATCAGATCATCGTTTCCGTTGAATTTGATTTCGTCAAATTTCACAGAGTATACTTCATTGATAATTGCTTCATCATGAGGCGGTACGATCTGGGCACCGTCATTCCAGTATACTTTATAACCGTTGTATTCAGGCGGATTGTGAGATGCTGTCAACACAATTCCTCCATTACATTTTTTGTCTCTTACCGTAAAGGATAATTCCGGAGTTGGTCTGTGGTCTTTGAAAAGAAGCACTTTAATCCCGTTGGCTGTTAAAACATCAGCAACAAGCTTCCCGAATTCTTTTGAATTATGGCGAACGTCATAAGCAATAGCCACTTTGATTTCCTCTCCTTTAAACTGCTGAAGCATATAATTGGCCAATCCCTGTGTAGCCTGGCCCAATGTATATTTATTCAAGCGGTTGGTTCCTACTCCCATGACACCTCTCATTCCTCCTGTTCCGAATTCAAGTTCTCTGTAAAAAGAATCTTCCAGATCCGGAGAATTGCTGTCGATCAATGCCTGTACAGCATCTCTTGTTTCTTTATCGAAGGTATAACTTAACCAAAGTTTTGCTTTTTCTAATGTTGTCATATGTGTATTTCGTTCTTTTATAATTTGTAAAGTTCTAATTGTAAATTGGGCAGTTTTTCTTTTAATAAATTTAATTTCAACTGCAGATCATTTAATTCAAATGTTAATTCTCCAAAAACGTCCTTGTTCATTTCAAAGCTGATTTGAGTAGAATCTTTGAGAATATCGGTATCAGAAATTTCTTTAAAATCTATATTCCCTTTTTTAAAAATAAAATGGCCTTTTTGCTTCTTGTAAATTGTTTCCAGTTCACATTTATCAGAAACAGCATTGATTATAGCCATGCTTATGTGACAGAATTCATGTCCTACTTCCAGATGTTTTTTTTCATTGCTACAGGCTCCTATTTTTGTCATTATACATTCTGCTTTAGTCAAAAAGTTAGATTTTTCTAAAGACATTCCTGCATTATATTTTATATTAAATGAATTTTCACTACAATTAATAATAATATGACTACAATTGTTATCAAAAAATTCATCAATAGCATGACACAAAGCCCCAAGTACAAGTAAGTTTAAATTTCCTTCTTTAAAACAATCTTCAAAGTACATTTGAGGACGAAGCCTTACATGCTCCATTCCTTCAAGACTTTGAATATTACTTGCTGTATACTTTTTCTCTTCCATCTCCCATCTTCCTTTCTTTTATTGCAATTTCTTATTCTCTACACGAGTCGTTTTATCAATTTTAAAGACACGAATCGGGTTGTCATAATAGATAAATTTAGCCGTATTCTGAATATGTCCCTTTAAAGAATCTTTTACGTTAACTTCTGCATAGTTTCCGTTTTTAGAATCAATGTTCAGGTTTTCTATTTTCCAGTATGGCGCAATGAGACTTGCTGTGTCTGAGATCTTTATCGCTGCATTTTTTGTCAGTCCCAAAAAGTTGGCCCGGCTTTTATTCTGCATGTCTACTTCTGCTCTTCTTGTGTTCACTGAACCCATAAAAGTAGCATTATTTTTTAAATTAAGCCTAAAATTATCGGTCTTAATTTCGCTTGAAATATTCATTTCTACAGAATCTGCAACAGCTACTTTTTCAAGATTATATTTTGAGTAAATGGTCACATTATAAAAATCTACCCCTTTCGTACCTCGTTTTTCTTTGATAAAAAGCGTTTTGTCTTTTACCTCTACATCCAAATTGCCGGCTACATTGGGATATGTTTCAATTTCTACAAAATTTTTATCGCCTCTGGCATAAAATACACGGAATTTTCCTTCCAGATCCAGATTCACAAATTCTGAAACATCCACGTCTTTCTTTTCAATATTCCCTTTCGGAGAAACTTTTCCGCAGGAAACCGCCGCTACAAGCAGGGATGTGTACAATATCTTTTTCATATTCAATTTAAAATATTCTATATAAAATCGTAATTACAGCAAGGCTTTCTATTCCCATCAGAACATACAGTACCGACACTCTCCAAATCAGGCCCGGTTTTGAGTATGAATTTTTTAAATGCATTCCAATACGTAACTGCCGGAAAAAGAATAAGAAGAATGAATGAAGCCTTGTCTAAAATACCGAAAATCTCCGCTGCAGGTTTCCACAGACCGATAAGACTTACCATATCATTAAACAAAAATAGGATTAAAATTCCTAACAGGCTTACTGTTCCGATGATAAAATGCTCGGCAATATTCAATTTTATTTTTTTGAAAATGACAATGCGTTGGTTCTTTGCAAAGGCGCAAGGTTTTTATCTACTTTAAGCTGTTAAGGCGCAAGGATTTTATCTGCGATAAAATGGATCGTGTGATAAATGTAGATTTTGGTACTACTATTTTTATTTTTTGGAGAAGCCTTAGTTTGTGTATATTTTTAACAAAGAAACTAGAACAAAAAATACCCCAAAAAGTTGAGAACTCTTCAGGGTATTTTATTATTTATCAGAATTTTACACTATTGAGTAAAATCTATTTTAATAATTTTCAAGTGACGCTGAGTAAATCATCAGTGCTACAAGAATAACAACGATAACTGCGCCAATAATCAATGGTTTCCATATTGCTTTCTTAGGGTATTGCTCCTCATCCGGAAAATATTTCGGAACAAAATAATAAGAAAGAAGACTTCCTCCTGCAATACCACATAGATAAGAAAGTGAACTTTTAGGGTTCTCCGGTATATTGACAATAAAAATGGTCAAAGCTGTAATTAAAATAGAAATTCCAAGTACAATATAGGCCTCTTTCTTTTTATTGGCATCCAGCAGATTCTGAAACAATAAAACACCGCCAAAAAGCGTAGAAAGAAAAATCGAAAACCCTAAAATTGCTTTTCTGGAGTATATTTTTGGTAATTTCTCTTCCATTATTAAATTACTTCATCAATATTATAATTCTTATGTTCTCTGTTGGTTCTGATGATCATTTCCCCTAAGAATCCGGCTATGAAAAGCAATGTTCCCATAATCATCATCGTTAAAGCAATAAAAAACCATGGATTGTTTGTGATCAGATGGCCATAAATTCCTCTTGCGACATCAATAAGTTTTGAAACGCCCAGCCAAAGCGCTGAAAGAAAACCTACGATAAACATGACCGTTCCCACCGCTCCAAAGAAATGCATGGGCCTTCCTCCGAATCGGCTTACAAACCAAAGGGTTACAAGATCCAGGAAACCTCTGATAAATCTCTCGGTTCCGAATTTTGAAGTTCCATAAGGTCTTGCCTGATGCTGTACTTCTTTTTCAGTAATTCTTCTGAACCCTGCATTGGCAGCCAGAACAGGAATATAACGGTGCATATCTCCATACACGTCGATGGATTTTACCACCTGTTTTTTATAAGCTTTCAAACCACAGTTGAAGTCATGAAGATAAACTCCTGACACTTTTCTAGCCGCTGCATTGAATAGTTTTGACGGCACATTTTTCGTCATTACATTGTCAAAACGTTTCTTTTTCCAGCCTGAAACAATATCGTAGTTATCTTCAATAACCATTTTGTAAAGTTCAGGGATTTCCTCGGGAAAATCCTGTAAATCAGCATCCATGGTGATCACTACGTCCCCGTTTGCTCTTTCAAAAGCAGCGTGAAGGGCCTGTGATTTTCCGTAATTTCTGGAAAATTTTATGGCGTGAATCTGAGGGTGCTGAACCTTCATATTTTCGATAATACTCCACGACAGATCTGTACTTCCATCATCTACAAACCAAATTTCATAGGACAGACTGTTTGAATAACAGACCTTATCAATCCTTGAAAAAAGCTCTTCTAAAGAGTCCTCTTCGTTTAATAACGGAATAACTATAGATAAATTCATTTAATTTTAATAAAAATTATTCTTGATTTTCTGTTTCCTGGTACACTGATCTTGTTCTGAAAAACGCGCCAAAAAACACTGACAAAACTACGTAAAATATAAGAATTGCCGCAAAATATCCTGAAAAATGACTAGCAGTAAGCATATCTTTTCCTTTAATGGCTTCCGGAGAAAAGCTTGGTAACCTTTCTTTGTATTTCTGGTCTAATTCATCAATATCTTTCTGATGTTTCATGATTTTTCTTGCAGACTGATACTCAGTATCCAATTCTGTTTTCTGTCTCTGTACATACTGGTAGTTCAACAGTTTTTTCGCATCCGAATCTACAAAATTCAGGAAAGCATAGATACTGAAGATCGAAAGAATTCCTCCGATAAACATCGGAACGAATGCTCTTGAGAACGCATCTTTAAAACGGACTACTCTATTTTTGTTCCAGAAAGTTTTCACAGACCAGAAAGCCCCTCCCGCATAGACAATCGGGAGAACAAACGCATTGATTTTCAGTGAAGTATCAAAATAACTGATTCCCGAGAAAAAGTAATACGCTACAAAAAAGATGATCATTGTAGCGATAAAAAGTATAATTCCTAATGTTGATGGACTTTTCGTCATGTTAGATTTTTTAAAAAAAGTTGAAAAATTATTGCTCTAAATTCCAGCTGTTTAGCTTTAATACTGCATTTTTTCGACTAATTTTCTTTAATAATATTTTGAAGTTTATAAATTATTCCTACCTTTGCAACGGCAAGTCCTAAACAACCAGCTCCTGAGAACCCTCCAGGGTGGGAACGCAGCAAAGGTAATTGGTCGTAGCGGTGTGATTTAGGTAGCTTGCCATTTTTTTTTATTTTAAGTTGAAGTGAGGTAATTGAAAGATTATCTTTTTTTGTTTCTATACTTTTCAACATATCCAATCTAATTTTCAAATTACTCTTCATTCTTTATTTAAAATTCAAACTCCTCTCCTAGCTTAGGAAGAATAAGTTCTACATTTTTATCTGCAAAATGCTTCAATGCACTTTCATGATTAATCTCAATAGCAGGGAAAGTATCAAAATGACATCCGATCACTTTCGGGGTTTTCAATAATTCTGCTGCTGCAAAAGATGCTTTTCTAGGGCACATTGTGTAGTGGCTTCCGATTGGCAGGATAGACAGATCAATATTCCCATAAAGTCTTGGGAACAGCTCCATATCTGCCATGACTCCGGTATCTCCGGCCATGTAGATATTCTTACCTTCAGGCAGTCTGAAAATATAGCCTACAGGAACACCTCCGTAGCTCCCATCCGGGAACGAACTCGTATGATGAGCCGGTACCATGGAAATTTTAAGATCATCGATTTTTGCCGATCCTCCTAAGTTTACATCGTCTTTATTTTTTGCTGTTTTAAAATAGGCACAGATCTCTGGAACCGCAATAACGGTAGCTTCCGGATGAAACTGCAATACTTCCTCCACATCTGCGATATGATCACCATGCGCGTGAGTCAGTAAGATATAGTCGATCTTCTGAGCTGCTATATCAAAGCCTGATTCCGCTTTTTGGTAATTGTAAAAAGGATCACTTAAAATTGTTTTGTCTTTGTATGTAAACAAAAAACAGTTTTGTCCTAAAAATTGTATTTTCATTTTTAATTGATTTTTTATTAAGTACATGAAACTGTTGAGTTGAAAAAAATCTGATACAACAGTAAGCATGTAGGTATTATGACAAGGATCTGAAGAATTAATAAATGTTTTTGAGGCTTAATTTTTCCTATCAATAGCAAAAAAGCCAGCACTCCATTGGCAACAACTATTAAAGTGGTTAAAAACGGAAGAAAATCTATATCAAAAATTGACATGTCTTCGCGCAATTCTCTAATCAAATCGTACATAAGAAATAAAGTCAGGATAATAGATAAACAAGAAGTTACCTTATACACTACATCTCTCATTCGTCGTTTATTTCTGAGGAAATTTATCCTCAATCAGATTCAATTTGATCCCGTGTTCCAAATACGCTTTACAACCGTCTAAAACTGTCGTAAAACCGCCTGTATTGTCATTAATTGCTCTTAGCAGATCTTCACCCGATTGGGCAAAGCCATAGCTTTTAATGACCACGAGGGTTCCTTTTTCCATTTCTTTAAACTCATAATCCACCATGACTGCAGGATCTCCCCACTCCGTTTTTATCCGTTGTCCAGAAATGATTTCGTGAACCTTTACATTGGATTTCACCCCGTACATTTCCCATTCCCAGGTCACAGTTTGACCCTCTTCCAGTTTACCGGTAGATTTTGTAAACCAGAACTGAGTGGTTATTTCAGGATTGATAAATGCTTCAAAAACATCTGCAACCGGTTTTCTGATAAGCATCTGAGCTTCAACGTAGGTTTCTGCACTCATGATTGTATTATTTAGTTAAAAAAATTAAGTCCAAATGCAGTAAGAACCGCCATTACAAAGGTCATGATACCCACCTGTTTCAGATACTGATCCAACTCTTTCGGTTCTTTTACCGTCATGATTTTTCTTCTCAGTTTCATCAGCGGCAAGAGAAGAATCATGACAATAAAAACGTAATAATTCTGAGCCTGTATGAAACCGTTTACTCCTAAAAACATTAGGATCAGGATCAATGGAAGCTGCAGCAGGATCATTTCGTAGATCATTGCATTTTTGAAGCCTATTCTCAGGGCTAAACTTTTTTTTCCGGATAATCTGTCGCTTTCAATATCTCTCATATTGTTAAGGTTCAAAACCGCCATACTCATCATTCCGATGGCCGTTCCGGGAAGCAACATATCCCAACTGAAGGTTTTTGTAAACAGAAAATAACTTCCACATACGGAAACCAGTCCGAAGAATACAAATACAAAGAGATCTCCCAATCCCATGTACCCATACGGCTTTTTTCCTACCGTATATCCTATTGCTGCCAAAATACAGGCAACACCCAATCCTATGAAAATGTAAAATTCTTTCATAAAATCAGGGAAAAATGCTACATACAGAAGCGCAATTGTAGCAACAAATGACAGCACCGAGAAAATAATAACCGCATTTTTCATTTGCTTAGCTGTAATCTTCCCTGAAGCTACCGCTCTTGCTTCCGCTTCATTGATTCTTTTGGCATCAGTTCCTTTTACACCGTCACCGTAGTCATTGGCATAGTTTGATAAAATCTGATACAATAGCGTCACTAAAAGAGCCAGAGCAAAAATTCTCCAGTCCCATGTTCCACCTTCACGGTAAAGCCTCCATTTTGCAATGAAAGCTCCCATAATAATTCCGCTTAATGAAAGCGGTAAAGTTCTTAGCCTTGCGGCCTTTATCCAATCAGTCATAATTTGTATAATGTAAAATGTACGATGTACAATGTAAAAGTGTAATGCATAATACATTTTACTTTGTACTTTAATACAGTCTTAAGATATCCACTGATTTTCTCCGAAGTCCGGTTTTCTTTTTTCAAGGAATGCATTTCTTCCCTCCTGTGCTTCTTCAGTCATATAAGCCAAACGGGTTGCTTCTCCTGCAAACACCTGCTGTCCTACCATTCCGTCGTCTGTAAGGTTCATAGCAAATTTCAGCATTCTGATAGACAATGGAGATTTAGCTAAAATTTCCTGAGCCCATTCGTACGCCGTATCTTCTAATTCAGCATGTGGGATCACCGCATTAACCATTCCCATGTCCAAAGCTTCCTGAGCAGAATAATTTCTTCCTAAAAAGAATATTTCACGTGCTTTTTTCTGACCCACCATTTTAGCCAGATAAGCAGAACCATAACCACCATCAAAACTGGTAACATCCGCATCAGTCTGCTTAAAAATGGCGTGTTCCTTACTCGCTAAAGTAAGATCACAAACTACATGAAGTGAATGTCCGCCACCAACAGCCCATCCCGGAACAACCGCGATCACCACCTTTGGCATGAAACGGATCAAACGCTGAACTTCCAAAATATTTAAACGATGTCTTCCATCTTCCCCTACATATCCCTGATGTCCTCTTGCTTTCTGATCTCCTCCGCTGCAAAAAGCCCAACCTCCATCTTTAGGACTTGGCCCTTCTCCGGTAAGCAAAACAACCCCTACTGAAGAATCTTCAGAGGCGTCATAAAAAGCATCGTATAACTCGGAAGTAGTTTTGGGACGAAAAGCGTTTCGGAGTTCTGGTCTGTTGAAAGCAATTCTTGCTACACCATTACATTTTTTATAGGTAATATCTTCGTATTCTTTGACGGTTTTCCACTCTATCATCTTGTAAAAAATTTTTCTCAAAGATACGGAATTGCAAAGAATTTTTACAGTGAAATTTAACGATAATCGCTGTAAAAAACAGAGCTGTATTTTAGGTTGAAAAAACAAAAAACCGGAACATTTCTGCTCCGGTTTCATTTATAATTCAATTAAAGAGTTACTATTTCACTTTTGCTTTAAGCTCAGCTTCTTTAGCTTTTAATTCTTTAATTTTATCCATATTTTTTGTTACAACATAGATATCCTTTAATGTAGAAATTGCATCAAGATTTTCCGGCGACGCTTTGTACCATGCTTCAGCATAAGGAAGAGCTTTGGTAAATCTCTCTTTTCTTGCATCAATCAGCTTAGTCGCTTCATCCGGTTTGTCTTTTCTTGCAGCATTGATCTGGTCTACAATTTTAGAATCATCACCAATTACTGTATACACAATGTTCTGATGGGCATTATCAAAGTTAGGCTTGACCTCAATCGCTTTTTTGAATGAAGCAATTGCATCTTCTACCGTAGCAGGGGTTTTAGACTGCATGACACCAAGATTATACCAGTTGGTAGCATCTGTAGGGTTTTTAGTCAACTGCTCTTTAAGCGCACCAATGAATTTCTCTGTATTTCCTGAATCATAGTAAGCGGTAGCCTGAGCTTCTTTTAGCTTAGCATTATTGGGATATTTTGCCAATCCTTTTTCAATGATCACTAATGCTTCATTAGATTTCTTTGCATTAAGAAGCAATGTAGATAACGTTTCATATAGATCCGGCTCAACACTTGCTGTCTGTTCAGTTTTGAAATCTGAATAATCGCTATTCTTCTTCATCAATTCCCAAGTAGCCTTATCTAAATTAACTACCTGACCAGATTTTTTCTCTTTTGCAGTATATGTTGTCTGAACCCCTGTAAAACCGGAATTAACAAGATCTGTGTATATTTTGATGGATTCGTCTGTGTTATTTGCCAAAGCATAACTTAATCCTGCATAATACATGTATATCTTATCATCCTGGCCACTTGTTTTCAATAAGTTATAAACTTCTAAAAACTTAGGCGCGGCAACGGTATAATTTTTTGCATTATATGCATCCATTGCTGCTTTGTTCACTTCCTGCAATTTGGCATTCACATCACCCTTCTGTCCGAAAACGAAAGCAGAAGCCACGATTGCTATACCTAAAATGAGTTTCTTCATAATAACTATATTATATTAATTGTACATTTTATTCTTCAGAATCAGAACTCTCATTTTCCTCTGCCGGAGTTTCCTGCTCAGCCTGAGGTGTTGTATTGTCTTCCTGGTTATCAGTTACAATTACTGTTCCTTCTTCATTTTCTTCAGAATCTTCCTCTACCACATCTTTATCCATTTCTACTTTTGCAATCGCTGCAATTTCGTCATTTTTCTTAAGGTTGATCATTCTTACCCCTTGGGTATTTCTTCCCATTACTCTCATCTCGTCCATATTCATTCTGATGGCAACACCGGACTTATTAATGATCATCAATCCGTCTTCGTCTGTTACATTCTGAATAGCGATCAGGTTTCCTGTTTTTTCGGTAATGTTCAGGGTGATTACTCCTTTTCCTCCTCTGTTGGTGATTCTATAGTCTTCTACCGCAGTTCTCTTACCATATCCTTTTTCAGAAACTACAAGAACTGTTTCTTTCTCCACATCATTCACAACAATCATACCAATTGCTTCATCATCGTCATCCATCGCGATACCACGTACCCCAATAGATCCTCTACCTACTTCTCTTACTTTTTCTTCAGGGAAACGGATACATTTACCATTTTTAGTAGCAATCATGATCTGAGAAGTTCCGTTGGTTAAGTAAGCTCCTAACAATTGGTCATTATCTCTGATTTCAATAGCATTCACCCCATTCACCCTCGGTCTTGAGTACGCTTCAAGAGACGTTTTCTTGATGGTTCCGTTTTTAGTCACCATTACTACGCTCATCTGGTTTACATACTCAGCATCTTTCAGGTTGTTGGTTCTGATGTATGCTTTGATTTTATCGTCCTGTTCGATATTGATAAGGTTTTGTACTGCTCTTCCTTTTGAAGTCTTGGATCCTTCAGGAATTTCAAATACTCTTAACCAATAACATCTTCCTTTTTCTGTGAAGAACAACATATACTGGTGGTTGGTCGCAGATACGATATACTCAAGGAAATCTTCATCCCTTGTTGTTGCCGCTCTGTTTCCTACACCTCCTCTGCTCTGAATTTTGTATTCAGAAAGCGAAGTTCTCTTAACATATCCTGCGTGTGAAATCGTAAGAACTACTGCTTCATTCGGGATAATATCTTCGATAGACATCTCTCCTCCTGAATAATCAATAGCAGTTCTTCTTTCGTCACCGTATTTTTCTTTAATCTCAGCCAATTCTTCTTTGATAATCTCGAATCTTCTTGGTTCATTAGCCAAAATATCTTCCAAATTCAAGATCTCTTTCATGATTGTATCGTATTCGTCACGGATCTTGTCAAGCTCCATTCCTGTAAGACGCGCCAACCTTAGATCAAGGATAGCCTGAGCCTGAATTTCAGAAAGATCAAATGCCTCGATCAATCCTTCTTTTGCCCCTTGCGGATTCGCACTGTGACGGATGATAGAAATCGCTCTGTCTAATGAATCCTGAGCGCCGATCACTTTCATGAAACCTTCTAAGATATGCGCTCTTTCTTTCGCTTTTTTAAGCTCAAAATGAGTTCTTCTTACAATGACTTCATGTCTGTGCTCTACAAAGTGATGAATGATATCCTTTAAATTCAGCTGTTCCGGTCTTCCTTTAACCAAAGCAATGTTGTTAACACTGAAAGAAGTCTGAAGTGCTGTGTATTTATATAACAGGTTTAAGACAACATTTGGGATGGCATCATTTTTAAGTTCATAAACGACACGCAGACCATTTCTGTCCGATTCGTCTCTGATCTCATGAATACCTACAATTTTATCATCTTTTACAAGCTCCGCTGTTCTGGCGATCATGTCCGCCTTATTCACCTGGTAAGGAACCTCCGTAACGATGATAGCATTTCTGTTTCCAATTTCTTCGAAATTGACTTTTGCTCTCAACATTACTCTTCCTCTTCCTGTATGGAAAGCATCCCTTACTCCGTCGTAACCGTAAATGATACCTCCTGTAGGGAAATCCGGGGCTGTAATGTGCTGCATCAGTTCATCGATCGTAATATCTTTATTATCGATATAGGCAGAAATTGCATCTACAGATTCTGATAAATTGTGCGGAGCCATATTGGTCGCCATACCTACGGCGATACCAGATGTTCCGTTGACCAGAAGATTTGGAATTTTTGTAGGCATAACGGTAGGTTCCGTCATACTGTCATCAAAGTTATTCTGAAAATCTACAGTTTCTTTATCTAAATCAGCAAGAATATCGTCTGATATTTTTTTCAGTCTTGCTTCTGTATAACGCATTGCTGCAGGCGGGTCCCCGTCCATTGAACCAAAGTTACCCTGCCCGTCTACCTGAGGATAACGTAAGCTCCAAGGCTGAGCCATTCTTACCATTGCATCGTACACAGAAGAGTCTCCATGCGGGTGGTATTTACCTAAAACATCCCCAACAATTCTGGCAGATTTCAAATGTTTTCTATTAGAAAAAACCCCTAATCCATACATACCGTAAAGTACTCTTCTATGAACGGGTTTCAGGCCGTCTCTTACATCCGGCAACGCCCTTGAAACGATAACCGACATCGAATAATCGATATAAGACGATTTCATTTCATCAACAATGTTGATAGGAATCAGTCTTTCTCCTTCTTTTTGCATAAACAAATTTTATTATAATGACAGTCAGACCCTTAGCTGTGCGTCTGAAAATTATTTATTTCCAATTTTTATTAACGGGCTAATTTACGAAATTTTTACCGATTTTTGCACTAGAATTTATCCAGAAAATCTTAAAAATTCATAAAATATGAGCTTATTGAGTATAACTTTCCATTGCACAAAAAACAATATTGAAGAATGGGAAAATTATATTGACGAAACACTGGTCCTGATGGCAGAAAACCTAATGGATGTCAACAAATATATTCTTTCTGAAGTACACACCGACTATATTGATGAAGGTAAGAATTACAATCTTCTTTTGATCTTTGACAATGAAGACCTCAGGGAAGATTTCATCAAAAGTGAGATGCTGAATATTGCAGAAAGGGTTGAGAAAAAATTCGGATCGGAAGTGATGATTTTCAATACATTTCTGAATCCTAAAAAATCCAGATTTTAAATATAAATCAAAAGCCCTGAAAAATCAGTAGTCATGGTCGGAAGAAATTCCGGTCATTTTTTTTTGCATTCTTATGTTTTGAAAACCTTTCGTGGATCCCCTCCCGCAAATACGATTAAAATTGCAGTAATCATATCCCGAAGTTCCATTTTGATGCGTCTTTTAGCGGTTTTGTAGCCCAAATCATTTGCTTTTTTATAGATCAGGAGCAGCATAGAAGCAATCATTG
>NZ_JABBGI010000019.1 GCF_012927325.1 Chryseobacterium antibioticum | reverse complement strand
ATAGTTTTCGATCATTGCTTAATCGTTTTGACACAACAGTATCGAGTTGGAAGTCTTTTAATTATATCGCTTTTATGGTTATAGCTCTGAACAAATTTTATAAATCTAAAAAAGTTTAAATGACCTCAACTCTTAAATCTTTTATATCAAGAAATTTCTTAGCATTCTTTAAAAATGGTTCAAAGTGTGTCTTATATTTATCATCTAAAGTAGAATCCATATTGGATATTGCATCATTAATGTCAAAAAAATCGGCAGAAGATTCTTTATGTTCTTTATTGAAATATTGAGTAGTCATTTCTGATAAAGCTCTTTTACCATTTCCATTTGTTTCGGAACTTGAGACATTTCTTTTCGCATGAATGACTTGAAAATTTATTAAGTTTTTTATTGATGAAATATCTTTCTTAACTAAATTTCCTCTGTTTGCAAGTTCTAAATCACTCTCATTTTCAAAAACATATATGTTTTTATTAATTAAATAATCTGACAAATTCTTTTCAATAAATTTCTCCCTACTAACTTTTGGTTTAGATAAATCTTTGATTAATCTATCTTTATCAATTGAGCATTCAAATAGAATTTTAACAATATTTGTAGTAGGATCTAGGTCCAAAATAAAATCAGATATGTTCTCTAAAGAATCTGTTATATCATATTTTATCTCAAGGATCATTTGAATAGATAAATCTTCAATAACTGTATTCTCATCTATCTTGAAAATTTTATCTCTTAATGATGTAGAAAAATCATAGAAATTAAATTTATAATTTTCATTTCGATAAAACTTATCAAAAAGCATTATAAACGATGTTTTTCCACTGTTATTTCTGCCAATCAAAAGAGATAATTCTTGTTTTTTATCTTCGTCTAGTAAAAGAGTCGTATCTTTTAGTAGTCGAAAATTTTTAATTCTGATTTTGCTTATATACATGGTTTTAGTTTAAAAATGAAATTTAACAAATATATTTCCAATTCATAAAAAAAGATTACGGCTTCCCGTAACCTTTTAATCTACATCAATATCTTCCTAAATACCCTCTCCATCTCACCTTTATCGGATTTTCCCCCTCTAAGGTTTTTAGACCTCTCTTCATTTTCCAAAACGGTCTTCTCCAAAAATCCAAAAAGTTCCCAATCATTCGGGTGGTAGTAGGATTCTCCTTTGGTCGCTTTTAAAGTGATAAGATCCTCTATTTTAGTTTTTGTATAGTCATCAACTAAAACCAGCAATTCGCTGAACAAAACAGGGGGAACCGTTCCTTTTTCGATGATCCATTTTCCGGTTAGTGCAGTTCTTAAGCAGTAAAAATAACTTTTCAGTTTCACTTCATCACTTCTGCAGGCTTCCAGGTATTTTTTACTCATGCTCAAATAGTGGTAAGAAACCGCTACCGGAGAAAAACAGGCATCTGCCAGGGGAGTGAACAATTCCACAAACTTCTCATTTTTTTTGTAAACGATAGGCGAGTAAAACCAGCTCAATAACGCCGCATTCGATTTCAGCAAAAGATGAAAAGTCTTTCGAAGATCCCATCCGGAACCATCCAGATCGTCCTCTGTCATGAATTCTATCGTCTCGTCTTTATCCCATGGAGAAAGATACCAATCTTTTTCATGTCTGTAGATAAAACGTATATCATAATCACTATCCGGAGATGCAAAACCCCAGGCTCTGCTTCCGGATTCTACGGCCAATAGGACTTCTATTCCGCGCTCTGCCTCTATTTCTTTTATTTTTTCTAGTATTTTTGGTGTCATTGTATTCAATTTGAATGCAAAGTAAAAACAGTAGTGCGCAGTGTTTTTGCGTAGAGTTTCGAATTTGAGAATGGGCACGTTTTGAGTATCAGTTTCGGGGTGAAGTTAAATGTATGATTGGGTTTTAATCGCAGGTAGGTAAAGTTTAAAGATAAAATCCTTGCGCATTTGCGATTCAAGCGTTAAATATAATTCAAAAAAAGAGGCAATACACATGAGTGATTGCCTCTTTTCAATAAAATTAAATTCTAACTACTTATAGGTTTAAGCACTAATCTGCTTGGGTCCTTTTCCTTTATCTTCTTCTTTTTTATCTAATCGCTCAGATATTTTTTTTACGATATACTCTATCGCAATAGGGGCTATAATGGCAATCAATGCTTTAAATATTCTTGATTTCATAGTAAGATTTTTTAATGTGCAGATTAATACAATTTCTGAGCCATTTTGAAATTTTCTTTGCAGATCGGTGTTTTAGAGGAGGTGATACTTTATTATAACATTCTAGTGGTGTATAGAACCACCCCGTCAAAAATTCTTTGAATTTTCGCCACCCCTCCACAGGAGGGGAATTCTGCTCCTACAACTTCCAGTCATCATTAAAATCGTAGATTTTCAAAGAAACTTAAGTGATCTTCTTTCAGAAACCCTGTTACTTAAAAATAACTAAAGTGTTTAAAAACTTTTGTCCCTTTTGGGGCAAAAAATATCAGTGTTCATCAGGAATATCCAGTTTCTCATAGTTTTTAAATCCGGCACTAAACTTCTCCTGTACTCGTAACCTTAGTTTTCTAGGCTTGTGAACGATCAGAGACTCTCCAAAACCAAGCAGCAGTCTTTCCAGTTCAAAATTGATTTGTACACAAATCTTAAATAACGTCCCTTCCTCCGTTTCATGGATAATCTCCTGACTTTTATGAAGCGGTTTTGTTTTTACATACGGAGCATTGTGGGAGTCTACAAAGAAAATAACATTCCTCGGAGCCATCGTATCCGAAACCGTAACACCCACAATATCTTTGAAATATTCATCACCATCCAGATCCTGATCAATATACGGAACATTTTCCTCGGGGTCAATGCTTTCCATACGGTCCAGGGCTAAATTATACATTTTCCCTTTATGTTGGCAGATCAGGAACCAACGGTTGTTAAATTCCTTCAATAATTGAGGATGAACCACATAATTGCTGGATTCTTTGGCGGTAAAACTTCGGTAGAGGATCTTCAGAACTTTTTTGTTGGAGATACTTTCGTAAAGAATGTCGATATGTTCAAGACCTTTCAACTGTTCATTTTTATCCAGATGAATAATGGATTTCTGACCCGTAGAATGGATGGAATCTTCCAGTTTTTGAATCACCCCGTTCATCTCTTTGAACATGGAAAAATCCTTGAACTGCTTCAGGATCTGAACGGCATTATTCATCGCTTTCAGATCACTTTCATTTACCGAGATATTGTGGATGCTGTATTCAGAGTCGCTGTATCGGTAGTATTTCCTTTCGTATACTTCAATCGGTGCTTCATACCCGAATTTTTCACTTCGCATATTTTGAAGGTCAAGCTGAACGGTTCTCCTGCTTACATAAGATTCTTTTCCTTCAAATTCAAACAGGGCATCAGAACACGCATCGATAAGATCTTCCAGCGTGTACTTCCGGTATTTGTTCTTAAGGCATTTGTCTAATGTTTTGTAGCGGATGAGTGCATTTTTATTGGATGACATGGTTTTGTGATTTTTTGGTGAACGATGGTGAATGATGAATGATGAATGATGAATGGTGAATGATGAATGGTGAATTTTGCTTCGCAAGTCGATTTTTAATTGTTTTCAAATTGACCATTCACTTGCGAAGCAAAATTCACTATTGACCTAACAGCAATTATTTCTCTTTCAACGCTTCTCCCTCAAAAGAAACTCCATCCCATCCGTATTCCATAAAGTTTCTGATGTTCTGGTGGTCTGTTCCTTCAGGATTTTTTAGAACGTCTTCTCTGTAAAACTCTCCGAAAAGTGGAAGTACTTGCTCTTTTGCAAGTTCCTGAAGCTTTGCAAAACTGAAAACCTTACATGAACCGTTGTTCTGGCCGGCTTCATTCACTGTATTTCCGTTTTTAAATTCTGTAGGAGTGAAATCATAATGTTCGTCAATATAGGCAATAACCTCTTTGAACTGAATGGTTTCAGGATTGTTTTTGAGTTGTTCTAATAACATATTTTTTTAATTTTAATCGTTGGATAAGGATAGATAGGGAATTCTGCCTTTTCGGTTTTCTTCCTTTCTACAAAAATAATTAAAATAATTTTATCTACGCAGAATTATTGCGCACTTGTGTTATTACTTTGCATTATCAAAATGAAAAAACAAATGGAATTTAACGGAAATCACCTGATTGAATTAGGATACAGACCAGCCAAATGGTTTAAAGATGCCATTACACATATCAACGAAAATAATCTGGATGAAGTTCAGATCAAAGAATATCTGGATCAGTTTAAGCAGCCTGATATTATTCCGCTTCATGATATCGCGAAAGATTTTATCATCAACATCAGAGCTGAGCATGAAAGTGAAGTGGATAACGTAGAAAAAGTGATCAATACGATGAAAGTCTTAATGAAAACCCCTACGCTGACTACCGGTGCTTTAATGCCGGATGCCTGTCCTACAGGACCGGAAGGTTTGATTCCGGTAGGTGGAGTCGTTGTAGCTAAAAATGCAATTCACCCTGGATTTCATAGCGCAGATATCTGTTGTTCTGTGATGCTTACGGATTTCGGAGACGCCGATCCTAAGGAAGTATTGGATGCTGCTCACTCTGTGACGCATTTTGGATACGGAGGAAGACCAAGAGGTGAGCAGATGCCGATGTCTCAGGAACTGATGGATGCATTCAGAGAAAACTACTTCTTAAATGATGAAAAACTGATCAGCATCGCCCGTTCTCATATGGGAACTCAGGGAGACGGAAACCATTTCTTGTTCGTTGGAAAGTCCAAAAATACCGGAAATACCATGTTGATTACCCATCACGGATCAAGAGCTCCCGGTGCTGCCCTTTATGATAAAGGAATGAAGGTTGCCAACCGTTTCAGACAGGATATTTCTCCTGAAACTTTGAGAGAAAATGCATGGATCCCTTTCGATACGGAAGAAGGACGGGCCTATTGGGAAGCCCTTCAGCTAATCAGAACATGGACTAAGGAAAACCATACGAATATTCATGATGCGGTTTTAAACAAACTTGGTGCTGAAAAGCAGGATAGATACTGGAACGAACATAACTTCGTTTTCAAAGATGGTGATTTGTTTTATCATGCGAAAGGAGCTACTCCGCTGGATGATAAATTTATGCCGGATATCACTGGACCAAGACTGATCCCATTGAATATGTCAGAACCCGTTTTGATCGTTCAGGGAAAAACTAACGAAAGAAACCTTGGATTTGCCCCTCACGGAGCCGGAAGAAATTTCAGCAGAACACAGCATAAAAAATCATTGGCCCATAAAACGGTTGAAGAAATCTTCGATGAAGAAACCAAAGGACTGGATATCCGTTTCTTTTCCAATGAAATTGATATCTCCGAACTGCCAACCGCTTATAAAAGTGCTAAAAACGTAAGAGCGCAGATTGAAGAATACGGACTTTGTGAAGTCCTGGATGAGGTGTTGCCTTACGGATGTATCATGGCAGGTGATGTGGGTAAAAATGCACCCTGGAAGAAAAAGAAGAAATTCAGAAAAGCATAATTCTTCAAAATCTGATTATAACGATGCCTAAACCTTATAGGTTTCTAAAATCTATAAGGTTTATATTCTCAATGATGATTAACCTATAAAAAAGGTTTATAAAATAATCAATAGTAATGGGGCAGTAGCTCAGATGGTAGAGCAGTGATCACTTTCCGCTATTGGCAGACAAAGTTCCTATTGTATGGGTCACCGGTTCGATTCCTTTCTGCTCCACAATACTGATGAAAAATACTTATATTTGAATACCATTGAGGTGTTTTCATCAGTAAAAAAATAATAAGGCATAAAGAGTTCCTATAATTGGTAATTACTCTCCGCTTTTTCTCAGAATAATAGGTAAAAGGAGTTCCTATATTGTTTCTTTAAAAACCATACTCCTCACTTATTTAATTTTTATCAAGATGAAAACACTTCAATTATTTAATGCCGTACTAGCCAAAAAAACTGATAGTACACCCTTTATTTCTGACACAGGTTTTGTGATCGAAGCAGATGCTGTTTGGGCTAAAGACCAGATCATTAAATTTTATAGAAAGGAAAAATTAAACGGAAATGATCTGAACAAGACCTTTCATAAATCCTGGCAGAAAATAAAAGAGAGTACCAGAATAGAGTTGTTCATCGAGCAGCTTAAACATTATATTTCTACGTATGGAAGCCATTTTCAGGATCAAATTTATATTCCTGATGAAATATTGAATGTTCCTAATGCAAAACTGGTTTTCAAAGTAATTAAGGCGTATTCTGCAGAAGAAATGACTGAGAAATGTCTTTCACTGCTGAAATCAGGAATTGCCCTGAATGAACAAACAATTAATGATCTGCTTTCTGTTTTAACGAAAGAGCTGAATTATACTTTTACAGGAGCAGAAAATATCAGAAACAAAGAAGCTATTGTCAAAATAGCAGATCTATATCAGGTTTATCCCGTGAATCCCGTAGAATTTTTCAGATACGTGATTTATAAAACGACGGATACGACACTTTTAATTAAAAATGAAGAGTTGATCAAAGCGATTAAAGAAAGCAAATTCAATCCATCCTCTTTGTTTGAAAAATATGGACTGGAAAGACTTGCTCAGATTTTCAACAGATTCAAACCGTTGTTTTTAGCGTATAAAAAAAGATCATCTAAAACCATCAATAAAATATCAAAACTGTCGAAAATCCATCATCAGCCATTGGTTTCCAATCCTCTGAATGAAGCAACGCATACACTGCTGGAAAAAAATGACCTGCACTGGCTGGATCATGCAACTCCTTTTGCTTTGTTTAAAGCATTATCTGCCTGTTATTTAAGAATGTATGGTCAGGATACGTTTGTTTATAGAATCAGAAATGGAAAATCCTGGGTGAAAACCGGAAAGGCAGGGACGGTAGGTGAAAAGAACTATGATTTTATAATGAATTATTTAAAATCAAGATTTGATCTTTCCGGAAAGAAGTTCTATTTCCCTGAACATGTAGAATTCGGATTGCCGACGTCTGAAAAAATGTTTGTAGGAAACATTCCTGCCGGAACAAGATTCCTGGGTGAAAAACTGGCTGTCGGGATTTATTGGGAAGATGGATGGGGAGCCAATGATCTTGATCTTTCGGGATTGAATATAGGAGGAAAAACAGGTTGGAATGCAGCCTATAATTAGAATAACGGAAGTCTGATGTACTCCGGAGATATGACCTCTGCGCCCAAAGGTGCCGTAGAATATCTGTATGCTTCCCACGGGTTGAATGTTCCGACATTAATTATGAATAATGTCTATTCCGGAAGTTCGGATTGTGGGTATAAAATTGTGATTGGAAAAGGAGACCATATTTCAAGAGAATATATGATGAATCCTGATCATGTTTTTGCAGAAGTGAAATGTAACTCCGTTCAGAGACAGACTGTTCTTGGAATGCTGCTTCCAAAAGGCGGAAAACAGTGTTTTGTCCTCCTTAATTTTGGAGCCGGACATGCTCATGTTTCAGGAAGCTCCGAGATTTCAGTGATGGCTACGGACGCGCTTTACCAGCAATGGTACGAACCCATTTCCTTTAACGGGCTTGTTGAAGAATTAGGCGCAGAAATTACTTCTGAAAAAGAAGGATCCGATTTTGATTTTTCCTTAGAAAAGCTGGAAAAAGATAGCTTTACAAAGGTTTTTACGTAATATCAAAAAAAGACAAAAATACAACGCAAACATCAGTGTCATCTGTAAAATCTGCGGGAGAAATTCTAATATTTAGTAGAGATGCATTTCAAATCACTGCCATTTTGATTTATTAGATCAGAGTGGCATTTTTTATTAAATAAAATCATAAATTCCGTTTTTCCAGCCCAATACTTTGGAAGAATCTGCCTTTAGCCAGTTTTTCAGAATTGTAGCGTAGACTTTTCTGAAATCTTCCGTGTAGATCAAATCCCCTTCATTTAGTTTCTGCAGATCGGGAAGAGCATTCAGAAGTCCTTTCTTTTTAAGACCTCCGCTGATAAAAAACATCTGATTGGCCGTTCCGTGATCAGTTCCATTGCTGGCATTTTGAGCGACCCGGCGTCCGAACTCTGAAAAAGTCATCAATAAAACATCATTGAAAATACCGTTACTTTTTAAATCAGCTACAAATGACTTTACTGCTTCATTAATGTCGCTGAACAGCTTTGCCTGTCTTTCGTTCTGGTTGACATGGGTGTCAAAACTTCCCACAGAAAGATAATAAACCTGGGTATTAATGTCAGATTTAATCAATGATGCCACCGTTTTAAAATCCTTTCCCAGTTGTGAATTGGGATACGTCTGATCTGTCTTTTTTAACTTGCTTTTTTCAAAAATATACTCTGCATTATTGATGGTGGAGCCAAGCGTCTGGTATAAATAAGAAACTGTTTCATCATCGTGATGGTGGTCATATAAAGATTTGAAATACTTCTCCTGACTCGTCTGATAAAGCCTTTTAGGGTCTTTGAATGCAAATGCTTTATTGTTTTCGCCCTTCAGTGCTAGGCTCAGCATATCATCTACTTCCAGAGCCTGTGTGGGATGTTCACACTGATAGCATTCTTCATCCAGAAAACGTCCCAGCCATCCTGTTTCCAGAAACTCGTCACTTTTACTTGCTGAGTGCCAGATATCCATACTTCTGAAATGAGACTTGTCGGGATTCGGATAGCCTACATTATTCATCACAGAAAGTTCACCATTATCGTATAATTCTTTAAAATAAGACAGCGCCGGATTGATTCCCGTTTCATCATTCAGTGGCAAAGAATCCCTGATGGCAATATTATTTCTTTCCTTAAAGTAAATATCATTTTTCGTAGGAATAATCGTATTTAAACCATCATTCCCACCTGTAAACTGCAGTACGATAAGAATTTTCTGATTCGGCTTCAAAGCGTCATCCAATGTCATTGCTTTCAGAAAATTGGGCATCATCAGTGATGCGGTAGCCAATGAACTTATTTTAAGGAATTCTCTTCTTTTGATTAACATAATTTTCTTTTTTTTGGTTGCAGATGATAGGTTGCAGGTTGTAGGGCTTGACTGAGTTTTATTAATGCTTGGTATTTTTTATTCACTTTTTAGTAGCAGATAATAGGTTGCTGGTGTTGGGTTGCAGGTTGCGGAATTGAATCTCAATTTTAATAATGCTTGTACTTCTTATCAATATTTTTAAGCAAGAAATAATAAATCAAAAGCTGCAGAGCTAAACGGTGATTACTATTACCTGTTACCTGCAACCTAACATCTGCTACCTAGCACAACTGATATTCCGGCGTAGACATCAAATTAATAATATTCATTTTAATACTCTTATCTGAAAAGTTCTTCACAGAATCCATATCCAGGGTTTTCATATTCTGGATGAGGTAATCTTCACAGTTTTTATCTGCGAAGACCTTTTCCAGTCTGCTCCAGTCAATCGTGATATTGGGATTTTTAAACGATTTGTTCATAGCTGTTTCACGGGATTTCATTCCCATGTCGATGTCGTCGTCCTGACGCGGACTGTATTCCAAAGGTCGCAATCCGGACCATATCTGCGGAATCTGAAGCCTCACCATCAAGGTAGAACTGTCTATCCACGACTTTCCGTTGGGCCATCCGGCGACGTTGGGTGGGTAGAGAAGCATCTGGCCAAGCAGTTTCTGATAAACGATGAGGTTTTCAGGGTTTTGAATGTTCATAGGAAGCATCCGCATCATTCCAGCCATCAGTTCTATCGGGGATTTTATTCTGTTTCCGATATTCTTTTGATCATAGAACCATGAGCTTGAAAATATGTCGTTCATGAGTTTTTTGAGATCATATCCCGATTTATAGAAATCTGTGCTCAATTGTTCTATAATATTGTTATCTACCTTTTCATTAACGAAAAACTTATATATTTTGGTGGTAATAAACGTAGCGGTTGCTTTCTGTTCAAGGATGATATTTAAAATATCCGTTCCTGTGAAATTTCCTGTTTTTCCCAGAAATGTTTTGGTTCCGTCATCGTGAAGGTTTTTTCTTTCCTTAAAATTACCTTCCTTATCATAACCCCAACCGGTAAATGCTCTTGCGCCTTCCCTAATGTCTTTTTCTGTATAATTTCCCCTGCCCATCGTAAATAATTCCATGACTTCGCGGGCAAAATTTTCATTGGGATGATCCTTTTTATTCTGTTGATTATTCAGGAAATTCAGCATGGCGGGAGACTGACTTACCTCAAAGAGAAGGTCTTTAAAATTTCCTAAAGCATTCCTCCTTATAGTATGAAGAAGCTGTTTGCTGAATTTTGAATTGTTGACTCTCGATGCAAAATGTCCGTGCCAGAAAAAGGCTATCTTCTCTCTCAGCTGATCTTTACTGTTCACCATCTGATTCAGAAAATTCAGGTTCAGTTCATTGCTTTGTTCCCTGATGATCCGCTGCATTTCCTTTTTCTTTTCAGCCGGCGTTCTGCTGTCCATCATATCATCTGAAATGGGAACATCAGGCGTATCATAGTTGATTTCTGTAAAGCTTTCTTCTTTAAACAATTCATTCACCAGCGTTTTTGTGGTCTTGTTTTTCAGATCACCGATCTGGTTGATTCCGGCTCCGAAACCGGCACGCCAAAGAAGATGTTTATGATGTAAGAGTGAATCGGCCATGTTGAGAGAATTTAATTTTTTGATGACGTAGAAATAGAAAGGTTAAAATCATAACGGTTAAGAATTCGTTATATTATTAATTTTAAGATTTAACTTAAACAATCATTTAATTTTAATATAAATTAACATACTGATAATCATTGTTTTGTATTTTTTTTGAGTGTTAAAATCAAAAAAAATGCCTTCCTTGGCACGATTTTTACAGCTTATTCGATTAGTAAAATTTAAAATTAGAGTTATGAAAATGTTAAAACAAACAATATTACTGGCTGGAATCTTAACAGCAGGTATCGTAAGCGCGCAAAGCTCAAAGATGAACAATATGATCAAAGTTGGCGCCAATGTTGGTTTAGCAGTTCCCGCAGATAATCTTTCCGCAGCTGCAGGTGTAGATGTATCTTATCAGAATTTGATTACTCCGGGATTTGGATTAGGTATTGCAACAGGATATACTCATTATTTTGGAAAAAGTAACAACGGTTATGATAACAATGATGTAGGGGTAGTTCCTGTAGGGGCTTTAATTAGAATCTATCCTAAACAGACTGGTTTCTATTTTGGAACAGACTTAGGATATGGATTCCTGGTAGGAAATGAAAAAGTAGCTTCCAACAGTTCTGCTGACAGACCGGACGGGGGTTTCTACATCAAGCCGGAGATCGGATATCACAACAGAGACTGGAATTTCTTCGTACAATACCAAAAAGTTTTTGTAGGAGATAAAGGTGATATCGCCGGACAGGACTACAATGTGGGGAATATCGGACTTGGTTTCGGATACAATATTCCATTAGGAAAGTAGTAAGATTTATATATAAACAATTATTAGCCAAACCTTTTTATTAAAATAAAAAGGTTTTTTGCTTCCCTGCAGGATTTACGAAAACTATTATTATATTTGATAAAATTTGAGGTTATGATTTTGAATCCAAAATTTCCGCTTTATTTACCAGGAGTAGAGAACAGTAATAATGATAATGTTACTATCATTGGGGCGAGTCTCCGTGAAGATATAACCATCTTAGGCTATTTTGTTTCCAGTAACGGAGGTCTTGAGATAAAAATTCAGAATGAATATAGTACGAAAGACTATGCATCATTTTCTGATATATTAAAAAAATTCATTCAGGATAATCAGCTGGAAAATGTAAAACGTTTGTCAATGGCCGTACCAGGACCTGTGATTGATGGGAAAAGTAGCCCTGCAAGACTGGGGTGGGACTTAAATATTGAAGAATATACCAGAGATTTCGGGTTTGAGAAAGGAGATATGCTGAACGACCTTGAAGCTTCTGCTTACGGAATGGCACTTCTTGAAGACAACGATTTGGACCCAATCTATACCAGTGGTCATCTTGAAAAAGGAAATGTAGCAATCCTGGCACCCGGAAACGGACTGGGTGAAGCCGGATATTTCTTCGATGGAAAATACCTGAGACCTTTTGCAACGGAAGGCGGACATTCAGAATTCTCACCGAGAACGAATGTTGAGGTAGAATTTTATCAGTTCTTAAACAATATCTACGGTATTGTAAGCTGGGAAAGTGTACTGTCTAAAACAGGTCTTTTCAATATCTACAGATTCTTAAGAGATGTAAAAAGACATCCTGAGCCGGAATGGTTGGCAGAACGTATTTCTGGAGGGAATTTTGTTCAGGAGATTTACAAAGCTGCTGTAGAAGAAGATGTATTGATCTGTAAAATTGCTTTAGATACTTTCATAGAATTCCTGGCAAGAGAAGCGAACAACCTTGTGTTAAAGCTTAAAGCTACCGGAGGATTATTGATTTCAGGAGATATTCCACAGACCATCAGAGAATATATCGACAAAGGAAAATTCTATGATAAGTTTAAGATAAGCGATAAGATGGAGGAAATGCTTAAAAGTACGCCGATCTATCTGGTTAAACAAAACCATACGGCATTAAAAGGCGCCGCATTATACACTGCTTACTATCAAAATTAAAATACAAAACTCCGAAAGCTTCGGAGTTTTTTTATGGAATGACATTATTCATAAAAATAATTGTTTTAATTGATATACATCAATGAAATCTATCGGATAAGTTGGTTACATTTGCAGCATTAAACAAGTAAATAACTTTATTCAAATGAAAAAAATATTCTTATTAGCAGTTGTTGCCAGCGGTTTGGCATTCGGACAGTCAAAAAAAGTAGTAGCGTCTGATGTTCACTGGTGGGGATACAAAGTAGCAAAATCTGAAGCAAGTTCTCATGACGGTACTGTAAAAGTAAAATCAGGAGATATGATCATGAAAGGAAATAACCTGGTGGGAGGAAGCTTTGTATTGGATATGACTTCTATCAATGCAACTGATCTTTCAGGAGAATATCAGCAGAAATTAAACGGGCACCTTAAGAACGGTGACTTCTTTGAAGTTGAGAAATTCCCTACTGCTTCTTTCAAAATCACTTCTGTAAAGAAAAACAGCGATAAGATTTACAACTCGTTAGTAACAGGAAACCTTACGGTTAAAGGAAAAACAAGCCCAATTACTTTCCCTGCAAAGATTGCTTACAGCAAAGGAGTCGTAAGCTTGGTTTCTGAGAAATTCGCTTTCGACAGACAAAAATTTGATGTTGCTTACAAATCTACCATGCAGGATGTTTTTGTGAAAGATGACATCGAAATGCTTGTAAAGGTAACTGCTAAATAATTTAATCAAAAAAAGATTGTTAAAAGTGTAGAAGTTCTACACTTTTTTTTATTTTTGTTGAATTGTAAATAAAAAAGAATGAAAAGATTACTATTGTTTGCTATGATGTGTGTAAGCATATCATTTGTTTCTGCACAGAAGAAATTTGATAAGGTTTCAAAAGTGACTTCATCAGAGATCAGGTGGTGGGGATATAAAGTCGTTAAAACTGAGGCTTCTTCGCATTCAGGGACTGTAAAGCTGAAAAGCGGAAAATTCAATTTCGATAAAACGGTTCTGGTAGACGGAGAGTTTGTTATAGATATGAGAAGCATGATGGCGGGAGATATTTCTGAAGAAGATCAGATCAAGCTTACCAACGAGCTGAAAAGTACCAATTTCTTTGAGGTTAAAAAATTCCCGATCGCGAAATTCCACTTGACTAAAATTATTCCTTTAGCAAACAGTGAGTACAATTCTACGATTTATGGTGATATTACCATCAAAGGGGTAAGAAAAACAATCACTTTCCCGGCGAATGCTTATGTAACTCAGTTTACAGTAGTGATTGAATCTGCTAAGTTCTCTCTAAACAGAAGAGACTTCAAAGTATTCTACCAGTCTTCACTGAAAGATTACTTCATCAAGGACGAAATAGATTTCCAGTTCAAAGTTTCTACAGAAAAACTGGATAATGACAACAGAGTTCCTGTGAAGAAAAAGAAATAAGTAAAATATACTATCAAATAATACAATGGGCGGTTTTTATAAACTGCCCATTTTTTATGTCCATGCATTTGATCGTTAGCTTAGTCAGCGGCGCAGCCGCAACCTTTTGCTTTCCTTTTATAGAGAGTAAAGCATTAAATCTTTGCGTGAAAAAAAAGAATCCACTTAAGATGGGGACCCATCTTCATCTTATAAAATCTTCAATCTTCTCAATAGTTTATAAACCCCTAAATTTAATCTGCATCTTTTACCATGTTTTTCCTAAATTAGTACTATGAAAATTTATGTAGTAAGCGGTCTAGGAGCAGACTTTAAAGTTTTAGAAAGACTGAAATTCCCCGAGACCTGTGAATTGATTTTTATAGATTGGCTTATTCCCGAGAAAAATGAGCCCTTTTATTCCTATGTTGAGAGAATGGCAGAGAAAGTAGACGTTTCTGAGCCATTCAGCCTGCTGGGATATTCTTTTGGAGGGATTATGGTTCAGGAGATCAATAAGCTGAAGCCTGCCGAGAAAGTGGTCATCATGGGTAGCATTAAGTCGGATAAAGAAAAATCTAAATTTATCAGGACAGGGGAGATTACAAAAATTCCAAGAATACTTCCTACAGGGATGTTCAATGACAAAGCTGCGAATGTATATGCTGTAGTGAGAAAATTGTTTGATCCGAAAAATCCAAAAGTTCTTCAGTACTTCAAAGTCAGAGATCCATACTACCTGAAATGGTCTGTGGAAAAGGTTTCCGAATGGAAATTTGACGAAATTCCGGAGGTGATCCAGATATTAGGTGATAAAGATATTGTATTTCCTATTAAATATTCAAAACCGGATTATGTCATCAAAGGAGGGACGCATCTGTTTCCGGCCACAAAACACAAAGAAGTTTCCAAAATACTGAAGGAGGTTTTTGTTTAAAATTAAATTAATTCAAAATTAATGTAATTTTTTAGGGGTTAAAATTTAAAAATATATGTTTTTATAAAATTTATATTTAATTTTGATAGGGTTAAATATAAATTTTATGAAAATTGGTTTAAAATGGATTGTTTCATTCTCAGTCATCACCCTTGTGGCATTCGGAGGATTATTCTGGAGCCCGGTGGCTGACCTTCCCAACACGGGAGACTTTCTCAGTGAAGATAAAATCGTAGGTGCAGATGTCGCATGGATTCTTGCTGCAGCTGGCCTTGTACTCCTGATGACCCCCGGACTGTCCTTCTTTTACGGAGGAATGGTAGGGAAGAAAAATGTAATTTCCACGATGCTGCAGAGCTTTATTGCGCTCGGGGTTATTTCAATTTTGTGGGTCGTGGTTGGATTTTCATTATCATTTGGAGATTCTTTAGGTTTTGAGGTCGATGGAGTGCATTATGGGATCATCGGGAACCCGTTAAGTTATCCGTTTTTTAGTCATGTAGGTGCACTGCCTCATAAAATGATGGCTTCTACCATTCCGTTTGTTCTTTTTGCCCTTTTCCAGATGAAGTTTGCCGTCATTACGCCTGCATTGATTACGGGTTCTTTTGCCGAGCGGGTACGTTTTATCTCTTATCTTCTGTTCATGGTGCTTTTCAGCATTTTTATCTATACCCCACTTTGTCATATGGTATGGCATCCTGACGGACTTTTGAATAAATATTTTGGCGTAAAGGATTTTGCGGGTGGAACTGTCGTCCACATGAGTGCAGGTTTTGCGGCTTTAGCTGGTGCTTTGGTTTTGGGAAACAGGAAAAATCCTCATCATGAACCGTCTAATATTCCTTATGTCCTTTTAGGAACCGGAATGCTTTGGTTCGGATGGTTTGGGTTTAATGCAGGTTCTGCCCTAAGCGCAAATGCATCGGCAGCTATGGCTTTTGGAACCACAACTATTGCCTCAGCTTCTGCTATGATGACATGGATCTTTTTTGACAGAATCAACGGAAGAAGTGTTTCTGCATTGGGAGCCTGTATTGGCGCTGTAGTTGGTCTCGTGGCGATTACTCCTGCCTGTGGTTTTGTCACCATTCCGGAAAGCCTTTTTATAGGATTTGCAGCGGCTATTGTTTCTAATCTAATGATGAACTGGAAAGCGTTGAAAAAAATAGATGATACACTGGATGTATTTGCCTGTCATGGAGTAGGAGGGATTATGGGAATGATTCTTACCGCGATTTTTGCTCATGGCGAAAATGCAAGTCTTCTTCATGGAGGATTTGAAGTTTTTGCCCATCATATGATTGCTTTGATGCTTGTTTCAGTTTTTACCTTCTTTGGTTCTCTGCTTTTGTATAAGATTACAGATTCTATTATTACCCTCAGAGTTTCCGAAGAAGCAGAGTCTATGGGCCTCGATCTTTCCCAGCATGAGGAGAGTTTCAAGTGATGATTGCTAAAAGAAAACAGGGCATAAGACATAAGGCCAAATGCCCTGATTAGAATATTCAATTAAAAGGATGTTTTCCCGATTTTATTCGATAGATTGGATGGCGTTGAAAATCTTGTTTTTTGACTTTTCAAATACTTCGCCCCCAAACTCTTCGTTATCTAATGAAAAAATGGTCATATCTTTGACTCCCATGATTCCGAAAATGTGTTTCAGATAGGTTGTTTGAAAATTGATATGCCCGTTTTTTTCATTTTCTCCGTATCCAGTATCGCCCCGGGCAGATAATATAAATGCTTTTTTGTTTTCAAGCAAACCTACGTAGTCGCCATCCGGAACTCCTGACCTGAATTTCCAGGTTTCATTGATCCGCATCACCTGGTCTATATAAGCTTTTAGCCCACTGGGAACAGCCCAGTTATACATGGGAGTTCCAATGACATAGATATCATGTTCTTTGAGCTCTTGGACCAGCTCATTGCTTAGCTGTAATGCCCTTTGGTTTTCTTCTGTCCTCTCTGAAGGCTTTTTAAATGCTCCTGCAATCCACGATTCGTTAATATTGGGAATACTGTCAATGCCCGTTTCTCTGTACGTAAATACATCTTCGGGATATCTGGTTTTCCAGTTTTCAACAAAAATTTGGGTTAATTTTCGGCTGTAAGATCTTTCATTTCTTACACTTGCGTTAATAATCAATACTTTCATTACTATAAATTTTATAACAACAAAATTCCTGATTATTCATTCCTTAAAAATTGATCTAGTTCAAGAGGATTTATTTTTTTTCCGGATTCTGCTTATAAATTCTGCTGATATACCTAAATAGGAAGCAATTAAATATTGAGGAACTCTGGATACAATATCCGGATAGGTATCGAGAAAATCATAATACTTCTGTTCAGCTTTGTACATGTTATTAAATACAATTCTCTTCTCAAGAGTTCCCAGATAACTTTCTAAAATAATCCTGAAATATCTTTCCAGGGAAGGGATTTCCTGTAGCATTTTTTGAAAAGACTGATGACCGATCTGTAAAAGGTTTGTTTTTTCTACGGCCTGTATATTGTAAATGGAAGCTTTTTGTTTGGAAAAGCTGGAGATATCGGTTGCCCACCAATCGTCAATAGCTAAGAAAAGGATCTCCTCATTTCCGTTTTCTGAATTGATGCAAAAGGCTTTTAAAACCCCTGAGACAATATAGCTGTCATAACGGCAGGTTTCTCCGTTTCTTAAAAGAAACTCACCTTTTTCCAATGTTTTTTCTGTCCAGAAATTTTTAAAAATGACAATTTCTTCCGGACTTAGCCGGACATGCTGTAAAATATTCTTAATTAATGTTTCCATTCAAATTGATTAAAAGGAGAGATAACTTATATAACAGGTTTAGAAGACAACACTGGATCAGCTAATTTACAAAGATACTTATTATAAAGGCATCCGATGATGTGTGAGGTGGTGTTAATTCTAAGATCCTGGGGTGCTTTTATTGGGATTTATCATGTATCTTTGTTGTTCGAGGAAAATGAAGAATTATCTATGGAATCAATATCGGTTTTTGAGATTATTAAAGTAGGAATAGGCCCTTCCAGTTCACACACAATGGGACCCTGGAATGCAGCTTCTGCATTTATCAGAATTATAAAAAGGGAAAAATCCATCGCAGAAGTGAAGGAGGTTTTCCTTGAATTTTTCGGGTCTTTAGCTAAAACCGGAATAGGACACGGGACGGATATTGCCGGAATGCTTGGGCTGAATGGCGAAGATTTTAAAACCATCAATACTTCAAAAATTGATGAAAAGATAGAGAAGATCAAAAAGGACCAGATCATTAACCTGGGTGGAGAGAAAGAAATTCCTTTTGTCTACGGGTACCATTTGGTTTTAAATATGCAAAAATCCCTTGATTTCCATCCTAACGGAATGATCTTTAAGGCTGTTTTTGAAGATGGAACCGAGCTGGTTCAGGATTTTTATTCTGTAGGGGGT
Organism: Chryseobacterium antibioticum; assembly: GCF_012927325.1. Taxonomy (GTDB): domain Bacteria; phylum Bacteroidota; class Bacteroidia; order Flavobacteriales; family Weeksellaceae; genus Chryseobacterium; species Chryseobacterium antibioticum. The sequence goes on along the minus strand of NZ_JABBGI010000019.1, from coordinate 99,726 downwards.
GGCTTTATAGCAAGCCAGGAAAAAAATTCTATAGAAAAACAGTGTGTGAGAACGCTTTATCCTTGTCATCACGGTTCAGATATTATAAAATACTGTGAAAAACTAGGATTTAAAAGATTTTCAGATCTTATTCTGATCAATGAAGAAAGCTGGAGATCTCAGGAAGAAACCAGGCAGGAAGCACTGAATATCTGGGCAAATATTAAAGAATGCATCTACAAAGGCGTTAATAAAGAAGGCATCCTTCCCGGAGGTTTAAATGTCACCAGAAGGGCAGCCGGAATCAATAGAAAACTGTTAGGAGATAAAATCTATAAGAATATCGACGAATGGTTTAAGCTGGTAGTTGATGCAGAAGAGAACTTTACCAATATCAACAAATGGATTGCGTGTTTTGCTTTGGCTGTGAACGAAGAAAACGCGAGTTTCGGAAGGATCATCACGGCGCCTACCAATGGAGCCAGCGGTGTTATTCCGGCAGTTTTAATGTATTCGCAGGCATTTACAGAATGTATCAGTGAAGATGATATCGTAAGATTTTTACTGGTTGCCGGAGAAATTGGAACTTTATTCAAGAAAAATGCAACCATTTCTGCTGCGATGGGCGGATGTCAGGCTGAAATCGGAGTTTCATCAGCGATGGCAGCAGCCGGATTAACAGAAATTTTAGGAGGAAGTATTGGTCAGGTTCTGATGGCGGCAGAAATTGCCATGGAACATCACCTTGGACTTACCTGTGACCCTATCAAAGGATTGGTGCAGATTCCATGTATTGAAAGGAATACAATGGGCGCTATGAAGGCGATCACAGCGGCTAATATTGCATTGGAAAGTGATCCTGCCAAAGCGAAAGTAACCTTAGATGAAGTGATCCAAACCATGTGGGAAACGGCTTTATCAATGAGTGACCGCTTTAAAGAAACGTCAGAAGGCGGACTTGCTATTGCGGTAAACGTTCCTGAATGTTAAAAGAAAGCATCTTGTTTTAAATATAAAATCCTTAGGCAGCAAACCTAAGGATTTTTTTATGGTGAAATTTTAAACCATTAAGAGCAGTGAAGAGATGAAGAAGAGTTCAGATAAAATCAATTGATTTTTTTTAAGTGTAATTCTTAAAGCAGAGCTCAACTTAATGTTCTTAAAAACTTAAAACCCCTTAACGGTTAAAAAAGAATTCAAACTACTTTTTATTAAACAGGTGCGTTTTTCCATTCTGGATGAGTTGCATTTGTTTGCTTTCCGGAATAAAGAGAATTGTGATACCGCCTTTTTCAAACTGGAATTTATTTTTTTCAATATTTTCCAGAGGAAATTCCGGTTGCCCCGTTCCCTGAGCAAACAAAGCTCCGTTTTTGGAAAATACCGTCAAAGGAATCGGAATTTCTTTTGATTCATATTCCCCTTCATATTTTTTTAGTTCAGGATCAGATTTTCCAGTGTCAAACGATAGATATTGATAATCTCTTCCGTACAGTTGATTTAAAATTCCAATGTATAAATCATTGTGGGGAAAATTTTCTCCGTTAACGGTTACCGCAAAAGAAAGTTTGTCCGTTGGCTCATACGATAACATAGAGTGAGAACCTGCTGTATCACCACCGTGTCCGTAGGCAATAATGTTGTAGAAAGGCACTTTCATAATTCCGGTTCCGAAGAACTTCTCCTCTTTATTGGAAGTCATCATTTCAAGCGTCTCTTTTTTAATGAATTTTCCGTTGAATAAAGCATCGATGAAAGTATTCATATCTTCTGTCGTAGAAGTGATATCACCTAATCCTACGCAATTGCGGAAATTAAAATCCGGGACTTCGTTCCAGCTTCCGTCTGTGAATTTATAAGATTTAAAAACATTCTTAGGGTCATCCAATACCGAGAAAGTATGCTTCATTCCTGCTTTTTCCAGGATGTTTTCTTTTAATATGATATTATATGGTTTGCCGGAGATTTTTTCCAGAATTCTGCTCAAAAGGAAATAGGCCGAATTGGAGTATTTAGCTTTCTTTCCGGGTTCAAAGCTGGCGCCCTGTTTTTTGATTTCCGCAACAATGGCTTTATCACCTACCGCCTTTCCGAAAAGCCAATTATCCTTTGCTTCACCTGCATAATCGCCGAGTCCGCTGGTGTGGTTCAGCATTTGTTTTATGGTGATTTTTTTAGCGTTAGGGATCTCGGGATAGTATTTTGAGAGTTTTTCATCCAGTTTAAGCTTCCCGTTTTCAACCAGCTGCATCAGCATCACTGCGGTGATCATTTTACTGATAGATCCTATCTGATATTGCGTGTCTTTATCATAAGTCACGTTGGTTAATTGCTGTTGGCCGAAATCTTTATGGTATTCCTGAACGCCGTTTCTGAAAATAGATACACTGCCAATACCCTGGTTTTTCTCAGCGATATATTTCAGAAAGTCATCTATTTTTTCTTTGTTAATTGCTTTTCCATTGAGGTAAGGGACATCAGAATTTTTAGAAGCAGGAAGATGTCTGAACAGGTCTAAAGAAATTATTTTCCCATTCTGGCTGAAGTTTCCTTCAAAATGATCTTCCTTGAAAATTCCTTTATAGCTGGCATTGATTTTTTTGATCTCAAAACTAAGCTCATTATTACTGAAAACTGTTTGGTCTACGGTAATATCATCTTTGCTTTGTTTAGGACTATTGAGCAGAGAAGAGTATCCTTCCGGACTTTTTTTGATTTTCAATATGATGGGTAGTTTCATTGCCTGGATGTCGATTTCTCCGTTCCAGCTGCCTTCGATTTGGGCGTGACAAAGGTGTGCCAGAAAGACCAGCACGAATAAGAATTTGATTTTCATGATATTTAGAAGTATTTAGATAGTAATATTTGGCATATCAAAGTCATAATGAGTGATACTGCTGCGAAAAGAACAATATGATGCCATTTTTTGATATTGGTAGCGGTTTTAAAACCGTTGTAATAAATGGTTATACTATAGATTAAAATAATAAGGGCGAATGATGCCATACCTATTGTAACCATAAGATCTCCAACGGGCAAAGTTTCTGAAAGGTTTTTCTGATGGCTGATCAATCGGTCCTGAGCTTCTTTTATAAAGGATATTTTTTCCGTTGCCTGCAGAATAACCAGCAAGAGCTGCGAAATTAATACAGTGTTGACGATATCTATTAGTCTCGTTTTACTGTTTAAAATTTTACCTAATATGAAAAGAATCACTATGGCAGATGCAAAACTTATTAAGGTTGGAATAGCTACAGCCTGAAGCGTTACTTTTTCCAAACTGTTGACTTTATATATGCTGCTGAAAAAAGTACCTGTCCAATAGCCCATTAAAATAGCCAGAGCCGTTCCCAACAGCCCAATAACAAGAAGCAGTTTATCATCAAACCTTTCAAAAGGATTAAATATTGTTTTCCAGTTCATCTTGTTGAGTTTACACGTTCGTTTTTAGTTGTCCTACTTTAGTGATCAGGTCGTCCATTTTGTTTCTCATAGTCGGGTAGGAGAGTCCGGCCTGCTTGGCCATTTCCTTAATGCTTCCGCTGGAAAGGAAAAAATTCAGAACAAATTCCTGTTCTTCCCTGTTCAGTTTAAGCAAAACGGGAAGTTCGTAGTCGCCGCTGACTTCTGTTTTACAGCTCGGGCATTTCATCTGACTTACGTTTAAAGTATTTTCGCAACTTGGACAAACCGTCGGAAGTTTCATGGATTATATTTTTTACGAAAGTAATACTTTTTTTTAATAAAGTTAAAATAATTTTTAATAAAGTTAAAATAAAAGTGGTAAAGGATATAGGTTTTAGGGAACAGATCGTAAGTAGCAGGTGATAGATGACCGCAGTTTGAAAGTAAAGGCTTTGAATTATTAATACGAAAAATCCGTAATATACAGCCCATTCCTGCCAACTATTACGTTTTGAATAACCGTGTAATGGAGTTAGACTGATGATGAAATTTTAAAAGAGGTGAAAGGGATTAGGTAGCAGGTAATATTAGTCGAAGTTTTAGAATACAGCCTTTGATTTATTATTGAATGCTTTAAAAATAGAGGTAAAAAACACCCAATATCAATAAAATTGTTGTGAAGTCTTACCATCTGTAACCTATTACCTGCTACCTATTTTACCTTAATATGCCTCTGATCCTGTTCGCATTGGTAATCAGCTCTTCAAGGTATTCATAGTTTTCTTTTTCTAATGCAGCCTTAAATTTTCTAAGCTGGGTAATATGTTCATTCAGAACATCGAGAACGTTTTCTTTGTTTTGTTTAAAAATGGGAACCCACATTTCCGGATGCGATTTTGCAAGACGTACCGTGCTGGAGAAACCGGAACTGGCAAGTTGAAAAATCGTTTCCTCCTCACGTTCTTTTTCCAAAACAGTGTTGGCCAAAGCGTAAGACGTAATGTGGGAAATATGTGAAATATAAGCTGTATGAATGTCGTGATCTTCGGCATTCATGTAGATCAGGTGCATATCAAGGTTTTCTGCCACTTTTTCTACCAATTGAAGGGCGTCGGGTGCCGATTCTTCCTTGTTGCAGATAACCCCTGCCTTTCCTGAAAAACTGTCGGAAACAGCAGATGCAGGACCGCTGTTTTCCGTACCCCACATGGGGTGAAAAGCCACAAATCTGGAACGTTTCGGATGGTCTTTAACTGAGTTGACAATCCCGGCTTTTGTAGATCCGGCATCCATTACAGTTTGGTTGTCAGATATTAAATCCAAAACATCAGGAAGCAACTTTCTCGCTGCATCTACAGGAACGGCGATGATGATAAAATCAGCATTTTTAACCCCGTATTCGAGATCTGTACCCGCATCAATAATTTTAAGTTCCAGTGCTTTACTGATATGCTGCTGATTGTTATCAATCCCATAGATGAAATCTGCAATGCCCTTCTCTCTTAATTTTAAAGCCATTGAACCCCCGATTAAACCTGCACCAATAATACTTATTTTCATCTTTTTAAATTTTTAAAATAAAAAACCCCGTCCTAGGACGAGGTTTATATGTTATGTTCACAAGAATCCCTATCCCAGATCTGAGCTAAAAATTCTATAATAATATGTCGTGTTATTGAAATTCACCAAGCGAAGGTATAAAATATTTTTTAAACTCAGGATATTTTTGACTTAAATTATTATGGTGCTTCTTTGCCGGCTTAATCTGCGCTGTGAATAATCGTTCTTTTAACGTCCTTATTCTGTTGTTCCAAGCTTAGCGTTGTTACCCCGCCCTCAAAAAGAAATTCGATTTCGGTTTTTTTTGAAGTCACTGTGTAGGTAATGGAAACAAGGCCATCGTTGTTGATTTCTTTTGTTGTGTTTTCTGTGGGAAGGTTGGCCAATAGCTGCTCTGCTTTTTCTATCTCTTTATCTTTTATCGTTCTTCTATAGACTTGATCAACAGAGGCGTTTTTAAAGATACACTCCTGTTCCGTTTCGTATTCTATCTGTTTTTCAGTACATTCTTTCAGGGTGAGAATTCCTTTGGTTTCAGTAACGGGTGTATTTTCTACCGCAGTTTTTTTAACCGGAGTGCTGTCTTTTTTAGCTGTTACTGTTTCATTGACTGTTTTTTTTGACTCATTTTTGCAGGCTGTAAACACTAATAGACTAAGGCAGACGAAACTTATTTTTTTCATTGATAAAAGGTTAGATTTATTTTTCTTTGATCCTAAAAGAATGGTTTAAAAATAATGAATATTCCTTTGTAAATGAGATTAAATCTGCAATTTTAATACGTTTGTCTTTATAAATAATTGAATTCCAGTTGATTTTTTGTTTGGGGATTACTTTATTCAATACAATTAAATCCATAAAACACGGGCCAGTTTTTATTGTCTTTTCCTGTTAGAAGTAGGAGTGTCATAGTCGTCTTTTTGTACTTTTGTATGAAGAGGTCTTTTTGTGAAAAAAAATGACTTCACTGAATCTTATCCATTGTATCATTAAAATCTAATAATATGAATTATCTGAAAAAAATAGTATTTAGTATATGCTTTGCCGCAGGCATCTGTCACGCTCAGCAAAAAAATACTGACGCGAGTTATAGCTTTAGCGGTCTTATTGACCAAAAAATCCCTGTTGAACTTAACGTCAGCATTTCAAAGAATGTCGTTTTAGGGAACATCAGATATGTAAAAACTAAAGAAAAGAAACCCATTAAAATAATAGGAACGCTGAATTCTGGAAATCATTATCATCTGGAGGAATTTGAAAATGATGGGAATATCAGCGGAATTATTGATGGGGTCTTAAAAAATGGAAAATTAGAGGGAGACTGGTCTTCCACAAAGTCTGATGCTGTTTATCCCATGGTACTTGCTGTTCAAACTAAAGTAAATCCGAAACCGGAAATATTTTCACCTGTTCCATCTGATCGTTTCGAAGGAACGTATACCTATCAATATGGAGAAAATGGGTATCAGGGAAGTATTGCTATTAAAAAGATTAAAGATCAGATGTATTCCTATGACATTGGTTCTGTGACCAGGGCTCCGGGCAGAAATATTGCAGATGCGTCGGGGGAGGTGATGATTAAAAATAATCAGTTTACTATTGAAATCAATAAATCATGTTCATTCCTCGTTACATTTTATAATGGATTTATATCAATTACGTCAGTTCCGTCTGTGCAGACATCAGATTGTGAGTTTGGAATGAATGCAACGTTAGAAGGAACTTTTCTTAAAGTGAAATAGATTCGTGAATTAACACAAAACAAACTTATTGAATCACTCCCGGAAGATAAAAACCCACTTTTAAAAGCTGGTTTTTATTATAGAATGCACCAATGAGCCACCCTACACAGGTGCATTATCATGAAGATTAACTAGCTTTGTTATAGAACAGCAGATCAATATCACGACAAAATACAATGATCATGAAGAATTGTTTTTATACTTTACTGGTAGTAATTACTGTCATACATTGGAGTAATGCGGAAACCTTCACACCCGAAATTGGAAAGCGGCAGCTTTCTGCTTCTTTGCAGGTCATACCATATGATACGATAAAGATCAAAGAATCCTTCAGGGAAAATGATATTGCCGTCAACGAATATTTAACAGACAGACTGAAACCGATCCGCGCCAATTTTAAAAGAATCAATTCTATTAATCAATGGAGTTCCATTAAAAAGAAAGACATAGAAGGAGAATCCGCAGAAGGAGGGGAAGCTGTATTTTATGATCAGAAAGGCCGTTTAGAAAAGATGACGACAAGACTTTACGGTGAAATGGGGCAGGTACTTACCGAATATTATCTGCTTAACGGACATCTGTCTTTTGTTTTTGAGAAGATATATACCTACAACCGCCCGATGTTTTATGATGTCAAAGCCATGAAAGAAAATCATGATACGGAAGCGTTTGACTTTAAAAAATCAGAGATTGAAGAAAACCGGAATTATTTTGAAAAAGAAAAATTGGTTCATGTAACCAATAGTTTGGATTGTGGTGCACCTTTCAGCAGTGATTATATTGAAGGAGAGCAGAAAAGAATTTCTGAGGCATTTCAAAAACTTCTAAAACTCAGGAAGGAAAAATAATGTAACAATATAACAATATAACAATGTATCAGTTTATCAATCAATATCTATTATAATCCCCTGGGATTATTCTATTGTTACATTGTTATACCGCTACATTGTTACATTAATTCTATGGATTCGAGATAATCAATGTCGAAGGGATATCAGACAACCAAAGGCTCTTACTATCGATCAGATTTTTCCAGCTTTTACTGCTGATCAGCATCAGATCCTGTGAGTTTAGGAATTCTTTCTCAATCTTTTTCTCGTTATATAAAGTGATGTGGTTCGGGGCTACCTGTTCAATGCTTCTGATCAGCTCTTTAACCTCGATATTATTACGGATCTGTCCGGCCGCATCAAGGATAATGATCTGTGAATTGTTATTGTTGATCAGCCTTTTCGCATATTCCAACAGATAAAAATCGCTCAGGTTAAAAATAGGAACAAATACTTTATCCGCTGATTTGAAATCTTTTTCTACCATAATACCTACCGGAATATGGGTCTTATCAAGGATCTGAAGCGTAAAATCGTCAAAAGGAGAATTGTTGAAAATATTTCCTTTACCTTTTACCGTGTTCAGAAGTTTTTCCGGGTTGATGATCTTCGTGGTAAATCCAAGAAGTCTTCCCAGTAAACTACCTTCATACATAGACTTACCGAGCATGATCAGAAGAAGATCATAATTTCCTTTATTTGAAATCCCTGCAAGGTCATTTTGAATATCCGTAGAAGCTTTGAAAAGGGTAGTCACTTCCAGTTTCAGGTCGTGCGAAGTTTCGATGACGTTTTTGAACTGCGCATCTTCATACTCATCAATATCATAAGCGTGCATTTCGTCTACGGGAGCAATATTCATCGCGGTGATGCTTTTATTGCCATTCATTTTATTGGTGAAATCGTGAGCCAGCTTCAGAAGAGTGCTTCCGGATTCAGGGATATCAAAAGAAAGTAATACGCGGTATTTGGAATCGTTACCATCATGAATTTCTTCGTCACTTTTTTTAGATTTAAAAATAAAATTAATAAAGTCTAAAGCAGGTCCCGTCATAAAAGTGGTAAACAAAGCCATAATAACGAGCATTGCAAAGATCTCTGGACTTAATACGCCAAGATCATACCCGATATTGAGGACAATAAGCTCCATTAATCCTCTGGTGTTCATCAAAGCACCGATCGTTAAACTTTCTTTCCAGTTGATTCCTACGAACCGTGCTGTGAGTGCGCTTCCTATGAATTTTCCTGTAACGGCGGTTAAGATGATAAATCCTGCCGTCATCCACAAATGACCATCATTCAATAGCCCGATTTGTGTACGGAGACCTGTAAATACAAAGAACAGCGGAAGAAGAAGCACTAAAGCCACATCTTCAACCTTATCGATGAAAAGGGTACGGAATTTTGCATTTTCCGGCATAATAGCTCCCGCCATAAATGCTCCGAATAATGCATGGATACCGATAACTTCCGTAGCATATGCAGAAAGAATCAACGTCAGGAAGAAAATAGCGACCATCGGTTTACTGATGGTGTTTTTACCCGCCTGAAGATCCCCGATTCTTTTTAAAAATGGTCTTACAATCTTGATCATTAAAAATACATAGGCAATAGCCATAATGATCACATAAATAGAACTGGTGAAAGAACCTGCTTTTACAATGGCAATAACGGCTGCAAGGATACACCATGCTGTAATATCATCTGCTGCCGCACAGGTAATAACAATCGTTCCCAGTTTGGTTTTCTGAAGATTTCTCTCCTGAACAATCCTTGCCAGCACTGGAAATGCAGTGATACTCATTGAAATAGCAATAAATAAGGCAAATGATGTAAACTGGATGCCTTCCGGTGCAAATTCCTGATACACAAAATAAGAAAGCCCAATACCAAGTGCAAAAGGGATGATAATACTTGCGTGACTGATCACCACCGCATCATGAGCTTTTTTTCTTAATACGCTAAGATCCAGCTCCATCCCAACGATGTACATAAACAGAATAAGTCCTATCTGACTCAAAAACTGTAAGTTACCTAAAGATTCTTTCGGGAAAAGAGAAGCAGAAAATTCAGGAAAGTACATACCAAGAAGTGATGGTCCCAAAACAATCCCCGCAATCATTTCACCAATTACGGTAGGCTGCTTGATTTTCATACAGATCCACCCAAAAAGTCTTGCGACCAAAATAATGGTGACGATCTGTGCAAGAAGCAAGGCCAGCGGATGGTGCAGGTTGGCTTTAAAAGATTCCTGGAAATTCTCCCAGGTAGAGCCCGTATTGGTTTTTTTGACTATATTTTCCCTGATCTCCAGCGTCTGTCCTTCTATGATGAAGAAGTACATCAGGCAGGAAAAAAAGGCGATGGTCGATATGTAAAAAATTAAATTTCTGTATTTTCCCCAGTTCATGATTCCTAATATTTTAATGCAAAGTTGATGAGAATATATTGATGTTGAATACCCCTTCTTTTTAAAATGTAATAAATGTTCTAAATAATGTAATAAAAACCTTAAGCCTAATTAACGAAATTGAGATTATGGAGAAGGGAGCGGGAAGAGGCAGGTTAAAAAAGTGAATACGAAACTTACTAGTTTTGATTCTTTACCCTTGTCAAGGTTTTAAACCTTGACAAGGGTAACCTATTAGGGCCTTAATAACTTCACTCCTACGACCCAACTTCCTGACTTCAAAAAAATCTATTTTAATGAATATCCCAAGCCGATTCCAACTTTCCAGGTTCCGTTTTGTGAAGATGTTTTTGTGTTATAATAGACCGGGATCTGAAGCGCTATCTTTTTGTACACTACTGTAAGACCTGCTCCAAGGTTGGGTGTGATCGGGCTATTTTTCGTCCCCGGAGAATGATCTTCTTTAATCCGAAGTGAAGGAAGCATTCCGGCGATCAGTTTTAGTCCTTTATCGGTAAAGCTGACGTTCGGACCTGTAAAGTTGATAAAAGCTCCATGATCTACATATCCTGCTGCTACAATTCCGTTGAAAAAGGCGACTTTTACCTTTGAACCTGTTTCCTGAGAAAAGCAAAGCCCGGATATGAGAATTCCTGCTGCATACATCCAGTTTTTCATTATAAAATCATTTAATCTGTAGCAAAAATAAACAGGACAGAGATCGCAAAAGGAGAAGATGTAATGAAACCACGGTATTCTGCAGTGAAACCGCAAAGGTCTGAAAGATCTACTTTCCGAACAGTTCCATTAATGAATTTTTATAAGCTTCTCCAATCTGGAGTTTAAGGAAATGATCGCTTTCCGTCTGAATGGTGGTAATGACTTCGTTGGTAGAAAATACCTTGATGGAAGCCAGGGCTATGATCTCTTTTTTATTCACCTGGGCGAAATCTTTGGAAGGAAGCATTTCAAGAAGCGTTTTAAAACTGAGATTTTTAAGGACAATGATGGTTCCGTCGTTCAGGATGATATCTTTGTCACGGCTGTCGATCTCGGATGTTTTAATGTAGGCGATCTGTTCAGTAAAAATAACGGTCCTGCCGATATTGGTGTTCCATTCGATCAGATCTTTTTTATGAGGAGCATCTACGAGTTCTTTTGCTTTTTCGAAAGCCTGGATCAGCCTTTCTTTTTTGATGGGTTTTCTTACGTAGTCTACCACATTCAGATCAAAAGCTTCTGCTGCATATTCTTTATAAGCGGTGGTAAAGATGATCTTTTTGGAGCCGGAAATAATTTCTGCCACCTGAAGTCCGGTCATTCCCGGCATTTCAATATCCAGGATGCACAAATTACAGTCGATGTTGTCTATTTCACTCAGGAAAATTTTAGGATCGTTGAATGCCTTTACCACTTCTACATTTTCGATCTGTTCGCATAGAAGTTTTAAATAACTGATCGCCAGTAATTCATCGTCAAGAATAACGCATTTTATCATAGAATTCTCCTAAATTGATTTTTAATTCTGCCGTGAAGATACCGTTTTTCGAACTTTTTTCAAGCTGGTAATGATTGCTGTAAATCATTTTAAGCCTTTGATCCAGTGACTGGCTTCCAAAACCGCTGTTTTCCTTTTCCAGAATATTCTTTAAGGAAGACTTGTTGCTGACTTTCATGGTGAAAATCCTGTTTTCAAGCTCCATATGGATCGAGATAAAAGAGTCCTGAGCCAGAAAATCTGTATGTTTGAAGGCATTTTCAATGAGGTCGACAGAGATCAGCGGAGCGAAAACCTTTTCTTCATACACCGCATCAGATTTATTGATTTTAGACTTGATCCTGAAATCAAAGAGGGGATTGATCTTTATTTTATTGATCTCAATAAGGCTTAAGGCAAAATTCAGTTCCTCTTTCGGGCTTACAAATTTATTGTTGCTTTCGTATAAAATATAATCCAGGACATTCGCCAGCTTATCCAGAGACATATAGGTCTGGTAGGCGTGGGACTGTACAGAATTCAGGATATTCTTAAAGAGATGGGGATTTAGTTTTGTGCCGATATGTTCCAGCTGAACTTCATTCAGCTTCTGTTCAATGATCTTATTGGTTTCAGACAGCCTCGTATTTTTATGTCTGAAGTTGCTGTTCTGGCTGAACAGGTAGATGCTGACTGTGAGCAGAAAGAAAATAGCAAAAACTCCAGTGAATATCAGATAATCGTGGATCATGTAGTAATTGCCTTCCATAAAAATAACGGTTAATGATCTGTAAACAAAGTTAGTAAAAGATCTTTAGGATTATTTAAGTTTTTTAAGACTGTTGACATTGACGGTTTCTTCACACTTTTCAAAAGTGATCTCATAAGAAGGATTCTTCTCAGGATAGGTAATAACATAGTCCGGACATGGTTTTTTCTGAGCATGACTTCTGTCAAAATCTACTTTTCCATTGGTAATGATGCTGTCTTTTATAAATTTCTCATCAATTTTATAAGTGATCATTCCGTTTTTGACGTCTTCAGAATATTTGAATTCCTTAGACAGGGTTTCTGCGATCACACGGCTGTTGGGAAGATATCCGCTGCAGCTCGCGCCTTTTTTGTTTAAAATAAAAAATACAAGAATCAGACCAGGAACAAGGCCTATTAAAAAGAATTTAAACTTTTTCATTAGAAAATTAAAAGATTGATATCATGGTAAGTAAGTCCGAAACGGTCGCATATCACTTTTTTGGTATGTCTTCCTTTGTACATATACAGACTCTGCTTCATTTCATTTTTGCGGATCAGCATATTTTCAAAACCGCCTTCTTCATCATAATTCAGAATATAGGAAAGAAAGAAATTGGAGATCGCTTTTGTAGTGGTTCTCGGCATTCTTGACGTAAGATTCGGGAGCCCACAGTGGATAACACCGTGTTTGATGATATAAGGATCCTCCATCGTCGTTAGCTCAGACGTTTCTATCACTTTACCGTTGTCTATGGTAATATCGATAATCACACTGCCTTTCTTCATTTTCGCGACCATTTCTTCCGTAACGATAGGGGTCATATTCAATCTCGGAAGTGCACCGATAACCACATCGGCACGTCTTAATGCTTTGCTTAATTCTTTAGGATCAATAATTGAAGTCGGAACGCGGCTGTCTACAAGGGTATGAAGTCTTCTCAGCTTTGAAAGGGAGTTGTCAAAAACCCTTACGCTGGCTCCAAGTCCGATAGCTGCTTTTGTGGCAAATTCTCCCACAATGCCTGCTCCTAAAATAACAACTTCTGCAGGTCTCACTCCTGTGATGCCGCCCAGCATTAAGCCGTTTGACAGCGCAAGAAGTTCAGATGCATATAAAACAGATACTGTTCCTGCAATTTCGCCGATCAGTCTTACCAAAGCAAGCTGTTTGTATTCGTCAACGATAAATTCAAAAGCGATGGCATTGATCTTTCTCTCCGCCAACTTCAGGAAATAAGCTTTATCTCTAAGGTTGATCTGAAGGGCTGAAACCAGATACGTATTAGGTTTCATATAATCAATCTCATCTTCTGTAGGAGGATTAATTTTCAGAATAAGATCCTGTCCGAAAGCTTCTTTAGGATCATTGGTGATCTTTGCTCCAGATTCAGAATACTGCAAATCTGTAAAAAAAGAGCCTTCTCCGGCACCTGCTTCTATAATGAGTTCATGGCCGTGTTCTACCAGTACCTGTACCGCATCCGGAGTAATGCACGTTCTCCTTTCGTTAAGACAGGTCTCTTTAGGAATTCCAATACTGAACTGCTTTCCTTTCTTAATAACCTCCAACTTTTCTTCTTTCGGCATCAATTCTTCTTCAGTAAAAGGAGTAAAAATATTTGTAGTACTCATTCTTTAAATAAATTATGTCTTACAGGTTGTTGTTTTTCAATTGAATTTATGAAGCAAAGATACATAATATTTACTCGAATGAAATTTCTCTTTCATCCCCTGTATTCACAATGCTCATTGTGTGGTACTTAAGCTCGTAGAGCTCTTCTTCATACACTTCAGGCCATTCTATGATGCATAAAAACGCATTATCCAGGTATTCTTCAATCCCGATATCATAGACTTCTTCAATGTTTTTTAAACGGTAAAGGTCGAAGTGGTAGATCTTTCCTTCAGGTGTACTGTATTCGTTGACAATAGAGTAGGTAGGAGAGTTCACTTCATCCTGGCTTCCCAGATTTTTGAGAAGAAACTGAGTGAATGTCGTTTTGCCTGCACCAAGGTTTCCTTTTAAAAGAAGGATGTTATGCTTTAAGTGAGGAATGATCTTATCGACAACTTCCTGCCAGTCTTCGATGTTTTGTATCGTATAGTTCATTATTTATTTAAGTTTTTTAAAACGTGCCATTAAAATAAAAGTAGTATTTAAAACTGTTTTCAAAAATAATCAATGAAAGTGATTTATAAGTTAAAAAATAGATAGAATTAACAATTTGTATCTAATTTCCAATATCCGATATCTGTATAAATTTACTTATTTTTACGCTATGATTTCCAAACAGACCATAGACAAAATTTTTTCAACGATACGGGTAGAAGAGATAGTAGGAGAGTACGTTCAGCTGAAAAGAGCCGGGTCTAACTTTAAAGGGCTCAGTCCTTTTCATGATGAAAAGTCTCCGAGTTTCGTTGTTTCACCAAGCAAACAGATTTGGAAAGACTTCTCAACAGGAAAAGGGGGAACTGCCATTTCTTTCCTGATGGAGATTGAAAATTTTACCTATCCAGAAGCCCTTCGCCACGCGGCTAAAAAATACGGGATCGAAATTGAAGAAGATCAACGTGAATTTTCTGAAGAAGCAAAACATGCACATACCGAAAAAGATCAGCTGTATAAAATTCACGAAGTGGCCAATACTTATTTTCAGGAGATTCTTTGGGATTCGGAAGAAGGAAGAAGTATTGGTTTGGCGTATTTCAGAGAACGTGAGCTGAAAGATGATATCATCAAAAAGTTCCAGCTTGGATATTCCGTGGAAAAGAAAAATGCCTTCACCGTTTATGCGGAGGAAAAGGGCTACACGAAAGATATTCTTGAAAAATCCGGACTTTCTATATTCCCCGAAAATACACCATCCGGAATCGACCGTTTCAGAGAAAGAGTTATTTTCCCTATTCACAGTTTTTCGGGCAGGGTTTTAGGTTTTGGGGCAAGGATTCTTAAGAATAATGTCAAAACTGCTAAATATCTTAACTCGCCGGAAACGGAAATTTACCATAAATCCAATGTTCTTTATGGTTTAAATCAGAGTAAACAGGCAATTTCCAGAAAAAATAACTGTCTGCTTGTAGAGGGTTATATGGACGTGATCGCGCTTCATATGTCAGGGATCGAGAATGTAGTGGCCAGTTCAGGAACATCTTTAACTATTGAACAGATTAAACTGATCAAAAGGCTGACGGAAAACGTAACCATTCTTTTTGACGGTGATAATGCCGGGATCAAGGCGAGCTTCAGAAGTATTGATATGCTTTTGACGGAAGGGATGAACATTCGTGTCCTGCTTTTCCCGGAAGGTGATGATCCGGATTCATTTGCCAGAAAACATCCGCAGGATTATGTAGAAAAGTTCATCGAAAATGAAGCGACAGACTTCATCGACTTTAAAGCAGAGATCCTTTTAAAAGATGCTGGAAATGATCCCATAAAAAAAGCCGAAGCGATTCAGAATATCGTAAAATCGGTTTCTTTTGTACAGAATGCACTGAAAAGAGAAGTTTATCTGAAAGAGGTTTCCAATAAATTCGGACTTTCGGAACAAAGTCTTTTCAATGAACTGGATGTTCAGAAACAGATCACACAAAATCAGCATCAACACGTTCAGCAGCAAAAAGAAAAAGCTCCTGCTAAGCTTGAAATTGTGCCTCTGGATGAGGAAAAAGAAGATCCTTATTTGTATGATGTTCTGTTTATGGAAAGCAAGCTTGTGGATCATATGCTGATGTTTGGCGATGTTGTTTTGAAAAGAACCAATGAAAAGAACGAAGAATATCAGATTACCGTCATTGAAGAAATCCTTCTGCATTTTGAAGAAGAACAATATAATTTTTTAGTAAAAGGCAATGAAATTATCATCAATCAGGTGAAAGATGGTATTCAAAAGGATGAGCTGAGAAGCGGGAACTTTTTTGTAGCTTTTATGGATGAAGAAATTACTTCCAAGGTAGTAGATGCCCTGATTCCTTTGGATGAACTGGAAAACTGGGGTTCCCGAAATATTTTCCCTCCCAATTACGGTGACAAAATAGCGGAACAGGTGCAGGGAGACGTTCTGTTGCATAAATACAGATATATTGACTATCTGATCAAAGAAACTGCAAGACAGCTGGATCAGTACAGCGGAACGGATGAAGTGAAATATTATGAGCTGATCAAAAAGATTACCCTGCTGAAACAGGCATCCATCAGATTAAGCGATATTATTGAATATTCACCTATCAAAGGTATTTACGTTGATAGGAAAAGATAAATTGCAGACATACCGCTGAGCATCAGGCCGGAATTCTCTGACAAAAAGTCCTATAAAATTTTAGGAATAAAAGTTGTAATTTAAACTTCGATAAATATTTATATAATACATAATAGACAATATGGACATTAAAAAAGACTTCAGAGATTTCTCTGTAAAACATTTAGGAAATAGCGGTCTTGCTACCGATCAGTATATGGGAATGTATGGTCCAACGAATCTTACGCCGTATATTATGGAAGAAAGAAGATTAAACGTTGCCCAGATGGACGTGTTTTCACGTCTGATGATGGACAGAATTATCTTCTTAGGAACAGGAATTGACGATCAGGTTGCTAACATTGTAACAGCCCAGCTTTTATTCTTAGAAAGTTCTGATTCTGCCAAGGATATTCAGATTTACATCAACTCTCCGGGAGGAAGCGTTTATGCAGGTTTAGGAATCTATGACACGATGCAGATCATCAAGCCGGACGTAGCTACGATCTGTACAGGAATGGCAGCTTCAATGGGAGCGGTACTTCTTGTGGCAGGAGAAAAAGGAAAACGTTCTGCACTTAAGCATTCAAGAGTAATGATTCACCAGCCTTCAGGAGGTGCTCAGGGAGTAGCTTCAGATATGGAGATCAACTTGAGAGAGATGCTTAAATTAAAGCAGGAGCTTTATGAGATCATCGGTCACCACTCAGGACAAACGTACGAATGGGTAGAAAAGTCTTCAGACAGAGATTACTGGATGACTTCTGAGGAAGCTAAAGGCTATGGAATGGTAGACGAAGTTTTACAGAGATCTACAGAGAAAAAATAATTTCCTTTTCAGGAATATTGAAAAACGCACCGGATTTCCGGTGCGTTTTTTTATTGCTTGATTTGTATTTTAACCACAAAAGGGGCAAAAGTTTTTTAGCACTTTGGCTACTTTCAAGCTTAAAAAATTTGTGAAAAGAAGATCACTTAAGTTCTATGAAAATCAAAGATTTTCACAGCGACAAAAATTTGTCGACCCCAATTCCCCTACGATGGAGGGGTGGCGAAAATTCAAAGAATTTTTGACGGGGTGGTTTAAAAAGCACTCAACTTCATCACTTCAAAGGTTATAAAAACAAAAACGCGCCCCTCGAGGCGCGTTTCCATCTATTTTTTAATGATCTTATGAACCGTCGTATTCTTTGATGTTTTAATTTCCACCATATAATTTCCGGTTTTCAAGGCCTGAATATTGAGTCTTGCTGTATTTGCAGTCAATATCTTTTCTCCTGAAACAGTATAGATATTCACTTCTTTAATACTTTCTACAGTTTCTATCTGGATAAAATCACTTGCCGGATTAGGATAGATTCTGAATTCCTTTTTATTGATGTCAGAAACACTTAAAATAGAGCTTGATGCTTCTCTTGGAGTAAATGGTATTCTGTTTCCAAAGCTAAGGCCCAGCCAGTCGTTATTTCCCAACTGGATTTGAGATAAATTGGTGTGTCCTCTCCAGCTTGAAAGGTCTTTTCCTTTGAAAAGCTTCCACGTATTGGTTCCTGATGTATTTCCTGTAAAATTATTGAGAGATAATGTACTGATCTGGTCGCTTACTGATGTAAAATTGAAATAAGGAGCTTGTGCATGAATCAGCTGAAGAGCCTGCTCAGCGGTTAAGCTTCCATTGTATTTAATTCCAAAAACAAAGGAATGAGCTTCACCATTTGAATTGTTCGTCCCAAAATCGATAACAACAAGACTTGTATTGCTTCCCGTTCCGATCCAGTTGGTGATCTGTGAAGGATTGTACCAGAAAGAGCTGTAAGCTGCCACAGGAGGAGAAGGATGGGAAAGTGGAGGCGTAGTAGAGGTGAATCCATAACCGAAAGAAATACCATACCATTTTCCATTAACTAATGGATCATTGTTTACGCCATTATTCAAATTCATGTTTTCTACAGTAGGACCGGACCAGGTAGACCAGTAATCTTCCAAACTTGGAATGTGATGGTTGTAGTTGAAACTGTAAAGAAAACCAGAAGGCACTTCTGCTTCTATTTTAGGATCTGCGGCATCAATAGCATTGATGAGGTCTTCCATCGTAAGATTATTCGCATCATACCGATAGCCCCAGGCATACGATGTAGGATTATTGCTGTCATTAAAATCGGCGATGAAATAAGCTTTTTTGGAGCCTGTTCCTACCCAGAATTTAATATCATTCTCTGTAAACTGGGCAGAGAATAGCTGCAGACATAGCAGCAGGAAAAAAAGATAGATCTTTTTCATAATATAATTAAATTAAAGTTTTATTCCCGAAACTTTCCCGCAGGAAAAAGAATAAGAATCTTTTTCAGATCCTTCTTTTCCTGAAGTGAACGCAGATAAGGCAGGTCTCCTGGCTCGCTTCTCGAAGTACGCCTTCCCGGATTGAGATCCAGTGGCCTATTGTACTCAAAGTTTAAAACAGCTTACAGTTGCGGGTACAGCCCAAGCATTGAATTTCTTCTCACTTGATTCCCTGTTAATGAACAGATGTTCAGCCTTAACTGCTGCAAATATATCATATAAATTTTTGAAGCTGTTTTGTGAATTATTGTATGGTTTCTTTATTTGTTTAGCTGTCAGATTACTTTTAGGAAGATGGTTTTTTGATTTAATAAAGAATTAAAAAGAAGATTGATGATATTCGGATTAATTCAAGTGTTTAAAATAAATTCATCTAACGATCTTATTGTTAAAATACAATTGTTATTAAATTCAACATCAGTTTATAATCAATGTATACTTTCGCGGCATAAAAGTAACTATGAGAAAACTGCTGTTATCGGCGATCGTATTCACAGCGCTTGCATCATGTAAAGATGATGACAACAAGATGAATAACCAGGATATCAATTATGCTAAACTTCCTCAGGAATTTCCTTTCTCCAAATTGACAACTATTAATGGGGTAGATGTTATTAACGGTGGCTTCGGTTCAGGCGCAGCTGCCCATCCAACGAGAAAAGGGGAGTTTTATGTGATCACCGACCGTGGCCCGAATACGGATTATCTGAACGGAAAGAAATTTCCAGCCCCGAATTTTACGCCAACAATTATGCATTTTAAGATCAATGCAGAAGGAAATATAGAGGTCATTAAATATATTAAACTTAAAAATCCTTCCGGCCAGCCGATCACAGGTCTTCCGAACCCTGCAGGAATGGGAAGTACAGGAGAAACAGCCTACGACTCATCAGGAAATGTTTTGGGAACAGACAATTACGGACTGGACAGTGAAAGTATTGTAGCGGCAGCAGACGGAACTTTTTGGGTTTCTGACGAATATGGTCCGCACATCGTTCATTATAATGCAGAGGGAGTGGAGTTGGAAAGAATAAGCCCGATAGGAGTCAATACCGGACCAAGAAAACTACCGGCTGTTTTGGCGAAAAGAAGAGCGAACAGGGGTATGGAAGGACTGTGCATCACTCCGGATGGGAAAATGCTGGTAGGAACCATTCAGTCTACCATGTATGTTCCTACAAAAACTCTCGCCACAAATACAACGTTAACCAGAATTGTCACTTTTGATATTGCAACAGGACAGACGAAACAGTATCTGTATAAGCAAAATGGAGGGGCATCAGATTCTGTATGTGATATTACAGCCATCAGCAGTACGGAATTTCTTGTGATAGAAAGAGACGGAAACTTTGGCTCTCAGGGAGGAACCAAAAAAGTATACCGGATCAATTTTGCTGGAGCTTCAGACGTGAACGGGACCGATATTGCGGCTGTTGACGGTATGAAGATCAATAATAAAGCTTTAGAACAGTCTACGTGGGATGAAATTACGAATGCAGGAATAAAGCCTGTTTCCAAGGTTTTAGCTGTAGATCTGGTAGCAAAATTAGGATATGAACATGATAAATTTGAAGGCATCGTTTATTTAGGCAACAATAAACTAGCAGTCTTCAATGATGATGATTTTGGAATTTTAGACGACGGAAACGGAAATCCAAAAGCGAAGATCCTTCCTAAAACCAGAAAAGTAGACCAAGGAACAATGTATGTAGTCGATATTCAATAATTAGATTTTTTTTAAGAAAACGGCGGCATCGAAGATGCCGCCGTTTTTAACTCTATATGTTTTTAAATTCAATAGAAATTGGCTTTAGCCGAAACCTACGAATTAAAACCTTCAATAATTTTAGAAAAATCCTCTAATTTTAAAGCGGCACCTCCGATCAGTCCACCATCGATATCAGGCTGAGAGAAAATCTCTTTCGCATTATCAGGCTTCACAGAACCTCCGTAAAGGATAGAAATTTCGTCAGCCACCTCCTGTCCGTATTTTGCAGCGATGATGCTTCTGATGTGTGCATGAATCTCCTGAGCCTGAGCCGGAGAAGCTGTTTCACCTGTTCCGATCGCCCAAACCGGTTCGTAAGCGATCACTACTTTTTTGATCTCTTCAGCAGAAAGTGTGAAAAGAGCAACTTCAGTTTGGTTTTTCACCACTTCAAAATGCTGTCCAGCCTTTCTCTGTTCAAGCGTTTCACCGTTACAGTATACAGGGATCAGTCCTTTATCAAGAGCTAATTTGATCTTTCTGTTGCAGTGAGAATCTGTTTCACCGTGGTATTGTCTTCTTTCAGAGTGCCCGATTAATGAACCTGTCGCATCGATAGATTCCAGCATATCTGCAGAAAGTTCTCCTGTATAAGCACCGCTTTCATGCTCGCTCATATCCTGAGAGAATACGCCAATCTCATCCTTTTCGAAGATATCTTTAGCCATCATCAGATATAAAGAAGGTGGCGCTATCCATACTTCGCAGTTGGTGGTGTTACTATTTTTATAGCTAAGTAATTGAATCATTAACTGTTGTGCGTCAATGACATTTTTGTTCATTTTCCAGTTTCCTGCAACTATTTTTCTTCTCATAGCCTTATATAATTATGTGAATTATTGTTTATTATTTTTATTTCGCGCAGATTGTAATGATTTAGCAGATTTAAAGGTAGTTAACTACTTTTTTATTGATTTTAATTCCAATATTACTTTGTCTTCTACTAAATTTTAATTTTAAAATTAATCGCAAAATCTGTCAGATGTTTAATTACTTATCAATCCCTTCAAGTTTAAACATGAAAGCATACACCAGGGAAATATCCTTCAGGTAATCAAACCTTCCCGAAGCACCACCGTGGCCATAATTCATGTCTGTTTTTAACAGCAATACGTTTTTATCCGTTTTCATATCCCTAAGTTTGGAAACCCATTTCGCAGGTTCAAAATATTGTACCTGAGAATCATGAAGTCCTGTTGTTACCAAAAGGTTTGGATAATTTTTCTTTTCGATATTTTCGTATGGAGAATAAGATTTCATATAGAAATAAGCTTCCTTATTGTTTGGATTTCCCCATTCATCATATTCGTTAGTCGTCAATGGAATACTTTCGTCAAGCATTGTATTAACCACATCTACGAAAGGAACCTGTGAAATCATCCCGTTCCATAAATTTGGACTCATATTCGCGACAGCGCCCATCAAAAGTCCTCCCGCGCTTCCGCCCTGAGCATAAAGATGTTTTGGTGATGTGTATTTTTCTTTAACCAGATATTCTCCGGCATCGATGAAATCGGTGAAGGTATTCTTCTTTTTCATCATTTTTCCGTCTTCATACCATTGTCTTCCCATTTCCTGGCCACCACGGATGTGAGCCATGGCAAAAGCAAAACCTCTGTTCAGAAGACTTAGCCTCGTACTGCTGAAAGCCGCATCCATTGAATTTCCGTAAGAACCATAGGCATACAGAAGCAGCGGGCTGTTTCCATCTTTTTTTAATCCTTTTTTATACACAATGGAGATCGGAATTTTTGTTCCGTCTTTTGCCGTTGCGGAAAGTCTTTCGGTAGTATACTCGTCTTTAGCATAACCGCCAAGAATTTCCTGTTGTTTCAGTAACGTTCTTTTTCCTGTCTTCAGATCCTGTTCAAATTGTGAAACAGGCGTAATCATTGAAGTATAGCCGAAACGGAAATTATCTGTGTTGTATTCGGGGTTTTCCAGTGAAGAAATGGTGTAAGCAGGTTCGTCAAATGTTAACGCTTCCTTTTTAGCGGTCTTTCTGTCGTAAATAACAAGCTGAGTAAGTCCATTCTGTCTTTCACTGAAAACAAGATAGTTTTTAAACGCACTCACAGACTGCATTAAAACATCATTTCTGTGTGGAATAAAATCCTTCCAGTTTTCAACACCTGTTTTATCTAAAGGAGTTTCTGCAATTTTAAAATTAAGCGCATCTTTATTCGTTCGGATCAGGAATTTGTCTTCCAAAGGAGTGATAGAATATAAAACATTCTTCATTCTCGGCTGGAAAACTTTGAATGTGCCGTTCGGATCATCAGCATTTAGATATCTTGTTTCAGAAGACGTTGTGGCGCCTGAATAGATAAGAATGAATTTCTGATTTTTGGACTTGTATACCGAAATATAGTTGGTATGGTCTTTCTCCTCATAAACCGTCACATCTTTGCCTGGATCAGTTCCCAGCGTATGTTTTTTAATTTTTTCGGACAAAAGAGTAACCGGGTTCTTCTCCGTATAAAAAATGGTTTTATTGTCATTCGCCCATTCTGCGGATCCTTCTGTATTTTTAATACCCAGATCGGTTGTTTTTCCGGTCTTCAGATCCTTTAAAAATAAAGTATACTGTCTTCTGGAAACATCGTCAACGCCATACACCAGTTTGCTGTTGTCCGGGCTTATGCTGAAACCGGTAGCATTATAATAAGGATGTCCTTCCGCCAGTTGATCTATATCCAGAAGGATCTCTTCAGGAGCAGTAAGACTGCCTTTCTTTCTGCAGTATTTGAAATACTGCTTTCCTGCTTCTGTACGGGTATAATAAAAATATCCGTTGTCGAAGACAGGAACAGATTCATCTTTTTCCTTAATACGGGCTTTCATTTCCTGGAAGAGTTTGTCCCTGAAAGGTTCTGTATCTTTCATCATGCCTTCCCAATAGGTATTTTCGGCTTTCAGATAATCAACCACCTTCGTAGAATCTTTTCCTTTTTTAAAATAATCGATCATCCAGTAATACGGATCATTCACTTTATCACCGTGAATTTCCCGGATGTGTTCCTGCTTTTCCGCAATCGGAGCTTTTAAAGCAGGGAATTTTTGAGATTGTATCGTAGAAGCACTCATAATTAATATTCCAAGATAAAACTTCTTCATGATGTATTTTGTTTTTGGGTGTGTTGTCTAGGCTAAATTCCACAGGTTTTTCAAAAGCTTGTAGAAGGTGTGCTCTTCATCAGTCACCTTATTATCAGCTTTGATCAGTGTTTTAGCGAATTGAGCAAATTTTACGCGCTCATCTTCTGTAGAATCATCATGGAAGCATCTTGCATGGAATTCAAAGTGATCTTTCCATTCCTCAGGCTGTAAAAGAGCCAGCGTTTCCAGTTCATTGTCAAGATTCATTCTGAACGGAAATTCGTCTGCCATATACTGCTGAATCAGCATTCCTTCTTCAGGAGCAAATTCTCCGTCTACAGAAGAAAGGATCATTAAAAGGTGGTAACCAGCGATTGATTTATTTGATTTTTGCATTTGTAATTGTATGTTTAAGTTTAGTGTTTAAATTTGATAATTGCGTGATTCGGGATTGGAAGAGTTTTAATTCAAAATTTGAAATTAACCATTCAGAATTTACTTATTGACCATTCACGATTCACAATAATCTTCCTATTTCAAATAGTCTTTTGCAGGCTGTTTGTCTACAATTTTTCCTTTCTCCAATACCACTATAAACGGGTTGCTTCTCGCAATAGTTTTGATTGCAGTTCCGTCCATCATAGCATTTTTGATGGTTTTAAAAGTGTTCTGATCTGTAGAAACGCCATAGATGACAGCTCCTTTTTGGGCATTTACTTTAGCTTCAAGTTTCTGAATAAGATCAGCCGGAACTTCTTTCGGATGATAAGAAAAAACAAGTATTGCTTTAGGGGCATTAATGATTTCATCCGTCAGGTCCATTCCTGTAGGATCTTCAATTTTGAATTTTACGATCTCAGATTTATAGCCTTCTTTCGTCAGAACAGATTCATTTTTGCCTTCCTCAATTTTCCAGGGAGAACCTTCTGCCCAGTATTTGGTTTCTTTAATATAATCATCCTGGTTCACCTTTAAAACCTCTCCGGTTTTCTGGTTTTTAAGTGAGTAAAAAGTCTTGTATTCTGAAGGGTTTTTATTGATTTTTTCCTTTTCAGCTTTGATACTCGTCCCGATTTTATAATCACGGAAATCAATCAGTGGTTCATGCATGATTCCCTGAGCCATAATGTAAATCATGATCACCGAAAAAAGGCCTAAAAGAGCATATCTGAACTTACCGGATGATGGTTTCGTATGATCGCTGCTGTACTCATCTTTTTTACGGAATTCTTTTCTATAAAGAATGAACAGGATCATAAGACCAACAAGAAGCACAATATCTTTAATAAAGCTCTGCCAAGGCGTAAACTTGATCGCGTCGCCAAAGCATCCGCAGTCCGTTACCACATTGAAATAAGCCGAATAAAAAGTAAGGAACCCAAAGAAGATACAAAGGGCAATTAACGCCGAAAGAGTGAATTTAAGCTTCAGTTTCAGTAAAAGCATAAAACCCAGGAAAAGCTCCAGTACGACAACAATGATCGAAAACAGAAGGGCAAATTTTTCAAGGAATGGCATATTGAAAACCGATGGTGCAAAATATTCTTCCATCTTGAAAGAAAATCCTACCAGATCCACAGCCTTTACAAAGCCTGAAAGAATGAAGATAACAGCAATAATAAACCGTAATAAACCTTTGATCATATTAAATTATTTTTGGGGTTCGGAAATATTTTCTTTTTCAGAGAACTTAATCAGACAGAAAACAGCATAGTTTAGCATGTCGAAATAATTGGCATCCAGACCTTCAGAAACGATGGTTTTTCCTTGATTGTCTTCGATCTGTTTTGTTCTCAGTACTTTCTGGTAAATAAGATCAGTGATAGAAGAAATTCTCATGTCCCTCCATGCTTCACCATAATCATGATTCTTTCTTTCCATTAAAGCCTGAGCATCATTAGAATATTGATCATAAAGACTCAAAACTTCTTCCTTATTTTCATTAAAATCATTGGAAAGCCCTTTTTCAAGCTGGATAAGTCCGATGATAGAGTAGTTGACGATGGCGATGAATTCATCTTCCTCGCTTTCATCCACCATTTTTTTATCCGTCATCTGTAGCGTACGGATCCTGTTCACTTTAATGTAAATCTGATCCGTAATAGAACTGGGTCTCAAAACCCTCCATGCTGCGCCGTAATCCTGCAATTTTTTACTGAAAAGATCACGACACTGACTGATAACTTTCCCGAACTGTACTGATGTTTTTGACATAAATTCTCTTAATCTCCCAAATATACGAATTAGGTTTAAGGTAGCAGGAATCAGGGATTGATTTTTGTCAGAGTTTAGGCGTTTGGGGTTAGAGAGTTTGAGAGTGGGAGGGTTTTAGAGTTGTTTCTGTTGTTTCTTGTCAGGGAATTTTGAAAGGAGGAATTTTAAGTTTAATATTTAATTTTGAATTCGTCCCTGCCGAAGCTCTTATCAACGAATAACAAACAACTGTCAACTAGCAACCATCAACAAACAAAACCATCAACTCCTCACATTCAACAATAAGTCTTAATTTTGCAGAATACAAAGATCACTTATCAATCATCATTTATCAATTATAGATATGTTCTCAAACACTCAAACGCTCAAACCTTTCCATTCCATCAATTGCAACGGAAGACTGGTAGAATTGAGCACTCCAAAGATTATGGGGATCCTCAATCTTACCCCGGATTCCTTTTCCGACGGTGGAAAGTTTAACAGTGAAAAGTCAGCACTCGAACATGCCGAAAAACTTCTGAAAGACGGTGCAGAGATCATTGATATCGGACCACAGTCTACGCGCCCAAATGCTGAATTTTTGACCAGTAAAGAAGAGATTGAGAGAATAGGAAAGATGATTTCCCAGATTAAAAAAGAATTTCCGGAAGCATTGATATCACTGGATACATTCTACGCAGAAACCGTAAAATTCGGATTTAATGAAGGAATTGATATGATCAATGATATTTCCGGAGGGCAGTATGACAATAAAATGTTTGATACCGCTGCTGAAACGAAACTTCCCTACATTCTGATGCATGTAAACCCGTCTTATGAAACCATGCATGAAAAAGTGAAATTCGAAGATATTACACTCGAAGTGAACCGTTATTTTTCTAAGAAGACCAATGAACTTCTTTCAAAAGGAGTGAAAGATATTATTCTTGATCCCGGTTTCGGTTTCGGAAAAACAATAGAAGATCAGATGAAAATGATCGGTGAAACGGAGTATTTAGGTTTTGGGAAATTTCCTTTATTGATAGGTATTTCCAGAAAGTCATTTATTTATAAACCGCTTGGGAAATCTCCTCTGCACATCAATGAAGAAACACAGAAACTTCATAGGATAGTTTTGGAGCAGGGAACCAAAATTTTGAGAGTGCATGATGTAGCTGAAACTGCAGCAACCATCAGACAATTTTGCAAAAAAAATAAAAAGTGTTAAAAAACTTGCTCAGTATTTAAAATTGAATACATTTGCAGTATGAATTTTACGAATCAGAAAAATATTATTGTCATTTCTAGCATTATTGTTGTCATTAACAACAGTTAGGAATCGGCATTATAAAATATTTTAATTTAAATTATATAAGCCGTTTCATATTGAAGCGGCTTTTTTTATTTCAATCATTATGTATCAGTTATTAACAGTAATTATTATCGTCATTATTATTCCCTTGCATTGGTGAGAAGGATAGAGTATGACTGTACATATTTGAGCCCTCTCACATCGTGAGAGGGCTTTTTTTATTCCCTTTTGTTAATTTTTTAAACCCTATACAATGTATTACAGCGACAAAACTATCGTGTATTTTGATGGAAACTTCTTAAAAGCCAAAGAAGCAGGAATGGACCTTTACGGACAGTCACTTCATTACGGCTATTCTGTTTTTGAAGGCATTAAATCTTACAGGACCGATCACGGAACCAAAATCTTTAAAGCAGAAGAACATTATGAAAGACTGAAAAGATCAGCGGAACTGATGCATATCCCATTTGATTATACGGTTAGCCAGCTTACGGATATCACATATGAACTTTTGGAACTTAACGGATTCAGTGATGCTTACATCCGCCCGCTGGTAACATGTTCCCCTAATATGTCACTTTCAAAAGGACAAAAATCCTACCTGTCTCTGCTCGCCTGGGACTGGAGCAATGGCTATCTCGCAGATAAAATGAAAATCATGACTTCTACTTTTCAACGTCCAAATCCCAAAGCTTTTAAGATAGAAGCCAAAGTAGGCGGACACTATGTCAATTCTATTTTGGCCTGTCAGGATGCCAAAGACAAAGGATATGATGAGGCTTTACTGTTGGACGAAAATGGGAATGTAGCAGAAAGTTCAGGCGCTAATGTGTTCTACGAAAAGGACGGAACATTATTTACACCCGCAAAAGGAAACATACTGCCAGGTATCACAAGACAGACCGTTTTTGAAATATGCAGTCAGCTTCATATTCCCGTTAAAGAAACCTTCTTTAAACCTGAAGAAATGAGAGGTGCTGATGCCGCTTTTTTCTGTGGTACGGCAGCTGAAATTGTAGCGTTGGATTCTTTGGATGATGTTCCTTTCACCAAAAACTGGAAAGATACAGAAAGTGAAAAAGTACAGCAGGCCTATCTGAAACTGGTAAGAGTTCTGTCATTGTAAATTTTAAGAACATAAATAGTTAATTATCAAATGAATACATCTATTTTTCAAACAGTTGAATATTGTAATTTTCATAAAATTGAAAAGGAAAAAGATATTACAAGCTGTAGTTTTGAATCAAAATTAAGTAAAACTTCATTTATGAGCTCCGAAAAAATTGAAATTTTTGATACCACACTGAGAGATGACAAGAACAGCAAATGCAGGATAATATGTTAAATAGATATTCAAAAACATTCACCCAAAACAGTGAACAGCCCGCCGCAAAAGCAATGCTTTACGGGATAGGATTTACAGATGAAGATATGAAGAAAGCCCAAATCGGAATTGCCAGCATGGGTTACGACGGGAATACCTGTAATATGCATCTCAACGATCTCGCCAAAGTCGTGAAAAAAGGAACCTGGAATCACGGTCTTGCAGGATTGATATTCAATACCATAGGAGTAAGTGACGGAATGAGCAACGGGACAGATGGAATGCGATATTCACTGGTAAGCCGCGACGTGATTGCAGACAGCATCGAAGCCATCTGCGGAGCACAGTATTATGACGGAATTATTGCATTACCGGGATGTGACAAGAATATGCCGGGAACCATCATTGCGATGGGAAGACTGGACAGACCTTCGATTATGGTGTACGGAGGAACAATAGCCCCCGGATGTTATAAGAATGAACCGCTTAATATTGTTTCAGCCTTTGAAGCTTTAGGAAAAAAAATTGCCGGGGAAATTTCAGAAGAAGATTTTAATGGCGTTATTAAAAATTCCTGTCCCGGAGCGGGAGCTTGCGGAGGAATGTATACTGCCAATACCATGTCTTCAGCTATCGAAGCATTGGGAATGAGTCTTCCGTATTCATCTTCCAATCCCGCATTGAGTACAGAAAAGCAAAATGAATGTCTGGAAGCAGCAAAATATATCAAAATATTACTGGAAAAAGACATTAAACCATCAGACATCATGACAAGGAAGGCTTTCGAAAATGCACTTCGTCTGATCATCATTCTTGGAGGAAGTACGAATGCCGTCCTGCATTTTATAGCGATGGCGAAAAGTGTCGGCGTTTCTGTCACTCAGGATGATTTCCAGAAAATGAGCGATATCACGCCGGTATTGGCAGATCTTAAACCAAGCGGGAAATACCTTATGCAGGATCTTCATGATCACGGGGGGACGCCAGCCGTAATGAAATATTTACTGGAAGAAGGTCTATTACATGGTGATTGTCTTACGGTTACCGGAAAAACCATCGCTGAAAATCTTGAACATGTTCCCAGCCTGGATTTTAATAAACAGAAGATCATCAGACCCTTATCAAATCCTATTAAAGAAACAGGGCACCTGAGGATACTGTATGGCAATCTTGCAGAAAAGGGAAGTGTAGCAAAAATCACAGGGAAAGAAGGTGAAAAATTTTCAGGAAAAGCAAGAGTGTTTGACGGAGAAAAAGATCTCATCAAAGGAATTGAAAACGGCAGAGTTCAGCATGGAGACGTCATTGTCATTCGACATGAAGGGCCAAAAGGCGCACCGGGAATGCCTGAAATGTTGAAGCCTACCAGTGCTCTGATCGGAGCAGGATTGGGTGGAAGCGTAGCTTTAATTACCGACGGAAGATTCAGTGGCGGAACCCATGGTTTCGTAGTAGGACACATTACTCCCGAAGCGTATGAAGGTGGTCTGATTGCTTTTGTGAAAGATAACGATCTTATTGAAATAGATGCAGTAAACAACACCATAGAACTAAGAGTTTCCGAGGAAGAAATCGAGCAGAGAAAGGAAGGATGGCAAAAACCTGAACTTAAAGTCAAAAAAGGACTGCTGTACAAATATGCACTCACCGTTTCATCAGCTGCCGAAGGCTGCGTAACAGACGAAATCACTTAATAAAAATAGAATGAAGAATCTAAATATATCAACAGAAACAGAAATTAGCGGAAGCCGGATCATCCTTGAAGCATTTCTTCAGGAAGGGGTAAAAACGATATTTGGATATCCGGGAGGAGCTATTATTCCAATTTATGATGCCCTTTACGATTATAAAGATCAGTTGGAGCATATTCTGGTCCGCCACGAGCAGGGAGCGGTCCATGCCGCGCAGGGGCTGGCCAGAGTTTCCGGAGAAGTAGGAGTGGTTCTGGCCACCAGCGGCCCCGGAGCAACCAATCTTGTGACAGGATTAGCCGATGCATTACTTGATAATACACCTATTGTATGCATCACAGGACAGGTTTTTGAACACCTTCTTGGAACCGATGCTTTTCAGGAAATAGATGTGATGAATGTGACAAGTCCAGTTACGAAGTGGAATTATCAGGTGACCGATGCAGATGAACTGTCCGAAGTATTGGCCAAAGCATTCTACATTGCAAGATCAGGAAGACCTGGCCCGGTATTAATAGATGTGACAAAAAATGCCCAGTTGCAAAAGGTTTTGTATAGAGACTATACGCCGTGTGATTCTTTGAGAAGCTACAGGCCTGACCCTGTTCCCAATGTGGAAAATATAGAAAAAGCAGCTGGATTAATTAATCAAGCAGAAAAACCATTCATCATTGCCGGACAGGGAATTATACTGGGAAAAGCTGAAAAAGAGTTTATACAGTTCGCGGAAAAATCAGGGATTCCGGTAGCATGGACGGTCCTGGGAATGAGTGCTATTCCCACAGATCATCCGCAGGCTGTAGGAATGGTCGGAATGCATGGAAACTACGGGCCAAACATCCTTACCAATGAATGCGATGTTCTGATTGCAATAGGAATGCGGTTTGACGACCGGGTGACAGGAAGACTGGATCAATATGCCAAACAGGCGAAAATCATCCACCTGGATATTGACAAAGCAGAAATCAACAAAAATGTAAAAGTTGATGTGCCGGTTCTGGGAAACTGCAAAAAAACGTTACCACTTCTTACCCGATTGATAGAATCAAGACAACATACTGAATGGCATCAAAAGTTTAAAGATTGTTATGAAATTGAGCGGCTTAAGCTGATCAGCCACGAACTGTATCCTACTGAAGGAGAAATTACCATGGGAGAAGTAATTCGAAATCTGAATGAGATGACCCGGGGAGAAGCTGTGATTGTCAGTGATGTTGGGCAGCATCAGATGGCTACCTGCAGATATTCCAGCTTTAAGCATACCAGAAGCAATATTACCAGTGGCGGACTGGGAACGATGGGTTTTTGTCTGCCCGCTGCTATAGGAGCTGCTTATGGAACTGACCGTCCGGTTGTTGCAGTGATGGGCGATGGCGGAGCTCAGATGAATATTCAGGAGTTGGGAACGCTGATGCAGTATCAGCCCGATATCAAGATTTTGATTTTGAATAACTGCTATCTGGGAATGGTAAGACAGTGGCAGGAACTTTTTCACGAAGAACGGTATTCTTCGGTAGATATTCAGAGTCCGGATTTTGTGCAGGTAGCCAAAGGATATCATATTCCCGGAAGAAAAGTAGTACAGAGGGAAGAGCTGGAAGCAGGCCTCAGTGAAATGCTTCATCATAAAGGAGCATTCCTTCTGGAAGTAATGACCGGAAAAGAGCATAATGTTTTCCCGATGATCCCTCAGGGGAAAAGTGTTTCCGAGATTGTACTGACTCACAATAAAGTTTAACATATTAATAGAAAAAGATGAAACCAGAAAATAAAGAATATACCATCACGGCCTATACAGAAGATTATCTGGGGCTGATTGGCAGGATCAATGCTATTTTTTCAAGGAGAAGAGTCTCTATTGTGAATCTCAATGTAGGTCCCTCCGAAATGGAAAAAATAAAAAAGTTTGTGATCGTGATTAAAGAAACGGAAGAATCTGTACAGAAAATCACCCAACAAATGGAAAAGCAGGTAGATGTGCTGGAAGTACATTATCATAAAAATCCATACCTGACAGCGATATTAAATGCGAGCTGAGCAGATATAGAATTAAAATATAATAATTAACAACAAATAAAAAATTAAAAAAATGGCAAAATTGAATTTTGGCGGAGTAGAAGAAAACGTAGTAACAAGAGAGGAATTTCCATTACATAAAGCTCAGGAAGTATTAAAAGATGAGGTAATAGCAGTGATTGGTTATGGAGTACAGGGGCCGGGGCAGGCGCTTAACCAGAGAGATAACGGCGTTAATGTGATTGTTGGCCAGAGGAAAAATTCAAAATCATGGGACAAAGCAGTTGCAGACGGTTTTGTACCTGGAGAAACATTGTTCGAAATAGAAGAAGCTTTACAAAAAGGAACAATTATTTGCTATCTCTTAAGCGATGCAGCCCAGATCGAATACTGGCCTAAAGTAAAGCAGCATCTTACCCCTGGAAAAGCGCTGTACTTTTCTCACGGTTTTGGAATCACCTTTAATGAGCGTACAGGAATTGTTCCCCCGGCAGAGGTTGATGTATTTCTTGTTGCCCCTAAAGGATCCGGAACGTCATTGAGAAGAATGTTTCTGCAGGATCGCGGACTGAACAGCAGTTTTGCCGTGTATCAGGATGCTACAGGAAAGGCAAGAGAAAGAGTGACTGCATTAGGTATAGCTATTGGAAGCGGTTATTTATTTGAAACAGATTTTAGAAAAGAAGTATTCAGCGACCTTGCAGGAGAAAGAGGAACATTGATGGGTGCTGTACAGGGAATATTTGCGGCCCAATATGAAGTATTAAGGAAAAATGGACATAGCCCTTCTGAAGCATTTAACGAAACCGTCGAAGAATTAACGCAATCATTAATGCCCTTAGTTGCAGAAAACGGCATGGACTGGATGTATGCGAACTGCAGCACCACAGCTCAAAGAGGAGCATTAGACTGGTGGAAACGTTTCAGAGATGCTACTTCTCCATTGTTTGAAGAATTGTATGACAGCGTTGCGAAAGGGGACGAGGCTCAGCGATCTATCGACAGCAACAGCAAACCGGATTACAGAGAAAAACTGGAAGTAGAACTCACAGAGCTTAGAGAAAGCGAAATGTGGAGAGCCGGTAAGACCGTCCGCAGTCTGAGACCAGAGAACAATTAATGCCATTAAAAAATGATGAGAGAAGAAACGTATCCATCCGTTTTAGACAATGTCTATAGGGCAGCCGAAAGGCTCAGAAATATAGTTGTAAGAACACCTTTGGCTGTCAATAACAATCTTTCCACTATTTATAATGCCAAAATAAGCTTTAAAAGAGAAGATCTGCAAAGAGTGAGATCCTACAAAATCAGGGGAGCTTACAATAAAATGGCAGTGATGTCCCCGGAAAGCCTTGCAAAAGGTGTGGTTTGCGCCAGCGCTGGAAATCACGCTCAGGGAGTTGCTTTTGCATGCAGTACGATGAAGGTGAAAGGAACTATTTTCATGCCTTTACCCACTCCCGGGCAGAAACTGGAGCAGGTAAAGATGTTCGGAGGGAGTGCTATAGATATTGTTCTTTACGGGGATACTTTTGATGAAGCAAAAGATGCTGCCGTGAAGTTCTGTGATGAAAACGGAGGAATATTTATCCATCCGTTCGACGATCAGAATATCATTGACGGACAGGCTACGGCAGCACTGGAAATCCTTGAGCAGTCGGAAGAGCCAGTTGATTATCTTTTTGTTCCAATAGGAGGAGGAGGACTGGCTGCGGGTGTATGTACGGTATTCAGTGAATTGTCTCCACATACAAAAATAATAGGAGTGGAGCCTTCTGCAGCGGCAAGCATGAAAAAAGCACTGGAAAATGGAAAGCCGGTGCTTCTTGAAAAGATCAGCCGTTTTGTGGATGGTGCTGCCGTGCAGAAAGTGGGAAATCTTAATTTTGAACTTTGTAAAAATGTATTGTACGATATGGCTTTAGTGGATGAAGGAATGGTTTGTGAAACTATTCTTTCCCTCTACAATAAAGATGCTATAGTGGTAGAACCTGCCGGAGCTCTTTCTGTGGCTGCATTGGAGAAATATAAGGATCAGATCAAAGGTAAAAATGTAGTATGCATCATCAGCGGAAGCAATAATGATATTACCCGGATGGAAGAGATTAAAGAAAAAGCTCTTCTATATGCTGGTTTAAAACATTATTTCCTGGTTCGGTTTGCACAACGTCCGGGAGCTTTGAAAACCTTTGTGATGAATGTTTTGGGACCGAATGATGATATCACTTTTTTTGAGTACACCCAAAAAAACTCAAAGGAGAAAGGGATTGCTGTTTTGGGGATTGGATTGAGGAATAGTGAGGATTTCACTCCACTGCTTAACAATATGAAGAAGTATGATTTTTTTGTCAATTATCTGAACAATGATCCGTCTTTAATGAATCTGCTTATTTAAGTAACAGGTATTGGTTTATTGGAAAGTTTGCAGAAAATAACTTTTTATAACCGATAAACATCTGACATAGGAAAATGGAGCGTTAAGAAAATAAATTCTGTGAACGTCAAGAAAATTCTACTGTCTGAAGCGCGGGGCTGTAACCGAAACGAAGCAGAAATAATAAATCCGCGCAAGTTTTAGAATTTTTAGAGAACAGTATTTATTTTTATCGGAATTTTCCCAGTCTTGAATTTTTGATTCTTTTGTTTCAAGACAAAAGAATAATATAGAATATGTTGCAGAATGTATTGTGAAGCAATCAAAAAATAAAAAGCAGGAGATTGCTTCGTCGCTTCGCTCCTCGCAATGACAAAAAGTAGACTCGGCGGCCCGAAGGGCCGCCGAGTCTACTTTCTTATCTCTCAAGTGTAAAATTCGAAATAACTTTTGGGCGTTCAGCCTCATTGGCTACCTTCCATGATGTTCTGTACATCCATTCCGTCATTTTATAAAGCTTTTTGTAGTTGATGTTTTCAGATTCATCCTGAGGAGTATGGTACTGGTCATGCAGTACGCTGGTGAAAAATACGGCAGGAATACCGATTTTTGCATACGGTAAATGATCACTCCTAAAGTAAAAATACTCTGCGTGGTTGGGAGAATCCCAATCTTTCAGGTATTTGAATTTTGTACTCTCATTATTGGCATCCCCGGCCATTTTCACCAGATCTTCAGAATTTTTATGCGGTGCATTTCCTCCAAGAAGAGCAGCTTCATTATTGTCATTTCTACCGATCATATCACCGTTTAAAACGGCTACGATCTTTTCTTTTGGAACTACAGGATGAGCTGCATGCCATCTGGAACCCAGCAGTCCTCTTTCTTCAGCTCCATGGAAAACAAAGAGAATGCTTCTTTTTCCGGGTTGTTTTTTGTAGGCCCTGGCCATGGCAAGCATAGCTACGCATGTACTGGCATTATCATCAGCACCGTTGTAGATCGTGTCATTTTTTACAGGATGTCTGATGCCGTCATGATCCTGATGTCCGCTCAGTAAAACGTATTCCTCTTTTAACTTAGGATCTGTGCCTTCAATTTTTCCGATGATATTTACTGAAGGGTATTTGTAGGTTTCCGTGATGAGGTTAAGAGAAATCTTAGGGTTATTTTTTACCCAATCTGCATTTTCTCTTTTGATCCATAAAACAGGAATATTATTCGTTATTTTCTCTCTCAGTCCTTCTACACCGTAGGTTCCTCTTGTCATTTGGGGAAGAACTTCTACCCAGCTTTTTTCGGAAATATCGTCTGTGATAAAAATAACGGCTTTAGCTCCTAATTCATAGGCTTTATTGTAATATTTAGTCCTTACAAATCCGGGATATCTTCTTACTAAAAGAGTCATTTCTTTGTCGATGTTTTTATCAGAAGCATTAACGGCAAGAACTTTTCCTTTGATATTCAATTTTGAAAGTTCTTCAGGTTCTGTAGTTCCTGCGTACACAATCTCAGTATCAATAGCTGCATTGACAGGTTCTGCAACCAGGAAATCCTTCCATAATTTCAAGCTGCTGTCACCAATTTTTAAACTGCTTTGAGGAATGACCTGATGTCTGTACATATCAAAAAACTGGAAGAATGTACCGTTGTCACCTGCTGGTTTCATTCCTGCTTCTTTGGCTTTGTCAGCCAGCCACATGGATACTTTTAATTCATCTAAAGTTCCGGCCTCACGTCCCCAAAACTGATCCGCAGCGAGTTCATACATATCTTTTCTCAGATCAGCTTCTTTGATAGCAGAGACCAGAGGTTTTTTATAATTTTGAGCATGGCCGAGGCTGAACAGGAGAATACTTACTATAGAGAATACGTAATTTTTATTCATCTAAACATTTTTAATTGAAGTTAGCCAATTTATCTGAAAACTGTTTTGAAAACTCTTTTCTGTCCTCCTCCAGTTTTTCCTGGTCAGCAGGAAGGATATAGTTAAAAAGGACTTTGTCTTCATTATCTAGAAATACCATTTCCTTTTCATTACCATCAATCATTTGTGCGAAAATTTCCCACATCGGGGTGTCTTTCAGTTTTAATAATTCAAAAAACTGTTCCGCTTTTATTTCTATTCGCTGCATATTTCGTTTTTTATGTATTTATAATGTTGCTTAAATTTCGTTTTTCTTTGAAAGAATCGATGTTTGGATAATTAAAATTCTAGCACTTTCAACTTAAACTGGATGGCAAAATTTTGTTTAAAATTGGGAGTGGTGTAGTATCCAACTCTATAAAAGAGTCCTAAATTGAAATAACTGGACAGGAAATTATTCCATTCCAGACCGACTTCCTGATACAGATGGTCCAATTTTCTAAACCTGAATTCATGGTATTCCGGATGCTTCATATCTCCGATTGTTCCTCTTAATACAAAATCAAAGCTGGAGATATTCTGTCCGAAACTTTTGAAGTACAGAGGAAGTTTGTGGGTGAAATAATAGGCAACGAATTTATCATTGTAATATTTACCACCCTCCAGTGTTGCAAACCCCAGATAAGAAGTAAGGTTGAAATTAAAGTCCTTGCTCGGAGAAGCCAATCCGTTCATTGTAAAGTGCTTCCAGATGGGAGCTTCCCCTAAAACGATTCCACCGTACAATCTGAATCCGGTAGTTCCAAGCATCGTCTTAAAATTATGGACGAAAAGTGCATCAAAACGGGTATAGTTGAAATCTCCACCTAGTATTTTATAACTCTGTTCATAGTTGAGATAGAGCTCAGGATACTTCTGATCGATGATCGATTTCCCCTGTGGCGTCATGATATTCGTAGAATTGGGAGAATATTTTAAGGTAAACAGCGTATTGAAATTATCAAACTGGCCACCTCTTCCTCTGAACTGATAGTCAAATTTAGCTTCTTCAATATTTCTTTTGGCAGCAAAAACCAGTGTAAGTCCGTTCGTTACGTCATTCAGATAGGATAGGGAAGCACCTCTGTAATGATAGTATTTATCATTGTTTAGATTGTTTCCGTAATTCATCGTTCTCATCTTAAAATTCCAGAGTCTTCTGTAAAACTCTCCGGACGCTGTTACATCATTATAATATTCAACCCTGAAGAATGAATTTTTATCCAGTGTGGTCTTCATATCCAAACCGATTCCGTATTTCCATTTGTCGTCCTTGAAACCGTAGGCAAAATAATAATCCGGTGAAAAATAGGGATTGAAAGTCTCATTCAGTTTAGCTTTTAAACCAACTCTAAAACCTTCATACAAGTTGAAATTGACAATTTCATCTACCGCAAAATCCACAATACCCATCCTGATCTGCCCGTTGATAAGTCCGGTCAGAATTTTGGCCTTGTTGTCAATATTATATTTTTTACCCAGGCTGTCGATCGTAGTGTAGGTATTACGTTCCCTTTCCGTCAGAGGGTCGGTTCTGTATTGATCCAGCAGATGCCCGTCAGCATTTTTTACGGAAAATGTGTAGCCTTTAAAATCATTTCGATCTTCTTCGATAGGTGATTTGAAGTCAAAATAGTTGGAAGTCAGGAAAGCATAGGTGCCGAAACTGGTTCTGTCCCTTTTTTCATGCTCTTCCGTTTTCTTTTTGTTTTCCTCTTCCATGGCCACTTTGCTCATTCTCAGTTTTACCTTTTCCTGAGCGAGAAACCATTTATTATTGTAGAAAACCCAGGTACTTGTGATAATTCCGTCGTTTTTATTCTTGCTGAAGTTTTCGATTTTCTGAATGCCATAGGTTTCCGCATCTATGTAGATCGCACCGTTGTATTTTCTTTTTTTGTCCTGTTTTTTATAATTGACCTCACGAAAGCGGATGACGAATGTTTTTCTTCCGTTCACTTCAAGGGTATCCGAAAGAAAAAAGCGGTAAAGGCCTCTGTTTTCCTGTTTGATCTGATTTGGAATTTTATCCCTGTTGCTTTGCTGAACCGCAATCATTTCGTAGATAGGCTGCTTAAGCCCGGAAATTCTGTTGTCCAGGATATTGATCTTTTCACCGTATTGTTTAGAATACAGAAACTCCTGAGCTCTTTCCCACAGGAAGAGTTTGCTTTTTGAAAAAATTTGTTTTGCCGAGATATTATTTAATGAATCTTTTTCCCTTTTTTTCTTGATAAAATCGGTGTTGTTAAAAAAAGTATTAAACTGGTTAATACTATCCTGATCGATGTCCAGAGATATTTTTTCGTAAGATTTAAAAGAATAGGATTCCAGGCTTTTTGGTGAATTGTCCCTGAACAGTTTGTTGACTTTTTTAAGGATTTCCAGCGCTCTTGGGTCGCTGCGGTCTTCAATCACCACAGCTTCAATATCAGTGGTTTTTGATGCCTTTTTTTGCATAGAAACTTCCATGTCAGCCTCTGCGGTTGCCGTTTCTTTCTGGTAATTTTCCGCCTGGACTTCAATGCTGTTGCATGATGCTTTAAATTCCAATAAGCCCTGAATGTCTGTAAAGCCAATGACTTTTCCATCGCAGGATATTTTTGCATGGGATATCGGTTTCTGGTCAGTTTCGTCAATAACCCTGATCTTTGATTGTGAATAACCAAAGAAATACATTATTAAAAATAATAAAACTAAAAACCTTTTCATGTAAAAAACTAGGTCAAAAGTAATGATATTTCTTGTGTTGAGAAAGTTTTTATGATATGTTATGACATTGATTTAATCTAAATTTTTGATAGAAAAATGCAGTAAAAATAGAGATGAGAATATTCAATATAATTTTTGAAAACCATAATTTTTTTATCGATCATCTAAGGTATTCATGAAGTCTATCATTTTATCTATTTCGTTGTCGGTAAGTTGCAAGGGTGTATCAGAAAGCGTTTGGTTCTCTACCTTAAAACCGAAGCCTTTTCCACCTCCTTTATTATAAAAATTCATCACCTCTCTTAGCGTTTTGTAACCTCCGTTATGCATATAGGGAGCTGTTTTGCTGATGTTTCTAAGAGTTGGTGTTTTAAAAGAATGCTGTAAAGCTTCAACCGTTTCATGGAATTTCCCTCTTCCCAAATCCTGATCAAACATCTTATTGTCACCGTTGACAGCAGTTCCCAAGATTTCCTGTTCTGTTTTTTTGAAATTGGGAGGAACAGTTCCATTGAATAATGGAATGAAATGACATAGTGCGCACTGACCTTTTCCTACAAAAAGATTGAATCCCTGTTTCTGGCTTTCCGTCATGGCAGATCTGTTTCCTCTCATATACTCATCAAAATTAGAATTGAATTTCGCCAGAGAACGGATGTAGCTTGCCAGTACATTCTGAAGCTGCCAGGTTTCAGCTTTTGAAGTTTTATAGATTTTCTTAAATTCCGGAAGATATTTTGTGTCCTGATTAATTTTACCAAGAATAACATTCATATCGCCGTGCATTTCTTCTTTATTGGAGATCACGTCTGAACTCTGCCCTTCAAGATCATCTTTTCGCATATCCCAGAACTGTCCGTGCTGGAAACCTGCATAATTTAGCGATGGTGTATTTCGCTGCAACTCTGCATTCTCCAAAGACATAGACTTGGCGAGCCCGTCCGTAAAAGCCTTTTCGGGAATATGACACGTTGCACAGCTTCTGTTATTGCTGTTGGAAAGAATTTTGTCATTAAACAGTTTTTTCCCCAGAGCGGCCTTGTCTTCAGAGAATGCAAATTCTTTTCCGGGAACAAATGCATTGGGATTGAAAGCATTTTTTGAAAAAAAAGAAGCTGCGTTTTTGTTTAAGGCGGAAGTAACCTCAATATCCGGGATACCTTCCTGCTTTTTAAATTCCAGCAGTAAAGAAGAGATTTTATTTAAATGATCTGGAATAAAATTGACATAATCGAAAGTATTTCTGTCTGTATTTTTCTTTAAAACAGCAATGGCTGAATCAATGGCAGTATTGATATTTTTCAAGGCTTTGTCCGTAGATTTATCGGTGGAAATCTGTTGTAAAGTCTGTTTAACCGCTTCCAAAGAATAAGGCATTTCTTTCAAAAAAGTCCCTGATATTGGCGTATCGAAACTTGAAATTCCTAAGCTAGAAATCCTGAAAATCTCCTGTCTTGCTGCATCAAAAACCTGATCTTTACTCACGGAGATTGACTGAAAATTGACCTTTATAGTATTGCTTTTATTGGTCAGTTTCTTCAGAAACCGTACAGCTTCATCTTTGTTTTCAGCAGTATAGGGATAGAAAAGTTCTTCCAAAACCTGAAGACCTTCCGGCTCAAGTTCTGTATGCTCGTCCATTTCAATTTCAGGAAGGGCCGGACCGTTGATGAATCTGGCAGAATTAGGCAGGAAATATTCTACCGCCCATTCCATTTTTTTATACGTTATTCTGAGATCTTCAAATTTCTTCTGAATTGTCTTTTCATCTGCATTTTTTGAGACAAGAGCCATCAGTTCAATGATCTGCCTTTCAAACGAAACATTGGTTTTGGCTATTTCATTTTTTACAGCACTCAGATCTTCATTAATGGGCTGATGTTTGTCGTTTTTGCATTGAAAAAGAACAAAAAGAACCGTTACAGTGAATAAAATAATGAGAACCGGATATTTTGAAAGTATTTTCATAAGCATGAAAAAGTACCAACGGGAATTTTCCCGCTGATACTTTACTATTTATTGGATATTTAAAATTATTTCTCTACGTTTCTGATGATTACGATCTGCCCACCTTCCTTATTGGTATTCACACCTGCTCCGTCAGCATTCTTGAACTTATCTTTCTGCCATGTATGCGAGTGAATATTCACGGCAAAAGTGTTTGGAATTCCTATGATATCTGAAATATCCACCATCGCTCCATACTCCCATGAACCGAACTTCTGAAGGGTGCCGGACTGATTATAAGCCGTTTGCCAAGCTGTATCTGTTCTGTTGTGTTTCATGTTCAGCCATGGTTTGTATTGCTTTGTAGCAATGTTGAGCTGCCAGATATAAGAATCGTGTGCTGCTGCTGTATAATAAGAGTCACCGTCTTCCTGAATATAGACAAAGTTTTCGGTCACACATAAATTATCAGGATTGATCAGGTTGTGTCCCGGATTAGAATCTCCTTCTGCGGCTACTTCAAGTTTTCCAGCCAGCATATTATTTTCGTTAAGTA
The DNA here is from genome assembly GCF_012927325.1 of Chryseobacterium antibioticum. Lineage (GTDB taxonomy): Bacteria > Bacteroidota > Bacteroidia > Flavobacteriales > Weeksellaceae > Chryseobacterium > Chryseobacterium antibioticum. The sequence continues at coordinate 58,091 of NZ_JABBGI010000019.1, read as the reverse complement.
CCAGCTTGTAAACTCTTCCCCACATCGTCAATCCCGGCTTTGGAGTAACACCATCTGAAGATTCTCCCGTTGCCGTAAAGTAAATTTCTCTTCCTTTTCCTGCTCCTTTTCTATAATCTACGTCCTCAACTCTCGAAAAACGGATCGCATTATTATCAATGTTTTTCTGATTGATTTGAGCACCTGTAAGGTTCTTGGAATTTGGAATTTCCACGAATTCTACATCGTAAGAATTGCCTTTTACCATATCCGTTTCTGTATAATTGCTGTTTGTTCTTTTTAAAGCATACAGTTTTCCATGATCAAGGTCTCCCTGCGTTGTCGAAACATACATGATCAGCTGTCCTGCAGACTGATGTGAAGAAGAATAAGACTGATCTTCACCAATCATAATGTATGTTTTTCCACCTGAAATATCCTTAGGAAGCGGAACCGCATTCTCCATAGAAGCTTTTCCCAAAGCCGGTTTTACTCTTGACTGATCAGAGGCCTGGGAAGCAGGTGCCAATGGATTAAGATCGTGAACCATACTTTCTTCACCAGATTCGCCAGCGGTAAGAAACGCACTGAATCCGTGGGTTTCCGGGGTGGCCAGCGTAGCAGAGCATAATCTGGTCATACCGCCCATTCCGTTCAAGATGTATTCTCCTTTGATAGGCTTAAATGTTTTATCTAAATAAACTCTGGAAACAGATTGGGTGATCTCATGATTGGTGATCATTAAGTAGCCGTCAGAATTAGGATCTTTCATGATTCCCATGCCGTCCGGCTGTCCTGCGAAAACAAAATTCGGAGTTCCTGAAAGTACATCAGAACTTGAGATCAGGGTAGTGATGCTCAGATTTTCAAAACCCGTCATTCCAAAAACGAAAGCTGGTTCCTGTGAAAAATTTTCAATCTTTATATTCTGATTGACAGGAGTGGTTTCCTGCTGATCGGTATTGTCGTCATTACAACCCTGAAATGCCATAGAAGTAAACAATAGAGCTCCAATAGTTTTGTTAATTTTCATAATTACTTTTATTGATTTCGATAGTAGCAAAGCTAAAGGTCTATTGTGAATTGTATTTTAAGGGGACGAAACAAATAGTTTAAGTTTAGGTAATGGTTTGTTAAGATAAGATCAATAATTAGAATGGATATAAATAAAAAAACTCCTGAAATTTTCAGGAGTTTTTACTTTTTTTATGATAAAGGACCTCTAATCCTAAAGATTTAGAGCTTTTTGGTAAGCATTTTCTAAACCATCAAGGTTTTTACCTCCTGCGGTTGCAAAGCCCGGGTTTCCGCCGCCGCCGCCCTGGATCTCTTTTGCCAGGTCTTTGACGATAGCTCCGGCCTGATAATCTGCTGCCAGATCTTCAGAAACGCCAACTGTAATCATTGGTTTTCCGTCGGCATCAGAAAGAATGATGGTTACGGAAGTCGGGATTTCTTTCTTCAACTGGAAAACAATATCTTTTACAGAACCAGCATCCAGAGAAGTTTTCTTCACCAATAACTGTTTGTTTCCTTTCTGCTCGTAAGCGTTTTTCCATTCGCCGATCTCGCCTTTTGCTTTTTCTTTTTTTAGAGCTTCTACTTCAGATTTTAAAGAAGCATTTTCTTCCATCAGTTTCTCGATAGATCTTACCACATCTTTAGACTTCAATAATTGAGAAAGCTCGTGAATTTGATTTTCCAGGTTTTTGAAATATTCCTCAGACTTGTCTCCGGAAATCGCTTCAATTCTTCTGATTCCTGCAGCAGCAGAACCTTCAGAAGTAATTTTGAAATGACCGATCTCAATGGTATTTTTTACGTGAGTTCCACCACAAAGTTCCTTAGAGCTTCCAAACTGAATCATTCTCACGCTATCACCATATTTTTCACCAAACAATGCCATGGCTCCTTTATCCAGAGCTTCCTGAATAGGAATACTTCTGAATTCCTGCAAAGCAATGCTTTCCTTTATTTTGTGATTTACTTTTTCTTCTACCAACGCCAATTCTTCCTCTGTCATTTTATTGAAATGTGAGAAGTCAAAACGGAGATAGTCAGGACCTACGTAAGACCCTTTCTGCTCAACGTGAGTGCCTAAAACCTCTCTTAATGCCTCATGTAAAAGGTGAGTCACAGAGTGGTTAGCCTGAGAATTTTTTCTGTCGGTAGCATCTGCTTTAGCATAGAAAACAGCTCCTGCGTCTTTCGGAAGACCATTAATCAATGAAATGATCAGTCCGTTTTCTTTTTTAGTTTCTAAAACCTCAAAGCTTTCTACAGCATTTTCCAGAACCCCTTTGTCTCCCACCTGGCCACCGCCTTCAGGATAGAAAGGAGAACTGCTCAATACCACCTGGTAGAATTCCCCGTCTTTATTTTCTACTTTTCTGTATCTTGTAATATACGTTTCCGATTCGATCTGATCGTAGCCTACAAAGTTTTCAGGTTTTGTTTCCAAAGTGACCCAGTCGTATACTTTCTGAGCAGAATCCGCCTTTGAACGAAGTTTTTGCTTTTCCATTTCAGCTTTAAATCCGGCTTCATCAATGGTAAGACCTTTTTCTTCCGCGATAATTCTCGTTAAATCATCCGGGAATCCATAAGTATCATATAATTCGAAAACTTCTTCGCTTGGTAATACTTTTGAACCGTCTGCAATCGTCTGCTCAATTAATTTTTCAACTCTTATTAACCCATTTTCAATGGTTTTTAAGAATGAATCCTCTTCACTTTTAATAACCTCAGTGACCAGGTTGCCTTGTTTTTCCAATTCAGGGAAGAAAGGTCCCATCTGATCTTTAAGAACAGCGACCAGTTCAAAAAGGAAAGGTTCTTTCATTCCTAAAAATCGGTATGAATAAGAAATAGCTCTTCTTAAAATTCTTCTGATCACATATCCTGCACCTCCGTTTGAAGGAAGCTGCCCATCTGCAATGGCAAACGAAACAGCTCTTATGTGGTCTACCACAACACGGATTGCAATATCTTTTTCGTCTTCTAAAATTCCGGTATATTTCTTTCCTGAAAGTTCCTCCACTTTAGCAATAAGCGGTGTGAAAACGTCAGTGTCATAGTTGGAAGACTTACCCTGAAGTGCCATACAAAGACGCTCAAAGCCCATTCCTGTATCAACGTGCTGTTGAGGAAGCTTTTCTAAACTCTTATCTGCCTTTCTGTTGAATTCCATGAAAACCAGGTTCCATACTTCCACCACCTGAGGGTGATCATTGTTAACCAGGTCAAGTCCTGAAATTTTAGCTTTTTCTTCAGGTGTTCTAAGGTCAATATGAATTTCTGAACACGGTCCGCACGGTCCGCTTTCCCCCATTTCCCAGAAATTATCTTTCTTGTTTCCGTTGATAATTCTGTCTTCAGAAATATGAGATTTCCAGAAATCGTAAGCATCCTGATCTCTTTCAAGATTTTCAGAGGCATCCCCTTCGAAAATCGTTACATATAAATTTTCTTTGGGAACTCCGAATACTTCAGTCAGTAATTCCCAGGCAAAAGCAATAGCATCTTTTTTAAAATAATCACCAAAAGACCAGTTTCCTAACATTTCAAACATGGTATGGTGGTAGGTATCTCTTCCCACATCATCCAGGTCATTGTGCTTTCCTGAAACTCTAAGACATTTCTGGGTATCGGCAATTCTTGGTGCCGTAGGTGTTTTATAGCCTAAGAAAAAATCTTTGAACTGCGTCATTCCCGAGTTGGAAAACATAAGGGTAGGGTCGTCTTTCAGAACGATGGGTGCTGAAGGAACGATCAGGTGGTCTTTACTTTTAAAATAATCTAAAAATTTTTGACGTATCTCTTGTGATGTCATAGTATTGCTTTGCTTTTAAAACTATCAAATTTTTGATAAGATGCAAATTTAATGTTTTTAAGCGATTTGTAAATCATTTTATGCTATGTTTTGAATGGGGTAGGAAGCAGATTTGTTATAGAAGACATTTCAGTTTGTTTTAAAGTGGATAGAGGATTGTTGCATTAGCACAAGGGCGCAAAGTTTCCAGGAAGTATCCTTGTCAAGGTTTTAAACTTTGACAAGGATACTTAGTAATTCCTAATCTCCCTCTCTCAGCTTCTTTTAATTCCCTTACTCCGAACTCAGATTAGCAATTAAAATTTTTTTACCTATGGTTCGCAGTGACATGCGTAATAAAAATTTTGCATGGTATGATTTAACTTTTTATATTCGTTTTAATATTACATAAAGACTCAATAGATTTTACGATTTGGAGGGGCGATATAATCAATCTTCTCCAAAATTGAAAAATTAGTTTTTATCATATTAAAGAATAAGAAATGACGAAAAATGAAGTGCTGAAAAGCTGGGTAGAACAATATTCAGGGCCTCTTCTGAAAAGAGCAGCGTATGTACTTTCAGATAAAATAGAAGCAGAAGATATAGTACAGGAAGTTTTTTTAGCTGCATTTTCGTCCTACGATTCTTTTGAAGGGAAAAGCCAGCCGCTGACCTGGCTGATGGCTATTTTAAATAGAAAAGCCGCTGACTTTTACCGGAAAAAATATAAATCAGAACCGCAGATCAAGCTGGATCATTTTTTTGATGAAACGGGTTCCTGGAAAAATGATGGTGTTTTGAACGACTGGAATGTTTCAGAGAAAGAATCTGAACTTTTAGACGATAATGATTTCAATAAAACGCTGGAAGATTGTATCGAGGATTTGCCCTCCAGATGGAAGATTCCGTTGAAAATGTATTATCTTCAGGAGAAAAAAGCACCGGAAGTGAGTCAGGAACTGGAAATTTCTGCGACCAATCTATGGAAGATCCTTCAGAGAAGCAGAATGCAGCTGAGGGAATGTCTGGATGCTAACTGGTTTGCCAACTTATAACCCTATCATAAAACATGTTGAGAAAATTTATTCATATTCTGTTCCTGCCATGCAGCAAAGCTACAATGCTGATGGAAAAAAGGAACGCACAACTGATATCCCGAAAGGAAGACTGGCAACTTTCCGTGCATTTGAAAATCTGTAAATGGTGCCGTGCTTATGAAGAAAAACTCAAAATTTTGGATGATATTTTAAAAAGAAAGCTTTCTCAAAAAGAAAATACTGAAATTAATGATTCTGATATTCAGGGTTTTAAAAATAAATTTTTAGAAAAACTGGATCTTTAGATAAAAAACTGTCAGGATTTTGAAAGGGTTCCGACTATACTTTTGAAAATCATAAAGTATCATTCAAAATCTTAAAGACATGAACGGAGCATCACCACTTAACGTCGAATCGGGGACGTACAAATCAGGGTATTATATTTCACTTTTCGGAGCTGCATTGATTCTGCTCTGGATCGGGATATTCAAATTTACGCCCACTGAGGCTGCTGCCATTAAACCTTTGGTCGAAAACCATTTTCTTACTTTCTTCGTATATAAAATAGCCAGTGCGCAGACGGTGTCAAATGCTATCGGAGTGATAGAAATTATCATTGCCTTACTGCTGGTATTTAGTGTGAAATTTGCATCTCTAAAGAAGTATGCCGGAATCGGAATGATTGTCACATTTTTGGTAACACTGAGCTATCTGTTCACCACTCCCGGAATCTGGAAAATAGTGGATGGCGTTCCTATCACAGATTTTTTTATTCTAAAAGATCTGATGTTATTGGGATTCGGTTTGATGATCGTTCAAAACAATAAATAAGTAATGGATAAAAAGAAAAAAATGAAAAATATATTTATCGTACTCGGAATTATTCTGGGTATCGCAGTTTTTGCTGCAGGATCGGGGCTTTTTAAAAATTCAAAGTCTAAAGAAATAACAAAAGAAAAGGAAAATCAGAACATTATGGATAATAAAAATGTCAGAGAAATCTATTTTGCAGGCGGATGTTTTTGGGGTACGGAACACTTCTTTCAGCAGATCCGCGGAGTCGTGGGAACTGAAGTAGGATATGCGAACGGAAATACTCAAAATCCAACCTATGAGGAAGTGGTAAGCCATACCACAGGTTTTGCAGAAACGGTAAAAGTAAAATATGATCCTGAACAGGTTGATCTTAAACTGCTGATCGATCTTTATTTTAAAACGATAGATCCTACAACTCTTGACAAACAAGGGAATGACAGAGGAAATCAATACAGAACAGGAATTTATTTCTCCAATAAAGAAGATGAAACAGTTGTGAAAAATGAGGTTTCGAAATTGGCTAAAAACTATTCTCAACCGGTAGTGGTAGAGACCGTTGCGTTGAAAAACTTCTACAAAGCTGAAGATTATCATCAGGATTATCTGGATAAAAATCCGGGAGGTTACTGTCATATCGAACCGGGACTTTTTGAAATAGCCAAAAATGCAAACCCTCTTCCTAAAGCAAAATACGAAAAGCAGGATAAAAATGCTTTAAAAGAAAAACTAACTGCTGAACAATACAATGTAACGCAGGAAAACGGAACAGAAAGACCTTTCCAGAATGAATATTGGAACGAAACCCGTGAAGGAATCTATGTAGATATCACGACGGGTGAACCTTTATTTATTTCTACAGATAAGTTTGAATCAGGTTGCGGATGGCCAAGTTTTTCAAAACCGATTACTAAAAAGCTGATCGATGAGAAAATGGATAAAACCGCCGGAATGATCAGAGTGGAAGTAAGAAGTAAAACCGGAGATGCCCATCTGGGGCATGTTTTCACCGATGGACCTACGGATAAAGGAGGACTTCGATACTGTATCAACAGTGCTTCACTGAAGTTTGTTCCAAAAGCTGAAATGGAGAAAAAAGGCTACGGAGATTATATTCCGTTGTTGGATAAAAAGTAATATGAAGGAGAGACCGCCGAGAGGCGGTCTTTTTTTGCCTAGACTAAAATATAAAACTTGTCCCGCTGATTTTGCGGATGACGAGGATGTTTGTGTTTTATTGATTATAACCTTATAGGTTTCTAAAACCTATAAGGTTTAATTATTGTGTAATTATTAACCAAGACAGGCCTCAAAATAAAAGACCTTTTAGTAATGAATTTGAAATCTTTCTTTAATACCGAGCATTGAGATATTCAGTAGAAATAAAAATCCGAATATGATATAATATCCTTCTTTGGGAAGATTGGTTAAAAACAGCTGAATTTTATCAAATAAATTTACTCTATAAACTTCATTTAAAGAAATAACATCATAGCAAAGTAGACAATCATATTCAAATTGTTTGACATTTGGATCGATGTAATTAACGGTTGCAAATAAATGTCCTGTCTTTTCTAAATCATATTCATAAGTATCCTGCTTGGCAATTGCCATATCATTCAATAAAGACGCAAAATCTCCATAGGTATTGTTCTTATCTAAAATAAATTCAATACCTGAATTTTTCTCATTTCTTTTCTGCAAATTTTTAATTTCAGCAACATAGAGCTTTGTATTTTCCCTTGCTTTATTGGGAGCCACTCTTATTTTTTTATACTTCCAGTTTCTATACGGCTCAAAACTTAAAAAGGATGGCTTCTCTCCAGTTTTTGCTTTTGCTGGAAGCCAGATATCCATAACAGAAACATTGATTTCCTCAAACTTCCGGTTGCCATAATACCAGAACAGTAGCGGAATAATAACAGCGCTGATCAGTCCCGGAAAGTAATACATCTTTTTCATACAAATGTTTTTCTTTGGATCTGAAGATTTTCTTTAATGCTGACATAGACATATTCACCAAAAATAAAAATCCGAATAGGATATAAAATGCCTGTTTAGGTAGATTTTTTATCACATTTTCTGGATCAGAAAAATTCTTGGTTTCTCTTTCTTTATAGTAAGGATCTGGTCCCACTGTTCCTCCGCAAGTAGCATAGTTTTTATTAGGATCTTTATAAAAATGGACAGCAAAAAAATGACCTGTTTTCTCTACATCAATTGCATAAGTTTCCTGTTGGGCCAGCTGCATAGTATTAATGAGTGCTATAAAATCCAGATAACTGTTATGATCGTCGATAACAAACTCAATTCCGGTTTCTCTTTCATTTCTTGTTTGAAGTTTCTTTAATTCAGAAATATAATATCCTTGATTTTGGGTGAATGTATTAGGCTTTACAATGATTTTTTTATACTTCCAGTTTCTATACGGTTCAAAGGTATTCTTCGGATTGTAGGCTTCTTTTGAAGGAAGTGCAAAATCCAGAACTGTATATTGGGGTTGTACCCTCTGGTTGCCATAATACCAGAACAACACTGGAATTAATACAGCACTGATCAGCCCCGGTAAATAGTATATTTTTTTCACTCCTGTCATTTTTATAAAATTAATGAAAAATTTAATACACGAATGGGTAGCCACTATTTTTAACATTCCAGCCATAAAAAACAAATAAAGTGATCCAAGGGACCACTTCATTATTTAATTTTTCAATTTTTAAATCTCAGATGTCTACCAATCCCTTTTTCTCAGGATCCAGTAAGAACCCCAAATAAAGACCACAGACCAGATGATACATGCGATCATACTTTCTGTAGGATAATGAGCTTCATATTTCACCCCCATCACCTTCACAAGATTCAATCGCATCAGTGGATTTGGAATTAGATTAGACATGCTCTCTAAAGGTAAAAGATTGGTGATGAAGAAATCATTCTCGAGAACGGCTTTTCTTTGTTCCCCCTGCATTCCTGTTAATTTCTGGTAGGCTTCGATACCTGCTAAAATCTTTTCAGCGATCCAGTAGGCGAAGAAACCAAGAAATACAAACATTGATTTTCTCAGCAATACCGAAAGGAACATGAGGAAAGAAAAGAACGTAAATAGTTTCACAAAATAATTTCCAATATAGTAAACCTCCTCATACACTTTGGCAGAATCGGTGACCTTAGAATATTGATGTCCCAAAAACATGGTGATAATAAATACAATCAATGTAGAAACAGTCGTAAAGATCGTAATGGTTAGAAGTTTTGACCCTATAAATTCCTTTCTGCTCAGTCCGTCTATAGTATTTTGCTTAAACATCCTGTTCGTGAACTCCTGGGAGATTGAAAATACAATGATCAGCCCCAGGAAAATTTTCAATAGCGCGACGATCCATGTGGTGAAATTCCATATTTCAGGGAAATTATAAATTCCCTGTTCCTTTAAATTGATGGTTCCTCCAAAAACATCCAGATCTACCAGTCCTATGAACAGAAGAGCGATCAGAATAGCAAAATATAAGACCGTGAAAACCTTAAACGGTCGGTAGTTCAGGTTTTTATAATATTCAAGTTTTAATAATTTAAGCATGGGTATTCGTGTTTTTTACAAGTTCAAGGAATTGAGTTTCAAGAGACAGTTTTTTCTTCATTAAATGGGACAGAAAAATTCCCTTTTCAGCCAGTTTCTGATTTAAAGCCGAAGCAGATATAGAAGCATCTTCGCGGATCTGAGCTTTGATGATTTCTCCATCTATTTTTACTGCGCTGAACCATTGAAGTTCTTCCAAAGCGCTTAAAAGCTGGTTATTATTGTCTGCTTTTAATTCAAAATATCCGTTGTTGGCCGTCATTTCATCCACTCTTCCGCTATAGATGGCATTTCCTTCTTTCAGGACAATCACGTGACTGCAGATCTTTTCGATCTCATCCAGAAGATGGCTGGCTATGATAATGGTAATGCCTTGCTTTGCGATATTACTGATGATCTCCCTGATCTGGATAATTCCTTCGGGATCTAGCCCGTTAGTCGGTTCATCGAGGATCATCACCTCAGGATTATTCAGCATAGCTGAAGCGATGGCCAAACGCTGCTTCATTCCCAATGAATACGTTTTGAAAGCATCATTTTTTCTTTCAAAAAGACCTACGGTTTTCAGAACTTCAGCAATTCTGGTATAAGGAGTTTCTTTGATCTCCGCTACAATCTTAAGATTGGTTTCGGCATCCAGATAAGGATAAAAATTAGGTTGCTCAATAATGGCTCCTATTCTTTTCAGGGTATCAGGCTCCGTTCCTTTCTTTCCAAACCAGTACCAGTCACCACTGGTAGGATTGATGGTAGACAGAAGCATCCCAAATGTGGTAGATTTCCCGCTTCCGTTAGGCCCCAACAGACCATATACATTTCCTTTTTCTACATCAAAGGAGATATTGTTGACTACAGTTCTTTTGAATTTTTTGGTTAAATTCTTTACTGACAAAATTTTTTCCATGTAATTTGTTTTACATAGTAGTAGTCTATGTAATTGAAGGATTGTTACAGATCCTGATATTTTTTCAGGGATGATAAAATTAATTTTCTCTATATTGAATGTAATAAGATTCAGATTGTCATTGTTTTATCTGTGTAACTATTTTTGTTGGACATAGACCTATTGACTACGTTTTAGCTTTGAAATTATCAACCAGATCAAAAAATATAACTATGAAAATTGCTAAATGGCTCAAAAGAATAGGCATGGCACTCCTTTTAATCATAATCCTGGTCTTAATTACAGGATTTATTTTCGAAGAATTATCCCGCTCAAAAGCTGAAAAAATTCAGGCTGACGGTCAGTTTGCAGAAGTTGAAAATCATAAGATGCATTACCTTCAGAAAGGAATCGGTGGACCGACAGTAGTTTTTGAAACGGCTTTCGATCCGGCAGGTCACCTTCAATGGTACCATATCCAGCAGGATCTTCCCAAAAACTACACTACCTTTTCCTATGACAGATCCGGAATTTTGTGGAGTGAACGGGGAGCAAATCCTAAAACAGGAGAGAAAATAGCAGAAGAGCTTCACACGCTGCTTGAAAAATCAAAAGTACCCAAACCATACATTCTTGTCGGACATTCTTTCGGGGGAATGCTTACCCGGTTTTTTGTCAAAAAATATCCTCAGGATGTTGCCGGAGTGATTTTGGTAGACAGTCAATATCCATCTGATGAAAAATACCTGTCCCCGGAATTATACAAAATGGTGAATCAGGGACTTCCTGGTGGTTTCTTAAAGTTTGCGAATACGTTTGGAGCAGCAAGGCTTATGTTCAGCAATATGTTTCCGGCCACTGCGCAATATCAATACCAAAATTCTATTATGCCTGCACTGCTCTATAAAAGTGCCGACGCCACACTGGAAGAACAGGATCATATGAAATCCATTAAAACAGAAGCTGCTGCGATCAATTCTTTTGGTTCTATTCCTCTTTTCGTCATTACAGCAGGAGATAAGACAAGATATAATAGTTTCATTAAAGATCAAAAAATAAAAAACGAAATACTTACAGCATGGGATAAAATGCAGAAAGATCTATTGAATCTATCTACCGACAGCAGACAAATTATAGTTGAAAAAAGCGGTCATTACATCAATCAGGACCAGCCTGAAGCCATAGAAGATGCTGTGAATGATATGGTGAAAAAAATCACAGTCCAATAGCTGAATGGATGACTTATAATCTGAGCCTCAATCTCAACCTTCATTAAACAAACTTTTTAATCTGCTATGTTATTTTAGTTATTTTCAACAGATGTTCAAGATTAAAATATTAAATTTGATAGAATTAATCGGTAGTTTATGAAGTTAATTGAGTTAGCAAAAGAGCTTAATGTTTCGGCAGAAGCCATCAAACAGTTTATTCAGGATTTTGATCTTGAGTTGGCAATCTGTATCAGTACCAACTTTGAAGTGAAGGAAGATTTTGAAAAATTTGCCCGTGAAAACTTGGATTTTTTAAAATTGTATGAAAAAGATCTTGACGAAAGTAAAACCCTGGAACAGATCGCTGGAGTGATCAACCAGCCAAAGGAAAAAGTAGAAGAAGTCATCAAAGAAGACAACCCCAATATTTTTGATAATGGTTTTTTCCGTTCATCAATTTCAAGTTATGGGATTGATAATAAACTCGGCGGCAACTACCAATTTGTCTACGATTATTTCGGACATAAGACCAGTCTGCAGCATCGGGATTTCATTGGATACAGAGATCTTTTCTTTTATATATCGGCGGTTTTAGAGCCGTTCCTCAATCCACAGCAGATCAAAGACTGGGGAATTCACAAACCTGCCGGGGTCATTCTGTACGGACCTCCGGGCAGTGGGAAAATATTCTGGGCCACCAAAATAGCTGAGATTATCGGGTATAAGTTCAAAGAAGTGAAAAAACATTATCTGGGGACATCTTTCATAGATGGAAACCAAACCAATTTTACTGATTTTCTGCTCACTATGATGAAAGAAGAAAAAGTCCTGCTTTTCCTTGATGATTTTGATGAAATTATGATGGAAAGGAAAGCAGAAACAGATCTCGCTTCCTGTAATCTGGAAACTCAGGAACTGATCCTGCATTATATTGGAAAATTTGGAAAAGAAGAATTGCTGATGGTGGGTTCCGCTAATACCGTTTCGGAGATCGACGAAGAAATTCTTGCTCAGGGAAGATTTGATGTCATGATTCCTATATTCCCACCCAATGCAGCAGAACGTTCGGAAATCATTCTTTATGTGATGACCAGAGGGCTTGAAGAAGACTCTCTTCTCTATAAGATTCTTAAAAAGAACAAAGCAGATAAAGTTCCGTTCTGGCATGAGATCTCTTCTAAAATGAAGGCGTTCAGCAACACCATGCTTATCGATTTTACACAGAGTCTTAAAAAGCGCCTTAAAAATCAATACCAGAAGACTAAAAACGAAAACCTTAAGATCGATCAGATTCTCCTGAATGCAGCTTTAAAAGATGCAGGAGGAAAGCTTACCGAAGAATATCTTGATCAGGTAGCAAGATTCCTTGCAGATGCTATTATCAATAATTTCGACGATTTTAAATTAAGAATCCAGGCTCTGAAAAAAGAACTGGAAACCTATAAAGTCGTAGAAGAACCAAGAAGAGCCATTGGTTTTCATCATAACGGAGAAAAGGAAGATGATAGTGCACAGGGATGATACGGGTTTTGCGTGTAGGAGAGTTTTAGAGTAGGAGGGTTTGATTATCAGCAAGTCTAAAATCTGATATCTAGCATCTAAAGTCTTTATTCCTGGCTCTTGTTTCTTGGCTCTTAACTTTTCAAATACATCAATAAGTTTTACAAAAAATGAATAGCATCTGGGAACTTGAAACTTTTTACAGAAAAAGAGATATTATCATTATCGGGTCTGGATTTTCCGGGCTTTGGACTGCTATATCCATTAAGGAAAAATATCCTCAAAAATCTGTTTTAATTATTGAAAGAAGTACCATTCCTCTTGGAGCCTCGACCCGGAATGCCGGTTTTGCCTGTTTCGGAAGTCTTACGGAAGTGATTGCCGATTCTCAGAAAATGGGCTGGCAAAAGACATGGGAACTCGTAAAGATGAGGTTTGAAGGTCTGCAGAAAATCAAAAGATATTTTAACAGTGATGAAATAGATTTTGAATTGAATGGAGGCTATGAAATTTTAAATAATGCTGAGCCTTTAGAGCATTTAGATACCGTTAATGAAAAGCTGAAAACGATAACCGGTCTTGATACAACTTACTTTCTGAATCAGGAAAAGATCAAAGAATTCGGTCTCGGAAAATCGGAGTTTTTAATTGAGAACTCATGTGAAGGAAGTCTGCATTCCGGTAAACTGCTGCAGAAACTTCTGGAGAAATGTTACGAACTGAAGGTAGAATTTCTTTTCGGAACGGAGGTAGAGTATGTTAATGAAAAAGCGAACGAAGTAGAAATCCATCTTTCTGAGACTCTTTCTGTAAAGGCGGACAAAATTATTTACTGTACGAATGCCTTCATCTCAAAATTCCTGGAAAAAGAAGAAATTATTCCGGCGCGCGGACAGATTCTTTTGACGGAACCCATTGATGGCTTAAAGCTCAAAGGAACATTTCATTACGATGAAGGATTTTACTATTTCAGAAATCTGGGAAACAGAATTTTGCTGGGCGGTGGTAGAAATCAGGATTTTAAAAGAGAAGAAACCACAGATTTTGAAACTACAGAATTTTTACAAAATCACCTGGAAAACTTTTTAAAAGAAGTGATTCTGCCTGATCAGGACGTGAAAATCTCTCTCCGTTGGTCAGGCATTATGGCGATGGGTTCAGAAAAAACACCCATTGTAAAAAAGCTTTCAGAAAGGCAGTTCTGCGCAGTAAGACTTTCAGGAATGGGAGTGGCGCTGGCTCCGGAAGTAGGGGAGATGATGGCTGAGATGATTTGATATAATTAACGAATGATGAAAAAAATACTACTTATTTTAGGCTTGGCCTGTTCGGCCTTTTGCCTGTCTCAGAAAAAAGAAATGAAGGATGCGTTTAAAACGAAGGATTATAAAGAAGCAGTTTCTTTAGGACAAGAAGTCCTTGAAACTACTCCGGAAGATTTTGAAACTAATCTTATCATTTCTGCTTCGTATAATAGTCTTGGTGATTTTCAGAATGCCCTTCTGTATTCAGGAAAACTTGAAAATATAGCGAAAAGTGATCAGGAGAAGAGTTGGACATTAATGCAGTTAATGGCTGTGAATTATGGACTTGGAAATAAAGAAGCTGCGAGGAAATACTATGAAAAGGCGAAAAACATTCAGCAAACAGGAAAAGCTGCATTAGAATTGGATAATTTGGGAAGGTTGATGGGTTTTGACGGCTTTTATGACCAATGGATTACTGTAGAAACAGAAAATATAATATTTCATTTTGAAAGTTCAATCAATCAGGAAACCAGAAATAAGATAGTGAAAACTCGACAAAATGCCTTTGTGAAAATCAATGAATTTTTTCAGGCAAACCTACCTAAGAAAATTGACTTTTTTGTCTGGGGTTCCAATGATGTATATAATCAGTTTTTAAAGCAAAGTTTAGGATTTACAGTGCCTAATTATGCCATTTCTCATAATCGGTTAAATCAGACTGCAGGACACGAGATCACACATAATCTCAGTTTCTGGCAGGGAAGTATAGGAAAAATCAAAACAGCATTAATCAATGAAGGAATTGGGGTCTGCTTCGATCAAAGTGGAAATGATAAACTTCAAGCTGCCAGGGAAGCCTATAAAAAATTTCCACTGGATATACAAAAAGTATGGGCAGAAAATCAGAATATCAACAGTGATATCTTATATCCAGTTTCAGGAGCATTTGTACAGACTTTAATTGATTATGATAAAGCTAAATTTCTTGAGCTGAATAATAATCAGACCTATGAAAGTGCAAAGAAAATTTATGGTGATAAAATAGATTCTCTGATCAAAAGATTTACGGATAAACTGAAAGAGTAGACTTAAGATAATTAGATTTCAACTGGGATATAACAACAACGGTCCTGTTTAAACCTCGAATGTTGAAATCAAACCCTCTTTCTCTCCCAAACTCTCCTACACTCAAACCTGCAACTTGCAAACTCTTCTACACCTAAACTCTCAAACTCGAAAGCAACTCACAAAAGAATTCCGTATTTTTGCATAAAATAAAAAATTCGTGATCAACAACGACCAGATAAAAGAAGTTCAGTCCAGAATCAGAGACTTACATAAATACCTTCAGATCGAAAAAAAGAAGATAGAAATAGCGAATGATGATGAAAAAACAGCTGCTCCAGAATTTTGGGACAGTCCAAAAGGAGCAGAAGTCTTTCTGAAGCAACTCCGCTCTAAAAAGAGATGGGTAGAAGATTATGAAGAGATCAGTACCCAGTTTGAAGACCTGCAGGTACTAGCAGAATTTGCCAAAGAAGACCCGGACTCTGAGAAAGAGCTGGATGAAACATTTCCGAAGCTTGTAGAAAAAATAGAAGACCTGGAATTCAAAAATATGCTTTCTAATGAGGGAGACGAGCTTTCTGCTGTTCTTCAGATTACTGCCGGAGCAGGAGGGACAGAAAGTTGTGACTGGGCTTCAATGCTGATGAGAATGTATACAATGTGGGCTGAAAAGCAGGGTTACAAGATTCGTGAACTTAACTATCAGGAAGGTGAAGTTGCCGGAGTGAAAACTGTAACGCTAGAGATCGATGGTGAATATGCTTTCGGATATCTGAAAGGCGAGAACGGGGTACACAGACTGGTAAGAATTTCACCGTTTGACAGCAATGCAAAACGACATACCAGCTTCGTTTCTGTGTATGTATATCCTTTGGTGGATGATACTATTGAAATCAACATTAATCCTGCAGATATTTCATTTGAAACGATGAGGTCATCCGGAGCGGGAGGGCAGAACGTAAACAAGGTAGAAACTGCCGTACGTCTTCGCCACGCACCAACCGGAATTATCATTGAAAACTCCGAATCCCGATCTCAGCTTCAAAATAAGGAAAAAGCCATGCAGCTCCTTCGTTCAAGACTTTATGAAATGGAACTTGAAGCCCGTATGAAAGCAAGAACCGAGATAGAAGCCAATAAGATGAAAATAGAGTGGGGAAGCCAGATCAGAAACTACGTGATGCATCCTTATAAACTGGTGAAAGACGTACGTTCTGCTCATGAAACTTCAGATGTGGATTCTGTGATGAACGGAAATATCACACCATTCCTGAAAGCCTTCCTGATGGCCGATGGTACCGCCGTTTCAGACGATGACATGGACTTGTAAAATATCATGTCCTTATTTTAGTTAAAATCTTATAATTAATTTTTGTTTAAGATATTTTACGCTTACTTTTGTTGTTAATCGTTATATATGGAAGATTTCAATAGCTGGAGAGATTTACTGAACCCCGAGTTTTATATTAAAATGGGTGGGTTCTGGCTTATTTTATTTATTGTTTTTGCTGAAACAGGTCTTTTTGTAGGGTTTTTCTTACCTGGAGATTCATTACTGTTTGTGTCAGGAATTTATGCGGTTGATATCATCAAAGCGACTTTTGGCTCCACAGGGAGCGACTTCCTGGATACGACTATTCTGGCTTCCTGCGTGGCAATTGCTGCCATTATTGGAAACGAGGTAGGGTATTATTTTGGAGTGAAGGCAGGTCCTGCTTTATACAAAAAGCAAGACACCATGCTGTTTAAAAAGAAATATCTTTATCAGGCTCATGACTTTTTTGAAAAACATGGTGCACTGGCGATCATTATGGCTAGATTCTTACCGGTAGTAAGAACATTTACTCCCATTGTTGCAGGTATTGTAAAAATGGACAAGAGAGAATTTTTAAGAGATAACGTTATAGGGGCTATTCTTTGGTCGTTTATTCTGATCTTTGCCGGACATTATTTAGATAAATTGTTCCAGGAGCAGTTCGGGATCAATTTAAAAGAGAAACTTGAACTGATCATCATCATTATCGTTTTAGTAACAACGCTTCCGGTGATCATCAAATTTGTATTCGGTAAAAAAGAAGATCATTCCAAATACGAGAACAAAGATTTAGATTAATACTACCACACAATTATATAGATAACCTGCTTTCCGGCAGGTTATTTTTTTATCCAGTTAAGAATGTTGGGATAGATAATGCTGTCTCTTTTTACTTTGCTGAAAAATCGTGGTACATGGCCTGTTCTTTTCATAAAGATCAGTTTGTGGGGTATATTCTGTTTGGAAAGAGCAGAATCCATGGACAATCCTTGATGCTGATTGACCAAGAAGTCATTATTTCCTTGAAAAAGCAGTGTAGGAACATTGGATATATTAGCGATGGGACTGGCTTCCTTAAATGCTTCAGATATATTTTTACGATCAAGTTTTGTTCCTACTACTTTCTGAAAAGTAGGAGAGGTGTATTTTGAATAAAATGAATTAAGATATTCCGGACTGTAAAAATCTGTTGGCCCGCTCAGAGAAATGATTTTTCTGATCTGCTCAGGATGACGATAACCGTAAAGAAGGGCAAGATGCCCTCCGGCACTTTCTCCCAGAAGTATATAATTATCCGGTTGAAGTTCTGCTTTTCCAGCCAGGGAATTAAATTTTTCAATGGCGAGGCCAATGTCTTCCAACTGTTGTTTATAAGTAATGTTTTTTCGTTTGGAAACAAGTCTGTAATTCATATTGACACTCGGAATCTTATGCTTAAAAAGCATTTTCTGAATTTGGATCATGTGCTCTTTTTTCCCGAGAGTCCAAGCACCGCCGTGTACAATAAGAACTACGGGAGCATCTTCAGCATAATCCAGCGGAAGAAAAACGTCCATTTTCTGTCTTTTATGCTCACCATATTTCAAATTATATATTTTCTGCTGGCCACCTTCGCCCACCCAAACCTTGAATTTTGTATGGCAAGACTGCATCAGAAAGCTTAAACAGCCTACAACAAAAAAATGGTATCTGAGAACGAGCTTTTTCATTAATTAAATGTAAAGAAAAATTGTCATATCAAGGAGCTTTGAAGCATGATTTTTACTATGTCCGAAGCAATATTGATATTAGCGATGTTGTTGTTTATAAATGTATTATTATTATTTCTTTTGTTAAATTTTTGAACCTGAAAAAATTAAAATCCTATTTATTTTTTCAGCAGATCCATTTCAATGATATTATTATCTTTCCTTATGGCTTCTTTCCTGATTTTTTCCAATTCCCGGACCTTCTGCTGGCCACTGATTGTAGTTCCATACTGATCCTTAAATCAGGGATTTTCCCCACTAAATGCGCTACAGGATTAACACGGTAATTTTTATAAAGCTTGATATACTGCGGATGGGATATCTTAATCTCTTTATTATTGTTCGAAACAGGATACGTAAAGTCGTCCTGAATACTCTTAATAGCTGTAATGATATAATAATGACTTTTCGTACTGTCTTCCATTTCAAGGATTAGCCCCGGAAGCCCTCCAAATTTATATGGCCCGTTCTGAAATGGGATATCTTTTGAAAACCATGCGGTCCAGTTTCTTCCACTATAGGCAATGGTGGTTTTCTGTGTTTTATAATTCATAATCGTTTTGAATTCAGGAATCAGTTTCCACTGTAAATTCATTGTCTCGCTGATTATGTATTGATCAGAAGCGATCATTTTTACAAAATCTATTGCAGAAGAATTGGAATATTTTATAATTCGTTCACTAATCATTCTCTTATTGGATGGCATAGGAAAATTTCCTTTTGCACTTTCACTGATCATGGTGGAATCTGATCTCTACCATTCTTGACCATAGAATTCAGATTTGTCTTTTCCCAATGAAAGAATCATTATTTCTTTTTCAATCTGATCTCTTTGTGTTGAATCTGGGATAAAGCGATATTCATAAATAAACTCTTTGTTTTGGCTTAAGAATAAATGATATGAAAAAAGGGTCAGGAATAATAGAACGGGTCTCATTTTGGTGATTGGGTTTAATATTTTGGTGATTATCACGAATATACGCAATTACACACAAGTTTTATGACCCATATTTAAGTTCTGTTTAAAGCTTTTCAGTGGTTTTAGAGGAAAGTCCTTTTTTGATCATATTAAAAACAGTTAAAAGTAAGCAGAGTTTTGCTCAGATGAACGCCCCATCGGCATAAAATATTTAAAATTAA
The DNA here is from genome assembly GCF_012927325.1 of Chryseobacterium antibioticum. Classification (GTDB taxonomy): domain Bacteria; phylum Bacteroidota; class Bacteroidia; order Flavobacteriales; family Weeksellaceae; genus Chryseobacterium; species Chryseobacterium antibioticum. The sequence continues at coordinate 38,759 of NZ_JABBGI010000019.1, read as the reverse complement.
TATTCAGAAACAAATAAAAATAGATTTTAATAATTATTTTTGCCCTACTTAACATATATTAAAAAAACATTAAAATAATATGGCATCTGGTTTTTTTGCGATTTTAGATGATATTGCGGCACTGATGGATGATGTAGCTGTTACGAGTAAAATAGCTACACAGAGAACAGCCGGTATTCTGGGCGATGACCTAGCTGTGAATGCAGAGAAAGCTACTGGTTTTCTTTCTTCACGGGAAATCCCTGTTTTATGGGCTATTACCAAAGGCTCCTTTATCAATAAGCTGATCATTCTTCCCGTTGTATTCCTTCTCAACTGGCTCTATGCTCCGGCAATTAACTATGTGTTGATTCTGGGTGGATTATATCTGGCCTTTGAAGGTGTTGAAAAAATAATAGAATTTCTTTTTCACAGGGATAAAAAAGGTCACGAAGTGGTAGAAGAAATTATAGAAGATGAAAAGAGTGATGAAGAAATAGAAAAATCAAAGATAAAATCGGCCATTACCACAGATTTTATTTTATCTGTTGAGATTGTCATCATTGCTTTGGGAACGGTTTTGGAAGAAAGTCATCCTTTCATTACCCAGATTTTGGTAACGAGTCTGGTTGCTTTTATAGCTACAGTGGGCGTGTACGGAATTGTTGCTTTGATCGTAAGGATGGATGATGCAGGATTCAAATTAATCAAAAAGAGTAATGACAAAGGTTTCTTTGGAAAGCTTGGACACTTTTTGGTGAAAGCTTTACCTGTTGTTATTAAAGCTTTGGGAGTGATAGGTACCATTGCCTTGATTATGGTAGCCGGCGGTATTTTTGCCCATAGAATAGAATTTCTTCACCATGTTTTGCCTTCCTGGTCTTCTAATGAGATGCTTACTATTTTAAAAGAAATTATTCTCGGACTTATAGGGGGCTTATTTGCTGTAGCTCTTTTTACAATGGGAAAAGGAGTTGTTTCTTTAGTAAAGAAGAAATAGTCGTTTAAGATCAAAAAAAAGAGGCTTTTTAAAAGCCTCTTTTTTATATTTTAATTGAATAAATCTTTCACTTTATCAAAAAAAGTTTTTTCCTTTCCGGAAGGTTCTGCAACCATATCTCCGCTTGACATCTGTTTTTCAAAGAAATCTTTCTGTTCCTTATTCAGTTTTTGTGGTGTCCATACATTGATGTGGATGAACATATCTCCTTTTCCATAGCTGTCGATGCTTGGAAGCCCCTTTCCGGCTAGTCTAAGGATCTTTCCGGACTGAGTCCCCGGATCAACCGTGATTTTCACTTTACCACCTACCGTAGGGATTTCTTTCTTAGTTCCTAAAGCAGCTTCTGCATAAGATATATATAATTCCTGATGAAGATTGTCCCCTTCTCTCTTGATGGTTTTATCTACTTCCTCTTCAATGATTACCAATAAGTCTCCGGGAATTCCTCCGAACGGAGCGTCATTTCCTTTTCCTCTTACATTAAGCTGGATGCCGTCTCTTGCACCTGCCGGGATGTTAATTGAAATTTCTTCTTCATCTTTGATCAGTCCCTGTGCATTGGCACCTGCAGGAATTTTATCAGCTACTTTTCCGATTCCCTGACAAGATCCACAGGTAGTCTGTGTCTGCATCTGTCCGAACATCGTATTCATGACCTTCATCTGAACACCGGACCCGTTACAGGTAGGACATACTTTTGAAGTAGCCCCTTCAGCCATCTTCATTTTCTTTACTTTGATGGTTTTTTGGGTTCCGTTCACTATTTCCTCAAGATTCAGTTTGATTCTGATTCTCAAGTTAGATCCCTTTACCTGCTGGCGTCCTCCGCCTCCAAAACCTCCGAAGCCTCCTCCGCCTCCGAAAATATCTCCAAACTGACTGAAAATATCTTCCATATTCATACCTCCACCGAAGCCTCCGCCTCCAAAACCACCGTTACCACTCATTCCGGCGTGGCCGAACTGGTCATATCTGGCACGTTTCTGGTCGTCGCTCAGTACTTCATAGGCTTCTGCAGCTTCTTTAAATTTTTCCTCAGCCTCTTTATCACCAGGATTTTTATCAGGGTGAAATTTAATGGCCATTTTTCGGTATGATTTCTTTATCTCCTCGGCCGATGCAGATTTACTGATCTCAAGAACTTCGTAATAATCTCTTTTTGACATAATGCTTATAATTGATTATTGATGAGTCATCAATGAGATATTGTCTCACCATTGATGACCCATCATTGATCATGGGTATTTTAGTTTCCTGTTACTACTTTTGCAAAACGGATCACTTTATCACTTAAAGTATATCCTGTTTCAATAACATCTACGATTTTGCCTTTTAGATCTTCCGATGGTGCAGGAATCTGAGTAATTGCCTCATGGAAATCTACGTTGAATGTATCACCTGCATTGACTTCCATAGCTTTTAAGCCCTTTTCGGTAAGTCTGTTCTTCAATTTCTGATAGATCAGTTCTACACCCTGAAGGTCAGATGAATTTCCGTTTTTAGCAATTTCTTTCAAAGCTCTTTCGAAATCATCCAAAATTCCCAGCATAGAAATCATCATATCTTGGTTGGCATACTGGAAGAATTCCATCTTCTCTTTTGCCGTTCTTTTTTTATAGTTTTCGAATTCAGCGTATAATCTGATGTAACGGTCTTTCTCTTCTGCCAAAAGTTCCTCTGCAGAAGGTTTTGCTGTCACATTTTCCTCAGCTACCACTTCGTTCTGAATGTTGTTTTCTTCGTGATTATTGATGCTTTCTTCGTTAATATCCTGATTTTCCATAATTCAATATTTATTTAAATAGTTGTTTGACAAAGAGCCTGCCAAATAGAAAAAATGGACATTAAGGCAGAAAAAGGGAAAGAGAAATTGTCAATTTTGCAGCACAGTCTAATGGTTGATTTTGGGTGTAATTTGGATTCACCATTACTTTTTCACTGCTCACAACCATTTTTTTAATGTGAATGGTCAATTCCGCTTCGCAGGTCAATGGTCAATCTTAGTTGTTGGTATAATTCACAATTGCCTAATCACCATTCACAATCATTTTTAAATGTGAATAGTCAATTCTGCTTCGCAGGGCAATGGTCAATTTGGTTGTTGGTATGGTTCACAATTTACTATTCACCATTCACCATCATTTTTAAATGTGAATAGTCACTTCTGCTTCGCAGGGCAATAGTCAATCTTAGTTGTTGGCATGATTCACCATTGACTATTCACCCTCATTCACCGTTATTTTTTCTATCCGGCAAACGTCTGGTACAGAAGGTAAAGGTTTAGAACAATGATGACAAGAGAAATAATCCAGACAATGATTTTTAAGAAAGGTTTATTTACAAATTCTCCCATTTTAGCTTTATCATTGGTAAACATAACTAAAGGAACTACCGCAAAACTCAGCTGCATAGATAAGATTACCTGGCTTAAAACCAATAAATCAGTGGTTCCCTGTTCACCATAAATAATGGCCACTATTAAAGCGGGAATTACAGCAATCAGTCTTGTAATCAATCTTCTCAGCCATGGTTTTAATCTGATATTCAGGAAGCCTTCCATAACGATCTGTCCTGCAAGCGTTCCCGTAAGCGTTGAATTTTGTCCTGATGCCAGCAAAGCAATTGCAAAGGCAATACTTGCCATGGAAGCACCTAAAATCGGAGTAAGCATTTTGTAGGCATCATGAATGTCAGCTACGTGCTTATTTCCTGTAGTATGGAAGGTGGCAGCAGCTAAAATAAGGATCGCAGCGTTGATAAAGAAAGCAAGCATCAATGAAACGGTACTGTCTAAAGTGGCAAATTTTATGGCCTCTTTTTTTCCTTCTTTGTCACGCGTATAATCTCTGGTCTGAACAATACTGCTGTGCAGATATAGATTGTGAGGCATAACCGTAGCTCCCAAAATTCCTATGGCGATGTACAGCATAGCCGGATTTTGAATAATTTCCTTTTGAGGAACAAGTCCACCCAGTATTTCATTAAAGGCAGGTTGTGAAATCACAATCTCATAAATAAAACAGGCGAGAATAATGAAAATAAGACCGCCAACAATACTTTCTATCCATCGGAAACCTTTGGCCTGAAGCAAAAGTATGATCAAAACATCTACGGTTGTAATCACAATTCCCCAAGTCAGAGGAATGTGGAAGAGTAAGTTTAAAGCAATGGCAGAACCTATGACCTCGGCGAGATCGCAGGCGGCAATCGCTATTTCACAAAATACCCATAGGATAAAATTGGTCGTAGGGCTGAAATGGTCGCGGCATGCCTGTGCCAAATCTCTTTCCGCAACAACGCCCAATTTCACAGAAAGGTGCTGCAAAACCATTGCGAAAATGTTTGAAATAAGAATAACCGAAAGCAATGTATATCCGAATTGAGCTCCTCCTGCAATATCAGTCGCCCAGTTTCCGGGATCCATGTATCCTACGGCAATCATCAGTCCCGGGCCTGCAAAAGCAAGGTATTTTCTCCAAAATGAACCATTTTTTGGGACTTTTATAGATGAATATACCTCCGGCAGGGAGTGGGAAGTTTTATCTTTACGCCAGGCGTTATTTAAATTGAAATTCATAAATGTTAGAAATGACTAACAAATTTACTTAAATAAATGTAAATACGAAAGTAAGGTGAAAAAAAAATCCCGAAAACTAAATTTCGGGATCTTATTTTTATGGATTCTAGAGATCTATTTTGCAAATCTTACAGACATTTTTCTGTCTGCAGCTCTTTCTGCGTCAGAAGCTTTAGCATCTACTGTAGCAAACTTGCTACCGTAACCTTCTGCTTCTAAAACCTGAGTTCCTACTCCGGCTTTCGCTAAAGCTGCCTTAATAAATTCAGCTCTTGATTTAGATAATTTTACGTTGTTGGCTTCGTTTCCTACTTTATCAGTATACCCTCCAATTTTAATTTTTGCATCCGGGAATGCTTTTAAAATTGCTACTAAATTATCAAGCTGTCCCTGAGAACCTGCTTCCAGTTCAGTAGAACTTCCCATTTTGAAGTTTACATGGTCAAAATCATACCACTTATCTTTTAATGCAGCATCGTCAGCAGCATTTTTATAATTTCCTGATTTCAGGAAGGTAATCATCTGATCTTCCATTCCTCCTTTGTAACCTTTCAGCATAACCCCGTTAAGATCAATGTTCTCATCTGTTTTAGCAACCGGTGTTGCAGTTGGTGCCGAAGTATCTGCAGGAGTGATGGTAGCAGCAGTATCTGCTGTTGATCCTGTAGAATCAGTGGTTGTAGTGGTGGTGGTAGTCTGTTTCTTGTCACACTGTTTCCAAATGAAATAAGCTGCGGCAATTAAAAGTAAAAGCGGAAGCAACCATTTCCAGATTGAACCTCCGCCTTCATTATTATTTCTGTCAGGATTGGTTCCTGCAGATGTAGTACTTCTTGTAACTTCTATTTTAGGCTCTGGCTTTGGTGCTGCTTCTGCATGGGAAGTTGTTGTACCTCCTCCGAACCAGCTTCCTAAATTTAGAGAGGCTAAAGATAGTCCTGCCGGAAGAAGTGAAGAAACAATTCCTTTTTGCTCACCTAGCAGACTTGAAATACCTGATTTGTCTAAATTATTATCAGCAGCATATTTTCCGATAGAACCTACCGTAGCTCCCGTTACTAAATTCAACAGCGAACTTGAAGAGTTATTGCTGATTCCTGCATAGGTAGCAATAGCATTCACTATTCCACTGATTTTGTCTCCAAAAATAGAGGTCAACAAAGTGGAAATCACAGGGCTGCTGGATGCACCACCTAATAAATTTCCTAAAATTCCGCTCGACGAGGCATTGGTAATTGCATCCAAAACTCCCGGGTTATCAGAATTATTTGCTAATCCTCCAACAATGGCAGGAAGTAAACCTCCAATTGCTTTTGAAATACCGGATTCACTCTCTCCAAATTGAGAAGCTGCTTGTGAAACCAAAGCGGGACCTAACTGTCCTTTAATTAAATCAATGACATTTAAAGACATAATAAATTATTTTTTTAGATTAATGTTGAATAAATTTAAACAAAAATCTGTCCAAAAGTCACTTTTTTTGAATATTTATTTAATTTTTAGGAAAGTTTTTGAAAATGAGCCAAATATTTTAATAAGCTTTTGCGAATAATACACGTCTTTGAGACGGTTTACCGCTTACTAAAGAAATACCTTCTTCAACATCATCATCTAAAGGAATACATCTGATCGTTGCCTTCGTTTCATCCTTGATTTGCTCTTCTTCCTCAGCTGTTCCATCCCAATGTGCATAGATGAAACCTCCTTTTTCTTCAAGAACTTTCTTGAATTCTTCATAGGAATCCACTTTTGTGATGTTATCTTGTCTGAAATTTAATGCTTTTTCATAAAGATCTTTCTGAATCGTCTGCAATAATTCTTCGATATAAGTGTCTACTCCTTCAATAGAACGAAGTTCTTTAGTCAGATTATCTCTTCTTGCGATTTCCACAGATTTATTTTCAAGATCCCTTGGTCCCATTGCAATTCTTACCGGAACACCTTTTAATTCGTATTCTGCAAATTTCCATCCTGGTTTGTTATGTGTATCATCATCAAATTTTACAGAGATGCCTTTCGCTTTTAATTTAGCCACGATACCAAGGGCTACTTCGCTGATCTGAGTCAATTGCTCTTCACCTTTGAAGATGGGAACAATAACCACCTGGATTGGAGCAAGAGTAGGAGGAAGTACCAATCCGAAATCATCAGAATGGGTCATGATCAAAGCGCCCATCAAACGGGTGGAAGTTCCCCATGATGTTGCCCATGCGTGTTCAATTTTACCTTCTTTATTGGTGAATTTTACATCAAACGCTTTCGCGAAATTCTGACCAAGGAAGTGAGATGTTCCTGCCTGAAGAGCTTTTCCATCCTGCATCAATGCCTCGATACAATAAGTATCATCAGCTCCTGCAAATCTTTCAGATGGTGTTTTTACTCCTTTAATAACAGGCATAGCCATGAATTTTTCTGCAAAATCTGCATATACATCATTCATTTTTTCAGCTTCTTCTATTGCTTCATCTTTGGTAGCGTGTGCTGTGTGTCCTTCCTGCCATAAAAATTCTGCTGTTCTCAGGAACAGACGGGTTCTCATTTCCCAACGAACAACATTTGCCCATTGGTTAATCAGGATCGGAAGATCTCTGTAAGACTGGATCCAGTTTTTGTATGTATTCCAGATAATTGCTTCTGAAGTAGGACGCACGATAAGCTCTTCTTCTAATTTAGCATCCGGATCTACAATAAGTTTGTGTGGATTGTCCGGATCTGTTTTTAATCTATAGTGAGTAACTACTGCACATTCTTTAGCAAAACCTTCTGCATTTTTCTCTTCTGCCTCAAAGAGGCTTTTGGGCACAAAAAGCGGGAAATAAGCATTAACGTGACCTGTTTCTTTGAATCTTTTATCCATTTCATCACGCATTTTTTCCCAGATTGCATAGCCGTATGGTTTGATCACCATGCATCCTCGCACTCCAGAGTTTTCAGCTAAGTCAGCTTTTACCACCAACTCATTATACCATTTGCTGTAATCTTCGCTTCTTGAGGTTAATTTTGCCATTATTTTTTAAAATTTTTTTAACTTTTGTACATTATTGTAATCTAAAAATAAAAATCTATTTTTGATAGATTTTTCTACCAGTGTTTTGGTACATTTTTGGTACAGATTGCAAATATAATTTAAATTAAAAATCTTTACGTTATCATGAAAAAAAATATACATAAAAATTTACTCGGTTTGTTAAAGTCCAAAGGGATTTTAGCAATATCAGGTGGATTGCTACTTGTGTCTTGTGGCGCCCAGATGGGAGGATATACAGAGACCGATGGGGTGTACTATGACCCTAATAAAGATACACTGCCAGAAGGAGTAATCATCAATGATGGCGGAAACAGAGTTGGAGAATATTATGATTATTACCAGGACTCTAATGTGATACAGAATGCACAGGCTAATTCTAAGGAACAAGATAATAAATACAGTACATGGAGTGATAGCAATTGGGATACCAATGCTACCAACTCAGACTGGGGCGCATTTGCCGGAGCTCAGACCAACTTTTACGACAATTCCTGGGGATCTCCTTGGGGATGGGGAGGTTATAGTCCATATTGGGGGATGAACCGCGGCTGGGGTGCATCATTCGGTTGGGGCGGATCTTTTGGCTGGGGCTGGGGAGGCTCTATGGGCTGGGGAAGTCCTTACTGGGGATATGGATATTCACCTTATTGGGGAGGATATTATGATCCGTTCTGGGGTGGCGGTTACGGTAACCCATATTGGGGCTGGAATGGCGGCTACTGGGGGAATGGGTACAGGCCCGTTTACAGAAGAAGCAGTGGCGGAGGATTCAGTAATCCAGGCTTAACCAATGCTGTATATAGAACAAATACTTACAGAGGCGGCTTCAGAAACAGTAACGGAAACGGTTTCCAAAATAATAATGGCGGTTTCAGAAATAGCAGTACAAATGGCGGTTTTAGAAACGGTTCAAATGGCGGTTTTAGAACCAATGGTTCAAATAATGGCGGCTTCAGACAAGGAAACGGGAATGGTGGTTACAGACCGCAGCAACAGTCTGGTGGATTCCGTAATTCGGGTTCTCAACCAAGACCTAATTATAATTCTCAACCTAACTATAACAACAATAACAATGGCGGTTTCAGATCCAATGACAATGGAGGCTTCAGATCAAGTGGAGGTTCTTCAGGAGGAGGTTTCAGAAGCGGTGGTTCGTCCGGTGGTGGCGGAGGTATGAGATCTGGCGGCGGAGGCGGCGGCTTCAGAGGCGGCAGATAATTTCAAACTAAATAACTATTAAAAAATAATGTTAAGAAAATCTTTAGTATTAATGAGTGTTTCTGCTGCATTTTTTGCGCAGGCTCAGGATGTTTCTGTATTAAGAAATACTGTAGATGTTTATTCCAGTACTCCAATGGTGGGTTCGTCGAAATTTAATGCAATGGCTGGAGCTAACGGAGCATTAGGAGGTGATGCCAACTCACTGCTTACGAACCCTGCAGGTTTGGGAGTTGCCATTTCCGGAGAAGTTTCCGGAACACTGTCTATCGCAGGGAATAAGAATAAAAGTACATGGGCGGGATCTACTGTTGATTACAGTCAAACCAATACAGATCTTGGAAATGTAGGAGCCGTAATAGCTTTTCCACTAATGAGTGAAACAGGGTGGAAGTTTATTAACATAGGAATTAATTACTCCAACCAGTCGCTTGATAACTATGTTGAATCTCCCGGAAGTAATAATGTCATCAAGGATTTTGATGTTGATAAGAGTTCATCATTTGCAGGACATGCTTATGACAGGTATGGAAATCTGTCAAAAACAAGTTTTGGTGTAGGAGCCAACTATAATCATAATGTATATCTTGGTGCTTCATTTAACTTTTTCAATGCAGACATTGATCAGGTTGACAGAGCGGCTTTCCAATCTCTTCAGAATGGTTCTTTAGAATATTTTGACCGACAAAATACACCTTTTACTGAAAGGTCTTCCGGATTTTCTGCTACTCTAGGGGTAATTGGGAAATTGAGTCCTAACTTCAGGATTGGGGGTGCAATAGAAACACCTACGTTCTGGCGTATAGACAGAGTATATAATTTCTATAATGATCCAACTTATGGAGATGGTTCCGGGGGTGAATCCAGAGATCTTACGACACCTCTTAAAGCGACCGTCAGTGCAGCATTTGTTGCCAGTAAAAACTTTTCATTGAACGTAGATTATACGCTGGGACTAACAAGACCTAAATATGAGGTAGTTACAGGTGCTGAAAGTGAATTGAACAGTTTCTTTAAAGATAATTATAAAAACGTATCAGAAGTACGAATAGGTGCTGAATACAGGATGAAACAGTTTAGATTGAGAGGAGGTTACTCTTATGTATCTAATCCTTTTGATGCTTTGACGGTAAGCCAGGTAAATCCGGACGCTTCTACATCAGACCAGTCATACAGCAATATGATGCTTAATAGCAGAAATCTTGCTTCAGTTGGTTTGGGATATGATTTCAAATCGTTCTACGTAGATGCATCTTATCAGTATGTAACATCCAAATACAGCAATCCTTTCTTAAGAGGTATTGAAACAGGGAATCCTGCTACTGATACTGCTTATTATTCTCCTAATACTATTATGTCATCTGATTACTTTGCTGTCTCAGAAGTGAAAAATAACAGAAATAACTTCTTTATTACATTCGGCTGGAAGTTCTAATTCCAGATTGTGTAATGAGTGATTAAATTGAGGCTCCGGATCGTAAGATCCGGAGCTTTTTATTTTCGTTGAATTATAATAGTATTAATGAGAATGTCCTGCTGGAGGATGATGATGGAAAAGATGCATGATCAGGGCTAAAGAAACACCCAGGATTACAAGGCCTATCTTTACCCAGTCTATATTATGGTTTTTGTTGCTCTCAAAAATGATAACCGATGAAATATGCAGGAAGATTCCCCCCACGATAGCCAGAAAATAAGGCTGAAGATTAGGGTTGAAATAATTTCCAAGCAGCATTCCCATCGGAGAGGCAAGCGCAAATAAAGCAACAATCAGAATGGAAGGATAATGTGAATTTTTGGATTCATTTTTTCTGTTGAATAAAAAGGCTCCAAGAATAAATGAAATAGGAAGATTGTGAAATACAATTCCTAAAAGATAAGGCGATAGCTGTTCTTTCTCGTTAGCCAAAGGAATTCCCTCGATAAAAGCATGTATAAATAAACCTACCATCAGTGCCATAGGAAGGATGTTGTTCTCACTGTGATGGTGAAAATGCCCATGTTCGAAACCTTTCGTTAAAGCTTCCAGAATCATCTGAAGCAGAACTCCAGCAATCACGAAAATTCCAAGGCTGCTCCCGACTTCGGAGGTGTAGACCTGCGGGAAAACTTCATTCAGACAGATGGTAATCAGAAATCCGGCACTCAGCACCAACAGATTTTTGGCAAGTTTTTCCTTTTTTCCGAAATGCTTGCCGAGAAAAACTCCTGTAATAACGCTTAATATCAGTAAAACGACGGTTATCATGCCTTTTTCTTAAATAAATTGATACAGCGTGGTGAAACCTCACGGTCAAATTCATTCAGCTGATAATCACCCCATATCTTCAATCTTTCAAAACCGCAGTCTGCTGCATAGGAATGAATCGCTTCCAACGTATGAAGTTTTACTTTTTCGAAGAAATGAAAAGATTTTCCGTCCGTTTCAAAACGAATGTCTTTGATGATATGTCTCCCTTCGATCTTTTTTAGAATTTTAAAATCAATGTCACCACGGGTGATTGTGGTTTCAGGGACTATACTTTTTCTTACAAATTCTTCATTCAGATAATCCAGTACAAAATATCCTCCCGGTTTTAAAGCATTGTAAATCGACTGAAATACTTTTTTGTCATCACTTTCGTTATCAAAGTATCCGAAGCTTGTAAATAGATTGAATACCGCATCCATAGGATCGGCATCAATTGGGTTCCGCATGTCGTGAACATTGAAAAGAAGCGTTTGGGTTTCAAACTGTTTATCGAATTCAATACTCTGTCTGGAAAGATCAAGTCCCAATACATCGTACCCCAATTTATTCAAAAAAACAGAGTGTCTTCCTTTTCCACATGCCAGATCAATAATCTTGGATGAAGGGGGCAACTGAAGGTCTTCAGTAAGCTTCGTAATGAAATTTTCGGCTTCCGTATAGTCTCTGTTACTATAAAGAAGATGATAATAAGGTGTATCAAACCAAGATTCAAACCATTCCATAATGCAAAAATAACTAAATTTGTGCGGTTAAAAGCAAAGTATTTAAATATTGAAAGATCGAAAGATTCAATTAATTGTAAAATTGAATATGTAATCTTTTGATTATTAAGTTGTTAAATCTTTTAATAATAATTTATGGACACAGAAAATCTAAAGATTCAGATAAAGACATTCTTCGGACTGGAGGAGATTCTTGCTGAAGAGATCAAAAAATTAGGCGGAAAGAACGTTGAAATTAAAAACCGTGCGGTCAATTGTGAAGGTGACCTCGGTTTTCTTTATAAAATTAACTACTCTGCAAGAACAGCATTAAAAATATTAATTCCTGTTTTTGAATTTAAAGCATTTAATCAGCATCAGTTTTATACGAAACTTTCAGCCATTGCATGGGAAGAATATATGGATGTTGATCAGTCGTTCGCGATTGATGCTACGGTAAATTCTGAGACATTCAAACATTCTCAGTTCGTCACTCTTAAAATGAAGGATGCTATTGTGGATTATTTTCAGGATAAATTCCACAGACGTCCGGATGTAGAAACAAAAAGTCCTGACATCAAATTTCACCTGCATATTGACCGTGAATTGGTAACGGTTTCTATGGATTCTTCCGGAGATGCACTATTTAAGAGAGGGTACAGAAAAGAACAGGGTGAAGCACCTATCAATGAGGTGCTGGCAAGCGGAATGCTTCAGCTTGCAGGCTGGGACGGAAAAGGAAACTTCCTGGATCCAATGTGCGGTTCGGGGACTCTTCTTATTGAAGCAGCCATGATTGCACTGGATCTTCCTGCACAGATTTTCAGAAGGAGATTTGCTTTCCAGAACTGGGCGAATTATGATGCTGATCTTTTTGCAAAGATCAAAGAAGTAAGAGTAAACAGAGTAAGAGAGTTTACTGGAAAGATCGTGGGTTATGATATTGACGGTAGAATGCTGAACGCGGCCAGAACGAATATCGAAGCCGCAGAAATGGAAGATGTGATCGAATTGAGAACAAAAGACTTCTTTGAATCCAAAAAAGACCTTTTCCCGCTGTTAATGGTTTTCAATCCGCCTTACGATGAAAGAATTTCTATTAATGATGAGGATTTCTACAAAAAAATAGGAGATACATTCAAAACAAACTATCCTAATACATTAGCCTGGCTGATCTCTTCAGATCTGGAGGCGGTGAAAAAAATTGGTTTACGTCCTTCAAGAAAAATCAAGCTTTTCAACGGGAAACTGGAAACGAGATTTTTACAGTACGAAATGTATGAAGGAACGAAAAAACTTCATAAAATTGAAAAAGAATAATCAGTTTTACATAGAAACCTTCCTGTTTACGGAAGGTTTTTTTATTTTTGTTAAATTTAAAATATGGCCTGGGATCTTCTTGAAGCTTTAGGAAATGTAGTAAACGTGTTGGATCTTTTTTCCGGCAGTTCTTCTTCTGCACGCCTGAATTATAATAACAAATCTGCAAAAAAGAGAAAATCGAAATATTTTACTGAAAAAGTAAGTTCCGGTCTTATAGCAGTTGCTGCAGTTTTCCTCTTTATTGTGTTTAAAGATCCGCTTCCGGAAGAAAATTACGTGCAAACCTTAATTGTAATTTCTTTGATCGGAATTGCCATTTCATCTATATTGTTTTTTCTTCTGAATGTTATGGAGCTGTATTATTTTAAAAGTCTTTTTAAACTTTTGTTTTTCAGTGGCTCTGTCATCGTTTTTTTTATTTCTCTGGTATTGTGTGTTTACTTTAGATCAGGTTTGTTTTTGTAGTTAAGAAGGAACGTTTCATCGAATTAAGCCCATTGTTTTCTTCTTTTGTTAAATCAGGGGAGTAATAAAAGTCTTTTACAATGCTTATTTAAAAAGTTAATTTCTTTGAATAAGCTGTTAAACTGTTTGCGGGTTCCTCAGCGAATAAGTAATTTTGAAAAATTTTCAATTTGAGACCTACTATTTCCATCGTTGTTGCTATTTTTAACCGAAAAGACGAACTTTTTGAGCTGCTGAATTCTTTGACTTTTCAGACAGATAAAGCGTTTGAAGTTATTATCGTAGACGATGGTTCTCTTATTGATCTTAAGCCGACTATTCAGAATTTTGATGGGATATTAGAGATCAAATACTTCAGAAAAGACAATTCAGGTCCCGGTCTTACCAGAAATTACGGTGCGAAGAGAGCCCAGAATGACTGGCTGCTTTTTGTAGACAGCGATGTGATTGTAGAAAAAGATTATATCGAAAATATTAAAAAAGATATAGAGACCATTCCATGTGATGCGTTCGGAGGAGCAGATAAGGCCCACAAAGGTTTTAACCTGATGCAGAAAGCGATTTCCTATTCCATGACCTCTGTTTTTACAACGGGAGGAATCAGGGGAAGTAAAAAAGCGGTATCCAGATTTCAACCCAGAAGTTTTAATATGGGGGTAAACAAAGCCGTTTTTGAAAAGGTCGGTGGTTTTTCCGAAATGAGGATCGGGGAAGATCCGGATCTGTCGATGACACTCTGGGAGAAAGGCTTTACTACTGCATTTTTCGACGATATCGCAGTGTATCATAAGAGAAGAGTAGATCTGGGTAAGTTTTCTAAGCAGGTATATCAGTTTGGATGCGCAAGACCCATTCTCAATCAAAGGCATCCCAATTATGTCAAGATCTCATTTGCATTTCCTACACTGTTCATGCTAGGGTATATTTTAGGCTTTATAGAATATTTTATTTTAGGAAGAGGTATTATTCTGGCGTTTTACGGATTGTATACCTTCCTTGTATTATTCCATGCCATGATTGTGACGAAGAATATAAGCATCGCCGGAATGGCGGTCATCTCTACCTACATCCAGATGTTTTCTTACGGATACGGTTTTCTTAAATCATGGGTGCTCCTGAATATTTTCAGAATGAAGCCCGAAGATGCTTTCCCGAAACATTTCCATAAAAAATAGATTAAAAAAAATAAAAGCTGTCAGAAATTCCGACAGCTTTTATAACAATAAAATTAGGATATGTATAGAGTTTCATGGTTGAGAACGCCTGTTTTTAGCATGCATTCCCGCATTTTTTCATAAGTTCTGGCGATATCATGGTCCAGTCCGATTGAGAATCTGATCAGTCCGTCTGATATGCCCATGGCTTCACGCTCTTCTTCCGGAATCTCCGATGAAGTAGAACTTCCCGAGCATGAAAATAAAGTTTTGTAGAATCCTAAACTTACTGCTAGGTAGCCTAAGTTTTCCTGCTGCATCATTTCCATCAGCTCATTCGCTTTGTCAGTGGTGCCTGCATCTACCGTAAGTAGTCCTCCAAATCCGTATTCCTCATACATCATGCTTTTCATCAGTTCGTGATCCTTATGGGATTTTAGTCCCGGATAAGAAACTTTAAGCCCATCTTTTTCAAATCTTTCAGCAAGGTACATCGCGTTGTGACTGTGCTGTTTCATTCTGATGTGCAATGTTCTCAGGTTTTTCAAAATACTTGCAGAGCGGAAACTGTCCATCGTTGGACCCAACAGCATACATGCTCCGTTATTGACATTTTTGGTATCATTAATGAATTCCTGAGTTCCACAGTATACACCACCTACCGTATCGCTACTTCCGTTAATGAACTTGGTTAAACTATGAATGACGATGTCAGCACCTAATAATGTAGGTGAAACAGAAAGAGGGGAGAATGTATTATCTACAATCAGTTTTAAATTGTGCTTTTTACAGATCTCGGAAAGTTTTCTAAGGTCTGCCACTTCAAGAAGGGGATTACTTACACTTTCACAGTAAATCACTTTGGTATTAGGTGTTATTGCATTTTCTATAGACTCAAAATTGCTGATGTCTACAAAAGTAGTGTCAATATGAAAAGGAGGAAGGAAATTTTTAAGAAAAGCATAAGTTCCGCCGTAGATGGTTCTACTGGAAATGATATGGTCGCCGCTTTTACATACCTGCATCAAAACAGAAGTAATAGCTCCCATGCCTGATGCCGTAACGTTGGCAGCCTCCGTGTTTTCCATTTTGGCCAATGCTTGTGCAAGGTACAGATTCATTGGGGATGAATGTCTGGAATATAAATAACATCCTTCAGCATTCCCTTCAAAGGTGTCAAACATTGTTTTTGCAGAAAGAAACGTATAGGTGGAGCTGTCAGAAATCGATGGATTCACTCCTCCGAATTCACCAAAATATTGCAGATCCTGGATCTCATTAGCCGCATTAAAATTTTCCATAAGCTTTAGATTTTATTTGTCAGTCTAAATATGCTCCGTTTTCATAATTATTACAACATATATTTGAATATGTAGAATATAAATCTAATATTTTTGTTTTGAATAGAAAAAATGTTTATTATATTTGAATTTGTTAAACTTTATCCAAAAATTTATCTATGAATTTTGATGAAACTGATAAAAAACTGCTTCTGTTCCTGCAGGAAGACTGCAAACAGACTACCAAAGAACTGTCTTACAAGCTTGGTTTATCTGTAACGGCTGTTTATGAACGTATAAAAAAGCTGGAAAACCTTGGCGTGATTTCAAAATATGTAGCGTTGCTGGACCGGCACAAGATCAACAGGGATTTTATTGTTTTATGCCACATCAAGCTGACCCAGCACAAAAAAGAATTTGTACTGCAGTTTGAGAGAGAAGTTATGAATTTACAGGAAGTTACAGAATGTTTCCATGTAAGCGGTGATTACGACTATATCCTTAAAATAGGCGTAAAAGACATGGAGGATTACCGTAATTTTATGCTGAGCAAATTAACGGCACTCCAGCATATAGCGAGTACCCACAGCTCTTTTATGATCTCCGAGGTGAAAAATACAACCGCTATTGTGCTTTAAATTTATACTAAAACTCCATTTTTAGATGAAATGGACTCCGGAATGTCTGTTTCTCCCCCCATCTGTAAAAGATCAATTTCTATAGCTCTGCAAATAGAAAGCATCGGAACATCAAACATTAATCCAGCGAAAGGGTTTTCAGAATAATCGCCTACCAGTTCCATAATAATATAAATCCACCCGATAATAATACAGAAAGGAATGGAAGTCCAGATTCCCCAGTCACCGAGTTTAGCAAATTCATTCACCAAACCTAGCGGAAGCAAGAGGATAAAAAGGATGTTAAATACGAATGCAGTACTGGCAAACTGCCTTGGTGAAGGGAATTTTTTAATTCTTTCGGCTTGCCCCTGATAATTATAAAACTCGTTTAAGCAGTTTTGAAGTTGTACCTGGTTAAACTCAGAAATGATCTTCTTATTTTTTAATTCATTGATCTCTTTGGCCTGCTTTGAGATCAGATAAGTGGCGAAATTTTTATAATCCGATTGCAGTTCAAATTCTTCCTCTGAAAGGTATTTATGTAAAAAGATAGGTGTTCTTCCATAGTCAGGAAAACCTGCTTTGATCAGTCTGTGACGTTTAAGATCAATATTTTTAAATTGATCATCCTCTTCATTACTGATGTGTTCCCATTCTGCAGGAACCAGAAGCTGTTCACGGAAAGCATAAAGCCATGCAATATGACGGTAAATAATTCTTTTTCTGTAATCTTCGACCTCAAATGATCCTACTCCTTCATTTTCGGTATCAAAAGCGTAGATCATCGAAGCGAACGAGCGGCTTGAGTTCACGATTCCACCCCATATTTTTCGTGCTTCCCACAATCTGTCATAGGCCTGATTGTTTTTAAAACCTACTAAAAAAGCCTCTGCGGTACCAATCAATGCAACCGGAACCCAGGGAATGATCATCCAATGCCAGTTAAAAAAATAAAAGAGACCTGTAATCAATGTACACCAAATCGAAATCCAGATCAAATGAATGCCGGATAAGTTTAAAACCTGTTTGTAGTTGACGTATTTTGTGGTGATCATATTGCTGTGTGAAATTTGATGGCATATAAACAAAAGAAATACCAAAAGCGGTATTTTAATGTTGATTAAATGTAATAAAAAAAACCTCTAAAAAATTAGAGGTTTCATATAATTCATATTTCTGATTAATATTTCAGCATTTCTTCGATTTTTTTACTAAGCTTTTCAGCGTTTGGAAGCATTTCTTTTTCCAGAACCAGATTGATCGGAACAGCTGGTACATCCAGAGATCCCATTGTTTCCACAGGAGCATCCAGATACTTGAAGCAGTTTTTCGAGATACGGTGCGCAAATGCTTCGGCAAATGAGTTGTTCAGCTGTTCTTCTGTCAGAACGATACATTTTCCATGAGCTTTTACCCTTTCAAAAACAAGTTCTTCATCAAGAGGAATTAAAGTTCTCAGGTCGATCACTTCAACTCTTCCGTTAAAATTCTTAACTGCCTCTTTTGCCCAGTAAATTCCCATTCCATAGGTAACAACCAGTAAAGTTCTTCCTTTTTCCGTTTCATTTTGATCCGCTTCAATGATCACCTTGCCTTTTCCAAAAGGAAGGATGTAATCTTCTGCCGGCTCAATGGTTTTAGCATCTTCAGTTCCCGGAACTTTACTCCAGTATAAACCTTTGTGTTCAAGCATGATCACAGGGTTTGGATCGTAATAGGCTGCTTTTAATAAACCTTTGAAATCAGCTGCGTTGCTTGGATAAGCGATTTTAATCCCTTTAATATTGGCTAAAATACTTTCAACACTTCCACTGTGGTAAGGTCCGCCACCTCCATAAGCACCAATCGGTACACGGATAATATTGCTTACAGGAAATTTTCCCTGACTTAAATAACTGGATTTTGAGATTTCAGTGATCAGCTGGTTGATTCCTGGATAAATATAATCGGCAAACTGAACTTCTACGATAGGCTTTAATCCTACAGCACTCATTCCAGCGGTTGATCCAATGATATACGCTTCCTGAATAGCGGTATTGAAAACCCTTTTACTTCCGAATTTTTTTCCTAAAGTAACCGTTTCTCTGAAAACACCTCCGATTCTTTCTCCCACATCCTGTCCGTAAAGAAGGGCTTCAGGATGTTTCCACATTATTTCCTGAACCGCATGAATAGCTGCGTCTACCATGACGATTTTTTCACCACCTGCAGGTTCGCGCGTTCCCGTTTCCTCCGTGATCGGAGTAGGAGCAAAAACGTGCTGCATAACGGTTTCAGGTTTCGGGTCTTCAGCATTTTGTGCTCTTTCGAAAGCTTCTTCTGCTTCAAGACGGGCTTTTTTAGTAATCTGTTTTAGAAGATCTTCATCCGTCCCTGATTCCAGAAGTTGTTTTCTAAGGATCTCACCCGGATCTTTAGCTCTATGTTTTGTTAAATCTTCCTCATCTCTATAGAATTCTCTTCTTACCCCCGATGTATGATGACCGATAAGAACCGTTTTAGCACAAACCACAATAGGTTTTCTTTCGTTTCTTACAAAATCGACAGCCTTTTTCATGGCCTCGAAACTTTCCACAAAATCAGTTCCGTCTACACGCATTCTGCTAAGGCCTGTAAATCCTGCCACAAAATCGTAAGCATCACAGGTTCTTGCTTCTTCTTTGGTTACAGAAATTCCCCATTCATTATCCTGTACCAGAAATATAATAGGAAGCTGATGAAGAGCTGCAAACTGCAAAGCTTCACTTACTTCACCTTCTGTTACAGAGTTGTCCCCAAGACTGCATATCACAACAGGGTTGTTTTCGAAGGTCTGTAAATTGAAATCCTGAATATATTTTATCCCCTGTGCAACCCCAGTCGTTGGGATGGTTTGCATTCCTGTTGCAGAACTCTGGTGGATGATTTTAGGTTTGTTTTCATCACGGCTTGAAGGGTGAGAATAATACGATCTTCCACCTGAAAAAGGATCCTCTGCTTTGGCCAGCAGCTGAAGCATTAATTCATAAGGTTCAAAACCGATACCCAAAAGAATACTTTCGTCTCTGTAATAAGGAGAAATCCAGTCTTCTTTTTTAAGCTGATAAGCAGTGGCCAGCTGAATGGCTTCATGACCTCTTGAAGTACTATGAACATATTTACATATATTTCTGTTTTCTTCATAGATATCCGCCATAGCTTTAGCCAGCATCATATGATTGTACGCTTTAAGCAAAATATCCTGAGAAACTTTTTCGTGAAGTGTATTTTCCATAGGAAGCAAATATACACAAAAAAACAAAACACTAACAAGCGTTAGTATTTTGTAAAAATTATAGGAGCTAAAGGGTTATTCCTTAATGACTTTTTTAGAAATGACCTCTTTTCCGGTTTTTATTTCAATGATGTAAATTCCGTTATTGAAGGTTGAAAAATCTATGGGTTCTTTATCACTGCTAATCATACCACTGTATATCTTTTTACCTGAAATATCATAAACAGTAAATACAGATTGTTGAGGTGCTTTCAATATATAAACTATATCTTTTGTGACAGTTGGTGCCACAGAAAGGTTACTTAAAGGTGAAGCTTCAGCGGTTCCAAGGACTCCATTTTGGCCAGTTATGATAATTGAATAGTTTTGAGGTGCCGTAGCCCCTGAATTGTTTTTTATTGTTCCTTTATGAGAAATTTCAATCCGGTATTTTCTGCCTCCTGCTGGGGCATTTATAATAACCTGTTCCACATTGTCTACTGTATTGTCTCCTTTGGTGGCGGGTATCATGGGACTGAGAGGATTAAGTTTCCATGGAGTGTATACTGTATTGGTGACGGTATCTATAATTCTTACATCAATGTCGTTGATCAGTTTGGAATTTCGATCATTATGAATTTCAGTCCACAGACTGCCGAAATTAGTGAATTCAGGATCTATCCAGGATAAGGTTACTTTTAGTGGTTCGGAGCCGGAAGCAATGACGCTTTTCTGATTGATAGTACCATTATCGAGCTTTTCATCATTAAAAAGAACCGTATTATTTGATTTTCCCACCAATAATTCTGCCCCTTTTTTCGCATTAATAAAACCCCAGCCAAATTGAGGGTCGGGACCTGTATTTCCTGCTTCTGATGCTGAATGTATCATTAATGTTTTAGCAGAGGCTGCATTTAAAACGTTTCCTGAAAATAGCTGTTTGCTGATTTGTGTCCAAAGTCCTATAATTCCAGTAACAACCGGGGCTGAAAAAGAAGTGCCGCTTCCTGTAGCAATAATGCTGCTTCCCGTTGTATTATTGGCGCTGTTGGCACTACTGACGTTTGTTCCAACTGCGATGATGTCCGGTTTGATAGCTCCATCATCCCTCGGTCCTGCACTGCTGTAGCTGGAATGTATGATGTCAGGTGATGAGATGTATCTGCCTCCGTTGGTGGTAACAATGTCTGCTGCTCCCACTACAATAATATTCTTCGCCAAAGAACCTGTACCAATGCAGTCATACCCTTGAGAGCAGTTGTTTGGAGGTATAGTATCTGTAGATGAGAATTCCACAAAATATCCGTTGGAATTTTCATAATATTTTTTTTCAGCACTGGCTTGCGGCCCGTCTCCAAAAAAGTTACCGGCAGATTTTACAATAATGAATGAAGGATTGTCATAGACGATTCGATCATAATTTTGGTCGTTGGTGAGATAAACTCCCTGGG
Source organism: Chryseobacterium antibioticum (assembly GCF_012927325.1). Classification (GTDB taxonomy): domain Bacteria; phylum Bacteroidota; class Bacteroidia; order Flavobacteriales; family Weeksellaceae; genus Chryseobacterium; species Chryseobacterium antibioticum. Next base: position 17,477 of record NZ_JABBGI010000019.1, on the reverse strand, counting down.
CGTCATAATAAATGTTAGGACTTGTAAAGCTTCCCTGCCAAACCCAGGCTCCTACTCCGGCAATCGGCCGGTAGGTCCATCCACTATTGATGCCATAAGAATGGTTTGATATATTGGGCTGTGCGATCACTAATTTTTGAAATACACTGCTGGCTGCAGAATTTCCAGGGAGTGGGGTTGTTCCAAAGGAATAAGCATCTATCGTTGAATTAGGAGCAATTCCTTTAAAATTGACCTGTCTGGTTGTTCCATTATTGGATGTGATCGTGGAGGGATAATTTTTGGCGCCGATAAATCCGGCAACAGCAGTTGCATGATCACCATAGATGAAGCTGCTGCTTTCCTTGTTGCTTATTCTGTTGGGGAAATTATTAAAAAACATATGGTCGGCATAGACTCTTGCTTCGCTTGTTGCAGAGCTGCCATCAAAAATCGTAAACTTGATATTTTCGCCATTAAAAGAACCTGTTAATCCTGAAATATTGCCCTCCTGTAAAAAATCAGCATTTGAATTTAAAATCTGGTCTTTATCTGTAGCCTCCAGAAAGTAAGGTTTATCATCAGGCAGGAAACCGGCGAGGGTGCTTCTTTTTTCCTGAATTTCTTTTGATGTTTCCTGGTTTTTGTTATTGCCATAGTGTTTGAGAAAATAGAGATCGAGCTTTTTATTATTTTCAACAGTCTGTTTCTCAAACTCTCTTTTAAGGTTTTCATTTTTTTGTGCGTTACCTAGTGTAATACCTAAGGTACCCACTAGAATAAAAATTTTTTTCATTAAATTGTATTGTGTTTTGAGACGCCAAAGATATTGAACATATAGATATAATGTTCTGTATTTTAGTTGATTGATTTAAATTATAAATTTATTTTTATAAATATGTTTATAATTTTATATGTATTATGTATTTTGATGTCTTTTATACGTTTAAAAAAGCAATATTGTGGCTAATAGCCCTGTTAAAACGTGAATTTGTACTTCAAAATTGATCAGAGACGGTGTCATGGCACAATAGAATGATAATTACAAATAAAAATGGGCAATATTAGCCGGTATCTAGCATTGTTTTTAAATGAAATTTTATTTTTTATTTATAAGATAGAAATTGTAAAAAGTTATTAGCCTTTCTTTGTATTTTACTGCTGAATTTTTGAAAAAATGAAGTAACTTTACATTCTCTTTTTTAAAAAAGTTAGAAACTTATATGTATTTAATTTTTGACACAGAAACAACTGGTTTACCTAAAAATTTCAATGCACCCCTTTCAGACTCAGACAACTGGCCAAGAATGGTTCAGATTGCATGGCAGGTGCACGATGATGATGGTAAATTAATTGAAAATCAGGATTATATAATAAAACCTGAAGGATATGATATTCCCTTTAATGCAGCAAGAATTCACGGAATTACCACCAAAATAGCCAATGAAGAAGGACAGGATCTCCAGGAGATTTTAGAAGAATTTTCTAAAGTGCTGGACAGGGTAAGAGTAGTTTCCGGACACAACGTAGAATTCGATTACAATATTGTAGGAGCAGAGCTTTACAGAAAAAATTTAAAAGACAATCTTCAGGATAAACCTAAAGCCGATACTATGGTTTTAGGAACAGACTATTGTAAGCTTGGCGGTGGAAGAGGAGGAAGATATAAATCTCCCAAACTGGAAGAGTTGTACGAAAAACTGTATGGTCACAAATTTGACGAAGCCCACAATGCTGCTGCCGACGTAAATGCAACTGCTAGGGTATTCTTTGAAATGATGAGAATCGGGATCATTCCTGCTGAAGTTCTGAAAACTTCTGAGGATCAGCTGGCGTACTTTAAAACACTTTATCCCGATCCGATAAAGCCGTTTCATATTGTCATCAGAAGACAGGTTGCAGACTTCAATAATAAGAAAAAACAGGCTGACACCGGGAATATTGATGAAGTTGATATCGGAAAATATTTCAATTTTAACAGCCACAGTGTTTTCTCTACTTTAATGGCTACTTCCAGCATTAATGACCTGATCAAAAAAGCTTCCGATGAAAACTTTCCTGCAGTAGGAATGGTGGATATCGGGAATATGATGGGGGCTTTTAAATTCGTGTCAGCAGTGGAATCTGCCAATTCTGACCGTTCAAAGAAGCATAAAGAATTCCTTGCCAAAAAACAGGAAGCAGAAGAAAGTGGAACGGAGTTTACGGAAGAAGAACCTATTTCCGAGCCTTTAATCCCTGTTGTTGGCTGTGAATTTTATATTTCAGACCGTTACGAGCAGAAGCAGTTTACCAAAGATGATCCGGACAGAAGAACACAGGTTGTTCTTTTGGCTAAGGATTTTGACGGATATAAAAATTTAGCAAAACTTTCAAGTATAGGATTCTTAAAAGGATTCTATTTTGGAGTTCCGAGGATCAGCCGGGAGTTGATTTCTCAATATAAAGAAGGATTAATTGCCCTGACTTCCGGAATCAACGGAGATATTCCCGATGCGATTTTAAATACAGGGGAACAAAAAGGGGAAGAGCTTTTCAAATGGTGGAAAGAAACTTTTAAAGACGATTTTTATGTTCAGATTCAAAACCATAATCTTCCGGAAGAAGAGCATTTAAATGATGTTTTACTGCATTTTGCAGATAAATATGATGTTAAAATTTTAGCTCAAAACGAGACTTATTATACCAATAAAGACGATTCTAATATTCAGGATATTGTAAGTTGTATCAAAGATGGAGAAAAGCTGACAACGCCGGTTGGTAAAGGTTTTGGTAAAAGAAGAGGTCTTGCTTCAGGAGAGTATTTTATTAAGAATTCTCATGAAATAAAAGAAGCTTTCTTAAATTATCCTGATGCTTTTGATGCATACGAAGAATTTACAGGAAAATTTAAACCTTACACCTTAAAGAGAGACGTTTTACTTCCAAAATTTGACATTCCGGAGGAATTTATTCATGCCGAAGATGAGATTGATGGTGGAAAACGTGGTGAAATGGCCTATTTAACACATTTAACTTACGAAGGCGCCAGAAAAAGATATGCAGATACCGGAATTACTGATGAAATTAAAGAACGTTTAGACTTTGAGCTTGACGTAATTGCCAATACCGGTTATCCGGGATATTTCCTTATTGTACAGGATTTCTGTAACGAAGCCCGTAATATGGGCGTTTGGGTAGGACCAGGAAGGGGTTCCGCGGCAGGTTCCGCAGTAGCGTACTGTATTGGAATTACCAACGTTGACCCGATTAAGTATGATCTCCTTTTTGAGAGATTCCTGAATCCTGAAAGGGTTTCGATGCCCGATATTGATATTGACTTTGATGATGAAGGGCGTGACAGGGTGATTAAATGGGTTATCGAAAAATACGGACAAAGTCAGGTAGCGCAGATTATTACCTATTCCGTTTTGGGAGGGAAATCTGCGATTAAAGATGCAGGAAGGGTATTGGATCTTCCCATTCCTGATACCAATAATATCGCGAAACTGATCCCGGCCAGTCCCGGAATGAATATTGCCAAAGCACTGGCAAAATATGATAAGCTAAAGCCTGAAGAGCAGATGCTTGTGGATGAAATGAGAATGGTACTCAGTAATCCTGATGATCCGCGTTTCGATGTATTGGCGAGTGCCAAGAAAATGGAAGGATGTATCAGGAATACAGGAATTCATGCCTGTGGGGTAATCATTACCCCTGAGGATGTAAGTAATCTTGTTCCGGTAACGATTGCGGCGAAAGATGCGGACATTCTTGTTTCACAGTTTGACAACTCGGTGGCAGAAAGTGCAGGGCTTCTGAAAATGGACTTCCTAGGGCTGCGTACTTTGACGATCATTAAAGATGCTATGAAACTGGTCAAACAAAGACATAATATAGATCTTGATCCGGATGATATTCCGCTTGATGATGCAAAAACTTATCAGTTATTTAAAGAAGGAAGGACGATCGGGATTTTCCAATATGAAAGCCCGGGAATGCAGAAATACATGAGAGAGCTTAAACCTACCGTTTTTGCCGATCTTATTGCTATGAACGCATTGTACCGTCCGGGACCAATCAAATATATTCCGAACTTTATCAACAGAAAGCACGGAATTGAAGAAATTGTTTATGACTTACCGGAAACTGAAGAATATTTAAAAGAAACTTACGGGATTACCGTTTATCAGGAGCAGGTAATGCTTTTGTCCCAGAAATTGGCCAACTTTACCAAAGGTGAAGCCGATACGCTGAGAAAAGCGATGGGTAAAAAGCAGATTGATGTTCTTAATAAAATGTACCCTAAATTTATAGAAGGCGGACGGAAAAACAATCTTAACGAAGAGCGGTTAGAAAAAATATGGAATGACTGGAAGGCCTTTGCAGAATATGCCTTCAACAAATCTCACTCTACATGCTATGCATTGATTGCGTATCATACAGCCTATCTGAAAGCTAATTTTCCGGCAGAATATATGGCGAGTGTGATGAGTAACAATATTAACAATACAGATTCTATCACCCTGTTCATGGAAGATTGTAAAAGTATTGGAGTAGATGTTTTAGGGCCGGATGTTAATGAATCTCAATATAAATTCTCAGTAAACGAAAAAGGTCAGATCCGTTTCGGTTTAGGAGCCATTAAAGGAATTGGGGAAGGGCCGAGTGAAGCTATTACAAAAGAACGGACCAACGGAAGGTTCAAAAATGTTTATGATTTCTTTGAAAGGATTTTGCCTTCTCAGATGAATAAAAGAGTGGCAGAAAGTTTAGTGCTGGCAGGAGCTTTCGATGAATTAGGCTCTTACCACAGAGGTCAGTATTTTGATATTGATATGGCCGGAAAAACGAATCTTGAAAGATTGATCAGATACGGACAGAGTTTTCAGGAAAGCAAAAACGAAATGGAACACTCTCTCTTTGCTGATTTTGCCGATGAAGTACAGATTGAGCAGCCTAAATTACCACCTTGCCCGGAATGGCCAAATATGCATAAGCTTAATAAAGAAAAGGAAATCATCGGGTTCTATCTTTCTGCACATCCGCTGGATGAATTCAAATACCATTTTCAGTTTATGCAAGGGCAGTTGTCTAAAAAGAATGTACTGGAAAAAGATGAAGAAGAAAAGCTGGTGACGGATGAAGTTCCTATTTTAGAAAAGGATTCACAGGATGAAACGGTAGATCTTATCGAAATTGTCTCTGATGAAATGTCCATAGGTGAGGAAGAGATCATAGAAGAGGTTATGAAAAAGGCTGAACCAAAAGGAAATTTCATGTTTTTAAATCTTGATGAGGTAGATGCTTACAAAGAGCAGGCTTTTGCCAATAAGCAGGAAGAGCTGTTTGAAGAAAAAAAGAAAGACTGGAAAACACTTCAGAAAGAAAGAGAGAATGGCGGAGGCGGAAAAGAATATACCGTAGCCGGACTGATCACTGAGTATAGGGTTCAGGATGGTTTCAGAAGCGGTGAGAAGGTAGCCTTTGTTACGCTGGAAGATTATTCCGGGTCTTATTCTTTCAGGCTTGGAGACAGAGATTATATGCGACTGAAAGAAAAACTGGAGGTTCAGAGATTTGTGATTTTCAAAATAAAGTTTGCACAGGTGAAGGATGGGAGAGTCTTTGTGAATGTAAATGATGTTATTGAGCTTCAGGAAGCTTTTGAAAGATTTGCAAAAAGTATCTCTCTGGTAATGGATGTCATGGATGTACGTGCTGAAGATCTGGAATTTTTCAGGACCGTTCTTGACCGGAATAAAGGGAATCAAAAACTTAAATTCTTTATTAAAAATATTGAAGATGATTCACAAATTGAAGTTCAGTCTATGAAACATTCTGTAGATCTGAATGGAGATCTCATTAAGGAAATTCAGCTTCTTAATAAGTATGAGTTTTATTTGAATTAAGAAAAGTGAAATATTAAAATAGAAAGCGGCATTTTGTCGCTTTTTTTGTTGATTTTAAGTCGTTGCTTGGTGAAAAAATAAATATCTTTTTTACGTTAAATCGGGATTTATCCATTATTTTGGATTTTTGTTTTTAATTTAATTGCCTGTAAATCAGTATTTTGAATTAAATTCAATTATTAATGATTTAATGTTAAAATTAAACGCGTATTTACTTTTAATTAATAAATAAACTATTTTACGACTTTATTGTTAATATTTTATGATAATTTTTGAGTTTAGATTAAATATTTGTTTACTTTTGCCCTCTAGTTTTATTTTTACTACGTATGAAAAAAACTCTATTGTCGTGTTTATTTTTTCTCATGGCGACACTCATCAATGCCCAGGTTGTCTTGGGCAGTGGGACTACACAAGGCGGGTATATGCCCGTGGATGTGAATTTTGGCTATAATTACAGTCAGCAGATTTTTACCAAGACTGAAATTAATACAACAGCAGCTGGCAATATTACGGGTGTTAAATTTTTTCTCCCGAATACTGCAGATATTTCTAAATCTGTTGATTGGGTGGTTTATGTAGGACATACCACTAAAACAACTTTTAGCTCTGGTACAGACTGGGTTCCTTTAGCCAGTATGACCCAGGTGTTTTCAGGAGCGGTAAGTATAGTAGGTAGTGAAGTTACTGTCAATTTCAGTTCACCTTTTGCCTATAACAATACAGATAACCTGATTATCGCTATTGATGAAAATACGGCAGACTTTACGGGTACCAGTAATAAGTTCTACACGTATACAGGATCTTCAAATTCCGGATTGGCGTACAGAAGTGATACCATAAACCCGGATCCTACAGCTCCTCCTTCAGGAACACGTGTGGCTACCAAATCTATTACCGCATTGTTGGGTCTTTCTCCGGCGGCGCCGCTTTGTCCGGTTGTTTCAGCTCCCGCAGTGAATGCTACCAATGTGTCTGTTTTACCTACTATTACCTGGGCCGGGTCCAACTCTGCATCTTCTTACAAGTTGAGCGTAGGAACTACACCAGGAGGTACAGATGTAATGAATATGGTAGATTTGGGAAATGTAACCAGCTATACATTTACGAGTGCTCTTAGCTTCAGTACTCAGTACTATTACACGGTGAATGCTTTAAACTCAACAGGAACAAGTACCGGATGTACAGAAAGGAGCTTTACTACTGTTTCGTTGGGATGTCCTTCCGTGAGTATTCCTGCAGCATCTGTACTGGGAACTTCGGTAAAACCTACATTTACATGGTCTGCTGTAACAGGAGTGCTGGGATACCGTTTGAGTATCGGAACATCTGCAGGCGCTAATAATGTCTTGAGTAATTTTGACTTAGGAAATGTTTTAACTTACACTTTAACCACTGCACAGCAGCTTAATCCTTCTACTCAATATTTTTATACGATAACAGCTTATACCGGAAGTGCTACTTCTACGGGATGTACTGAAAGGAACTTTACTACCGGAGCAACATTACCTCCGGCTAATGACGATTGTTCGGCAGCGGTTTCATTAACGGTTAATTCAGGATTGACTTGTACTGCTACAACACCAGGGAATACCCTTGGGGCTACTTTTTCTATGGCAGCTACACCTTGTAGTGGTAACCCGGGAGATGATGTTTGGTATAGATTTACAGCTACAGGAAGCAGTCATCTGATTACCATTTCCAATGTAGTTTCTACTGGTGTCAGTTCAGACACTGACATGTACTTTCAGGTTCTTGGAGGAAGCTGTGGTAGTATGACCAACTTATTGTGTTCTGATGCGGATTTAAATATAGTGACAGGACTTACCGTGGGTCAGACCTATTATGTAAGAGTTTATACTTATTCACCTAATGCAAATACCAATGCAAGCTTTACTATCTGTATATCTACGCCACCACCACCACCTGCGAATGACGAATGTGTAAATGCTGTAACGGTAACGGTGAACGCTGATATGAACTGTGGTTCTGTAACTTCAGGAAACACTTCAGGAGGAACTAACTCCAATGTACCAGTAGGTGCTTGTTCTGGTACTCCGGATGATGATGTATGGTATAAATTTGTTGCTACAGGTGCCAAACATACGATTTGGCTGAAAAATGTAGTTTCTGTTGGAACATCTTCATCTACTTCACTATATGCTCAGGTATTTAGTGGTGCTTGCGGTACATTGACCAGCACTACATGTATCACTTCAAATACAAGTTATACTGTTTTGTCTAATCTGACAGCAGGGGATACTTATTATGTAAGAGTTTATAATTCAAATGCTAATTCAGGAGCTTCACTATATGCAAATTCATTTGATCTTTGCATCGGAACGCTTCCTGCGCCTCCTGCAAATGATGATTGTGCAGGTGCTGTTACCTTGACTGTGAACCCAGATATGAGCTGTGGATCTGTAGCTTCTGGAACTACTTTGGGAGCAACCAATTCTTCAATTCCTGTAGGTACCTGTACAGGCACTCCTGATGATGATGTTTGGTATGCATTTACTGCAACAGGTACTGCGCATACAATCTGGTTAAAAAATGTGGTATCTGTAGGAAGCAGCTCATCTACGAGCTTGTATGCTCAGGTATTCACAGGAGGATGTGGAGCTTTGGTAAACAAAACATGCATCACATCTAATACAAATTATACTACACTGACAGGTCTTACAGCTGGAGAGACTTATTACGTAAGAGTTTATAACTCCAGCGCAAATACTTCTACAACGGTTTATGCCAATACATTTAGTATATGTATCGGTACTCTGCCTCCTCCTCCAGCTAATGACGACTGTGCTAATGCTGTTTCATTAACTGTAGGTAGTACAGGAACTTGTATGAATCCAGTAAGCGGTTCTACTTATAGTGCGACTCAAAGTACTGGAACAACACCAACATGTGCTGCTTCTGGTATCAATGATGATGTTTGGTATTCATTTACGGCTACTGCGACTACTCATTTGGTAACAGTAAATTATACTGATAATGCTACAGCAACACAGGTTTATTCAGGATCTTGCGGAAGTTTTACAACAGTTGCGTGTACAGATGGAGGTTTTGGTAACTCAAATGTACTGTTGCAGAGCTTGACCGTAGGTCAGGTTTATTATGTAAGAGTATATTCTTCATCAAGTACAGCTGCTACAGCTTCAACTTTCAGCATCTGTGTTACATCACCAGTGGCTCCTGCTAATGATACCTGTGATACTGCAATAGCAATTCCTTGCGGAGGAACAGTAGAAGGTAACAATGCGCTTGCTGCCAATGAAACTTTACCTAGCAGTACTTGTGGTGGTACAACTACTACGGCAAGTTATAAAGGAGTGTGGTATACTGTAAAAGCTAATGTAGCAGGGGCTATTACAGTAAGTGCTTGTGGAGCAGAATTTGACAGCTACTTAAGGGTGTATTCAGGAAGTTGTGCAGCACTTACATGTGTAAGTAATACGTCAGGAGTTGGATATGCTGATGGCGGATGTCCTGGTGTTAATCTTAATGATTCATCTACTTTAACATTCAATGCAACAGCAGGTACAACGTATTATGTATTACTGACTGGTTATGCTGCCACGAGATTTGGAAAATATACTATTTCTGTGACACAGGATTGCTCTACAATGGGTACATCTGATGTTAAAAAAGAGAATAATCTTAAAGCGTATCCAAATCCATTTACAGATGTCTTGAATATTTCTGATATCTCTAAAGTAAAATCAGTATCAATTGTTGATCTTGTAGGAAGAATAGTGAAAACTATCGATAATCCTTCTTCAGCTCTTCAACTAGGAGACCTTAAACAAGGAATGTATCTTGTCACTCTTAACATGAAAGACGGATCAAAACAAATTATCAAGGGCATTAAGAAATAAAATTTTATTGACCCTATTATTTTATAGAATAGCAGCTGAAAAGCTGCTATTTTTTTGTATTTATAAGTGTAATGATGTGCATTAATGATTGATGCAAAAACTTTTATACTGCTTATGTTTATATATGTGGAAGGCTTATTTATATAATCAATTAAAAATTAATTATTTACAAAGTTTTTTATACAAAACTTAAGGAGCTATCTATTTTTTTAACAAAAAAAATAGATATTGTGTTTTTTTTATTAAATTAGCGATTACCATAAAATAATATTACATGAAAAAGATTTTACTTGCGAATTTACTAATGATTGGCACGTGTGCATTTGCTCAGACCTATTGCATACCCGAATTTTCTAGCGGTTGCGATGGAGGGGACATGATCGACAGCTTTGCGATTCCATCTGCGGGATTTAGTCATTTGGATACAGGCTGCTCTCAGGGAGCGTACGGAGATTATACCTCACAGACGATTAACATGAGTGCCGGAGTTAATTATGCCTTTTCTATTGGCCATGACTATTCCAATCAGAATGTGCGTATCTGGATCGATTTTGATAATAATGGAACCTTTGATGATGCAGCGCCAGAACTGGTTGCAGCGGCAAGCAGTGTGGGACCTGATGATAATTCAATTACTAACGGGAGTATCATTATTCCTGCTACAGTGACACCCGGAACTTACAGAATGAGAGTAGGGGACCGATATTCCAGTCAACCAGAACCTTGTAATACATCTGGGTATGGAGAAGCACATGATTACACAGTGACTATAGGAGCTGTACCAAGCTGTCTGGCACCGAGTAATCTATCTTCCAGTGCAGTCACTTCAAGCTCAGCATCTGTTGCATGGACAGCTTCAACGAGTACCGTAGGGGTAGGTTACGAATATTATTATTCTCAAACAAATACAGCACCCACCAGTACTACTGCAGCAACAGGAAGTGTAGGAGCATCTTCTACATCGGTGCCTCTGTCTACGCTATCTTCTGCTACTACTTATTATGTATGGGTGAGATCTGTATGCAGTGCTTCTGATAAAAGTGCATGGTCGATAGGAACATCATTTACAACACTTTGTGCCGTTGTAGTACCTTCCGTAACCTATACAAACGATTTTTCAACATTCCCTGGAAACTGTTGGGAACAAGCTTCGGGTGGGGATGCCAGTACAGGACCTGACGATACGGAAGAATTATGGTTTGATGGAGACTTCCTGAATTCCGGTGATAATGCGGCAAAAATAAACCTTTACTTTACCGGAACTAAAGCATGGTTGAAAACCTTACCTTTCAATTTGTCTGCAGGAGGATACAGGGTTAAATTTGATTATGGAGTTACAGAATTTTTGGAGACTACTGCTTCTGCTATGGGATCTGACGACGTGGTTCAGTTCTTGGTTTCAGGTGATGGAGGAAGTACATGGACTGTCCTTCAGACGTGGGATAATGCGAGTGGACCATCTAATACCTCTACGACCTATTCTTATAATTTGACATCTTATACGGGAGCGAATACGATCTTTGCATTTTATGCCTCGGACGGGTCTGTGAACGATCCTGAAGACTACGAATTCTTCGTAGATAACTTTAAAGTAGAATCTGCATCATTGGCTACATCTGAAGTTTCCAAAGCAAAAGAAGATATTAAAGCATATCCAAACCCTTTCACAGATGTATTGAACATTTCAAAAGCAGATCTTGTGAAGTCGGTTTCAGTTTCTGATGTTTCCGGAAGATTGGTGAAAACTATTGATACTCCTTCTTCTGCTCTTCATTTGGGAGACCTGAAACAAGGATTGTATTTTGTGACTTTAAATATGAAAGACGGTTCTAAACAGATGATTAAAGCCATCAAAAAATAATCTTGTCATTTATCATAAAAAAAACGGTTATATCATAACCGTTTTTTTTTATCTTTCCATATTGAAAAAAGATTAACATGAAAAAACTATTAAACAGATTATTACTATTATTAATATTAACCCTTAATATATCTATATCAGCACAAACATTCCCTCCTCCTACCAATGATGATTGTGTCAACGCAATCCCTTTAACGGTAAACGGAGATATGAACTGTGCGGTGAGTAGTTTCGGAAATACACTAGGTGCTACATCCTCTGGAATACCTTCTACATGTTTTGGTAATACAGATGATGATGTTTGGTTTAGTTTTGTAGCGGTTGCAACCTCACATACTGTTAGCATTTCAAATATTGTCAATACCGGATCTATGACCGGCTCACAATATTTATCGTTTCAGATAATGAAGGGTGGCTGTGGAGCGCTAACTGATCTACTTTGCTGTGAATGGGATTTTGCTTCGCTAACGAATCTTACCCCGGGAGAAAAATATTATATCAGAGTTTATACCACAGGCTCAGGAATGGGCAGCGCTGCTAGTTTTAAATTATGCGTAGGTACTCATACTCCTCCTCCAAATGATGAATGCGCAAATGCAATTTCTTTATCGGTGAACCCAGATTCAAATTGTGGGATTGTTACATCCGGAACTACACTTTCTGCTACTTATTCAGGAATGTTGACATCTCCCTGTACGGGAAGTCCTGATGATGATGTTTGGTATAAATTTACTGCAACTGCGAATACGCATACGCTATGGTTGAAAAATACGGTTGCTTTAAGCCCTTATTTAAGCCCTAAACTATATGCACAAGTATTTAAAGGAAGCTGTGGAAGCTTAGTAAGTACGATTTGTATTACTGCTAATGATATAGCATCCGTTATGTCTGGACTAAATCTCGGAGAAACATATTATGTTAGGGTTTACAGTTATGGCAGTACTACGCCTACAATACTTCATGCCTATACATTTGATATATGTATTGGTACTATTGCTGTGCCGACTCCGGTTAATAATGACTTTGTCAATGCGACTTCATTACCCATAAACCCTGATAAAAATTGTGTATTCACGACTTCAGGAACAACTTATGGAGCGTCTGAATCCGTCCCTTCAATAGTGTCACCATGTACAGGAAGTATATCTAATGATGTTTGGTATAAATTTAAGGCTACCAAAACCTTACATACTATTGATTTTAAAAACATTACTTCTGTTGGGCCTATGTATTCAAATTATTTTGCAGCAGGAGTGTATAGTGGGACTTTAGGAAATTTAACGAGTATTAAATGTATCAGCATCAGTATTATGGCAACTGGTGGTGGATACTATTCAAGTCCTACGAATTTGGTAGGTCTTACTCCTGGAGAAACATATTATATAAGGGTTTATGCATCAACTACAAATATGGCGCATAATTTTAATATTTGTATAGGTACTCCGAATGCTCCGGTCAATGATTATTGTAGCAACGCCATTGTTGTACCTGTAAATCCTGGAACAACCTGTAATTTAACAGTTCCAGGTACGACTTATGATGCTTCGGAATCTAATCCTAATTTGGTGGGATGTAATACAACAAGTAATACATTCATCGATGATGATATATGGTATAAATTTACGGCAACTCAAAATGTTCATGGAATTAGTTTAAAAAACCTTACCCCTGTGGGAAATAACCTTTCAGAAGTTTGGATAAAGATATATAAAGGTTCTGATTGTGGGGCGCTGGTCGATTTCGAATGTACTCGTCAGGAAATGTATAATTATGACAGTATTTTTGGCTACGTAAATAGTCCTTGGTTTGTACCAGGTGAAACGTACTATATAAGGATTTATACTGAAAGAAGCGGTCCCTTCGCATATACATTTGATTTATGTATAACCTCCCCGCTTACAAATACTATATGTAATAATCCTATATCATTAGCGGTCGCAGACAGTTTTGATGCTGGTGCTGTTACGGCATCAAACGTTGGAGGCATTCGTTCGAATCCTATCTGTTCAAGTTATGGCAGTTTCTACGCTTGGTTTAAAGCTGTAGTTCCGGCTTCAGGAGGTATGATTATTGAAACAGCTCCTGTAGCAGGCTCTCCATTTGTTGATTCTGTAATTACAAATTCAGGAAGATGTGGGAGCACAATTAGCTTTTGTAATGATAATATTTCTCCAACTAATTTATTTTCACGAGTAATATTAACCGGAAGAGTCCCGGGTGAAACCATTCTGTTTGCTGTTGCAAGCAACGGATCAGTGAAACCTTATAATGGTATCCCTAATCCTAAGGCAGGGGAATTTAAAATTTCAGTATATGATCCGGGTAATTTATTAGCAACCGATGACGTGGAGGTAAAGGGTAATAATATCAATGTTCATCCAAACCCTTTCACAGATGTATTGAACATTTCAAAAGCAGATCTTGTGAAGTCGGTTTCAGTTTCTGATGTTTCCGGAAGATTGGTGAAAACTATTGATACTCCTTCTTCTGCTCTTCATTTGGGAGACCTGAAACAAGGATTGTATTTTGTGACTTTAAATATGAAAGACGGTTCTAAACAGATGATTAAAGCCATCAAAAAATAAAAAGAAAATACTCACATTCATAGAGAAAGCCGGCCATATGGCCGGCTTTCTCTATATTACTCATCCTTATCATTTATTGGGTACTGGTTGTATATCTCCTGTGTTCATATGCTCAAAGACAGTTGGGAAAAACATTACGAGTATAAAATAAATAATGATCATTAATACGATTAAAGAGAAAAGTATAATGACCAGACTATTGGGTTTATTTTTCTTTTGTGGTTCCATGATTTTTGTGGTATTTTGGTGAATAGATTAATATCAATACCAAATACTAAGCTAATTTCTTGCCACACTGTTTACAGTATCTCGCGTCGTCATCTATATCTTCGTTGCCACACTGGTCACAGATCTTTTCCAGATTCTGTCTTTTGTTCCGCATTTCTGCCGTTACAATTCCCGTAGGAACGGCGATGATAGAATATCCGGCAAGCATTAAAATAACAGCAAAAAATTTACCCATTGGCGTAATAGGGGAGACATCACCATAACCCACTGTGGTTACAGTAACTACCGCCCAGTAAATAGACTGCGGAATCGTTTCAAAACCGGGTCTTCCGCCTTCCACCATAAACATGAGGGAGCCTACGATCACTGAGAAAATAATCAGGAATAAAAGAAAAATATAGATCTTTCTGGAACTGTGTTTTAAGGCTCTCACGATGAGGTAGCCGTCATTCATGAAATCCAGAAGATTGAAAATTCTGAAAACTCTCAGCATTCGCAGCATTCTGAAAATCAGAAAATATTTTGTGACCGGAAAGAAAAAACTGAGGAAGAAAGGAACCAGTGCCAAAAAATCGATGATTCCGAAAAAGCTGAAAATATAGTTTTTCTTATTTTTTACCACACTGATACGCATCCAGTACTCGACGGTGAAGAAGATAGAAATAATCCATTCCAGGATCAGAAAGGTTCTGTGAAATCTTTTGTCGATTTGAGGTACACTTTCCATCATAATAATGGCCGTACTTATCAGGATCAGAGATAATAATGTAATGTCAAATAACTTCCCGAGTCTGGTGTCGGCACGATAGATGACTCTGTAAAGAAACCTTTTCCAAAGCTTGTCTTCAGGAACAAGATTATGTTCTCTTTCCATTTTTAATGTTTTTTAAAATTAACAAATTATCGTTACTTTCGTAGCAAACATACAGAATAAAATGACAATAAGCGAAGTAATTTCAAAAATAGAGAACCGTATTCCTCTGCAGCTGGCGGAAGACTTTGATAATGTAGGACTGCTCTGTGGAGTTCCAGGCCGAAATGTCAGCGGTATACTGGTATGCCATGATGTACTGGAGAATGTGGTGGATGAGGCTATCCAGAAAAACTGTAATCTGATTGTATGTTTTCATCCCATTATTTTCTCAGGATTAAAATCTCTGACGGGGAAGAATTATGTGGAAAGAGCTGTGCTAAAAGCTATTGAGAATAAAATAGCCATTTATGCGATACATACGGCGTTTGATAATGACTTTTTTGGAGTCAATCATGGAATCTGCAGCCATTTAGGATTAAAAGATCTGAAAATTCTTCAGCCTAAAAAAAATAATTTAAAACAGTTAACGGTTTTTGTGCCGAAGGATCATTCGGACAAAGTGAGAGAGGCTCTTTTCTCTGCAGGAGCGGGGAATATAGGCTTCTATGATGAATGTAGTTTTACACTGAACGGGAATGGTACTTTCAGACCGGGGGAAGGTTCCAATCCATTTTCAGGACAGCAGAATATCCGTGAACAGGCAGATGAAGATATGGTATCCGTTATTTTTGAAAGCTATAAACAGGGACGTATTATTTCAGCGATGAAGGCAGCGCATCCCTATGAAGAGGTAGCCCATCAGATTTATCAGCTGGATAACGAAAACCAGCATTCAGGATTGGGAATGTATGGCGATTTTGAGGAAGAGATGGATGAACAGGATTTTTTAAGACTCGTGAAAGAAAAATTCGGACTTGAAGTGATTAAACATTCTGATTTTACGCAGAAAAAAATCAGAAGAGTAGGTGTTCTTGGAGGATCCGGAGCCAGCGGAATAAAATCAGCTTTGTCACAGAAATGTGATGCCTATCTTACCGGAGATATCAAATACCACGACTATTTTATGGCAGAATCCAAAATGCTGATCTGCGACATAGGCCATTATGAATCAGAACAATTTGTAACTCAACAATTATTTGAAATTTTGTCACAAAAATTTAGTACATTTGCAATTTCAAAATCTATTGAAAAAACAAACCCAGTAAATTATTTCATTTAAGATATGGCAAAAACCAACGATATTTCAGTTGAAGAAAAATTAAGAGCTTTATACGATTTGCAGATCATTGATTCAAGATTGGATGAAATCCGAAATACCAGAGGAGAATTGCCAATTGAAGTTGAAGATCTTGAAATTGAGATTGAAGGACTTGAAAAAAGAGCTGAAAAATTTCATGCAGATATCAAAGATCAGGACGACCAGATCAAAACCAAGCATGAAGTGATCAACCATGCAAAAACTTTAATTGAAAAATACAAATCTCAGCAGGATACGGTAAGAAACAATAAAGAGTTTGAAGCATTAGGAAAAGAAATGGAATTCCAGGAGCTGGAAATTCAGCTTGCTGACAAGAGAATTAAAGAATTCGGAGTTAAAATTGCTCACAAAAATGAAACTTTAAGCGAACTTAACGGGAAAATCAGTGACCTAAAAAACCATTTAAAATTCAAAAAAGTAGAATTGGATGGTCTTGTCTCTGAAACTAAAAAAGAAGAGGAATACTTAATAGAGCAGTCTAAAGAGTATGCAAGTAAGATTGACGAAAGATTACTAGCTTCATATAACAGAATCAGAAAGAGCTCTATCAACGGATTAGCGGTTGTAGGATTAGAAAGAGGAGCACCAAAAGGTTCATTCTTTACCATTCCTCCTCAGAAGCAGATGGAGATTGCACAGAGAAAGAAAATCATTATTGATGAGCATTCAGGAAAAATTCTTGTAGATGACGAATTGGTAATGGAAGAAAACGATAGAATGAAATCGGTTATTAAATTCTAATTTCGATTTTTAAATAATATAAAAATGTGTTTCAGAAATGAAGCACATTTTTTTTGTTTCGTATAAAGATGATATTTTGGCTAAAGCCTTTGGATTATGCTTTTAAGGTGAACGGGCTAAAGCCCAATGTCATTAAGTTATGGATTTAATACGTTGATTATCAGTTATTTTAATTGTTTTTTTGGTTTGTTTTTTGTATATTTAACAGTGAATCAAGCAGTTAAATCGAGAAGAAAAAA
>NZ_JABBGI010000018.1 GCF_012927325.1 Chryseobacterium antibioticum | reverse complement strand
TGTTAACCTACTTACACTATGACCATTGCTACGTTGATAATCCACAAAACAAAGATAACATTTTTAGAAACTGAAAGTAAAATGCACTAAAGTGCATAGTTTTAACTATTTCTGAGACCAATAAAAAACATTGAAAAAATTTATTCCTCTACTGGCTGTATTTCTTCTTCTCTATTCCTGTAAAAAAGATGAAAAATCAAGCGTGGATCAGAAAAACGATGCTGCGAAAGAAAAAAGATTTTCATTTGAAAAAACTTCTCCGGATGACGTGATACGAAAGGCGTATGATTCTGTCCATCAATAAATATCATTTTTATTAGAAAATTACCACAAAAGTAGTATTTCACAGAAAGTTTATACTTCATATCTTTATTGCCTATTCATTAGGATTATTCTTTTGATAGACACAAAGCCGAAGGTAAGATCAATGAGGTGAAAAATAATTACAAAAATTTCCTGCAACATGCAGAAAGTTTAGAAGGCTAAATTTTTAGTCTTCTTTTTGTTTATATTGTTTTGCTCTTAAAAATAAATTGAGACAAAAAAAATAAGGTGAGTTTTTGAACCTACCTTATCTTATCTCTGCAATATTTTTATTAATGCGCTTCCAGCCAGTTATTCCCGACTCCCACTTCTACCAATAATGGCACCTGTGTTTCTAAAGCGCGTTCCATTTCGGTTTTGATTAGTTTTGAAGCTATTTCAATCTCGTCAATCGGGGATTCAAACACCAGTTCGTCATGTACCTGAAGCAGCATTCTTGTTTTTAGCTGCTGTGCCTCTAACTCTTTATCGATTTTGATCATGGCAAGCTTGACAACATCTGCCGCACTTCCCTGAACCGGTGCATTCACAGCATTTCTTTCTGCATGACCTCTTACCACGAAGTTATTGGAATTGATATCTTTCAAATGGCGTTTTCTTCCTAAGATAGTTTCCACGTATCCTATCTGGCGGGCTTTGCTTACCTGTTCGGCCATATATTCTTTTAATTTCGGATAGGTCTCAAAATAGGCTTCAATCATTTGTTTAGCTTCGGTTCTTGACATTCCGGTCTGTTCCGCTAAAGCAAATGCCCCCTGACCATAGATGATTCCGAAATTCACGGTTTTTGCCTGACTTCTCTGGGTTTTGGAAACCTCATCCAAAGGAATTTTGAACAGTTTTGCAGCCGTAGATGCATGGATATCTTCTCCATCCTGGAAAGCTTTGATCATATTATCTTCTCCTGAGATCTCGGCAATCAGTCTAAGCTCAATCTGCGAGTAATCGGCAGAGATGATCTTTTTTCCTTCTCCAGAAACAAAAGCTCCTCTGATCTGTTGCCCACGAAGCGTTCTGATCGGGATGTTCTGAAGGTTCGGGTTTACGCTTGCCAAACGGCCTGTAGCAGCCGTAGTCTGGGAGAAATTGGTATGAACCCTGCTGTCGTGTTTATCGATCTGTGAAGGCAATGCATCCACGTAGGTTGATTTTAATTTCTGATAGGTTCTGTATTCCAGAATATGTTTGATGATCTCATGTTTCGAAGAAAGTTTCTGAAGCACGTCTTCCGAAGTCGCATATTGTCCGGTTTTTGTTTTCTTGGCTTTAGGATCCAGCTGCATTTTTTCAAACAGGATTTCTCCAAGCTGTTTAGGTGAATTCATGTTGAATTCTTCTCCTGAAATTTCAAAAATTGTGGTTTCCAGCTGTCTTAAGTCGTTTTCCAGATCAATACTTTCCTGTGCCAGCCATTTCTCATCCAGTGAGATTCCGGAAAGTTCCATTTTAGCAAGTACCTCCATCAGAGGCATCTCTATGTTGAAGAAAAGATCTTCTAAATTTTCTTTTTTAAGTTGTGGTGCAAACAGCTCATACAACTGGAAGGTTACGTCTGCATCTTCCGCCGCGTAATCGGTCTGCGTTCTCAGGTCTGCATCTCTGAAGGTCCCTTGATTTTTCCCTTTCTTTCCGATAATGGTTTCAATAGAAACGGGCTTATAGTTCAGATAAACTTCTGAAAGATAATCCATCCCGTGTCTTCCGTCCGGATTCAGCAGATAATGGGCGATCATGGTGTCAAACACAGCTCCTTTTACCGTAATATCGTACTGTTTTAATATTTTATAATCGAATTTTAAATTGTGAGCAATTTTCAGCAGATCTTCTTTCTCAAAGAACGGTCTGAAGATTTCCAGCGTCTGAAGTACTTCGCCTTTGTCCTCGGATAGAGGAATGTAGTAAGCGAGTCCTTTTTTATAGGAAAAACTCATTCCTACAAGTTCAGCTTCCAGCTCGTTCAGTGACGTGGTTTCTGTATCAAAACAGACTGCTTTCTGCTTTAATAAATTATTGACCAGAACTTTCTGTGCTTTGGGATTGTCTACGAATTGATACAGATGGTCGTTGTGTTCTATATTAGATTTGGTAGAGGTGGCCTGGTCCAGTTCTTCAAAATTGGCAAACAGGTCAAGTTGCATAACCTGCCCTTTTATTTCAGCAACCGATGGTTTTTGTTTAACCTCTGCTTCATTGACTACGACTGTTTCCAGGGGTGCAGAAGCAAAAGCCCGGTAAAGATTTTCGTATAATCTTCTGAATTCAATTTCGTCAAAAACTTCTTTTACTTTCTCGAAATCCGGTGTATCAAGGTCGTATTGTTCCTGATGAAATTCTACAGGTGCATTACAGATAATGGTTGCTAATTTTTTTGATAAAATTCCGCGTTCTGCAGAAGCTTCTACTTTTTCTTTCAGTTTTCCTTTCAGCTTATCCGTATTCTGCAACAGGGTTTCGATATTACCGAATTCTTTAAGGAATTTCATAGCCGTTTTCTCTCCCACTCCATCCAATCCCGGGATATTATCCACGGCATCTCCCATCATGGCAAGGAAATCAATGACCTGTTTAGGATCTTCGATTTCGTATTTTGCTTTTACTTCTTCTACGCCTAAGATCTCAATATCCCCACCTTTTAAGCCGGGTTTGTACATCTTAATCTTATCGGTCACCAGCTGGGCAAAATCTTTATCCGGCGTAACCATAAACGTGGTGTAGCCTTCTTTTTCAGCTTTGCAGGCAATAGTTCCTATGACGTCATCAGCTTCATAGCCTTCCACCCCTAAAATCGGGATATGCATCGCCTGGAGGATTCTGTGAATGTATGGAATAGCAATTTTGATGGCTTCAGGAGTTTCGCTTCTGTTGGCTTTGTAGTCTGAATAATCGTCAGTTCTTACACTTGCCTGTCCTACATCAAAAACAACCGCCAGATGGGATGGCTTTTCTCTTCTGATCAATTCTATCAAAGAGTTGGTAAAACCAAAAATAGCAGAAGTATCCAGCCCTGTACTGGTGAGTCTCGGATTCCTGATCAATGCGTAATATCCTCTAAAAATCATTGCATAAGCATCAATAAGAAAGAGTCTTTTATCTTGTGTTGCGTCCATAATATCTATAATGAACAAATATAAGAAAATAGGAATATTTTCATGAGGTATAAGTGATGAATTATGAGGGATGAGTTTTAGAGTACGGTTGAGTGTTTCAGGATGCGAGATCGTAGAGTTTTAGAGTACCAGGGTTTTAGAGTGAATGAGTTCAGCGCTAATAATGGATGTTTATTATTCTAAATATCTGGCAAATTATTGAATCAATACCTTAAAGTCTCAAATCTCATGTCTGAAATCTGATGTCTACTATCTGGCATCTAAAAATCTTGGCTCCTGATTCTCGTTCATCAGAGGTCATAAAAAAACAGAACAGCATTTCTGCTATTCTGTCTTGATGTTATTTTTTATTAAAAGACTTGGGCCTATTAATTATTGACCTCCTGGCCACATTCCGCGGTACTCAGAGTTACCCAAAGTAATTACTTCTGCACTGATGACAAAGCTGATCAGCATACTGTTGCTGTCAATAGCATCGAAGTCTACTTCATGTTGGATTACATATCCGTTTTCCCACTTCAAAGTAGTTAATGTACCTTCTTCGTGAGATTTATTGAAAGTAACCTCACCTGTAGTAGGCTTGTATTTTCCGTTCAATAAACTTTCTAAGATATCAGATTTTTCAGTAGCTTCTACTGTTACTTTGATAAGGGCGTTAGAAGGATCTGATGCTACACGTCCTGAAACGTCTGTAGATCTAGATACGCTATAATTAAGTTTTAATAATTTTTGCTCTCCTCCGTTGTTGAATTTTAAGATTCCTCTTGAATTTGCTGCCATGATTGGTGTATTTAATTGTTATATAATAT
This sequence comes from Chryseobacterium antibioticum, assembly GCF_012927325.1. Classification (GTDB taxonomy): domain Bacteria; phylum Bacteroidota; class Bacteroidia; order Flavobacteriales; family Weeksellaceae; genus Chryseobacterium; species Chryseobacterium antibioticum. The sequence continues at coordinate 115,500 of NZ_JABBGI010000018.1, read as the reverse complement.
TGTGATTAGTGATTGATTACAGAACAAAGATAGACGCGATCCAGGTAAAGAAAAAGTTTTTAAGTATAAATCTGAAATATTGTAGTAATACTACGATTTGATGTAGTAATTCTACGACTTTTGATTTAACATAATGCTTTAAATGCTTATTTGTAAAAGGTTTACTGTTATTTTAAAAAGAAGTAAAAGCTGTTACTTTACACCGTAATGGGAAATATATTGTAAAATTCAGATGTTGTGTTTGAAGATTTCTTTGATTGAAGCTTCAAATTAACTTTCGCAAAAGAAATAAAGCTTTACTCGGACTAAAAACAATCTTTTGAAGCCATTCGAATATCATCTTTTTATTTTTAAAATACTTCTGTTCAAATACTGTATATAAAGATTCCCCTAACAATATCTATTTTTCAATTAAAGCATACTCGAAAAATAATCCTCGTAACGAGATTTTTCTCCCTTATTATATCTATAAACAAGATCTTTTAAATAATCTTCAGCTTGATTCATCTTATAATTAATGGTTATTTGCACTTCTAAACCTTTATCAACAGGTCCGATAACTAATTACCATAATCTTAATAATAAAATATTTTTTTTAATCCACGGGAATATTGGCAATCACACTACTCCCATTAGGTTCAGCTGCCATGTCATTAGCCATTCCTCCTGCTAATGCAACTCTTGCTTCTTCTGAAAATATGGTTCCTATAAATGGTATTAAAAATAATCCTCCCTGTATAGAATTTGATTTTAGATTTCCAAGACTTGATTTTAGATTTTCAGCCACTACTGTTCTTCCATCATCAACCATACTTGGAGTCATTCTTCCATTATTATAGAATCTTATAGAATTTTTCCACTCCGGATATTTACCGCTATTTAAGTCATTCAATAATTGTTTGGCCAGAGGATTATTTCTTAGAACGGGTCGGCTAACGCCCTCCAGCTTATCCAGTTGCTGCATTAAATCCTTGTTTTTAGCATGAATAGAATAAGAAGTCACAATATTGGTCACCTTACTAAGGACAGTAATATTATATTTTCCTCCGTTTTTTTCTACTTTAAGAAGATCTTCCGAGTCTTGTGTAAAGTCATCGGGTTTAGCGGGAGCTCCCCAATACTTATTTTCATCGATATCTGTTTCTTCAGGTTTTCCGTTCTTTGGATCAACAATATTTTCCTTATGATTATTCATATTATCATAAGTAACATTATCCTTTAAATCGCCATTATTCTCATGTCCCCATCTTATTCCTCCTCTAAGCCCATAATTTAAACTACTAAAAGCAAGAAACCCTACTCCAAACCTTCCAACTGTCATCCAGGCTTTCATCCCAATTGATGCTGTACCAAATCCAGCAAATGCACTCGGAAGAAAAAATCCAGCTCCAAATGAAGCAACAACATTAATTCCTAATTCCCATTTGTTTTTTGTGGCAATAGAACTTGCTGCTGCTTTTGCCGATGCCTCATCAAAAAATGGGGTAAGAATGCCATCTTTTTTACATTTTAAAATAGAAGTTCGGGTAATAGCTGAAGCTCCGTTGATTTTGACGCTATTATGTGCCAAAAACCATTGCCCTCCGTTTAAAGGATCCGTACATTTATGATTAACCGCAACTACAGCTGCAACAACTCCAGAAGCCAATAAGATACCACCAGCAGCTAGGGCAACCCAACCTAAAGGGTTTGATAATAATAAAGCTCCGACAATAAGACCTGCACCAAAAGCTAATAAGGTACCCGCTAAATTTGCAGGTGATTTACATGTAAATTCAACCATAATATTCTTATCATCAACCGTCAGTAAAGGTTGCTTGGTATTTTGATAATATACATCTGCCGTTTTTCTACTGAAAGAAAATTTTTGCGGCTCTGAACTTAACTGATAAGTACATACTGCGAAAACTTTATCCTGTGGAATATATGAAACTGCCATAATCTTTTTTAAACATTTAAATTAAATACCTCCTCTTTTATTTTCATAAAGAGAATACATAAAACAAGCCGAACAATAAAGTCAGCAGTCCCAAAGCTAATAGTATAAAAGGCAACCAAGAAAAGAATACGATACAATAGTCTACTCCTTTTTTAATTTTCTTGGCTCTTAATACTTCCGATACATCTTTCTGCAATTCTTTAATATTACTTGTTTCTTCTTCTGTAATTTTTTGAAGACTAACCCAAACAATCCAATAGATGTATTCTTTATTTTTCGTATTTATTCTCAACAAATGCCCCATAGTTTTATGAGTCAATAGATAGAAATTATAATCAATAACATCACTTCCCTTTATTTCTGTATTCTTATTACTTTCAAGTATATTTATATTATTATTTACAATATTAAATGACACTAATTTTGAAAACTTTAAATTGATATAAAACATCATAAATGTAAGTAAAGACAATCCGAATATTAAAAAATAGGTCTGGTTAACAGTATAACTAAACTTTTGAGCAAAATAAATTAATACTAATACCAGTATTGCCATTCCCAGCATAGATAGGAGTAAAATTTTAAAATTCGCGATTCTATATTTTGTCTGCATATTATAATTCTACCTTTTTAATTTTATATTCAGTAATGATTTCAAAATTATTTTTTACTTTTTCAGCTATTGAAGCCTTTCCTTCTGTTATGAAATTAGATTTTTTATCTATTGTATAGGTTATCCGATATATAAAGTCAAATTCAGAATAACTATATTTGATCGTAGGTTTATAAATCTGATCATACATTCCTTTAAGAACTTCTTCAGACAAATTCTTTCTATTGAGTGTTCCTACAAGACGGTAAGTTGCTGAATTTTCATCTTCATTAACCAAAGACTTTACAATATCCGTTGATAGATCTATATTGGGAAAGATCTGTGAAAACTGATGTAATGTATAATCTTCCAGATCGGCCCCCTGATAAGCTCTAAAAAAGATATGGTAAAAAAGATTTTTATCCAGCATTTTAGCAAAATTTTCTTCTTCCAAAAATTCTTTATTTCCAGTATCAATAACATCTTTTGCCTGAACAGGTGCCTGTGAAGAAAGTTGCTTAAACATCTCATCATTTACAAGTTCAGAATCTCTTAAATGTATCCATCTTTTTTCTATATCATTCCTATTATATACTTTATCAACTATACCATATTTTGATATCTCAACAGTGACAGGACTTTTTATTTTTTCGAATTTATGGGAAAATTCAAAGCCTTTCTCAAATACAACCGGATCCACACTAAACGTAAAATCAGTCATATTGATATTAAAAACAGCACTATAGTCAGCTTTTTGAACTAAAAACTCTAAATAGGTGCTGGCCGACATCGTAATAACCTCGTTATTTACTCTGGTAATATTCAGCTGTTCACAACGATATCTGGATTTAAAATTGAAATATAAATCCTTAGCATTCTGATTTTTATATAAAACATCTTTAAATGATTCCGCATTTATTATCACATGATTAAGTTGAATAGGTAGCTTATCTCCAATGATTAGGCTTGCTATTCCACTATGGGAATTATGAAAGGTTTTTAAATATTCAATATCTATTTCATATTTTTCTGCTATGGATGCTAACGTATCCCCTTTCTTTATCTCATATTTAATTACTTTCATATAATTAATTTATCTCTACCTGTGTTCCAGTTATTTTTGTATTACCTCTAAAATTAGCTGTTGCACTTCCAGCTTTAATATCTACTTCAGTACTTGTAATTGCAATCTTAGTTCCTGTAATTACGATCTCGCTACTTCCTACCTTTAGAGTTATTTTATCAATTCCCGTTAAATCTATAACCCCTGCATTATCCATTTTAAATACACTATTTTCACCTCCCACAGCAACTTTATGCGTATTTCCGACATCGGCAATATGATCACATCCTACTTCCAGCTTTTTATTATTGCCAACTTTGTCTGTTTTATCATTACCAACTGTTTTCGTACTATCATTATTCGCGTTGTGGACTACGTTTCCAGCTCCGTCAAAAAACATATTAGCCCCTCCCTGATCTTTAAGATTCATAGAGCCGGCTCCATTATCATATTTTAATTCGGCTCCGCTTCTTCCGCTAAAACTCATCACATTATTCCCTGCTCCTCCACCAGCGCCAATACTTCCATGGAACATTCCACCCATCACGAAAGGTCGGTCGGGATGCTGATGAACAAAATTGACGATGATCTGATCCCCTACTTCAGGAACAGACATAAAACCGCGGTTTTTGTTTACTTTATCACTGCTTCCAGCATCTGGTGACATCACGCGGATAAATTCTGTGGTATCCTGTCCTGCCTGCCAGTCAAACTGCACTTTTACTCTTCCCTGGTTTAAAGGATCTGTATTGGAGGTTACTTTGGCAAATTGAGGTTCTGCTTTCGGGGTTTCAAATTCCGGACGGGGAATGAATCCCGTATCCGCTGCAATGGCTTCAAAAGTTCCGTCATAATAACCTCTTGCATCTACTTCATGGGTAACCCCGATGATCATTAATTTGGTAAAATAGGCCGTATCACTGGTATCTGCTTTACGCATTTCAATATCTGCGGTACATCCCGGATATAAGAACGGAACCGTTGTAGTTCCTGAAGTAATAAAAACCTCCGATGCTTTACTTCCGGCTGTTCCTTTCTGAGAGGCATCAATATCCATAAAGGATGTCGCCTTGATAGGGGCAACTCTTAAAGAAGGGGTATTAAACGTCCTTTCTGATATTTCATAGGCTCGTTTGGCAATATCTGAAGTATGACTGATCTTTGAGCTTCCGGTGGTCAGTTTTTCATTTTTACTGCTGTTATAGCCATAAAAACTCGGACTTACATGCTGAGCTTTCATTTTGATGGCAATATCACTTACGCTACTCCCATAAGTAAGCATAACCGGTTTTTCCTGTGGAGGAAGTTTCCCGAAATGCAGGACTTCACCATCATAATAAAACTGCTCACCGTATGCTTCGGCAACTCTGGCCAGATAATTATAGTGGGTTTCTTCGTATTGAGAACTGTACGGAACATTTCCATACTGGGCATCTACCCTGAAATCAAATTTATTCTGTCCAAGGCCTTCTCTTATCACATGATCGGCAATACTATTAAGGCTTACTTCCTGTCCGCCTCCAAAACTCTGGATGTGTGGCGCTGCATCCAACAGAACTGTCGGACTAAACCCTGTAAGAATGATGTTTCCAAGATTTCCTTTTTCCTGACTGAAGCCTACTTCTGTAATAACTCCCACAAAATTACGCTCAGGTCCCTGTTCAATATCTTTATATTTAAATACTACGGTAATTCTTTTTCCTAAAAAATTCTGTGCCTCCTGTAGATTATGATTTTCTGCACCTCCCAAAGTATCATGGGCGAGTGTCAAACTGAATTCATGGTGTTTTGAAGCACTCTGAGAAAGTTTAAAATGCTTAAAATGTTTGATTATTTGTCCTTCTATCACAATATCAAGCTTAACAACCCGGTTTATCCCCGCAATTAAGCTTTCAGGAATAGATGCAGCGTTATGTATTTTGGAGGTAGGCTGTTTTGCCCATACCTTGCTTTCGGTAATGGAAGGATTATTAGGAACCAAGGTTTGGTTCATGAACATTTTAGAATTCTGTGTGGCACCGGAATAGATTTCCTGAGCCTTTTTTGCTGACTTTTTAACGGCTTCATCTGCTTTCTGAAGCTTGTCATTTACTTTTTGTACTGCAATATCTTCAGCATTGTTCAGCTGTTGTGAATCCGCTATATTTTTTATACTGCCTTTAGGGCTTTGCATTTTTATCGACCGATCATCCTTAAACATAATGTGTGTGTTTTTGCTTAGATTATATAGTAAATTTAGATAGCTCCACGATGCTTACAGCGATTTGTAGCTAACTCTCCGTTCTTAATAACAAGTTGGATAAGAACTTCGACAGAATCAGTTTTTAGGGTTATTCTTGTCTGAAAATGACAAAAAACAGAATAGTATATTCTTCCGAATACACTATTCTGCACCAATTTATTTTTACTAAGATGATTGTTCAGATTATTTTCCGTCTGAAGGCCACATTCCACGATACTCAGAGTTACCCAGAGTAATCACTTCTGCGCTGATGACGAAGCTGATCAGCATACTGTTTTCATCTACAGCGTCGAAATCTACTTCGTGCTGAATTACATATCCGTTTTCCCACTTCAAAGTAGTTAATGTACCTTCTTCGTGAGATTTGTTGAAAGTAACTTCTCCTGTAGTAGGCTTATACTTTCCGTTCAATAAACTTTCAAGGATGTCAGACTTTTCAGTAGCTTCTACTGTTACTTTGATAAGAGCATTAGAAGGATCTGATGCTACACGTCCTGAAACGTCCGTAGATCTTGATACACTGTAATTAAGCTTTAATAATTTTTGCTCTCCTCCGTTGTTGAATTTTAAGATTCCTCTTGAATTTGCTGCCATGATTTGTAAATTTTAATTGTTAATATTTTGTGATTTGGTGATTGATTACATAGCAAATATATAACGTCGTGTTTTGATAAAAAAGCTTTTGGATATAAATCTGAAAATTTGTAGTAATTCTACGATTTGATGTCGTAATTCTACGATCATAGATTTAATGAACTCACGTAAATAATTGAATTTAAATAAATTAAAACTCTTAAAAAAGCCCCATTTAAACCTACATTTTACACTTAATAGAGATATACAAAGTTTTTTCAGGGCAAATTTATGATATTCTTAAAGTCTGTGATGCTATAAAAAAAGCCGTCACAAAAGTACGGCTATAAGTTTTTTTTATGCTTGTTCAGGTTTACTACTGTACACGGTTGCCTTCTTTTATGGAACGTAAAAGAATTTTATTCTTCCTTAAAAGAAAATCCGGCATAAGATCCGTTGGAAGATAAAGAGGACTCTCGCCTTTCTTTTGCAGCTCATCTTCTATTCCCGGGTTCCAGGCCAGGATCTCATTCACCTGTACTTTCAGTTCATCTGCGATGATGCCCAGATTAAATCCCGCATTAATCTCTGTTTCCTGAAGAGGTACACCAGCATTTCTGCCACTTCCTCCTTCAGTAAAGAAAACTTTATTAAGCCTTGAAGAATTATAGTTGCTCAAAACACTTTGCAGCTCACCCGTTGCGTAGCATGCATTAAGGTATTTTTTCACATGGTTAATGGTTTCTCCCGGAAGGTATTTGGAAAATATATGGTATTGTGTGGAACCCGCGGATTCCATGGCTTTGGCTATATTCCCTTCGCCACAGTTATAGGCTGCTACGACAGTAATCCAGTCACCGTACTTTCTGTAGAGATTAGCCAGCGAAACTACTGCGGTCTTGGTACTTTTATATACGTCCGTCCGGTTCTGCTCTGTAAGGCCGTATTGGTTGGCATGTGCAGTCATGAACTGCCATATTCCTACGGCTCCCGCTCCTGAGGTAATATTTCTGTTAAAATGCGACTCAATGAGGGCCAGATTTCTTAAATGTTTAGGCAGGCCTTTCTGTACCAAAGAATATTCGATGAATTCAACGATCTCCTTATTGGCATTTATAATGTTATTGTATTTTTTCACACTGTTTTCCGACGTATCGGAGGCAGCAAGAAATTGTCCGTTTACCATTACAAAACTTCCGGCCAACATCAATCCTGTAAAGATATTTCTGAATGTAGTTTTCAATGTGGTTTTCATTTTAATTCCTTATGTTTATGATCAAAGGAAGCTGATAAGTCTACAGGCAGATTTGCTTTGGGACTTACCAGCTTTCTTTGTTTTATTGTTAATCTACCTTCCAGCTTATTTTTTCTTCCTCGCTGTTCCAGTCTACGTGAAGGGTCTGCCCGGATTTCACTTCTTCTCTCACGATCATTTTGGAGATCGGTCTTGCCAGCTGAGCACGAATCACTCCGGAAATCTGTCTTGCTCCGTATTTGCTGCTGAATCCTCCCAGGGCAAGATTTTTCACCGCTTCGTCTGTGATCTTTAAACTCATCCCCAATCTTGTAAGTGAGGTATGAAGTGATTTCAGCTGGATATTGAAAATCCTTTCCGCAATAGATTCTGTAATCGGTGCGAAAGGAATGATCTCTGTAATCCTTGCTAAAAACTCCGGTCTGAATCTTCCGGAATTGGACATGATCTGCATCAGTGAGGATGATTCCGGAACTTTTCCTTCTTCAAACTGTTTTACAATCTCTTCGCTTCCGATATTTGAAGTAAATAATATGATCGCATTGCTGAAATCTCCCTCTTTTCCAAGTTTATCATGAACTTTTCCTTCATCCATGATCTGTAAGAATACATCAAAAACGGAATGGTGGGCTTTTTCAATTTCATCAAATAAAACAACCGTATAAGGTTGCTGTCTGATTTTATTGACCAGCATTCCTCCTTCTTCATACCCTACATATCCAGGAGGCGCTCCATACAGTAATGCTGCTGAATGTTCTTCTTTAAATTCGGACATATCAAAACGAACCATCGCTTTCTCATCATTGAAAAGCAATTCTGCCATAGATTTTGCCAGCTCGGTTTTCCCTGTTCCCGTAGGTCCCAGAAGAAAGAATGATCCAATAGGCTGTCCTGGTTTGTTAAGTCCGCTTCGGTTTTCAACAATGGCATCCGACAGAATTTTTAAGGCGTGGTCCTGCCCTACGACTCTGTTCAATAAAAGGGATTCCATATTCAGAAGTTTTTCTTTTTCCTGAGCCTGGATTTTTCCGATCGGAATATTTGTTTTTGCCGCCATTACTGCTGCCAGTTCCAGACGGTCTACTTTTTCTCTTTTTTTGGCGGCATGCTGTAAAAGCTCTGCATAAGTGTCATCAATGATTTTATGGATCTGATCAACAGGCATGGAATTGTCGATAGACGGTTGCTCACTTAATGATCCCCAAAGAATTGGACTTATTTTATCTCTCAGAAGATTATAGTTCCAGATCAGCTCATTCGCCTGATCTTTGGTGTCTGTATATTCTTCTTTTAAAATTGTTTCATAGGTTTCTTTCCAGCTTGCCAGTTCTTTTTCTGAAAGTTCATCCAGCATTTTAATGGCAGCCATGGTTCGGTCTAACAGGTCAATTGCAGCATCAGGTAACTTTTTACCTTTTGCATATCTTTTGGCCAGACGTACACATTCCGGAATAGATGTTTTTTCTACTTCGATGCCGTGGTGTTTTTTATAACCATCAAGAAGCACGTCAATCATTTTTACGCAAGTCTGTTCATCGGGCTCATTGACAGTCAATACTTCAAAACGACGGTTGAAAGCCTGTTCAGGTTCAATGATTTTTCTGTATTCTTCCTGGGTTGTAGCTCCGATTACGGTAATTTCACCCCTTGCCAGTTCCGGTTTAAGGAGATTGGCCACGTTTCCTATACTTCCTTTTGGATCTAGAAGGGTATGAATTTCATCAATGAAAAGAACTGCTTTTTCAATTTTCTTGCATTCATTGATAACTTTTTTCAGACGGTCTTCAATTTCACCTTTATAAGAAGTCCCTGCTAATAATGCGCCCGTGTCCAGTTCGAGAAGAGTGGCATTTTTAAGCATTTCAGGTACATTTCCTTTGGTGATTTCAGTAGCAAAGCCTTCTACCAGAGCTGTTTTCCCAACACCGGGCTCACCAATAATGATTACATTGGGCTTACTTCTCCGGCAAAGAATTTCAACAAGCATTCTGAGTTCTTTGTCTCTACCAATAATATTTTCCAGGTCTCCTTTTCTAGCCTGTGCAGTTCTGTCTACACAATAGCTTTTAATGGAAGGAAATGATGAATCTGTAAAATCTGATCCGTTTGAAAAAAGTGAAGAAAAATCACCGTCTTCAGATACGGCAAAAGGGGTATCTTTTCTATATAAATTGAAAATTTCATGTTCTCTCAACGGAAGTGATTTCAGCTGTTGCAGTGAAAAAACAACCTGAGGTTTTACAATAGCGGTAAGGATACAGATGGGTGTGATCTCATCCAGCCCCAATTTTAAACGGATATCGTCTGCTTCTTCAACAAGAGTGTCTACTGCCTCATCCTGACGCACCTCATCGGGAAGATGGGCTGTCTTTGGGTAATCTTCAATGCGGACATCTGCCCACTCATAAAAGTAGCCGGGATCTTTATCTATGCTTTTCAGAAATTCATTAAGACCGATATCTTTATGCATTAAGGCCTGTAAAATATGTGGTCCGCCGTAGGTCGCATTATAATTTTCCTTCGCTATCGACTGAGCAATATGAAATAGCTGTTTTACTGTTTCGTTGGTTACTAGTACTCCCATTTATAATTTTTCTAATATTAATATGTCTGTGTTCTTTATTGGTGTATCAGATTATTTGGTGTTATCTGTCAAAAAATACATCCTTACAAATATATCTTTTTTATGTAGAATGTATGTAGGGTTAAAGATAGTTAATTCTTTGATTAGAGAAGTAATAAGTTTTTTTTGATGTGTTTTATTTTACCTGGTCTATTTTTAATATTATGTCCACAAATCACTTTTCTTCTTTTCATCATAAAACCGCTAATTATAACATTTTAGGCAAAAAAGACCGTCTTTAAGGGACGATCTTTTTTTATGAATGTTGATGTGTAAAGTGTGTCTTAGTTAGATGGCCAAAATCCAGTGTATTTGGAATTGCCATAGTCAATTGTTTCTGCGCTTATTACAAAACTGATCAGCATACTGTTTTCGTCTACTGCATCGAAACTTACCTGATGTTGGATTACATATCCATTTTCCCATTTTAAAGTGATAAGTGTTCCTTCTTCATGGGATTTGTTGAAAGTAACTTCTCCTGTTGTCGGCTTATATTTTCCGTTCAGCAAACTTTCTAAAATATCGGATTTTTCAGTAGCTTCAACTGTAATTTTGATCAGTGCATTAGACGGATCTGATGCTACACGTCCCGAAACATCTGTAGATCTGGATACACTGTATTTCAGTTTCAGTAATTTCTGTCCTCCTCCGCCATTGAATTTTAAGATTCCTCTTGAATTTCCCGCCATGATGGTAAACTTTAACCGTTATTAATATTTTGTGATGTGGTAATTGTTTAACAAATATAAAGCGCTTATTTCTATTCTGAAAACATTTGGATATAAATTTCAAAATTTGTAGTAGTTCTACGACTTTGGATTTAAAAATCCCCCTCAGAGATCACTAGCAGGGCATTTGCAATTATGCGGATATATAGAAATAATAAGAGATTTTACACTTAAATGAGAAATAGACTCTATTTTGGAATGTTAAAAATGGATTCGGATGATAAATTTTGAAGGTTGACGGAGTATAATGTTTAAGAATTTCGGTTACAAGATTATGTAAATCTCACATTGTCTTAGTCTTAGTCTTAGATTTCCCATCAATAAAAAAAGCAGAAGTTGTACTCCTGCTTTTCGTATGATAAAATTAATGATTAATGTTGGGTGTATTCCGGTGCCTCAACAGTCTGAGTGGTTGGCATAAAATATTCATTAAGCCAGTAGAAGGTTTGTCCGTTCTGCTGAATTTTCACTGCAGGATCATTTCTGTGGGAAAGCATTCTGTCGGCTAATTCTTTATAGTCCTTGAAATACTTTCTAACCCTTTCCTTTAGAACAATCTTCGGCTTTTTCCAGCCTTTCAGCTTGTATTTAGACATCAGTTCCTCTTCAGAGTTGTCGAAACCGGTACTTAATCCAACTGCATAAGACATTGGTTTTTCGTACAGTTCAGACTTATCCAGGAATGTTAAAGTAGGATTATATTTTTTCAGGAGCTTGATATATTCTTTAATTGCTCTTGATTGACTAAAATCTGCTTTTTCAGGTTCAGTCTTAAGATAAACTTCCGTGTAGAAGTTCTTTAAGTTATCATATTCCGTTTCAGAAATAAGGATTCCTTTTTCTATGCTTGGTTTAATGTCTTTTAAATCTTTCGGGATATATCCTTTTACCAGGAATGGATTTCCATAATTGATCAGCTGTGCTGCAATTCCTGCGGAAACCGGATTGGTAAGACCCGGGAACAGATATTTATATTTCAGATCTACATCTGTTCTTCCTGCTCCTACAGAAGAGTGGAAATATTCATTAAGCGACTTGTCAATCGTTTGGTTATCTAAAGTAACCTGTGCAATAAGGCTGTCTAGTGATTTTTTTAGGTAGCCCGGCGTTGCAATATCCCCTTTTTTAGGGAAAATAACAAATCCCTGAGACATACTCTGTTTCGGATAATCCAAGGAGAAGAACCCCTCATCGCCTTCCACAAGGCTGAAGTTATTTTTAGTAAGAACATCACTTTGATTGATGATCTTCTCTTTTTTAAGTTCAGCAATATTTTTCGCTGTATTGGTCACTACATTTTCAGCCATCAATACAAAATCATTATACGTGTCAGATGATCTTGCGCTGGTCTGGAACATGATCAATCGGGCCTGTGCCTGTGTAAGAGAACTGATCACGCTGTACATATTTCCGCTCTGGTTGGCTGAAGTACCTACAGTCACTACAATATTGGTTTCATCCGGAACATTGGAGAGAAGGTTTCCAGCGGCAGTAAGAGCCTCCCCTACAGGCTGATACCCGCTGTTGCTTGTACAGTTCATTTCATTCGTCTTTTCAGTAATGAATGTGGTGATTTTGCTGTAATCCGGACTTAAGTTTGAAACCAGAACGTTTTCTCCGCATGGATTGTTTTTATACAGAACCACACCGTATTTTACGCCATTGAAGTAAGAAGGCTTCTCAAATCTAAGCTGCAGATCCTGAAGAAGAGATTTTACAATGGGAGCATAAGGTGCATTAGGAGCACTTACATCCAGGGCAAAAACAATATTAATATTTTTATCTCTTTCTGTGATCTCTCTGTAGCGGTCAAAAATAATCTTTTCGCCCAGAACATTAAATATATAGTTTTTACTGTAATCTAAAACATTGGTAAAATACTTTGTTTTAGAATCAGGTGTCGGGGCTTCATTTAGCGCTAAACTTACCGGATAAATATTCTCAAGAGGGGTTCTTTTATGCGTGTCCGTAAGAAGAATCGCGGTTCTGCTATCTGAATCTGCTGCACCCGGATATCCTTCATGTATCCCCAAAGAAGAATCGGTTATTTTTGTATTATTATTAATTTTCACGGCAGAACGTTCACCCCATGCGGAGATTACGTTTGCGTTGACCCATCCGTAAAGATTCGTACTGATACTGTCTATATCAACGGAAGGTTTTTTACCTACTAAAAACCGCTTATTATTTTCCGCCTGCTTATAGACGTATACCATCTGTCCATTTGGAATCTTAACATTGGCTGTTTCTATAAGACTTGGTGAATTGAACACCATGATAGAGTCATTTTTATAGTATCTCTCAGCACTTCTTATCACTTCGCTGTTATTCGGAACTACAGCTACTCTTACAGGATACCCAGTTTTTTCGCTTTTTAAAGAATTGTTCCATAGAAGAAGATCCGTTTCAGGGATCCAGCCATAGGTTTTAATGGATTTTGACGAAACTTTTTTCATTAAAGCATCCGGATTATATTCCGCTACTTTTACCATTCCATCTCTATGTTTCAGAACCATTAAAGGTTCAAGAAATTTAACTTCTTTGTAAGATTTCTCGTCACTTTTATCAAGATAAGCTGTATTTCTTGACCTATCTGAAATCACGATCCACGGAACCGATTTTTTAGGGTATCCGTTCACTACCGGTGAGTTGTCTACCTGCCCGTACTGCGCAGGCTCGGGAGTTCTTTTATACGGCAGCTTCACCTGACAGCTCGTTATTAATACTGATAATCCGATATAATATGCTGCTAGAGGAAATTTATTTTTCATCCTATTTTATTTTTATGATTGGTGGGTCCGGAATACCGGATTGTATTATTTGCTTTGGTTGATATCGACTTTCGTCACACAGTTCTGCTTGTCGTCTAAGTTCACTTTTACGCTCTGGATCACAATGTTTTTGTCAAACTGAAGTCCTGCGCAATACATGTAAAAGTTATTAGCCTTACTGTCGCTCACTTTTACTACCGTATTTTCGTTGTTACACAGATACTTATTCAACAGGTAGTTGTAATGCATATTAAAACTGTTTCCGTTCGCAATCTGTTGTAAGTGGTATTTGAAATCGTCATCCACTTTTTTGTAGGAATCTTCTATCGGCACTTCATCCTGCTCCAGAGAGTTGTAGGCCGGAAGAATTTTGATCATGTGATAAGTAGGCTCCTCTTTTTCATCGGTAAGTAATTTCACACGGTAATCGCCCGGTTTTTTAAAGGAGTAGATGGCCATCTTCTCTTTGGAATCCGTATTTCCCGTTTCGCCAAACTCCCATGCAAACTGAGAGGCTTCTGAAATGGCACGGAACTGTACATTTTCATTCTGCATAGCCTGTGCCGGAGCCTCTATGGTTGTAGCAATTTTAGCGCTGTCTTTCGGCTTCACATATCTGGCCGAAACCATTACAGGAAAAGTCTTGGTATACTTGTTATCAATGATCAGACTTACGGCATAATATCCCGGTTTACTGTAAAAGTGAATTCCTCTGCTTTGGTCAGAAGTTTTCCCATCCCCAAAATTCCATCTTCTGGTTTTAGCGAACGGGGTCATGTCCTCGAATATAAGTGTATCTCCCACAGATATCGAAGACGGAGAGACTACTCCTACAATATCATCGGCAGAATGAATGACCTTTTTCTGCAGCCATAACGCAACGAGGGCCGCGATAAGCAGCGTTGCGATAACACCAATAATAATGTTCTTTTTGTTTTTTTGAAAATAATTCATAGTTAAGTGATTGTGATGTGTTTATTCCCTGAATATTTATTTTTTTTGGTTACTGAGTCCTCTCCCTCATTGCATTGTTCCTCTCATACAGGCGGTCCTGTGTACTCTTAAAACCAATCCTGCAGTCTTCCAACTGTTGGTTGAATTTTTTAATGTCTTCTGCGGTCGTAGAAATAACTTTTTTGTCTTCAAAATACATTTTATAGAATTTGGCGATCTGCGGATAGGCATCTTTACGGATATCCACCACATCGGTACTATGAAAATAGCTCGCCAGGCCATTAATCCCATTGAAAATATTATTTTCTACAAAAGATTCCGGAGCTTTATCTTTGATTTTACTGATCCTGAGATAGGTACTGTCCATTTCAGGCTGCAAGATTTTTTGCTGGCTTTCAAATTCTGTTTTCTGTTGAAGACTCTGTATTCCTCTTACGTCTTCATCCGAGAATGGAGACTCAAATCCTTTTAGAAAAATGATTCCAAGGAATATCATGGCTGCTACAAGCATTAGTATTAAATAAAAAAACTGATAATGCCTTTCTTTTTTGGATAATGTAATATGTCCCTGCATAATGTTTTCTTTTTTATTATCTTCTTTTACCTCCTGTGAAATTTCTTGTGGGATCTTTTTTAAGCTGGTTGTTTGCTCTGTCTACCTTTGACATGCATTCTTCAAGATCTCTACGGACAATTCTCTTGTTGTATTCTACCTCTAAAATATCATCCTTCAACTTCAGCATGGGCTCTATCTGTTTCATCAGAACAGCATAATGCTTGAAATTGCTCGTACTGTCTCCTTTCATAAGGAGTTTTACATCAGCTACATCATCCATAATTTTGGTTCGGAGAAAAGTACCATTTTGTACTTTATCGATATTAAGCTGATTCATCAGTTCATAGATTTTCTCTACATGATCCTTCATAAGATCACTGCGGACCATAAGATCTTTGTAGTCTTGTGCTTCTTTGGTAATTCCTTCTCTTTGTATGCTATAACTCTTAAAAAAGAGAAATAAACACGTAAAAGACACCACAGAGAGAACGGCGAAAGATAGAATAAACTTCCAAATGCCTATTCTGACGTCAGATTTGTTTAATTTTTTTTCCCTGGTAGTAGACATATTTTTGTAATTTGTTTGGCCTGTGAAAATATAAAAAAAAAAATTTATGTACAATACGTATTTTCCCCAAGGAAATTTCGTGAAAACCCCATTTAACCTAAGTTTAATTTCAACTTTCATAAGTTTTTCTTAATTTAGGCCTCTGAATTTTAAATATCCTACACCAAATCGATATTAAAAGTGAGTAAACTATTATCAAATACAGTCCGGTTTTCCATAGCAGACAGTGATTTCTACTTTAAGAAGATCATGGTCAAAACGCTTATGGAAAATCCCTTCTATATGCTTCTGAATGACTGTAACAACGGGCATGAGCTTGTGAACAGGATTTACAGGAGACAGGAAGATGTGTTTATCATAGAACTCTTTATGCCGGTACTCAGCGGCATAGAAGCCATCAAGTACATCCGGAAAAACAACGAGGAAACTCCCATTGTCACTTATTCCAATACCTACCAGGAAGATATGGCTGAAATCCTTTCTAAAATCCCCAACATCTATTACTGCCAGAAAAAGAGTAATATCATCAAAGATATTATCAAAGGTAGCATTGCTTCTGAAGGCTTCGATTACGAACAGTATTCTAAAGAATGGGAACAGCAGCCACTGGCAGTACAGAACTATATGGAACGGCAGAAAAAAGGCCAGGAAGAGCTCTCTCCTACCGAAATTCAGCTGATGAAATTCTGCTATGAAGGCTATAGCAACAAGGAAATTGCAGAAAAGCTGAATCTGAGCACACGTACGATTGACACCTATATCAATCGTCTTACGGAAAAGCTTGGACTGAAGACAAAACTGCATCTTATTCGTTTCTGTGTAGAGAATGGTTACTACAATTCCAGCATGTAGGGAGATTTAATGTAATATTAATATAGGCTAAACATGAAAACTCTAACTCTGTAAACAAAAATAATTTACCACTAATTTGCTAGTATTCAATTTTTTTAACTAAATTTGCACACCTAAAATTTAAAATTAAAAAAGGAAATGACAAAGGCAGAATTGGTAAACACCATCTCAAATAAGTTGGGAACAGAAAAGAATGAAACACAGAAAGTTGTAGAAGCTTTTATGCAGGAGATCAGGACTTCTATGTATAATGGGGATAACGTTTATCTGAGAGGTTTTGGATCTTTTATCATTAAAACAAGAGCTGCTAAAACAGGAAGAAATATTTCTAAGAACACTGCAATTGAGATTCCTGCTCATAACATTCCTGCTTTCAAACCTTCAAAATCTTTTGTAGAGAAAGTAAAAACTAAAGTCGCAGTAAAATAAAACATTAACTGAATATTAACTAGTTACTAAAAAATTTAAAATTATGCCAAGCGGAAAGAAAAGAAAAAGACACAAGGTTGCAACTCACAAGAGAAAGAAAAGAAGAAGAGCGAACAGACATAAGAAAAAATAATCTCTTTTTCTCGAGATTTACAATATAATAATATAGTTGGTGGTTTTAATTTTTTAAAGATCACTGACTATATTTTTGTTTGCAACCATAAGATTTCAGGGAAAAATAGCGGCTCTTGCAGATATTTTAAAAAAAATAGAGCAATTTCATTCTAAATTCTTATATTTAATATTATTTATTTGCTAAAAAATACGCCAATTCCCTATAATCTTAATAATTTTTATCTTATAACAAAATGAAGAAAGAACTAATAGTTTCGCATGAAGATGATCTTACAAAGATTGCACTACTGGAAGACGGAAGACTATGTGAACTTCATGAACAAGAGGACAAAAGCGAATTTATAGTTGGAGATCTGTTTGTAGGAAGAGTAAAAAAACTGGCACCCAATCTGAATGCCGCATTCGTAAATATAGGATACGATAAGGATGCATTCCTGCATTATCAGGATTTGGGACCTCAGTATCTTACGTACAAAAAGTTTTTAAAAGATACTATTTCTAAAAAACAGAGCGCTTCAAGCTTAAAAAATTTCGAGATACAACCCGAAATAGACAAAAACGGAACCGTAGAGAAAGTCATTGTAAAAGACGATCTCGTTCTGCTTCAGATCACCAAAGAACCCATTTCTACAAAAGGTCCCAGGATCTCTACCCAGGTTTCTCTGACCGGCCGTTTTCTGGTTCTGATCCCTTTCGACAACAAAGTTTCCATTTCTAAAAAAATCAGAACTACTGAGGAAAAAGAAAGACTGAAAACCCTTATCGACAGCATCAAGCCTGAAGGTTTCGGAGTGATCATAAGAACAGTTGCGGAAGGAAAAAAAGTAGCAGATCTTCACAATGATATGAATCAGCTGATCCAGAAATGGGAAAGCACTTTTAGAAACATTCAGAAAAGTAAGGTGCCCGCCAGAGTTTTAAGTGAAGAAGACAAAGCTTCCGCTATTTTAAGGGACAATTTCAACCAGGATTTTGTAAGCATCATCTGCGACGATGAACAAATGGTAGAGGAAATGACTAACTACGTAGAGGTCATAGCCCCGGAAAAAAAGAATATTGTCCAGTTTTATAATTCCCACATTCCTCTTCTGGAATATTATAACGTTGAAAAACAGCTCAAACAGAGTTTTGGAAAACACGTTAATATTCCAAGTTCAAAAGGAGCTTACCTCGTCATTGAACACACAGAAGCACTTCATGTGATCGACGTTAATTCCGGAAATAACATCACGACCGGAAATTCAGCCAATAAAGAACACGCTATGAACGTGAACAAAATGGCAGCAACAGAAATCGCAAGACAATTGCGTCTTCGTGATATGGGTGGCATTATCGTTATTGATTTTATCGACATGCAAAACCCCGACCACAGAAGAGATTTGTTTGAACATTTGAAAGAAGAAATGAAACGTGACAAAGCACGCCACAAAATTCTTCCCCCGAGCAAATTTGGATTGATCCAGATCACAAGACAAAGAAACCGCCCGGAAAAACAGATCGAAACCAAAGAAGAAAACCCGAACAAAGACGGAGAAATCACAGCTCCGATTGTTGTTGTGGAAAGACTGGAAGAAACCATAAGAAATATCATACAGAAGGACAAAGGAAAACTTTATCTGCATGTACATCCTTTCGTGGAAGCTTACCTTACAAAAGGCATCAAAAGCATCCAGATGAAATGGTTTATAAAGTATAAAAAATGGGTAACCATTATTCCACGGGATTCTTTCAAATATTTAGAATACAAGATTTACAATTCGAAAAAAGAAGAATTGATAGGATATTCTAACTAACACAAAATTCTAAACCTCTAGCTTGTCTGGAGGTTTTTTTATATTTTACCGTTTTATATTACAAAACTTTGTCTTTCTTAGGAATCCAATCCCCATAATTAAATGTTCAGATTACTAGAAAACAATCAATTAGAGCTTTATACAATTATTATAAACAATTGGATTATTTAATTAAATTAGACTATTGATTTCTAAAGATGAAAAATATATTCACAACTCTATTCCTTCTTATCGTCAATTTGTTTCATGCTCAGGATTCAAATGCAATAAAACTCTTTGATAAAAAGCTCAACCAATTTCTCAATGTAAGGGATTTTTCAGTTTCCGGAGATGGAAATGAGGCTTTTTTCACCATACAAAGTCCTAATCAGGAAATTTCCCAAATTGCCTATATCAAAAAAGAAAAAAACAATTGGTCTGAGCCTCAACTATTACCTTTCAATAATGAATACTCTTATCTGGAACCTTTTTTAGCTGATAATGGAACCCGATTGTATTTTGCTTCTGATCGTCCTTTAGACAGAACAAAAGCAGAAAAAAAAGATTTTGATATATGGTATGTAGAAAGGAAAAATAAAAGTTCAGAATGGTCTGACCCTATCAATATCGGTAAGCCTGTCAATTCTGACCTGAATGAGTTCTTCCCTACGCTCTCCGATAATAAAAATTTATATTTCACCATGGAAACACCTACAGGCATGGGGAAAGATGATATTTATTTCTGTAAATGGGAAAGCAACAAATATTCTGATCCGAAAATACTGGATGAAAACATCAATAGTAATGGATATGAATTCAATGCTTTTATTTCTAAAAAGGAAAATTTTATACTTTTCACAAAATATAATGAAAAAGGCGGACAGGGAAGCGGGGATCTTTACATTTCCCAAAAAGGCTCTGATGGAAAATGGCAGAAAGCAGAGAATTTGGGGATTCCCATCAATACAAAGTTCATGGAATACTGCCCTTTTTATGATGAAAAAAACCAGATTTTATACTTTACCAGCAAAAGAAATAATGTATCTCCAAAAAAATTCACAACTCTATCCGATTTTCAGGAATATATTAACGAAGGTGAAAACGGTTTAAGTAAAATTTATAAAATACCTTTTACAATAAAATAATCTTTCTACAATGAGTAAAGAACACCACTATAAAGCAACAATCCATTGGACAGGAAACAAAGGAACAGGCACCAGCAGCTATAGAACCTACGAAAGGAGCCATACTGTCAATATTGAAAATAAAGCGGTTATTGAGGGTTCTTCTGACCCCGCCTTTCGTGGAGATAAAACCAGGCACAATCCGGAAGATATGTTCCTTTCCTCACTTTCTTCCTGTCATATGCTCTGGTATCTTCATTTTTGTTCTGAAGAAGGAATTATTGTCACCGATTACACAGACGAAGCTACCGGAATTATGACGGAAACCACTGACGGAAGCGGGCATTTTACATCGGTTACTCTACATCCTGCAGTTACTGTTACCGAAGAATCAATGATTAATAAAGCAAAGGAACTTCATCATAAGGCCAACCAATTTTGTTTTATTGCCCGGTCGGTGAATTTTCCAATAAAACATATCCCTACTGTGGCAGTTAAATAATTTTCATTACAGATAAAATCTCATAAAAAACCCTTTTAACATTGAGTTTTAATTATAATAACTCTAAAATTATAAATCAAAAATCCACAATAGGAGAATTATTTACCAAATAATCAATAAAATTTGAATTTTACAATCATTTATCATGTAAAAAACAACAATTAATTGTAATTTTTATGTAAAATGTAAAGTTTTTTTTTATATTTTTATATAAACAAAACTAACCATGATGAAACCAAGATTAACCATTTTTGATGAACCGCTGCTGTACACAGAAGGTTTATCAAAATTGCTCTCACAGAGCAAAATTTTTAATGCGATTGACATTTGTAATTCTTATGAAACCTTATTTGAACAATTAAAAGAAGATCCCCCTGAAATCCTGGTTATAAGCTCGAATATGCTTATGCTTACAGATATTTTCAGACTCGTAGAAGACATCACCTCCACCAACAAAAAAATCAAAATTATTGTCATAGGCAATAGTTATGATATGACTGAGATCCGAAAGCTCTTTAACAAAGGTATAAAAAGCTATCTTGACAAAAACAGCAGATACGATGAATTTCTGAAATCTATCAATGTTCTGCTTTTGAATGAGATCTACATCTGTGACAATGCAAAAGAAAGAATGATCAATTTTATCAGCAGTGAGGAAGGAAAACCCAATCCTCACCTCAAAGAACCGCTGACACGAAGGGAAATGGAGATCCTTAAACTGATATGCGATGGTTTCAGCAGCAAAGATATTGGTGAAAAACTATTTATAAGCATCAATACTGTAGAAACCCACCGCAAGAGAATTCTTTTAAAATTAAACGCAAAAAATTCCGTAGGAATTGTAAAATACGCCTTAGAAAACCACATTATTGATTGATGAAAACTAATTCGATTCCCTTCCAAAAAAGTCCAAACCTAAGGTTTGGACTTTTTTGGAAGGGAATCGAATTCAACAGTGAATTTCGCTTTGTAAATGAATGGCGAATTTTTAAACTCAAGAACCAAGAGTCAAGATTTTTAGATAAATCACTGTTTACCGTTTCCTCTGAATCATGTATTTTAGTTACATAAAAATACGGTACACTGCGCCCGTTATTTCCACATAAAACATACAACAATTCTAATTTTCAATCTAATAATTCGCTGCTTTTCAAAATTTTTTAATCATCAAATCTTTTACTCATTACATTTTCAACCCTGCATCAATGGTTAATTAATGTTAATGGCTATTCTTTTCTTCAGTATATATTGCTAAATTTGAGCTATGGAAAGTTTTGGAAAAGATTTATTGAGTAAAATTACAAACGTAGAACTGCCCGGAGTCAATGCACATGGTGTATTTTCACCACCTTCCCGCCCTGTATTTACGTATGATGAAGTATTAGCAAAGAATCCAAAATTTGCAGCGGTTAATATTGTCTTGTATTTAAAAGACAATGAATGGTATTTCCCCTTGATCCAGAGAACCATCAACGAACATGACAGGCACAGCGGGCAGATCTCGCTACCCGGTGGGAAACGTGAAGAATTGGACAGGGACTTTGCAGAAACCGCAGTACGTGAAACTTCGGAGGAGATCGGAATCGATAAGCATTATATTAGGGTCATCAGAGAAATGTCTCCTATTTATGTTCCACCGAGTAATTTTTATGTATATCCCTATATTTCATATACTAAAAAGAACCCTCTTTTCGTTCTCCAGCAAAGCGAGGCAGTGGAAACTATAGAATTTCCTATTACTTCTTTCCTCAGTCTTCCGGATAATCCGGAGATGATGGAGCTACCAAGTACTGCCGGACATGAAGTTCCGGTCATTAATTTCAACGGATATATAATCTGGGGAGCTACAGCAATGATATTGAGCGAGTTTAGCCAGTTGTTGAAAAAAATGTAACTTTGCACTACCGTGTTTAATAGAGAAATGGCGAAGAAAAATATTTTCACCGATGCATTCGGAACACCTTATTTTTTAAAAAGGTTAATCATTTTTATTTTAGGAATTGTATCCTACAGAAGGTTCAACGGCTTTAATAAACTGAAGATAACCGGTACAGAACACCTTGTGGATCTTCCGGATTCCAATGTGCTTTTTGTGTGTAACCATCAGACCTACTTTGCAGATGTAGCAGCAATGTATCATGCATTCTGTGCTGTAAACAACGGATATCTGGACACCATCAAAAATCCGATCTACCTGCTTAATCCAAAGATCGATTTTTACTATGTCGCAGCAGAAGAAACCATGAATAAAGGGATTCTTCCGAAGATCTTCAAGATCGCCGGTGCTGTAACGGTAAAAAGAACCTGGAGAGCAGAAGGTAAGAACGTCAACAGAATGGTAGATCTTACCGAGGTTGACAATATTATGAAAGCCTTAGACAACGGCTGGGTAGCTACTTTCCCTCAAGGTACTACCTCTGCTTTTGCACAAGGACGAAGAGGAACAGCCAAGCTGGTCAAAAACCAACGCCCTATCGTGATCCCTATCAAGATCAACGGTTTCAGAAGGGCATTTGACAAGAAAGGCCTCCGGGTAAAGGTAACAGGCGTAAAACCTACCATGGAATTCAAACCCCCTCTGGATATAGATTATGACAATGAAAAAGCGCCAGAAATTTTATTGAAAATTATGACTGCCATTGAGCAGACAGAAGATTTCAATGTACTACACAATTATGATGAAGAACTTAAAGCTAAAAAATTAGAACAAAAGGATTCAAATAATTAAAGTAAGTAAAAAATTATGAACAAAATATTAGGGATCTTATTCGCGATCATAGTATTAGTTTCGTGTAACAGCCAGAAAGTATATTCAGATTTTGATATCAGCTATTCCAGAAACGGAGGGCTTAGTCTTGTGTACGAGAACCTGCTGATTAAAGGTAACAATGCACATTACTCTTTTGAGGGGCAAGGGAAAAAGCACAAGCAGGATTTCAAAATTTCTGATGAAGACCTGAAGAAACTGGACCAGACCCTTTCTCAAAATAATTTCAGAAGGATAGAGGAAGACCGTAAAAAGCTGTATGATAACATTACCACTTCTATCAATATAAAGAAAGGTTCTAATGAAGGGAGTAAGACAGATGCAAGCATGATAATGCCCAATTTCACAACGAACTGGACCAACATTCTGACTGCTTTCCAAGAGATCATTAATAACAATGTAAAAAACAATAAATAAAGTTGAAAACCCACTTCATTGCTATCGGCGGAAGCGCCATGCATAATCTTGCTATTGCATTAAAAGACAAAGGATATCAGGTAACAGGTTCGGATGACGCTATTTTTGAGCCTTCAAAATCCAGATTGGAAAAGAAAGGAATTTTGCCTCAGGAAATGGGCTGGTTCCCGGAAAAGATAACGGCCGATATTGATGCGATTATTCTTGGAATGCATGCCCATCAGGACAATCCTGAGCTGGCAAGAGCAAAAGAACTGGGTCTGAAAATTTATTCATATCCTGAATATCTTTACGAACAGTCAAAAAACAAAACAAGAGTAGTTATCGCCGGATCACACGGTAAGACAACGATTACCTCCATGATTCTTCACGTGCTGAACTTTCACCAGAAAGATGTAGATTTTATGGTGGGAGCCCAACTGGAAGGTTTCGACTGTATGGTAAAACTGACTCAGGACAACGATTTTATGGTACTGGAAGGTGATGAATACCTTTCCTCTCCTATCGATCTCCGTTCAAAGTTTCTTCTGTACCAGCCGAATATTGCTTTAATGAGCGGTATCGCATGGGATCACATCAATGTATTCAAAACTTTTGATGACTATATCGAGCAGTTCAGAAAATTTGTAGCAAGCATTACTCCCGGTGGTGTTCTGGTGTACAATGAAGAAGATACCGAAGTCGTAAAAGTAGTGGAAGCAGCTGAAAATTACTTCAGAAAAATCCCTTATAAAACCCCTGAATATGAGATCAGCAACGGAAAAGTTTATCTGAAAACTGAAATGGGCGATGTTCCACTTTCTGTTTTTGGGGCGCATAACCTGCTGAATATGGAGGGAGCAAGACATATCTGCCGTCAGCTGGGGATTATGGATGAGGATTTCTACGAAGCTATTATGAGTTTCAAAGGAGCATCCAAACGTCTTGAAAAAGTAGAAAGAGCAGATAAAGGAACGCTTTATAAAGATTTCGCTCATGCACCGAGTAAGGTAAAAGCTGCAGTAAAAGCTTTCTGTGAACAGTTTAAAAAGGAAAAGAAATATGGTTTCTTAGAACTTCATACGTATTCAAGCTTAAATCCGGTTTTTCTTGAACAATACGATCATGCCATGGATGGCTTGGATGAAGCGGTAGTTTTCTACTCTGAAGATGCTTTAAAAATCAAAAGAATGGATCCTATTTCTCCTGAGCTGATCAAAGAAAAGTTTAAGAATGAAGGATTAAGAGTATTTACCAATGCTGAAGAGCTTCATGCTTATTGGGAAACGTTAGACAAAGCTCATGGTGTTTTCCTGATGATGAGTTCAGGTAACTTCGGAGGTTTGGATCTGACGAAATAAATTTGAAAACGAATTAATCTGATCATGAAGAAACATGATTAGATTTTCCAAATAAAAATCCTTTCATGCAGATGAAGGGATTTTCTTTTTGGTATTTGTATCATTACGGTTTAGGATTGTTTTTCAGCCGCTTCAATAAGCTTTTTCAAAATATCTTCTGTAGAAAGCATACTGTACTCATGAATCGACTGTCCCGTCCAAATACCTACAAAATCTGTATTGTGTAAAGTTTTCGAAACTCTACGCAGCTCATTCGTTAGTTTATTTTGATAAGGATAAGGGAGAACGTAATCCGAATTTTCGAGGCTTTCGATAAACTTATTTTTAATGCCTCTCGCATACCGTCCTGAAAAACTTCTGGTCAGTACGATATCTTTCTCGGTCACATTTTTAAGCCTTTCTTTTTCAAACGGGTGCAGTCCGCTTTCCTGTGATGCCAGTAGAATACTTCCTACCTGAAATCCCTTTGCTCCAAGTTCTTTTGCCGCCCTTAAAGTCTTTCCATTATAAATTCCTCCGGCATAGATCAGCGGGGCTTTTACATGGTCATCAACTTCAGAAAGCAGGGATATCCCTCCAATCTGTGGAATATTCTCAGCATCAAAAGTTCCCCTGTGCCCGCCGGCTTCAATTCCCTGAACACAGATCAAATCGATTCCGGATTTCTCCAAAGCCAATGCTTCTTCCAATGAAGTACAGGTACCAATGAGAATGACTCCGTTTTCTTTCAGTTTTTGAATGCTTTTATCATCCAGATTCCCAAAAGTAAAACTGAGTATTTTACATCCCTCTTCAATAATGGCGTCTACCTGTTCATGGTAACTATTTACTTTAAGATCTTCAAGATCCGGTAGTGTAACCTCTATATTATTTTCCTTCGCCAGCTGGGTGATGAACTGTTTAGCTTTACTATATTTTTCATTCAGAGCATCCGTAATTTCAGGAATATGGTGAACAAAGATGTTCGCAGCAAACGGCTGATCAGTCAGTTTTTGAGTTTCCCTGATGAGTTTGACAGATTGATCGGGTGAAAGATCGGCCAATGCCAATGATCCCAGACATCCTGCTCTTGCAGCAGCGGCAGCCATATGCGGGCTGCTTACTCCAAACATCGGAGCCTGAATGACAGGGGTATTTGATAGAGAATATTTTACTGATGGTGTCTGGCCACAACATAGGAATTATTTTATCTAAAATTTACGAAAAACCAGGAATACATTTGTTGGGAAAAGCATGATATTGGTCAAGTCCTTTATTTAAAAATCATTCTGTCTGAAGTTTTAATAGCAAATGCATCAGATTTCCTTACTTTTCCGGAGTTCTTTGTAATGCTTTTTTGTGTCCGGATCCAGTTTTTCTATCGCGTAAGAAAATGTGGCAGCAGGCATCGTTTTAACATACTGATCAAGAAAATGATGCAGTCTTTTGGGATTTTTCTTTCCAGCCTCTCTTATCCAGCTCCCAACGGCTTTGTTTACTAATTCATTGGGATCATGAACGAGGATTTCAGCAATATTAAAGGTGTCCTCAGTATCATTTTTCCTGATAAAAGCATAGGTACTTACCACTGCAGTTCTTCTTTCCCATGGGTTTTCAGACTCAGCCAGTTTATATAAAATATCTCTTGGCCTGTCGGCTAAATATTCACCGACGATATTCCGTGCTCCCCGGTCTACAAAATCCCAGTTGTTCAAACGGTCATGACGATTTAAATACATATCAAAAAGCTCTTTTTTCTTCTCTTCTGTGCTTTTTTTATTTCCGGCCTGAAAATCCATAATGCTCACCGCCCCCATTCTCACTTCATAAAAATCACTGTCCAGAAGCGTATTAATTTCTTTCAGTGGCATTTTTGAAAATTCTTTTGCTGTAGTAAAAACATCCCCGAATTTCACGCCGAAAGGTCGGGTAACACCGTCATTTCCTTTGAAAAATTTTTCCACCTTATCCATTTCCTTCTCATTCCTGAAAGTCGATAGTTTTTCTATGAATTGTACTGCGGTCATGGTTTTTATTTAAAATTAAAAAAATCTCCCGCAAATGAAACTGATTCAGCAGATATTTGTCTTAAAAATCTGGAGTATCCATTTGATCTGCGGGAGAAAATATGTTGATATTCTCTTAAATATCTGCTACCACTTTAAGCATTTTCTCCTCCCATTCAGGATCTTTCGGATCAAAGAACAGTCTTTTCCCAGTATCTAATGAGCGAACAATATTCATTTCCTCATCTCCCAGTTCAAAATCAAAAACATTAAAGTTCTCTTCAATTCTGGAAGGCGTCACCGATTTTGGAATCACAACAAATCCTTCCTGAAGGTGCCATCTTAAAACCACCTGAGCGACTGTTTTATTATATTTTTCAGCGATTGCTTTTAATTGAGTATTGTTCAGAAGATCCGCATTTCCGTTTCCAAGCGGACTCCACGGTTGTGTGATGATGTTATTTTCTCTATCATACACCTGAAGTTCTTTCTGCTGGAAAACCGGATGCAGTTCGATCTGGTTGATCACCGGAAGCACAGTTGAATTCGCTTTTAATTCTTCTAATTTCTCTACCGTAAAGTTACACACCCCAATCGCTTTGATCTTTCCTTCACTGTACAGCTCTTCCAAAGCTTTCCAACTTCCCAGAAAATCTCCGTAAGGCCAATGGATCAGGTACATATCCAGATAATTCATCTGCAGTCTTTCCAGTGTTCTTTGAAATGCTTTTTTAGTCTGTTCATAGCCATGATCCTGAACCCATACTTTTGAAGTGATAAACAATTCATCTCTGCTGACACCGGCATCTTTTACCGCCTGCCCTACTGCTGTTTCATTCTGATAAATAGCCGCTGTATCGATCATTCTGTACCCTGTCTGAATAGCTTTCACGACTGCACTTTCGCATTCATTCAGGTTTTCCATCTGCCAAACCCCAAATCCTAAAGCCGGAATATCCACTCCGTTATTTAATGTCACTACAGGCTGCCCCGTATATGTTTTGTTTTGCATAATTTTTAAATTTCAATTTTAATATTAATGTATAGCCTAACAAATTTGCAATAAAAAATTGGCATTTGTACTTACCATTTTTACTGTTTTCAAAGTATTCAGAGGCTGTTGGTAAGTGTTTTTTACTACCCCGTCTTTTTGCTTCGCAAAAATCCACCCCTTCAAAGAAGGGGAATTGCTACTTCTCCAAAATACCCATCTTTCTAACTTCTAACTTCTAACTTCTAACTTCTAGTTTCTAAAATCAAATTTTTCCTATTTTTGCAGAAACCCAAAATATTGTCACATCCAATCAGACTGGCGCATGCCGAAGATTATCCGAGAATTATGGAGATATGGGAATCTGCCGTAAAAGCAACTCATCATTTCCTCGCTGAAGAAGATTTTAAGTATTTCAAAGAAGTGATTCCCAGAGATTATCTTCCGGATCTGGAAGTATACGTAATGACAGAAAATGAGATTGCAGAAGGTTTTTCTGCTGTAGCTGAGGGTAATCTGGAAATGCTTTTCATCCACAACGAATCCCGCGGAAAAGGATTGGGCAGAACGTTGTATGAATTTATGAAAGACAAAACAGATTTAACAAAAGTAGACGTCAATGAACACAACCCTCAAGCCATTGGATTTTATACAAAAATGGGTTTCAGACAGATCGGAAGATCAGAAAAAGACGGTTCCGGAAAAGACTATCCTATTATTCATATGAGCCTGTAAAATGGAAAAATTCACTTTAAAAAAAATGGATCCGGGTTCAGATATTCCGTACGAATTGCTTCTTCTAGCGGATGAAACCGTTGAAGCCATCGATCAATATATTTTTGACTCCGATATCTATCTTTTACATCATGATGTACAGAATATTGCTGTGATGGCACTCTATCAAAACAGTAATACAGAACTGGAAATCAAAAATATGGCGGTCATTGAAAGCTACAGAAGTCAGGGAATCGGCACTATCCTTATTGATCAAGCTAAAGAAATCGCCAAAGAAAATGGCTATACAACTTTAGCCGTAGGAACCTCGGATACGGGATTTCAGCAGATTAAATTCTATGAAAAGAATGGTTTCATAAAAAAGGGAGTGCGTAAAGACTTTTTTATAGAAAATTACGCAGCCCCAATTTATGAAAACGGATTACAGATGCGCGACATGATCATACTTACCCATGACCTTTCGAAATAATCCTTTGATATGCTCAATCTCTGACTGATAGTTTGTTTTTTTTCTACAGCCAAAATACAGGGTGTTTTCAAGTTTTTTCTCACCTTCCCAGATCAGTTTGAGATCGCCGTTCTCTATTTCATTTTTGCAGAGAAAGTCAGGAACCACGGCAAGTCCGGTTCCTCCTTTCAGACAACGGATGATCGAGTTTAAATTGGGAACGATATAATTGGGACGGAAATTCGGTTTATGCCCGAAATTCATGATCCAGAACTGAAACAGATGTTCCATATCCCCTGTCGTTCCGTACCATTTTTCCTGCTTCAGCCAGTCCTCAATATGTTCTACTCCTTTGGTTTCAACGATTTTTTGGAAGCTGTTTGTATCTACATTTTTTCCACCTACGAGAATAATCTGTTCGGAAGAAAATGCTTCATGTTCAATATTGGGAGAAACTCCTTTTTTCGGGGTAATAATCAAATCAAGGATTCCTTTATCCAACTGGTCCAGCATTTCCGGATACTGTCCGAAACTGATGATCAGGTTAAAAGGTAAAGTGGAAACATACTGCTCCAAAGTCGTTTGAAACGTTTCAAAACACATTCCCACACTGATCGTAGGCGTCAGTTTTTCCGTCGACTTCTGAAAATTCTTCTCCACATCTTCCAGCTTGGAAAGCGGTTCAGACACGGCATTGAATAAAACCTTTCCTCTTTCAGTCGGCATCATTTTTCTACCGGTCCTGTCAAATAATTTATAGCCTACATAAGCTTCCAGCGAGCTTAGGTGAAGACTTACTCCGGGTTGGGAAATGAACAGTGAATCTGCAGCTCCCGTTAGTGTTCCGGTTTTGTATATCGCTTTAAAAGTGCGGTACCATTCTAGATTGACCATAACTTTAATTATAAATATTCTGATACAAAATTACAAAATAATTACAATACTGATAGGTTTAAAGAAGCTTAATCGTGGAAGACAGACGTTATGTAGTCTTTACTACCTTCTATCTTCCTCTTCCATCTCCTTACCCACTTTGCCTATTTCAACAGCGTTATGATCGTATTCTGAAACTTTTCAGGCTCATCTTTATGGATTTGATGTCCTGAATTTTCAAACAAGAAAAGATCTTTCCTGGGAGCTTTTACTTGCTCAAAATATCCTTTGGTAATGATCGTCAGAGTTTGAATATCATTTTTGCCGACAAAAAAATAAACCGGGCACTCAATTTTCTTTAACGTCTTTGGCAGGTCAATTTTCATGACTTCGTTCCAGGCTGGTGACCAGGTTTTAGACCACTGAAGAAAACCTTTTTTGAAATCATCACCGGTTACATATTTTTTACCGTCTTTATAAAAAAGCCACTTTCTTAAATAAAACAGATCATAATCATTGGTAAAAGGAATATGTACACTCGCCAGTTCTTTGCTGGCAACGGCATCTTCTTTAAATTGAGTTTGCAACGTTTTGAGTAATTCTTTTTCACTCTTTAGCTGGCTGATCACAGGGTTGACCGCAAAATAAGCATGTAAGAGTTCAGGATGATTTCTGACAATGTAAAAACCTAAAGCATTTCCCCAAGAACTTCCAAGCAAGTATACTTTTTCCTGCTTTAGTTGCTTTCTAAGAAAATTGATCACTTCAAAGGTATCTTTACCCATTAACTCAACGGATGGTGATACGGGTGAAGGGTTTAATTCAAATGTTTTTCCGGCATCTCTCTGATCCCATTGAACAATAGTAAATCTGCTTTTTAAAATACTTGTAAAAGAATCCGCATTTTTCATCATGGAACTTCCCGGACCACCGGATAAAAAGAGAAGTATGGGTTTACTGGCATCATCTGTTTTAATTTCTATAGCTTGTTTTATACCGCCAATTTCCGGTGTGATAATAGTATCAATTTTTACTTTTTGTAATTGTGCTAAACTAAATACTGACAGGAGTAAAAAAATAATAAGGGTTATCTTTTTCATGATTTCTGAATTTTTATGTGACGTTAATAATCTGATGCAAATATGCTTCAGAGAATTTTTAAAAGAGTCTCAATAAAAAAAGTCGAACGCATTTTATTACTAAAATAGGTTCGACCATTTACAACCGGAAGTACGAGTAGTTACAACAACATACTAATCAAATTATTATAATCAAAATCAGTGTTGATTCTGTTTATTTTTAAATAAGGTGATAAAAGCATTTTATATGATAGAAACTTTTTCATTTTTCAAAAAAGAAGCATAATAGTTGGGAATTCCACTTTCTTCAATTCCATGAACGGTTTGCTCAAGCGGGTAATCTATCTGAACAATCTCAGGAAGAATCTGGTGTTCGTTCATCGTCAGGATCAGATAAGATGCCAGACGGTTTTCTTCTTTGGAACGTCCCACAGAGCCACAATTAATGGCCCACTTTTTATGTTCAAACGATTTTTTAAATGACAAATGGGTATGTCCCATCACAATAGTATCAGATTGGGATTCTTGCAGCATATTCACAAAAATATCATCATTCTCAGCCTCATACAAATACGTATCATTGCTAGACAGGCTCGAATGCACAAGTTGAATATTCCAATGCTTCTTCCCTATTTTATAATTGAGTTTTAAGTGAAAAGGAAGTTCTGATAAAAACTTTTTATTTTCTTCTGTAATATTCTTTTTGGAATGATCAATAGCTATGAATCTTGCGTCTGTTTCTTCTTGTGAATGCTTGGATAGTGGAACAACCGGGATATCAAAAGCGATTCTTTCATCATGATTTCCCATTAGACAGGGAATATTCAAATCTTTGATTTTTTCGATGACTTCATTTCCCCATGGAGCAAAATCTACCAGGTCTCCAAGGCAAAACTTCTGTTGAATTCCTCTTCTTTCTATATCCTCAAGCACTGCTTCCAGTGCAGGAAGATTTCCGTGCACATCACTAAAAATCGCAATCTGTATCATATTCATTCAATTGACCTGAACAAATTTACAAGAGAAGCTCCAGAACAAATCAACAAACTGTATGACATTTCACATGAATGGTAAAATTCAAACTATCATTATTCTAATAGTTAGTTATGATTTATGCTATTTTTATTATACAACACAGCGAAGTAACTTTGCATCATAAAATTTAAACAATCATAAAAATGAAAAAAGTATTGATCATCAACGGAGGACAAAATTTCGGACATTCCGGAGGAAAATATAATAATACAATCGCAGAAAACACATTAGAGGTACTTAAAAAATTCGGTAATATAGAAGTGAAGACCACTCAGGTTTCAGAAGGCTTCGACAAGGATGAAGAGGTTAAGAAATTTGTCTGGGCAGATGTTATCATCTACCATACACCAATCTGGTGGTTTCAGCTTCCAAACGGTTTTAAAAAATATATTGACGAGGTTTTTACAGCCGGACACGCCAAAGGAATTTATATGAGTGACGGAAGAAATGCAGAAAATCCTGCCATCAACTACGGAACCGGAGGAATGCTGGGCGGAAGAAAATATATGGTCACCACCAGCTGGAACGCCCCCGAAACAGCCTTCACACTTCCCGGAGAATTCTTCAACGAAACAAGTGTAGATAATGGACCGTTATTTGGTTTTCATAGAATGAATGCCTTTGTTTCTTTAGAAAAAATGGAAAGTTTCCATTTCCATGATGTAGAAAAAAACGCCAATATAGAGCGTGACATGAAACTTTACAGAGAACATCTTGAGCATGTTTTCGAAAAAGAACTTAAACCACAATTAGCCTCATGAAAAATATATTGATAACCGGAATCACAGGATATATCGGCGGAACCGTAGCAAAGAAACTGCTTGAAAAAAACTATAAAGTGACAGGTTTGGTTCGGAATGACGCCCATATAAAAGAATTGAAATCGTTAGGTATAGAATCTATAATAGGGAATATACATGATGAAGAAGTCTTAAGATCTGCAATAGCTGATACAGATGCCATTATTCATACTGCAGATTCTGCTGATGATGCCTATGCGGCAGACAGTATAATCTCCTCTTTGGAAGGAACCGGCAAAACGCTTATTTTCACTTCCGGCTCAGCTATTTTTGGAGGAAAAGAAAACGGGGAGAAAAATGATTTTGCTTACACGGAAGACTTCCCCCTCAGTCCGAGACTCGAAATGGCCTCAAGAGTACTGATCAATCAATATGTTCTTCAATCTGCTAAAAAAACATAAGAAGCATCGTCATTGTACCTACCATGGTTTATGGTGAGGGTCTGGGTTTGAAAAAGGACAGTATTCAGGTTCCGGCCTTAATTCATTTTTCTAAAGAAAAAGGTTTTGGAGTTTATTTCGGCAAAGGAGAAAACATCTGGTCCAACCTTCATATTGAAGACTTGGCAGATCTCTATGTACTCGCCCTGGAAAAAGCAAAACCAGGTTCCCTTTATTATGCCGAAAACGGGTCTTCAACGATCAAAAATATAGCTGAAAATATAAGCAAACAATATGATTTACAGCCCGCACAGTCTGTAAGCATACAAGAAGCAGTGAATACATTTGGTCCCGCGGGCGGATATTTTGGATTTGCCTCAAATAGTGTATGTAATGCAGACAAAGCAAGAACAGAATTGGGCTGGAATCCCCAATATCAATCCATCGAAAATTTTATTTAAGTATGAAAATTTACCTTACCGCAGTTATAAAAGCCAAAGAAGAATACAGAGCAGAAGTACTGGAAATTCTTCAAAATATGGTCTCAGAAACCAGAAAAGAAGACGCAAACGAACTGTACAGTCTTCATCAGGGAATCGAAGACAAAAACCAGTTCATTTTCTACGAAATCTGGAAAAGTGAAGAAGGACTGGCTCAACATAACCAGCAGCCATACATTCAGGCTTTCGGAGCCATCGTGGACGAAAAATTACAGGAAAAACCACAACTTTATACGACCCACATTCTTTAATATGAAAAAACTAGCATTTTTATTTTTAACCCTATTTACCATAGGATTTATCCAGGCACAACACCAAAAATCTAAACGTATGAAAAAGAAAATTTTATTTGTCGTGACCAGTCATGATAAAAAAGGAAATACAGGTGAAGATACCGGATATTATCTGGGCGAAGTTTCTCATCCATGGGAAGTTCTTCACAAAGCAGGATATGAAATTGACTTTGTAAGCCCGAAAGGCGGAACGCCACCGGTAGACGGATTTGATCTAAAAGATCCTGTAAACAAAGAATTCTGGGAAAACAAAGAATACAAAAATAAAATCGATCATTCTTTACAGCCTTCTCAGGTGAAACCAGACAATTACAGTGCAATCTTCTACGCAGGAGGTCACGGCGCCATGTGGGATTTCGCGGACAATACAGAATTGGCAGACATCGCTTCCAAAGTATATGAGAATGGCGGTATCGTAGCTGCAGTATGTCATGGTCCTGCTGGTCTTGTCAATATTAAACTGAACAATGGAAAATATCTGGTAGACGGCAAAAAGATCAATGCGTTTACCAATGAGGAAGAAGCTGAAGTGAAATTAACCAATGTAGTTCCTTTCCTTCTGGAAGATAAACTGAAAGAAAGAGGCGCAAAATTTGAAAAATCAGGACTTTGGCAGAACCATGTGGTGGCTGACCAGAGAGTGATCACAGGACAGAATCCCCAGTCTGCAAAAAGTGTAGGTGAAGCGATTTTAAAGGAACTTAGTAAATAATTTAGATTTTAACCACAAAAGAAACAAAAGCTTTTAAACACTTTAGTTGTTTTAAGTTTAAAAGCTTGGAAAAAAGAAGATCACTTAAGTTCTATGAAAATCTTCGGTTTTCATAATGACAAAAATTCGTCGGTCAAGAATTTCCCTCTTGTGGAGGGGTGGTGAAAATTCAAAGAATTTTTGACGGGTGGTTCAAGAAAAAAGCCTTTGTGGTTCACAATTTTAATAAATAATCAAGACAAAAAAATGGAATACAGAAAATTAGGAAATACAGAACTGGAACTATCTGCAATTACTCACGGAGCATTCGCTATCGGAGGAAATATGTGGGGCGGCAATGAAAAACAGGATTCCATTAATTCAATTCACGCTTCTTTAGACCACGGGGTAACTTCCATTGATACGGCACCTTTCTATGGGTTCGGACTCAGTGAGGAAATGATCGGGGAAGCGATTAAAGGAAAAGACCGTTCAAAAATTCAGTTATTAACCAAATTTGGTTTGGTATGGGACGGAAGCAATAACGGAAAAGGTGAATTTTTCTTCGATGCAGAAGATGAAGGTAAAACCCTTCCGGTCTACAAATATGCTTCCAAAGCCAACGTGATTAAAGAAGTGGAAGAAAGCTTAAAAAGACTGGGAACAGATTATATTGATCTTTTACAGCTTCACTGGCCGGACAGCACCACCCCTATCGGCGAAACAATGGAAGCCATGGAACTTCTGATCCAGCAGGGAAAAGTCCTTGCGGCAGGAGTCAGCAATTATACTGTTCCACAGATGCAGGAAGCCAACAGAACGCTGCATTTAGCCAGCAACCAGGTTTCTTACAGCATGCTGAACCGTGCTATTGAAAGTGACCTTGTTCCTTATTCACTGGAACACAATTCAGGAATTATTGTTTACAGTCCGATGGAAAGAGGTCTTTTGACCGGTAAATATTTCAAAGAGGATAAATTAAAGGACAATGATCACAGAAACGGTTATTTCTCCCAGTTTGATTTAAGCAAAGTAAAAACGTTCTTAGAAAAAATAGAGCCCATTGCTCAGGAAAAAGGTGCTTCCCTGTCCCAACTGATACTGAGATGGACAACATTACAGCCCGCTATTACAGTAGTTTTAGCAGGAGCCAGAAATGCGCAGCAGGCGATTGAAAATGCCCAATCTATGTCTATTGATCTTTCTCAGGATGAATTGAATTTCATCAATACAGCGCTAAGCGAAATTTAATCTTGTATCATCAGTAAACTGTCTCAACGAAAAGTTTACTGATTTTCTCTCTTTTACACCCATACAGTATAAAAAAATGAAAAAGAATCTGATCAGAATGTTCGGAATGGTTACTCTATTGACCATCAACGGCATCAATATAAAAGCTCAAAACCTCAGTATTAATCCTAGTGATCAATCCTGCCACCCTTCTGTTTACGGGGCTAAAGATGAAATAGGAGCTGCGAATCTATTAACTGCAGAAGTGGTAAAACAGGCCATAGGATTAGTAAAACAGGGCAAAACACTTCCTTTAGCCGTTCCCATTGATAAAAATCTCCCGGCTTTCAGACACAGAAGTTTTAACCTGTACAATATCCAGCCTGGTGAACAGGGCGGAAAAAGCATCGGACCCAATAAATTTACTTTCAATGACGAACTTGTGAATGGATGGACCGGAGTTGGAACCCAACTTAACGGCATCGGGCACATCGGAATTGATAACGTTTACTACAACGGAAATAAAGCAGTTGATTTTGTAACGGTAGAAGGCGTTAAGAAATTAGGCATTGAAAAAGTACCTCCTTTCGTGACCCGCGGTGTGGTTTTAGATATGACTTCCCATTACGGAAAAGCGATCGTTCCGGGTGGTACGGAATTTACGACAGCTGACATCAAAGCCGTTTTAAAGAAACAAAATATTACCCTCAGAAAAGGAGATATCGTTCTATTCAATACAGGATGGCTTGAGTTAATCGGTAAAGACAATCAGAAATTTTTAGAAACAGAACCCGGGATCGGTATGGAAGCAGCGCAGTGGCTTGCTGAGCAGGGAATCGTGGCTTTCGGAGGAGATACCTGGGCATCGGAAGTCTATCCCAATCCGAAATCCAAAGAAGAATTTCCCATCAATCAGTTTATGCTGACGAAAAAAGGAATTTACAATCTGGAACTCATCGACAGTCGTCCGTTGGTGAAAAATAAAGTTTGGGAATTTTTATTTGTTTTGGGTCAACCTTTATATGTAGGATCTACTCAGGTTAATATTAATCCGGTCGCTATTTATTAAACTTATTTCTTCTAATTTTTATAAACAGAAAAGAGCTCTTCACAAACTGAAGAGCTCTTTTGGTAAATACCTTTAAACGGAAAACTATTTCGCGATCGGTAAGTGCGTACTTACTGCAATTCTGTTCCACGCATTGATGGTTACAATAGCCATAATGATCTGGGCAATCTGTGCATCATCAAAATACTGTTTTGCTTTTTGGAAAGTCTCTTCTGAAAGTCCGTTCTGGCTGATCAGGGTAATTTCTTCTGTCATCGCCAAAAGTACCTGTTCTTCTTCTGTAAAAAGTTCTTTCGCTTCTCTCCAACCTTCAAGAATGAAAATTCTCTGCGTTGTTTCTCCGTATTTGATAGCATCTTTTGTATGCATATCAAGGCAGAAAGCACATTTGTTGATCTGTGATGCTCTGATCTTAATTAATTCCTTTTGAATGTGGTTTAATGAAATGGTTTGAAGGTATCCTTCCAATCCCATCATCGCTTTGTAAGCTGCTGAATCTACAGTGGCCATATTTAATCTTGCGCTCATAATATTATTTATTTTTTGTTGGTTAAATGATCTATACTAAAAGAATACTTCGGCTGAACGGCCAGTAAAAATGCTCCGGCGCATCCTACCCAAACAGAGTAATCCAGAGGAGCCTTCGGTCCTAATGCAATAGTCATAGACAAAGCAAAGACCAGCAGAAGAAGTCCTGCCCCATACGCTGCAATCCTGGTTTTCCAACCCACAAGCAGCATCAGTGGAAAAAGTATTTCAAAAAAAGTCGCGGTATAAGCAGAAAATGTACTTAAACCTTCTGGAAGAAAAAAAGTAAGTTTCCGTGTATAAACTTCAAAGTTCTCCCAATTTCCCCAGGCTGAGTTTTGGCCCCAGAAACCGAATCTGTCCGCCACTGCGGAAAGCATCGTCACAGAAATGGCAAGTCTTAAAAATAATTGTGGAAACTGAACATTTTTGTCTGTCATGATGTTGGCTTTTAATAACATGACAAATCTCCGACTTATAATCGGTAAAAATCTTAAACTGGTTTAAGAACGTAATTTCGCCCTGATTTCACTAAGATACTCCGGAGTAAGGTTTAAAAAAGAAGCGATTAAATATTGAGGAATTCTTTGGATAAACCATGGATATAAAGTACTGAAATGAACATACAGTTCTTCTCTCGACATTTCATAAAGATAACGAATCCGTCTTTCCGAAGCTGCATAGGCCCTTTGATAGATCATCCTGAAATACCTTTCCATAATCGGATGCTTTTGCAGTAAAAGTTCCTGCTGCTGAAGATCTATAACAAGAACCGTAGAACGCTCCACCGCCTGAATACAGAAATCTGATTTCATCTGTCTCTCATACGCAAAAGTATCCGTGATCCACCAGTTTTCTATGGCAAATTCCGTGGTTTGTTCGGCGCCCTTCTCATTCACAAAAAACTTTCTCAAACACCCCACAGACACAAAATACATCGATCTGCAGATCTCGCCGTGAAGCATCAGACTCTGCTTTTTTTTCACTTCTATCTCCTTAAAAAAAGAAAATATAGAAGCATATTCTTCATCGGTGACCGTAATAAATTTATTTAAATGTGCTTTGAAAGTATCCATCTTTGCAATTGAGTAACCAAACTTAACTTTATTTTTTTAGTTTTACAATGTCAAAAAACATTAAATTATGGAACTCGTTGCTAAAATTCTGATCGCCATCGTTGCGCTGGAACATATCTATATCTTATGGATGGAAATGTTTGCCTGGGAAACCAAAGGAAAAGAAGTATTTAAAGCCGCATTACCGGCAGAAATGTTTAAACCCACGAAAGGGCTGGCTGCCAATCAGGGGCTTTATAATGGTTTTCTTGCAGCGGGACTGATCTGGTCATTGTTGATTGAAGATCCGAAGTGGCAAACCTATGTCGCTCTGTTTTTCCTGAGTTGTGTGGCTATTGCAGGGATTTACGGGGCAATTTCAGCAACTAAAAGAATATTTTTCGTACAGGCCCTGCCAGCGATATTAGCGATTATTGCTGTTCTTTTAAAGTAAGTTTATAAAGAATTGTCATTGCGAGGATCGAAGAGACAAAGCAATCTCAGAAATGAGAACTATTCTTTTTTGAATACTTTTGAGATTGCTTCACCTAAACAAATGGGTGAAAATTTGTCTCCCGCAGATTGCTCAGATGGCACAGATTTTTTCTTGTTGTTAAAAATTAGTAATGCGGAAAAATCTTTCAATCTTTAAATTCTTCAATTTTTAAATCTTTAAATCAAGCTACCCCATCGACTCTTTGATCTTCTCCCGATGAATAATCCCCCAGTTCACAAGAGTTTCCGTCACCGGAAAAACTGATTTTCCGTATTCTGTCACGGCATAAGTGACGGTGATCGGTTTCGTATCCTGAATGGTTCTGGTAATCAGAAGATTCATTTCCAGTTCTTTCAGTTCTTTGCTGAGCATTTTTGCCGAAATTCCGGTAATACCACGCTGCAGTTTCTTGAAATGGATCTGCTGGTCAGTTCTGTTGGTCAGATACCTGATAATCATCAGCTTCCATTTTCCACCCAAAACATCAAGGCTGTCACGCATTGCAAATAATTCTTCCGTACAGTTGGCCTCTCTTTCTATTCCGTTTTCTATGATTTTTGCCATAATAGTTTCATTAAGGTAACTAGTTACCAATAGTTAACTGGTAGCAAATATAAACTATTCTCTTTTTACATTTGTCTATCAAATTACTCTTATGAAAGCCATTATATTAAATAAAAATTTCCAGCTTGAAGAGGCTGTGATAGAAAAGCCTAAACCAAAAAATGATGAAGTTTTAATCCAGATCAAAGCCAGCGGTTTTAATCCTATCGATTATCAGATGATAGAGAACGAACTGGAGCGGAAGCTACTCAAATCACCCATCCTCGGCCGTGAACTATCCGGAATTGTTATCGAAAAAGGTGCAGATGCCCATCAGTTCAATATTGGAGACGAAGTATACTGCGGAAGCGGGTCCATGGGAAGCAACGGTTCTTACGCTGAATATGTTGCTGTTCCCGAAGCTATTGTTGCCTTAAAACCAAAAAGTATTTCTTTTGAACAGGCCGCTGGCATTCCATCAGCAGGACTTACTGCGTTACAAATTGTTAACCGTTTAAAACTGAACCATGATGATTCTGTTCTGGTTACCGGAGCAACAGGTGGAGTCGGTTCCTTTGTGATCAAATTTCTAATTGCCAATGAGTTTCAGAAAATTACAGCCACTGTTGGAAGTGAAGAAAACAGACAGATTCTTCTGGGACTGGGTTTAAAAAATCATCAGATTATCAATTATAAAGAAGAAAATCTTGCAGCCAATCTTTTAAAAGCCAATGACCATAAGTTTTTCGACTTCGGAATTGATCTTGTGGGAAATTATATGTCCGAAGTCACAGCGGATGTTTTGAAGATCAACGGTACCTATGCCGATGTCACCGCACTGGTCACAAAAGATGCCCACGAAACCCTTTTCAATAAAGGAACTGTGATCATGAATATCTCCAATTATTCCTACAGCATGAACAAAGACTATCAGTATTACAAAGGAAGCCTTGAAGAAATTGCAAGACTTATTGAGAACGGAACGATCAGTCCACCCAATTATAAAACTATAGGAGATCTTTCTCTGGACACGGTCTTAAAAGCTCATTCCATACTTAAAAACAATCAGACTCAAGGTCATAAACTCATCATGAAACATTAAACTATGAATACAATACCCAGACGTATCGTCACAGGAATTAAAAACGGAAAATCCGTCATCATAGAAGATCAGCAAACAGAAAATGTTGTAGAACATCTTCCAGGCCTGATTATTTCAGATATATGGAATACTCAGAAAATGCCGGCAGGATTGGATCTTGAAACCCGAATCCCCAATACAGGATTCCCACAGACTCCTAAAAACGGAACCTATTTCCGTTACGTCGTTATTCCACCGGATAAAGATCTCGGAGTAGAATTCAAAGCGGGAGAACCTCATCCCATGATGCACCAGACTCAAACTCTGGATTACATTATTATTCTTTCAGGAGAACTTCATCTGATCATGGAAGAAGGGGAAACGCTTCTTAAACCAGGAGATATCGTCATTCAAAGAGGGACCAATCATGCATGGAGTAACCGCTCTGATGAGCCATGTATTCAGCTTGCGGTACTTATTGATGCAGAGAATTAGATTTAAAAATTGAAAAATTTAAAGATTAAAAGATTTTTCCGCATTACTAATTTTTAACAACAAGAAAAAATCTGTGTCATGCGTGCCATGTGCGGGAAACCGTTTGTCATTGCGAACCTTTAGGTGAAGCAATCTCAACAAAAAGATAGCAACTATAAAGCAGAAATTTCCAAAAGTTTCTGCTTCATGGTTTCAGGTGCCAACAGCCCTTCATGATAATATACCAGTTTTTGATCCTTATCAAGAACGATCCACAGCGGATAAACAGGCTGGCTCTTATTTTTAGACAAAGCCAGTGCCAGCTCATGAATCCCGGCACTTCCATTGGACAAGTATCCAAATTCTCTTCCCTGAAAATGGATCTTTTCTTTCGTTTTTTCAGGTTCAAAATTGACCATATAAAAATTTTCATTGATCAGATCAACGGTTTCTTTGTCTTTGTTTAATGCATGTTTCTCCATTTTACAAACCGAGCACCAGTCCGTATACAAATGGATAATAATGGGTTTCGGATCTTTTTTCATAGATATTTCAAGATCAGAAAAAGTGCCTGTCTTCATCTGAGACAGATAAAAACAGGGCACTAACATTAAAAATAAAATAAAATTTTTCATTTCAAAGTATATTTTACTCCCAGAAAACCTCTGATCCTCTGCATCGGCGCATAACCGTAAGAGGTATCAAAAGTGTAATGGTTCGGGTTGCTTATCGGGTCGTCCGCATATTTGTCAAATGGGTCAAACGGCCTCATCAAAGGATCTTTAGGTGTAAAATTGAACAGGTTTTTAATCCCACAATACACCTCAAAACCGGATTTGAAACTTTTTGAAACCTGAATATTGGCTAAAGAATAGAACGGAGAATATTCCGGACGGTAGTCATTCGGCAGTACCGGAAGCCTCATAGGTCCGTAAAATTGTCCTGTAAAATCTACAGCCAGATCATTCGCGAACTTATATGAAAGATTGTAGGTACCACTCCATTTCGGGGCATGCAGCTGCTGTGATTTTTTGTTATCGCCATCAAACTTCTGATAAACATCGAGGTAAGTCACTCCTAAGTTAACACTCAAAGGAAAGCTGAAGCTGAAATCCACATTCATGGAAGCCCCTCTTGAAATTCCGTAGCCATTAAGATTGTCATAAATAATCTTATCCGGATCTGTATCAAAATCCCCTACGATCTTATTACTGAAATACGTATAAAATGCAGATGCATCCAACTGTAACAAACGGCTTCCTACCGGAATTTTCCAGACGTAGTTTAAATTTCCATTCACGGATTTTT
The DNA here is from genome assembly GCF_012927325.1 of Chryseobacterium antibioticum. Classification (GTDB taxonomy): domain Bacteria; phylum Bacteroidota; class Bacteroidia; order Flavobacteriales; family Weeksellaceae; genus Chryseobacterium; species Chryseobacterium antibioticum. The sequence goes on along the minus strand of NZ_JABBGI010000018.1, from coordinate 72,704 downwards.
CAGGTTTAAGATTAGACTTGATCAGCACCTCTCTTGAGCCTGTCAATGCAGCGTGGTCTTCCGTAAACAGATTTACCACTCTGAATCCGGTTCCGAAATTGAACCTCAGCGTATGGTAAGGATTCGGGGAAAATTTCCATGCAAACCTTGGTGAATGTACTTCATGATGAATTTTGTCATAATCAAAACGGTAGCCTATCAATAAAGTATGCGTATCACTAATTTCCCATTGATCCTGAACAAAAGCTCCCCAGATAGGAGATTTCATCGGTGCATTGGTGATTCCGTCTCCGGACAAGGTTCCGGGTGTATTGTCATCATAAAATGTTCTTTTGAAAGTAACTCCACTTGTCAGATCATGTTTCCCCAGCTTTTTACTCCAGTACGTCTGTGCAAAAGCTACTTTTTGAAGGGCATTATAGGGGTTACTGCCATAAAAAGAATTCTGGTCATGATAATTATACGAAAACTGAGTAACAATATATTCTTTTAAAGGCCATTGGTACAATCCAAAAACTTCTGCCCGGTTCGTATAAATACTTTCACCATAGACGTCACTGCTTCCACGATGGGATTTGTTCCACTGCATTTCCCCGCCAAAACGGTCTTCATATAAATATCTCATGGCAAAGCTTGCCTGACGGTTTTCCTTTCTTTGGAAATTCCATTTATTAAAAACTGAAACTCTGCTTTGCAAGGCAGCATCCGTAAAATTGTCTTTGTTCTGGTCTATTTTTTCTTTAAAACTGAAATAATTTAAACTTAATAAAGAAGCAACATTCTTTCCCATATTAAATTTCGTTGAAACATCAAGATTGTTCTCACTCCAGGTGCTTGTCATCATATCGACACTCAGTTTCGGGGCTGTCAGGGCATTTTTGGTGATAATGTTAATCACTCCGCCCATCGCTTCAGAACCGTAGATAGAAGAAGCAGGACCTTTTACCACTTCAATTCTGTCCACAAGGCTGTTAGGAATTCCACTCAGTCCGTAGACCGTAGACAGTGAGCTTACAATAGGCATTCCATCAATCAGGATCATCGTATAAGGTCCTTCAAGACCGTTGATGTGAATATCTCCCGTATTACATACCGAACAGTTCAGCTGAGGTTTTACCCCATTCACCATGGCAATGGCTTCAAAAATACTCGGAGTGGGATTTTTCTGGAAAAATTTCTGGCTGTAAACCTCTACGGCTACAGGACTTTTTGATCTGCTGAAAGGTTTTATAGTTCCGGTAAGGACCACATCATCAATGGTACTCATCTTGATTTTCGCTTTGGGAGCCGCAGATGAATCTTGTTTTATATGGGGTTGCAAACTCAGGCTGTCGGTCTCCTGAGAAAAGCAATAGGAGGATAAAAGGATAATAGAAAATAGTATTCGCTTCATGAAATTAAAATTGTTAGACAAATCTAACAATTATTTTTGAATTACAAAACACCATGACAAATGTTGTTAGAATCAATTCATGAAAAATGATTAAATTTGAGAAACTAGATATAAAAGTACTATGAGATATCATCAGGCGGGAAACATCCCACAAAAAAGACATACGATTTTCAAATCACCGGAAGATAAATTTTACTATGAACAGCTTTTCGGAACGGAAGGTTTTCATGGGATTTCATCGCTGCTTTATCATACCCACCGTCCTACACAGATCAAATCTATCGGAGAACCGAAAGATGTGACCCCTAAAATCGCGGTAGAAAAAAATATTGCTCCGAGAATGTTTAAGGGAATGAATGTAACCCCTGAAGATGATTTCATGGATAGCAGAAAGATCCTTCTGATGAACAATGACCTGAAAATGGGATTGGCAAAACCCAGAAAGTCTATGGATTATTTCTACAAAAATGCTGAATGTGACGAACTTTTATACGTTCACAACGGAACCGGGGTTCTGAAAACCTTTGTAGGAGACCTGGAATTTGTTACGGGTGATTATCTTATTATTCCGAGGGGAACTATCTATCAGGTGGAACTGAACTCTGATGACACTGTATTTTTCGTGCTTGAAAGCCACTCTCCTATCTACACTCCAAAACGCTACAGAAACGAATTCGGACAGCTTTTGGAACATTCTCCGTTCTGCGAAAGAGATATGATCGCACCCGTTTTTAAAGAACCTAAAGATGAAAAAGGGGAATTTTTAATTAAAGTAAAAAAGGAAAACCAGATCACGGATTTCATCTATGCAACGCACCCGTTTGATGTTGTAGGATGGGACGGATATTTTTATCCTTATAAATTCAATATCAAAAACTTTGAACCCATTACAGGCAGAATTCATCAACCGCCTCCTGTACATCAGAATTTTGAAGGTCATAATTTCGTAGTCTGCTCGTTCTGTGCAAGAATGTACGACTATCATCCAATGGCTATTCCGGCACCTTATAATCACTCCAATATTGACTCTGATGAGGTTCTGTTCTATACGGAAGGGGACTTCATGAGCCGTAACCACATCGATTTGATGGACTTCACTTTACATCCGGGAGGAATCGTACACGGACCTCACCCAGGCGCTATGGAAAGAAGTATCGGTAAAAAATTCACTGAAGAATATGCGGTAATGGTAGATCCTTTCCGTCCATTGAAAATTACGGAAGAAGCTTTAAAAGTGGAAGATCCTTCCTATAAAACTTCATGGCTGGAAGAATCAGACAAAACCATGGAAGACCGTTCTCAGGAATAAAAAAATCATTCATAAAAAAATTTCATTATGTACAATTATATTAGTGCAGAAGAAGCCATATATACTGTAAAAAGCGGAAACCGCGTATTTTTCCACGGAAGTGCATGTACTCCGAATTATCTTATTGATGAGCTGGCAAGACAGTCTCACCGTCTGGAAAATGTGGAAATGGTTTCCATTACCCAGCAGGGAAATGTGGAAATTGCCAAACCTCAATACAAGGATAATTTCTTTGTTAATTCTCTATTCGTATCAACTCCTGTGCGGGATGCGGTGAATTCAGAAAGGGGTGATTTTGTTCCTGTTTTCCTAAGCGAAATCCCTATTTTATTCAGAAAAAATATATTGCCATTGGATGTGGCTTTAGTAACCGTTTCGCCGCCAGATAAACATGGTTTCTGTACCCTTGGAACCTCTGTAGATGTAGCAAGAGCAGCAGTGGACACGGCAAAACTCATCGTAGCTATCGTAAACCCTCTGATGCCAAGAACGCATGGAGACGGAATGATCCATATCAGCAGAATTCATAAGCTGGTGTGGCATGAAGAAGAACTTCCTACCGTAGATTATGGTTCAAAAGTGGGTGAAGTAGAAATGCTTGTTGGTAAAAATGTAGCTGAACTGATTGATGACAGATCTACTCTTCAAATGGGGATCGGAACGATTCCTGATGCTGTTTTAAAGTGCTTAACAAATCACAAAGACCTGGGTGTACACACCGAAATGCTGAGTGACGGAGTGATTGATCTGATTCAAAATGACGTTATTAACAATAAATACAAGGGCTACAATGATAATAAAACAATCACAAGTTTTTGTTTTGGAACCAGAAAGCTCTATGATTATGTAGATGACAATACGGTTTTTGATTTTAAAGATGTGAGCAATGTGAACTTCCCGATCAATATCATGAGAAACAAAAAGATGGTAGCCATCAACTCTGCCATTGAAATTGATCTTACAGGTCAGGTTTGTGCGGATTCTATCGGAACGTTACAATACAGTGGAATCGGAGGCCAAATGGACTTTATGAGAGGGGCAGCGTTGAGTGAAGACGGAAAACCGATCATCGCCATCACGTCGAGAACTAAAAAAGGAATCTCAAGAATTGTTCCTTATCTTAAACAGGGCGCCGGAGTTGTGACCACAAGAGGACATATTCATTATGTAGTGACAGAATATGGTACGGCTTATTTATACGGTAAAAACCTCCGACAGAGAGCTCAGGAACTGATCAGCATTGCACATCCTGATGACAGGGAAATGCTGGAGAGAGCTGCCTATGAACGTTTTAAACAATAATCTAATGGTTTCACGGTGACTATTTTTCATGAATTTAGCCAAGACGTTATTAACGAAAACAATACAAATCTTAAAAAAGCTTTAACATTTTGGCAGTGTTTTTGATAAACTCATTTAAAACCAAGGGAAATTGAAAACGATATATAATTCGATACGGGAAGAAGTTGAAAAGCATTTAAAAGTAAGGAATTCTGTTTTGGGGAATGTAAGTGAATGGAAAAGAAGCCATTATATTATTCTTTCTGAAATTATAAAAGATGAATTATCTGACGCTGAAGAACTGAAAGGCGGGAAAAAATTTGAAATAGGAAATACGATATCGCACGTTACTTTGCAACGCTTTTTCGAAAATGATTATCAGGACAAAACCCATAATGATCTCCGGTTCCTGAAAACACTGGACAAAATTTGCATTTTCCTCGGTTACAAAGATTTAAATAACTACATACAATCTGTAAAACTTAAAAATAACGAGAAGGAATTAGGAGACGGTCTTGAATTTCTCACGAAAATGGTGTATGACTATTGCGCTACCGCTTTTGAATTCTACAAACATTTTCCGGAACATAAAACGGAATTTTTTAAAGAACTGGTATTTAACGGTTCTCCATTTTTAGAAAGAACTTCACAGTTCAGCAGAGAATTATGTGAAAGAGACTTTCAGCTGGTGACCAAAAACAACCGTTCAAACTATGAAGTTTTTGATATTCATCTTGTTACAGATGAGCCAGACAAGAAAATACTGGAGACCCAGGAATTCTGGAATCTTTTGTTCAAAGTAGGCGAAACGGGCGAAGAACATTTCGTTAATCAGCTCAATACCCAGATCTATTTTATCCGTAAAATAGACAATGTCTGGAAGATTTGGGATAATTATAATCCTGATGCAGGAAGACTTAACAGAAAAGTAGATACAGAACAATAAGAAAAGCCGTAGAAAATTCTACGGCTTTCCTGTTTTCGAAAATATTTTTTTTCCACTTGTTCTTTGTATTAACAAATGTAGACATCCAATTTCATTATAATTAAACTTAAATATACTTAAATGAACTCTTCTTTAACTTTATGTTAAGTATATTCAAGGAATCCATTTGAATACTTTCGCTATTTATAAGATTTTTGTAATTTGCATACCATTAAAATAAAAGTAAAAATAGAAATATGTCAACACTTACATTTGCCGAAAAAATTGCTCAAGCTGAGAATTTCTTGCCGATCAACGGTACAGATTACATTGAGTTTTATGTAGGAAATGCTAAACAGGCTGCTCATTATTACAAAACCGCTTTCGGTTTTCAGTCTGTAGCATATGCTGGTCCTGAAACAGGAGTAAGGGACCGCGCTTCTTATGTTCTTCAACAGGGGAAGATAAGATTGGTATTAACAACAGGGCTTAAATCCGATTCACCTATCAGCGAACACGTAAAAAAACACGGTGATGGAGTGAAAATTTTGGCACTTTGGGTAGATGACGCTTACGAAGCTTTTGAAGAAACTACCAAGAGAGGCGGAAAACCCTATTTGGAGCCTGTAACTTTAACAGATGAGCAAGGTGAGGTAAGAATGTCCGGAATTTATACATACGGAGAGACAATCCACATGTTCATCGAAAGAAAAAATTACAAAGGAGCTTTCATGCCCGGGTATGAAAAATGGGAAAGTGCTTACAATCCTGAAGACGCTGGTTTATTATATGTAGACCACTGTGTAGGAAATGTAGACTGGAACAGAATGATCCCTACGGTAGAATGGTACGAAAAAGTAATGGGCTTTGTGAACATCCTTTCTTTTGACGACAAGCAAATCAATACGGAATATTCTGCATTGATGTCTAAAGTAATGTCAAACGGAAACGGATTTGCAAAATTCCCGATCAACGAACCGGCAGAAGGTAAAAAGAAATCTCAGGTAGAAGAATATCTTGATTTCTATGAAGGAGAAGGTGTACAGCACATCGCTGTAGCGACAAGGGATATCATCCACACCGTTACTGAATTGAAGAAACGTGGTGTAGAATTCCTTTCAGCTCCACCAGAAGCTTATTATGATATGGTTCCTGAAAGAGTTGGCCATATTGATGAAGATCTTAAAAAATTACAGGACTTAGGCATCCTTATTGATCATGATGAAGAAGGATACTTACTTCAGATCTTTACGAAGCCTGTAGAAGACCGTCCTACCCTGTTCTTCGAGATCATTGAAAGACACGGTGCACAGAGTTTTGGTGCCGGAAATTTTAAAGCATTGTTCGAAGCACTGGAAAGAGAGCAAGACAGAAGAGGAAATCTTTAATTTTACAATACAGTACGAGTTTTGTCAGGATGAAAAGTCTTGACAAAACTTTTTTTTAAAAACACATATTATGAGAAAAATTTTAATGGGGATTTTATTTTTTGGAACATTGGGACTTAATGCTCAATATGGAAGCCTTAATGAAATCCTTAACCGCCTGGAAGAAAGAAAAGGTATCAATCAACATCTTGAAAATGAAAATATTGACAACAAGAAGTTTGTCTTCATTAAAGATGCAGAAGATCACACGGAAAGAGATTTTATTGTTATTAAAGGAAACCAGGCTACCTATGTAGAAGTTTTTGATGATAAAGCTACCGGAGAAAGCAGTTCAAACGTTTTTACCGGCGACATTGTCAGAAGAAAAAATATCGTTTCCCTTAGGGCAGATAAGCTTGAAAACAAAAAAGTTCCGATGCCTGTGACTAAAACTTTACTGCTCACCAAGCAAGACGATATTCTGTATCTTATTGATGTCAATACAAAAGACAGATGGATAGATGAGGCTTCTTATTCCAAAGCGAAATAAATTCCCACAGACATCAAATCAGGATAGCAGATCTCTGTAGATTTGTTATCTTACAACTTAATTTAATTCTAAAACTTTATGAAATCATTTGTAGAATATTCTTCGGATTCAGATTTTTCTATACATAATATTCCTTTCGGAGTAACAGTTTTTAACAAAGAATATATCGGATGCTGTACAAGAATCGGAGATCAGGTAGTAGATCTTGCCACTCTGTACGATCTTGGCTATTTTGAAAACATTAAAGGATTAGACGATAATGTTTTTGAAGCGTATACACTCAACGAGTTTATCGAACTTGGAAAACCGGTTACCAACGCAGTACGTACCAGAATCCAGGAGCTTCTGCAAGAAGGCTCAATTTTGTCTAAAGACGAAAAAACTATTGTAGATGCATTCTATGATCTCGACAAAGTAAAAATGATGATGCCTGTACACATCGCGAATTACACAGATTTTTACAGCAGCATCGAACACGCAACAAACGTAGGAAAAATGTTCCGCGACCCGGAAAATGCTTTACTTCCCAACTGGAAACATCTTCCGGTAGGTTACCATGGAAGAGCTTCCTCCATTGTAGTTTCAGGAACGGACATTAACCGTCCTAAAGGTCAGACAAAACCTGCAGATGCAGAAAAACCAGTTTTCGGACCAAGCAAGCAACTGGATTTTGAACTGGAAATGGCCTTTATTCTAAACAGAAATTCGGATATGGGCGAAAGTATTTCCACAAAGGATGCTGAAGAGGCGATCTTCGGAATGGTGGTATTCAATGACTGGTCAGCAAGAGATATCCAGGCTTGGGAATATGTTCCACTGGGACCTTTCCTTGGCAAAAACTTCGGTTCATCTATTTCTCCATGGGTAGTTACACTGGAAGCACTGGAGCCATTCAGAACAGCTTCTCCAAAACAGGATCCTGAAGTTTTAGACTATTTACAGTTTGAAGGCGATAAAAATTATGACATCAATCTTGAAGTGTATTTACAACCTGAGAACGGCGAAGAGAACCTGATTTCAGAAAGTAACTATAAATTCATGTACTGGAACATGACTCAGCAACTGGCACATCATACGATCAACGGATGTAATGTGGAAGTTGGAGATTTATATGCCAGCGGAACTATTTCAGGAAGCGATCCAAAATCTTTCGGATCTATGCTGGAACTGACTTGGAAAGGCCAAAATCCTTTACAGTTGAAAGACGGTCAGGAAAGAAAATTCATCGAAGATAACGACACCGTTACCATGAAAGCATGGTCTGAAAAAGACGGTATAAGAGTAGGTTTCGGTGAAGTTTCCGGTAAAATTATTCCAACGGTTTAAATACTTTAGTCACAAAAGATTTACATGGTCACACAGTCATATTTAACTGATCTGACATACAAAATAAACGGCGCCTGCATAGAAGTTCACAAAATTTTAGGCGCCGGTTTATTAGAAAGTGTATATCATAAATGTCTAGAAGAAGAATTCAGATTAAGAAACATTAATTTTAAATCTGAACTGAAAGTTCCTGTAGTCTATAAAGGAAAAGAAATAAAATGCGACTTTTTTTGTGACTTCCTTGTTGAAGATCTAATTGTTGTCGAATTAAAATCGGTTGTGGAATTCAATGATATTCACCGCTCTCAAATTCTAAATTATATTAATTTAATGAAGAAACCCAAAGGAATCTTAGTCAATTTTAATGTAAAAAACTTGTATCATGAAGGCCAGGAAACTATTATAAATAAGTATTACAATATGCTTTTTTGAACTTTAAAAACTATTGATTTTACTTAAAAAACTTTTGTGACTTTTGTGGTTAATAATAAACAATGAAAACAGTTATCCCATCCGAATTATCCCCCGTACAGCTTCAGACCATTATGCAGACTGCCGTGTCGCCGCGTCCGATTGCCCTGGCATCTACGGTAGATAAAAACGGAACTATTAATTTATCACCATTCAGTTTTTTTAATATGTTCAGTACGGTTCCTCCGATTTTGATTTTTTCACCATCCAGGAGAGTACGTGACAATACCACTAAACATACTCTGGAAAATGTTCTGGAAGTTCCTGAAGTAGTCATTGGAACAGTGAATTTTCCCATTGTACAGCAGATCTCTTTAGCTTCTACAGAATACGAAACCGGAGTGAATGAATTCATCAAATCCGGACTGACCATGAAAGATGCGGATCTGGTACAGCCCAAACTGATTGAAGAATGTCCCGTAAACTTTGAATGCAAAGTGTTAGAAGTAAAATCTCTGGGAGACCAGGGCGGAGCAGGAAATCTGGTGATCTGTGAGGTTCAGAAAATTCATATCAGGGAAGAATATCTGAATGAAGCAGGAAATTTAGATCAGCAAAAACTGGATATGGTGGCCCGTTTAGGAGGCAATTTATATTCGAGAAGCAATGAGAACAGCCTTTTTGAGGTTCCGAAACCTTTGGTCACAAAAGGAATCGGGTTTGATCTTCTTCCTAACTCCATCAAATACAGTAAAATATTTACAGGAAATGATTTGGGAATGCTTGCCAATGTAGAGGTACTTCCCGCAGGAGATTTCCATGCAGATGAAAACGTTCATACAAACGCTCAGAAATTACTGTTGCAAAGTAAGATTGATGAAGCCTGGACGCTTTTAACTATACAATAATTCCACAAAACAAAACCAGCCTAACGTAGGCTGGTTTTTATTTATTTTCTTAGCTGTAAAATGTAACTACTCGTCAGTTCGCTTCATCCAATCAACTTGTTGATTAATCCTTTGCTTTCCTAAATAAGTAATCCTGATCTTAAAACTTTGCGTTAAAAAAAAATCTGCTACTTTATAGTGTTGGAATTCGCAAAGACGCTAAACTTACAATCTAACTGTTTTAAGTAGAAGTCTGGTTCTTTGTCGTTTATCCAATTTGCAGGGTTTTATACTCCCAATGATAACACAGTTTTTCTTGTTTGGGGTTACTTAGACTTTAATGCTTCAGTAACTGTAATTTTCCCTTTCTCAGCAAAATCCGCTACTTTCCCGTTTTTATCAATAGACACATTCAGGTTGTCATTTTTGGAATCATAAAAGATTGATGTTAAATATCCGGGGCAGTCGTGTTGTTTACAGCCTGTTACTTTATAGATTCCATTTTCAGATACAATAGGAGATTCTACGTTGAAATTTTTAAGCATTTCATCATATTGTGCTCCGGTAAGTTTTTTAACTCTGTTGGCAAAACTTTTATCTTCAAACAGTTTAATATCATTAGGATATTTCCCCGTATTTTTAGTCAGGATATTATCTGTGGAAGCTGTTGCAGGTGTTGAAGTTACGGAGTCTGTTTTTGGTGTGGTTACAGAATCCTTAGGCATTGTTGTCGCCAAAGAATCTGTACCGGTAGAAGATACGTCCGCTTTTGCTTCCTTTTTGCATGAGATTACAGCGAATAATGAGAACGCACATGCGCCTACGATCAATTTTTTCATAATAATTTAAAAATGTGATTAATAATTAGAACGTTAATCCTCAAAATTTATTCCATTATTAACTTTACTTCAAATTTTTATTGATGAAATCAATGCATTTTTCAGTTACGATTTTCAAATTTTCCGGAAGTTCTTTTTCCGTCCACGGTTCTTTTGATCCAAACGTGTGATCTGCATTTTCAACTAAGAACAATTCTGAATTGGGATTGAGAAGGTGAAGATGTTCTGCATTTGTTACACTTACACTTTCATCCTGGGTTCCATGAATAATCAATACATAAGCTTTTGCCATTTCTGTCGCTCTTTCCACGTCAAAACGGTGAATATGATTCTCAAAATCTTCATAAAACTGATAGTAATGTGGCATCTCCTGTTTGGTACGCCCGTTCAGCACATAATAGACGCCTTCTTTTTTCCAGTTTTCCAGAGCTTCATTTTTTGGGAACCGTTCCAGACTATCTACGCTGGCCAGTGTAATCAAACCATTGATCCTTTCATCTTCAGATGTCTTTACAATGGAGATTCCTCCTCCTCTGCTATGCCCGATCAGAATTATTTTCTGATCATCTACATGAGAATTTTTCACAAAATGATCAATGACAACACCAAGATCGGAAAGTTCCTTAGAATAATTGTTGTTCCCGAAAGCATCCAGATCAGCAAAATTATTCGGATCTTCAACAGTAGTTCCGTTATGGGAAGCATTAAATTTCACAAAGAAAAAGCCAGCTTCCGCAAACTTTTCTGCCATCAGATTCCAGGCACCCCAGTCTTTATAACCTTTGTAACCGTGAACAAAGATCACCAACGGTAATTTTTCATCAGTTTCAGGATACAATGCATCAGCCAGAAAATCTCTGGTCTCAGGGTTTTCAAGCTTTATGTTACTATCTTTTATCAATTTCATACAATTAAAACTTTTATGTACTGTTTGTGGTATTTCATACGAATCTAAATTAATGAAAAAATCCTTAGCCCTTTTGTTTTAATCTTATTTTCGTTCCCGCTCGCACAGATCACAAGTTATCAAAAAATAACCTTAATTTTGCGGTATGCTGGATTTAAGAACGGTAACCGTCATGCGTTACATCCTGCCCCTGAGGGAAGGTGGATCTCTTCCTGCTTTGGCAGAAGCTGATGATGATTTTAAATATGTACTGAAATTTCGCGGCGCAGGCCACGGAGTAAAAATGCTGATCTCCGAACTTCTGGGTGGTAAGATCACAGAAGCTTTAGGATTGAAGATCCCGGAGTTGGTATTCGTGAACCTGGATGTTGACTTTGGAAGAACGGAAGCTGATGAGGAAATCCAGGAATTGCTGAAATTTTCAGAAGGACTGAATCTGGGACTTCATTATCTTTCAGGTTCTATCACCTATGATCCTGGCGTAAAGATTGATCCGGTTCTGGCCTCAAAGATTGTCTGGCTGGATGCATTCATCACCAATATCGACCGTACTTTCAGAAATACGAATCTCCTGATGTGGCATAAGGAGCTTTGGGTCATCGACAATGGAGCATCATTTTATTTCCACCATTCGTGGCAGAATTTTGATGCAGCAGCCAAAACACCTTTCAAATATGTGAAAGATCACGTCCTGCTTCCAAAAGCCAATAGGTTGGATGAAGCTGATCAGTTTGCCCACCAAGTATTGAATGATACATTATTCAGGGAAATCGTCAATTTAATTCCTGAAGACTGGCTCCAATGGAATGATGCAGACGAAACACCGGAAGAGATCCGTGAGGTCTATTTCCAGTTCATGAAAACCAGGTTAGAAAATTCTCAAATCTTTGTAAACGAAGCGAAAAATGCAAGAGGATAAAATATACGAATACGCCGTCATACGCTTGGTACCGAAAGTTGAAAGAGAAGAATTTTTCAACATCGGACTCGTGATGTTCTCCAAAAAAGAGAAATTTATCCGCGTGGAATTCTACTTGTGTCAGGATAAATTCAGGCTGATGCACAGCAAAATTGATTATGATGATATTATCCAGAACTTGGAAAGCTTCCAAAAAATCGCAAACGGTGACAAAGAAGGAGGTCCCATCGCCCTGATGGATATTCCGGAGCGTTTCCGATGGCTGACGGCCGTAAGAAGTTCTGTAGTTCAGACTTCAAGACCTCATCCGGGAAAATCCAAAGACCTGGAAAAGACTTTTGATAAACTTTTTGATGAATTAGTAAAATAACATTTAATATACATTTATAATCACACAATACGATATTAAATTATAAATCAACACCATACATTATAAAAATAAACTGTAAAACACAAATTTGCTAAATTAGTATACATATCATCATTTTTTATGCCTAAAATAATTAACTTGGCTTTTGTTTAAATTATTCTTAACAAAATATCCAATATTTTTAATTATTCATTCTTAAAAAACAAATGGTATGGATTTTCTGAATAACACCAATGCACTCACTCTAATATTTGTATCGGTACTGATCTTTGCGATCGCTTACCGTTTTTACGGTATTTTCATTGCCAATAAAGTACTCCGGCTTAACGATCAAAATACAACGCCTGCCGTAGAATTTGCAGACGGAAAAGATTATGTAGCCACCAACAAAAATGTTCTTTTTGGGCATCATTTTGCTGCCATTGCCGCAGCCGGACCACTAGTTGGACCCGTTCTGGCTGCTCAGTTTGGGTATCTTCCCGGCGCACTGTGGATCCTTATCGGATGTGTTTTAGGCGGTGGTGTACATGATATGGTCGTTTTATTCGCTTCTGTACGACATAAAGGACAGAGCCTTGCTACTATTGCTTCTAAGGAAATTGGAAAGACTACAGGAACGGTTGCCGGTTTTGCTATATTATTCATTCTGATTCTTACATTGGCCGGTTTATCATTGGCCTGTATCAATGCAATGCATGAGGCTTCCTGGTCTCTTTTTACCGTTGTGATCACAATGCCTATTGCAGTGATCATGGGGCTCATCATGAGATATAGAAAAAACAGTGTGCTTTTCGCCAGTATTTTGGGAGGTATACTATTAATTGCCGGAATCATTGGTGGCCACAGTTTAATGCAAAACGAAACGATGAATAACCTGTTTACATGGGATATAAAAACCATTTCGATTGCTATCCCATTGTATGGTTTCCTGGCTTCTGTACTTCCTGTTTGGCTGCTTCTTGTACCGAGAGATTATCTTTCAACCTATCTGAAAATAGGAACGATCATTATGCTTGCTGTGGGTGTAATTGTCATTCATCCAACGATCCAGATGCCTGCCCTTACAGAATTCGTGAATGGTGGAGGACCCGTTATCGGCGGTCCTGTACTTCCTTTTATTTTTATCGTGATTGCCTGTGGAGCGATTTCAGGGTTTCACGCAGTCATTGCAACCGGAACAACGCCTAAGATGCTTAACAAAGAAAAAGAAATCCTTTTTGTGGGTTATGGAGCGATGCTTGTAGAAGGCTTTGTCGCTTTAATGGCTTTGATCGCAGCATGTACCTTAATGCCCGGTGATTATTTTGCCATCAATACGCCGAAGGAATCTTATGACGCCTTCCTGGCAGCCCATCCTGCTCTGCACGGGGTAGACATCGATTATTATTCACAAAAAATAGGCATTGAACTTCACGGAAGAACAGGTGGAGCGGTGTCCTTAGCGGTGGGAATGGCCCATATTTTCAATAAAATCCCGTACATGGATCAACTGACTGCTTACTGGTATAATTTCGCCATCATGTTTGAAGCGGTGTTCATTCTTACTGCTATTGATGCCGGAACAAGAGTAGGCCGTTTCTTCTTACAGGAAATGCTGGGTTCTGTGATTCCTAAATTCAATGATAAAAACTGGATTCCCGGAATTATTATCAGCAGTCTCTTATTTACCTTTGCTTGGGGATATTTGGTATTTACTGGTAATGTAAGCAGTATCTGGCCATTATTTGGAATCAGTAATCAATTACTGGCAGCCTGCGGACTTATTGTCTGTACAACGATGCTGATCCGAATGAACAGGGGGAAATATGCATTATGTTCAGCAATTCCAGGAGTTTTTATGGCTGGAATCACCTTTTGGGCGGGTTATATCCAGGTCACTGCAATCTATCTTCCCAAAGAACAATATCTGCTGGCAGCGTTAGCCGTAACAGCTATGGTTCTGATGTTGATTGTATTCATTGGAGCATTTATAAAGTGGTATCAGCTCTTGCAGATCAAAACCACAGTAACAGATTATTACGGAGAGCCTGTGAAAGAGCTTGTAGAAAGATAATCCTTGTGAGTTTTTGCATGCTCTGATAATTTTTATACATTTGTTTTGCTTTAGGGGTATTCTGAAAAGAATTGAGAGAGTCCCTTTGAACCTGATACGGCTAACACCGACGTAGGGAAAAGCAAAATGACATTGTTCGCAGTGTACTTTTTGTTTTGGATTTTTCCTGAAGCTATTTTTATTTTAAATGATAATAATGGAAAAAATTCTTTGGGAACTGGTACAGCTTGTCAGACAGAAATCTCCTCTTGTTCATAATATCACCAATTATGTGGTGATGAACAATACGGCCAATGCTCTTTTGGCTGCAGGAGCCTCTCCTATTATGGCGCATGCAAAATCTGAAATTCAGGAAATGATTGGCATCTCGCATTCGGTGGTGATCAATATTGGCACTCTGGATGAATATTGGTCAGAATCTATGATCCTGGCAGCTAAAACAGCCCATTCAACCGGGAAGCCGTGGGTTTTAGATCCTGTTGGCGCCGGAGCTACTTCTTTCAGGGATCAGGTTTTAAATCAACTTTTACCCTATCAACCTGCGGTCATCAGAGGAAATGCTTCTGAGATTATTGCGCTGGCAAAAGTCAACACGACCGCTACCAAAGGAGTAGACAGCACTGCGCAAAGTAACGAAGCTATTGATGCTGCCCGCAGTCTTGTGAGCCAATACGGTACGATTGTCTGTATTTCCGGTGAAACAGATATTATTCTCAATAACCAACAGGAAATTTTTATTAAAAACGGGCATCCGCTCATGACTAAAGTTACAGGCCTAGGATGTTCTGCTACAGCATTAATTGGTGCATTTATAGGAATTGCAGAAGATAGAGTACTGGCCGTAGCTGCTGCAATGGCGTTAATTGGTATCGCTGGGGAAATAGCCGCTGAAGAAAGCAAAGGCCCGGGAAGTCTTCAGATCAACCTCATCGATAAACTGTACAATATTACTGAACAGGAATTCTTCAACCGTTTAAAGATAGAGCGAAAATGAGCTTAAATCCTTTTCCCTATCACCTTTATCTGGTTATTTCCGAAGCTGACTGTAAGGGGAGAAATTTTCTTCAGGTTGCCGAACAGGCTATCCTTGGCGGAGTCGATGTGATCCAGCTGAGAGAGAAAAACAGCAGTACGGATTCGTTTCTTGCAAAAGCTCAACAGCTTATTGAATTGACAGATAAATATTCTATTCCACTCATCATTAACGATAATACAGAGGTTGCAGAAAAGGTAAATGCCGCGGGCATTCACGTTGGGAACAGCGACGCTTCGCCTGTTTACCTAAGACAGCAATCTCTTCTCAGTCAAAAAATCATTGGCTATTCGATTGAATATCTTTCCCAGCTTGCGAATGAACAGACGGCAGTTTCCGATTACCTTGGAATAAGCCCTGTTTTCAGAACAGATACCAAAACGGATACGATAACAGAATGGGGACTGGAAGGAATTAAAATGATCAGAAAGCT
Source organism: Chryseobacterium antibioticum (assembly GCF_012927325.1). Classification (GTDB taxonomy): domain Bacteria; phylum Bacteroidota; class Bacteroidia; order Flavobacteriales; family Weeksellaceae; genus Chryseobacterium; species Chryseobacterium antibioticum. The sequence continues at coordinate 56,701 of NZ_JABBGI010000018.1, read as the reverse complement.
TACTGAAAAACCTTTGGTAGCCATCGGTCATATTCATTTAGGAAATGCAAAGGAGGTGATGAATGCAGGAGCAGACTGTCTTGCCGTAGTTTCTGCTATTTGCAGTGCCGAAGACCCTCAAAAAGCAGCCTATCAATTAAAAAATGAAATTTTAAAATGAAAAAATACACTTATCCATCGGTATTAACGATCGCCGGATTTGACGGAAGCGGTGGCGCAGGTATTCAGGCTGATATTAAAACGGCTTCTGCTTTAGGCTGTTTTTCAACATCGGTATTAACTGCTTTACCTGTACAGAATACACAAGGCGTAAGAAAAATATATCCGATTCCTGTGGAAGCCGTAGCCGACCAGATTGAAGCTATTCTGGATGATATTTTTCCTGATGCTATCAAAATCGGGATGGTTCATACTCCACAGCTGGTCGAAACAATTGTTTCAACTTTAGGCAAATACAAAAAAATACCACTTGTATTTGATCCTGTCATGGTCGCGACAAGCGGCCACCGCCTGATTGAAGAGGACACGATAGCAGCCATCACGGAACAGCTTTTCCCCATTGCTGATGTGATTACGCCTAATATGGATGAAGCAGCTATTTTAGCAAAGATGAAAGTAGAGACTCTTGAAGATCTGTACGCTGCAGGAAAAGAAATAAAAAAACTGGGCTGCAAAAGTATTCTTCTGAAAGGAGGGCATCAGGAAACCTCAACGATCACCTCCTTATTTTATGATGAAAATGAGAAATTTCATTCTTTTGAAACGGTAAAATTTAACACCAACAACACCCACGGCTCCGGCTGCACACTTTCATCCGCTATTGCAGCCTGCCTAGCGCAGGGTAAGACTTTATATGATTCTGTTTCTTTGGGGCAAGACTATATTTATCAAGCCATAGAACACGGAAAAGACGTACAAACAGGACACGGAAACGGTCCACTTAATCACTTTTTTAATCCTCAAAAACTCATCAAAAATGAAATGGTCTGAACACACCTGGCAAACTATAGAAGAACGGTACCAATCTATTCTGGACATGCCGTTTATCAAAGAGTTATCAGACGGGACTTTACCCCAGGAGAAATTCCGGTTTTATATGGCTCAGGATTCTTTATATCTTGAACATTTTGGGAGAACGCTTTCGCTGATTGCTGCCAAAATTCAGGATCTGCAGGATGTGCTTGCCTTTATGCGCTTTGCGGAAAACGCCATTGTGGTGGAAAATGCATTGCATGAATCTTATTTTATTGATTTTGGAGTTACAGATAAGGGCACATTAGAACCTGCCTGTCATCATTATATTCACTTCCTGAGAAGTACCGCAGCTTTAGAATCTGTAGAAATTGCTGTGGCAGCCGTTCTACCGTGCTTCTGGATTTACAGAGAGGTCGGAGATTATATTTACAGCAATCAAAATACGATCAACAATCCTTATCAAAAGTGGATTGAAACTTACGGAGGAGATGAATTTTCCGTTGCAGTAGATCATGCAATTGCCATTTGTGACCGATTGGCTGAGAACAGTACAGAGGAAATAAGAAAAAAAATGACCGAAGCCTTTATCATGTCCACGAGAATGGAATTTCATTTCTGGGAAGGCGCCTATGATTTAAAAACCTGGAAATAGCTTAAAAGAAAAGCGGATTCAAAAATTTGAATCCGCCTTCTGATATCAATTAAAAATTAAAATTAAGTCTTGAGAATACATATCTTCCGTTTTGTCCAAACTGGGACGTAGAACGGGAATAAATGAATTGGTCATTGTTGGTAGATGCCGGAAGGTTTTTATCAGGATAAATATCAAAAAGATTGTTTACCCCTATAGTCAAACCTACATTTTTTGTAAATTGGTAGGCCAATGAAAGATCGGTAATAATCTTGTCTCCGATCTGCTGGTGCTCGTTGAACCCTATGATTCCATCACCATTAGTATCAATGATATCTGCCCCTGTCACTTTTCCGAAATAGGTATTTCTAAGATAAACCGTGGCACTTTTCCATGAAAGCGTATGAGATAAACTTGCTTTTACCCTTGGCACAGCTTCTTCCAGATACACCCTTGATTTCTCTGAAAAATAGATTTTTTCAAGATTCGGAGACTGCAAAAGTCCTGAAGAGTGAGTATCTCCTACTTTTCTGGTCTCGCTAACATTAATCGCAAAATTATTGTCCAGTTTTAAATCTGAAAATCTTGCATTATGGGAAATGACCACGTCTACTCCTCTGGTTTCCGTATCAATAGCGTTGGTAAAGAACTGGGCTCCATTAACTCCCTGCGCATCAAAAGCGGCCTGTGCTTCAACAGGTACATCCGATCTTAAGAACTGGTCGGTAAGAATGATCCGATCATTAATTCTAGTAAAATACCCGTCTGCTGTAAAAGTAAGACTTGCAGCAGGAATTCTGTAGGTAAATCCTACACTGGCTGATTTAGAAGTTTCCTGCTTCAGTTTCGGCATTCCCAATAGTCCTGCGATTTGTGAATCATTACTAAAGGTTCCCACTTCAAGAAGCTGGCTGTTGGTAAACAAAGTAGACGTCACATTATAATAGATCTGGTGGATAGAAGGCGCTCTGAATCCTGTAGAACCTGCCAGTCTTACATTAAAATTAGGAGCCACTTTAATTCTTGAAGCCAGTTTATAATTAAAGGTAGATCCGAAATCTGAATAATTTTCATACCTCGCCGCAGCATCTACCAATAGCCAGTTGGTGAAATTAAATTCAACATCTGCATACGCTGCTACAGCCTGTCTGTTTTTATCAATCGCATTCACTGGCTTAAATCCTCCGAAAACCTGTGATCCTCCGGGAAGTGCATTGCCAAAGAAATCCGTTGCTCTCGGGCTGTTGTTATTCCACACATTTCCTGCAGCGTCATAAGTTGTGTAAGAAGCTTCATCACCCTGTGTTATTTTGAAATTTTCGTAACGGTGCTCTGCTCCGAAAGCCACATTAATTCCACTCCATACGTCATATTTTTTAGAGAAATCTAAATTGATCGTGTTCTGGGAGAATCTTAAACCACCTGCATTAAACTCATTCGGAGAGGCAAATCGCAATGAGGTATTTCCTGTGTCCTGAATATTATAATTGAATGAATTCTGTCCGAATGTATTGCTTAAGTCAATATTCCAGCCGTTCCAGTTTCCTTTAATTCCTGCGGAAAGCGACAGATCCTGAATATCTGTTCCGATCTGAGGCAGATAACCGTCCGGATACAGTCCTGTAAACGTTCTGCTTTGATTCGGTTTTCTGTAAAACCCACCTGAAGTTCCGTGTCTGAAGCTATAACCCCCAAAAGAGTATACTTTCCAGTCATCATTAATTGGCACTTCAATATTGGCAAAAAGCTGATGGTTGTTCAGTTTTGACTGTCCTACCTGCATATTGAAATCTTTTCTGCTCAGTCCTCTGTAAGCCAGTTCCTGATCAGTAACATCGAAATTTAGCAAAGACTGAAGCCCCTTTTGGATCACATTCCCTTGGTTATCCTTTATATCCTGAATGATCGAAGTATTTTGAATCGCAGCCTGTTGTTGCGCACTGAAATACCCTACTCCTTGCGAATACTGATGAATGTATCCAATGAGCTGTTGTGAATTCGGGGTATTGTTAATGTTACTGAACAGAGAAGAAAGATTTACGCCATCGTTCTGAGCCCGTTTTTCAATCGCATTGTAGGCGTTATAGATCGATCCGCTTTCGGCTCCGGCTCTTGAAGTAGGATTTCTGAACTGTGAAGACCATGTGATGTTATAGAAACCACCTTTACTCCCTATTTTATTTCCATAGTTCAGGTCTACCTGAATATTCTGTCCGTCGAAATTTCCGGTGTGGTCATTGGCAGTCGGGGTTAGATTTCCACCGTAACTTACCTGACCTGTAAGTTTACCAATATCTTTTTTCAGTTCAAGGTTGATAACCCCTGCAATAGCATCGGATCCGTATTGAGCCGAAGCACCGTCACGCAGTACTTCAATTCTGTTTAAAGCAAATGAAGGGATCGAGTTCAAATCGGTTCCTACCGTTCCTCTTCCCGGTGTTCCATTGACATTAACCAATGCTGAAGTGTGTCTTCTTTTTCCATTAACCAAAACCAGCACCTGATCCGGACCCAATCCTCTCAACTGAGCAGGATCCAAATGGTCTGTTCCATCGGAATTGGTTTGAATGGTTGAAGTAAAAGATGGTGCTACTGCATTCAAAATCTGTCCTATACTGGATTGTGGAAGAATCACGGATGATTCTTTTATATTGAAGACATCCACAGGAACCGGGCTGTCTATTTTTGATCTTGCCCCAGCTCTTGAGCCCAGTACCACTACTTCTTCTACCGTGTTGGTTTTCACACTGTCCTTCTCTTTTTCCTGTCCGAAAGCATACGTTCCCAGGAAAAACAGTACGGAAGCTGATACAATAGTCTTTTTATTTTTCATACCCTTACATCAATTTATAGTTTATGTTTTTTTGAGTGGCAAATGTAAAGCAAATTCACTAGTCTACAAAATTAATAGACTTTAATTTTATGAAAATTTAAGATAGTTTTGGTCTATTGCTGTTTTTAAACACGAATGACACCAATACTTTCACAAATGGCACTAAGGCGCAAAATACATTCGTGTTATTCGTGCATAACATTCGTGCTATTTGTGTTTTAATAAAAAAACAGACCCCCAAATGGAATCCGTTTTAAAATATGATAATCAGCTTTTTCCACTGAAAAAATGTCGTATTATATTTTCGTCAGTTTAGCATACTTCAGGATGAGGTTTTTCTCTCCTTCATGAATGAAAACTACTTTAGCCTTGATGTTCTGTGGATCTGTACCATCCAGAAAAGAAACCTCTCCAATTCCGAAACGATCGTGTCTTACCTTGTCTCCTACCTCAATATCCTGGGAAGAAGCTCCGCTTGGATTGATAATTTTTGCGGTACTGACTGGTTTTAGTTTTCTGACTTCCGGTGCCGGTTTTGAACTGTCTCCTTTGTCAATGGTTTTCTTTTCAACTCTTCTGAATGCTTTCTGTTCAGAAGGATGTTCATCAAAAATATTGGACTTAATCCCGGTATTATTGATAAATCTCTTTTCGAGAACAGGGTTTAAGAATTCAATATATTGATCATCAATTTCACTTAAGAATCTTGAAGGTTCTGCATCGGTGATCTTTCCCCACTGGAAACGGGAAACAGCATAAGAGAAAAAGACTTGTTTTTCAGCTCTTGTCAGGGCCACATAAAACAGACGCCTTTCTTCCTCAAGGTCTTCTCTCGTCGCGGAACTCATAAAGCTCGGGAAAAGGTTTTCCTCAAGACCAACAAGGTGTACCACAGGGAACTCCAGACCTTTTGATAAGTGAATCGTCATTAACGAAACCATATCTTCCTCTAAATTTTTATCCTGAGTATCTGCAGAAAGAGCAATATTCTCAAGGAAATTCGGAAGGCTCGGATCTCCGTCTTCCAGCTGAATCTGCTCTTCAATGAATCCCTGCATAGAGTTCATTAATTCCTGAACATTCTCCACACGGGAAATACCTTCAGGAGTCTGGTCATCTTTTAAAAACTTGATCAGTCCGGTGCGTTTGGCCACTTCCATGGCAACACTGTAAGCCGTATCCGTTTTCAGTAATACCTGGAAAGCCTTGATCATGGACCAGAAATCATTCAGTTTGGTTAAAACACCATTGTTTAAGCCCAATTGGGGAGCATATTGCGGTAGATTACTCAGTACCTGCGAAATGGTCACATTATGAGAATCGGCAAAAACGATCAGCTTATTCTGTGTAGTTTCTCCAATTCCTCTTGTAGGATAATTGATGATTCTCATCAATGCCTCGGAGTCGTTTTCATTGACCAGAAGACGCAGATAACCGATAAGGTCTTTTACTTCTTTTCTCTGGTAGAAAGAAAGTCCTCCGTAAACTTTGTAAGGAATATTTTTACGTCTCAGTGCATCTTCAAATGCTCTGGTCTGTGAGTTCGTTCTGTATAAAATTGCAAAATCACTGTATTTTCTCTGGTCGGTATTTCTGAGCTCCCAGATATTTCCGGCTACGAAATTGGCTTCATCAGCATCGGAAAGTGAACGGTATATTTTGATCTTATCTCCTTCTTCATTATCACTGAATACATTCTTTTTAAACTGCTGCAGGTTTTTCGAAATGACAACGTTGGCTGCATTCACAATGTTCTGAGTCGAACGGTAATTCTGTTCCAAAGAAACCGTGATCGCATCAGGATAATCTTTCTTAAAGTTTAAGATGTTATAAATATTCGCCCCACGGAAGGAATAGATTGACTGTGCATCGTCTCCTACCACGCAGATATTTTCAAACTTTGAAGCCAGCGCTTTTACAATAAGATACTGGGAATGGTTGGTATCCTGGTACTCATCTACCATGATGTATCTGAATCTATCCTGATATTTGGCCAGTACTTCCGGAAAACGGGTCAGCAATTCATTGGTTTTTAGCAACAAATCATCAAAATCCATCGCTCCGTTTTTGAAGCAGGCATCTACATATCTCTGGTAAATCTGCCCTATGAATTTCATATTCGCTTTTTCATCAGCTTCCATAAGTTCAGGATTGTTGAAATAAGCTTTTACCGTGATCAGGTTGTTTTTATATGTTGAAATTCTTGCCTGAACTTTTTTAGGTTTATAAAGATCGGCATCGATATTCATGTCTTTGAGTACTTTTCTGATGACATTCAGGGCATCCTGCATGTCATAGATCGTAAAATTGGATGGATAGCCCAGATGATGGCCTTCAATTCTCAGGATTCTTGCAAAAACCGAGTGAAAAGTCCCCATCCATAAGCTTCTTGCATTGCTGTCCCCTACCACTTTTGCGATACGGTCTTTCATTTCGCGGGCAGCTTTATTGGTAAATGTCAGCGCCAGGATATTGAAAGGATCCACACCGTTGTAGATCAGGTGGGCAATACGCATGGTAAGTACACGCGTTTTTCCGGAACCGGCTCCTGCAAGTACCATCAAAGGTCCCTGTAGAGAGGTAACGGCTTCATATTGTGATTCATTGAGTCCTTTCAGATAATCCATACTGCAAAAAAATTTTGGGAACACAAAATTAATGTATTCAAAGGACAATTCAAATTATGAGTTTAATTTATAGAAAGTAAAAAAATTAAGAGTTGTATTCTGCCGGATCAGAATATGTTTAATCATTGAAATTTTTCGTAACCGTCCATCTTTCCTGTGCCTGCATCAGAAAAAAGGAGAAAAGAAAAAGTAAAGTATAAGAAATTCTCATAGTGGAGTTAAATAATTTTACAAATAAACAAAAATTTAAAAAAAAGTAGAGTAATTATGTAACAAACACCGTGTTTGCCCTACTAATTTATACAAACAATTTCTACTTTATGAAAAAGCGACTTCTTTCTGTGGCAGCAGCATCTTTCTTCGGAATGGTCCTGAATGCACAGCAAATTAAATTCGAAGAGTATGACCTGCCAAACGGCCTTCACGTAATTCTTCATCAGGATAATTCTGCACCGGTAGTGACTGCGGGTGTTATGTACCACGTAGGTGCAAAGGATGAAGTAAAGGGAAGAACAGGTTTTGCCCACTTCTTCGAACACCTTTTATTTGAAGGAACCCCCAACATCAAAAGAGGTGAATGGTTCAAGATAGTTTCTTCAAACGGAGGTCAAAATAACGCTAACACAACGAATGACCGAACGTATTATTATGAGACTTTCCCTTCCAACAATGAGCAGCTTGGTCTTTGGATGGAAGCTGAAAGAATGCGTCACGCTGTCATCAACCAGGTGGGCGTAGATACTCAGAGAGAGGTTGTAAAAGAGGAGAAAAGATTAAGAATGGACAACCAGCCTTATGGAAACCTTTTCCCTACTATTCAGAAAAATCTATTTACGAATCACCCATACAACTGGCCTACAATCGGCTCTATGGAAGATCTTAACTCTGCAAAACTGGAAGAGTTCCAGGCTTTCTATAAAAAATATTACGTTCCGAACAACGCTACATTAGTAGTGGCGGGAGATATCAAGCCTGAGCAGACTAAAAAATGGATTCAGGAATATTACGGAGGAATTCAAAAAGGAACGCTTTATCCAAAAGATTTCCCGAAAGATGCTCCTATCACTCAGGAAAAAGAAGTAACGGCTACGGATCCTAATATTCAGCTTCCGGCATATATTTTCGCGTACAGAACTCCGGCTAACAAAGAAAAAGACGCCTATGTTCTTGATATGCTTTCTTCTTACCTGAGCAATGGAAAATCTTCTGTTTTATACAAAAAATTAGTTGATCAGGATAAAAAAGCGCTTGCTGTACAGGCTTTCAACCAGGGTCTTGAAGATTACAGTATTTTCGCATTCTTTGCGATCCCAATGGGACAGACCACAAAACAGACTTTACAGGCTGACATTGATGCTGAAATCAAAAAGCTACAGACAGGTCTGATCTCTGAGGAGGACTATCAGAAACTTCAAAACCAGTATGAGAATCAGTTTGTGAATGCGAATTCAAGCATTCAGGGAATTGCAGCTTCACTGGCAACCAACCACGTATTGATGGGTAACACCAATTTGATCAATAAGGAAATTGACATCTACAGATCGATCACAAGACAGGATCTGCAGAACGCGGCTAAAAAGTATTTGAATTCCAATCAAAGAGTAATCATCAATTACGTTCCTGAAAAAAAGTAGTCATTTAAAACTTTCAGGTTTAAAAAATGATTATTAAAATTAAATTTTTACAAATGAAAAAGCAATTAATATATATAGCTGCAGCGTTTTTTTTCGCAGGAACGATTTCAGCACAAAAAATTGATCTTAACGCAATGCCGAAACCGGGACCTACTCCTGCGATCAACATTGCCAAACCAAAAACTTTCCAACTGAGCAACGGTCTTACGGTAATGGTTGTGGAAAACAATAAATTACCAAGAGTAAACACTACTCTTTCTATGGACAGACCTCCGTTCAACGAAGGAAGTGTAGTGGGAGTAAGCTCTATCATGGCTGAACAGTTCGAAAACGGAACAACGAATGTAAGTAAAGAGGATTTCAACAAAAAAGTAGATTATCTGGGCGCTAACCTAAGTTTTTCTTCCAATGGTGCTTTCGCGAACTCTCTTTCAAAATATTTCCCTGAAGTACTGGGTTTAATGGCAGACGCGATCATTAATCCAAAGTTCTCTGCGGAAGAAATCCAAAGTTCAAAGGAAAGAGCATTGGAAGGGTTAAAGGCTGATGAGAAAAATGCTTCTTCCATTGCTTCAAAGGTTTCCAATGCCTTAATGTATGGTAAAAATACATCAAGAGGAGAATTCGAGACGGTAGAATCTATCAACAAGATCCAGTTAGCTGACGTACAAAACGTTTATAAAAAATATTACGCTCCGGACAATGCTTATTTAGTGATTGTGGGAGATGTGAAATTCGATCAGGTAAAATCATTGGTTGAAAAAGCTTTCAGCGGATGGAAAAAGGCCAATACACCGATTGTTCCTCTAGAACCTTCTGCTAATGTTGCTACAACAGAGATTAACATTGTAGATGTACCTTCTGCTGTACAGTCTGTGGTTTCAGTGAACAACCTGAACAATCTTAAAATGAAAGATCCGAACTACTTCGCAGCTACCATGGCCAACTACATCTTAGGTGGTGGAGGTGAAGCGAGACTTTTCATGAATCTTCGTGAGAAAAACGGATTCACTTACGGAGCTTACTCCGACATGAGCGCTGATAAATATTCTTCTGATTTCTCCGCTAGTGCAAGTGTGAGAAATGAGGTTACGGATAAAGCGGTTAAGGAATTTATGAATGAACTTAATGCTATTACTACCGTAAAACCTGAAGAACTGGAAAATGCTAAAGCTAAGCTGAAAGGTTCTTTCATCATGTCTTTAGAGAAGCCTGAAACGATTGCAAAATTTGCTTTAAACCAAAAGGTTCAGGATTTACCTTCTGATTTCTATACCAATTACTTAAAATCAATTGATAAAGTAACTGCTGCAGATATTTCCAATGCTGCAAAAGCCAACATTTTACCCAACAAAAGCAGAATTTTCATCGCTGGTAAAGCGGCTGATATTTCTGAAGGACTGGAAAAATTAGGATACCCTGTAAAATATTTCGATAAGGAAGCCAATCCGGTAGCCAAACCAACTGCACAAAAAGTAGATGCTGCCGTGAATGTAGCATCTATTGCTGATAAATACATCAATGCCATCGGAGGAAAAGCGAATGTTGCTAAAATTTCATCTTTTGTCATGAATGCTTCTATGTCTATGCAGGGTCAGAATATTGATTTTAAAATCGCTAAGGCTCAAGGTGGTAAAGAGGCTACAACAGTAACGGCAATGGGACAGGTGGTTCAGAAACAGATTTTTGACGGTAAACAAGGATATTCTGAGCAAATGGGTCAGAAAGTTGAGATGAAACCAGAGCAGATCGCTGAAAAACTTAAAAATACTGAACTTTTTGAAGAACTTGGTTTTGCAAAATCTCAGGATTATAAAGTGGCCGGAATTGAAAAAATCGGTGGTGAGGATTCTTACGTCATTAAAGGGAAAGACACTACCTATTATTACAGCGTAAGCACAGGATTAAAAACAGGAGAAACGAAAACGGTAAAAGCACAGGGACAAGAAATCACAGTGCCTACAACGTTCTCTAATTATAAAGATGTCAATGGGGTGAAAATGCCATTTACCATCTCAATCAATCAAATGGGGATGGACATGACGATGAATGTAAAATCATACGACGTGAATCAGGTTAAAGATTCTGATTTTAAATAAGAATACTGTTTTTTACAGAAAAAACGGTAGCACTTGCTGCCGTTTTTATTTTTAATAACATTTACCATGATCTTCTTTGTCATTCGGTAAAAAAAGATTAAATTTGCCCATTCAAAAAGATATCAAAATTAATGGATACTATATTTATACTATTGATGGTTCTTGTTATGATCGCCAGCATCTTATTGGTAATCATCGTTATGGCTCAAAATCCTAAAGGAGGAGGCCTTTCCAGTACTTTCGGAGGTGCATCACCTGCACAGTTTGGGGTACAGAGAACCAATGATTTCATGGAAAAAGCAACATGGACTCTAGGCGCAGTAATCATCGTTCTTATTCTTATAAGCGTTGTCATCACTGGTAAGCCTACAACAACAGCTCCGGCACAGCAGCCAGTAAAGAAAGAAGCTCCGGCTCCTACTAAGCAATCTGCTCCAGCAGCTACTACAACGGCTCCGGCTCAGGTACCTGCAGCTCCGGCTAAATAATAACAGACCTATCTTATATAAAACAAAAGCAGTTCAAATTGAACTGCTTTTTTATTTTAGTTTGATCTTCTCAATCTTATGGCGGAGTTTCAATCCCGCTTTTAAAAATGAATACTGCACCGGTTTAGATTCTCTGTAATATTTATCGATAAAGATCTGCATGGCTCCATAAAACCGATCGAGATATACCTCATTTTTAATCGTACTTTCACCTTTATGGTGAAGAATGGAAGCAGCACCGTAATAATAATTTTTATAGCCGTTTCTCAACAGTGTATAGCACAGATCAATATCTTCCCCATACATAAAATACGTTTCATCAAGGCCCCCGATCTTCTCATAAATTTCTTTTTTAACCAATAAAAATGCTCCGGTAACAACCTCTACTTCTACCACAGCATTTTCATCAATATCACTCCTGTAGTAAGATTTTGAATTGCTTCTTTTAAAATTCGTAAATAATTTTTCAAAAGAATTGAACATATCCGGTACAGAACGTTTACTTTCCGGAAGAAAAACGCCTTCAGCATCATGCATCCTTACGCCCAGGCATCCGAAATCCGGTTTGGAATCGGCAAAATCCAGAATATCCTTCATATAGAACCCTTCCAGTTCGGTATCGGGATTTAGAAGAAGAACGTATTCTCCGGTTGTCGTTTTGATAGCTTTATTGTTGGCAATAGCAAAACCGTCATTATGCTCAGAGGCTATAAAATGTACTTTAGGGAATTCCGGAATAAGATCGCCCCAGGAAGCATCCGTAGATGCATTATCTATAACAATCACTTCATAATCCTCCCCTTCCGTATATTTCCGGATAGACAAAAGGCAGTTTCTCAACAGCTTGGTCACATTATAATTCACAATAATTACCGACAGCTTCATATTTAATCCTTTTCATTGTATGGTAACCGGTTCATAATAGATCTGCCCAAAGATACTTCATCTGCATATTCCAACTCATCTCCTACTGAAATTCCTCTGGCAATACTTGAAAAACTCACACTGAAGTTTTTAAATTTTTTATAAATATAATAGGCCGTTGTATCTCCTTCCATCGTAGCACTCAATGCAAAAATAAATTCCTTTACGCCACCCTGATTCACTTTTCTTTCAATACTTGGAATATTCAGCTGGTTCGGTCCCACGCCTTCCATTGGTGAAATCTTTCCTCCTAAGATCAGATATTTACCCGTAAACTTTCCTGTATTCTCGATAGCAATCACATCACGTACGTCTTCCACGATGCAGATCACCTCGCTGTTTCTTTTTTCATTACTGCAGATCTCACACACCTCAAAATCTGAAAAGTTATGACATTCTTTGCAGTATTTTATTTCGTTGACAAGGTTGATTAATGAGTTCCCTAGACTTACCGCTCTGGAACTGGGTTGTTTTAACAGATGTAATGCTAATCTTAAAGCTGTTTTTCTACCGATCCCGGGCAGTCCCGAAATTTCGTCTACGGCTTTTGCTAAAACTTTACTAGGATAATCCATAAGTACAAAAATAAGGAATATTGTTGAGAGTTGAAGGGGTTTATGAGTTGGAGAGTCGGAGAGTTTTAGCGTTGGGGAGTTATAAATTTCGGCATACTGTGGTACGAATTTGAAGGTTATAGAGTGAAATATAGGTTGGGAGTGAGAGGCTGCGAATCCGGAAATATTGAATGAAGGACAAATATCTGGTGATTGAGGCACTAGAAGCCACCAATACTCATGTCTGACATCTAAAAATCTTGACTCTTGATTCTTGGCTCTTGATTCCCATTTTTACCTCATCATTCTAAAAAAACCTCTATCTTTGGGGTTCTAATATGAAAAAAATAAACTAAATGGTACTTAAAAATCTAAACTATCCACTAGATTTCAAATTCAAAATCTCAACACTGGCAAGTGACTTCAATATTACTGACAAAAACGGAAGCTATGTAGCCTATGTACGTCAGAAAATGTTTAAACTGAAAGAAGATGTCGTTGTTTTCAATGACGAAAGCAAATCTAAGGAGCTTTTCAGAATCAAGGCCAACCAATGGATCGATTTCAATTCTTCTTATTCTCTAAGTGATCTTACCGACAACAAAAACTACGGGAGACTGGCAAGAAAAGGAATGCGTTCTCTCTGGAAATCTACGTATGACATCCTGGATTCAAACGACCAGCCCAAATTCACGGTTGCAGAGGATAATGCATGGACAAAGTTCTTTGATGGAATGGTGAGTGAGATTCCAATTATAGGGATGTTCACAGGATATTTTCTTAACCCGGCTTATACTGTAAGAGGTATCGACGGAAAAGAATATTTTAAACTTAAAAAAATGCCGTCTTTCTTTGGAAGAAGATTCCAGCTTGACAGAATGATCGATATTAATGACGAAGACGAAAGTTTGGTCATCTTATCATTATTAATGATGGTTCTTCTGGAAAGAGCAAGAGGCTAAAAAAAATAAAAAACAGCAGACAATGAAATATCTAATCATTTTCTTTTCAGCGTTTCTCTTGATCGCCTGTAAAAAAGATAAAGAAACCGTTCAAAGTTCTACTCCTACAGATTCTTTAAACCTGGTTAAAGATTCTGCAAAAACAGGAGCAACATCAGGAAAAGTACTGGTAGACATCATTCCGTTTCCAAAAGAGATCAAAGAATGTTCATGCTATTTTGCGAGAAACAAAGCAGAATTTGAAGCAGAGAAATATATCTATGCTGACGATGCCGGAAAAACTGCCTACATGAAACTTGACGGTAAAAGACAGGCCATGAACCTGATTTCATCAAGCGATATGGAAGTGGATGAAGAACTGAGCAAAGAGATTGAAAGCGACAACTACAAAATCTCTGTAAAAGGTAAAAAAATAAAACACGAAGAAGCTTTATTATTTGAAGGTACCCTGACGATTGAAAAACCGGACGGTACTGTAGAAACACTGCCTATTTACGGTGAATGTGGATGCTAGAAAAACAAAAGGATGATTTTACCTTTTTGTCTCCATACGATCTATAAAAAATGCTTCCGGATTCACGGAAGCATTTTTTATTTTGTAATTTTGATCAAAATAAAAGTTCATGGAATTATCTAATATAGAACCGCAGATTATCTGGAAGAATTTCTCCAAATTAAATGCAGTTCCAAGACCGTCTAAAAAAGAAGAAAGAGTGATTGCTTTCATCAAAGGATTTGGTGAAGATTTAGGGTTGGAAACCACCGTAGATGAAGTAGGAAATGTGATCATCAGAAAACCGGCTACTGCAGGTATGGAAAACCGTAAGTCTATCGTTCTTCAGTCGCATCTGGATATGGTATGCCAGAAAAACAGCGATACTCATTTTGATTTCGAAACTGAAGGGATCAAAATGGAGGTTGATGGAGACTGGGTAAAAGCAAAAGGAACTACTTTAGGTGCCGACAACGGTTTGGGAGTAGCAACCATCATGTCTATCCTTGAAAGTTCAGATATTCCGCACCCTGCTCTTGAAGCGCTTTTCACCATCGATGAAGAAACAGGGATGACGGGTGCTTTAGGTTTAAAGCCTGGACAGTTGACAGGAGAAATCCTATTAAACCTTGATACGGAAGAAGATGACGAGATCGACATCGGTTGTGCAGGAGGTGTAGATGTGACCATTACTCAAAATTATGGAACAGAAGCCGCGAAAGGACAAACGGTAAAAATTGAAGTGAAAGGACTTCAGGGGGGACATTCAGGAATGGACATCCACAAAGGTTTCGGAAACTCTAATATTATCTTAGGAAGACTTCTTTACAGCGGTTTAGACAAGCAGAATATCCAACTGATCTCTGTTGACGGAGGTGGATTAAGAAATGCTATTCCAAGAGAAGGTTCAGCGTTGGTTTCTGTAAGAAATGCTCAGGAATTTATTGAAGCGGCTACAGCTCTTAAAAAAGATATTTTAGAAGAATTTGCTACCGTTGAACCGGGTCTCCATATTAATATTGAAAACTCTACAACCTCTGATCAAGCTATTTCCGAGGAAGACTCAAAGAAGATTATTCTTACTTTAAAATCTCTTCACAATGGGGTTTACAGAATGAGTCCGGACGTAAAAGATCTTGTAGAAGCCTCTAATAATGTTGCGAGAGTAGAATTAAAAGACGGAGAGCTTAAAATTTTAAACCTGACAAGATCATCAGTAGATTCATCTAAGTATTCTGTGGCAGAACAGTTAAAATCTGTGGCAGAATTAGCCGGAATGAATGTTGAATTCAGTGGTTCTTATCCAGGATGGAAACCAAAACCTGGTTCTGAAATCGTACAGCTGATGGAGAAAATTTACACTGAAAAGTTTGGTGAAAAACCTCACGTGGTTGCTTGTCACGCAGGTTTAGAATGTGGAATCATCGGAGCGAACTATCCGGAAATGGAAATGGTAAGTTTCGGACCTACGATTAGAGGAGCGCACTCTCCGGATGAGAAAGCGAATATCCCTTCTGCTCAGAAGTTCTGGAGTTTCACTAAAGATATTTTAGCGAATATTCCTTTAAAATAAGAAGATAAAATTGTTATATTGAATATCCAAAGTCGTATGATTTTGGATATTTTTAATTTGAATCATTAAGATTTTTTAAGTCGTTAAGATCATTAAGAATTTACAGATATTAGGCTTAAAAATATCTTTGATATTTTACTTAACTTTCCTTAATAACTTCATTGGCCTCAATGGTTAAAAAATTATTTAATAAGATTTACAATCATGAAAAGTATAACAGTTTTCTGCGGCTCCAGTTTCGGTACAGATGACATTTTTAAAGAGCAGGCTTTCCTACTTGGACAAACATTAGCCCAACAGCGCATACAATTGATTTACGGCGGTGCAGATGCTGGTTTGATGGGAGCAGTTGCAGACGGAGCTTTAAGCGAAGGAGGAAAGGCCACGGGCGTGCTGCCCCACTTCCTGCAATCCAAAGAAATTGCCCATAAAAATCTCACCGAGCTTATCATCGTAGAAACGATGCACGAGAGAAAAACAAAGATGAATGATCTCTGCGACGGCGTAATCGTTCTTCCCGGCGGCTACGGAACCCTTGAAGAGTTTTTTGAAATGATCACCTGGGCACAGCTGGGACTTCATAAAAAACCAATTGGGATTCTGAATATTGACGGATTTTATGATGATTTAATAAGATTAGTTCAAACTATGGTTAATAAAGGATTTTTAAAGCAAGTGAATCGTGATATGCTTTTGATAAGTGGCAGCGTTGATGAGCTTTTGGAAAAAATGAGGAACTATCAGGCACCAAGTGTGGGGAAATGGATTTCGAAGGATAAAATTTAAGACTTTTATAGTTTTCATATGAATAACTACAACGTTAATAAGGAAATGACAGGAGGTACAGCCGTATTTGTAGGACTTTTTATTGTGGCATCACTATTTTTAAAACCAATAACAGCTGGTGGGGTTTATATAAAAATGAAGGTGATTTATATCTTAAAATTATAAAAGAGGATACTGTAATTGTTCACAAATGGTACTGATTACCTTATTCAATAACAAAACCGTCCGGAAATTTCCAGACGGTTTTTATATTAACTTAAATTAAATATATCCTAAGGATAAGGAGCAATGGCCACTTCAAGACCTTCCATAGCATCCATGATATGCAGCTGGCATCCCAGTCTGCTGTTCTCTTTTACATGAAAAGCTTCCGCCAGCATCGCATCTTCTTCATCTCCCATAGGCTCCAGGCCCGGATCATTGATCACATATACCTGACATGAGGCGCACATCGCCATTCCTCCACATACTCCAATGGTTCCCTCTTCTGCCAATTCATAAGAACGGATGATCTCCATCAGGTTCATAGACATATCTGTAGGCGCTACAACATCATGGGTTACCCCTTCCCGATCGGTGATCTTTATATTAATATCTGACATAATAATGCAAAATTAGTCAATTTTTTTCACAACTGCCTTTTCTGCTTCTTTACGGCTACCGTCAAATCCGTCTACACCGCTTACTGTCGTATATTTAAGTACAAATTTCTTACCCGGATTCAGTCTGTTGTAAACACTTTGACACATCAAAGTTGCTTCGTGGAAACCACAAAGGATCAGCTTCAATTTCCCCGGATAGGTATTGATATCTCCAATAGCATAGATTCCGTCGATGTTCGTTTGATAATCAAGCGCATTGTTGACTACGATGGCATTTTTCTCGATATTCAATCCCCAGTTCCCGATCTCACCCAATTTTGGAGTCAGTCCGAATAAAGGAATGAAATAATCTGTTTCAATATCGAAAGCTTCCTGGCCTTCAATTTCTACAGTGATCGCTTCAACCTTTCCGTCACCTTTGATTCCGGTAACTTCAGCGGGTGTAATTAATTTAATTTTCCCCTGGTTTTTAAGATCCTGAACTTTTTCCACTGAATCCAAAGCTCCTCTGAATTCGTTTCTTCTGTGGATCAAAGTTACTTCACTGGCAACATTGGAAAGGAAAACACTCCAGTCCAGCGCAGAATCCCCTCCTCCAGCGATTACTACTTTTTTATTTCTGAAATGCTCAGGTTCTTTAACGAAATATTCAAGACCTTTTTCCTCGTAATCAGCTACATTTTCGAAAGTAGGTTTTCTAGGTTCAAAAGTACCCAATCCGCCCGCAATCGCAATAGCTTTACATCTGTGAACAGTCCCTTTGTTGGTGATCACTTCAAACCATTCATCATCTACCTTGGTATAAGAAACTGCTGTTTCTCCCAAAGTGAATCCCGGCTGGAACTGTTTGATCTGCTCCATCAAATTATCTACTAATTCTCCTGCATTCACAGAAGGATATCCTGGAATATCGAAAATAGGTTTTTTAGGATAAAGCTCCGCTAGCTGTCCTCCTGGCTGTGGAAGTGCATCAATAATGTGACACTTCATTTTTAATAAACCTGCTTCAAAAACAGCAAAAAGCCCGGTAGGTCCGGCTCCTATGATCAATATATCAGTGGTTATCATAATAAAAAGATAATTTAATTATACATGTAACTGCAAATTTACTAATTTTAATGCGAAGCATATTTAATTGATTCTAAATAAAAACCTGAGATTTATCAAATCCTGGTCAATACATACGAATCTTAAATTTGGCAGTGTTTTTGTTAAATGTCATATCATGAAGAAAATTTTAAGCTTTTTTGCAATATTTACGTTCCTGCTGAGTTACGCTCAGATCGATAATATTGCTGATGGTGAATCTATTACATTCAGAATCCACTATGGAATCCTGAATGCCGGAACCGCCAATCTTACTACCAAAAAAACCACTTATATGGGTGCTCCCCACCTGTATGTGAAAGGGACAGGAAAAACTACAGGCGCAGTCAAAGCCTTCTTTAAAGTAGAAGATTTATATGAAAGCTTCATCAATACAGGAACCGGCCTGCCAAGCTTTTACGTTCGAAATGTACGTGAAGGAAGCTATCGCCAGCATTTTGAGACCGTTTTCAATCACGATAACCACACACTGATCTTAACCGATAAAAAAACGCCCGCCAACGGTTCAAAGGTGATCAAATCGGTAAAAGGAGTGCAGGATATGCTTTCCTGCTTCTATTACTTGAGAAGTAAAAGTACCAGCGAACTGAAAGTAGGAACCGTGATCAATATGAACGTATGGATCGACGATGAAATGTTCCCCTTTCAGCTGAAAGTAACAGGAACAGAAGATCTGAAAACCAAATTCGGTACCATCAACTGTCTGAAAATTATCCCGTCTGTAAAAAGCGGAAGGGTTTTTAAGGAAAAAGAAGGAGTAACGATGTGGGTAACCAATGATGCCAATCATATTCCTATGCTTTTACAGGCTGAATTAGCCGTAGGTTCATTGAAAGCGAGTATCGAAGATCTTAAAAATGTAAAATACCCTTTAAAATATATTAAGTAAAAAGCGATCAGTCTTTTTAGCTTAAAAAAAATGGCAGCAAAAATTTTTGCCGCCATTTTTTTAGTTCCGGATGTAATACATTGTCATTACTGATTGTCTTAATTATAACAGCAGGCATAAAGACTGATAAAGGTTGTAAACGCTTCGACTCCGCTCAGCGTGACATGATCAGTATTTATGATGTACTGCGCTATCAATAAGACAATACACGTTGTAATTTTTCAATAGAATCGTTTTTAATTACGTTTTGTTTCTTAGGTCAGTAATTAAAAACAAAAACCTCCGGAAATTCCGGAGGTTTAATTTTTATAGTGATTTAAACTGTTCTAAAGTTCTGATATCATTTTCGAAGAACATTCTGATGTCGCTCATCTGGTAAAGAAGCATTGTGATTCTTTCAATACCCATTCCGAAAGCGTATCCTGAATATTTCTCAGCATCGATATTCACATTTTTCAAAACGGCAGGATCTACCATTCCACAACCCATGATCTCCAGCCATCCCGTTCCTTTTGTGATTCTGTAGTCGGTTTCAGAGTTCAGTCCCCAGTATACATCAATTTCAGCACTAGGCTCTGTAAAAGGGAAATAAGAAGGTCTCATTCTGATCTTGGATTTTCCGAAAAGTTCCGTTGTAAAGAACTGAATCGTCTGCTTAAGATCTGCAAAACTTACATTTTCATCAATATACAAACCTTCAATCTGATGGAATATACAGTGTGAACGTGAAGAAATAGCCTCATTTCGGAATACTCTTCCCGGAGAAAGAATTCTGATCGGCGGCTGATTTTCTTCCATATAACGGATCTGTACAGAAGAAGTGTGTGTTCTTAAAAGGATATCAGGGTTCTGTTCAATAAAGAATGTATCCTGCATATCTCTTGCCGGGTGGTACTCAGGAAGATTAAGAGCCGTAAAGTTGTGCCAGTCATCCTCTATTTCCGGACCATCGGCTACTGCAAAACCAATTGATTTGAAAATTTCAATGATCCTGTTTTTCACCAGATTGATCGGGTGTCTTGACCCCAGATCCAATGGAAAAGCCGGTCTTGTAAGATCTTCTTTTTCGGTGATAATAGCAGACTGGGAAGAGTCTTTAAGATTCTCCAGTTTTCCCGCAACGGCTTGCTTCAAAGAATTGATCTTCTGTCCGAATTCTTTTTTCTGGTCGTTTGGAACTTCTTTAAATTTTTCAAAAAAATCGTTCAGAACACCTTTTTTACCATTATACTTAATTCGGAAGTTTTCAATTTCCTCTTTAGACGTAGCATTGAAGCTGTTTACTTCGGTAAGTAGTTCTTCTATCTTTTCTATCATTGTTTTACCCTTTCAAAATGTTTTGCAAAAATACGTTTTTTAAGTTTAATAATGAATCTGTGATAAAAAAATCTGCCCCTTTGGGAGGCAGACTTCAATCACTTATTTCACTTAAATAAAAAAATTATTTCTTTTCTAAAGCTTTAACGTTGATCTGAAGAGTTACCTCATCCTTGATTACCCCGTTTTCAGCAGGAGCCTGGAACTTCACACCAAACTCTTCTCTTTTAATATCTTTGGGCTCAGTAGCTACACTTACTTCTCCGTCTTTTACAGAAACATTAGCCTTAAACTGAACTGGTTTTGAAATCCCTTTGATCGTTAAATTACCATCAAGAAGGGTATTATAATCTCCTTCTATAGCTGGTGTTACCTTTGTAATTTCAAACGAAGCTGTAGGAAATTTTTCCACTTCAAAGAAATCACCGCTCTTAAGATGGCCATTCAGTTTTCCTAACTGATCCGCATCATCCTTTAGATCTACAGACGTCAAAGAACTCATGTCCGCAACAAATTTTCCGCTTTCAAGCTTTCCTTCTTTTACCGTTACATCACCACTTTCAAACTTAATGGTTCCGAAATGGCTTGTGCTTTCAGACTTGAATACTTTATATCCTTTCCACTCCACTTTACTGTTCAGCGTATCCAGTGTATACTGGTTCCCATCTTTTGTAGTTACTACTTCATTGCTTTCGCTGGTAACAGGTTTGTCTTTTTTACAAGAAACCACTACCGCTGCCACAAATAAAGCAGGAATAGCTAAAGAAAACAGTTTTTTTCTCATTTTTGATATATTTTTATTACTTCTGCTAATATAATAAAAAATTTTATTTTTTCATAAAAACCTTACATTTGTATTATGCTTTTAGAAATAAACAATTTATATTTTTCCCATACCAAAGATAACTCCCTGTTTCAGAACCTTAATCTGGGTTTTGAGGAAGGCAGAATCATTGCACTGGCAGGAGAAAGCGGATGTGGAAAATCTACAATGCTTAACCTGATTTATGGGCTTTTGGACTGGGAAAGTGGTGAAATTGTTTTTAACGGAAAAAAGCTTTTGGGGCCCAAAGGAAATATTGTTCCCGGAGAAGCTGAGATGAAACTGGTGGCCCAGAATTTTGATCTGATGCCTTACGCCACCGTTGCCGAAAATGTAGGGAAATTTATTTCCAATATCAATTTGGCTCAAAAAAAAGAAACTGTCATGGAGCTTCTGGAAGTGGTAGGACTTCAGGAATTTGCCCATATTCTTCCTAAATATTTAAGCGGAGGCCAGCAGCAGCGGGTTGCCATTGCCAGGGCCCTTTCTGTACTGCCTAAACTGCTTATTTTAGACGAACCTTTCAGTAATCTGGATTTTCCAAGAAAAATAGAACTTCGTGAAAGACTGTTCAGGTATGTGAAACAACA
This sequence comes from Chryseobacterium antibioticum, assembly GCF_012927325.1. Classification (GTDB taxonomy): domain Bacteria; phylum Bacteroidota; class Bacteroidia; order Flavobacteriales; family Weeksellaceae; genus Chryseobacterium; species Chryseobacterium antibioticum. Next base: position 34,794 of record NZ_JABBGI010000018.1, on the reverse strand, counting down.
TCAGATTTCCCTGATCATTTCTACCCATGAACTTCAGGATATCATGCCATGGCTTGACCAGATCGTTATTTTGAAGGATGGAAGACTGATTCAGAACGACAGTCCCGAGGAAACTTACAGACGGCCTTATAATTTTTATGTAGCCAAACTTTTCGGGGAAGTTAATATTTTCAGTGAAGACGAAAAAGCGGAATTTCAGCTTTCCAAATTTTCATACTATCCTAAAGAAATAAAAATTTCAAATGATGGTATTGAAGCCGAACTTCTCGAAAGCAGGTTTGCCGGAAACCATTACTGGAATAAAATCAAGATTCTGAATAAAGAGATTATTGTCTATACAGATGAAAAAGTGGAAGGAAATATTAAGATTTCGTTTGTTTAAACAACAGCAACTTTCTTTACCATCATTCACCTACTTCAGTGAATCTCTCTTCCGACACTTATCATAACTCCTACATTTCCTTATACTTATTGTTAATATGTGGATAAAAAAAAGCACAAATCTAAGAAGCCGTTTAAAACTTTTACTTACATTTGTACTTCCACAGCATAAGGAAATTTTTGGTTAATTCTCTTTCTGCCCTGAGACGGACATTAGCACTTCCCTGCAATTAAGTCTTTGAAAGATTACACTGTCCAATCTTTTCCTTTTTTTTATTTTTTTACTGTAAGCACTACCAGCATTTCTAAGCCGATTGCCAAAAGCGATTAAGCCTTCTTTACAAATTCTGATTTCAAGGCCATAGAACCGAAACCATCAATTTTACAGTCAATATTATGATCACTGTCTGGTCTCAGACGGATGTTTTTAACTTTAGTCCCCGCTTTTACCGGTTTTGGAGCACCTTTTACAGGAAGATCCTTAATAACAACCACAGAATCCCCATCCAAAAGCTCATTCCCGTTTGAATCCAGGATTTTCCCTTCATTAGACGTTTCAGCAGCCGTTTCTTCAGGACTCCATTCATAGAAACATTGAGAACAGGTCATCATATCGTCGCTCGGGTAAGTAAACTCAGAGCTGCATTTCGGACAAAGTACAGTATCACTCATATTTTTGATTTTTGCAAAGGTAGGATTTTTGTTTTAGATGTCAGATTTCAGACACGAGACTTACTAAGATTGAAATTGGAAACGTCAATGGTAAATTTTGCTTCGCAAGTGAAAGGTGAGACTAGAATCAAGAACCAAGAATCAAGATTTTTAAAGGCCAGATATTAGACATCAGATTTCAGACATGAGATTTGAGACTTTTAGTATATTGATTCAATAATTACTAACTATTTGGAGTAGAAAACATTCATAATTAACGCTGAACTCATTCACTCTAAAACTCTAGTACTCTCAAACTCTACGATCTCGCATCCTGAAACACTCAAACCCCGAAACTCGAATCCCTTCTCAACTCTCAACTATAATTCGTACTTTTGCAGATTCAAACAGCGAAGCAAATTTATGGAACTTATTCACAGAAACTTAGCGATCGGAATTCACGATGCTTTACAGGAAACATTTTTCGAGAAAAACAAATATGCCGATAAGGTAATCGAAAGACTTTTAAAAGCCCACAGAAAATGGGGAAGCCAGGACAGAGCCGTTGTTTCTGAGATTTTCTATAATATTATCCGCTGGAAAAAACGTCTTGAGTACTATATGGGTGAAGGGGTAAAACCTACCAATATTTACAAACTAATCATCGCCTATTTGCTTTGGAGCAAGACCAATTATAAAAAGTTTGAAGAATTCGACGGAATTAAAATCGCTGATATTCTTACCAAGCTTAAAAAGAATACAGTTCCTACAAAGGCTATTGAACATTCTATTCCTGAGTGGCTGGCTGAAACTTTAGAAAAAGAACTAGGTCCAGGTTGGGAAAAAGAAATGCGTGCTTTAAATGAGCAGGCTCCAACTGTTCTAAGAGCAAACAGACTGAAAACAAGTCCAAAAGAACTTATTTCTGATCTTTCTGATGAGGGTGTAGTAGCTTATACTGTGAGAGACTATCCGGATGCTGTACAGCTTGAGGAAAAGAAGAACGTTTTTCTTACCACAGCTTTTAAAGAAGGTTTATTTGAAGTTCAGGATGGTTCTTCACAGAAAATAGGATATTTCCTTGATGTAAAAGAAGGACAAAGAGTGGTAGATGCATGTGCAGGAGCAGGTGGAAAAACACTTCACTTGGCTGCATTGATGGGAAATAAAGGACAAATCATAGCTTTAGATATCTTCGAATGGAAACTTGCTGAGCTGAAGCGTCGTGCAAAAAGAGCGGGAGCGCACAATATTGAGCCCCGAATGATTTCTGACAACAAAGTAATCAAACGTCTTTATGATAAAGCGGACCGACTTCTGATTGACGCACCTTGTTCAGGACTTGGTGTTTTAAAAAGAAATCCGGACAGTAAATGGAAAATTGACCAGGATTTCATCGACAGAATCAAAAAAGAACAACAACAAATTCTTCAGGATTATTCCAAAATGGTGAAAGTAGGTGGAAAATTGGTCTATGCTACCTGTTCTATCTTACCATCTGAAAACAATTTACAAGTGGAAGAATTCCTGAAAAACAACGAAGGCTTTAAGTTAGTTAAAGATGACAAAGTAATGCCAAGCCAGGGTTACGATGGATTCTATATGGCTTTGATCGAAAGAGTTTCTTAATCAGACATCGACATAAAAATATACAGCTGCCCTATCTTAGGGCAGCTTTTTTTGTTAAAAAATGGTAACCCAATATAATTTTTTAATATTATAAGATTGTATGTAACATCTTTATTACTAATCCCTACTTATATTAAAATCTATATAAACTGATCACAGATATTATCTTTGCAGAAAACCTGTACCTATGTATAAAAAAACTCTATTCAACTTCCTTGCCTTATTTGTATGCTGTCTCTCATATGCACAAACCTATGAAGTTCAATACACCAGTTCCTCCAATGGAAAAGTTCTTACTGAGCAGTCTCCTACTCTTGTCTGGGCAGATGGCAAAGAAAATTTTATTCTGAATAATACAATCCGGGAACAGAAAAGTGATTATCCGTTTGAGATCACCAAAGTTGAAAAGCCTTCTAATACAATTGTTTCTTATGCTTTTCTCAAGCCGGGAGAAGTCATTTCTTCTTCAGATACAGAATCCATAGGAAAGCAGAGCTTTGAATTAACTAACGAAACAAAAAAAATATTAGGCTACCATTGTAAAAAAGCAGTCACTAAAATCAATTCTAATACGATAGAGGTTTGGTATACCAATGATTTAAAGATTAATGGCGGACCTTCTGTTTTGGGGCAAAATTTAGGATTTGTTTTAGAAATTGAAAGAAATAAAAATTCACTGATCACAGCCAGCTCAATCAAAAAGGTTAAAAAAACAGAGATTGATCAGATTATAAAAGGTTCCGTATCATCTACCGACCTGTTGGGCTACAAAGATCTTCTTTGGAAAAGCCGTTTTACCACTTTGAAGGTTTTCGAAAATGAAACGATCAATTTTTCAGAGGAATCAAAATCAACTGAGACCGTTAAAAAGTTTGCTAATGGAACCATTATCCTAAAAAAAATAAAATTCCCTGCAATTAAAGAAGGCGTAAATATTTTTGTTGAAGTTAAACAACAATCCAATGGTGATGCCTACGATAGAACGGGAACCGTATTCTTTATTCCTCAGGATAAAGCTTCTTCTTTTTTTGACGGACTTGAAAAAGGTGCTAAAACACTTCCTGTTTATCACAACGGAAACGGAAAGCAATATTACGGGGTAACAGCTACTGAAAATTACAGTCCTGCTGTAGAAATGATACGCTTTTTTACCGCTTTCGGAATTCAGAAATTCAATCATATCCAATTGAAAGGAAAAGACTGGCAGACCATTAGCCCCTACCGTCAGGATATTACAGAACTAAAACCTTCTCTTTCTGAAAAGGAACTTTGGGTTGGAGCTTTCATCGGAAATTACGACAAAGGCGGCCATAAAGTGAGCCTTGAGATCACCATTCATAAAAGTGACCAGACTGTTTACAAAAACAATACGGCTATTCCTCTTTTCAATACTTTAAATATTATGGAAATGGCCGGTCAGGATTATTCAACCATGTTCAATCATGATAAAGGTCTTTTTGTAGAGTTTACGTTAAAAATGGATCTGAAAAATGCTCAACTGAGATACATCACCACCGGACACGGAGGCTGGGAAAACGGGGATGAATTTGTTCCTAAAACCAATTCTATATTCCTTGATGGAAAGATAGCCTATTCTTTCGTTCCATGGAGATCAGATTGTGGCTCATACCGACTTTACAACCCTGCATCGGGGAATTTTCCGGACGGGCTTTCTTCATCAGACCTCAGCAGATCAAACTGGTGTCCCGGGACTGTTACAAACCCTAACTTCATTCCTCTCGGAGATCTGAAAGCCGGAAAACACACCATACAGATAAAGATCCCTCAGGGGGCTTCGGAAGGCACAAGTTTCAGTTCATGGAATGTTTCAGGTGTTCTGTTAGGCTCCCAATAAAACAAAACCTTCTTGCAAAGAGAATTGCAAGAAGGTAAAAACACAAATGATGAAAAAAAATTATTTCGAGCCACAAAGTAAGGGCTAAAATTCAGATAATAAATTACCATATATTAAGTATTATTTCATTTTAATTTTGTATAGAATAATAAACACCTGTATGGCCCGGCGAAAAAAATCAATTAAATACGCAATAATTGGCTCGAATAGTTAATTTTATTCATTAAAATAAATTATTAAATTAAAAATATTAATTTTTATTGATTTTTTATTGTTATTTTTAAACATCAAAGCTAATTTTGCTTCAAATAAGTAACAATATGTGTGGAATAGTATGTTTGTTTGACGCCAAACAAAAGACTGAAATATTAAGACCTCAGGTCTTAGAAATGTCAAAAAAAATCCGTCACCGTGGTCCCGACTGGAGCGGTGTATTTCAGGATGACAAAGTAGTATTTTCTCATGAAAGGTTGGCTATCGTAGATCCTACTTCAGGAAAACAGCCTTTATTCACCAAGGACGAAAAAGTAGTTCTTGCCGTGAACGGAGAGATCTATAACCATAAAGAACTAAAAGAAGAATTTCCTGATTTTGAATTTCAAACTCAATCAGATTGCGAAGTGATCCTGGCGCTGTACGGAAAATACGGAAAAGATTTCATTGAAAAACTGAACGGAATTTTCGCATTTGCCCTTTACGATATAGAAAAAGGAATTTATCTTATCACCCGTGACCATATGGGAATCTGCCCTCTTTATCAGGGATGGGATAAGAACGGAAACTTCTACGTTGCTTCTGAATTAAAAGCATTGGAAGGCATTTGCAAAACGATTGAAACATTCCTTCCGGGACATCTTTTATACAGTCCGGATGGACCGGAACTTCAACAGTGGTATAAAAGAGATTGGGAAAGCTTTGACAATGTAAAAGACAACGAAACCGATATTGCCCAAATAAGAAAAGGTCTTGAAGACGCAGTTCACAGACAACTGATGAGCGACGTTCCTTATGGCGTTCTCCTTTCCGGGGGATTGGATTCATCTGTCATCTCAGCAGTGACTGCAAAATTTGCAAGACAGAGAGTTGAAAGCGGAGATACCCAGGAAGCCTGGTACCCGAGACTTCACAGTTTCGCGGTAGGACTGGTAGGATCTCCTGACCTGTCCGCAGCAAGAAAAGCAGCAGACCATATCGGATCCGTTCATCATGAAGTTAATTTTACCGTTCAGGAAGGACTGGATGCTGTACGTGACGTGATCTATCATCTGGAAACTTACGATGTAACAACCATCAGAGCTTCTACGCCAATGTATCTTTTGGCAAGAGTGATCAAATCCATGGGAATCAAAATGGTTCTTTCAGGAGAAGGTGCAGATGAGCTGTTCGGAGGATACCTGTATTTCCATAAGGCTCCGAACGCGAAAGAATTCCACAATGAGACGGTAAGAAAATTAGGCAAGCTTCATTTATATGACTGTTTAAGGGCCAATAAAGCATTGATGAGCTGGGGAATAGAAGGAAGAGTCCCTTTCCTGGATAAAGAATTCATGGACATTGCCATGAATGTGAACCCAAAAGACAAAATGATCAACGTTGCAGAAGGAAAAATAGAAAAATGGGTATTAAGAAAAGCATTTGAAGATGTTCTTCCGGAATCTATTGTCTGGAGACAGAAGGAACAGTTTTCAGACGGTGTGGGATATTCATGGATCGATACCTTAAAAGAAGTTGCTGAAAAAGAAGTGACTGATGAAATGATGACGAACGCAAGATTCAGATTCCCGTTGAACACTCCTCAAAACAAAGAAGAATACCGTTACAGAACAATTTTTGAAACGCATTTCCCAAGTGAAACTGCAGCAGCAACAGTTCCTTCGGTACCTTCTGTAGCCTGCTCCACGCCTATCGCCCTAGAATGGGATGAAGCTTTCAAAAAAATGAACGACCCAAGTGGAAGAGCGGTGAAAGTGCATGAAACATCATATGGAAGTGAAGCATAAATGATAAGTGAAAAGTGATGAGTGAAGAATATCCATTCTGAAATTTACTCTGTAATTTCTCGCCTCTATCTTCTGATCTTTAGTTTCCGACACTGAAAATTTTATCAATCCTGTAGCCATACAGGATTTTCTTTTGAATAAACGTTAATAATATAATATAATTTAACTGACAATCAAAAATAATATCCAAGAAATAATTATATTTGGACAACGAAAATATCAATTATAAAAAAATGAGAAGAAATCTTACTGTTTTATTTGCCTTACTATCCTTCAGTTTTGCTTTCGGACAGGGAAAATATGGCAAATACTTAAATTCAAAAAAGCTTGCTTTATCTTATAAGACTGTAAAAGATCAGGATAAGGACGACTATTATCAGCAGTTCTACTGGCTGGTAAAAGCGGAGCAGCTTAAAACGTATCCTCACCTTAAAGATGTAAAACCTATTGTTTTATATGAGTTCGTGAAAAAAGTAAATCCTCAGAATCCTACCAAAAAATTGGATGACAGAGGAAAAGAACTTAGAGCAACGGCAGAATTATCTTTAAATCAATATTTTAAGAATAAAAAATTCGAAAACAATTCGGTTTTAATGTACAATCTTGAAACCTATGTGGATCCATCCAAAGGACAGTTCTATACAAAAGTAGATCCTGAAAAGATCAAGGAGCTGGTTCCTAAGGAATTATTCGCCTTCAATTCTTTAAACAGAAATTTAGGAGAAGAAAAAACCTATTATTTATGGATCAACAAGAAAAAAGACGATTTAAATATTATAGACATCATTCCTAACGAAAAAGAAGACAAAGATTTTTACGTAAGGTTAAAACAGTATCTTCCAAGCTATAAGTTTTCTAAATATGTTCCGACGGTGAAAAAAGGGAACAAATCAGACAAAACGGATGTTGATTATTATTACATCATGCCATTCGAACAGAACACTGATAACATCGAGTACAAAACAAAAGATTTCAAAACGTTCATCTTAAGCCAGTACAGAAAAGCCGGCAACGAATGGAAGGGAGTAGAAAAACCTAGAAAATAAATTGAAAAGTCCTGTGAAAATTCACAGGACTTTTTTAATTTTATATGAAATTCTTTATCTAAGAATCAGACTGTTTAAAAAACAGGAATTTCTTACCCTATAAATAAATCTGAAAATCATTGGATTTCCAGTCTACAACGAATGATAGAAACAAGCCCGCAACAAACCTCTGTAAAAAAAATACTTCCATTAATTCTGGCCACAGCTATTTTTATGCAGATGCTGGATTCCACGATCCTGAATACTTCCCTGCCCTCTATTGCCAGAGACCTTCATGAATCTCCGCTCAATATGCAGAATGCCATCATCAGCTATGTTCTGACCCTGGCCGTCTTCATGCCTGCAAGCGGTTTTCTGGCAGACCGGTTTGGGACGAAAAAAGTATTCATTTTTGCACTGCTCCTTTTCAGTTTAGGCTCACTGTTCTGTTCCATGTCGCAGAATCTTACCCACCTGGTTATTTCCAGAGTCATTCAGGGCGTCGGAGGAAGTTTGATGACTCCTGTTGGAAAACTTGCATTGATCAAGACTTTTGACAAAAGTGAATTACTGAAAGCGATGAACTTCGCCATTATCCCGGCACTGATTGGACCCGTACTCGGTCCGCTGGTCGGCGGTTATATGGTAGATTATCTTTCATGGCACTGGATTTTCCTCATCAATATTCCGATCGGAGTTTTAGGAATTATTTTAGGATTTAAATATATGCCCGATTACAAATCCACCGATGTTGATTTCGATTTAAAAGGATTTTTAATTTTTGCAGCCGCATCACTTCTGCTCTCCATTTCACTGGAGCTTTTCGGAGATATGCAGAACATTAGCCCGGTCCTTTTTGTATTTATTCTTGGTTTTTTATTCCTTTACTATTATTATAAGCATGCAAAAAGAGGAGGAAATCCTATTTTCCCGTTAGATCTTTTTCAGGTAAGAACTTTCCGTGTAGGCATCGTTGGAAACCTGGCCACCAGATTAGGAATCAGCTCTGTTCCCCTATTGCTTCCATTAATGATCCAGATTGCTTACAAACAGTCGGCAGTGACTTCCGGATGGATCATTGCTCCCATGGCTCTCACCGCTATATTCGGGAAGTCATCCGTTATTAAAATTTTAGATAGATATGGTTACCGACAGACCTTAATGGTGAATACCTTCATCATTGGAACCCTGATCTGCCTTCTTGCCATTCCCAATATTCATACCTCTTTATACTGGTTCGTCCCAATTATTGCCATACTGGGCTTTTTCAACTCTATCCAGTTTACTTCGATGAATACGATTTCCATTGCAGATCTGAGAAACTTCCAAACCAGCAGCGGGAATTCACTGATCTCAGTTAACCAACAATTGGCGATCGGTTTCGGAATTGCTTTCGGGCTTATTGTTTTAAAATTATTTGAAAATTCCAATATGATCGAAGGTGAAATTCATAATGCCTTCCGCTACACCTTCCTCACCGTAGGAATATTAACCATTATCTCAGGTTTTGTTTTCAGAAGACTTCATATTTCGGATGGTAAGAACATGAAATCTAAGGAAGATTAAGACGGAATCTTCTTTCGCCATTTTTCCCTTTTACGAACTTAACACAGATCAATGCATCTGACTCTTCTCTACCGTACTTTTGTTATATAAAATTCACAATATTATGACAGCGAAAAAAGTAGAAATCGTAGTAGCGCCAAAACCAGCCCATTTTGTAGGAGATGGTTTTAGGGTTCATAATTTTATACCGGGAGTACAAGGATTAGATATGAAAAGGATGGACCCGTTTATCATGCTAGATTATAATTCAAAATTCCATTTCAACGGCTCAGAAAGGCCAAGAGGCGTGGGTGTTCATCCTCACAGAGGTTTTGAAACCGTAACCATAGCGTATCAGGGCAAAGTAGAGCATCATGACAGCGCCGGAGGAGGCGGAATTATAGGCGAAGGCGACGTACAGTGGATGACCGCAGCAAAAGGAGTCCTTCACAAAGAATACCATGAAACCGAATGGTCTAAAAAAGGCGGTATTTTCCAGATGGTCCAGCTATGGGTGAATCTGCCAGCAAAAGATAAAATGAGCTGTCCGAAATACCAGGCTATAGAAAATGGTTCTATGGAGCGTGTTGATTTGGGTGAAAACGGTCTTGTGGAAATCATCGCCGGAGAATATAACGGACACAGAGGTCCCGCAGAAACTTTCACTCCTTTGAATATGATGAATGCTAAATTAAAAGCAGGTGGAAAAGCTGAGTTCAGTTTTCCTGCCCATTTTAATACAGCAGCACTGGTCATTGAAGGAAGCATTATGGTAAACGGAGAAGAAAAAGCAGCCTCAGATCATCTTGTGTTATTTAAAAATGAAGGCGAAACGTTCAGCATTGAAGCTCATGAAGATTCAATAGTTCTTATCATCAGTGGAGAACCTATTAATGAACCCATCTATCCACACGGGCCTTTCGTGATGAATTCAAGAGAAGAAATTATGCAGGCTTTTGAAGACTTCAACACCGGAAAGTTCGGTTATCTGGAAGATTAAAGAATTAAATTTATCTTAATCTTACATTATCCCTTTTTTATTAACTTTATATACTTCTGTTTGGTGAACCACAAAGACGTACGTTTCAAACCATTTTACGTCTTTGTGATCCGCCAAGCGACTTACAATACAAAATTTATGAAACCAGAATTTGAAAATATACCTCTTGTAAAAGCAGGAAAAAGATTCGAAATAGAAATCAACGGACATTTCGCATTTATCGATTACCGTGAAATGGGCCACCAGATAGCTTTGATACACACAGAAGCAGAGCCTGAACTGGCAGGAACGGGTGCCGCTGTGGCTGTTGTAGAAAAAACATTGGCTTATATTGAAGAAAATAACAAAAAACTTCTTCCGTTCTGCCCTTATGTTTTTGCCTACATCAAAAAGCATCCGGAATGGAAACGCATTGTTGATGAAAGATTTGAAGGATACAACAAACTGTAATCATACACCCAAAGATCTATTCCATTAACTTAACAGCATTCAAAAACATTACTTTATTATGTCAAATATTGGACTTATCATAGAAGAAAAAGCAGCAGATATAGGAAATTTTCTGGTGGGAAGACTTCTTCCTTTCCGTGAAAAAAGAGCGGTTGGACCTTTTGTCTTCATCGATCATATGGGACCTTCCGAGCTGAAGGATTATCAGAACCTTGATGTTCCTCCACATCCTCATATCGGTCTATCTACCTTAACTTACCTTTTGGAAGGATCTATTTTTCACAGAGACAGCATTGGAAGTGCAGTTGAAATAAAACCGGGAGCTGTAAACTGGATGACTGCCGGAAAAGGTGTGGTGCATTCCGAGAGAACCCCTGAATATTTAAGACACACCGATAAAAGACTTCACGGATTCCAGATCTGGGTAGGTCTTCCGAAACATCTGGAACAGACAGAACCCACTTTCTATCATATTGAAGCGGATGAGATTCCGGTATGGGAAGAAGACGGAATTCAGTATAAACTGATTGCCGGCGAAGCATTTGGAAGAAAGTCTACAGTTCCGGTTCACAGCAAATTATTTTTCATCGAGATCAAAACCAAAGAAGCAAAAAAAATAAGCATCGGAAAGGATCTTTACGGTGAAGCAGCCATGTATGTACTGGACGGAACGGTTTCCACAGAAGGAAACACTTATGGTTCAAAACAGCTGATGATTGCTAAAGACACTAAATTGTGTGAATTCGAAATGAGTGAAAACGGCACGGTATACCTTTTCGGTGGCGAACCTTTTGATGAAGAACGTTTTATATTCTGGAATTTTGTGAATTCAGATAAAGAATTGCTGGATCAGGCCAAGGTAAACTGGAACGATCAGAATCATGACGCATTTCCTTTGGTTCCCGGTGACGAAAAAGAATACGTTCCGCTTCCTAAGTCGATTTTAAACCGAAAATAACGACCAGTACAGATACATCAACCATGAAAATATTAGCATTTGCAGGAAGCACGTCTTCTACTTCGATCAACAGGGAACTTGTAAAATTTGTTTTGAAAGATTTTCAGAATGAGGAAATCAATCTGATCGATCTTAATGATTTTACCATGCCTCTTTTCTCTGTAGACCTTGAAAAGAAAGGATTTCCGGACGAGGCTCACCATTTTTTAAAAGAGATTGAAGAATGTGACGTAATCATTTGCTCGCTTGCGGAACACAACAGATCGTACAGTGCAGCCTTTAAAAATGTCTTCGACTGGTCTTCAAGGATCAATGTCAAGGTATTTCAAAACAAACCGATGCTTCTGATGAGTACTTCTCCCGGAGGTTACGGTGGCGGCAATGTGATGAATACGGCAAAGACATTTTTTCCGCAGTTTGCAGCAGATATCAAGGATACGTTCTCACTTCCCAAGTTTTATGAAAATTTTGATCTGGAAAGCGGCGTCATTAACCCTGATATGCTGAAGGAACTTAAAGACAAGATAGAGAATTTTAAAAATACGGTTAAAACCAATGACTAAGGGAAGACTTGAAGCTTTCAGTGATGGTGTTTTAGCAATTATCATTACCATCATGGTCCTGGAACTAAAGGTTCCGGAAGGGAGCAGCTGGGCCAGTCTAAAGCCTCTTCTACCTAGAATTCTCGCTTATATTTTCAGTTTTATTTATGTAGGCATCTACTGGAATAATCACCATCATCTCTTTCAGGCTGTAAAAAAAGTCAATGGTAGTATTCTTTGGGCCAACCTTCATCTTCTCTTTTGGCTTTCGCTGATGCCAATTGCTACAGAATGGATTGGTACTACGCATTTTGCAGAGAATCCGGTAGCGACCTATGGAATTTGTCTGATTATGTCGGCCGTAGCCTATACTATTTTAGAGAACCTGATTATCAAGGGTGAAGGTGAAAACTCCAGATTAAAAGAAGCCATACATTCAAAGTCTAAAGAATATATCTCGATTATATTTTACGTCCTCGGGATCGCCGTTTCATTTTTTTATCCCTATATTGCCATAGGTTTTTATTATATCGTGGCTCTGATATGGCTGATTCCGGACCGAAGAATCGAAAAATCACTAAAAGAAAATTGATATGGAAACTCACGAATATCCTAACGGCAGTATCACTGTCATCTGGCAGCCCCAGAAGTGCATCCACTCGGCTGTTTGCGTAAAAATGCTTCCCAAAGTCTACAATCCTAAAGACAGACCCTGGATAAAAGCTGAAAATGCAAGTCCGGAAGAACTTAAAAACCAGATAGACCAATGCCCTTCAGGCGCATTAAGTTATAAATTCAATACACAACAATAATGGCGGTAACCGTAAAAGCGAGTTTAGGAAAAACAAAATATTATACTGAAGTAACGGCCGGCGAAAACCAGATCATTACCGATGAACCTATAGATAAAGGTGGCCAGAATAAAGGTTTCAATCCAATGGAAATCTTAGCAACCTCTCTGGCAAGCTGTACTGCCGCTACTTTAAGAATGTACATCGAAAGAAAGGAATGGGACGTGGAAAACATCAACGTAGAAGTAGAACTCGAAAATTTTCCTTTAACCAAAAGAACTGTTTTCAAAAGAGACATCAACTTTGAAGGCATTCTGGATGATGAACAGCTGAAAAGACTGTATACCATTGCCGATGCCTGCCCTGTTCACAAAATATTAACCAACGATATAGAAATACTAACCAAATTCTCATAATATGACCGAAGTAAAACAAAACAACGACGAGAAACACGGAAGTTTTGAGGCTTTCATAGACGGAAAACGCGCAGGAGTAATGACTTATACCTGGGCCGGAGAAGGAAGATTCATCATTGACCACACAGAGGTGGAAGAAGCATACAACGGAAAAGGGGTAGGCAAAGAAATGCTTCTGGCTGCGGTAGATTTTGCCAGGAAAAACAGCAAAAAAATTATTCCTCTCTGTCCGTTTGCCAAAGCAAGTTTTCAGAAAAGTGAGGAGCTGCAGGATGTTTTAGTGAACTAATCCTAATTTCTGCCCTTAAAATACAGGCCTTTCAGAGTTTAACATCTGAAAGGCTTTTTCTTTTTTTAACAGAATAGAAAAAAACTATATTTGCTAAAATTTAAAAATTCAGTATGAATTCAGGAACCATCCTTTTGCTATTTGTATTTATCTATTTTATCGGCCTTTTGGTGATTTCCTATTTCACCAGCCGAAATTCAGATAATCAGTCATTTTTTATTGGGAATAAAAAAAGTAAATGGTGGCTTGTGGCATTCGGGATGATAGGAACCAGCTTAAGCGGCGTTACCTTTATTTCTGTTCCGGGAACGGTCGGAAAAATGACTGGTAGTGAATATATTTTCGGAGGCTTTGAGTACTATATGATGGTAATTGGCTTTTTCATAGGGTATTTTATCGTTGCTGCCATCTTGCTTCCGCTGTATTATAAGATGAATCTGACGTCTATTTACACCTATTTAGGGAAAAGATTTAATGTAGAAGCTCATAAAATAGGTTCCATCTTTTTTATCATTTCCAGAGCAATCGGTGCTACGGCAAGGTTATATCTGGTGGTTAATGTTTTACAGATCTTTTTGCTTGAAGGTTTGGGTGTTCCGTTTTGGGTTACCGCTCTTGTCCTTTTGCTGATGGTGCTTTTATATACTTTTGAAGGCGGTGTGAAAACGATTGTGATTACCGATACATTACAGACCTCTTTCATGATCATCAGTTTAGTAGCCTGTATTGTTTATATTTTATCGAATCTGAATCTTTCTTTTGTTGAGGCATACACCATTTTAGGACAGAAAAACTATACTCATTTTATCAATTTTGACCCCAATTCCAAAACATTCTTCCTTAAAACCATTTTAGGGGGAATTTTCATTACCATCGCCATGACCGGGTTGGATCAGGAAATGATGCAAAAAAATATTTCTGTTGATAATCTTCAGAATTCAAAAAAGAACATGCTGACCTTTGCTGGAACTCTTCTTTTTGTTAATCTTGCCTTCCTGTTTTTAGGAGGCCTGCTCTATCTTTTTGCTTTGCAGAACGGGGCAGAATATGGATTGGCAAAATCTGAAACGGTAACCAACATTTTCGGTTTTAAAGATGCTGCGGGAAATATAAAAAATATTATGGGAGACGACCTCTTCCCAGCTTTATCGCTTCAGGGACATTTTCCGATGTTCATTTCCGTTATTTTTATTATTGGGCTGATTTCAGCATTATTCCCTTCTGCTGATGGTGCTCTGACCGCAGTAACAAGTTCCTATTGTGTTGATTTACTCAGCCTTAATGAGGATAAAACCAGAACAGAAAAGCAAAAAAAACATCTTCGTATGAAAGTACATTTAACTTTCACCGTCGTTTTCTTCATGCTGATTATGGTTTTTAAAGCCATGAATGATAAATCAATCGTCTATCTGATCATGGAAATAGCCGGATATACCTATGGACCGCTTTTAGGACTGTTTGCTTTCGGAATTTTTACCAAATTTCAGATTTCAAGAAAGTATTCAATTCTTGCGGTAACCCTTTTAGCTCCGTTGATGACCTATTTAATCAATTTATCCATTACCACTTACACGGATTACAGAATTGGTGTGGAACTGATTATTCTTAATGGTTTGCTTACTTTTATTGGTCTATGGCTGGTAAAGAACAAACAGTATTTAAAAGTAGTCTGATCAGAAAGATCATTTTAAATTTTAACCAAAGCCTTTGATGATCATTTAAATTTTCACTGGCTCTGTTCTATCGTCTGATAACTAAAAAAAAACTGTATGAAATCATCAATCTTCTTAGCTATAGGCTTACTTTTAGGCGAATTTGTAAACGCTCAAAGTGCCGTTGATTTTGCTAATCTTGCCAGATACAAAGATGACAATACAGCCATTGTGAATGCGAAGAAAAAAGTGGATGTGGTCTTTATGGGTAATTCCATTACTGAAGGATGGGTAAAAAACCATCCGGAATTTTTTTCTGAGAATAACTATGCAGGCAGGGGAATCAGTGGGCAAACCTCTTCACAAATGCTGCTGCGGTTTCAAAATGATGTGATAGCTTTAAAACCAAAGCTGGTGATCATTAATGCAGGCACTAACGATATTGCTCAAAACACGGGCGTTTATGACCAGGATTTTACGTTCAATAATATTAAAGCGATGGCTGACATTGCCCAAAGTAACGGAATTAAAGTCATCATTGCCTCTGTACTCCCTGCAGCTGCCTTTCCATGGCGTAAGGAAATAACGGATGTCACACAGAAAGTGGATGCCTTAAACAATAGGTTAAAACAATATTCACACAACAGTAAACTTACTTTCATTGATTATAACACAGCTATGCGCGATGAAAAAGGTGGTTTGCGTGAAGGGCTTTCAAAAGACGGAATCCATCCTAATCTAGCTGGTTATACCATCATGGAACCTATTATTAAAAAAGCTATTAATAAAGCATTAGGAAAAAAGTAAAGGTTCTTGTATTCCTCCAAAGATCTTAATAATAACCCCATATTATAAACCATGAAAAAAATTATTTCGCTTTTCGTATTCGTACTAACATTCAGCTTTATGCATGCTCAGAATTTTGAAGTTTCTACTTTAAGGATGGGACCTTACAAAGTCTTTATGGAAAAAGCAGAAGCCGAAAAAATAGCCGGTACAAAATTGAAAATAAGGGACGGACAGATCAAAAACAATATTAAATATAATGGAGAGCTGATCCTGATTGATCTCTACGAGAACTATATCAGCGAAGCAAAACCTAATGTGGTAAGCATTATGGGATTGACAACCACGAGCAAAAAATTTAAAACCAAAAGCGGAATCGGAGTTGGAAATACCAAAGATGATCTGATTAATGCCTATAGAAATTATCCTAGTTTTACCGTACATCCTGCATGGGATGAAAAGGGTGAAAAGCGTCTTAAAGATACGGGATATTTCACTTTAGAAGATCTTGATGCCGGAACGCAGCTTTCTTTTAAATTTGTTAATAACATTATTACAGAAATTTCAGTATACCTTAACGAAGGCTGTTAAAATCAGTATTTCGAAGAAATAATTCTAAATCCGGATCCTAAGTCCGGATTTTTGCATTTCCGTAAGCCGTTAAAAAATTGTAAATTCGCGTGCAAATAAATCAGATATAATGAGTAAAAGTATCGAAGAGTTGAAATCTCTTACTACGCAGATCAGAAGAGACATTTTAAGAATGGTTCACGCTGTAAATTCAGGGCACCCGGGCGGAAGTTTAGGTTGTACAGAATATTTCACGGCGCTTTACGGAAAGGTAATGAACTACAGCCTTCCTTTCACCATGGAGGGGAAGAATGAAGATCATTTTTATCTTTCAAACGGACACATTTCGCCGGTTTACTATTCTACTTTAGCGAGATTTGGATTTTTCCCGGTAGAGGAACTGAAAACTTTCAGAAAACTGGATTCAAGACTTCAGGGACACCCAACTACTCATGAGGGTCTTCCGGGGATCAGAATCGCTTCCGGATCTCTTGGTCAGGGACTTTCTGTAGCACTTGGTGTAGCTCAGGGTAAAAAACTTGATGGAGATGATTCTATTGTTTACACGCTTCACGGAGACGGCGAGCTTCAAGAAGGTCAGGTTTGGGAAGCTTTGATGTATGCTGCAGGTAAAAAAGTTGACAATATTATTTCAACAATTGATTACAACGGACGTCAGATTGATGGTGATACAGATGATGTATTGACTTTAGGAAATTTGCATGCTAAACTTGAAGCATTCGGATGGACTGTTTTGGAAGAGAAAAACGGTAACGATCTTGAAGCGGTGATTGCGATCCTTGAGAAAGCAAAAACTGAAACAGGAAAAGGAAAACCGGTAGTAATCATTCTTCATACAGAGATGGGCTATGGGGTAGATTATATGATGGGAAGCCACGCTTGGCATGGTAAAGCTCCGAATGATGAGCAGCTTGACACCGCATTCAAACAATTATATCTTGAAGCTCCTGCTGATTATTAATCATAAATGATCGATGATAAATGATGAACGTTTTAAATCTTAAGACCTATCATCTATCAAGTATTAAAAACTTTAGTAAAGAAAAAAATGAAATATACATATACAGAAAAAAAAGATACGCGTTCAGGATTTGGAGCTGGATTAGCAGAACTTGCCGACAAAAATCCTAATGTAGTGGCGCTTTGTGCAGATCTTATCGGTTCTTTGAAAATGGAAAAATTCATTGAAAAAGCACCGGAAAGATTCTTTCAGATAGGTATTGCAGAGGCTAATATGATGGGAATTGCTGCAGGTTTGAGCATTACAGGAAAAATTCCTTTTACAGGAACTTTTGCGAACTTCTCTACATCAAGAGTGTATGATCAGATCCGTCAGTCTATCGCTTATTCAGGAAAAAATGTAAAAATCTGTGCATCGCACGCTGGTCTTACTTTAGGTGAAGACGGTGCTACTCACCAGGTTTTGGAAGATATCGGTATGATGAAAATGCTTCCTGGCATGACGGTTATTAATCCTTGTGACTACAATCAGACGAAAGCAGCTACGCTTGCTATTGCTGACTTTGAAGGTCCTGTATATTTAAGATTCGGAAGACCTACAGTTCCTGTTTTCATTCCGGAAGATATGCCATTCGAGATTGGAAAAGGGATTATGCTTCAGGAAGGTACTGATGTAACGATTGTGGCAACAGGACACCTTGTTTGGGAATCTCTTGTAGCTGCTGACGAGCTTGAAAAAGAAGGTATTTCTTGTGAGGTGATCAATATCCACACCATTAAACCTCTGGATGAGGAAATTATCCTGAAATCAGTTGAAAAAACAGGTAAGATCGTTACGGCTGAAGAACACAACTATCTTGGTGGTTTAGGAGAATCTGTTGCAGGAATGCTTGCGAGAAAGAGACCAACAAGACAAGAATTTGTTGCAGTAAACGATACTTTTGGTGAATCTGCTACCCCTGCTGAATTGATGAAGAAATATAAAATCGACGCTGCTGCGGTAAAAGAAGCGGTGAAGAGAATTTTAGATAAATAAGATAAGTATATCCTATAAACTAAACTCGGGCTGTTTCTTTGAAACAGCCCGAGCTGTTTTTTAACCACCCCGAGTTGTTTTTTGAACCACCCGGTCAAATCTTTGATTTGCCACTTCTCCGGACGAAGGGAATAGTCGAAGTATCTACTGTGACGTTTATAGTAAATTCTGGTCTTCCTACAATTAAGATCATTATTGGGGTCTGTTTACCGGAATTTCCAGCTCATCCAGTACAGGATATAATATATTTTCCAGAAATTCATCTTCTTTTACTCTGGATGATTTTGAACCTGAAAAATAATTGCTGAGCCTGTAGTTCTTGACAAACTGATTTCTTTTTTTCCCGATAACATAATAGTATGCTCCGCTCTCCTCATTAATGAAATAAGTCATTTCATCAAAGCTCATGATTTTTTTAGTAAGAAATAGTTTTCTATAAATGCTCTTCTCCCTTTTATCAAAAATATATTTTACAGGAACTTTGAAAAGTAGGTCCCATAGGAAATAAACCATATAGACTCCCCATATAACAGAAGCAATGGTAAAGGTATTTTCAGACAGTATATTTCTGAAGTAATATATCACGGGAATAGCAAGAATGCCTGCCGCCAACCACCATCTTAAAGTACGCAGGAAGTTGTAATTGGGCATAAAGCTTATTTCACTGCCGTTGTCTTCAAATTTATATCGGTCTGTAGTATTCATCGCATGTTTTCATTTAAGCGCATAAGATCTTCGGTTTCGTTCACCATTTTTTGTATTGCTTTATGGGAAAGAGCCTGTCCTATCATAAATTTATGTTCTTTTCCATTCACCTCAAAATGAATATTTAGAAATACATTCATGGTAATGAATCCAAGATATTTCGTTGTCAAAACTTCAAAATTTGTAAAATCCTGGAAAGCATAGGTTTTTGTAGAAACAAAAACACTGGGTTTACAGGTAATGGTCTGTTGTTGCGGATCAATCACAAACTTTTTTGCAAAGAAATTAGCGATGATCAGTCCTGCAACCACAATGAAGAATAAGCCCAATAAAGGGAAATTATATTTATAAGCAAGCCCTGCAGCAATACCTATAAGAATAACCAATACCGAACTAAATATGGGCTGGTTTTTGAAAATAAAAAGGTTTCCATCCTTTTTGTAAAATTGATACGTGTTCATAATAAATAGTGATGTATTTTAATGTTTAATTATTTTTATTTGGATGCATAGCGTTCTGCAATCTCATCGTCATTAATCGTTTTCAAGGCATTGAGATCAGTTCTAAAGTAGGTATCGTGAACTGAAAAGTAAGCGTCTACCCTTTTCTCTGTATGCTCCGAAGCTTCTTTCCAGCATTGACAGAACCAGTCTTCAAACAAACTGTATTTTTCTTCATTATATTCATCCCACAGGTCATCGAAGTCCTCTTCGTCCTCATGGCTGTTCTGGAAATCTGAGGCTGCAGTCCATATCTTTTCAGGAAGAGATGAATTCCATTCTTTGCTTTCACCCATCTGCTTTTTCCTTTGGATGGGCAGTATCACTGTATCTGTGATCATTTGTCCGTTGTTATCTACAGCCCAGGCTACGATATCCAGATAATCATACTTATACTCTAAATAAAAAGCCCGGATATCCACTTTAGTCTTCCCTTCAAGATAATCTACATTCTCTCCTTTGAGAAGTTGTACAATATCTTTAATCAGTTGTATTTCAATTTCTTCAAGGTAATTTTTTAACTCAATATTGCGCTTTTTAAGGTTTTGCATACGCTGATTTTGTCACTTTGGCTTTGATAATGGTGATCAACATACAAAAATAGAGGAAAAAATAAATGTTTTGAACACCATCTGATGCATATTGAACACTATTTTTTTGTATGCATAAGACATCATTTCCTTCATACAATAGAGAGATCAGAATATTCATATCGTGGTGAGTTTTAAAATACCCAATCTCATATTTTATAATCTATAATTGATAAAATTTTACAATAATTGGGTTTTAAAGATTTATTTAAACTTGTACAATACGATATAAAGACGATATAAAGACTTTATAAATTCGCAAAAAAATCACATACACATTCACATAATTGGGATTTAATTATTGATAGTTTTGAAATGATCAACGTTGATTGAAATTCTACATTTCGCCTGTATGTGTACAGTACGGAGTGAAATACGGAATGACAAACCCCATGCCAGGGTTCATATGGCAACACAAATATTAATTAAAAATTATTCAATTATGAAAAAGCTTCAAGGAATGAAGAACTTTTCTTCACTGGAAAACAAAAAACTGAAAAACTTACAGGCCATCACCGGTGGGAGCTCAAGTAACAGAGATTCACCATCCCAGTATAATACACCTGAAGGAACGGTAAGCGACACAGACTTTTACACTGATGACGTTCCTGGTGAATGGAAATATAAATACAGATTATCAGTAGGTCCTGTTACACCAACAGGCGAATACTAATTAAAAAAGTTAGGGAGGATATTTTTCCTCCTTAATTTCTTTACCATTTTAAAATAATCTTATGAATAATTTGTTTTTACAATCCCTCCGATGGATATCCTTTTTATGCTTATTCTCCTTAACTAGCTGTAAAAAGAAAGAAGCCAACTACATTCTTTATTATCAGAAGGCTAATGACATTGACAGTATTTACAGAATGGCAGGAAAACCAAAACTTGCAGTAGAGGAATACAAAAAACTTTTTGAAGAATATGAACCCAGAAATCAGGAACGTCTGCGGGAGTATGAAACTTATATTATTTTGGCCGATCGTTTCAATATTGATTTTGGAGGGAAAAGAAGCCTGAAAAAGCTGATTCTTTTAAAAGCAGAACGTGGTGGCAACTGCAAAGAATATTATCCTCTTTTAAAAAAATATGGAATAGACAGTTTAGATGTCAAAAAACAGATTTTAGATTGGAAAGAGAATTTGAACCAGACACTCATTGACTCTTTTACAGTCGCTATGAGAAGGGACCGGGAAGGAAGAAGACCGCTGGATACAGCAATGGCTCAAAGGAATGTAATGAAAAACGCTAAGCTTCTTCTTTGGACATTTAAGAAATATGGCTACCCTACCTCAAGAAAAATGGGAACTATGGGACCAAATGATACATTTTTTGCAATGACGACCTTTCTTACCCATATGAACGAAGCAAAAGAATATTATCCCCAAATAAAGACAAAACTGTATGAATATGTGAAATCCGGAGATTGTGTTCCAAGAGATTATACTTTGATGGTTGATAATATAGCTTTTCTGGAGGATAAGGAAGGAATATATAGGTTCAATCCAAACGTATCAAAAGATTCTGCAAAGATCAACCGTAACAGGAAAAGTATAGGCTTACCAAGTATAAAGCACACGAATTTGATTATAGCAGATTCTTCAAAACCAATATGGGAGTTATTGAAAAATGTAAAAGAATGACTTTATTGATTTTTCATTATTAAAATATCAATAGATTCAGGCTAAGGTCAATCGGAATTGGAAAAGCATCCGCCTTCCAACCTTGAAACATACTGCTCTAATTAATAAAGATTATTACACTGAAACTAAGGAAAATGATACTCATATTATCAAATAACAAAGAAGCTGATACCAAAAGTGTGATTAGATGGTTGTTAAAGCTGAATAAAAAGTTTATCCGTGTTCATGAGAATGAATATTTTGAAATTAAGATATATGACAGAAAGATTTTTCTTCAGAGTACACGAAACTCTTTTTTTCTGAATGAGATTTCTAGCATATGGTACAGAAGAGGAGGATTAAAATTTAAACGCTTAACTTACATGAATGAATCTGTACACCTCCACATGAATGAGACCCAACACTGGCTGGAAGATTATGTATTGAAAACTTTAGACTCAAAAAAACATATTAATAAGCAGCTCAACAGCCAAGTTAACAAACTTATTGTTCTTGAAAAAGCGAAGGAAGCAGGATTACAAGTACCACCTTATTATCTATCAGAGAACACGGATGGAATGCAACTTGGAAAAACAATTGTAAAACCAATTACAGGAAACCCTAACCTGGTCAATATTAAAGAAAATTCAGATGGAGTCATGTACACTGCTGTTATTACTGAGTACGAAGAAAACTTCTTCATTTCATTCTTTCAGAAAAAAATAAAAAAAGATTTTGAGATCAGAACGTTTTACCTAAATGGAAAATGCTGGTCGATGTCAATTTTCTCACAAAATGATAAACAAACAGAAGTAGATTACAGGAAATATAATGATAAAAAGCCCAATAGAAATGTACCTTACAATCTCCCTCCTATTATAGAAAAAAAGATCGATCATCTAATGAAATCCATGGATCTAAACTGCGGCTCTATTGATTTTATAAAAAGTGGCAGAAGATACTATTTTCTTGAAATAAATCCAGTTGGTCAGTTTATGCATTTATCAAACTGCTGCAACTATTTTTTAGATAAGAAAATAGCAGAATTCCTATCTTGACACCATTTAATATATTACTCTTATGAAAAACACAATAAATGAAAAGAATAAGCTTCCGCTTACCTTTAAATATCTAGAATTTATCAAAAGGAAAAAAGCAGCCCGTAAAAGTTTTTCAATTACCTATTATGTCAGATCTGAAAGATATCAGACAGATTTTTTAACGACAGAAGAACCTTATAAACCACTCGTGAGATTAATCTAAATTATTTCAATCTTTTAAGTAGTGTAATTGTAACCAATGATGAAAAAAGCTTCAAGGAATGAAGAACGATTTTTCTTCGTTAGAAACAAGAAACTAAGCAATCTGTCAAGCATTACCGCAGGGAGAGCTGAAACCAATATCAGAACAACTTCAGAAACAGGATCAAACGGTCAGCCTGGAAATACTGGAGATACAGCCATTTGTAATGATGGAAAACAAGTTGCAACAATACCAGTTGACTAAATATTGGAAGGGGGGGGAACCCCTTTATTTTTCATATAAAGCTAATGTCAATGAACTATATAAAAATCATTTTTGCATTACTGATTGTAACCGCTTTTCTTTCTTGTAAAAGTAAAAAACTGAATTATGTTGATTACTATCATCAAGTATATGCCATTGACAGTGCACACAGGGTTGATAAAGATACTTTAGCAACGATCAGGAAATATAAAAAGCTATTCAGGAAATATCCTCCTGCTCAAAATGAAAGGCTGGAAGAGTATGAAGTCTACATCAGATATGCAGATAAATTCCATAAAAAGTTTGGAGGCATAAAAAGTCTGGACAAACTTATAGCACAGTCGGCACCTAACTGGAAATACAAAAGAGAAGATCAGGATTTTTTCAAACTCTATAAAAAATACGGAATTGACAGTATTGCTGTTGAAAGAAAAGTTCTTCAGTGGAAAAAAAGTTTAAATAAAGTACTGATAGATTCTTTCAGTATTGCATCCGCCCGGGACCAATATAATGCCCGCGTGGGCCCAACTGTAGTAAAAGACGACAAAAAAAATGCTGAGCTTTTGATTTGGACATTCAAAAATTATGGTTTCCCATCAAGACAAAAAATAGGACTCTATGGAAACAATGAACAGTTCATGCATATGGGCACTCTTCTCAATCATATGGCAGGAACAGAGCATTATGAATATTTCAAGACAAAATTACTGGAATATGTAAGATCAGGTGAATGCACTCCCAGAGATTATATTGAGATGGTAGACAAATACCAATACATTCATCATCTACAACCTATTTACGGCGTATACTCGCATTATGACAAGAATTTTAATGCTGAAGATTCTGTAAGAATAAACCGTAACCGGCAAGCGGTAGGTTTTCCTACGTTCAAACAGTCTTCAAAAATGACGAAAGACTTCCAAAAGAAAATAAATAATCATTAAATTTATTATGATCCTGATTATATCGCAAAATAAAGAAATCACGACTACAGAAGTTATTAAGGAGTTGATCGCAATGGATAAAAAATTTATCCGTGTGCATGAAGATGAAGTCTTTGAAATCAAAACTCTGAACAAGAGAATTGTGTTGGAAAGCGCTCGCAGCAGGTTCTTCCTTGATGAAATTAAAAGTGTCTGGTACAGAAGAGGAGGCTTAGTCTTTCAGCGACTGAAATATGCCAACAGGTCCATTCATTTAAATATGAATGAAACCCAGCACTGGCTTGAAGACTATGTCAGAAAAACGCTTGAATCCAAAAAACATATCAATAGGGAAAGCAACAGTGACGTCAATAAACTGATTGTACTTGACAAAGCAAAAGAAATCGGACTTGATGTTCCCCCATATTATCTGGCAGAAAATACCCGTGATACAAAAATCGGAAATACCATTATCAAGACCATCACCGGGAATGCAATACTGGATGAAATTAGGAAAGACTCCGGAGGTTTCATGTATACATCTGTAGTTGAAGAGCATGAAGACGGAGATTTTTTCATCACCTTCTTTCAGGAGAAAATTGAAAAAGATTTTGAAATAAGGACTTTCTACCTCAACGGCAAATGCTGGTCTATGGCCATATTTTCACAAAATGACGAACAAACCAAGGTAGATTTCAGAAAATACAACGCTGTAAAACCTAATAGAAATATTCCTTATAATCTTCCGACTCCTATTGAAGAAAAGGTACATCAATTGATGATGTCTTTAAGTCTGAACTCAGGATCCATTGATTTTATCAAGAAAGGAGATCAACATTATTTTTTGGAGATTAACCCGATTGGGCAGTTTACAGGGATGTCCAATACATGCAATTACTCACTGGAACAAAAAATCGCTGACTACTTATGAAAAAACTCTACAACGAAAAAAATAAATTACCTCTTACTTTCAAATATCTCGAGATATTTAAGACCAAAAACGTGGGGAAAATCCACAGCAACATGCTCTATTTTGCATCCTCTGAAAAATACCAGACCGACCATCATGTAAGGGAAAAACCATTAAAACAGCTTACAAGACTTTTATGACTTATTTTAATCTATTCAGCAATATTCTGGTTACAAAAGGAGCCAGCCGCATTCTGATCTCTGACCTTCAGAGAAATACTTCCGGGTTATATCCTTTGGAATTATATGAGGTTATAGAAGAATTAAAAAATAAGTCTGTAAATGATATCCTGAAAGATTATGAGGCAGAATCCAGACAGTTTATCCGTGAATATATAGATCTGCTGCTTGAAAAAGAGTACGGTTTCATCACAGATGGAGACTGGGACAGGAATTTCCCGGCACTCTCCTATACCTTCTACGAACCTAATGAAATTTCGAATATTTTCATAGAAATCGATGATCATTCTGTTTTGGATAGAATAAAACAATCCGTGGAAAATCTAGGCGTCAAACACCTTGTCATCTACTGTCACAAAAAACTTTCGATTAAAGATTTTCAGAATATTGACTCCCAGTTTAAAGACTCTGTTTTAAATGGTATAGAGATATTTTCACCGTTCCATGATGAGGTGGATGAGAATTTCATTAACAGTCTTAATCAAACATTAAATAGAGTTTACAGTTTAGTATTCCACAGCTGTGCAAAAGTTCCATTCAGATCCAGAGACACTTTCAGATTCAGCTTGCAATTCAGCCGGGATCACCTTACCATATCCTCTTGCGGAAAAGTAAATCTTAAATATTTCAGCACTAATTTTTCTAAAGTTTCAGAAGCAGTCAATCACAATTCCTGTCTTTATAAAAAAATAGGAATAGACCTCAGCGGTAACATTAAAAACTGTCCTTTAATGGCTGATCACTTTGGAAATATTCACGATATCAGTCTTGAAGAAGCTTTGATAAAGCCCGGATTTAAAGACTACTGGAACATCACCAAAGACAAGATAGAAGTCTGTAAAGACTGTGAATTCAGATATATTTGTACAGACTGCAGAGCGTATACAGAGCGCACCCACCAAAACCATCAGGGATTAGACATTTCCAAGCCCCTAAAATGCGGTTACGATCCCTATACGGGAAAGTGGGAAGCCTGGAGTAAAAGCCCGTTAAAACAGAAGGCTGTGCATTTTTATCGGCAACAATTAAAAATGTAAATGTCCCGATTACATTCTTACCTGAAAAATTTCCATTTTGGAATAATGGCAAGCATTCCAAAGCCTGTAAACAGGAAAAGATTGGTGACATCCGTATACAAAAACGTAGACAGATAATAATTATGCATAAAGAAATGCAGAACCAACAGTGCCGGGAACATAAAGATGCCTATTTTTCTGTAGAAGAACATCAGGACAAGTCCGGTCATCATCAGAACATCAATGGAAAAGATCACGAAAAAGTACCATCTGGGGATCTGAAGATATTCGTGCTGAAGATATTCATCTACATCTATTCCAAGCCCCATAATGGTGAACAGCATCAATGCTGCAAATGCTGAAATAAAGCCCCATCCTTTCTTTGGATCCTCGTCAAAGTAACTGTATTCTTCCATAGGTACAAAAATAAAGAACTTATGAATATATTCATAAGTTCTTTGGTATATTTATTCGTTTAGAATTTGAATTATATAGAAATAGCGTTGATCAATCTGTTTTTGTCGCTCAAGTACTCTTCCATGGAGATCATACTTTCGGTTCTCATTACATCTTGAATGTCGTCTATCTGATAAATAATTCTTTTCGCGTCCTCCGTATTCTTAGCTCTTACTTTACAGAAAATATTATATTTTCCGGAAATAACGCTCGCTTCGATTACGTTTGGAAGTACTGATAATTCTTTCAATACCTCTTGAGTGCGGTTTGATTTTGTCAAAAGGATCCCAATGAAAGCTGTAAAGTGATAGTCCAGCTTGCCATAATCGATATTAAGAGATGATCCCAAAATAATACCTGCATCCTCCATTTTTTTCACTCTTACGTGAATTGTTCCAGCAGAAACATCCATCTGCTTTGCAATTTCTGTAAAAGGCATTCTTGTGTTTTCGACTAAGAAATCAAGAATTTTCTTGTCTATTTCGTCCAGTTGATAGTTCATATTAGTTAAATTACAATTTTCTTAAAAAATCCATGTATTTATTGCAAATTTATAAAAAATAATTTAACTAAAAAAATTATATCAAACATTAACAATAATTAACACAGATGATAAAAATCATTAAAATATCATGATTATTTAGCACCTGATTTTGTAGAATCTGTTTTTATTTCACTTTTAGCTTCTGGGTTTTTTTTATCTTTTTTCCTCTTTTTGAATAGAGAATTAAAGCTTTTACTCCACACAACACCCCCACCATAAGCTTGATTTGCAGAACCATTCGTACTTATCATTCCTATATTGGTAGGCTTAGAATACCCTCTTAAAACGAGACTTCCGTCATTCTTTTTTGAGACATCATATTCAATAGATCCTTCCCCGGAAAGATAATTATTCTGGGCACCTTCAGTTTTCGTCAGTGGAATTCCCAGCCCCGTTTTAATATTGACTCTCGGTGAAAGCGCTACACTTACCCCTGCATTGGCCCGGTCACCAGTATTGGAATTCTGATCACCTTTTACATAATTCAAATCAATCTGGAACTCATTACTCATAGTATTAAGTACAGATCCAAGCTGTTTCAGCAGTATATTGTATCCTGAAGATTCTGCCACTCCGGCTACGTCAAAGTCCACTCCTCCACTATTGGATACATTAAAGGTGCTCAGCAACAGTACAGAACCGAACTGAAGAACTTTTTCTCCGTCCTGGCTCATCTTAGCCGCCAATGTCTCTTTTACCTGGCTGGACACATCCAGTGCGGTCACATTCAGGTCTATCTTCGGATTGATCAGTGATTGAGTAATATTGGCCTGCAGCAATACGCTGATCGGCTGCAATTTCCCCATACTTAAATATTCACCGGCATTCGAAACCATTCTTACATAATTGGCTGTAATATCCAGCGCCGGCTTCATGGCATCACCATCCCATCTGATACTGCTGTTCTTTTCTATCTGGAAGGTTTTATTCAGAATCGCTTTGGAAACAAATGTTCCGTTGTCTACCTTATAAGTACCGTTCATGGCAATTCCTCCACGTCTTCCCATCTGGAACCTCAGCCTTTCTGCCGTTCCTTTTACGGTAATATTTCCTACATCATCACCTACCAGTACATTAACTGTAGTTCCTTTGTCTACATCCAGACTGAAATCGATATTCATATTAGCTCCGGTCTTTTTCTTTTCTTCCAGAGTGATCAGTCCGTCTTTTCCTTCTTTCAGGAACCTCAGCATTTTAAACTCTTCGACATTGGATGTTGAACTGGAATTAAACGTAAAAGTACTTCCATTCAACGCCTTCATATTAGGAGTAGAAATACTCAATCCCGAAACAGGTCCGTCTACGTACAAATCTCCCTGTCCGTAAACTCTTCCCCAGAAAAGGTCAAGATCTTTCTGCGAGGTATTCAGCACCATAAGATTATCTGCTCTCATTATCAGGTTGACCCCCATTGAAGAAATGGTTTCAAACTGAATCGCACCCGAAATGGTTCCTTTAGAATTAGATCTTCCGTCATGCACTTCAATATTATTAAGAATCGCAAGTCCTTTGGAAAGAGGAATTACGGTGTCGTCAAATGAATAATCCACTCCTGTAAAGAGAAGTTTCAGACCAAAACCTTTCATGGCAATATCTCCACTATAATCAAGATTACTTAGCTTACCATTGATTTTAAGATCTCCCGTTGCTTTTCCTCGTATGTTTCCAAAAACAGTCTGAACAAACTGCTGGGTAAAGGCAAGGTCAAAATCACGCATCTCCGCTGTCAGATCAATCGTTGGAGAAGCTGTGTTATTATTTACTGTTCCTGTCAGATGAAGGTTATTATTTCCAAGAACGCCGGCAGAAGCCACTTTGACGTCAACATCATACACATTCAGGGAGAAACCGTTTGTCGCGGAAATCGTAAGGTCGCCCATTTCATTTCCGTTCATCATAATATTATCTACGGTAAGATCTACCAATGGCTGCAAAGTGCTTTTATCCATTTTGATCTTCACACTTCCGTTCGCAAGCCCTTTTATGCCCATAGGATTTCCGCCGGACTGCATTTCAAGAAGTTTTTCTACCGCAAATTCTTCGATATCCGCATCTAGATAAAAATCTTTAGCCGATTTAAATTGTGCTTCTTTGATAAACAGGGCACTTTTCTCTGAATATATACGAAGATTCCGGATGTCGAAATCCCCGGTATTTTTTCTGTACGTAATGGAGTGATCCAGTTCGGGACTTGTATCTATTGCCCAGGTAACCTCGTTGAATTTCACTTCTGTAGGTTCAAACCTGAAAACATAATCTCCCGCAGCATTCGTAGACTGGTCAACATTAATGGCATAAGCTTTAAGATTGTCATCCAGCTCATCTTCCGGACTACCATGCTTAAATGTAGTGGCCAGATGAAGGGCTGTATTATTTTCATTTGTACCTTTAAGTTCAAAATCCTTAATGACATTTTTATTATACAATAGTTTGCTGACCCTTGCATAAATCTGCTGATCAAGATTTGCTGTATTCACCCTTATCATAACACTGTCAATCATCGCACTGTCTCTGGAAATATTAGTCCGGTCATTGATCTTGTATTCAGGATTAGCGGCTGCTAAAGCTTTGTCTGCATCCGTAATCTCTTCCTTCTTCGTCATGATGTATTTCAGAGAAGCGGCATCCAGATTCAGGATCAGATCATTGGAATCTCCGTTGTACTCTCCTTCTACCAAAGCACCTTGTGGAAGTTTCAGGTCAGGAAGAAAATAATTCACAACACCCTGTTGAACATCAAAATTCATTTTAAAGTTCTGTCCTCTGTACAATTTTCTAGGTGGAGGGCCTACCAGTATTCTTCCAATACCGTTTTCCACCATTCCTGCCAGATCCGCCAGGTTATATTTCCCTGAGATCTTACCGCTTGCCGCACCTGGTGCATCCATATCGATGACACGTCCGCCTCCTTCCACAAAGGTTTTCAGTTTCGCATTAGGAATAATATATTTTTGGGTAGCTGTAGCAAAATGAAGATTATTGGCATCCACGTCTAAAGTAAGGTCATTAATGGAGGACATGGACATTTTACCTTCTACCTGGCCGCTCACGATCTGGCTTCCCGGTTTATTGGTAAAATAATTGATATTCAGAGAAGTCACATCTGCATTGACATTCATAGCAACTCTTGAGGTGCTGAAGTCAATAAGCCCTTTAATGGTGGCTTTAGCTTGTTCATCATTCACGGTGATGAGTCCGTTATATTTTTTATGATCTAATAATCCGTCCAGATACAGGTTACTGATCTGCTTATCCATAATCTCGATGCTGCTGATTTGAGACTTGGTAGTTAGACGCATTGTATTGACGTCAAAACTCTGCCCATTAAGATCAAATTTACCTGAGATCAGGCCAACTGTTTTGTTTTTTGTGATGACAGAAGTGTTCAGGTCTTTGACTTCGAGATATCCTGAATATTTAGGCATTGCCGTGCTATATCCGGTAAGATAAAGCTTGGAGATCTTGGCCTGTCCTATTCCTGTCATCAGATTTCCACCTGCCACATAGATCTGGTCAGGATTTACCTTTACAGCTCCGTTATATTTCAGTTTTCCGAAGTCATCTGCAAAATTCTTCATCTTTTTAGAAATAAATGAAGGCATCATGGCTTTAAGATCTTTGTAGGTGAAATCTGTTGAAAGGTCGTTGGTTTCTATAGAAAAATTTCCTTTCAGCAACCTGTCTATCTTCATGGTTTTTGTGGCAATATTTACATCAGGGTTTCTGATGAGAAAGTTCTCTAAGTGAAATTTATTCAAAGGGCCTGTCATTTTTCCTGCCAGGTTGAATGGTTTAAAATTATCCCAGTTGGTCACAAAGTAGCTGATGTCATAACCACTTAACTGACTTCCCTGCTTAATTTCCATATCCCAACGGACACGGTCTGCAAATTCTGACCATGACCCATCATGAAGATTAAATTTGACATTCCCCTGAAGCAATGAATGATCTGTATTCAGGGTAAGGTCTTTTAATGATAGAAATTCATGCGTAAAAGAGAGTTCTGTAGAGAATGTATCTACAAAATGAGATTTCCCCCATCTGGAAGTGACGAAGGACATATTATTGATCAGCGCTGAAATATTGGCTCCATTCACCTTTACATTAGGCGCTTTTAGATTAAATTTTGTTGCGGTAAGCCATTTCCCGGGTTCTCCCGGAGAGTTTTGACTAACGATAGAAACTTTTGAATCAATGATCTGTACACGAGAATCCAACTGGAAAGCCGGCTTTTTCGGATCTCTTTTTTTATCACTGTCGAAAAGCTGCGTAAATCTGATAAAATTGGAAATACTGTCGCCTTTGTAAGTGATGACTTTTATATCTGCATTGACAAGGGTAAGGGAATTAAAGCTTAATGAATTGCTGTTTCCGGAAATAGCATTGAATGCCAACGACATCCAATCGGAATTGGCGCGAAATTCTCTGGCTTTGATGAATTCTAAGCCTTTGTAATCTTTGATTTTTAATCCTTTTATAGTAACGTCTCCGAAATAATCTACTTCTACACTTTCCGTAGACATTCCTGCTTTAAAATCTTTATTAACGATCTGTAGTGCCTGATCTGCTGCCCATTGCTTGGTTGCAGGAAGATTAATGGCCGTCAATACACCGCCAACAAGAATAACCCCCAGCCAGAAAAGGATGAGGAGAAGTCTGGCCCACCAGGAATAACTGGTCACATCTTTCACCGCCTGCTTGCCAAATTCTTCAGCCGTCTCCACAGGATGATGAATGGCATCTGATGCCAGCTCAGATGCTTCCTTAACTGTCTCCTTCACAGCACCTTCTACATCCCCAACAGTCTTCTGTACCTGATCACTTAGGTTTTCAGCTACTGATTTTTTATTCTCATTCTCGTTATTATTCTCTAACTTTGCCATTATTATGAGCGACTCTATAATTTTAGGTATTGAATCGTCTTGCGACGACACCTCAGCAGCTATCATCAAGGGAAACTGTATTCTTTCGAACATCGCTGCGAATCAGGCCATCCATAAAGAATATGGAGGTGTGGTCCCGGAACTGGCATCGCGAGCGCATCAGCAAAATATAATCCCCGTTGTTGAAAAATCTATTACTAAAGCAAATATACAACAAAATGCTATTTCAGCTATAGGATTTACACGCGGCCCCGGACTTTTAGGATCTCTTCTTGTAGGAACGTCATTTGCTAAGTCTTTGGCAATGAGTTTGAATGTTCCGTTAATTGAAGTAAACCATCTCCAGGCCCACATTTTAGCCCATTTCATTGAAGATGCAAATCCTATGCCGCCTCAATTCCCTTTCTTGTGTCTTACGGTAAGCGGAGGGCATACTATGATTGTATTGGTGAAGGATTATTTTGATATGGAAATTATTGGAAAAACAATTGACGATGCTGCAGGAGAAGCTTTTGACAAGATCGGAAAGATCTTTGATCTGGACTACCCTGCTGGACCTATTATAGACCGACTGGCCAAGGAAGGAAATCCTGATGCTTTTACGTTCAACAAACCAAGAATGGAGAATTATGACTATTCATTCAGCGGTATCAAAACTTCTGTTCTTTATTTTATTCAGAAAGAGGTTAGAAAAAATCCGGATTTTATTAAAGAAAACCTGAACGATTTGTGCGCTTCCGTTCAAAGAACAATTATTGAAATTCTGATGGCTAAACTTGAAAAAGCGGCCAAAGAGTTAAATATAAAAGAAGTAGCGATTGCTGGTGGAGTTTCTGCCAATTCTGCTTTAAGAAAAGTGATGCAGGATTATCATGAAAAATCAGGCTGGAATATTTACATTCCAAAATTTGAATATACTACCGATAACGCGGCGATGATCGCTATGGTTGCTCAACTGAAATATGAGCGAGGAGAATTTACGGATATGAA
This sequence comes from Chryseobacterium antibioticum, assembly GCF_012927325.1. Taxonomy (GTDB): domain Bacteria; phylum Bacteroidota; class Bacteroidia; order Flavobacteriales; family Weeksellaceae; genus Chryseobacterium; species Chryseobacterium antibioticum. Next base: position 1,353 of record NZ_JABBGI010000018.1, on the reverse strand, counting down.
AACGTCCGCAACAGCAAAATATGATTTATGAAAATACTTTTAGAAGAAAAGGTACTGGGAACGCAGTCTAAAAAAAATTCAAAATATTACTGGGTTTTAGAAACCATCATAGGAAAAAATGAAGTGACAGAAAAATCTGAAGACGAAGATTATTTAATGATCAGTTCAGAAATTGGATATGTTCAAAATATAAAGGAAGAGATCGTAGAGAAAATCAATTCAGAAAATGTCTTTAGTTTTACTTATGAACCCAAAGAAGGAGATTATTTATCTATCAAAAATAATTTAAGAAAAAACGAATATTTGAATTTAATTTTCATGAATAATAAGTGGATTGAAGAAATTTACGCATGTTCATATAGAGATTGTGAAAGTGATATTTATACCACGATAAAAACCGGTGTAGCATTTTTAAGCGATAATGAAATTTCCTTTTAATAATCACTTATAAATAAAAGTCAGGCGTATTCTAAAATATCAATATATGAAACTTTTTTTTGGAGAAATCAATAACGGAAAAGCAATAATTAATGACGACGAACAACAGCACATTGTAAAAGTTCTTCGTATGAAAGATGGTGAAGAAATTCACGTAACAGACGGAAAAGGAAATGTAGCTTCTGGAAAATTAGTGATTGAAGGAAAGAAAGCAAGTCTGGAAGTTTCGGAAATTAAAACAAATACTCTTGATTTTAATCCAAAACTTCACATTGCTATTGCTCCGACTAAAAATATTGACCGAATTGAGTTTTTTGTAGAAAAAGCGGTGGAAATGGGTATTTCTGAGATTACTATTTTACAAACTGAAAAAACAGAGCGTAAAAACATCAGTATAGACAAACTTAGAAAACAAGCAATTGCGGCCTCAAAACAGAGTTTGCGATTTCATTTCCCTGTTGTTAATGATTTAATTAAACTTCCTGATTTTCTGAAAAATATTAATCCAGAAAAGACTTTCGTGGCACACTGTAATGAAAATTTAGAAAGGATGGAGTTAAAAAACATTCCGCATTTAGATAATATTACGTTTTTAATTGGTCCTGAAGGAGATTTTTCTGATAAAGAAATTCATCTTTTAGCCGAAAAAGGAATTAAAGCTGTTTCTCTTGGAAATCAGCGATTAAGAACGGAAACTGCGGGTGTTTTTGTGGTGTCTTGGAATTATTTGAACTTAAAATAGGTTTGGCTAAAGCCAATTTATTTACGGAAAAGAAAAAGCGGGCTAAAGCCCAATGTCATTAAGTTATGGATTTAATACGTTGATTATCAGTTATTTTAATTGTTTTTTTGGTTTGTTTTTTGTATATTTAACAGTGAATCAAGCAGTTAAATCGAGAAGAAAAAAAGTAAATG
>NZ_JABBGI010000017.1 GCF_012927325.1 Chryseobacterium antibioticum | reverse complement strand
ATAATGAATTAATTTATTGATTATCAGATGAATATACAATATTTTATCTCAACAAACTAATGATAAATTATTTATTATCAAACAATTATATACTATCTTATGTGACTTCTATCATGCGTTTGCCCTGGGGGTACAATTAACCAAAACATCCGAGGACATCGTCATTTTAGAAAATGTAGGCGCTTATAATGGTACAAAAAATTATACTTTCTCTTCTAATATTAAAGCTTTTAATTTTTCAATACATTCGTCAGAATTTAAAGGGGGTTGTGATGGTTATCAGATTAACAAATTAACATTTACCGGTATAGGTATTGATGTAACAGACGAAAAAGGATATTATAAAATTGTACTGCAATAGCCTTAACTATGAATTTAATTTGCAGTATATAAAGGTCAGATTGTAAAAAGAGAGATCATATGTAATAAAAAGCTATCTTACAATGTCTTACAATAAACGGTCTTATGAAAATCTCATTGAAATCATTTCTTGTTATTATTATTATTGTTTTATTTATACAAAACTATACAGCACAAAAGCGTTCTGACAGCATTGATGTTTTTATCAAGCATAAAATGCAGGAACTGAAAATCCCAGGGCTTCAATTGGCTGTCATCAGAAATGAAAAAATTGATCAACTGAGTAATTATGGACTTGCCAATATTGAACATCAGATCGCAACAAAAAACAATATGGTATTCTCTATCAATTCAATGACGAAAGCTTTTGTTGGTGTTGCTATCATGCAACTTCAGGAGCAGGGAAAATTAAAAACAGATGATACCATTTCAAAATATCTTTCTGACATTCCGGGAAACTGGAAAAAAATAACAATCAAACAGTTATTAAGCAATACATCAGGTCTTCCCAATAATATTGATGAAAAAGAACAGCTATTGGGTGGCGGTATCGAAAACAAAAATTGGGAAATAGTTAAAACACGTCCTATGGAGTTTTCGCCTGGTGAGAAATTCAGTTATAATCAAACAGGCTACTATATTTTAGGAAAAATAATTACAAAATTGAGCGGAGAGCATTTCGCGAAGTTTATTGAAGAAAATCAATTTAAGCCGTGTACAATGTTTGTCACTCGATTTGGAGATTCTAATGATATTATCGAGAATAATGCGGGTTCATATTCCACAATTATTAATCATGATGGCCAATGGATCAATGACGGAAAGCTCCACAATGCTTTTGTTGCCTTTCCTCTATTTTTTCGGACAGCTACAGGAATTTTATCATCAGCTGAAGATTTGAGTAAGTGGCTCATAGCCCTGCAGAAAGGGAAACTGCTTCATGATAAAAAAAGCATTAAGGAGCTTTTTACTACTATAAAGCTCAATAATGGTGACATAGGTGGTTTTAATAAACTCACGAACGGTTATGCCCTAGGATGGCCGACTGTTGTAAGGTCTGAGCATCCCGCCGTTGCTCCTGTAGGAGGTATGCGCTCTGCCCTGTTTGTTTATCCGGACGATAATCTATCAATCATTGTTTTAAGCAATCTTCAGGGAGCAAATCCTGAATGGTTCATTGATGAAATTGCCGGATACTACATACCAGATATGAAAATTGAAAATGGTTTTGGACTTAGCCCGAATATGAAGCTACTCTATCACCAAACTGTTTCAGGTGGGTATCAAAATGTATATGCAATTTATCAAAAAATTAAAGAGAACAATAAAAATTTTACCGTGTCAGAGGATGAGATCAATTCATGGGGTTACCAGCTGATAAGCCGGAATCTCAAGAATGAAGCCCTTGCCGTTTTCAAATTGAATACCTTGTTATTTCCGAACAGCGCCAATGTTTATGACAGCTATGGTGAAGCATTAGATGGGTTAGGACAAAAGAAAGAAGCTGTTATTAACTATAAAAAATCATTGATTCTTAATCCCGGCAATACCAACGCTGCTAATTATTTAAAGGATAAAAAATAAATCATCATTCATTTTCGTAAATTTGCCGGAAAGCACTTCCTTTATGAAAATTATTGTCATCACTTCGCTGGTTCTATCCAATCTGTTCTTTGCACAGACTGTGGTTCCTGATGACTACAGAAAGATTCCGGATATTCTGGATACAGCAGAATATTTGTACCCATTTATTGTTCCGGATAAAGAATATGGTTATTGGAGAGTTCTTACCAATGACACCGATCCTGAAAAAGCAGTGATCTATGAAAGTCAGATGCCGGATTTCATGACCATCAACGAGCCTCTTCCTGAGAAAGGTTTCTTTCAGCAATGTATGGACAACAGATGCTTTTCCTATATTCTTGCCTGTAAAAACGAAAGGTCTGTCTATTTCTCCAGTGAACAGCAGTTAAGAGATTTCATCGGAACGGTTGATAATCTTCCGGAAGCTATTTTATTGGCCCAAACGTATGGTTTTTCCGTAGATACCAGCAATAAAGCAGGTGGTTCATATAAAATGGAGGACAAACATATATCTCTGTATGCCTCAAAATCTAAAGGTTGTCCCGAAATTAAAGAATCTTACTTCATCAAAATCAATAGAAAAACGGGCAGACTGGAGTCAAAAAATAAAGGTATTTACTTTAAAAGTGAGGACTGCGATACTTCAGCTCAGACTGCTCCAAAATAAAAAGACAGCTTCAAAAAGGGAAAAACTCCATAAAAATCGGTTGCTTCAATGTCAACTTTTGCAATTGAATGCATTGAAATATAATTGTAGAGTTTATCGATTCAACATCTGAAATCTCATGTCTACTATAAAAATGCACATTCACTTGCGAAGTAAAATTCACCATTCACATTCCACAAGCATTCAAAGTCTTCGGTCTGATGTCTGAAATCTGATGTCTTATGTCTTGATTCTTGGTTCTTGGTTCTTGATTCTTGATTCCTGGCTCTTGATTTGAGCGCATCTCTCCTGATTCTAAAAACATCTTATTCCAAACCTGGGTTAAATTTTAAATTGTTATTATAAAATAGGTCGATAGTAATTTTAAAATTTCATTAACTCAGTTTTCGTATTGCTTTGCGTAAATTTGAATCAAATAAATTTAGAACAATGCTCAATTTCGAATTTAAAAATCCAACAAAAATACTTTTCGGAAAAGGTGAAATCGCTAAGATCTCCCGTGAAGTTCCAAAAGATGCTAAAATATTAATGATCTACGGAGGTGGAAGCATTAAGAACAACGGTGTTTACGATCAGGTAAAGGAAGCTCTGAAAGATCATGATCTGTATGAATTCGGAGGTGTTCCTGCAAATCCTGAGTATGAAGTACTAATCAACGCTTTAAGTTTTATCAAAGAAAATAATATCAATTATCTGCTGGCTGTAGGCGGAGGATCTGTGATTGATGGAACTAAATTTCTTTCTGCTGCTGCCAATTATGATGGAGAACCCTGGGAAATCCTTAGAAATTCAGTAAGAACGTTTGAAGGAGAAGGAATGCCTTTCGGAAGTATTCTGACATTGCCGGCAACGGGTTCTGAAATGAATTCAGGTTATGTCATTTCAAGAAGAGAAACCAATGAAAAATTATCGTCCGGTGGACCTGGTCTTTTCCCTCAGTTTTCTGTTTTAGATCCGGAAGTGATCAGAACAATCCCTAAGAACCAGATCGTCAACGGAATTACAGATGCTTACACGCATGTTTTGGAACAATATATGACGGCCCCTTCTTCTGCAGATCTTCAGGAAAGAATTGCGGAAAGCATTCTGATCAGCCTTCAGGAAACAGCTCCAAAAGTTCTGGCTGATGATTTTAATTATGATGCTGCCGGAAACTTTATGTGGTGCTGTACAATGGCTCTGAATGGTCTTATCCAGAAGGGAGTGATCACAGATTGGGCGGTACACGCTATGGGGCATGAACTAACTGCTTATTTCGGAATCGACCATGCAAGAACTTTAGCGGTTATTGCTCCTTCCCACTACCGTTATAATTTCGAAACCAAAAAAGGAAAACTGGCTCAGTACGCTGAAAGAGTATGGGGAATCAAAGACGGAACACTGGAAGAAAAAGCTGAAGCAGGAATCAAAAAGATGGAAGAATTCTTCCACAGCCTGAATATCAAAACCAAACTTTCCGAATATACAGAAGATTATAAAGGTACAGCTGAAAGAGTAGAAAAAGCATTTACAGACAGAAAATGGTCCGGACTTGGTGAGTATAAAAAACTGACGCCTCAGGATGCTTATAAGATTGTGGAGATGAGTTATTAGGAATGTGGGGTGAGAGAGTTGGCAGATGCTGGTTGCTAGTTTGTAATAATTAAGTTAGTGAGTTTATGATTTGAAATCTGATGTCTTGCATCTTGTTTCTTGACTCTTGACTTTTGTTTCTTAAAATCTAAATTAAAAAACAAAATTTCAAACTTTGACACAATCCCTACTGCCTGCAACCTACTATGTACGACCCATAAAAATCCATCACTTTCAAAGCTTCATCATATAAAATCCTGTTATTTATAAACATTCGTTTAAAAAAGCAGGATTTCATTATAAATATTTCAAATTTATTTATATTTTAGCATATTCTTAAATTTGTGAAAATGAAAAAACAGCTACTTTTATTTGCCTTTTCAGCTCTGGCACTAACTTCCTGTAAAGATGACAACATAGAAGCTTATGAATTAGAGATGATGAGCGGAGACTGGAAGATGGTTAAAAGAGAAACCATTTCCGGAAAAGACAATAAAACAGTACTTTCTACTGAAACTCCGTCTGATTGTGAGGCCAAAAATTTATTACACTTCAGAAGCGATTACTATACCAGCTATACGTATTATTCAGGAACAGGCACCGACTGCCAGATGACCGGAAAAACTGAAGGTAAATATACTTATAATGAAGAGTCTAAGCTGTTGAGCATCAAGAATGACGATGACACTGAAAGATGGCACAGAGTTGAAATCCTGACGAGCCAGGATCTGAAACTGGCGCAGCTGTTTGGTGCTTATGATCAAAACAATGATGGTACCGACGATCTGATCTACATTACCTACAAAAGATAAACACAGACTCCCGATAAAACCGGGAGTTTTTTATTACTTTTATACGACATTTAAAATTTGATTACAATGAAGAAGATTCTTTCAGCATTTCTCCTGCTGTATTTTGCCCTGTCCTTTTCACAGGAAAAAAAGCCGATGTTCTGGCAAGACATTCAAAATTTTAAAAAGGCAGATCAGGAAACCCCTCCACCCAAAGACGCTATCCTTCTGATAGGAAGTTCCTCTTTCACGAAATGGACAGACGTCACCAGCTATTTCCCAGATAAAACAATTATTAACAGAGGTTTTGGCGGATCAAGAATGACAGATCTGAATGATTTCGCAGACGAGCTTTTAAGCCCTTACCAGCCTAAACAGATCATTATCTACTGTGGTGATAATGATTTTGCAGACAACCACGATCTAAAGGCCAAAGTGGTGATCAACAGGTTTAAAACATTCTATAAAAAGATCCGTGAAAAGTTTCCTAACATCGAAGTAGATTTTATTTCAATAAAATATTCTCCAAGCCGCGAAGTCCTTTGGCCACAAATGAAAGAAACGAATAAAAAGATCGCCGCTTTCATGAAAAAAGAACCGAATGCAGAATTCATCGATATTACGAAAGCTATGGAAGATTCTAACGGAAACGTAAGAAGAGATCTTTTCGTAGAAGATATGCTCCACCTGACTCCGGAAGGATATGAGGTATGGGCGAAAGTGATGAAACCTTATATGAAATAATACAATACCTAAACAAAAAACTCCCGAAAAATCGGGAGTTTTTTGTTATTTCTTTTTCTTAGTAGATTTTGATACTGATATCGATTTCTGTTGGGCTCTGTTAGCTCCAAATTTCTTAGGTGCTTTTCTTTTTGAAGGACCGCCCCAGTTTTCTTTTTTGTTTTTATCCTTTTTCTCGTGAAATGCTCCTCCTCCTTCGTACAGTTTTACCTGTGCAGGATTCTTCATAATGATCACATCTTCCTCGGAAGCGATTTTCTTAGGATTTATTTTCACTTCTGTAGGGAAATCATGGAACTTAAGATCTTTATCCATTAATACCTCAATATCAAGAATAGAAGTTTCTTCTTTTTTAGTTGCAAAAGTAATTGCTTTACCGTCTTTGTCTGCCCTACCTGTTCTTCCTATTCTGTGAATATACTGTTCAGGAATTTCAGGGGTTTCAAAATTGATAACGTGGGTAATATTTGAAATATCAAGTCCTCTGGCCATTACATCGGTAGTAATCAATCCCCGGATTTCTTCATTTTCAAATCTCTTCATGGCTTTAAGCCTGTAGTTCTGAGATTTGTTTGAGTGGATGACATCAAATTCTTCAGGAAAAAGCTCATCGATTTTAGCAAACAGAAGGTCAGAATTCTTCTTATTATTGGTAAAAACCAAGACCTTAGACATGTCTTCATTATTCTTCAATAAATACTCAAGAAGGTTGATTTTTGTATTAAAGTTTTCAACTTTATAACCGGTCTGCTCAATTTTTTCAAGAGGTGTTCCGGATTTTGCTAATGAAAGCTCTATTGGACTGGCAAAATACTGATCCAGCATTTCATCTACCGCTTCTGTCATCGTAGCCGAGAAAAGAATGTTCTGTCTCTTCGGCTTCATCATTTCAAAAATATGGGTAAGTTGCGGTCTGAAACCTAAATTAAGCATCTCATCAAATTCATCAATGATCAGATTCTTAACTTCTTTCAGTGAAATGGCATTATCAATAGCAAGATCCATTACCCTTCCCGGAGTTCCTACCAAAATATCACATCCGTTATTAAATAAGAGTTTCTGTGTATTGATATTTTTCCCTCCGTATATTCCGATTACTCTTGCGGTAATATTTTCTGTCAGTTTCTCAACAATTTCGGCTACCTGTACCACCAATTCTCTTGTAGGAACAAGAATCAAAACAGTAGGATTCCCTGCTTTGTTGTATTTCCATGTTTTAAGAACGGGCAGAAGATAGGCTAATGTTTTCCCGGTTCCGGTTTGTGCGATCCCCATGACATCTCTCCCGGAAAGTATAGGGCCTAAGCTCTTTTCCTGAATAGGTGTAGGTTCGAATAATTCCAGATCCGCTAAAACATCAAGAATTTTAACCGGCAGGTCAAAATCCGCAAAAGTGAGTTTTTCCATGGTGCAAAGATAGGTATTTAAATTTAGAGGTTAAACTTAATGTCAGTGGTGAATTTTAAGTTGTGAGAATCAAGAATCAAGAGCCTAGAACCAATATGATGGACATCAGATTTCAGATTTCAGACATTCAATCCAGCAACTAACATAATAAACCAGCAACCCTCTAACTCTCAAACTCCCTTATCTCGTGATCCGAAACCCGCACACCGAAACTCAATTCACTTTCACACTTGTACTTTTAATTTTGATATCATCATCTTCCCATTGGCTGGATGTAATGATCACATATCCTTTCTTTTTGGGATCTTTTTTGATAGGAAATTTTTCTTTCCATTCTACTTTCTTATTTTCTGGTTACTCTCAGTAAAAGTACCAAGACCAATATAACAGAAAATACAAATCCTAAAACCGCGACTAAAGACATCTCTCCTATTCTGGGTCCGGATTCCGAAGTAAAAACAATAGCCGTAGCAATAATGTTAGCTCCCAGGATCATGGCCAAAATTAAGTTAATGATACTGGACTTGATCAGTTGATTAGTCTTTTCAATATTTTTAATCTCGCTGGATACTGTGAATTTGTTATCGTCCAATTTCTGCAAAACAGATCGGAGTTCTTTGGGAATTTCATCTACATTATCCGTGAAATTTAGCATCCTGTCCATCCCTGTCTTTAAAAGATTCTTCGGACTGATCTTTTTGGTTAATATTTTTCTGGTGTAAGGGTGAAGGCTTTTCACAATATCCAGATCCGGATTAATGGTTCGTCCCACTCCTTCTATCAGACTGATCCCTTTAAAAAGGAGATAAAAATAATCCGGCATGTAGAGCCTGTTATCTTTTAGAATATCCTTCATTTTATTGATGATCACCTGAACGTTGATATCCTGCAATGAAGAGCTGTGAACAAAGTTCAGAATATCTTCTACATCGTTTTCAAATCTTCTTTCATCGGGAATTTCATAACTGACCGCCATTTTTTTGAGATAACGGACTATTTTATGAGGATTTTTAGCCACAAAACTTACGATCAGGTTTTCAAGGATCTCTTTATCGTTTGGCTGGATCTTTCCTACAGCCCCAAAGTCTATGAACACAATTTTCCCGTTCTTTTTCACCAAAATATTTCCGGCATGCGGATCGGCATGGAAGAATCCGTAATCCAGAATCTGTGAAACAAATAGTCTCAACCCCACTTCAGAAACTTTTACAGGATCAATATCATGGGCTAAAAGCGCAGCTTTATCGGTCACCTTGATCCCATCGATAAACTCCATGCAAAGAATATTGTTATTCGAAAACTCTTCATAAATTTTCGGAACATACGTTTCTTTATTGTTTTTGAAATTCCGGGCAAAATGCAGGATATTTTCTTTTTCGTTGATCAGAGAAACTTCTTCAAGCAAAGATTTTTCAAAAGTAGAAATCGCCTGTTTAAGATTAAGTTTTTCTCCTATTTCTGAATAAGCCGACACTAACTTTTCAAGGTCTTTAATGAGAAGCAGATCATCTTCAATAAGGGTCTGTACATCAGCTTTTTTGAGTTTGAGGATCGCCGGACTCCCATCCAGCAAAACAGCCTTATACACCTGAGCGATAGATGCTGTTGCCAAAGGTTCTTTCTCAATCTCGAGAAAATGATCTTTAACGGATATATTGAATTCGTTTTCCAGAATTTCTTCTACATCCATATCTACCATATCTACTTTATCCTGAAGTTTCTGTAGCTCCTGGATCAGTTCGGGTGGAAGAAGATCTTCACGGTTACTGAATGTCTGCCCCAATTTTACAAAAGTAGGTCCAAGCTCTTCCAGCACCAGTCTGATTCTTTCATATACGGTCCCTTTGGAAATGACCTCGTCCGGATCATCAGAAACCGGTTCCTGTTTATTTCCAGTATTCATTCTCGCCAGCATATCTTTAAATCCGTATTTACTGAGTACGGAAATAAGTCTGGCTGATCTTTTCAGTTTTCGTTGCTGCTTGTCAAACATATATTTGTAGATAGTTGTTGCAAATTACTCCAAAAATTGTTCCTATTGTTATTTTATTTGAATTTGAATCCACGCTAATGCTGTCAGCAGAACTACTTCTTGCCAGAGTCGAGCCATAAAAAAAGCCGCCATACTATGGCAGCTTTATTTCAACAATATCTTAATAAGTTATTATCCTACTATTCTAACATTGTCTGCTTCAGGTCCTTTTTTACCTTCTTTAATATCAAATTCTACTGCCTGTCCTTCTTTTAAAGATCTAAGGCCTGAAGACTGAATGGCTGAATGATGGCAAAAAATATCGTTTCCGCCTCCGTCTGGTGTAATAAAACCAAAACCTTTTGTTTCGTTAAACCATTTTACTGTTCCTGTCATTATATTTTATTTAAATTGATCAGTGAAGATAGTAAATTTCAAGAATATCATGAAAAAAAATAACATTTTTAATTCAATTATTTTTCTAATGCTCAGACAATACAATAAATACAAATAAAAAAAATTCTAGCTATACTATTATTTAAAGGATTTTTTTATCTTTATATTCATCAAATTATCAACTAACCTATAAATATTACAAAATGAAAAATTTACGCAACAGCAAACTTTCAAGAGAACAATTAAAGGGAATTAACGGAAACGGTATCATTATCGGTGGTAACTGTTCGTATGAGTGCTGCCCTACTGACGGAAGACCTAGATGTCCGAGACTGATCTGCCCTGCAGTGATCTGTCCGCAGTAATTATAAAAAATTTAACATTTTAAATATAGGGCAGAAATTCATCTGCTCTTTTTTTATTTTTATAGGCGAAATACCTTACAATGAAAATAAATCCTGACCGTTTGGCCAGGATTTTATGTGTTGAAAATTATGGACGCTTCTTACTTAAGGTAAGTTTCGTAAAGGTCTTTTCTACGGTCGTTCATTACCTGAACAGAGCCGTTATGATGGAGATCTTTCAGTAAATTAAGGTCTACATCCACAATAAGGGTCATTTCTGTATTAGGAGTAGCTTCCCCTTTCACAGCATTGGATGGAAAGGCAAAATCTGAAGGCGTAAATACGGCAGCCTGCCCAAACTGGATATCCATATTGTTGACTCCCGGAAGATTTCCGACACATCCGGCAATCGCAACATAACATTCATTTTCGATAGCCCTCGCAGCCGCACAGTGACGTACTCTGATATAAGCATTTTGGGTATCGGTAAGATAAGGTACAAAAAGAATTTTCATGCCCTGATCTGCCAAAATTCTCGGCAGTTCCGGAAATTCTACGTCGTAACAGATGACAAGACCTATTTTTCCGCAGTCGGTATCGAAAACTCTAATCTCATTTCCGCCTTTCATTCCGTAGTATTTTCTTTCGTTTGGCGTAATGTGGACTTTACGGTATTCATCGATACGGCCGTCACGGTGTAACAGATAACTCACATTATACAGATCATTACTCTCCGTATCGAAAACAGGCATACTTCCTGAGATAATATTGACATTGTAACTGATGGCCAGTTCGGAAATTTTATTCTTGATTTCTTCACTTAATTTAGCCAATTCTATCATACTGTCTCTTTCGGAAAGCTTATTGAAAGGCGCCAGTAGCGGCGTATTGAAAAGTTCCGGAAAAAGGACAAAGTCCGACTTGTAGTCGCCCATCACATTCACAAAAAACTCTACCTGCTCATAAAAAGCATCGATATTTTTAAAATGTCTCATCTGCCACTGTACCAGTCCAAGACGGATGATGCTGTCCTGCATGGTATTGGGTTTTTTGCTGTAATAGATGTTGTTCCATTGTAGCAAAACGGCATTTTCCAGTGAGGATTCATCTTCGGGAAGGTATTTTTTAAGAATCTTTATGGGCAGAAAGTTATTGGAAAGCTGGAAAGACAATACAGAATCGTAAATTTCTTTGTCTCTTACTCTTCGGATGTACTCCCTTGGGGAAAGTTCGTCGCTGTATTTATGATAGTTTGGAATTCTTCCACCCAGAATTATAGATTTCAGATTAAGCAGTTCACATAATTCTTTTCTGGCATCATATAGTCTTCTTCCCAGACGCAGCTCACGAAACTCAGGATCTACAAAAACCTCAATTCCATAGAGCACGTTTCCGGTTGAAAGATGGGTATTGAAGGTATAATTTCCTGTAATATCTACATAAGTATGATCGTCTCCGAATTCGTCATAATTCACAATAATGGAGAGTGCTACAGCAGCCAGTTTTCCGTCTACCGTGATACAGATCTGACCTTTAGGGAATATTCTGGTGAGCTTTTCGATGCTTTTTTTAGACCAAATAGATTCAGACATCTGCGGATAAGCGCGTTTCATTGTTATTACCAGTTCATCATAATCCTGAAGACTCAGGGCTCTTGTTTCTATTTGCATTTGACGTAATTTTATTTAAATTTAAGGAAAAATAATCAGCAGAGAAACTTATTACCAAAACACATCCATAAAAATGAAAATATATCGTCTGATTCATTCTATAGCAGTTCTAATAATTTTTACCCTATTTTTTTTTAATTCGGCCTCAGCAAATAATGTTTCTCACAATTTAAATTTATTATTCAGTTCAAATCTCAATAGTCTTGACGGGAAAAATTTCCTTTATTTTTTTTCAGGATTATCAATATTGATAAGTTATTTTATTGTTGGTGAGAACAAGATATTTAAAGGAATATATTTTTTACTAATCTTAATAGGTATTGTATTTATAGTATTTTCTATAAAACAATTTTAAACTTAATATCATAAAAAAAATTCTGCCTTAGGGCAGAATTTATATTATAAAAATTAAAGTGAAATTACTCCCACTCAATCGTTGCAGGTGGTTTGCTTGAAATATCGTAAGCTACTCTGTTGATTCCTCTTACTTCGTTGATGATTCTGCTGGATACTGTATCCAGGAACTCGTAAGGAAGTCTGCTCCACGTTGCCGTCATAAAATCGATGGTGTTGGCAGAACGAACTACAGCGGTGTATTCATACGTTCTTTCGTCCCCCATTACTCCTACTGATTTCACAGGAAGAAGGACTACAAAAGCCTGGGATACTTTTTCATAAAGATCATTTTTGTATAATTCTTCAATGAAAATATCATCAGCTTCCTGAAGGATTTTCACTTTTTCAGCGTCTACAGCTCCTAAAATTCTGATTCCTAAACCTGGACCAGGGAAAGGGTGTCTGTGTACCAAATGATGAGGAATACCTAATTCTTCCCCAACCTTTCTTACTTCATCCTTGAAAAGTTCTCTTAAAGGCTCCAACAGTTCAAATTCCATTTCTTCTGGAAGTCCACCAACGTTGTGGTGAGATTTGATTACTGCTGATGGTCCGTTTACTGACTGACTTTCGATAACGTCTGGGTAAATTGTTCCTTGTGCCAAGAATTTAGCCCCTTCGATTTTATGAGATTCTTCATCAAAAACATGGATAAACTCGTTTCCGATGATCTTTCTTTTTTGTTCAGGATCGTCAACTCCGGCTAATTTAGATAAGAATCTTTCAGAAGCGTCAACCAATTTAATATTCATATTAAAATGCTCGCCGTAATTTTCCATTACTTTTACGTCTTCATTCTTTCTCAATAAACCTGTATCAACAAAGATACACTGTAATTGATCACCGATTGCTTTGTGAATTAAAACGGCTGCTACAGAAGAATCTACTCCTCCTGAAAGACCAAGGATTACTTTGTTGTCTCCTACTCTTTCTTTGATTTCTGCAACTGTTTTTTCGATATAGTTCGTCAGTTTCCAGTTTTTCTCAGCATCACAGATCGCGAAAACAAAGTTTTCAAGCATTTTTCCGCCTTCTTCCGTATGGGAAACTTCCGGGTGAAACTGAACACAGTAGATTTTTCTGTCTTCATTGGAAATAGAGGCCATTACTCCTGATTTTGCATTTAATTCAAACCCTGCAGGCAGCTCTCCTACTTCGTCAAAGTGACTCATCCATACAATAGAATTCTGAGTAACTCCTTTTAACAAAGCACTTTCTTTAATAATATCTAAATGAGCTTTTCCGTACTCTCCTTTTTCACCTTTATTTACTTTTCCACCTAAAAGATGAGCTGTAAGCTGCATTCCGTAGCAAATCCCCAATACAGGAATCCCTTGTTCATATAGTTCTTTTTCTACCAAGTGGGCATTTTCTGCGTTCACAGAACTTGGTCCCCCGGAAAGGATAATCCCTTTCGGCTGTTTAGCAAGAATATCCTGTAAAGGTGTGTTGAAAGGAAGGATTTCAGAATATACCCCCATCTCACGGATTCTTCTTCCGATAAGCTGATTGTACTGTGATCCGAAATCTAATATGATAATACCGTTGTTCATTTTATAAATGATAAATGATGATTAATAAATGATGTCAGATGTAAGATATCAGATTTCAGACTTGAACGTCTGGAATCTGATATCTTACATCTGGTATCTGAATATTGACTGTTTTACAAAAAAAGACTTGGAAACGTTCCAAATCTTTTTTCGTGATTTATTTTAAAACTTTCCGATGTCTTCTCTGTAGAAACCGTAATCGAAATGAATGTGGGCTGCATCTTCGTACACCTTTTTGCGGGCGTCGTCATAGGTAGCTCCCGTAGCAACGATGTTCAGAACTCTTCCACCGTTAGAAACTACTTTGTCTGCTCTTCTTACTGCCCCTGCATATAGAAGTTTAGAATGCTTGAGTTTGTCCTCTCCTACAATTTCGTACCCTGTTTCGATATTTCTAGGGTAACCTCCGGAACACATCACAAGACATACCGCTTTTTCGTCTTTAAACTTAAGCTCGATATCTTTTCCATCCATACAGTCCTGGATCACATCAAGAAGATTGTTTTCCATTAATGCCATTAATACCTGAGTTTCAGGATCTCCGAATCTCATGTTATATTCAAGAAGGTAAGTTCCGTTCTTAGTAACCATTAATCCGAAGAAAATGATTCCTTTAAAGCTGAATCCTTCTCCTTTCAGACCGTTAATAGTCGTTTGTAAAATATTTTTTTCAAAATCAGCATAGTGCTCCTGAGTAAAATCAGGGCTTGGCGCTACAGATCCCATACCACCCGTATTGGGTCCTGTGTCACCGTTTCCAGCTTTTTTGTAATCTTTTGCAGCGATACAAGGGAAAATCTTTTCACCGTTTGAGAATGCAATGATGGAAGCTTCAAAACCTTCTAAATATTCTTCAATAACCAAACGGATTCCTGCATCTCCATAAATTCTTCTGATCATAAAGTCGTGGATCGTAGCCTCAGCTTCTTCAATGTTGTCGCAAATAACCACCCCTTTTCCGCCTGCAAGACCACTCGCCTTAACCACTAGAGGATACTGCTGTGTCTGAACATATTCTTTAGCATCATTGTATGAATCAAATACCACAGCTTTAGCCGTTTTGATATCATAGGTCTGCATAAATTTCTTAGAGAAAGCCTTACTTCCTTCCAGGCTCGCTACTTTTTGGTTCGGACCGAAAACTTTAAGATCGTGCTTTTTGAATTCATCCTTCAGACCTGCTACAAGCGGAGCTTCAGGACCTACAATTGTAAGATCTATCTTTTCTTTGATCGCGAAATCTCTCAGTTCTTTGATCTCTGATAAATGAACATTTTTCCCTATTACATCGGTGGTAGCATTACCGTTAGCAAAAAACATTTTAGAAATTCTTGGATCATTCTGAAGCTTTGCTGCTAAAGCAGATTCTCTACCGCCTTCACCTATGATTAATATTCTCATACTTTATTTATTATCTAGTCTATTTTACAAATATATAATTTTGAATGCTATAAATACAATCCCAAATTATTTTTTAATTCTATTTTAATTAATGTAAAAAATGTCTAACCCCGGTAAATATCATTGGAATACCGTGCTCATTGGCAGCTTCAATGCTGTCCTGATCTTTTACACTTCCACCCGGCTGGATGATTGCTTTAATTCCTTCTTTAGCGCAGAAATCTACTACGTCACGGAAAGGGAAAAATGCGTCAGACGCCAAAACAAGATCTCCTGTGAATTTTTCTTTTGCTCTTTCGATGGCCTGTTCAGTAGCCCAGATTCTGTTGACCTGTCCGCCACCGATTCCGAATGCCTGGATACCATTGGAAACAACAATTGCATTTGATTTTACGTACTTCACGACTCTCTGAGAGAAAAGAAGGGCTTTTTTCTGCTCTTCTGAAGGCTGTACCTCAGTCACCACTTTGATATCGTCCGAGAAATGATTGTCATTATCCTGAACCAGGATACCTCCATCAATTTTTACCCAAGTCTGTTTGTCAGAAACAGGGTTTACGATTTTTATAATTCTTAGGTTTTTCTTTTTTCTTAGAACTTCAAGAGCTGCTTCATCAAAGTCCGGAGCCATTACAATCTCTAGGAATGTTTTGTTCAGTTCTTCTGCAGTTGCTGCATCGATCTTGTAGTTCATTGCAACAATTCCGCCAAAAATAGAAACCGGATCACATTCGAAAGTTTTCTGATAGGTTTCCAATGCTGAAGTTCCGATCGCTACGCCACAAGGTGTAGAATGCTTCACTGCGCAGCATGCCATTTCTTCTTTGAATTCCGTTACTACTTTCCAGCAAAGGTCCATATCACGAAGGTTGTTGAAAGAAAGTTCTTTACCGCCAAGCTGTTCGAAATCTTTCATCGCCCCGTTCTCAAATGTAGAAACGTAGTAAGCAGCAGTTTGGTGAGGGTTTTCACCATATCGTAGATCAGATGCTTTTTTATATGAAGCATTAAGATACGTAGGATATTCTTCATCTAAAAGCATTCTTGAAATAGCCCCGTCATAAGCTGAAGTAAGGTTGAATACTTTTCCTGCAAGCTTTTTGCGTGTTTCGATGTACGTATCACCGTTCTGTTCCATTTCAAGCTTTACCGTTGCATAATCTTCCACATCGGTAATTACGGTAACAGAATCGAAATTCTTAGCCGCAGAACGAAGCATTGAAGGACCTCCGATATCGATAAACTCTACTTTCTCATGTAAAGAAATGTCTTTGTTTACATTTTCAAAGAAAGGATAAAGATTCACGATTACCATATCGATCAGATCTATTCCGTGCTCCTGAACGGTTTTCATGTGCTCTTCATTGGAACGAACTGCTAAAAGACCTCCGTGAACTTTGGGGTGAAGGGTTTTCACTCTTCCGTCCAGCATTTCAGGGAAATTGGTTACCTCATCGATCTGAATCGGATTTAAACCAGCGTCTTTCAAATGTTTGAACGTTCCTCCTGTAGAAATCAACTCATAATTCTGGGCTTCCAAGAACTGGGCGAACTCGATCAATCCGCTTTTGTCAGAAACACTGATTAAAACTCTCTTTTTACTCATTTTTACTTTTTGATTTTTTTTCACATAGGATTTACTCCTATGCTTGATTAAATCGTCCCTTCGGGACTTTTGCTTTCAATTTTTACTTTTTACAGCTATTTCAAACTGTAGCCCGGTCTTTCACCCCCGGCCTTACTTTTATTTACTTAGATTTTTTCTTAAAAATGTAACAGTGAATTCAATTGGTACACTGGTACATTGTTATATTGGTACATTATTATTTAATTTCCTAAAACTTTGTTGATGGCTTTTGGAAATATTTCATATTCAATATGGTGAACTTTCTCTGCTATTGTTTCCGGAGTGTCCTCTGCTGTCACTTCAAATGATTTTTGAAGAATCGCTTCTCCTTCATCAATTCCAGGAGTTACAAAATGTACGGTTGCACCGCTTTCTTTTTCCCCGGCTTCAATAACGGCATGATGAACATTCATTCCCCACATTCCTTTCCCTCCGAATTTAGGAAGCAGTGCCGGATGAATATTGATAATTTTACCACTCCAGTTTTCACAGAATTCAGGTTTCAGGATGGATAAGAATCCAGCCAATACGATCAGATCTGTATCTTTTGGAATCCTATTCCCTAATTCACTGCTGAAATTTTTTCCTCTGGGAATCAGAACGTTTTCTATATGATGATTTTTGGCTCTTTCAAGTCCGAAGCATTCTCTGTCTGCCACGACCAAAGATACTTTTGCATTTTGGATCTCTCCGCTGTCAATGGTATCTATGATTCTCTGCAGATTGGTACCGGAACCTGAAACGAGTATAACGATGTTTTTCATGTTGTGAATGTAACAATGTATCAGTCTAGCAATGTAACAATGAATTCAATTGGTACACTGGTACATTGTTATATTGTTATATTGTTATATTGATTTTCTCGCTTCCTTCCGTGATCTCACCGATTTCGTAAGCATCATCTAAAAGGTGCAATACTTTTTCAGCGTGCTCTGCATCTGCAACAATGATCATCCCCACTCCCATATTGAAGGTTCCGAACATTTCCTCACGAGATACTCCACCTCTTTTTTCCAATTCAAGCATAATGCTAGGAATTTTGATCTTGGCAGCATCGATAGAAGCACACAGTCCTTCAGGAATAATTCTCGGAACATTTTCATAAAGACCGCCTCCTGTAATGTGGGCAATACCGGAAACTTTTACTTCTTCCAATACTTTATGGATGTCTTTATAATATAATCTTGTAGGTACTAAAAGGGTTTCGTATAAAGGTTTTCTTTCAAACTCTTCTTCGAAGTTAGGGAATACTTTTCTTACTAATGAAAATCCGTTGGAGTGGAATCCTGAGCTTGGCAAAGCGATGATCTTATTTCCGGTCTTGATGGTAGAACCGTCAATGATCTGGTCTTTTTCAACGATTCCTACACAGAATCCTGCAACATCATAATCTCCCGGCTGGTACATTCCCGGCATTTCAGCAGTTTCACCACCTATCAATGCGCAATTGTTGTCCTTACATGCTTTCACCATTCCAAGAACGATTTCAGCAGCAACTTCTGAATCAAGCTTTCCACAAGCCAGATAATCTAAGAAAAATAAGGGTTTAGCACCGTGGCAAAGGATATCGTTGGCACACATTGCGAAACAGTCGATGCCGATAGAATCATACTGTTTGGTATCCAAAGCTACTTTCAGCTTGGTTCCTACTCCGTCTGTTCCTGAAACCAGCACTGGATTTTTATATCCTCCGATCTCATAGAAAGCTCCAAAACTTCCCAAATGGTTCAATACATTTGAGTTGTGGGTTTCGCCTACTGCTTTTTTGATCTTATCAACCGTTTTGTACCCTTCTTCTTTGTCTACGCCTGCCGATTTGTAAGTGTTGCTCATGTTTAATAATTTTATTAATGTAGCAATGTATCAGTTTAACAATGTAACAATCATCTTGTCTGGAAAACCAAAAAACTGGAATATTGATACATTGGTACATTTTATTTCTATAATTACTTTTTATCCAGATTTAGAAAATAAAAAAGCCGACAATCTTGGTAGATTATCGGCCGTTATTTTATCTCAGAATTTCAGAGTCCACAGTTTTCCCTTTCTCTGAGAAACATTCTTTAAAAGTGGTCTGAATTTTCATCTTTTTTCTTTTTGCAAAAATAGTAATTTTAAATTAATATTCAAACTCTATTTTTCAAGGATGGTTTCAATGGCTGCAATCTTCTTGATTTTATCTTTTAATTCGCTGTCTTTCTCTTCATTAGAAATCTTCTGTGCAGCTTTATCAAAGTTGTCATTAAAGAAAGGAAGTGAGAAAGTTTCTACAATATTTCCACCATGAGAAGGAAAACGCTTCGATGCCGCCTCTAAAACTCCTGCTCCGCCTCTGCCTCCCGGAGAGGTGGACATCAATAACATGGGCACTTGATTAAATACCGTTCTGTCTTTGATTCTGGATACCCAGTCGAATACATTTTTGAAGGCTGTAGAATAAGTTCCGTTGTGCTCAGGTAATGATACCAAAAGAAGATCTGCTCCGTCAATTTTTGAGGCAAAATCCTTTGCTTCTTGAGGAACACCTCCTGTTAATTCTCTTTCATGCTTATAAATGGGCATTTCGAAAGGGTTCAAATCTATTACTTCTACTTCTGCATTTTCAAAAAGAGATGATGCATAGGCTACCAACTGTCTGTTCATTGATGCATCTGAATTGCTTCCTGCTATTGCTAAAACTTTCATTTATTGTTTATTTTTATATACTGTGTTCTATTTTATTACGAAGATTCGTTAATGTTACTTTAAATAAGCCGGTACTTCCATCGGTACTTCCATTAATAAGATCTCAGCGTCATCTACTGCTTCGATATTAAAGCTCTGAGTATCCCAGATTCCTAATCCGTCTCTTTCATTCAACACTCTGTCTCCTACTTTGGCACTTCCTTTCAGAACGAAAGCATAGACTCCGTTTCCTTTTTTGTTCAACATATAATTTTTGCCGTTTCCTGCTTTGAAATTAGCCAAATTAAACCATGCATCCTGATGGATCCATACTCCGTCATCATTTTTGTTTGGAGATAAGATCTGCTGGAACCCGTTGATTTTTTCGCCCTCTTTGATGCTTTTCTGATCATATCTAGGTTCCACATTCACTTCTTTAGGAAAAACCCAGATCTGCAGAAACTTTACTGCTTCGTCTTTATTTTTATTGTACTCGCTATGCATTACCCCTGTTCCTGCGCTCATTACCTGAATCTCTCCTTTTTTGATAACGGCAGTGGTTCCCATTGAATCTTTGTGTTCCAAATCTCCTTCCAAAGGAATTGATATAATTTCCATATCCCTGTGCGGGTGTGTTCCAAATCCCATTCCCTGTGAAACGGTATCGTCGTTCAACACTCTTAAAACACCAAAATTCATTCTGTCTTTGTTTTGATAATTGGCAAAGCTGAATGTGTGGTAGCTGTTTAGCCAGCCGTGATCTGCATGGCCTCTTGAATCTGCTTTATGATATACTGTTTTCATACTGTAATTATTTATGGTACAAATGTAGTGGATATGGGTGTTTGAAAATGTTGATGTAGGTTAAGAAGGAGTATTAATTGCCAGATTGAATAATCATTGGAGTCATATTGGTAAAAATAAACAAAAATTAAACTTCCAATAAACAAAAGAAAACAATAATCTAGAAAACTCTAATTTTCTAGATTGCTCAAGTGTTAAACACAAAACAATTCATTACATATCAATACATTAAATTATCGAATTAATTCTATGAAATATTCTAATTTTCGGGTCATGAAATTGCTACATTTGAACTTTTTAAATATAAATAACAAAAAAATGATTAAAAGAAATTTATTTTTAAGTATTGCCGTTTTAGGCTTGCTCTCATGTAATAATAATGATGATGACACAATGGAAGTAAGTGAACCAACTATTACTGGTAAATGGCAGCCCTCTAAGTATATGGCATATTCTGGTAAAGACGGAAGTATTATTGCAAATGAATCATCTGATGCCAACGTATGTGATAAGAAAGGCTCTCTGGATATGAGTTCCGCTGGAAAATGGCATGAGATAATATATTTTGGAAATACAGAAGCACAGTGTCAAGTTGATGCAGAAGTTACTGGAGATTACACATATGATTCTGCTTCTAAAAAAATCCATTTAAAAAATTCAGACGGAACAACAGAGGTGTACACATTAAAAAAAATAACCAACACTGAACTTGAAGTCATAACCGATTATTTTGACACCAATGGCGATGGTATAAAAGACGAATATACCAACGTTTACAAAAAACTGTAAAAAAGCAAATGCCTCCTGTAATAGGAGGCATTTTTATTACTGAGTCGAATTTACTAAAATCATTCTTTATAAGTTACTTATTTTCTGCTGAATTTAAAAATGCACCTGCTTAATTTCTCCCTCTATTTCCTTAGAGGTTTCATCTTCTGATTGGACGAAGATCATGGTAACGACCGCTCCAATGAGCATACATACGCCACCAACTACAATATAATCAATTGCCCGATTTCCGAAGATATTGCTTACAATAGGACCTCCAAATAATCCGTTGATGATCTGAGGGATAACAATAAAAAAATTGAAGATTCCCATATACACTCCCATTTTCCTTTGCGGAATCACTTCAATAAGCATAGCATACGGCATAGCAAGAATACTCGCCCAGGCAAAACCCAAACCTATCATGGAAATCCATAAAAGGCCAGTATCTTTAATAAAATACATAGAGATCAAACCCAATCCTCCGCATAACAGCGCTAGTGCATGAGTTTGCTTCTTTCCAATTTTCTTTGCGATCGGGGTTAATAAGAATGCAAACGGAATGGCCCATAGATTATACATTCCGAACAGTGTTCCGGTAAGGTCTCCTGCATTATTGAATTCTTTGGAATGGGTATCTTCAGGAGAAAGTCCGAAATGATGAGTCGCCAAAGCACTTGTAGTAAATACCCACATCGTGAATAATGCAAACCACGAGAAGAACTGCACAGCACCCAGTTTTTTCATCTGCGTCGGAATCCCTGCAAAATCTTTAAAAATATCGCTAAATTTTGAAGGTTCCTGCGGGATATCTTTTCCGTCTTCGAATGCTGCAAACTCCTCCGGAGAATATTCCTTAGTTGTAAAGATAGTATATAATATTGTGAGTAACAATATCCCAGCTCCCACATAAAAAGAATAAATTACGTTATTGGCTACAAACCCCTCAGGTGCTTCATTGGAAACGCCTAACGAAGTCAGTATGCTTGGAATATATGATCCTACGACTGCACCTATTCCAATCAGAATAGTCTGAACGGAAAATCCAAGGGTTCCCTGATGTTTGGGAAGCATATCTCCTACCAAAGCTCTAAATGGCTCCATCGCAATATTAACGGAAGCATCCATCATAGCCAGAAACAGTACAGCTAGCAGCAATGCATTAGCTGCAAACAGATGGGTCACGGTAGCTGCATTAGGGAGAAGTACCAAGCCCAGTGCACACAAAACAGCTCCTATTAAAAAATACGGTTTTCGTCTTCCCAACGGGCTCCAGGTGTTGTCTCCCATATGTCCGATAATTGGCTGTACAATAAGTCCGGTAACGGGCGCTACGAGCCAAAACCATGAAAGTTCATGAACATCGGCACCTAAATTAGCCAGGATTCTGCTGGCATTGCCATTTTGCAAACCAAAAGCCATCTGGATTCCCAAAAACCCCATGCTCATATTGATGATCTGAGGCATAGAAAGATTGGGTTTTATTCTTTGTGAAGAAATATTGTTGGAACGATTCATTTTTGTTTTTTTAATTCTTGTATTAAGGTATCTTCAATCGGTGCTTTTTCTGCGACTACTTTATCAACGACATCATTAGGAACGGTTACGGAGAGTACATATTGTTTCACTTTCCAGCTCCCTTTTATTTTTTCTACCACCCCTGAACCTCTGCAGATTTTCATTTGTGTATCTAATAGCTCATCGAACCAGGCCAGTTTTCCGTCTTTACTGAAATAGATGTTCCTTTTAAGAGCGGTGAAATTCCAGGTTTTCTTTTTGTCGAAATGAGGTTTCGCCCAAACCATAAAAGCTTTTTTATTCCAGACTTCAGTGGCATCTGTCCCAACAAAAGTAGATTCATCTGCGAAATAATTGAAATAGGTATTGAAATCAGCCTTTGCCGCAGCGGTGTTGAAACCATCCAGCATGGTCCCTATTTCTGTTTTATCTTTTTCAAATTGAGTACTGCCGGATTGGGCATTCATTCCTGTAAAACCAAGGATAAATAGCACCATTGTGCAGATTATTGTTATTTTTTTCATTGTCTATTAATTTTAATTTTGGAGTTCAATGATCATTGACGTTTTTGCAGGAATAGCCAGGTTACTTTGTATAGGAAATTCTTTTCCTGAAATGATATCTTTTCCTTTTACCACTCCGTTTAATGATTCTGAAAAACGTTTTAAATCTAACGTCTGATCTTTTTCATTATTGTTGATGATCACCATTACATTGTCCTTCGCATCATATCTAAAATATACGAATACACCTTCCTGAGGAACGTAGTTTTTAGTTTTTCCGGTATGAATTACTTCTTTACCTTTTCTCCAGTTTAATAATTTTTGACTAAACTGATAAAATTCTTTCTGTTCTGGAGTCTGTGATGAAGGATTGAAAGCATTCTGCGCATCAGATTTCCATCCTCCCGGAAAATCTCTGCGGATATCTGCATCGCCTCCTTTAGTTTTATCTCCTCTCATTCCTACTTCTGAGCCATAATAAATCTGTGGAATACCTCTGACCGTAGAAATCATGGTCAATGCCATTTTGTAGGCTTTCGGATCGGCATTGAAGATCTCATTCCATCTTTCGGTATCGTGATTTTCAAAGAAAACCAGTAGATTATTGATATCCGGATACAGGAAGTCGCTGGTAAAAACGTTGTAAAGCTTAATCATACCGTTGTCCCAGCTTTCTTTTTCTTTAAGAGCTTTGGGCATATCTCCAAACAGCATGAAATCCATAACGGAAGGCAGATTTGAATTGTAGCCTGCTGCTTCTCCTGTCTTAGAATTTTTCTGCCATGCGGAGATCTGTCCTGCTGTATTAAGCCAGGTTTCACCTACAATATTAAATTTCGGGTATTCATCGGTAATCGCTTTGGCCCATTTGGCCATAGCTTCTTTATCGTTGTATGGATAAGTATCTACGCGTAGACCACCCAATTCAGCATATTCAATCCACCAAATAGCATTTTGGGTTAAATATTTTAAAACCAACGGATCTTTTTGATTGATATCAGGCATAGTAGTATCAAACCAGCCATCCAGTGCATATTTTTTATCAATTTCTGAGGCATTGGTGTCAAACTGAGTTGTTGTTTTATAATTGGAGCGGTAGAAACCATTTTTCCCTTCATCAAACCAATGAATCCAGTCTTTTGAAGGCAGATCTTTGATGATCCAATGGGACACTCCCCAATGGTTGGTCACATAATCCATGATCAGCTTCATATTTCGTTTGTTCAGTTTCTGGGAAAGCTCTCGGTATTCTTCATTAGTTCCGTAACGCCCATCTATTTTATACAGATCAGTTTGTGCATACCCGTGATAGGAATACACTTTTTCATTGTCTTCGTTCACAGGTGTAAGCCAAACAGACGTTACTCCAAGGTTTTGAATATAGTCAAGATTATCGATGATTCCACGAAGATCACCGCCATGTCTTCCGTTGGGTAAGCTTCGGTTTGCTTTTTCAATGAGATCGGGTCTGGAATCATTTTTTTCATCACCGTTGGCAAAACGGTCCGGCATGATGAGATACATGACATCTTTTGAAGTAAAAGATTCACGGTCTGCGGATCCGGACGCTCTTTGTTTCAGTTCATAAGTGTAGGAGCTAATGTTTTTCTTTCCTTTCTTAAGATTGATTTTAAACTTCGGAACATTGATCTCACCTGTATTGACTGTAACAAAAACATAATTGGGGTTTTCAACTTTTTTTATGTCTTTTATCTGAATACCGTCGGAAAGTTCAATTTTACTTTGTGCAATATCTTTTCCGTAAACTAAAATCTGAAGTTCAGGATTTTTCATTCCTTTCCACCAAAAAGCAGGTTCTACTTTCTGGATTTGGGAGAAAGCCACTGAAGCTGCCGAAAGGGCAAAAATTGTGTATATTTTTTTCATTTATAATTATATTTTGATCAGCAGGGTCAATTCTGTTTAGTAAATCTTATATGTTTCATCCATCGTTTTTAGTGCAAAAAGTTAATGCCCCGGCCCATTTTCCGAATATATAATGAACCGGGGCATAATAAACTTATCAATTTAAATTTAGTTCACAGGCTTAACAGAAATCGCGAAACCGCCACTTCTTGCCATTTTGAAATTCAATTTAGATTTGCTGGTGATCTGTTTTTTGTAGATGTTATAACTTTGAGGATTGTCGATGTAATCAGCATCTTTTCCATCTTCATATACGGTTATATCATATTTTTTTCCTTTGTCGAGGAAAGAGAAATCTACGGTGTATTCACGTTTATTTTCATCGGTAATACCGCCTACAAACCAGTTTTCAGTCCCTTTTGCTTTTCTGGCCGTGATCACATAATCTCCTGGCTCAGCGGACAAAATTTTAGTATCATCCCAGTCTGCTGCAACGTCTTTGATGAACTGGAATGCATCCATATGCTTTTTGTAGTTTTCAGGAAGGTCTGCGGCCATTTGAAGAGGCATATACATGGTCACATATAATGCTAACTGTTTTGCTAACGTAGTTTTTACAAAACGTTTATCTCCAGGGAAATAATAGTCTAGCTTGGTCTGGAAAATCCCTGGCGTGTAATCCATAGATCCTCCCATCCATCTTGTGAAAGGAAGAACGGTCTGGTGATCCGGCTTATTCCCTCCGAAAGCTTCATATTCGGTTCCTCTGGCTGCTTCTGCAGAAATATAGTTTGGATAGGTACGGCTTTCTCCTGTAGGGCGAACTGATTCATGGGAATTGACCATGATTTTATACTGATTTGCTTTTTCGGCAATTCTGTAATAATGATTAATCGTCCATTGAGAATAATGGTGTTCTCCTCTTGGAATAATATCACCTACATACCCTGTTTTCACAGCGTCATAACCGTATTTATTCATCAATTGAAAGGCTTTGTCTGACCATCTTTCGTAATTCGTTGCAGAACCTGAAGTTTCGTGGTGCATGATTAATTTAATCCCTTTTGAATGGGCATAATCATTCAGCATTTTGATGTCAAAATCCGGATACGGAGTAATGAAATCGAAAACAAATTCTTTTGAGTGACCGAACCAGTCTTCCCAACCTGCATTCCAGCCTTCGATGAGTAATCCCTGGAAACCGTTTTCAGCAGCAAAATCGATGTATTCTTTAACTTTTGTATTGTTTGCAGCGTGTTTTCCGTTTGGTGTCAATTTTGAGAAATCTGTTTTATCCAGATGAACATTTTCTGCGGTAGAGTAAGCCCACTGGGATTTTCCGATGATCATTTCCCACCATACGCCCATATATTTTGTAGGGTGAATATAGGACGTGTCTGTATATTTTGTAGGCTCATTAAGATTAAAAATCATTTTGGACTCCATCACTTCTTCTGCTTTCGGAGAAACAATAATGGTTCTCCACGGCGTTACTGAAGGCGTTTGGATATATCCTTTTGCCCCTTGTCTGTCTGCAGTAAGGTGTGTTTTGAATTTAAAATTCTGAGCATCCACTTCTAGATGAGAAGCAGGATAATCTAAAACGGCAGCTTCTGCTACATTGACGTATAAAGGATCTTTGCCTTCTTTTTTAAGCATTAATGGAGATTGAACTGCATTTTTCACCAACGCTTGTGAAGCATTAGCATCGAATGCCTTATCCCATTTTGCTGGTATTTCAGAGATTTTTGTTTCCTGGTACTGATATTCCTGGGAATCATAGTCTGCAACCATCCACCATGCTTTCATATCGGTTGGGAAATCGATTTCGGAATCTTCTTCTCTGATCACAAAATAGTTCAGATTTTTCTGTTGTGGAAATTCATATCTGAATCCGAGACCGTCATTAAACAATCTGAACTTTACCACAATGCTTCTGCTTGTAGAAGACTGATCAAGCGTAACCGCCAGTTCGTTGTAATGATTGGTATAGTTTTTCTTTTCACCCAGAACCGGTTGCCAGGTTTCGTTTTTGGAATCACGTTTTTCATCTGTTTTCGTGAATCCGTTGTTCAGATCAAATTTAGCATCTTCTGCTTTGGCGATTTCAGAGGCAAATTTGATGGCTGAGTCTTTAAATAATCTTAATCCTAACTTAGAATCTTCTACCACCACAGCACCATTATATTTCAGATTGTAATAAGGTACTCCCTGTTTCAACTGAAAGTTCATTTCAAACTTCCCATCCGGCGATTTCAAAGACTGTGCTTTCACACCCACGAACATCATTGAGAGCAACATCGCTCCAACTGTAATTTTCTTCATATTGACTATTTATAAACTTAAAAATAAAGAAAGTGTTGCGGTAAAGCAACACTTTACTGTATAAATTCGTTGTAATTTACTATTAAATGTATACTTTTCAGATATTTTAGTTAACTGGAACTACTGAAAATTCACCTGTTCCATCATTAAAATAAACATCATAATAATATGTCGTACCCAAAGGAATATTAGCACCACCTATAACGGCTGTTCCGAAAAATTCCTGAGCCACCCCCCAGCTTGTTGCCCAAGCATGATTAGCTCTGAACTTAAATTCTCCGGCATTCAGCATTACATTTTTCTTCACCCATACGTGGGTATCAAAGGTAGACTGTTCCATATCAAGATCGGTATTCCATGTTCCAGAAGCTGTTCCTATCATAGAAATTGAGGTATAGGTAACGGCCGGCGGCGTAACTGGAACCAATGTATAGGTTAGTGCTACCGTATTGACTGTCAATTTATAATATCCTGCAGCCGCTACGGGAATATCGCCCGATCCGCCACCTGCAACCAATATTCCTGCAGAGCCTCCCATTCCATACTGGGTATCCCAGGTTCCCGGAGTTTTAATCAGCTTAAAAGCACCTGTAGTAAAGAAGCCTGTGTAGGTATAAGAGCCTGCTGTTACTGTTTTCTGTAGAGGATAAAGTTTGGCATTGGTCGCATCATTTGTCCATCCGCCTGCAGTAGCATTACCAATCAGATACAGATCTGTAAAAGCATACACTGGCCCTTTTTGATAAGGTGTAATATTAAGATCAAGAACATTTGAATAGAAAACTGCTGCTCCTACAGATGTTTGTAATCTGGACTCAATCTGATTAACCTGACCCGTTTTTGCCCCTAAATTCAACATGAGAGCGTTTAAGCCTGCATGGGTTAAAGTTCCGGTTACCGTTTTATTATCTAATGAAAAAGTAACGCTGTTTTTAAACTCGGTTCCTTTAATTCCAAATTCTATCAGCTGCGATGAAACAACAGGAATGTTGAATGCAGATTTCGTCCATGTGAAATTAAGTGCGGTTTCAGATTCTGTATCTTTGTTAAGGACCACTGTATTTTTATCAACAGTCATTTTAGATGCAGCTGTTTCATTAAGAACGGCCTGATCTTCATCTTTCTCACAAGAGATGATGAGAAACCCTATCGCCAGGACCATACATATTTTAAAAAAATTTTTCATTTTTTGTTTTTTTAAATTAATACCCAGGATTCTGGATTAGATTAGGATTCGCAATAATATCTCTGTTCGGAATAGGGAAAAGATTTCTGTAGCTTTCTACTGCTTTTCCTTCTTTTACATTTCCTTTCCAAGGCCATAGGTAATCCCCTGTAGTATATCTGTTGAAACGGATAAGATCTGATCTTCTGGTTGTTTCCCAAGACAGTTCTCTTGCTCTTTCATCCAGAATAAAGTTCAGGTTTATTGATGTTACATTTCCACTTGTATTTCCGTAAGCACGTTCTCTCAACTTGTTAATATAAGTGACTGCAGTCGCCTGGCTGCCACCGCTACCACCTCTGAGAACAGCTTCCGCATACATCAGGTAGATATCTGCCAAACGATATAAAGGAATATCCGCTTCTACCCAGTTATCATGAGCACCAGCAGCTCCGTTGCTTTTAATATTTTTATACTTGATAAATGCATATCCATCGGTAAAAACACCCAGGTTATTAATTTCCAGATTCTGTCCTGAGGTAAAAAATCTTCCTCTTTTATCAGCTCCATCGGCAGGAAATAAGCCTACGAATGCTTTTGTGGTTCTCAAACCACCCCATCCTCCATTAACGCCGAACTCGGAAGCCTTCATATCTCCACCTATTGCTGCATGAACCAAATAAGTCGTTCCGCCGTTGGTCTGGGTATTGATTCCGTCAAAATTTACACTTAGGATCTGCTCAGGGTTATTGATATTGTTATCCGCAAGGAATAACTCATCATACTTAGGCTTTAAAGAATAGCCCGCTGCAATCACTTTGTTACAATAGGTGATACAGTCTGTATTTCTCTGTGTTCCCGTGTACACTTCTGCATTCAAATATAACTTCGCCAACAATGACCAGGCTGCAGCTTTATCAGCTCTTCCGTACTCACTGGTTTTAGGATCTTTTAGTTCACTAGCTACTGCAAGCAATTCAGATTCAATAAAATTAAACAATGCTTTTCTTTCTATTCTCTGCGGTGGGGTTAAAGATCCCGGCACATAGGTTTCGTCCACAAAAGGAACATTCCCGAACATATCTATGGCATGATAATAGGACTGTGCTCTTAGGAAACGGGCTTCCGTTCTCATCAGTTTAGCCTGAGCAAGATTTTCACCGGTAATATTATTTTCCGCCAATTTTTCATCTGTTACATTCCGCAGGAACTCATTACAGAAAGCAATTTCCGTATACACTCTGTAGTACATGGCTGCAATAAATTCGTTGGAAGCATCCCAGGTCATTTTATGAAGGGTGTGAAGATTTCCATCATTCCAGCCGATTACAGCTTCGTCTGTAGTTAAAACATTCAGGTTATACATCAGTCTTGTATACTGAGAAAAACCTCCATTGATCCCATTGATATCACTGTCAGGCTGGTCACCATCACCGCTTATCTGCCCTCCCATGGCAAGGCCTCCATAGAGTTTTGCCAGAATATTTTTGTAGTTAGAAAAATCCTTATAGATAGTCTTTGCAGTAACATCCGTAATTGGTTCTCTTTCCAGATCATTAACACATGACGCAGCGGTCAGCAGAAAAGCAGCCGAAAGAGGCAGTACTATATTTTTAAGTTTGATTGTATTTAGTTTCATCGTAATTATTATTTAAAATTGAAAATTAAAGCCTAAAGAATATATTCTAGGCATTTGATAGTATCCATTATCTATTCCGCCAAAAACTTCAGGATCTACCCCTGTATATTTGCTGATCACGAAAACGTTCTGAGCCATACCATACACTTTCAGGTTGCTTCCTTTAGAGAAAATTTCTCCAAAATTATAGCCAACGTTGATATTATCCAATCTTAAGAATGACGCATTCTCTACATAAATATCTGATTTATACTGAGGTAATGAGAATTTATATTCCGGTGCAGTAGAAAATACATTCTGAAGGTATTCGTTCGTTGATGCAGACTGTAAAGAGCTATTGGATGCCATGTTGTTATACACATAGTTTCCTAATACTGCTCTGGCACTAAGCGCAAAATCCCAATTTTTATGAGATACTTTAGTTGAAAAACCTAAAATAGCATCCGGAGTAGTGGACTTGTAATAGTACATATCTTTTGTACTGATTGCACCATCTCCATTTCTGTCAACAAATGCTCCATCTACAGGATTCCCATTAGTGTCATATACCTGTTGGTACACCCAGAATGAATTTGGAGCATATCCCACAGCATGTGCCTGAATTCTGTTTCCAGCACCTCCCTCAATACCACCAACTTCCATATTGAATGACTCATCCGCTCTGTCTTTTAATTTAGTTACTATTGGGCTGTAATGTGTGGCATTAAAACTTAATTCCCAAGTAGTCTTTTCATTTTTAACAGGAATTACGGTAATGCTTCCTTCGATACCTTCATTCTTCATATCTCCCACATTTTGCCAGCTAGCATTACTTAAACCTCCGGCCGGTTCATCAGCATAGACTAAAAGATCTTTGGTATCCTTTCTGAAAAGGTCGATAGATCCCGTGATTCTATTGGATGCAAAACCAAAATCCAATCCTATGTTTTTTGTAATGGTAGTCTCCCATGTAAGATTTGGATTGTAATTAGCCGGTCTGAACATAAAATAATATTCGTTTCCAAACTGGTAATTAGCTCCTGGGTAACTTGGGTTGTATGCTGCAAATGCAGGATAATTATTAGGCTTGTTCCCGTTCAAAGCCGGTAGTTCCTGCTGTCCGGTTTTTCCCCACCCTGCTCTAAGTTTCAAAGTACTGATTGCTGAAATATTTTTGATGAAATTTTCCTCATTAAGCTTCCAGGCTAAAGAAACTCCCGGAAATACACCCCATACATTATCTTTTGTTCCGTTAAAGAATCTTGAAGAACCGTCTTTACGAACGGATCCAGAAATAATATACTTATTAGCTACTGTAAAAATAGCTCTTCCATAAAAAGATACTAGAGTATTCTGGGTTTCAAAATTCAGATCCTGTGCATTGATTCCTGTTCCTTTATACGTAACAGCTCCCGGAATGATGGTATGGAAATCCTGATATGCGTATCCGGCTGTAATATCTACCCCTGTATTGATAGGAGCTATATTTTTAACATAGTTAAAATAGGTTTCCAAGAGCTTGTTTTTCTTTTCCATTGAGTAGAAATTCGAACTTCCCTTATCACCATAACCAGGCCTGTAATTGGCATCTTTAAATTTGTGCCCTTCACTTTTTGTATAATCATACCCAGCATTTACATTGAAATGTAAGTCCGGAAGAAAATGTAACTTATAATCTAACTGAATATTTCCCAATCCTCTGGTTATCGATGATACATCCCTTATACCATCAATCATTCCCAGCGGGTTTGAATTGGCATTTGCGTTAAATCCGGTTGTAGCTCCTGAATCCAGCCACTCATAATAACCTCCATATTTAGTATTTCCCGAATATACAGGCTGCGTAGGATCAAAATAAGTAGCTGCCTTGATCACTCCGCCGTCTACAAATCGGTTATCCGTAAAAGTTCCTTTTGCATTGACATTTACTGATAAATGATTATCTAAGAACTTAGGATTTAAGTTTAAGCCTACTGAAGTTCTTCGGAAAGAATTTGATCTCACAATACCATTCTGCTCATTATAACCTAATGATAAACGGTAAGGCAATCCCTTTATACCTCCTGATAGCGCCACATTATTATCTGTACCCCAAGCTGCCTGGTAAATCTTGTCCTGCCAGTTGGTATCTGCATTTCCAAGTTTGGTTTTGTAACCTGCAGGTGCATAGGTATTGACAAAGTCTCTAAATTCCTGTGCAGTCAGTACATCTACATTTCCCATTTTAGTAGATACGGAAGCTACCGTAGAAAAATTAAGTTTAAATTTCCCTGAAGTTCCCTTTTTGGTTGTGATCAAAATAACACCGTTGGAAGCTCTATTACCATAAATAGCAGTAGCCGATGCATCTTTCAGAATGTCAAATGTTTCAATATCATTGGGATTGATTAAGGATAAAGGATCAGAAACACCGTTCATTCCTACAAAATCCTGTGGCACACCATCAATTACGATCAATGGAGAGTTTTCTCCACTTAAAGAAGATGTTCCCCTGATCCTGATCTTTGTTCCTGATCCCGGAGCACCACTATTATTGGTGATCTGTACCCCAGGTGTTTTACCCTGAATCAGCTGTCCGGCGGAAGTAGCACCTCCGTTGAAATCTTTTGCACTAACGGAAGTAATGGAACCCGTAAGGTCAGATTTTTTCTGTTTTCCATATCCGATTAATACAACCTCCTCAATCTTTTTCTCCTTGGTAAGAGTGTCTTGTGTCTGTGCATGTATTATTGAACTAGCCAATAAAAAAGCAGGCGCAATTTTTAATACCGTTGTAAAATTTTTCACAATATCGTTTTTTTAGTTTCGTTTTTAATAAGTAAAGCTGTAAGATCAGCCTTGCAATTTATAAAAAAAATAGAATTAGCATAATATTATTGAAAATTTAGATAAATTTATGTAAATTGCTTGTCTACTTAAAAACCAAACATCTGTTTTCCATAACATTACATTAACATATGTATCGCATAACATATTGATGCTATTAACAAAAAGTTAAACATTTGTTTAACTAAATATAATATTTCAGAGTTTACAAAGGCTAAAAACTTATTACAATCGAATATTAGGCGGTTTCGTGAGATAATCCTTATCTTTGCAGTTAAAACTTTACTATAAAATGTCAAACAGAAAGATGATTACGGCAGCTTTGCCTTATGCAAACGGACCGGTTCATATAGGACATTTGGCAGGTGTATATATTCCTGCGGATGTCTACGCAAGATTTCAAAGAAGATCAGGAAAAGAGGTAGCGTTTATCTGCGGGTCAGATGAACACGGAATTCCTATTACCATCAGAGCAAAAAAAGAAGGGGTAACGCCTCAGGATATCGTAGATAAATATCACGAAATCATCAAAAAATCTTTTTCAGATCTGGGAATTTCATTTGATGAATATTCCAGAACAACTTCTAAAAAGCATTACGAAACAAGCCAGGATTTTTTCAAAGTTCTTTACGAAAAAGGGAAATTTACGGAAGAAGTTTCAGAGCAATATTTTGATGAACAGGCGGGAGAATTCCTGGCAGACCGATATATTGTAGGAACCTGCCCGAACTGTGGCAATGAAAATGCTTACGGAGACCAGTGCGAAAAATGCGGTTCTACCCTGTCGCCTTCAGAGCTGATCAATCCTAAATCTATGTTGAGCGGAAATGTTCCTATCCTTAAAGATACCAAAAACTGGTACCTTCCTTTAAATGAATATGAAAATTTCTTAAATGAATGGATCATTGAGGGTCATAAAGACGACTGGAAACCAAATGTATACGGACAGGTAAAATCCTGGTTAAACGACGGTCTAAAACCGCGTGCCATGACCAGAGACCTGAACTGGGGAGTTCCTGTTCCGCTTCCGAATGCAGAAGGGAAAGTTCTTTATGTTTGGTTTGATGCTCCAATCGGTTATATCTCTTTTACCCAGGAATGGGCAGAAAAAAACGGAAAAGACTGGAAAGATTACTGGCAGAGCGAAAGCAGTGACCTTGTTCATTTTATCGGAAAGGATAATATTGTATTCCACTGTATTATTTTCCCTGCGATGATGAAGGCTCACGGTGATTATATCATGCCGACAAATGTTCCTGCCTTTGAATTCTTAAACCTTGAGAACGACAAGATCTCAACGTCGAGAAACTGGGCGGTATGGGCACATGAATATGTAGAAGAATTCCCTGGACAGCAGGATGTTTTAAGATATGCACTTCTTTCATCAGCTCCTGAAACAAAGGATAATAATTTTACATGGAAAGATTTCCAGACTAAAAATAATTCTGAATTAGTAAACAAATTTGGAAATTTCATTAATAGAGTTATTTCTTTCACGACCAACAACTTCGAAGGAAAAGTTCCCAATGGTACTTTAGACGACGAAAGTAAAAACGCTATAAAAACTGCGGTTGAAGACGTTAACAACTATTTGGAAAAGTATGAGTTCAGAAATGCATTGAATGCGTTTATGGCATTAGTAGATTATGGAAATCTATATCTACAAAATGCAGAACCTTGGAAAACAATAAAAGAGGATCGTAATAAAGCTGGTCAGGCATTATTTGTGGGAGCACAAATTGCAGCCGTTGTCGCTCAGTTATGTGAACCTTTTATGCCATTCTCTGCTGAAAAATTATTCGGATATTTTAATATTGAGAAGAAGAATTGGAGCGAAATACAAAATACTGAAATCCATATTGAAGTTGGTCATGAAATAGAAAATGCACCATTATTATTCAATAAAATTGAAGACAGCGTCATCGAGGCTCAGATTGAAAAGCTGGAACAGACGAAACAAAACAATAAAAAAACAAACCCTAACGCCAACCCTATGAAAGAAGAAATTTCTTTTGATGATTTTACTAAAATAGACCTTAGAACTGCGACCATTTTAGAAGCTGAAAAAGTGGAAAAAGCTGATAAATTATTAAAGTTTAAAGTAGATACAGGCGTTGATATCAGAACTGTGGTTTCAGGTGTTGCAGAAAGCTTCACACCGGAAGAACTTATTGGAAAGCAGGTGATGATCTTACTAAATCTTGCCCCAAGAAAAATCAGAGGAATTGAATCTCAGGGAATGTTCTTATTAACGACAAAACCAGACGGAAAACTATCTTTCGTAACACCGGATGACAGCAATGTAGAAAACGGTATTGAAATAGGATAATCACCATATTCCAGATAAAACAAAAGACACATGATTTTTCATGTGTCTTTTTTATTTTTATGATATCGAATAAACTTCTTAAAAAAGGTTGACCTGAATGACCTTAAAACTTAATGCTAACCTTAACCGTTAAAAAAAACCATTAAGAAAGAATTTAGTTATTAATAGTAGTAAGAGATTGCTTTACTATGCTCGCAATGACAAGGGAATGCTTATTTCTTAGTCAGTTTTGCCAGATAAGAATCCTCGTCCTGCATCACTTTTTCTATGGTAAAGCCATTATTTTCTGCCGCATTTTTTAACGTTGTAAAATCAAGATAGAGCCATTTAATCGGGTCTTCAGATTCTCCTTTATAATGAACAATGTAATCCAGTTCGCCATAATAGCCTCCTGCCGGAATATAAACTCCTCCATCTTCATCACGGTCGAACATATATAAAATATCTGTACTATCAATAAGAATACTGCCTTTGTCACTTACTAAAGCATGCAGTTTCTGAAGGTAGCTATCAATTTTTTCAAGGCTTTGAAAAATCCCTGTCCCGTTCATCAGAAGCAGAATGGTATCAAAAGTTTCTCCGGAAAAATCCAGCATATTGTTACATACTGCTTTCTTGATTCCTCTCAGCTTGCAGACTTCAGTAGATTTTGGTGAAATATCAAGAGCCAGGACATCAAGATTTCGTTCATTCTGAAGATACAAAGCATGGGAACCGGCACCGGCACCGATGTCCAGTACTTTCCCCTGAGCAAGCTCAAGTGCTTTTTGCTCAATATCATTCATATCTTCAAAATCCCTGAAAAGATATTCTACCGGAAGCTCATCCAGTTCTGAGATTGAAGTTTCTGTCTGCAGATCTTCAGGATTTTCGTTGTGAAAATAATCCCAGATCGCTTTACCCATTAAATCTTTCATTGCTGTCTTTAAAAGTTGCAAAGATAGGAGTTTTCTTAATGTTGAGTGATGAATGATGAATGATAAATGATCAGTGATAAAAAAAGAGTCCCAAATATTCACCATTGACTTGCGAAGCAAAATTCACCATTGACATCTATCCTGTTTAAAATCCAAATCAAAGACCATAGTTTTAAACTGCGAAAATCCCTAATCCCTAATCCCTAATCCCTAAAATCTACCATCTTTCATCTACCCCATCGAATCCTTCTCCTTATGCCTATCTTTTTCCGATTCATTTTCCGCTACACCTGCTTTCCAGTAAGAATATGCATTGAGTTCCCGTGAAGTCCAGTTTTTTTCTTTTCTGAGATAGGTACGGATTTCTTTAACGCTTGAAAACTCGGCCGCAACATATCCGAATTTAGTGGTTGCCGGAATATTGATATTTTTTACTGTATCCGCCATTTCACTGCTGATATGCGGAGTTGCGTTATGAAGCCATTTAAATTCAATATCAGCCTTAGTATGAAGAATCTGTTCATCCTGTTTTCCGTGAACTTCAATGATGCAGACTCCTTTTGCTGTTTCCGGCAGGGTTTCCAGCATGGCACTCAGAACAGGAATTGCTGTAGCATCACCAACAAAAAGGTACCATTCAACTTCGGGATACATTTCTTTAACTTCAGTACGCATCATGATCCCTAATTTCGAACCTGCTTCAGACTCTCTTGCCCATTTTGATGCCGGACCGCCATCACCATGGTCAACAAAATCAATAATCAGTTCATTCTTCTCAAGATCAATTCCTCTGTGGGTATAGGTTCGGATAGCAGGAGCCACTTCTTTGGGAGGATATACCCATTGTCGGTTTTCGTCCAACGTTGGAAAATGGACCTCATCCAAGCCAGAAGGAGGTACTGCAATCTTATTATTATCACCTATACTAGTATTTTTAAACAAATGAGTCTCAAGAGAATATAAATAGACTCTGATGTAGTGATCAGTGATATACTCTTTTCTCACTAGCTCTGCAACAATTCGTCCGGTTTGAATTCTTGTCATATATTTTAATTTTTATCCACACAAATTTAATTTTATTTTGTCTAAATAAAAATAATTAGTTAAAAAAAAGTAAAGCCCCACTAAAAATATATAGCAGAGCTTTACTCGTGAAAAACAAGGTATCTTTAAACCGCAGGTCCGGCTGCGTCTTTTATTTCTTCTACTAATTTTTTTCTTTCACGAAGTCTTCTTCTGGCAATCACAGATTTACCGCCAAGAACCCTGATGAACCTCAAATACTGGAATCCTTCTCTTCCGAAATGATGCGTCATTACATACAGCAATACTCCAAAACCTGTCAAAATAATATATCCGAAGATCTTTTTGCCGGAAACAAGGATGGCATTCAGTTGAATTGTTTTCATATTCGCAGCTAATGTCTGAGGACTCACGGTCATACCGTCGATATACACTGCAAGATCTCCTACTGCTGTAATCTGAAAACGATACTGAAACCATGAATACAATGCTGAAAAGAATCCTACAGCCAGAAACGTTCTCCATACCAAAACTAGCCCGATTGCAGCCAGCATATCATCCATTTCAAGTTTGTCCAGGGTATAGAACCATACTGAAATAAACAGTGAGCACATTCCGTATCCTTTTAGAAGCATAGGAAGGTACCAGTTCTCGTAATTGAATTCTAAAACCATCGAAAAGTACATAATCAATACATATCCCATCATCGCCGAAAACCCCGAGAAGATGTACATTTTCAATGGTATTTCTTTTTTAAACCAGAATACAGCAATCACTCCTGCCAGGATGATTCCAGGGATCATGAGCATGCTTAATCCTGCGTTCGTAAGCTGATCATATCCAAGAACCCCTACCGCAAAGGTATTCTGAAGTGAAGTTGTCCCCAAGAACATTCCCAGCCACAACAGCATAAACAGACCATGCTGTACATTATTCTTTGTAAATATCTTGAATGATAAATACGGTCTTTTTAAGGTGAACTGACGAACCACCAACAACGCAAAGCTTACAAAAGCAACTATACTCGCATTCATAATATGTTTTGAATTCCACCAGTCCTGCTGTTTCCCGAAAGAAAAAACATACGCAGAAAACATAAACGTCGAAACGAAAAACATGATGCTCATCCAGTCGATATAATGCAACGGAACTTTTAAAGCAAAGTATTTATCATGCATAAAGATCCAGTGGATGAGAGCGAGAATGAAACATAAAACCGCTGCAATCAGATAAAAATGCTGCCAGTTGTAATTAATAGAAACTACTACCGCATAATAAGATGCCACCTGGTTCATCACCAATACAAAGGTGTAAAACAGTCCATAAAACATTCCCCTGTTTCCGATCATCATCATTAACGGAAGAAACAGCTCGATGGTCACCATCATTTTTAAAAACCCGATAAAGAGTGCCGTAAATACGAAAACCATGGGTTGCATCGTAGTTCCGTTGATATAGCTCAACAAGCCTAACAGCACAAGAAGTACCATCATTTTGTCTCTCACCTTGAATCGCATCTTCAGTCTGAGAACGATCGGCATACAGGCACCCATTCCTATTGTGGTGGCATAGTTGGCCCACATAAAATATTCTGTCATCGCCCCGGTACCGCTCACCAAATAGCTGATGTTTCCGGTATAGACCCCGCCAAGCGGCATCACCACTGCCAATAGCAGTACAATGAGCAACAGCTGTACGGGTTTGGGTACCCAGTCGTTATATAGTCCTTTATTGTACATATTGTTGTTAGATACTAGATTTCAGATGCCAGATAACAGACTTTATGATTGCGTCTTCCATTCTTCTTTCAGCACATCATGTCTGAAATCTGATATCTGAGGTCTTTTTTTCTTAGTTAATATTCACATTCATATTCATCCCTGCACTCAGTTTCTCCAGATCTTCTTTTTTATTGGAAGATGTGAATTCGATTCTTACAGGAATTCTCTGCTGTACTTTGATAAAGTTACCTGTAGAATTATCGGTAGGAACACTGGAATACCTTGAACCTGTCGCAGCAGAAATAGCAGTTACCACACCTTCAAACTTCTTTCCTCCTAAGGCATCAGCAGTCATCGTCATCTTTTCACCGATCTTAATATTCGGCATCTGTCTTTCCAGAAAATTAGCCGTCACCCATTTCTGACTGTTCAGAACGATTGTTGCCACCTGCTGCCCTGGCTGGATCAATTGCCCTTCAGAGATCGTTCTTCGTCCCATGATTCCATCATATGGCGCGGTGATCACAGTATAAGAAAGGTTGATTTTTGCCATATCCAAGGCTGATTTTGTTCTCTTAATTTCTGCATCATTGATTCCCAGTTTGCTTTTCACCTCAGTGGTAGAAAGGTTGGCAGATTGCTTCTGATTCACTAATGTTTCATATGCTGCTTTCTGGGCATCATACTCCGTTTTTATCTGATCATATTGCTGTCTGGTCACTGCTTCTGCGGCCAGAAGGTTTTTATATCGGTTTAAATTCTGCTCAGCATTCCATAGTCTTGCTTTGGCACCTGCAATATTGGACTCCATGACACTTACGTTATTGGAAACCGTATTGACGGATGAACTTGTTGCCGATCTCTGTGCCATTGCATTCTGATAAGCGGCTTCCGCCTGACCCAACTGCGTTAACAATTCATTTTTATCCAGAATAACCAAGGTATCTCCTTTTTTAACCTTCTGGTGCTCGATGAATTTTATGTCTTTGATATATGCTGAAACCCTTGTATTGATAGGATTAATGAATTCCTCTACCTGAGCCGCTTCCGTGTAGGTTTTGTCTCCAATGTGAAAATATTCTCGGACCAGCCAGAAAAGGCCAAATCCTATGACCAGAAATACAACCGTATTAGAAATGATGGCTCTGATTTTATTTTTTTTATTCTGTTTCTTTTTAGCCGCTGCTCCCGACTGTACCGGAGCGGCCTGAGTATTTTGAGTAGTTTGTTCCTTGTTTTCCATTATCTTGATTTTCAGTTTTAAAATTAAAGTGTTCCTGTAGACTTCAGGAGGTTATAATATTGATACAGTACATTGATCTCGGCATTGGCATAATCCAGTTCTGACTGAAGTTTCTGATTTTGCGCATCGATCATTTCAGCCTGTACAGCCAGTTGGTTCAGATATTTAGCTTCTGTGATCTTGTAGTTTTCTTCTGCCAATCTTTTTGAATCATTCAAAATATCTGCCTGCTGGATAGATTCCTGGTATTTTACATAGGCTGCATTCACTGCCATGTCTACATTCTGCTGAACGAGTGTTACCGCATCGCCAGCCTGATTTTTCTGAAGCTCACCAAGCTTTACTTTTTCTTTTGTCTTGTATAGATTATCAATATTATAGCTTAGTGAAACACCGGTCTGCCAACCTCCGGAATACATATCGACAACAGGGCTTTTTGTTGTAATAGGCCGTTGGAGTGTATAGCCTCCAAATCCTGACAATGTTGGCATCTGATCTGTTTTAATGATTTCGATGTTTTTATCAGCTACATCTATATTCTTTTTTGCCGATTTTAGCTGAGGATTGCTGTCATGGGCAAGATCCATATAGTAATCCATCCCGATACCCGATTCTTTATCCGTTAAACTTTCAACGGGAACGATTTCTGTTTCAGAAGGCAGTCCTAAGGCTATATTTAAATTATAATTAAGGATTTTTTTATTATTCGTTAGAGTCAAAATTCCCTGATCCAGATTTTTGATGGCCAGCTCACCACGGATAACTTCGTTACGGGTCACCATTCCCTGCTGATAGAATTTCTGGATATTTTTCAGACGTTCCTGAGCCAGTTTTTTATTATTCTGAAAAACGGTTTCCTGATTGACTATTTTATAGACATCCAGATAATTGGAGACCACGAGAAATTTGACATCAAGCTTATTTTTTTCTAAATCCAGTTCAGAAAGCTGCTCACGGAGACCGGCCATTTCAATGGATTTATTCACCAAACCTCCTTTAAAAATCAGCTGGGTTGCCTGTACAGCATATGAGCTCCCATAATGAGGCATGGAAATATTTGTTGAGTTCGAAAAATCTTTATCGATGGCTAGAGCATCGCCTAAATAGAACTGACTTGTAGTAGCCGTAATGTTGGGAAGCTTCTGAAGTTTTGCAACATTTGTATTTTGTTTTGCAATGTCAATGTTCTGAGCAGCCACTTTTAACTGCTGGTGGTTTTTCACGGCCATATCGGCGACTTCACCCGCGGTCATCTGTTTGATCTGTTGAGAAAAAAACAGCGCAGGGAATAGAGCTACCACGAGTGATAGTGCTGTTTTTATGTTATTTGTCATTTTACCTTGTTTTACAAAGGCAAAGTTACGGCAACAACAAAGTCAATCAAATGTTTGAATTCTGGAAAAAGATGTTCAAATGTAAGATTCTAACTTTCAAACTGATGCCTATACTGTCTGGGGCTTACTTCTAGATGCTTTTTGAAAAAGTGGGAAAATGCATATTGATCACTGAAACCAAGGATTGAAGAAATCTCTGAAACCGGTTTACTGGAGGAGTTTAAAAGCACTTTTGCTTCATTCATCACGATCAGGGCGATGATCTGACTGGCGGACTTTCCAGTGATAGATTTTACGACTGATGAAAGATGTCTGGTTGTAATCGACTGCCGCTCGGCATAAAATTCAACGGTTCTCTCGGTCAGATGATGCTCTGCTAGGTCTGTCAGAAAAACAAAGACAATCTCTTCCTGTCTGGACATCTGGTTCATCGAATAATTATCTTCTTTAGAAATAATCCCTGCCATCTGGTAACAGAAAACAGAGAAAAGATGTTCCACCATTTCCTTTTTATACAGCATTTCGGTCTCAGAATCCAGAATATATTTCAGGAAATTGACGCTTTTCCACACTACTTCCATTTCATTTTCAGGAAAAGGAACTCCTCTATTCATCTGCTGCCGAAAATACCGGTAGGTAATCAGTCTGTTGAATTTCAAGGACAAAGCAGAAATAAAGTCTCTTTTATAAGAAACCATTCTGGATTGAAAATCCCCGCTTACGGAAACCATTTCATAAATCGTCTGAGGGTCGGTTACCATAAACATATTGGCAGAAAGCTCCAGATCGCTGAAATGCTGGCGGAGCTTTATCGTACCTGATTTAATAAAAATAAAAGCAGGATTGTCCGGACGGAAAGGTTTATCCGCAGAAATTCTTTCGAAAATATTATGTTGGGTAAAAATTTCAACACCAAATTTTTCTAAGGCTGACATAAGACAAATGTAGCCAATATATTCTGTGCTTACAACCTTTTAATCTTCCAGTGAATAAACCGCAAAACTCGCTAGCCAGTGGTCTCCGCCGTAATTTCCCTGAAACAACAGAGGAAGTCCGTTCGCTAAAAATACATCCGCCGTTTTCTTA
Source organism: Chryseobacterium antibioticum (assembly GCF_012927325.1). GTDB lineage: Bacteria > Bacteroidota > Bacteroidia > Flavobacteriales > Weeksellaceae > Chryseobacterium > Chryseobacterium antibioticum. The sequence goes on along the minus strand of NZ_JABBGI010000017.1, from coordinate 79,064 downwards.
AAGCTTTTTTTCAATGGGTGTCCCTCCGGAAGTGCTTTTGAGATCCCTTTCATACACCACGCTTTCGAAAAAGAAAGCCCGACAAGATGAACGGTCTGATAATCACTCAGGTCACTTACCACAGGGATTTTTTCAATATTTTCCAAGCTTCTCTTCTCGTAAAAACTGTTCAGCCACAGGACAAATTCTTTCTGTGGCAGCACTCTTCTCATCAGGTCTGCAATTTCAAGGCTTGGAGAGAAGAAGTCTGATCCGTCCGGTTCAAGATAAGCTGGTGTTTTCTGGTCTTTTCCGTAAAAATATTTTGCTTTTTCTTTAAGCTGATTCTCGAATTCCTGATCATTATTTGCTTTAGCCCAATCGATTGCGAAAGCAAGACCAAAAGCAGTATTCGGGTGAACTCCGGTTCTGTTCGGATAGGTTTGTTTAGGAAGATAGGTTTTCCATGATTGTAAGATCTTATCTGTTAAAGGTTTCAGATTTTCATGCCAGATCTTGGCTTTGGGGTGATTCCATGTGGTCAGTTCTTCGTCAAGCTTTAACAGCCATGCCCAGCCATAAGTTCTTTCAAAAGTAGTGGTCAGCTGATATTTTGTGAAATAATCGGCTTCGGCCACCAGATTTTCTTTCTTTAATGAACTGTCAAGAATATTTTCGATGTCTTTTACATTAGGCAGATTAGGCTTTGTCTTCAGCAATCTTACCAGCATCCAATGTCCATGAACGGAACTGTGCCAGTCGAAACAGCCATAGAAGCTCGGATGAAGATCTTTTGGAGTTAAAGTAACCTCGCCCGCATTATTAATGATATGTGCCGTTTTGTTTGGATATTCCTGATTGATGCAGTGAAGTGGTTTTTCTAATAATTTTAGAGCCATTTCATCGCTCAGTTTCGGAACTTCCTGAGCATACATCAAAAATGGAGAAAACACGAATGCTAAAAGACTTTTTTTCATTCATTAAAAATAGAAAATAATTTAGATTTCAAATTGCTTTTAAAAATAAATGAATCTCAATAATTTTAACAAAAAATTATTAATTTTAAATAAAATAGAGATTTAAGCATAATTTTTGATAAGATTTAGCAAACAATATTCATGAGAAAATTATTTTTACCTTTATGTATACTTCTTCTGATAAGCGGGTGTAAAAAATCCGAACTGGAAGCTGTCAATTCCTCTCCGGCAGTATCAGCTGATAAAGCAGTGGCTGTTGCTGAATATGAAATGGTTGCTCCTCCGAGTACTATTTCTGAAAAACTGCTACCAGACGAAAATAAACCTGCTCAACCTCCTTTAGCTCCTAAAAAGATCGACACTATCGCTAAAAAGATCGTTAAAAACGGCAACATGAGAATCCAGGTGGGAGATATTAAAAAAGCTCAGAATCAGGTGGGAGATATTCTGAAAAAAAATAATGCTTATATTCAAACGGAACAATTCCAAAACACAGATATAGATGACAATCTGGATCTCGTCATCCGTGTACCGCATAAAAATTTCGATGCACTGATCAATTCCTTTTCGGAAGGAGTCGGTTCTGTTTTATCTAAAAATATTTCCTCTGATGACGTTACTGAGGAATATACTGATGTTTCCATTAAATTAGCGAACAAAAAGATCTATCTGGAAAAGTACCGAGATATGCTCAGAAGCGCTTCTACCACAAAAGATATGATTGAAATTCAGGAAATCATCCGCGAACTGGAAGATGAAATGGACGTAGCAGAAGCCAGACTCCGCTTCATTGATGACCGGGTGAATTACAGTACGCTGAATCTAAGTTTATATAAAGAGAAAGTGAGAAGTTCCACCACCTCAAAGATTGGTTTTGGAAGCCGTCTGGCAGATTCTGTGACGGAAGGATGGAACAGTTTTATGAGTTTCCTGCTGGGAATCATTTCATTCTGGCCATTCTTATTACTCATTCCAATACTTGTTTATCTATGGAGAAAATGGAGAGCTGGAAGAAGAAAATAACAGCAGATCTACATGTATCAATAATAAAAATCCGGCTATCAATGATAGCCGGATTTCTACTGCATTATCTATAATTTAATTAAGCATTGAAATACTCTTTAACGGTTTCTAGAACCTGCTCGTCCGACATCTTTTGTGCTGTATCCAGTGTTATCGTCAGGTTTTTAAACTGAGCGGTATCATGTAGATATTTTTTCAGCTCTTCCTGAATCGTTCCCGGGCCTGTAATATACACTTCCTGGGAATTCGTCAGAAGGTGTTCGATTTCTTTAAAGAATTTTACCCTGTTGGTTCGCTCTGCATTATTGGCGGCATTTTCACTTGAGTTTCCATGCTGTATTTCTGCTTTTACAGGGCTGCACAGGAAAAATTTGAAAGCATTCTGCGCATCATGATTTTTTACAACCACTGCTTTTTCTGTATCGATCCAAAGTCCTGCTAATTTCTTGTCTGACATAATTTATTTTTTTGGTGTTATACGCTATGTAGATCAAGAATGATGCAAAGGGGATGTTAAGGGCTGTTAAATATTAAAAGGAGCTGAAAAAATCATTTACAGATGGGTTCCTTTGAAAGATATTAATACAAGAAAGCCGCCTTACATGAAGACGGCTTCTGTTGATTATATTTTATTCTTGTTTGTGTTCAGGACTACTTTTTGATCGTTTTAACTGCACTTCCCCCGTCTTTATATAGAATTTTCACAAAATAGATTCCAGGTTGAAGAGAATTCACAGCAATACTATTCTTTGCAGGATCCCTGTAGGAAAGCACCTGAAGTCCGTGGGCATTGAACACATTCACTTCAAGGATTTTAGCATAGTTGCTTTCCGGCACAAAATAGAGTTGGTTATCAGATACAATTACGGAAAGATCATCTTCCTGAGCATTGCGTACTGCCCCCGTACAATCCGGACTTTCATTACAGTTGCTTACCAATTTCCACACCGCATTGCTTCCCGGTGTATCTCCCGGGTTAGCATACCATTTGTTTTCCCAAATTTTACAGGCATAGAATACTTTTGTACCGGCAATTGTATAAGCTTTTGCCAGGTTATATTGCTGTGCTCCGCAATACGTAACGGGACCGCCTGACTGGCAATCCGGGCCTTCAGTACATGCGCTTATCTCCTCCCAAACCATACTGATTCCGGGAAGTTCATTGGGATTAGCATACCATTTGTTCTTCCATATTTTGCAGGCATAGAACACTGTTGTCTGAGCTGTCGGATAGGCATTGGCAGCATTATACTGTTGTGATCCGCAATATGTCTGACCATTTCCTCCTTCTACTTTCTTAGTCCTGATTTTTAATTCATTACTGGCATCGGATATTTGATCGTTCTGTGCAACAGCTTTTACTGTGTAGCGGTATTCTGTGTCCTGAGCTAAACCTGGACGTGCGAAGTTTGTCTGTACTGTTTCACCGACTTTAATACCATTTTCAAATACCTGATAATTTTTAATCCCTTGTGTATGGCTTGAAGCAGTCCACATCAGTGAAACAGAGTTTTCGGTGGCTCCCATCGAATGGAGATTCGACGGTGCTAGAGGTTGTTCGGGGACACCTGCATTATTTGTTTTTACAATAAGAGGTGTACTTTTCGGTGAGGTTAGTCCCGTAGAACCTATCGCCTGTACTTCGTAGGTGTAAATCGTATTGGCGGATAATCCCTGATCTTCAAATTCAGGAACACTTACATTCTGTACCGCCTGTCCATTACGGAAAACGGTGTAAGATGCAACATTTCCCTGTGGAGTCCAGCTGATTTTAGCAGAAGAACTTGTCACACCTACCTTGGTTAATCCTGTAGGTGTAGCTGGTGTTGTGGGAGTTACTGTTGACTGTACATTCACATCAATCACGTTATAAAATGCATTGGCAGTATCTGCCACATCCCAAACAGCTAAAATGATATGATACCCCTGGCGATTACCTGGAATTGTAATATGGTGAGGGGTGTTGTCCTGTGGTGGGGAACCATTATGCACAACCTCCCCGATAAGCTCAAGATCCTGGCGAGCGAGCGGTTGATTAGGGTTCCAACCTGGTTTTGTCATGTAATAATGCCATTTTGATGTGGCGTGGTAAGCCAGATATTTCCAGATGAATGTATTCACACCAGCTGTTATGTTGGTCTTCTTCCATCGGTCCGCAGTTTGAAGATCCAGAATAGTGTTCCCACCTATACTTCCATTGGCTGAAGCGATCCTTCCATCTGCCGGGCCGAGTGCCGGAAATCCTTTTTTGGCTTCCAGAGATCCCGGTTCATTGATAACGGTACCATATAACCCCAATGCCGTGTTATAACCGAGCGTAACCTTATCCAGACTTCCCTGATAGCCCCTCGAAGCCGGACTCACAACATATCCGTGGGCTGACAGAGGTGTTGTGGAAAATGCCAGAGTACACAAAACGAGTACTGCAGAAAAAAAAATTCTAAGTTTAATCATATTTAATTATTTAAGGTGTTTGATGTTTGTCAGCTAATCTGAAGGACAGATCCAACCCTATCTCATATCAGACTCATAAAGAAATACTGGAGAAAACCATTATTTCTATCTCAATACAAACTTGTGTGCGATTGAATAATGTCAGTGAACATCCTAAAGAATTTGCCCGAGAATTTCACAAGTTATAAAACCCGAAGGACTCCTGACATTAGCTATTGAAGCGTGGTAAACGGAATTCGTTAAAGCAATACTCAAATTTAATAAAACATATTAAAATCTACACATATAATTAAAAATTAAATAAAATAAACATAATTATAATTAATATTCATCAACATAATGTATTTACGCCAATAAATCAAACTAAATAATGATTTAATTAAGAATAATCTTCAAATTCAGACATAGCAAAACCACCGATCGCCGACTCTTTTTAGAGCATCAATCAGTGTTAAGAGATGAAATTAAGAAATGTAAACCCGAAAGAATCAAAAAGGATAGTTTTGCATTTCCAGTCCTCTATTTATTTCCCCAGCACAAATACTGCAGGAATTTTGTGAAGTTCCGGCTTTGCTTTTTTCCAGTCGTTGATGGTTTTTGTCTGAATAAATTCATGCTCAGGATCGTTGATATTCGCTGCGATACAAAGCTTTGTATTGGGGGATAAAAATTTGGTCAGGTCTTCAAAAAGCGGATTATTCCGGTACGGAGTTTCCATAAAGATTTGGGAATATCCGGTCTGCTGCACCAAGCTTTCAAGGCGCTGGATCTGCTTTTTCTTTTCACTTTTATCGATCGGAAGGTAACCATGGAATGTAAATTCCTGCCCATTAAATCCACTGGAAATCAAGGCAAGAATAATTGACGAAGGGCCTGAAACAGGGATCACTCTGATATTTTTTTCGTGACACCATTTCACGATCAGGTTTCCGGGATCCGCGATACATGGGAGACCTGCTTCGGAAAGCAATCCAAAATCCTGTCCTTGCAGCATCAGACTCTGAGCTTCTTTGATATCAGCATTTTCGGTGTATTTGTCCAATAAAAACAACTTTAAGTCGGACTGTTTCTTTTCCGGAGCAAAGAATTTAACAACCTTTCTGGCTGTTTTTTCATTTTCTACAAAAAAGTAATCCGTCTGCATGATATAGTCTTTCAGAACGGGCGAGAAATGAGCAATAGAAGTATTTTCAGATAAATAGGCTGGGAGTAAAAAAAGCATTTTATTGTTTTTTAGTTCTTTCTTTGGGTGAAGGTTGAGGGAAATATTCCGTAAGATCCATAGAAAAAGTAACTGAGGTAATTTTCCATGTTCCGTGGATTTTCATCAAGGTCCAGATTTCTTTTCCCCAATTCTCCATTTTCCCATCATACCAGAAGCTGTAATCAAAATTAGCAGAGGCAATAGCTCCGTCTTCAATGATTTTTATATTATCAAATTTTTCTTCAGATTTATCATCTTTAAAGCTTCTGATAAAGGCTTTATAATCATCTGTAAAGTAGTACTCAGCTTTCGGATTTTTTTCCAAACGCTTGGCCTGAGTTCTGTCCTTATAAATCCCTGTCCAAAGTACAGGCTCTTGAAATAAGGACGCAAATTTCGCTTCATCTCTGGTTTTGATGCACTGCATAAAATCATCCATGAGTTTACGGATCGCAGTTTCGTCCTGAGTTTGGGCAAAAGAAAAGTTAAAGCTTAAAAAAAGCAGGAGAATTAATGTTTTCATATTATGATAGGATTTGGTTCTTAATGACATCACAACCTCTGTCCAGCAACTGGAAAACCTCTTCAAAATCATCCATATTTCCCCAGTAAGGATCCGGAACTTCGGCATTTTTATGATCACCCGAAGCGTCCAAAAATAATGACACTTTCTGGCGCTGTTCTTCATTTCTCGCTTTTGAGATCACATCTTCGTACACATCTATATCCATGCAATAGATTTTGTCAAAGTTCTCAAAATCAGCTTTGGTAATCGGTCTTGATTTCTGATTTGAAATATCAATATGATGGTTCGCAGCAGTCTTTATAGCTCTTTTATCCGGGTGCTTCCCTTTATGCATAGAAATTGTTCCTGCCGAATCTACAAAAAAATTTTCTGGGAGCTTCGTCTTCATAATTCCTTCCGCTACAGGACTTCTGCAAATATTCCCGAGACAGACCATCAATATTTTCATATCTTATTTTTAATTGAAAGATTAAATGATTTATACATAAGACAATTAAAGGTGTGAAATCATAACACTCAGCAACAAAACTAAATAAAAAATGAAGAATAAAACTATTCTCCATTTCAATTTATTCAGATTAAATGATTTCTATTTTTTGATTCTTTCCGCAAGATCTTTTACATACTTCTTTACTTCTTTATCAATTTTTGATACATCTTTAATGGTATCACAAGCGTACATTACCGTTGAATGGTCTTTTCCGCCCATTTCCTCACCGATCTTTGTAAAGGTAGCATTCGTTAGCTCTTTTGAGAAATACATCGCCAATTGTCTTGGGAGGGCAATTTCTCTTTTTCTGGTTTTAGAAAGAAGCTGTTCTTTTTTGATTCCAAAATAATCGCATACCACTTCCTGAATGTAAGGAATATTGATAACTTTCTTCTGGTTAGCTGCAATCTTACTGATGGTATCTTTCAGTAATTCAAGACTTAAGTCTGTTTTATAAACCGTAGAATAAGCAATTACAGAGTTGATCACCCCGATAAGCTCTCTTACATTGGTTTTAGCTTCAGCTGCAAGGAAGTCAAGCATATCACCCGGAAGAACGATTCCGTCTCTGCTTAGTTTATCTACGATGATCTGTCTTCTTGTAGAAAGATCCGGAGATTTGATCTCAGCAGAAAGTCCCCATTTGAAACGGGAAACAATTCTTTCCTGAATATCCATGATATCTGCAGGTGCCTTATCTGAGGTAAGAATGATCTGTTTTCCGTTCTGATGAAGATGATCAAAGATATGGAAGAAACTGTCCTGTGTAGCAGATTTACCTGACAGGAACTGAATATCATCAATGATCAAAACATCTACCATCTGGTAAAAGTTCGCAAACTCCGTCTGTTTGTGAGCTTTCGCAGCAGAAATGAACTGCTGGATGAATTTTTCGGAAGAAAGATAAAGAACTACTTTATCCGGAAACTGACTTTTTACTTCAAGACCTACAGCCTGTCCCAAGTGGGTCTTTCCAACGCCGTATCCTCCGTGAAGAAATAATGGGTTAAAAGCGGTTGCTCCTGGTCTTTTAGCGATTGATCTCGCTACCGTAGCAGCAAATTTATTACTTTCTCCTTCTATATAATTATCAAAAGAATAGTCCGATTTAAGGTTCGAATCTATATTGACTTTTCTTATTCCCGGAACTACAAAAGGGTTTACGATATTTGCAGAGAATCCCTGCGGCATTGTTTCCTGCATTTTTGGTGTAGGAACGCTCTTCCCCTTCATATTCATTGTCACTGGCTTTTCCTCTCCGGTAGGCCTGTTTTCCATTACTGAGTACCATAATTTCACTCCTTTTCCAAGATTTTTCTTCAGGGCAGCAGAAAGCAGGGACAGGTAATTATCCTCAATATATTCCTTGTAAAAATCGCTCGGCACTATTAGTGTAAGGTTATTGTCAACCAAAGAAAGTGGCTGTACCTTATCGAATAGCATATCGAAGGATTTTTCAAGCTTCTTAAGATCAGAATTGTCTTCAGCTGCGTTCAAATTATCCCGCATGAACTGGAGGCACTTCTGCCATATCATCATTAAATTTTCATCCATATTTATGCCCCGATTAAATCTTAGTTAGTACTTTTTGTAGAAGGAAGACAAAGGTCCAATTTTTTCTTTTCAAAAAAAAATATTGCAGGTATTGATTATTTAAAAATATATTTGTATGCATAAATACAGACTAAAAATGATACATACAACTCACTCAATAAGAGTACGTTACGGAGAAACAGACCCTATGAAATACGTATACTACGGGAACTATGCAGAGTACTTGGAAATTGGCAGAGTAGAACTCTTCAGAAACATCGGAATGTCATACGATGAAATTGAAAACCAAGGAATTTGGCTTCCTGTTTCGGAATATAAAATTAAATATATCCTTCCGGCCCTGTATGATCAAAAATTAGAAATTCATACGTATGTTAAAAAAATCCCGGGGGTAAGAATTGAATTTGACTATGAAATCTTCAATGAAGAGGGTGCTAAAATCACGGAAGCATCCACTACTCTATTCTTTTTAGATGCAAAAACTAATAAAATCATCAAATGTCCGGACTTCCTGATGAAACTTATTGAAGAGAACTGGAACAGGTAGCAGGTTTTAGGTTGCAGATTAGAGGTGAGAGACTACATCCCGTTAATTAAAGATGTTTGTTTTTAAACTAATTTGCATCTTTGCACTTCAAACCATTCTAAATATTATCTACAATTATATATACTACATATGAAGATCGCATTTTTGGGCCCTCATGCAAGTTTCACTCAGCTTGCGGCCACACAGCTTTTTCCGGATGGGGAACTTCTGCCGCAGGCTAATATTCTGGACTGCTTTAATGCCGTTGATACCGGAGAAGCTGAAAAAGCAGTAGTTCCCCTGGAAAATTCTATCGAAGGGACTGTTTCTATGACACTGGATTATTTATATAAAACACCGTCCATTAAAATAGAAGCAGAAGGCGTAATGCCTATTGCCCACCACCTGATGATCCATCCGGAGAACAACATCGAGGATATTGACAAAATATATTCCCATCCACAGGCTTTGGCGCAAAGCTTCCATTTTCTGGATACCACATACAAAGAAACAGCGAGGCAGGATTTTTCATCCACCGCTGCAGCTGCAAAATATGTTTCCGAAAATAAAGATCTTAAAATTGCTGCGGTTGCCAATCAGTTTGCCGCCAATTTATATGGACTGAAAATAGTCAACAGAAACATTCAGGATTTCGAGCAGAACCACACGCGGTTTATTGTGATTTCTAAAAATCAGACAAAATATGAGAATGACCACCTTGAGGTTTTGGGAGAAAAATCGGGTATGCTTATCAATCTTCCTGAGGATCATCCCGGAGGCCTTCATCAGGTTCTCTCGGTTTTTGCCTGGCGAAAAATGAACCTCAGCAAAATTGAATCCAGAACGTTAAAAACAGGTCTTGGGAATTATTTCTTCTTTATCAATGTAGCTGGAAAATGGAAAAATATACTGCATGGCAATGCACTTTTGGAGCTTCAATCGATCAATGCAGAAGTAGATTTCCTTGGAAATTACAAAGAATTCCTTCTTGAAAGTTAACAAATATTCATCTTACTCCAGTGACACTGCTCTAATAGGCAGTGTTTTTTTGTTAATAATCCCACGTCTAAATATCACATTTATAGAGATAACGGACAAAACGGCTCCATAATATCTCAGAAACACTGACATTATGAAAGATTTTTGCACATTAATTAATCATAAAATTGAGAAATATTAAAATAAAATATTTACTTTTACTGACGATTTATATTTACAAAATAACAACACATAACTATATTACGAATAACATATAATGAAAAAACAAACATACGTTTAAATTATTCTTAAAGTTATTCACATATAGTTAAACAAACCACAAATAAGGCATGATTTTTGCATTATAAATCCTGAAAACTAACTAAAAAAGACTTACTCATGAAAGCCAAAATCTACAGCTTATTTTTAGCTTTATCGGCAGTTAGCGCATTTTCCCAAGTCGGGATAAATACAGCTAATCCATCCGCTACACTGGACGTAAACGGAACTATGAAGATCCGTGACATCCCTATGACACCAGCTTTACCTGGATATACCATCATGGCAATGAACGAAGGAACATTTCAAGTTGCCAAAGTAGACCCACAGGTCATTATTGATGCCGCTACAGCTGCGTCTGGTACCAATACATCTGTTTATGCTGCTAAAAAAACTACAGGAATCTCTCTTTTAAGTTTAGGCCTATTCCCTACAGGATTTAGGGCCGTTAACTTTTTAGCTGCTGAAAGATCAGTGGGATCCGCTGCGTTATTCTCCGATACTGATAATACTTTTATCATACCATCTAACGGTGTTTATCAGGTAGGGTTTTCGTTCCGTTATGGATCAGGTCTTCAGGCTGCCATCCTTACCAATACTCCAGGAATCGGTATCTTCAGAGACAGAGCCGGAGTGGGAACTCTTATTGACAGCCGTGTATTTAGTGGACTTACCATTCCACTTGTATTAAGCTTAACGATTTCAGAAAGCACCATTAATTCTCTGTACAGCTTCCAAGCCGGAGACAAAATCTCGTTTGGACTTACAGGATCTTCTGCTCTTGATGTTGGATTACTGGGAGCAAGTGTTGGGTCTTTCTATATCTACAAAGTTTCTAATTAACAAATACAATTAATCACTCTGCACAATTAATCCATCACAGAATATGTGATGGATTAATTTTTTAGCGTTACAAACATTTGCTTTATATTTGATGAAAACTAAAGAATGAGTGAAATTCTCCTGACGATATTAATTATAGGGATCATCTTTATCTTCAACAATCTGAATAATAAGATCAGAAGACTGGAGAAAGAAGTTTCTGATTTACAATTTAAAATTACCCAACCTCAGCAAGACAGAGCAGTCCCGCAGCAAGAAAAACAGGAGTCAGAAGAACTCATCAGAACACCCCAACAGGTACAGAATGTTCAAACCCATGAGGAAATCAACATCAACGCTCCATCCCCTCAAAAAGACTGGCTGGAACCTGTTTTTGACTTTTTAAAGCAAAATATCCTGACAATCATCGGTATTTTCACACTGGTTCTGGGAATAGGCTATTTTGTAAAATATGCCATCGACAAAAACTGGATCGGAGAAACCGCAAGAGCAGGAATAGGCCTTGCTGCAGGCGCCGGAATCATGGTAGCCGGGCATTTTTTCAGAAAGAACTATGCTGTTTTTGCCTCTATTATCACAGGAGGCGGAATTGCAGTCTTATATTTTACGACAACAATTGCTTTTCAGGAATATCATTTATTTACCCAGAATACAGCTTTTGTCATAACGACTTTGGTCACCATCGTTTCTATTGTCCTCGCGTATTATTATAAAAGTGAGATATTAATCATTTTTGCAATGCTCGGAGGATTTTCCGCTCCGCTGATGATCAGTACGGGACAGAGTAATTATCTTTTCCTTTTCACGTATCTGACCCTCCTAAATATTGGCATGCTTGCCACCTCCTATCTTAAACACTGGAAAAGCGTGGGATGGACGGCTTATGCTTTCACAAGTATTTATCTCTTTTACTGGACTTCGGAAAAGACTGAACTGCTTAGTATTGTTTTTTACATCATCAGTTATATTATTTTCTACATTTTTGCACTTCAGGATTATTTCAAAAAAAAGACACTTTCGTCATGGGATACTTTAATGCTTGTGCTCATCAATTTTTCAAGTATTATCGGTCTGATCTATACCTTTAAAACATTAAACTACGAACCGGTTATTATTTTCCCGCTTCTTTTTGCAGTTGTTAATGGTCTGCTCCTGGTAAAAGAATATGGAAAGAAAAGTTTTGGTTTCAGTTATTCTATTTTTGCAGCATTAACGATCAGCCTTGTTACGATCGCAGTGGCGCTTCAGTTCAAAGCTCATCTTATTACAAGCGTTTGGGCAGTAGAAGCAACACTTCTTCTTTATATCTGGAAAAAAAGTGGCCACAGCATTTTCAAAACATGCTTTTATGTTCTGTTTCCTCTAGTCATTATTGCACAGATCATGACTTGGTCGGAATACTTCAATGCCAAGGACATGAGTTTGGTGTTTAATCCCGTATTTCTAACCAGCCTTGTTACCGTTGCCACCACCATTCTCAATCTATTTTTATTAAAGAAAATTAATGAGTCCGAAAAAAGGGAAGATCACTTTTTTGAAAACCTCTTTGCTATAGTAAGTTATGGAATTATATATATTGCCCTTCTTTTGGAGATTATCTATCACATTTCAGATAGGCATTGGCCAGCCATTACAAGCATTGGGCTTCTATTCAGCATCTATTACCTATTTGTACTGATCCTTTTCAGAAAAAAACTGGCTATTGAAGGGATTATCCAAACGGGTATGATTTATTTATTCTTTATCCTGATCGCTTTCAATGCTTCATTTGTGGCCTCAGAAGTCGTGATGGCCGTTTTACAGAAAAAACTGACTTTCGGTTTTTACATGATCCACCTGCTTCACTGGATTCCCTTTGTTTATGTTTTATGGAACATTGCTTCTATTAAGGATTTCTATAAAACCAACGCCTCTTACTTGGCCATTTCTGTAACACTTGTTATTGCAATAAGCTGTGGGTTTTATAATACTTATATTGTGAGTTCTGTAAAAGACATGTCGCATCTGTACAAAGTAAGGGAACATTTCAACATCCTTTACCTTCCCATTATATGGACCGTCCTGGCCAGTATCTTTATCTATATAAGCTTAAAAAAGAATATCCCCGAATACAGTAGAATCGGCTTTATATTGATCGGAATTACGGTCCTGAAACTTTACAGCTATGATGTGTGGCAGATGGATAATATTTCAAGAATTACTGCATTTATTATATTGGGGGTTATTTTATTATTGAGTTCATTTACCTTCCAAAGACTGAAGAATATTATAAAAAATATGGTTGATAAAAAGGAGGAAGAAAGGAAAGAATAAGAATGGAAGTTGGAAGTAGGGTTTAAAACCAGGTTTATATAGTCAGGTTTGCTTATACAACTTCCTCTTCCGACATTCATTATGATTTCGTGGAAACAGAACCCTGAAACATCCGGTTATAAAATCAAAAACCCTCAACAAAGTCTATTATTTCTAAGTAATATTTAAAATATCACAAAATTTCATTCACATTTTATAAAAATTAATTATATTTATCCAGTTTTTAACAGTTACATATTCCGGTTATGAAAAAAATACTCTATTCTTTTTTAATATTATCATCTGCAGTGCTATCTGCCCAGAAGAATCCTTCTGTAAAGTTTGCTGTTGCCAATGATATTGTGGGAACGGTAGGCATGTTCAATGTCAGAAAAGACATCGTTCAGAGCTCAAATACCTATAAAAGTCCGGCAGGATTACCACAAGGCTTAAAAAAATACGGCTTCATTGCAGAAAAAGGGCTTACTGAATTTAAAATCAAAAGCGGTCAGGAAGGTTTGGACAGAGTATCCCTTGCTCAACTGAACTCACAATATGGAGTAGCAGAAAATACACCTGTTTTTATCGAGGGCTACGAATTTACTGATACCAACATGAAGATCTACGGTGATATTATGGGTAATGTAGACGTTAAAGATCATAACGGAAGAAAAACAGTATTCCTAAGTGCCAATCTTATAAAATAAACTTTATACAACTACTTAAGAAAAAGGATACTCTCAAAGTATCCTTTTTTATTTAATATCTGTTATTCCATTTCTTCTTAAGTTCTTCATAAATTTTCTTTTCTGTAGCATTGTTACCCGGCTGATAAAGTTTCACATTTTTTATTTCTTCGGGCAGAAAATCCTGATCTACAAAATTACCCTCGTAAGAATGGGCATATTTATATTCTTTGCCATAATCCAGGTCTTTCATCAGCTTGGTGGGTGCATTTCTCAAATGTAGTGGTACCGGCAGGTTTCCGGTTTGCTTTACTAAAGCTAAGGCGTCATTAATGGCCATATACGTTGAGTTGCTTTTAGGAGAAACAGCCAGATAGACCGCCGTTTCACTTAAAATGATCCTTGATTCCGGATTACCGATCACATTGATCGCCTGGAAACAGTTATTTGCAATGACCAAAGCATTAGGATTGGCCAATCCTATATCTTCAGCAGCCAAAATGAGCATTCTCCGGGCAATAAACTTGACATCCTCCCCTCCCGCAATCATTCTGGCCAACCAGTAAACCGCCCCGTTCGGATCACCACCCCGCATAGATTTTATAAATGCAGAGATAATATCATAATGTTGCTCACCGTTTTTATCATACAGCGCCATGGTTTCCTGCAAAATATCCAGAACGTCCGCGTTGCTGATCTCTTCTTTGCTTGAATTCATGTATTGGTTAAGCACAAGCTCAACTGAATTGATCAGTTTCCTGGCATCCCCACCTGAATACTGGATAAAAGCTTCTTTTTCTATAATTTTAAAATCGGTTCCTTCCTCTTTATTATACTTCTGAGAAGCCGTATCAATCAATTCCTCTAATTTTTCATAGCTCAGGGCTTTCAAAATATATACCTGACTTCTTGACAAAAGTGCGGATACCACCTCAAAGCTTGGATTTTCCGTCGTGGCACCAATTAAAACAATCCAACCCTTTTCAACAGCGTGCAGCAATGAATCCTGCTGGGATTTATTGAAACGGTGGATCTCGTCAATGAATAAAATAGGAGATTTGCCTGAAAACAAATTCTGTTTTTTAGCATCTTCGATAACGTCGCGTACATCTTTCACTCCTGAAGAAACAGCTGAAAGTTTGTAGAATTTCCTGCCTGATTTTTCAGAAATGATTTCGGCTAATGTGGTTTTCCCCGTACCCGGAGGTCCCCAAAGAATCAGGGAGTTGAGTGCATTATTTTCGATCATCTTCCTGATCGTGCCTTTTTCGCCGGTAAGATGTTCCTGCCCAAGAACTTCTTCCAGGGTTTTGGGTCTCAATTTTTCGGCTAATGGTATATTTTGGCTCAAGATAATTTAATTTTTTTTGATAAACAGATTCAGGTTTTGGATCCCCGAAACTTCTAACAAAATTAAACTAATTTTAATTTTTTTACCCTATTTTTGCATTGTTTTGAAACTTACATTCAATAAAATCGTTAGTTTTCCTTTGGTAATTTTGATAAAATTTTACCAATGGTTTATTTCGCCCCTACTTCCCAAAAACTGCCGTTACGAACCTACCTGCTCTCACTATATGGTGGAAGCGCTTCAGGTACATGGTATTTTCAAAGGACTATGGATGGGGATAAAAAGAATTTCAAAATGTCATCCATGGGGAGGCAGCGGCTATGATCCTGTTCCTCCGAAAAAATTAAATCAGTAACAAACTATTAAATCAATAGAAATGAGTAACTTATTTTTCAGAATCTACCTCGTGGTATTTGCATTGATCACCCAGTTCGCATTTTCCCAGGAATATCTAGGAGGTTTATCTGACGGAACTCTGAAAGTAAACGGAGCCGATCTTCCGGTAAAGATTTATTCTACCACAGAGCTAATTAGTCTTAGTAGTTTTCCGGACAAGGCTACAGACAACAATGTTTTGGTCATCCTAAACGACTCTAATTTTGAACCTTCTCACTTTGATTCAAGCACTTCAATTATAACGAAATACAAGACTTTCAAATACCAGTTTTTCGATAAGAACTTTAAACTGATTGACAGTCCGGTGACGGAGGACAATATCACGGCTTTCAAATATGCAGTAAAGTCGGCAAAACCTATCACGGAGTCTGACAGTGTTGCTTTGGAAACACCTTTCAAAATCTGGGATCCTTCAAAAGGGATTCAGCTAGGACCTGTAACACTGCACTTCTACAGTTTAATGTTTGTTTTTGCTTTCGGTTTCGGTTATGTTTTAATGTTAAGGATTTTCAAAATCGATAATGTCAATCAGAAATATCTGGAGCCACTTTTCACATGGACGCTGATCGGAACTATTTTAGGAGCAAGATTAGGTCATGTTATTTTCTATCAGCCAGAGCTGTTTAAGGAGGATTTCTGGAGCGTATTTTTACCGATAAGCACTAAAAATGGCTTTAAATTCACCGGATTTTCCGGACTGGCAAGTCATGGAGCAACGATAGCCCTTATTTTCACTACTTTATATTATTCATTTAAGATTATTAAGAAAAATCCTTTCTGGGTATATGACAGAATTGGAATTGTGGTTGCTTTGGGAGGTGCATTTGTAAGAATTGGTAATTTTTTCAATTCAGAGATCGTAGGAAAAGCTGTTGATCCTAATTCCCCCCTTGCCATTCTTTTCCCACAGCAAAGCAGCGAATATGGCCCTACAGTTCCCCGTTATCCTGGTCAACTTCTTGAAGCTGCCGGATATTTCCTGCTGTTTATATTGTTATGGACATTATACAGAAAAACAAACAAGAAATATCAGCAAGGATGGCTATTCGGACTGTTCTTTATCATCCTTTGGGCTGTGAGATTCTTTGTAGAATTCCTGAAGGAACCTCAGGGCGACGAGTTCATCCAGATCGGAGGACTGAATACCGGACAGGTACTTTCCATTCCGTTTATGATCGCAGGAGTGGTGATCATGATTATTTCTAAAAAGTTCAAGATTACTCCGGCGGAAAACGAAAAACCGGAATAACGGAAATCAAAAATAAGAAAGGGCAAATTGGCAGAAGCGAATTTGCCCTTTTTGTTTTTAAGGTTTTCCAATAATCATAATTTAAAGCCGGCTCTTCTGTTCAATTCCTCAAAGACCTTTCCAAACGTATGGATTACATCTGTAGGAAGCATCGCTTCTTTAGAGTATTTTTCAGCAGCTAAATCTGCAGCCCTCCCATGGAGCCAGACTCCTAAAATGCATGCATTTTCTTCAGAATATCCCTGCGCAAGAAGAGAAGTCAGGATACCCGTAAGAATATCTCCGCTTCCTCCTTTGGCAAGCCCTGCATTTCCTGTAATATTATAAAATACATTTCCTTCCGGACTAATAATCTGGGTATGATGGTCTTTTAGTACAATAAAAATATTAAATTCTGCAGCTTTTTCACGAGCAAGCTTCAGTCTTTCAAAAGAGTTTTCTGTACTTCCGAATAACCGTTCAAATTCTTTAGGATGCGGTGTGATCACAGATCTTTCAGGAATCAGCTTTAGATTTTTATGATCTTTTGAAATAATATTCAGGGCATCGGCATCTAAAACCAGAGGATCGTGATAGTCTTTTAAAAAGTCCAGTAACCCTTTTTCTGTCTCTCCTTCAGTTCCCAGTCCAGGTCCTATACCATAAACGGTGTTGTCTTCCGATTTGAAATGGTCTATAAACCTGGTACCGCTTTCTATAAACATAGCTTCAGGACATGAGATCTGCAGAATTTCGTAACCGCATTCCGGAGCCAGTGTAAAAGTAAGGCCCGCTCCTGTCTTTAAGGAGGATTTTGTAGCTAGTACTACCGCTCCTATTTTACCATAGCTTCCACCAGCAATGGTCACTTTTCCATAGGTCCCTTTATGTGAAAACTCCTGTCTGGGTTTAAAAATACAGTCGATCAATTTTTCATCAACAGTAAAGTTTTCAGCAGCTTCCGAGTCTATATAGTCTGTATGCAACCCTATATCCAGAATGATTACTTTTCCGGCATACTGCCCGGTTTCAGGATGGAGAAAGCTTTTTTTCCAGCTTTGAAAGCTTAATGTATAATCGGCTTTAAAAATAACCGAATTCTCTTCAAATATAGTGTCAGCTGGTAAGCCTGAAGGAATATCAACGGAAATCTTAATACAGTTTTCCTCATTCAATACCTCAACCAATTCTTTATAAATACCTTCCAAAGGACGTGACAGACCGGTACCAAACAACGCATCAACAATGATGGTTTTATTATCAAAATTATACTGATCTGCTTCTTTGAACTCCCTAACAGAAATTCCAGAGAGATCCCGAAGTCTTTTTAAATTGACCGAAGCTTCATCTGAATATTTACCTCTAAAGTTCTTTACAAAAATGTCTACATCGAACCCTTTCATATAGAGAATTCTCGCTATCGCCAATCCATCACCTCCATTGTTTCCTGTACCACAGAATACTGCAATTTTTTTATGGTTTTTACAGTTTTCGGAAATCCAGCTGGCTAATGCCTCGGAAGCTCTTTCCATAAGCTGTATAGAGGAAATGGGTTCGTTCGAAATGGTAAAGCTATCCCAGCGGCGTATTTGTTCTGTGGTTAATATTTTCATAAGATGAAGTGAAACTTTTAACCAAATTACGAAAGATTTCTTTTACAGTCTATCCTTGTTAAAGAAATATCCGCAGAATATTATTATGATAAACATTTCATTAAAAATATTAATTTTCGTTAAAAAATGGCTCAAACACAATCCATAATTCAAGAATTATGGAATAAAAAAAACGCTAGAAATTAATGTTTTTTACATTTTTTAATTATATTTTTGTGTGTTTACTAATTAAAAAAAATATAAATTATGGGATTTGTTAAAGAATTTAAAGACTTTGCCGTTAAGGGTAATGCTTTCGATCTGGCTGTTGGGGTAATCATTGGAGGTGCATTTGGAAAGATAGTATCAAGTGTTGTAGATGACCTTATTATGCCTTTGGTTGGAGCTGTTATCGGTAAGCCAGATTTCAGCAGTTTATATCTTGTGCTTGCAGATGTTAACAACGGTGTAAAGCCAGGTATGACACTGGAAAATGCAAAAAAAATAGACGGAGCAAGTATTTTTGCCTACGGAAATTTTCTGACAGTGGGTATTAATTTCTTACTGCTTGCTATGGTCGTTTTCGTTATGATAAGGATGATTAACAAAATGAAAAAAACGGAAGCAGAAGCTCCTGCGGTTGCCCCTACTGCAGATCAACAATTACTGACCGAAATCAGAGACCTTCTAAAAAGCAAAAACAATATATAAAAACGAAAGCACCTCAAATTGAGGTGCTTTTTTATTTTTATCCGTTCAGCTGTTACTGAATCTGTAGAATACTTGAGATCTGTTCTGCCAGAGAAAGCCCGATTCTATCCTGAGCTTCTAAAGTAGATGCCCCTGTGTGTGGTGTCAATGAAATCTTTGAGTGGTTCAATATGGCTTTAGAAGGGGTAGGTTCATTGATGAAAACATCTAATCCTGCAAACTTCACCTTACCAGAATCCAGCGCTTCTATTAAAGCTGATTCGTCGATAACACCACCTCTTGAGCAATTCACGACAGCAACGCCGTCTTTCATGATGTCAAACTCATTTTTCCCGATCATATATCCTTCTTTCTGAGCCGGAACGTGCAGGGTAATAAAATCTGAATGTTTCAATACCTCCTGAAGCGGTTCCGTTTCAATATCTACATTGATGAACTGGTTATTGTAGAATTTCACTTTGATGCTTGCTTTTCCTACATTATTATCTGCTGCAACCACTCTCATTCCCAGTCCAAGAGCAATTCTGGCAACCTCCTGTCCTATTCTTCCCATTCCAACAATACCAATCGTTTTTCCTCTTAGCTCGATACCCGCAGTATATGCTTTTTTAAGGCCTGCAAATTCTGTATCTCCTACTACCGGCATTTTTCTGTTTGAATCCTGAAGGAATCTTGCTCCTGAAAATAAGTGAGCAAAAACAAGTTCAGCAACTGATTCTGAAGAAGCAGAAGGTGTATTGATCACATGAATTCCTTTTTCTCTTGCATAGTCCACATCAATATTATCCATTCCTACACCACCACGTCCAATAATCCCAAGCGAAGGGCATCCGTCGATAATATCTTTTCTTACCTGCGTGGCACTTCTTACCAACAAGGTGCGGATTTTATGTTCATTAATGTAATCTACCAAAAACTCTTGCGGAACTTTTGCAGTGATCACTTCAAACCCTTTCTCAGTCAGTGCATCAATTCCAGATTGATCCAGACCGTCATTTGCTAAAACTTTCATAAATACAATTGATATTAAAAAGTGAAAAGATTTAAAAATTAAAGAATTTTCAGTGCGTACACTTTCATTGTTCAATTTTTAAATCTTTATATATGTTTTCTTAATCTTCTCTGAAAACTTCAATGGTCACCTGCTTTTCTACAAGGTCTGTAAATCTGCCTTTGTATCTTGTAGCTCTTACCAAGTGATTGTCTATCCAGTGATAGTTACCTCCTCTCGGTTTTCCGCAGAGTACGCTGTGGTACTTGAAGCCGTGCTTATCCAGCCAGTCGATGGTAATCTGCTTCAGGTTTTCTGTTCTTGATGTGAAGAAACAGATCTGATGCCCTTCGTCATACCATTTGTTGACTGTTTCAAGTGCATCCGGGTAAGGCTCACAGGTAACCATTCTTTCTGGTTCTTCGTTCGGAACGTCCTCTGTAATGGTACCGTCGATGTCTATTAAGTAATTTTTTACCCCGTCCTTAAGAATAGGACTTATATGCTCTTTATATTCTAACTCCATCATTAAAATTTGAAATGCAAAGTTACGGTTTTTACCTTGAAGCTCAATATCAAATTTGATATATATTGAAAATACACTGTAAAAAATGCTATTTAGTGAATAAAATTAACAATATCTTATCATTAATCCAGCTGTAGTTAATTTTATTCCGTTTCTAATATGATTTTAAATTTTTAAATGTTTATAATACACCTAAAATAAAAATTGTCTCCTTAAAACTGATCTCCTGTTTATACTTCATCTTTGGCTGTTGTTGCATACATATGATGTTTCTCCAAAAATTTTCAAAATACATTTATTAGGCTTACATTTGTAGAAATGGAAGAATTTGTAGTTTTAGTAAATCCTGAAGATGACGTTTTAGGCCTTATGGAAAAGCAGCAGGCTCATATCAACGGGCTTCTGCACCGTGCATTTTCTGTATTTTTGTTCAATAGCAAAGGTGAAATGCTTCTTCAGAAAAGAGCATCAGGAAAATACCATTCTCCCAATCAATGGACTAATGCCGTATGCTCTCACCCAAAAGAAGGTGAAACCTATCTTGAAGGCGCCCAACGCAGACTTAATGAAGAACTGGGAATTAAAGCTGATCTTTCAGAAAAATTCAGTTTTATTTATAAAGCAGATGTAGGCGGCGGTCTTTGGGAACACGAACTCGACCATGTATTTGTAGGCAACCATGAGACTGGTTTCAATTTGAATAAAGAAGAAGTGGAAGATGTAAGATACATTTCCATGAAGGATCTTGACCAGGAAATCACTGAAAATCCAGGAAACTTTACCGAGTGGTTTAAAATTATCCTTGAAGAATATAAACACCATTTTTAATTGATGAAAAAAATACTGCTTGTATCCGCTTTTTTATCGGCAAGTTTATTTTTTGCCCAGAAAGCAAAAGTTTATGACAGTCCCGGCTACTCTATCCGTGTTCCGGAAGGCTGGAGATCTACCAATGACAACGAAATTGTCAATATTTTCCCGGACAACGAGATCGGAGCCATTACGATTTCAGAATACCATGATCTGGAACTTCCGAAGACCGATATGAAAAAATTCATCCTTGCCCTTTACCAGTCTCAGGAACCTGAGAATAAAATAAAGGAAAGCAAAGGTAAAAAAGGCTACACAGAATATTTTTACGAATATTTTGATGAAAAAGAACAACTGTTCTGGATCACCAGGGCTTTTCAAAAAGACAAAGACCTGTATCTTGTTTCCATCAACTGTGGCCAAAAGTTCTGGAACGGAAATTATATGAACTTATTTAACGAAACTTTCAACAGCTTTAAAATAAAGAAATAAAAATTAAATATGAAGAAAACAGCCTTATACGATAAACACGTTTCTTTGGGCGCTAAAATCGTACCTTTTGCAGGTTTTGAAATGCCTGTACAGTATTCTGGTGTAACGGAAGAGCATTTTGCCGTAAGAGAAAAAGCAGGATTGTTCGATGTTTCGCACATGGGACAGTTTTTTATTGAAGGACCGGGATCTAAAGATCTTTTACAGTTTGTTACGACAAACAATGTAGATGCTTTGGAAAACGGGAAAGCTCAATATTCTTGCCTTCCTAATGAAAACGGAGGAATCGTGGACGATCTTATTGTTTACAAAATGGAAGACGATAAATATTTCGTTGTAGTAAACGCGTCAAATATCGAAAAAGACTGGAATCATATCTCAAAATATAACACTTTTGGAGCTCAAATGACCAACGCATCTGATGAGATGTCATTATTAGCGATCCAGGGACCTAAAGCGACTGAAATCCTTCAAAAGCTTACAGAAACTAATCTTTCTGAAATTCCTTACTATAATTTTGCCGTTGGAAGTGTTGCGGGAGTCAATAATGTGATCATTTCGAACACGGGATATACGGGAAGCGGTGGATTTGAAATCTACTTCAACAATGAAAACGCTGAGCAGCTTTGGGATGCCATAATCAATGCCGGTGAAGCTGAAGGAATTGTTCCTGCCGGCCTTGCTGCAAGAGATACTCTAAGATTAGAAAAAGGGTTCTGTCTTTACGGAAACGACATTGATGATACTACGTCTCCTATTGAAGCGGGATTAGGATGGATCACGAAATTTGATAAAGATTTTGTTTCTAAAGATACATTTGCCAAGCAGAAAGAAGAAGGTATTACCCGAAAACTGGTAGGTTTTGAACTTCAGGACAAAGGAGTTCCAAGACATGATTATCCGGTAGTAGATGCAGAAGGAAATGTAATTGGAAAAGTAACGTCAGGAACGCAGTCACCCATGAAAAAGATCGGTCTAGGTCTGGCTTATGTAGACAAGCCTCACTTCAAACTGGGTTCTGAAATCTTTATTCAGGTAAGAAACAAGAATATTCCTGCTAAAGTAGTGAAAGCTCCTTTCGTATAATGTTCAAAAAATATTCAAATAAGAAGAGGCTGTAATTTACAGCCTCTTTTTTATGATTAATAACAGATACAGCAGATCTTTCTATCCGGACTACAGGCATCCCCGACTCCCGGAGTATTAGAAATAACGCCGCCACCCGGCCCACAAAGAGTAAAGCAATTGACAACAGGAACTTTACCTGCTCCCACAATCTCTTTTAATGCTGATCTGTTAAGATTTTTTGTTTTTAAAAAGTCTTTTTTCATGATATTATTTTTTGGTTATTATAAATATAAGTATTTAATAATGAATTCATTAAAAATAAATCACAAAATATGGATAAAAACGATTATTTCTTAGGCACATGCTGAAAACAATAATCATTTCCAATACGGGTGTAGTGCTTACATCTTGTCCCCGCTCTTGTTCTTCCTAAGCATTGGTTCCCTTTATTGACACCGTTTACTTTTTTAGGGCTGGAAACAATTCCATACACTGATGTTTTGGGAGGATTGCATATTTTACAGGGTTGAAGTCCGATTTTCACCGCTTTACTTACATCCAGGCCAGAAGAAACATTTTTCACCATTCTGCATGATGATACATGATATTTTGCCCCTGATGGGGTTCTATAGACTGTTTGTCCATAGAAACTGAATGAAGTAAAAAGCAGTATGGAAATTAGATATTTCATTCATTGGCTGCAAAGAATTCTCTTAAAGCCTCCAAGTTCTTCTTATCATTTCCTATAAAAATTTCGTTATCTGTAAGAAAAACAGGACGTTTCAGAAAAGTGTAGTGATCCAGAAGCAGATCTTTGAAGTCATTTTCCTGAAGAGTCTTTGCATCGAGATCTCTTAATTTGATCTGTGTTGATTTTTTACTGAACAAGGCTTCGTATGACTTTGTTTTTTTATACATCCCTTCCAGCTCATCCTTTGTAAGCGGTTCTTTTTTGATCTCACGGAGTTCCCAACCTTTAAGATTAAACTTGGCTAATATTTTTCTGCACGTATCGCATGTATTAAGATAGAATACTTTCTTCATTGTTACTTTTTAAATGTGTTATTTGTTAAATTTCCTTCTTCATTGAAGTTTGATCTTTCAAAAGTAGGATTTAATCTAAAATTCTGGAAATTATTAAATAACTTTATTAAAATTTTATAAAGATGCAGAACAAGCCTATTACTTTTCAGTTTATTTCGGAGCCTTCAGATGTGAATTATGGAGGAAATGTACATGGAGGAAGCGTCATGAAATGGATCGATCAGGCTGGTTATGCGTGTGCCACGACATGGAGCGGAAATTACTCTGTCACTGTTTATGTGGGCGGGATCCGTTTTTATGAACCGATTAAGATCGGGGAAGTCGTAAGAGTAGATGCACAAGTGATTTATACCGGAAAATCGAGCATGCATATTTCGATCAATGTTTTTTCAAGAAATCTTAAGCAGCCTACTTTCGACAAAAAGACCCACTGTATCATTGTTTTTGTAGCTGTAGATGAAAACGGTAAAAAACTCCCTGTCCCTGTTTGGGTTCCTGAAACTGAAGAGGAAAAACAGCAGGAACTGTACGCTAAACGCCTCATGGACCTGAGAACGCAGATTGAAGATGAAATGAAACCGTTTTTGTAGAACAGGAATCGTTTTTTGTTTTTACAATTCATAGAGAATAATTATATTTGCGATATAAAGGAAATGGTGCTCTTCCTTACCCAACCGCTTTACAGAAGCTGATGACGCCTGATTAAGAGATTATTAACCAATAACTGATCAGGATTATTATGTCAAAAAAACAACGAACACTTTATAGAAAAACAGTTTTTTATACCCAATTATTCTTTAGAAAATACCCTGCCCTGCCCTATATTTCAAAATGGCTGTGCATCAGTATCATCATTGGTGGTTTGGTGGGAACCGCTTCTGCCGGATTTCTGCAGTCTCTGGAATGGGCCACCAACTTCCGGGAAAATCACGTCTGGCTGATTGCATTGCTTCCGGTTGCAGGATTTCTTATTGGTCTCGTATATTATTACTATGGAAAAGACGTAGAGGCAGGAAACAATGTACTGATCGACAGCATCCATGATCCCAAAGAGATCATTCCTTTCAAAATGGCGCCTTTTGTTTATCTGGGAACTCTGGTTACGCATTTCTTCGGAGGTTCTGCCGGCCGTGAAGGAACAGCGCTTCAAATGGCGGGAGCTATTGCAGATCAGCTCAGTAAACCATTTAAGCTTGATAAGAATGAAAGAAAAATCCTACTTATCGCTTCCATTGCTGCAGGTTTTGGATCTATTTTCGGGACACCTTTAGCCGGGGCGGTTTTCGGGCTTGAAGTTTTCCTGATCGGAAGAATAAGGTATAACGCTATCTTTCCGGCATTTGCATCCGCAATTCTTGCAAATTTGGCCACCGACCTTTGGAATGTGAAACATACCCATTATCACATAGATCTTATTCCTAAAATAGAATTTCTACCTATTTTATACAGTATTCTGGCTGGAATTGCTTTTGGGATCTGTGCGGCGGGTTTCAGCAGGTTTATTCATTGGGTAAGTTCTGTTTTTAAATCTAAAATCCAATATCCTCCGTTTCGTCCTGTGTTGGGTGGAATTATTGTTGCTCTGGCCGTTTTTGCTCTGGGAACTACAAGATACATCGGGCTGGGAATTCCGGTGATTGTAGAATCTTTTGAGAAACAACTTCCACTATATGATTTTGCTCTAAAAATGATCTTTACCATTGTTACCCTTTCAGCTGGATTTAAAGGGGGGGAAGTGACTCCTCTATTTTTTATCGGAGCGACTCTTGGAAGTGCGTTATCCTTTTTTATTCCGTTACCATTCGGACTGCTTGCAGGAATGGGTTTTGTAGCCGTATTTGCGGGAGCAACCAATACGCCGCTGGCCTGTATGCTGATGGGAATTGAATTATTCGGAGCAGAATCCGGTGTCTATATCGCTATTGCTTGCGTGGTTTCCTATTTAATTTCCGGCCACAACAGTATTTATACAAAACAAAAGATCGGAGAAACGAAAAACAGTAGATTTCAAAATGATCAGGACAAATCTATTTCGGATCTGTGAGAGGTTCAGGGTTTGAGTGTTATAGAGTTTGAGAGTCTTAGAGTAGTGGTTAGGTAAGTTTCGCGGTACGGGGTTTCGGGTAAAAATAGCATGCTAAATATCTTAAGTTCCTTACTCCGAAAACGCTCAGACCCTATAACTCTATAACACTCAAACTTCACCACACAACTGGCATCCCTTTCCCGTATAATTTTACTAAATTTACTACCCATAAGCTCCGACAATGTTCGACTACAGATTAAAAGTTTTCCATACCGCTGCCTCAAGACTGAGTTTTACGAAAGCTTCCGAGGAACTTCATATTTCGCAACCTGCCGTGACCAAGCACATCAAAGAAATTGAAAGTCAGCTCGGGACAAAGCTTTTCGACAGAAAGGGAACTTCTGTCCAGCTTACTCAAAGTGGAAAAGTTTTATATGAATATGCCGAAAAGATCCGGAATCTCTACCGGGATCTGGAATTTGAGATCAGCCAGATCAATGAACAGCATAAAGGAAAACTGATCATTGGAGCCAGCACAAGCGTTGCACAGTATGTTTTGCCTGAAATACTGGCTACATTCAATGCTTATTATCAAGAGATTAAGATCGAACTGATTACGCACAATACAGAAATTATTTCCGAACTTTTAAAGGAAGGAAAGATCGATCTGGGGATTATTGAAGGGGAATCTCAGTCTTCTTTTTTTGATTATAAAATTTTTAAAGCTGATGAGATCGTTCTTACGGCAAAGACAGACCATCCGCTAGCTCATAAAACTTTAAGCCTAAAAGATCTTTACGACTTAAACCTGATCTTCCGGGAACAGGGCTCGGGCACCCTGGAGTTTATCCAAAACCGGTTGAAGGAAAAAGGAATCAATATCGCAGAACTGAATACTGTCATGCAGCTGGGAAGCAGCGAAAGTATTAAGAATTACCTCTTACACTCGGATTGTATGGCGTTTTTGTCGATCAGTACCATTTTGAATGAATTAAAGAACAATACCCTTACGATTGTTGATATCAAAAACTTCAGTATTGAGAGAAATTTTCACTTTATCCTTCCAAAAGGAGAACAGTCGGAGATGATTAAACTTTTTCTGAGATTTGTGAAGAATTAGGGGTTAGGTTGCAGGTGTCGCAGTTTAAAAGTCTCGTCTTCGGATTGTGATTGTAGACAAGTGTATGATGTGAATGGTGAATTTTGCTTCGCAAGTGAATGGTGAATTTTGGGTCCAAACATTAGATTTCAGATTTCAGACACCAGATATCAGACGTTCAATCAACAACTCGACAACAAGGAACCAGCAACTGACAACCCTTTTCCAACTCATCTACAAAACTTTTTCACCTCGAAACCCATAACCAAAAGTTATCCATTATAATAAAATACAATTTACTTTGTAATGCTATATTTCGGAATTTTGGAGTCTAAACTTATTGTATGAAAGACTTCTTCCAAAATGAAACGATACGAAAAACTATTTTTATTATACTGGCCCTCGTATGTCTGACTCCTTGGGTCTCCTCACCTATTGCACTGGCCCTTGGTTTTGGTCTGGCAGTTCTTATAGGCAATCCATTTGAAAAACATCTTCATCAATATATTCACCTGCTTCTTCAGATCTCGATTGTAGGATTGGGTTTCGGACTTAAATTGAATGAAGCGCTCGAGGCAGGAAAAACGGGCTTCTTTTTAACGGTTGTCAGTATTTTGACAGTGATGATTCTGGGCTATATTTTAGGCAAGGTATTTAAGCTTGAGAGAAAGCTATCTTATCTGATCTCTGCGGGAACAGCGATCTGCGGCGGAAGTGCCATTGCAGCCGTATCTCCTATTATAAAACCGAGCACAAAAGAAATTTCTCTGGGGCTGGCTATTATTTTTACGCTGAATTCTGTGGCATTGTTTGTTTATCCTGCTATTGGGCATCTTTTGCATCTTTCCCAGGAACAGTTCGGGCTTTGGTGCGCGGTAGGAATTCATGATACCAGTTCTGTGGTAGGCGCTGCCGGAAAATATGGAAACGAGGCTCTAAAAATAGCCACAACGGTAAAACTGGCCCGTGCTTTATGGATTATTCCGGTTTCTGTGATCACGATGTTTATTTTTAAGAATAAGGAATCGAAGATTAAAATCCCTTGGTTCATAGGATGGTTTATTCTGGCCATTCTTTTAAACACTTATTTTTCGGTTTTTGACTATTTCAGTACTTCTGTGACTACAGTGGCAAAATACGGCCTTAATCTTACTTTATTCTTCATTGGATCTACTCTTTCGATCCAGACTCTAAGATCGATAGGTAGTAAACCATTGGCAGTAGCTGTTATTTTATGGATTACTATAAGTGTAGGGAGTTTGCTTTACATCATCAGTTAAATGACAAAAACCTTTTGGAAGGTCCAAAAGGCTTTTGCGTATTAAATGTGGAAATGTTTATTTCTGACTGAATGGTCTTTTATACAGACTGATCACAAGTGTATACCTGTGGGCAACCAATATACTGTACACAGTACCAAGGCCCCGTAACGGCACCTGAGCAGCTGCATCCGCATTTAGATAAATCGACTGGTCCGCTTATCCCTCCTACGATGTTCTTTAAGTCTCCTTTTTTTAATTTTTTAGCATTTTTCATAATGGTGATTTGATATAGTTTTAAGATTAAACAATAAAGTTCAGTTACTTTTCAAAGTTAAACAAATATTAATTATTCGCAACATAATTAATTAAAATTTTAAAAATACCTTAATTTCATTAAGATTATCACCCCAATAAAGGGATATCAACCGGAAATATTTATTAAACAGCTTTTATTTTTTGCTCTTTTAAACTGCTATAACCATCCAAAAGAATGACACCAGATTTTTTTTTGAAGGAGGTTCTGAAATGTTTCCAGGACTCTTAAGCTTTAATAAAAAGAAAACCTTTCAATGACTCGAAAGGTTTTACTAAAATGTTTTTCATTAACAGGTTATTACCTGCAGACATTTTTTATATTTTACACAATATGACGGGCCAGTCACTGCTCCTGTACAGCTACAGCCACATTTTGAAAGATCTGGGGTGACTACTCCTCCAACTCCTCCAATAATGTTTTTAAGGTCATCTTTTTTTAACTTTTTTGCTCTTTTTAAAATTTCCTGTGACATGATGTTTTGATTTTAATTAAACAATAGAATTAACTTCCTTTACTTTCAAAAGTAAACAATTAATGATTATTTAAAGCATAACAAAACGTTAATTTATTCATTTACTTGCACTTAAAAAGACATCAATTCCTATCAAACCGCTGTATTACTCAGTAAACTCCAGATCTTTATCATGTGTTTCGGAAATGGTAAGTGATGAGTAAAAGGCAAGCCCAAACACAACAATACCTACAATGGCTGCACTGATGATTACTGTGAAATTATTTTTCAAAAGATCAAAGGCCAGAATCATTACCGGTACAAGCCCTCTTACCATATTGGGAACGGTAGTCGTGGCTGTATTTCTGATATTAGTCCCGAACTGTTCGGCTGCAAGGGTCACAAACATCGCCCAATACCCTGTCCCTAATCCCAGCCAGACACAGAACATATAATATTTCGTTTCTGTATTGGTATTTCCAAACAGCATGACGGCCACGCCGATTATTGTGAAAAGCAGCATATAAAAAATAGCCATTTTACGGGATTTCAACGCGTGAGAGATAAAACCACTCATCAGGTCACCTACAGAGATGCCTACGTAGGCCCACATAATTGCTTTTCCGGGATTGATATCCTTTATTCCTAATTCAGGGGCAAATTGATTCGCTAAAACGGCCAGAATCCCTATACAATACCATGTAGGTAATCCGACTGCGATGCATTTCAGATATCTGGTCAGGCGTTCTTTATGGGTAAAAAAGGAGAGAAAATTTCCTTTGGAGACACTTTTATGGACTATATTTTTATAAATCCCTGATTCGGATACGCTTATCCTTAGCAACAGAAGCATGACACCCATAATTCCTCCGATAATATAAGAGATATTCCATCCGCCCGCCAATTCTACGGTTAATTGAGCTACTACAGCACCCATTAAACCAAAACCGGCTACAACAGACGTTCCTATCGCCCTCAGACTCTTCGGCAGGCTTTCAGAAACGAGGGTAATTCCTGCTCCAAGCTCTCCGGCCAGTCCTATTCCGGCGATGAACCTTAAACCAGCATATTGATACAACAGATGTTCTTTTGGGAAATAAGGTAAGAATCCGCACGCTAAATTAGCTAAGGAATAGACTAAAATGGAACCGAAAAGTACAGACAGTCTTCCTTTTTTGTCTCCAAAGATTCCCCAAAAGATTCCTCCGATAAGAAGTCCCACCATCTGGCAGTTCAGGATAAAGGTTCCATCGGCGTCGGGGTTTAGACCTAAAGCTTTCAAACTGGGGATTCTTACGATACCGAATAAAAGCAGATCATAGATATCTACAAAATAGCCCAGGGCAGAAATGATAACGGGGATTGAAAAGATGTACTTCAGTTTTGAAGACAAAGACAGTTCTTGCATTTTTAAGTTTTGATAAAAATAAAAAACCTTTCAATTTCTTGAAAGGTTTTTATACAATATCTTTATCCTGTTATTATCTTGCAATATTCACAGCTCTTGTTTCTCTGATAACCGTTACTTTTACCTGTCCCGGATACGTCAGTTCATTCTGAATTTTTTCAGAGATGTCATAAGATAGCTGGTTTGCTACTTCATCATTTACCTTTCCACTTTCTACCATTACTCTCAGTTCTCTACCTGCCTGAATCGCATAAGCGCTTGATACGCCATCGAAACTTAATGCTGCAGCTTCAAGATCCTTCAGTCTCTGGATATAAGATTCAAGTACCTGTCTTCTTGCTCCCGGTCTTGCTCCTGAGATTGCATCGGCAACCTGGATGATCGGTGATAATAATGACTTCATTTCAATTTCGTCGTGGTGAGCTCCGATTGCATTAACAACTTCTGCGTTTTCACCATATTTTTCAGCCCACTGCATTCCCAGTAAAGCGTGAGGAAGTTCAGATTCCTGCTCAGGAACTTTACCGATATCGTGTAACAGACCTGCTCTTTTCGCTAATTTTACGTTTAATCCCAGTTCAGCAGCCATTGTTGCAGCAATATTCGCTACTTCTCTTGAGTGCTGTAATAGGTTTTGTCCGTAAGAAGAACGGTATTTCATTCTTCCTACAATCTTGATCAGTTCCGGGTGCAATCCGTGGATTCCTAAATCAATGATCGTTCTTTTACCTACTTCAATGATCTCTTCTTCGATCTGTTTTTTTGTTTTTTCTACAACTTCTTCGATTCTTGCCGGGTGGATTCTTCCGTCCGTTACCAATCTGTGAAGGGATAATCTTGCAATCTCTCTTCTTACCGGATCAAAACATGAAAGAAGGATAGCTTCCGGAGTATCATCAACGATAATCTCTACTCCTGTCATCGCTTCTAAAGCACGGATATTTCTACCTTCTCTACCAATGATTCTTCCTTTTACTTCGTCAGATTCAATGTTGAAAACAGATACTGAGTTTTCGATAGCCTGCTCTGTTCCAATTCTCTGAATCGTCTGAACAACAATTTTTCTGGCTTCGTTCTTAGCATTCAACTGTGCTTCTTCCATAATGCTCTGAACGTGTGCCTGAGCTCTTGTTTTAGCTTCTGCTTTCATGGTTTCTACCAATTCTGCTTTAGCTTCCTCTGCGGTGTAATTGGCGATTTTCTCCAAAATCTCCACTTTTTTAGAAGTTGCCACATCAAGTTCCTGCTGTTTTCTATCTAAGATTTCATTTTTCTTAGCGTAATCTGCAATCTGCTTGTCAAGATCCTTTTCAAGTTTTCCTGTCTTGCTAAGCTCATCATTAAGCTTGTGTTCTTTGTCTTTGGTTCTTTTCTCTACCTCCTGCATTTTTCTCTCACGGGATTGAATATCCGCATCATGCTGAGATTTTAGTTCCAAAAATTTTTCTTTGGCCTGTAGGTTCTTTTCTTTCTTTATGGATTCAGCTTGAACATTTGCTTTTTCTATAAGGTTTTCGGCATTTTTCTTTGCATCATCTATAATAAATTTGCCCTTGGTGTTGAGTGAGCTTTTAGAAAAAAGAATTCCTATCACCGCACCAATTACAAGGCAAACCACGCCGACTATAATGGCTGTTATTGTCATAATATATATTGAGTTTTAATTGTCTTACACTTATTTAAATAAAAAAAACCTACAATAATCCAGTGATATAGAGTAAACTCCTAATCAACACGATTTGAACTGATTTCCACTGTCTGTAATCCGGGAGACCCGGCTCGCCATTCAGAGGACATTTGCTCGGTAATTGTTTAGCGTTGAGTTTACCTTTAATGTGTTAGAATTATTGTAGGCAGTCTGATGGGAAAAAAAATCTATTTCCCAATTTCATTCAACGTCTGATTAATCTTCACTAATCTTTCGTTGGTAGAATTTATATTTTTTTCGTAGTTGAGAGAAACTACTTCAGCATTGGTTCCTAGTTTCAGGGCACACATTGCTAAAGCATCTTGCTTATCTCTTACATCGAAGTTCTGTTCAAAATCTTTAATCATATTTTCGATCTGCTTTCCTACTTTACGCAAAGTTTCCTCCTCTGCGGCCGGTACGTTCAGCGGATATACCCTTCCTGCAATGTTTATGGTTATTCTTCTTACATCCATTATAATCCACTGTTTTGAAGCTGTGCAATACAGAAATCAATTTCTTTTACCAATCGGTTGATATGGTTTTTCATTAATCTGTTGTGTTCAGGATTTCCTGATATTGCTGAATAAAGTTTTATATTTTTCTGTTCTTCTGCTAATACCTGATTTCTTCTTCTTTCCTCATCGTATTTCGTTTTCAGTTCTTCATGCTCACTATTTAATTCTGATAACCTTTCAGTAAGACTTTTATAATTCTTTTGTAAAATCAAAATCTTTTTTTCTAATTCTGAAAAATTGTTTTCTAAATCTTGAAGCATTTCAGGTTTTCTATATTCTAACTAATAGCAAAAGTAAAAAAATAATAACAGTAACAAAAATAAAAGTCTCTATATTTTGATCAGTCATGAAAAAAGGAGATGCATAAGCACCTCCTTTTGTATTTTTTCTGCAATATTTTGTTATTCAAATTTCAAAACAAACATTACGGCTCTTGTCTGAAGGGTAGACATTGCTGTTGCCCAATATGGAGGAGTATTGGCATTATCTGCTACTTTCTCGTTGTTCATAAAGAATGTTCCTCTTACCGCCGGAGTCAGTTTGAATTTATTGAAATAAAACTGGATCCCCAATTCAGCCGACCATGCAAAGTTGTGCGTAGTAGATCTGAAAACCTGCTGCATGTTATCATCTTCAGAATCTGAATTAGACTGAAGGTTAACGATGTAGTTCACCCCTGCTGCAATGTAAGGTCTGGAGTTGTACCATCTCTGGCCGTGAAGTTCCAGTAATACCGGAACGTCTACCAATGTAGATTTAATCTCTCTTACTTTGTCTTTTTCCGTTAAAGGAATTGGAAGGAAAGGCGGATTCGTCAATGTTCCAGCAGCGTACTGGTCATTAGACTGGGTATTAAAAGTCAACTGCCTTTGAGCAAATTGCAAGCCTGGCTCCAATCTTAAATCCAGATAGTCATTCAGTCTCCATTTGGTGATCAATCCGGCCCCGAAGCTGTAGCTTTCTTTAGATTTAACAAGATTCTGATTACCTTCCGCACCATATCTTGGATGAAGGACGATACGGTAGTCTAGCCTGTTTCCGTTCAAATAAAACCCCCAACTGAACTTCTGCTCGTCAAAGTCTTCCAACTTATCCATTCTGTTTCGGGTTCTGAATTGTGCATCTGCAAAAACTGCAATATTAACTGAGGCTAAAACCAGTGCTCTTAATAAAAATTTATTCATAGGTTACTTTGTTGCTTTATAAATTGTGGCTATACCTAAACTTAGCTTTTTATATTCTACTTTCTTAAATCCTGTATCTAAAAGAATTTGCTTCATCTTTTCCCCGAAAGGAAAAGCATTTACAGAATCCGGAAGGTATGTATACGCCCTATTATCTTTGGAAACCAGTCTGCCAATGGCAGGTAATATGTTTCTGAAATAAAACATATAAAATGGACCTAAGAACCCCTCAACCTTTGAAAACTCCAGTATATAAACACTCTTGTTATCTTTAACTACTCTTCTTAATTCTGCCAAACCTTTGGGAAGGTTTTCAAAATTCCTTACTCCAAATGCAACGGAAACAGCATCGAATCTATTGTCCTCGAAAGGTAAATTTTCTGCATCCCCTTTTTGCATGGAAATTTTGCCGTCTAATTTAAGTTTTTTTATTTTAATAACGCCAACATTCAGCATTTGTTGTGATAAATCTAAACCAATTACTTTTGCATCGGTTCCTTTTTCAATCGTGATTGCTAAATCTCCCGTTCCTGTAGCGACATCCAGCACTTCCTGCGGATTGTCTTTTTTCATCATTTTCACCAATGTATTTCTCCATAAAACATCAATTTTCATAGATAAAACATGATTCAGAAGGTCATACTTCGGTGCAATATTGTCGAACATATCCTCTACCTGGCTCTTCTTGGTAGCCTCGGAATTGTAGGGAGTAACTTTGGTAATATCTTTTGTCAAAACTTAAAACTTGTAATATTCTTTGTAATAATTTAGGAAATCCTGCTTTCTGAAGATCTTTGATCTTGATTCTACCTGCTGAATGTTTTTGATCACTTTGTCGTAATCTTCATCTACATTGTAATAAAAATCCTCAGTATAAAGCTTGTTGAAGCGTTTTGCGCCTCCAAAATAATCTTTTCCGTCAATTGTGATTTTGTCTAGGGCCAAAAGTAATGAATCTTTTTTAAGATTGTACCCATAATATTGATCATTAATATAATAATCCTGATGAGCGATATTGATCAGCCCGCGAATCTTATTGACTTCAAAGGCAGAATCATAGAGCATTTTTTTATTCTGGTCGAAAACCTTGATAGAGTTTTTCCCCCTTTTTATATCCACATGAACATACTGCCCGGCTGAAATAATTCCTTCAGAACCGTTATTGATCTTAAAATAATAGGTATTGGGTGTAGGGTTGTCTACTACAAAATAATTTTTCTTGGCTAAAAAAAAGAAGTAGACTCCAAAGGCAACGATAAACACCACAGCTGCAATAAGTAAGCCTTTTAAGGACGAGTTGTTTTTCATACGACTGTAAAGTACAATTTTTGCAAATTTAATAATATTTTTAATTCTTTGTTATTAATATTAATTATTAACTTTGCATCTCTAAAAAATCATTTAAACGAATGCCGAATACGATCATTATTGGTTCCGGATCCTATATTCCTAACAGAGTTATTGGTAGAGACTATTTCATGGATTCTGAGTTCTACACTGAAGACGGAGTTAAGATTGAAAAACCTGCAGAAGAAACCATTGCGAAGTTTGTAGAAATCACAGAAATAGAAAACAGAAGGTTTATAGAAGACGATCTTTCCAATTCACAGATCGGGTTTGAAGCTGCGAAAGCAGCTCTTGAGGATGCAAAAGTAGACGGCGAGGAACTTGACTATATTATTTACGCAAGCAACTTTGGAGAAGTTACTGTAGACGGATATGTGAATTTCATGCCTAATATGGCGGCAAGAGTAAAAAATAAGCTAGGCATTAAGAACAGAAAATGTATTACTTATGATATGATCTTCGGGTGTCCGGGATGGGTGGAAGCCATGATTCTTGCAGACAACCTGATTAAGGCAAAAGCTGCAAAAACCATTCTTGTGGTAGGTGCAGAAACCTTAAGCCGTGTTACCGATCCGCATGACAGAAACAGAATGATCTTTGCAGACGGCGCCGGTGCAGTTGTTGTACAGGCTACAGATCAGGAAAACGTAGGTATCATTGCCCACAACACGATCTGCGACAACGGTCCTGAATTATGCTATCTGGAAAATGCTCCTTCTATCAATGAGAATGTAGACCAGAGACGCCTTTACGTAAGAATGCAGGGAAGAAAAATTTATGAATACGCACTTAAAAATGTTCCTTCAGCCATCAAGGAAACCATTGAAGATGCGGAACTTTCTATTGAAGACATTGACAAGATCCTGATCCACCAGGCCAATGCAAAAATGGATTATGCTATGATCGAAAGACTTCACAAACTTTATGATGTGAAAGATTACGACCATGCCATCTCTCCTATGACGATCCAGAATCTTGGAAATACATCTGTAGCAACTATTCCTACTATGTATGATTTAATAATTAAAGGAAAAATGGAAGGTCAAACGTTTAAAGATAAAGGTAACATTGTGATGACTTCGGTAGGTGCCGGAATGAACATCAATGCTATCGTGTACAGATTTCCTTAAAATTATTTTAATTAACAAAAAAAATATAAAGCACAGGGAAACATATTCTTTGTGCTTTTTTAGATTTTATTATGCAGAGAAATTTTTTAATCATTGCCGTCATCTTTCTGTTCCTGGAAGTCTATATCTATCAGGCTATAAGAACATTAACTGATAATTTCTGGGTAAGGCTAGGATACTGGATCGTGTCTTTAGCAGTTTACGGACTTTTCGCATATGAAATAGCTCACTTTCAAAGAACAGACCGAAGTTCAATGAGAGTCCAGATTGCCATTTCGCTATTTCTGATCTTCATTATGCCTAAAGTTTTCGTGGTCCTGTTTTTATTAATCGATGACATTTTCAGAACAGGAGGATATCTGATAGGATTAACGCAACCGAAAGAAAACTTTTTCCCTGAGAGAAGAAAATTCCTGAGTATCGTAGGATTAGGCCTTGGGGGAGTTCTTTCCGCCCTTTTCATTGATGGAATTACATTCGGAAAATACAGGCATACCGTAAGAAGAATAAAAGTAAAGATTCCAGGTCTTTCGAAAAGTTTTCAAGGATATAAAGTGATCCAGATTTCTGATGTCCACAGCGGTAGTTTTTCAGATCCGGGCAAGCTTCAGCACGCCATTGATCTGATTAATGAGCAAGATCCTGACCTTGTTCTTTTCACGGGAGATATGGTGAATAATATCTCAGATGAATTTAAGCCTTTCATTCCCTTATTTTCAAAAATAAAGGCGAAAGACGGCAAGCTGGCAGTCCTGGGAAACCACGATTATGGAGATTATGTAACATGGACCTCTCCTGATGCCAAAAAGAAGAACCTTGAAACGCTTATCGAATATGAAAGACAGGCCGGTTTTGATATGCTGAGAAACGAAAACAGAGTAATCGAAAGAAATGGAGACCAATTATACATCCTTGGTGTTGAAAACTGGGGGCTGAAACCATTTCCTCAATTCGGAAAAATTGATGATGCTTTAAAAGGCGTTCCGGAATCCGCTCCTAAGATTCTACTGAGCCATGACCCTACCCATTTCGATTATGTGGTCAAAAAACACCCTGGAAACATCCACCTGACGCTTTCAGGACACACTCACGGGATGCAATTTGGTTTAGATCTTAAAAATATAAAATGGTCTCCGGTACAGTACCGCTATCCAAAATGGGCTGATCTTTATGAAAGTGAGGGGAAAATGCTGTATGTCAACAGAGGTTTTGGAGTTCTGGGCTATCCGGGAAGAGTGGGAGTACTGCCAGAAATCACACTGTTTGAGTTGAGTTAGGTGCGAGTTTGGGGGTAAGATGGTTTGAGAGTAAATGAGTTAAAAGAATGGTTAATTAGTAGTTGCTAGCCAAAAATAATGTTGCCGGTTACGTTACTAATAGCCGGTAATTAAAACAAATAATTAGGCATCTGACATCTTGATTCTTGATTCTTGATTCTTGATTCTTGATTCTTGATTCTTGATTCTTGATTCTTGGCTCTTGGTTCTTTAAAAATTCATCATTCACTGTGAAGCAAAATTCACTATTGACATCATAATCCGTGTTAAGTCCAAATCAAAAGACCTCATTTTCAAACGGCGTCGCAATAACCTGCTACCCATCATCTAAAACCTGCAACCTTCTTTAAAATATATAATCCTTCATACGCGAAGTAGCCATATCATTCTCATTAATCCAGGTAAGGAGGGCTTCTAATTTGTCCTCCATTTTTTTGCCCGAAAATAAGCTTCTGTAATAGGGAACATCAAACTTGTATTTTTTGAAATCCGTGAACTGCCAGGAATTAAGATAAATCAAAACAAAGTCATCATTCTTGAGAGTCTCGAAAACCATACTCTGATAATATTTCATGGGCAGGATCTGAAACACAAAATCGTTATATGGCAGCTGGCTGTATGGGGAGATACTTTCAGGCACAATACTCAATCCATCTTCTTCATTGATCTCCGTATCTCTTTTCAGTCTTTTGAACGGAAAAAGGATATCCGCATTATCGATGTTGGAAACGTAATTGAACTCCAACGATTTTAAATTTTCCTGAGGCAGTTTAAAATCTTTCTGTCTGATTCCTCTGACCTGTTTTTCCAAAAGATCCTGAATGTTCTTTTTTACTTCTTCAATTTCCTGAAGATTTGAACCTGCATTATAAAAAGCAATTTCATGCCCTTTGGATGAAATTGCTTTTATTAAATTCTGCAGTTTTTCTGCAACAGAAATCTCTACAAAAAAACTTGCTTTTATATCATGGATATCTAAAATCCGAAGAATTGCTTTCGTATTGTCTTCGGTGACTTTCAGTCTTTCTTCATCAGAAATCTGGATGCTGTTTTTGGCTTCAGCCACAATATTCAGGATGTTAAAAGTCAATAAAATCATTTAAATTAAATTTTAGATAAAAGTTATAATTAATTAAAAATCAGATGTTAAAATAAAACATATTTAAACTTTAACTTTAAGTAATTAATTTTTATTCAATTTCACTTTAAGATTCTTGATCATGTCCTTCGACATTTCAGAAATTCCGAAATCATACGTCAGTCCCCAGTCTTTTTTCGCTACCGAATCATCAATTGAAGCTGGCCATGAATCTGCAATTGCCTGTCTGAAATCCGGTTGATAATCGATCGAGAATTCCGGAATTTCTTTCTTGATTTCTTCAGCCAATTCTTTCGGAGTAAATGACATTCCTCCTAAATTATAAGACGAACGAACCGTAAGACTTTCTTTTGGAGCTTCCATTAATTTCAATGTTGCATTGATTGCATCATCCATATAAAGCATAGGCATTCCCGTATCTTCAGAAATGAAACTTGTATATTTCCCCTCCCCTATCGCTTCATAAAAAATCTCAACGGCATAATCTGTAGTACCTCCTCCTGCTGGAGTCTTCCATGAAATAAGTCCGGGATATCTGATACTTCTTACATCTACTCCGTATTTATCGAAATAATATTCACACCACTTTTCTCCAGCCATTTTAGAAATTCCATATACCGTGGTAGGATTTAAAACGACATCCTGTGCTACATTCTGTTTTGGAATTCCTTTCCCAAATACAGCAATTGAACTTGGCCAGAAGATCTTTTTTAGAAGTCCTTCCTTCGCCATTTCGCAAAAATGAAGGAGAGGCTCAAGATTAAGCTTCCATGCGAAAATAGGCTGCTTTTCTGAAGTCCCCGATAAAAGGGATGCCAGGTGATACACTGTTGTGATCTCATAATCTTTGACGACCTGTCTTACCAGCTGAGTGTTGGTAACATCCATTCTTTCATAATGTCCTGCGGCAGTAATTCCTTTCTGCCATCTGTCCAATCCTGATGCTACTACATTATCCGCTCCGTGAATTTCAACCAGTCTGTTCGTCAATTCGGTGCCGATCTGTCCCAGAGCACCTGTAATCAATATTCTTTCCGTATAGGATTCCATTTTTAGATATTTTTTTTAGAGTTGTACAAAAGTAAAAAAATCAAGTCAACCAAAATAAAAAAGGTATGCAAAAACATACCTTTTTCATAATACCTTAAAAGAAATCACTAAAAGCTCAGATTCACCCTGGCAAAAAGAAATCTCCCATTCATTCCAAACTGCGATGTATTTCTGGAATAAATGAATTGATTTTGATTGGTAAGGTCTATAGGAGCAGCATTAGCAACGTAAACCAGATTGCCGGAACTATCCAAAGCAGGTGTTTTCACTATAGTAGGTCCGTAATTTTTATCCGGATAAATATCAAACAAGTTATTGGCTCCGATAGTCAGTCTAAAACTATTACTGAATTTGTAGCCTACCGATAGATCGGTAATCACCTTCCCGCCCCAAACAGGATGTTCAGTAGCAACCGCCTGCCCGTTAATGATCTCACCACTCACAATACCATCTCCATTCGCATCCATTGTATTCGGATCTGTAACTTTCCCAAAATACACATTCCTCACAAGCACATTAAATTTATTAATTTCCAAAGCATTATTAAGAGACGCTTTAAATCTCGGAACAGCTTCTTCAAGATAGATTCTGCTCAATTCTGAGTAATAACGGTTGACCTGCCCCGCTTTAATTAAAGCATCAGAACCATGAATCTCTCCTACCCTGTTGGTTTTAGATACCGTCACCGCCAAATCTGAATTTAAGGAAAACTTCTCAGAAAACTTACCCTTGTGGGAAATCACCCCCTCAAGTCCTTTGGTCTGGGTATCAATAGCATTGGCAAAAAATGTTGCTGCATTGGCATTGGCCTGATCAAAAAGATTCTGTAGATTTTTTTCCGGGCTTCCGTCAGCATAGGTTCCGGCCGGTCTTGAGAACTGATCGGTAAGAACCACCCTGTTTTTGATCTTAATATAATAACCGTCAACCGTAAAAGTAAGATTAGCTTTTGGAATTTTTGCAGTAAAACCAGCAGAATAACTTGTTGACTCTTCCTGTTTCAACTGCGGAATACCTAGGAGCCTAGCTGCTTCTGAATCATTTGAAA
This sequence comes from Chryseobacterium antibioticum, assembly GCF_012927325.1. GTDB lineage: Bacteria > Bacteroidota > Bacteroidia > Flavobacteriales > Weeksellaceae > Chryseobacterium > Chryseobacterium antibioticum. Next base: position 38,142 of record NZ_JABBGI010000017.1, on the reverse strand, counting down.
ATGTCCCTACCTCAAATGCTGTACCTCCTACAAACTGGGTGGCAGTAGCATTGAAATAAATCTGCTGTAAGGATGGAGCTCTGAATCCTGTAGAGTGAGCAGCTCTCAAATTGATCTGATCCGTCAGCTTATAACGTGTTGCAATCTTATAATTGAATGTAGATCCAAAATCTGAATAGTTTTCATACCGCAAAGCAGCACTCAAAAGCCACTTGTCTGTAACATCCAGTTCAGTATCCACATAAGCAGCTACAGAATTTCTTCCTTTATTTAAAGCATTTTCAGGTCTAAAACCAGGAAACACCTGTGATCCGCCAGGTCTTGTAGCTCCTAAAAAATCAGTTGGTTTCAAAGAAACATCAGTTGACAGCGTCTGAATCTTTCCATTGATATCATAAAGCGCCCATGACGCTTCTTCTCCATTTTTTATTTTATACCGCTCAAATCTTGCTTCACCTCCAAAAGCTACATTAAAGCCTTTCAGCCAGTCAATCTTTGTATCGAAATCTGCATTAATTGTATTTTGCATAAAGCTCAATCCCCCTGCATCAAATTCCGTTTTACCGGGATACGGCATGGATGCGTTAGCTGTGTTTTTAATGGTATAATCAAAAGTATTCTGCCCAAAAGTATTACTGATGTCATAGTTTACATTTCCTAATTTTCCTTTAAATCCACCGGCAAAAGAAAGATCAATAACATCAGAGGCTATTTCCGGTAAGAAACCGTTCGGATATAAGGCCGTAGAAGTTCTGTTTTGATTCGGTCTCCTGAAAAAACCAGCTGCATTACCGTCTCTGTAAGAAATTCCTCCAAAAGCATATCCCTTCACAGATGATGAAAGATCAAATTCAGAATTCATAAAAAACTGACCAGACGTCAATTTTGACTGCCCAACCCGCATATTAAAATCTTCCCTTATTAATTTTCTATAGGCCAATTCATTTTCAGTCACATCCCTTTTCAATAAATTTTGCAGCTGTGGAATAGTGCTAGCCGCCATAATATCTGCCTGCTGCTGAGCTGTAAAATAACCCACGGACGGAGCATACTGATGAATGTAATCTATGATTTGTTGCTTATTCGGAGTATTGGCAATGTTTCCAAAAAGGGAAGAAAGATTCACTCCGTTCTCAAGAGCCCTCTGTTCAATCGCATTATAGGCATTAAAAATATCCCCGCTTGCCACACCTGCTCTTCTGGTATCATCTCTGCTTAATAAACTTGCAGTGAAATTAACGAATCCGTTTGTCCCGATTTTAGTACCATAATTAAGATCTACCTGATATTTTCCACCGTCCCATCCTCCATGATGATCATTGGCTCCTTTTGAATTAAAAGCTCCTGCTGTAATAGCAGCCGTAAAAGCATTGGTGTTTTTCTTCATAATGACATTGATAACTCCTGCAATAGCATCAGAACCATATTGCGCAGAAGCTCCATCCCTTAATACTTCCAGCCTTTCAATGGCAAATGCGGGAATAGCATTGAGATCGGTCCCTACCGAGCCTCTGCCTGGCGAACCGTTAATATTAACCAAAGAAGAGGTATGTCTCCTTTTTCCGTTGAGAAGGACCAATACCTGATCAGGTCCGAGTCCTCTTAACTGGGCAGGATCCACATGATCTGTTCCATCTGCAACGGTTGTTGAATTAGAGGTAAAAGAAGGCGCTGCATAATTCAAAATTTGATTAAGATCCATCTGGGGACTTAAAACTGCCTGGGAACCAATATTAATAACATCTACCGGCACGGGAGTATCGGTAGCAACCCTGGCTTTATTTCTTGAACCAATGGTAATCTTTACCTCATCTACCTGGTTGGTCTTTATTGAATCCTTAGTTTGCGCATTGGCATTTGCTGAAATAAAAAACAATACTCCAAGCAAAGCAATTTTCTGGTAATTTTTATTCATAGGTATTTTTTTTCAAAAGTAGAAATTCATTGGATTAAAATTACATTAAAATCAACTAAATACCAATTCGACTGAAAAAGAATTAAAAAATTAGCAATATTTATCATTAAAAATTCAAAACAATTCATTTTTTACATACTAAACACATAATTTAATGAATAATTTACTTTTTAATAATTAGTATAGTCATAAACTCCTGTCAAAGGCGGTCAGTTTCTTTAGAAATTATCTACTTTTGTCTTAAACATAATCTTATGAAGAGAGTATTTCTGGCTGCCATACTTATGGCATTTAATTTTTCGCCTGCACAGTTTACAGGTTTCAATATTATAAAAGAAGTAAAAGTAAAGAATAAAGGGGTGGTAGTCTCTGCCCATCCACTGGCAAGTGAGGCCGGAACACAGATCATGAAGATGGGCGGGAATGCCTATGATGCTGTTGTAGCGACACAATATGCCCTTGCCGTGGTTTATCCTCAAGCTGGAAATATCGGAGGAGGAGGCTTTTTGGTAGGGGTGAAAAATAATGGTGAAAAATTTACACTGGATTATAGAGAAACAGCTCCTAAAAAAGCGTCCAAGAATATGTACGTTGATAAAAACGGAAAGGCGAATACAGATCTTTCCCAATATGGAAGACTGGCTGTAGGCATACCGGGAAGTATCTCAGGTTTTTTTGCGACTTTAAAACACTGTAAACTCCCGATGGACAAAATCATTCAGCCAGCGATTGATCTGGCGGAAAAAGGATTTGCCATCACAGAAATGGAGGCCGATATGCTAAATACACATAAAGAAAAATTCCTCAAAAATAATACCTCTTCCATCGCCTTTGTAAAAGATACGCCCTGGAAATCCGGTGATATTTTGGTACAGAAAGAACTGGCTGCAACGCTGAGATTAATTCAGAAACAGGGTGAAAAAGGTTTCTATGCAGGAAAAACAGCTGATCTCATGGTTTCTGAAATGAAAAAAGGGAACGGAATCATTACTCTGGATGACCTTAAAAACTATAAGACTGCGGAAAGAAAACCTCTGGAATTTGATTATAAAGGAAGCCGTGTGGTTACCATGCCCCTTCCGTCAAGCGGCGGTGTATTACTTGCCCAAATGCTGACAATGGCCGGCTATGAAAATCTTGAAAAATATCAACAAAACTCAACGGAGGCTGTGCAGATCATGACTGAGGCCGAAAGGAGAGCTTTTGCCGACAGAGCGGAATACATGGGCGACCCTGATTTTATTGAAGATAAAACAGCTTACCTTACCTCTGATGCCTATTTAAAAAACAGATGGAAAAGCTTCAGCTTCAGCAAAGCAACCCCAAGCTCAGAAGTTGGAAAAATCATTACCCAACCGAGTGAATCTACGCAGACCACTCATATTTCTGTGATAGATAAAGACGGTAATACAGCTTCTGTTACCACTACCCTAAACGGATATTACGGAAGCAAAGTCGTGGTTTCGGGAGCTGGATTCTTTTTAAATAACGAAATGGACGATTTCTCCATCAAGCCGGGAGTTCCCAATATGTTTGGAGCTGTAGGCGGAGAAGCCAACTCGATACAACCGAACAAAAGAATGCTTTCGTCGATGACGCCTACTATTTTGCTGAAAAATGGAAAACCTTATATGGTGGTAGGAACTCCGGGAGGGACTACCATTCCAACCTCGGTTTACCAATCTATTGTGAATGTGGTAGATTTTAAACTGAATGCCAATATCTCCGTTAATGCACCGAAATTTCACCACCAGTGGCTTCCGGAAAAAATCACGGTAGAAAATAATTTCCCTGAAAGCACAATCACAGCACTTAAAAGCAAAAACTACGCGATCGAAAAAATAAAGTACATCGGGAAAACAGAACTTATTCTTATGGATGACAACGGCACTATTCATGCGGTGGCAGATGGTCGTGGAGACGATTCTGTTGCTGTAGAATAATATAATTTTGGATAGGAAGATGGAGGAATGAAGATAGAAGCACTGAAAGATATTAAACTTCTTAATATCATACAATTGAATATGATTACATATTTGAAACTCTTCAGAGCCTCTATCTTCCATCTTATTTCCCAACATTTCGCAAGACCTATCCAATCACAAGGCTAAAATAGAAATACAAAAACTTCCAGAACCTCCATTTCCCAACGTCCTTACTTCTATCCTGTACTTTCATCATTAATTTAACTGACTTTCGTCATGTTTTAAGATAAAAATTCTTAATTTTCCGCTTTCAAAATCTAAAAAAGAATCCTTTGAAGGCTAAAAAATTCTATCAGCAGCTTTATTTTCAAGTTATTATTGCCATAACAGCCGGTATCCTTTTGGGAAGGTTTTATCCCGAGCTGGGCGAAAAAATGAAGCCACTCGGTGATGGATTCATCAAACTGGTGAAAATGATCATCGCTCCGGTGATTTTCATTACCCTTACCTTGGGAATCGCTCATATGACTGACCTCAAAAAAGTCGGACGTATCGCGGTAAAAGCAATGATCTATTTCTTTACGTTTTCCACTTTAGCCCTGATCATCGGATTGATCGTAGGAAATCTTTTGCAACCTGGACACGGCTTAAATATTGACCCGGCTACCCTATCCGGCGATGTTTCGCAATATCAGCAAAAGGCTCACGACTCTACCCTGACAGGCTTTATAATGAATATCATTCCAGAAACCCTTTTCAGCCCGCTCGTGGGTGAAAATATACTTCAGGTTCTTCTAGTGGCTATTCTGATGGGTGTTGCTTTGGTTTTAACGAAAGAAAAAAGTCAGAAAGTAACCGATTTTCTACAGGATCTGTCTACCCCTATTTTCAAAATTGTTCATATGCTGATGAAACTGGCCCCAATCGGAGCTTTTGGTGCCATGGCATTTACAATCGGAAAATATGGTCTTCATTCGGTGCTGAACCTGATATTTTTAGTAGGAACATTCTATATCACTTCTATCCTGTTTGTCGTACTGGTTTTGGGTGCCGTAGCCTGGTACAACGGATTCAGTATTTTCAAACTGATGTTTTATCTGAAAGAGGAACTTTTATTGGTTTTAGGAACAAGTTCTTCAGAATCGGCGCTTCCGGGAATTATGGAAAAGCTTGAAAAAGCAGGTTGCTCAAGAGCAATCGTAGGGCTTGTAGTTCCTACCGGGTATTCTTTTAACCTCGACGGAACCAATATTTATATGACACTCGCCTCTTTATTTATAGCTCAGGCGCTGAATATTCATCTTCCTCTGGATAAACAACTCATGTTGCTTTTGGTTGCGATGTTAAGTTCAAAAGGTGCTGCAGGCGTAACAGGAGCAGGATTTGTAACACTGGCAGCAACGCTAGCTGTAGTCCCTGAGATCCCAATTGCAGGAATGACTCTGATTCTGGGAATTGATAAGTTTATGAGTGAATGCAGGGCTTTGACCAATGTGATTGGAAATTCTGTAGCGACAGTAGTTGTCGCAAATTGGGAAAAGCAACTGGATAAGAACCAGTTACAATATTGTCTGGATCATCCGGCTGAGATCGAGAAGAAACTGGAGGTTTAATTTTTTGGAGGAATGATTTCAGTTTTGAGATTGCTTCGAATCTGCGCTTCTCGCAATGACAATTGAAACCTGATAGATTGCCACCTTAACCTTACACTAAAATATTCAAACTGGCAGGTAAAACTTTCACATGAACCGGCGATTCTATTTTATTAAACTCCCCATCGAGATGCCAGTTTTTGGTGGTTACTTTGAATGAAATCTCTGAAACGGGAAGATAGGTTACATATTCGTCATCCTTTAATCTTTTGGTAAACATCCTGAAAGCAAAAAGCGCTGAATAGGTCAGTGGAAATTTTTTGACCAGAACCATATCTACCAATCCGTCACTTTTACTTGCATTGGGAGCAATGTAGGCGTTATTACCAAATTGGCGAGTGTTGGCAATATTCAGCATCAGGTATCTCCCATTGTACTGCTTATATGCTTCATCTGAAAACTGAACTTTAATCGGTTTATAATTAAAGAATGTTTTTAGAGATACTTTGATATAATTTTTGAATCCACGGCTGGTTTTTTCGAATTCTTTGACCACTTTTCCGTCAAACCCGGTTCCTGAAACATTGATCGACAATCTGTCATTCACAGTAAATGTATCAATCTTCCTAAAGACTTTGGCTTTAATTTTTTCTAAAAGTTCGTCTAAATTCTTATTAAATTTAGTCTCATTGGAAAAACCGTTCCCTGATCCGGCAGGAAATATAGCCAGAATCTTATCTGTATTAATAAGGTTTCTCGCCACCGTGGAAATGGTTCCATCCCCACCAATCGCTACAAAGATATCTACCTTGTCAAAATTTGCCATGATGAAATCATCTGTCCCCGGAATAGATTCAGAGATATAATACAAAGGATTGTCAACCTTTTTTTTGAGTTCGTCAAGAAACGGCTGATAATTTTTTTTGGCCGAAAAAGGATTAATGATAAAAGCTGCTTTTTCCATTACCGCAAAAATAGAAAATGCTTCCTGATGTGGAAGCATTAATTTACTTTATTTTCATTCTTTCTTTAAATTCTGTATTCAATGTTCCTTTCAATTCTTCCCAGGAAACAGGAATAACAATGTCTCCGGCCGCAAAAGCCGCGATCTCGTAAGGACTGTAATGAAAGTACAAATTCTTCTGGTCGAAATAGAAATTGTTACTGGCCGGAATAACTTCCACCAGGAGCATTTCTGAATTTTTCACTTCCCCTTCACTGTCTGTTGTCCCGCTGCTAACTTTATTGATATTCTTCATTAACATAGCTTCAAGCTTGGCCTTTGGCATGGAAGTAATGTCCTTAAGCTCCAGTTTCTTATTGTTTTTAAGGTCAAAAACCCTTTCTGAAAATCCGTAATTGTCATGGGCACCTCCTTCATAGGCACTCTGCACATACTCGATATGCATGTAGCCATTATCATTGGAGATTAGATTCATGTGGGAACTTGTATACCAGCTCTGTGCATAAGAAATGTCTGAAATCCAGTCTTTGCTGTCGCTTTTTACGGAATTGAAATAACTACTTTTATCATTGTCGAGATACACTTCCATGCCTTTTTTAGAAAAATCCTTAATTCCCTTATGATTAAAATAAATGCTGTCCAATAGTTTTTTGTCTTTCAAAGTAGGAAAAACAAGCAGTTTGGAGGTGAAACGTACAGTCAGAGAGTCAGCTATTTTTAAAGAGTCATTTATTTTGACAGAATCCAGCACAAGTTTTTCAGGCTGCGCTGCTTCTGTTTTATCGGAAGGTCCGGTGGTATTTTCCCCTTTTTTACATGCTGAAAAGGCAAGAAAAGAAGACACTGCCAGAACGGCAATTGTATTTTTCATAATTCCATTTTTTGTTATTAATGCAAAAACCGTTCAAAAATGAATGGTTTTATAAAATTATTTCGCAATCTGAAAATCTAAGGGATTTTTATGATTTTTTAACCAGACTTATGACCTGGTTTTCACTTTTTGAAGCGGTTCCCCAAATCTGTTTGAATGCCGGATAATATTCTTTGGGATAATCCGGGCTGGCAATTTTTGTGGTAGAAATCACTTCCAGCTTGTTGCCTTTCTGTTCGGCTACATAACTGTATTCAATTTCTTTATCTTCTGTAACGATCTTTTTACTTTTAGGCATGGTCTCTATCACATAACCTTCTGGTATTTCCAAAATCACTTTTTTCACTTTAGTAAATGAAGAAATAAAGTCAATAGGATACTTTCTTTCATCGGTCTGATCAAATTCATTGGAATTTTTGTTTAAAAACAGCATAGGATTGATGATCATTTTCTTTCCTATTTTATCGATCAGATTGTCTGAGGAAAATTTCATGGTACTTTCAAAATCTCCGTTTTCAAGAATTTTAGAATTAATTCCTGTAAAGTCTATTGAGTAATTTTCTTTGTACTGTTTCTTATACTTTTCAGCATTTTCATCGTAACTCTCTTTAACAAACATGGCATACGAACCGGTGTCTTTATCAGAATATGTTCCGGAAATACTGCCGTCTTCGTTGATCTTTGCTTCCGTGGTAAGATAATTGAAACTTGTTGTGGTATTTCCCATCTCCATCAGCTGTGCTTTATCTTTAGCGATGAGAACGCCATATTGATTCCAGTCTCTTGGGGGAAGATTATTGATGGAAGACTGTTTTGAGGTGGCATCATAGAGGTTGAATCCATCTTTTATTTTAACTGCTGCAACAACAAAATTCATCCCGACTATACTGGGAGAAACTAAATTGATCAAACCATTATCTACGGTGGAAATGACAAGCGGATCTGCTTTCAATCCAGCTTCTCTAAGCATCATTATCAGAAAAAGGTTGATTTCTGCTGCATTTCCGGTCTTCGTTTCTATGAGTTTTTTGATGCCATTTTCTGTATAGATTCCACGGTCTTTATTCCATGTGAATGTATTTCTCACATAATTAAAGATAGCATCTGCTTTTTCAGCTTCTGAGCTCAGGCTTGAAATAGCTGCCGGCATATGTTCTTTAGCCAGCTTTGTTTTTTTTCAGTTCGTCGCCAAAATCTTCATCTTTATACAGTTTTTCTTTGATTTCCTCCCATGAAGAGGAATGCATTTTCAGCTGTCCAAAATTGGAAGAATGAAGTTCCGCACTTATTTTTGTACGGTAATTCCTATCATTTTTGACAAATTTTTCAGTTTTAAATCCTTTCAGATTCTCATATCCGAATCTGTAGGTTTTAAAGGGCATTCCGTACATTGTTTTTTCCTCTATCATCCGGTGTTTTGGAGACAAGGATCCTGTATAATTTACATTGTAAGCTATATAGGTAGGGGCATCGGACTCTATGATAATCTGTGGCACAGCATATAAAAAAGGGGATAAAACCTCATACTGGTATTCTATCACGGAGCCATTCTTTACATTGGGGAAAGCAAATTTCTTAATGGTTGTATATTTACTTTCTTTGCTTTTATACTTGGAGCTCTTATCCACCTTTGTGGTTGCTGCTGCTCCATTTTCAAGATTATATACAAAGGCTTTCATTTTATGTAAAACCTCTTCATCCCCTGCTGAGTTTTTATGGAGTGGAATTTCAAGATTCAACCAGTCTTCGGCTTTATCTTTATCATAGATCTTTATCCGGTAAAAAACCTCTTTTCGGAGATCTCCTGAAGAGGTATCAACACCAAAGTGTACTGATTTGTATAAAATTTCCGCAGGTGCATTTTCATCCAGCGCTGATTTTGTCTTAGCCAGATCTGCGTTATCGAATTTCGGAGGATTCAAAAATTCATGTTTCTGACCATTCACAATAATCAAAACTCCGGAGCAGAAAACTGTTAACAATATTTTTTTCATGGTTATTTTTAAATTTTAGTCAATAAGATTTTCGAATTATCACCATTTAAGGTCTTTTTTCGGAAGCTGACATAGTCGTTGTATTTTTCTTTTGGAAATATGCCTTTGTTTATTTTGATGAATCGGGTAACTTTCACAGATTCTCCGTTTTTTAAAACAGTAAGTTTGTAGGTTCCAAATTCGGAGCTAACGGTAACATTTTGGGGAACTTCTTCAATTTTATAGTTCTTGGGAATAACGAAATCAATTTCATATTCATCTTCAAAAGACTGTCCTATCTCAAAAGGAAGTTCTCTGTTCTCATCCGATTTGTAGTAATTATTGGTAAAAATAGGGACTGCTCTAAAGATTAAATTCTCCCCTGTAGCTTTAGAGTAATTGTTTGCTTTAAAATCCATATTGAATTTTACCATCGCGTTATCTTTATCATTGACAAAGTCTTTCATTTCAATTTTTTCAAAATTCAGAACATCAAATCGCTTCCTCATGGCCTCAATTCTTTCTTTTGGCGATAAATAGGTATACGATAAATTATTATCATACTGGCTTCCGGTGTAGGCAAACTGAATTTCTCCGTTGATGCTGTTGTCCTCTGCAAGATTAATTTTTAAGATCTGCTTTTCTCTGTTTTGTTCAGCAGTATATGTTGGTGTATCAATCAGCTCAATTCCTTTTTTGGTTATGGCAAGAACATTTCGGTCTGCAGTACTGTAACCCAAATGATTAAAGGCTATTTGCTGTGACGTATTTTCCAGCCAGATATTTCCTTTTTCAGTAGGCACCATAAGAATCGCGTGATTTCCCCCCATTGATGGAAATTCCGGATCAAAAGAAACCTGAGATGAGCTGGAATTGATCACACAGTAGTGCGATGGGATACCCGCCTCGTTCAACAAGGTTTTCATATAATTGGTAAGTCCTTTACAGTCTCCGTATCCTTTCTTTTGTACTTCATCAGGAAACATGGGAAGCCACCCTCCTATTCCCAATCCTACAAATATATATCTGGTTTTTGACTGCATATACTGATAAAGTTTTTTCACTTTATCCTCTGTTGAACCCTCTAATCTGAGAGCAGCCACCTCAGCCTTAATAGCAGGAGTAGATGCAGAAACAGGCTCTACGAGATTGGTATAATACCAGGTTCCAAAATCTGTCCAATTGTTCAATGTTCCCTGTTTACCTTCCAGATTAAATTTGGCCAAAGCAAAACTTACTTTAGGTAATATTTTTTCGGGCTGCGGCAACATCTGGACATCCTCAATAGCCGGAACATTTTTGTAGGAATAGGTCTTTTCAGTCCCATTGTCAGCCGTGGAAACAGAAGTATAGTTGTATTTCGACGGATAGGTTCTAGTTCTGAGATCGATCCCCGATGTATTGATTATTTTAAACTGAGCTGCTTCCAGGGATGTATTTGGAGAAGAAAAAGGCACAAAATCAGGAATAAAAATAGTATTTTCATCTGTTTTCTGGTAAGAAAAATCAATTGTATAAGGATAATAAGCTGAAGTATAGGACAATGCTAAAATCCTGCTGTCTGAATAAAATACACCTTGGGTATTGTTGGCAAAGTCTCCGAAATCAGATTTTGAAAAGCTCTTTACTTTCTTTCCGGATGCATCATAAACAGTGACTTTCACATCAGAAATATTGTCTCCTTTTTGATAGGGGATATAAATTTGGGCTTTAGAGTCACCATCTTTATTTAAAACAGTGGTTACTGTACTATACTGATACCTAATTTCATCAATTTTATTAATCTGAATCGTTGTAAAATCTTTTCTGACCACAACATCAGCATTTTTCTTTAAGTTTTCAGGGATAGCAGAAACCGGATAGTTTTGTGCGAAATATAGAGAAGCTGTTGAGAGAGCTCCGAAAATTAATATTTTCATCATGGTTATTAAAATTGACCAAAAATAATAAAATCTTAATAAATGTTAATTTTTTATTTTAATATAAATAATAATACCACAGAAAAACCTTCATTAATAAAGTCTTTTTATGTTACACTTTTAATAAATTACATCTCTAAATGAGGATGTTTTGTAATTTTTCCATAAAATTATTTTTCTGACACTACCCTGTTAAATTTTTCAATTACAGAGTATGGCATAAAAAAAGACTCCATTTCTGGAGTCTTTCAATATCTTGTATTTAAAATTATTAATCATTTGGAATTCTGTTGCTGTCATACTTATCATTACTGAAAGCCAGGACAGGAACGAAAATAAATCCAAAGAAAAACAAAAGAATGGTATAAACCGGAGTTTCTTTACCAAAAGCTTTTGCTAATCTGTCATTGACCACCCATGAAGCATATAGGTTTACGAAAGGGATCAGGAATAAGATGATCCACCAAATTGGTTTTTTAACAATATCCAGCAGCACAATGATATTGTAGACCGGAATGAAGGCCGCCCAAGCATCTTCTCTTCCCGCTTTTTGAAATATTTTATACATACAGTATCCATAAAATAAATAAATCAGCAATCCGAAAATCATAGAGCCCATTCCGAGCCCTGCCGCTGCCGCACCCGACATTGCATCAACCCCTTCATAAGGGTCTGTTTGTAAAAGAGTTAACATAGTATTATTTTTTATTGGTTTGCACCAAATATAGAAAAAGCTTCTAATACATAGAAGCTTTTTTTAATATATTTTCAATAACAATTATGCATCAATCTTAGCATATTTCGCATTTTTCTCGATAAATTCTCTTCTTGGTGGCACCTCATCTCCCATTAACATTGAGAATATACTGTCTGCCTCTACTGCATTATCAATCGTTACTTGCTTTAATATTCTGTGTTGAGGGTTAAGAGTTGTTTCCCAAAGCTGTTCAGGATTCATTTCCCCAAGACCTTTATAACGCTGAACCTCTACTCCTTTTCCATCCGGAGCCATTTCTAAAGTAAATTCTTCACGCTCTTTCTCATTATAAGCATATATTTTCTTGTTCCCTTTCTTCAATAGATACAATGGTGGCTGAGCAATGTAGATATATCCGTTCTCAATAAGTTCTTTCATAAATCTAAAGAAGAACGTAAGAATCAGGGTAGAAATGTGAGATCCGTCAATATCGGCATCGGTCATGATTACTACTTTATGATATCTCAGTTTAGCCATGTTCAAAGCCTTGCTGTCTTCTTCAGTTCCTACAGAAACTCCAAGAGCGGTATAGATATTTTTAATTTCCTCGTTGTCATAAACTTTATGAAGCATTGACTTTTCAACATTCAAAATCTTACCTCTTAACGGTAAAATAGCCTGAAAATGTCTGTCTCTACCTTGCTTAGCTGTTCCACCTGCGGAATCTCCCTCTACCAGAAATAGTTCAGATTCTGCCGGATCTTTGGATGAACAGTCAGATAATTTCCCTGGAAGTCCAGAACCACCCATTGGCGATTTTCTCTGAACCATCTCACGGGCTTTCTTCGCTGCCTGTCTTGCTTTTGCTGCTAAAACTACTTTTTGAACAATAATTTTCGCTTCATTAGGGTTTTCTTCCAGGAAGTTCGAAAGCATTTCCCCAACAATTTTATCTACAGCACCAGAAACTTCAGAGTTTCCTAGTTTTGTTTTGGTCTGTCCTTCAAACTGAGGCTCCATTACTTTTACAGAAATCACAGCCGTTAATCCTTCACGGAAATCATCACCGGTAATTTCTACTTTTTCTTTTTGTGGAATCCCTAAATCATCAGCATATTTTTTCAATGTTCTTGTTAAAGCACGTCTGAAACCTGCAAGGTGAGTTCCTCCTTCATGCGTGTTGATATTGTTTACGTAAGAGTGTAAATTCTCGCTGAATGATGTATTATAACGCATGGCAACCTCTACAGGAATATCATCTCTTTCTGCTTCCATGAAGATCACATTCTCCATGATAGATTCTCTGCTTCCGTCAATATATTCTACAAACTCTCTCAGACCACCTTCAGAATGGAAAATTTCACTTGAAAATGATCCGTCTTCATTAGGAGTTCTCTCATCAATAAGCGTTATGGTAATTCCTTTATTAAGGAAAGCCAGTTCACGTAATCTCGTTGCAAGGGTATCGTAATTGTAGACTGTTTCCTGAAAGATCGTAGCATCCGGCTGGAAGAAGACCTCTGTTCCTCTTTCATCAGTAGTTCCTATTTCAGCAACATCTGCAAGTGCCTTCCCTTCTGAATATTTTTGTTGATATAATTTACCGTTAAGGCTTACTGTTGCCACCAATAAAGTAGAAAGTGCGTTCACACACGACACCCCCACTCCGTGAAGACCTCCGGATACTTTGTAGGAATCTTTATCAAATTTTCCTCCTGCTCCAATTTTAGTCATGACAACCTCTAAAGCAGATTTTTGTTCCTTTTCGTGAAAATCTACAGGAATTCCTCTACCGTTATCTTTTACAGAGATACTCTCTCCTTCGTGGATGGTTACCAAGATGGTATCGCAATACCCTGCCAAAGCCTCATCAATAGAGTTATCTACTACTTCATAAACCAAATGATGAAGACCTCTTACTCCTACATCTCCAATGTACATTGATGGTCTTAATCGAACGTGTTCCATACCTTCTAAGGCCTGGATACTGCTAGCTGTATATTGTTTTTGACTCATATAAAATTAATAAAATTTGCCTAATGCAAAGACCTACAAATATCGTGATTTTTTTCGACTTATGAAAGTTAAAATATGTCAAAAAAGGACATAGTTTTTAAGAGAAAATAAGAAGGTCATTCCATCCAAAAACTTTTAAAGTTATTACCTATTTCCCAAACAGCAACTGTATTAAATCATATGATACATCCGTATTTTATGCTTAAATTTATTTACTCAAAAGTTGATAATATGGATGATTTTATTGCAGCCCGCGCGCAGATGGCCCTATCGCTGGGCTTTCATATCATTTTTGCCTGTGTGGGAATGGTAATGCCTTTTCTGATGGCCTTCGCCCACTGGAAATACCTCAAGACCAATAACGAAATATATAAAGGCCTAACCAAAGCCTGGAGCAAAGGTGTAGCCATCCTTTTTGCTACCGGTGCCGTTTCCGGAACGATGCTCTCCTTCGAACTTGGACTTCTCTGGCCGGGATTCATGAAACATGCAGGCCCCATCTTTGGAATGCCGTTTTCTCTTGAAGGAACAGCATTTTTTATTGAAGCTATTGCCATCGGGTTCTTTTTATATGGCTGGGAAAAATTCAACAAATGGTTCCATTGGTTCTGCGGATTTTTGGTAGGGTTAAGCGGACTGGCTTCGGGTATCCTTGTGGTGGCTGCTAATGCCTGGATGAATTCACCTACGGGTTTTGATTATATCAATGGACAGTATGTAAATATAGATCCTATCAAAGCAATGTTCAACGACGCCTGGTTTCCACAGGCTCTTCATATGACAGTGGCAGCATTCTGTGCGACAGGATTTGCCGTTGCGGGGGTTCATGCCTTTTTAATTATGAAGAAGAAAAATGTAGAATTCCATACCAAAGCGTTCAGAATTGCAGCTGGATTTGCATTAATCGGGGCATTCGGAGCCCCTTTGAGTGGTGATGTTGCCGCAAAATCTGTTGCGGAGAGACAACCTATTAAACTTGCTGCGATGGAAGCTCACTTTGAAACTGAAAAAGGAGCCCCCTTTATTATTGGAGGGATTCCTGATCAAGAAAAAGGAGAAGTAAAATATGCCATTAAAATTCCGAAAGTTTTAAGTTTTCTGGTAAGCAATGATTTCAATCATGAAGTAAAGGGATTAAATGATTTTCCAAGAGACGAATGGCCTCCGGTAGCGGTTGTTCATTATGCGTTCCAGATCATGATTTTCTTCGGGGTTGTGATGATCTGCATTGGAAGCATTTATCTGTATTCTTTCTTTTTCAAAAAGGAATGGCTGAACAAGAACTGGCTTTTAAAAACTTTTCTGATCGCGACTCCTTTCGGGTATATTGCTTTAGAAGCAGGATGGACGGTGACTGAGGTGGGAAGACAACCTTGGATTATCTACGGGATTATGAAAACGGTAGATGCTGTGACGCCAATGCCCGGAATACAGTATTCTTTCTACTTTTTCACCGCTATTTTCGTATCATTATCACTCATCATCATCTTTCTTCTGAGAAGACAGATCCAGATGGTACCGAAACTTTATGACCCTACAGACGCTCAGTTTAACGATAAAAACAAAAAATCATGATCTACGTTGTTATAGGTTTTCTATGGCTCTCTATCTGCCTGTATATCATTTTGGGCGGTGCTGATTTCGGAGCCGGAATTGTTGAGCTGTTTACCCATAAAAAAGCCCGTCATAAAACCCAGGAGATCATGTATGAATCCATTGCACCAGTGTGGGAGGCTAATCACATGTGGCTGATCATTGCGATCGTTATCCTTTTTGTAGGATTTCCTGAGATTTACACGACCATGTCTACCTATCTTCATATTCCTCTGGTTCTGATGCTTTTGGGAATTATTGCAAGAGGAACGGCTTTTACCTTCAGACACTATGATGCCGTGAAAGACAACTGGCAGGTTTTATATACCCAGATTTTCTATTATGCAAGTCTGTTGACCCCATTTTTCTTAGGATTGATTGCGGCAGCTACTGTATCCCATTCCATTAACCCTGATGCAGTCGGGTTTTTAGATTTATATATCTTCAGCTGGCTGAATTGGTTTGGTGTTTCGGTAGGTTTATTTACCGTATCATTATGTGCTTATCTGGCCTCTATCTTTTCGTTAAGAGAAACCCGTGATAAAGCTGATCTTACATTGATGATCAAAAAATCCAGACAGACTATGGTTTTTGTAGTAATCACAGGGATGCTGGTATTTTTAACAGCTTATATTTCCGATATTCCTCTGGTGATGTGGGTATTTTCAAAGCCGTTAGGGGTCATGGCGATTTCCTTTGCTACATTAGCTTTAGGGCTGATCCTTCGTGCCCTGCATCATCGAAAACTACTTCCTGTACGGGCGTTGGCAGGCTTTCAGATGGTGATGATTCTGATTGCAGCTACTTATCAGCATAATCCCGATATCATCCTGCTTGGAAACGGGCAGCATCTGTCATTATTGGAACACATGGCTCCGCCAAAAACCATTGCCGCTCTGGGTTGGGCACTGATGCTGGGTTCTTTGTTTATTCTGCCGTTTTTATTTTATCTGATGGCTTCATTCAGTAAGCAGAGAAAGTAAATCTATGGTACAATATAAAGATAAAGCCGAACTGATTGAAACCATAAAAAAGAATTACCTGCTTTACGACAGGGAGTTTGATGGTATTTCTGAAGAAGAAAAAAATCTTTTGAAACCTGGAATCGATAAAAGTCCCTCACAGAATCTATCATATCAACTAGGTTGGACCAACCTTCTTTTACAATGGGAAACAGATGAGAAAAAAGGAATAGAAGTACAGACTCCTGCACTGGGATATAAGTGGAACAATTTAGGAGGACTTTACGAATCCTTTTATCATAAGTATGGAACTTACAACCTTCATCAGCAAAGAGAAATGCTGAAGAATCAGGTGAATGAAATTATAGAATGGATTGAAAGCCTTGATCATGAAACATTATTTATTCCCGAAAAGAGAAAATGGGCTACCACACCTGCAAAATGGCCGGTCTGGAAATGGATACATATCAATACGGTTGCGCCGTTTAAGAATTTCAGGGCGCAATTGCGGAAATGGAAAAAACAAACCGGTACAGAGTGATTCTGTACCGGTTTGTTTTTATTTTATATTTTAAGCTTACGCTAACTTCATCAAAAGAACCTCATCAATTTTCTCCACTTTCACTAAATTATTTTTAGTCAAAGTTTTAGAAGCTTTATCCCATTTTTTACCTGAGAGCTGACTTTGTTGTTTCACATCATTTAAGGCAAGCTGTTCTCCTGATTTTAAAATTTCAAGAATCACTTTTTCGTCTTCACCCAATTCAATCTGAGGAACCGTTTTTTCCGGTCTCATCTGAGGGAAGAATAACACTTCCTGAATCGATGCATTGTTCGTCAGGAACATGATCAGTCTGTCCATTCCGATTCCTAATCCGGAAGTTGGAGGCATACCGTATTCCAAAGCTCTTAAGAAATCCTGGTCGATGAACATTGCTTCGTCATCCCCTCTTTCTGATAAAGCCATTTGGGATTCAAAACGTTCTCTCTGATCAATAGGGTCATTTAACTCGGAATAGGCGTTGGCAATCTCCTTTCCGCAAACCATTAATTCAAAACGCTCCGTTAATCCTTCTTTGCTTCTGTGTTTCTTTGTCAATGGTGACATTTCAATCGGGTAATCCGTGATGAATGTCGGCTGGATGAAGTTTCCTTCACACTTTTCACCGAAAATCTCATCGATTAATTTTCCTTTCCCCATCGTTTCATTTACGTCAATTCCGATAGATTTAGCAAAATCAAAAAGTTCCTGTTCAGTTTTCCCAGTGATATCGAAACCTGTATATTTTTGGATAGCTTCCGTCATGGAAACTCTTGGATAAGGCGCTTTCCAGTTGATGGTATGTTCTCCAAAAGTAGATTCTGCACTTCCATTCACCTGATTGGCACAGAATTCCAGAAGTTTTTCCGTGAAATCCATCATCCAGTTGTAATCTTTGTAAGCTACATAGATCTCCATAGCTGTAAATTCAGGATTATGCGTTCTGTCCATCCCTTCATTTCTGAAGTTTTTAGAGAACTCATAAACCCCGTCAAAACCTCCAACGATCAATCTTTTCAGATACAATTCGTTAGCGATTCTTAAATATAATGGAATATCTAAAGCATTGTGGTGCGTGATAAACGGTTTTGCTGCCGCTCCACCCGGAATCGACTGCAGGATCGGTGTTTCTACCTCAAAATACCCGGCATCGTTGAAGAAAGTTCTCATCGCATTGAACATTTTTGTTCTTTTTACGAAAATCTCTTTCACCTGCGGGTTAACCGTTAAATCTACATAACGCTGTCTGTATCTCAGTTCAGGATCATTAAATCCGTCATGTACTACTCCATTTTCGTCAGTTCTTGGTTGAGGAAGCGGACGTAAAGCTTTAGTAAGAAGCGTAAAGTTCTTCACTAAAATCGTCATCTCCCCTACCTGAGTAGTGAATAAAGTTCCTTCGATACCGATGATATCTCCGATGTCTAAAAGGTGCTTATACACCTCATTGTACAGTTCTTTATCTTCACCCGGACAGATCTCGTCTCTGTTGAAATAAACCTGGATCTTACCCTTAGAGTCCTGCAATTCAGCAAAAGAAGCCTTTCCCTGAATTCTGCGGGACATCAATCTACCAGCGATCTTCACCTGTTTATTCTCAGAAAAATCCTGTTTTATAGATTCTGTAGTATCTGTAATCGTATACTCTTCCGCAGGGAACGCATTTATTCCCATCTCAGTAAGCTTATTCAGCTTTTCTCTTCTAATGATTTCTTGTTCTGATAATTGCATTTCTTATTTTTCTAAAAGCGTACAAATTTAGGCATTTTTAGTGATTTGTCAATTATGAATTTTGAATTTGCTTCGCAGTGAATCTGTCAGCGGATATTACTACTGGATTAAACGTGAATTGTCAATTATGAATTGGCTCCGCAGTGAATTCATTGGCACGAATCATCATTCACCATTAACTTGCACAGCAAAATTGACCATTCCCATTTTACAACCAGTCTTTCCTGTTCTTCTGAGGAATAAAGGTCCAGGCCAACATTCTGCTCACTTTTTGCCCCTGAGCCATATCGATGGTTTTGAAATCTAATGCTTTGACCTTCTTTAATAGGTTAGTCAACTTATACAGATTGTCCTTTTTAGACACTAAACAGGTAAACCAAAGGACTTGTGAGGAATATTGGGTGCTTTCCTGAATCATTTTGGTAATAAAAGCAAGTTCGCCACCTTCGCACCACAATTCAGACTGTTGTCCGCCAAAATTAAGGAGCGGTTTTTTAAGCTTTGATTTATTGATGTTTTTTGTCTTTCTAAGGTTTCCTTTCAAAGCAGATTCTTCAGAATCATGAAATGGAGGATTACACATAGAAAATGTAAAACGGTCTCCTGCCTCAATGATATTTTTGAAGACATGATTGGGATCAGGCTGTTTTTTTAATTGAATAACAGGTAATAAATCCGGGTTGTGATCTAAAATACGCTGCGCATTTTCCAAAGAGCCCTGATTGATATCCGTTCCCAGCATTGTCCAACCGTAAGATCTGTTGGCCAGTAAAGGATACACAAGATTCGCCCCTGTTCCGATATCCAAACCTGATATAGAAATTCCTGTAGGAATTTCGGGATGATTTTCTGCTAAAAGATCCGCAATATAGTGGACGTAATCTACCCGTCCGGGAATAGGAGGACAAAGATTGGCCTCAGGAATATCCCAGTTCTTAATGTTATAAAAATGTAAAAGTAATGCCTGATTAAGAAGTTTTACTGCTTTAGGAAGGCTAAAATTGATCGTAGCCGTTTGGTAAGCATTAACGAATACATAGTGTTTCAGTTCTGGCACACAGGAAATAAGCTGATCAAAATCATAGGGATTGCGATGCAGATTTCTTGTGTGCAGACTGGATTTTTCAGTAGTCATATTTATTTTTTCTGACTCAAAATATATTCTACCATTTTTTTAGCATCTTCTTTAGATACCTGTGGATGAGGAGCCATCGGAACGCCTCCCCAAACTCCGCTTCCGCCTTCTATAATCTTCGAGGCCAGCATTTCAATATCCTTATCAGAATATTTTTCTGCGATCTCTTTGTAAGAAGGTCCTATCATTCTCTCATTTACAGCATGGCATCCTGAACAGTCTAATGTTTCAATGATCTGATCACCTGAAAGATTAGCTTTTACCGGCTCCGAAACAGCGGATGTCTCAGAAGGTACACCTTGTGCCTCCGTATTTTCTTTTTTAGAACAGGAAAGGATCAAAAATCCTATAGCTCCTGCCAAAAGGAGTTTTTTCATTATTTTTTTGCTGCAGTAGAATCTGTTTTAGCCGCCTCAGGAGTAGCTGGTGCAGCCGGAGCAGCTTTCTTCGCTGTTGAGTCTACTACAGTGGTAGTTTCAGGCTCTTCAAGCATTGTGTTGCTGTCCTGTAATGTATGATCTGGTTTCTTAGAACAGTTTACGACTAATAAACTTCCAATGAATGCAATTGCTAATACTTTTCTCATTATTTTTTCTATAAAATTTAGACAAAAATATAAAAAATAAGCTTTTAAACTCATGACAAATGTTCATGTTATCCATATTTTTCCAGAAAATTAATGTTTAGATAATAATTATATGCTCCAATAATATTAAATTTAAGCTATGATTTTTATCTCCAAAATTCTGTTTTTCACCAGCCATCACGGTTTTTATACTGTGATTATACTTTTTGTATTTTTTGGACTACTTTCATATGTTACAAAAAAGGCTTGGTTTCTGGCTCCAATACTTCCTTTAGCTATCCTGAACGGTTTTGCAGGACAGTATCTGAATGCCTGGTATTTAAACAAATACGGTGTAGAAAGTACAGCGATCATCACTTCTGATGTAGAAACCAATTCCACGCTGAATGACATGTACATCCATGATTATGAAGCCATTGTCAAGAAACAGGATGGTAAATATACCTCAACATTCTTTTCTACGACAAGCGCAACGATCTACCCTATTGAAAATGCCATCAGAATTCCTAGAATGGGAAGCCATTTTCCAGTAAAATATATTCCGGGATATGAGAAAAACATGGTCATTCTTTACTATCAATCCGAGGAGGGAAACAATGCGCTGAAGTATGAAAAAATAGCCCCGATACAATCCGCAAAGATCAAGTATGAAGCGGACAGAACGAATAAAGAATTTATTGAAGAATATATTGCCGCGCTGGAAGATTATGTAAAAACCTATGACAGTGAAGAATACAAAGTAAAAATTGAAGAATTAAAAGCAGAGCTGAAACAGCTTAAATAAAGGATTTCCATTTTAAGTTTTTTAATTTTTTGCTTTTTTCTTGTTTTGGTATAAAAAAAATTTCTACATTTGTCCCATGTTTAATATGAGCAACAATATTTGGTGGTGGCTTTCAAACTCTTCGTCGGGTCTGGAGGTATTGTCATGTTGCTAAGTACAGCAGAATAATTAAAATACACAATATATAGGCTTTGACGGATTCCGTTAAAGCCTTTTTTTATTTAATCCAAAACAAAAAATACAAGTCAGATGTCCATTCAAAAAATAAAAATAAAGACAGATTCTAAAAAAACATTGGGAGATCTTTACACTCCGATGAATATCTATCTTCAGATCAGAGACAGATTCCGGGATACAATTCTTTTGGAAAGTTCAGATTCTAAAAATATTGACAATAACTTTTCATTTATTGCCGTGAATGCAGTTGCAGGAATTGAAGTGAAGAACCTTAATGAGTTTGAAATTAAGCTTCCAGGTTCAGATCCTGTGAAACAAATGATCGGAGATCGCAATATCGCTGATATTTTTGATGAATTTCAAAGTGTTTTCGAATGTGAAACCACTCACGATCCTATTGAACAGACGGCTCAAAGCCTTTTTGGATATACAAGTTTTGAAGCGGTACAGTTCTTCGAAAACATACATTTGAAACCGCAAAGCCCGGAAGTGGAAATCCCAATTCTCCGTTACAGATTATACCAGTACGTCATTGCCATCAACCATTACAATGATGAGATGCATATTATTGAAAATCAAATCCCTGGTTTAAAATCTGAATTATATCTGCTTGAGAATCTGATCAGAAATCAAAACACTCCGGTCTACCCTTTTGAGAAAACCGGTGACGAAACTTCTAACCTTACGGATGAAGAATATATCGAACTGGTAAAAACAGCTCAGAAACACTGTATGAGAGGTGATGTTTTCCAATTGGTGCTGAGCAGAAGGTTTGAACAGAAGTTCAAAGGTGATGAATTTAATGTCTACCGTGCACTTAGGAATATAAACCCATCCCCTTATCTTTTCTTTTTTGATTATGGGAATTATAAATTATTCGGATCAAGTCCCGAAAGCCAGCTGATCATCAAAGACAATAAGGCAATCATCCACCCTATTGCAGGAACTTTCAAGAGAACCGGGCATTTGGAAACTGATCTGGAGTCTATTGAAGCTTTAAAAAATGATCCGAAAGAAAATGCTGAACATACCATGCTGGTAGACCTGGCAAGAAATGATCTTGGAAAACTGGGCAAAAATGTAACGGTTACCAAGCTTAAGGAGATCCAGCTTTTCTCCCACGTTATTCATATGGTAAGTGAAGTGACAGCTGATCTTCCGGAAAACATCAATCCTCTTGACATGGTTTCTGCCACCTTTCCACAGGGAACTTTAAGTGGTGCTCCCAAACACAGAGCTCTTCAGCTTATCGATCAATATGAAAAAGATTCCCGTGGCTATTACGGCGGATGCATTGGGATGATCGGATTAAATGGCACCTGTAACCAGGCGATTATGATCCGTACTTTTTTAAGCAGAAACAACACCCTTTATTACCAGGCCGGAGCCGGACTGGTGGCAAAATCAGTCCCTGAAAATGAATTGCAGGAAGTGAATAATAAATTGAATGCACTGAAAAAAGCAGTAGACAAAGCCGGCAAAATAGTGATGAGCTAAAAGTGATAAGTTAACAATAACTATCAACCGACGACCATCAACAATCAATTCCCCCAACAATTAAAAAAACAAAAAATGAGCAACAATATAAATCAGTCAGCAACCCAGGAACAACTTAAAGTTCTGGTTTTTGACAACTACGACAGCTTTACGTATAATCTGGTTCAAATTATTGAAAGAATTCTGGATCAAAAAGTAGATGTTGTACGGAATGATAAGATCACTTTGGAAGAAATCGGGAAATATGATAAAATTATACTTTCACCAGGTCCTGGAATTCCCGAAGAAGCAGGAATTCTGTTGGATCTGATCAGAGAATATGCTCCTACCAAAAGTATTTTAGGAGTGTGTCTTGGACAACAGGCTATTGCAGAGGCTTTCGGAGGAAACCTGATCAATCTTTCAGAAATTTTCCATGGCGTGGCCACTTCCGCTGAATTGGTTAAAGAAAATACGAAAATTTTCAAAAATCTTGCATCAGGAATGGAAGTAGGAAGATACCACAGCTGGGCCGTTAATCCGGAAGGCTTTCCTGAAGAACTGGAAATTACTGCCGTAGATAAGGACGGAATGATCATGGCATTGCAGCATAAAACCTATGATGTGCACGGTGTACAGTTTCATCCCGAAAGTATTTTAACTCCTGATGGAGAAGTTATTATCAGAAACTTTTTGATGAACTAAAATAAAGCTGACAAGCGAAAGATTCGCAAAAAAGCTTAGTTTCAGTTCAGTTGAAGATTTAATGCCTTTTGTTTACCCTTAGAATTATGAAACCAACAGAAACAGATTACCCGACCACCATAAAAATGCCACAAATGAAAGAAATATTACAATACCTGTTCAATCATCATACTTTGTCCAAATCTGAGGCAAAGGCAATGATGATCGAGATTGCTCAGAATAAATTTAATACCGCAGAGGTTACCGCTTTTATCAGTGTCTTCCTGATGCGGAATATTACGCTGAAAGAGTTGGAAGGTTTCAGGGAAGCTCTGCTGCAGATGACAGTGCCTGTACATCTTAATACCGAAGATACTCTGGATATTGTGGGAACCGGAGGTGATGGTAAAAACACCATCAATATATCAACGCTGGCAAGCTTTGTTGTTGCCGGAGCAGGACAGAAAGTGGCCAAACACGGAAATTATGGGGCTTCTGCCACCACGGGATCCTCGAATGTAATGGAAGAGCTTGGCTATCAGTTCAAAAACAATTCAGAACAACTGAATGAAGAGCTTGAAAAAGCTAATATTTGTTTTCTGCATGCTCCGTATTTTCATCCTGCCCTTCAATCTGTCGGTGCTTTAAGAAAGGCTTTGGGATTGAGAACATTTTTCAATCTACTGGGCCCTCTTGTCAATCCGGCAAAACCTAAATATTCAGTAATAGGAGTTTATAACATGGAAATTGCAAGAATCTACCAGTACCTTTTGCAGAAAGAGGAACGCGAGTTTATCCTGGTGCATGGTTTGGACGGATACGATGAAATAAGCCTTACGCAGGACAGTAAAATGATTACGAAAAATGGCGAAGAGATTTATTCCGCTGAAGATCTGGGATTTGATTCTGTAAGTCCGGAAAGTATCCAAGGCGGTGAAACCCCTCAGGAATCTGCAAAGATCTTTAGAAATATCTTAGAAGGAAACGGATCGGTACAACAGAACTCTGTGGTTCTTGTGAATGCATCGACTGCCCTTTTCCACACCCAAAAATTCGGAACCTATGAAGACTGCCTCTTACTAGCCAAAGAAAGTCTGGAGAGCGGAAAAGCATTAAAAAGCCTTCAACTATTGGTGAAAGGTTAATATTGCTATTTAAAAATTTAAATTATTAGTTGCTGGTTATTATTTGACACTAAAAATCATAAGATATTTTCCGGCATATCTAACCTCTAATATCTAACTTCTAGTTTATAAACAAATGACCATACTAGATACAATTATTGAAAGAAAAAGAGAAGAAATTGCAGCTTCAAAAGCAGAAATTTCAATTGAAAGACTGAAAAATTCTGAGTTTTTTGGAAGAAAAAGCTTTTCGTTAAAAGAATCTGTAAAAAATAAAAGCGGAATCATTGCTGAGTTTAAAAGACAATCTCCTTCAAAAGGGATCATCAATAATCAGGTTCAGCCTTTGGACGTAGTTTCTGCCTATGAAAGTTTTGGAGCATCAGGAATTTCGATTCTTACCGACCGTGATTTTTTTGGAGGAAATTTTGATGATATCCTGAGTGTCAGAAACCATATCAACATTCCGATTCTGAGAAAAGATTTTATGATGGATGAATACCAGTTTTATGAAGCTAAAAGCATTGGAGCTGATGCTGTTTTACTGATTGCAGCATGTCTGTCTCCGGATCAGGTTCTGGAATTTACTGAATTGGCTCATACCTTGGATCTGGAAGTTCTTTTAGAGATCCATACGGAAGAAGAACTGAAACATTTTAATGCTGACATTGATCTTGTAGGCATTAATAATAGAAATTTAAAAGACTTCAAGGTTGACCTTCAGCATTCTGTCCTTTTAAAAGACCAACTTCCCAAAGAGGTGTTGTCTGTAGCGGAAAGTGGCATTTACACAATCGAAGATTTTAACTATTTAAAGGGAAAAGGATTTGATGGTTTTCTGATGGGAGAATATTTCATGAAGAATGAAAATCCTGCGGACAAATTCGCTGAATTTGTTTCCAATGTAGCAATGTAACAGTTTATCAATCTAGCAATGAATAGAAATCAGCAGCCAAAAATAAAAGTCTGTGGTTTGACAAAACCAGACCAAATCCAGGAACTCATCTCCATGGAAACAGATTTTCTCGGGTTCATCTTCTATGAAAAATCACCAAGATATGTTCTGGACAGATTGAGTTTAGAGGAAATTTCGAAGATCAGTCATCCGGGAAAAACAGGAGTTTTTGTCAATGAAGGAATTGAGAAAATTACCGCCATTGCAGAAAAGGCAGGATTGAAATTTATTCAGTTACATGGTGATGAAAGTGAAGATTTTATGATTGAATTAAAACAAAAACTGCAACCGGACGTTACCATTATAAAGGTAATCAGAATTGGGAACAATGACAATGAAACCCGGGAAAAGCTAAAATACACTCTCAGTTCTTACCGTTCATTGGTCAATTATTTCCTCTTCGACACAGACGGAAGGGCATTTGGAGGAACAGGAAAACAGTTCGACTGGACCCTGTTGAATGAATTTGAAATTCCACTTCCCTATTTTTTAAGTGGTGGAATTTCAGAAGAAAATATTGACAATATCAGTCTTTTGAACCAAAAGCCATTTGCAATTGATATCAATTCAAAATTTGAACTGGAACCTGGAGATAAAGACCTTGAAAAAATAAAAAAATTCATTTCGAAAGAGTCCCAAAGGGACGATTTAACAAAGAATTGGATGCAGTCCAATTAAAATTAAAACACAAAAATGCCCCAGTCCCTAGTAAAAAATTATATCCACATTGTTTTCAGTACAAAGTACCGGCAGGATTTCATTGATGAACAAATAGAAAAAGAGTTATTTCCCTACATCGCGGTGATATGTAAAGATTTTGAAAGTCCGGCATTGCAGATAGGTGGATATGATGATCATATTCATATATTATGTCTTCTTTCACGGAAAATGGCTCTGATGAAACTGGTTCAAGAAATCAAGGCCCATTCTTCAAAATGGATAAAAACCAAAGGACCTCAATATGAAAATTTCTTTTGGCAGGATGGATACGGAGCATTTTCGGTAGGCAGAAATGAAGTTAACAGAGTTATTAATTACATCAAAAATCAGCGACAACACCATCAAAATCAAAAATTTAAGGATGAACTGATTGAAATGCTTGAAAAACATGATATTGAATATAATGAAAAATATATTTGGGACTGAATTTGTTGCAAGAATGATAAGAGTAAAGGATTTTATCCTTTACTAAAGGTTAAATCGTCCCTTCGAGACTCTCTAAAAAATACACTAAAATGATGAACATACATCAGTTAAAAAAAACATTTTACAAAACCTTATTTCCGCCCAAGTTCGGGAATAAAAAAATCCAGTCTCTGTATAATTTTGTCTCTCAAAATGACAGCGATACGGAATATTGGACCGTTAACGGGCAATTGCAGGAGTTTATAGGCATTATTAAAAGCTTTGATGAAAGTGATATCCAGTATTTCTTTGAGAGAATCAGCCTTTGGAACAGCTATTATCTTGTAATTATTTCTGATAAATTTTTAGACAGCCACGTGAAAGCAAATGTCAAATATGATCTTGGAAAGATTTATGCTAAAATTTTCCTGCTTTATGAAGATTCGGATCCTTATTTTTTAATTGACAACCTGGAAATTGCTGTTACCATGTATGAGTCGAAAATAGATACGGCCACATTAATTGACCTGATCAGTAAAATTGAATTTATGCATCATAAAAAACTGATCACCAGACAACAACGTAATCATAACATTCACTTTATCAGCAGTCTGACCGATGAACTATCAAATTAAAAAAACAGATGAACTAACGGATCATGAAACAGAACATACTGTAGACCTTTGGGAAGTACAAATAACCCCTTCCGATTTTCTAAAAAAAACGCTTATTTAATCAATAAAGAATAAAAAAATGAATTATAAAAACCCTGATGAACATGGATATTATGGTGAATTCGGAGGCGCTTTCATCCCTGAAATGCTTTACCCGAATGTAGAGGAACTGCAGAACAATTATCTTGAGATCATAGAATCTGAAGAGTTTCAGAATGAATATCAGGACCTGCTTAAAAACTATGTAGGACGTGCTACTCCACTCTATTTTGCCAAAAATTTAAGCCAGAAATACAACACCCAGGTCTATTTAAAAAGAGAAGACCTTAACCATACCGGAGCCCATAAAATCAACAATGCTTTGGGGCAGGTTCTTCTGGCAAAACGTCTTGGAAAAACCAGGATTATTGCAGAAACAGGTGCCGGACAGCACGGTGTGGCTACCGCTACAGCCTGCGCGCTTCTTGGTCTGGAATGTATTGTTTATATGGGTGAAATTGACATCCAGCGACAGGCTCCGAATGTAGCAAGAATGAAAATGTTGGGTGCAGAAGTTATTCCAGCCACTTCAGGTTCAAAAACACTGAAAGATGCGGTGAATGAAGCGCTTAGAGACTGGATTAACAATCCTGTGACGACCCATTATGTGATCGGAAGTGTAGTGGGTCCTCATCCTTTTCCAGATCTGGTAGCTCGGTTTCAAAGCATCATCTCAAAGGAGATCAGGGAACAGTTGAAAGAGAAAATAGGAAGAGAAAATCCGGATTACGTGATCGCCTGTGTAGGTGGAGGAAGCAATGCAGCCGGAACTTTTTACCATTTCGTAGAGGAAAAAGACGTTAAAATCATTGCCGCAGAAGCTGGCGGACTGGGCGTTGATTCAGGGAAATCGGCAGCCACGACTTTCCTTGGAACATTAGGCGTTCTTCACGGAAGCAAAAGCCTTGTTATGCAAACTGGAGACGGACAGGTGATTGAACCCCATTCTATCTCTGCCGGACTAGATTATCCGGGAATCGGACCATTTCATGCTCATTTGTTTAAAGAAAAACGCGCTGAATTTTTCAGTATTAATGATGAGGAAGCCCTAAAATCTGCTTTTCAATTAACAAAACTGGAAGGAATTATTCCAGCTCTGGAAAGTTCTCATGCCCTGGCGGTTTTGGATAAAAAGAAATTCAATGAAAACGATGTTGTTGTGATCTGCCTGAGCGGACGCGGGGACAAGGATATGGAAACTTATCTGAAGAATTTGTAAAATGTAAAAAGTATTGATGTACAATGGAACAGTTCCCAACATTTTACATCAATACTTTTTACATTCATACTTTTTACATCAATACATTAAAAAAACAATGAAAAAACTAAACATATACTTCACAGCAGGAATTCCGCAACTGGAAGATACCGCTGACATTATACAACTCATTCAAAATTCCGGAGCTGATATGATGGAGATCGGGATGCCCTATTCTGATCCTGTCGCAGACGGTCCGGTGATTCAGCAGGCGCATGAACTGGCTTTAAAAAACGGAATGACTATTGAAAAACTGTTTGCCCAGTTGAAAACAGTAAAAGACAAAATACAGATTCCTGTTATTCTGATGGGATATATCAATCCTGTTTTGAGTTTTGGATTTGAGGAATTCTGTCGCGAATGTTCGGAAAGCGGAGTTTCAGGACTGATCATTCCTGACCTCCCTCCTATTGAGTTTGAAAACAATTATCAGCAAATCTTAAAAAAGTATAATCTTAATTTTACGTTTCTGGTGACTCCTGAAACCTCCGATGAAAGAATTCTGTATTTAGATTCTTTAAGCTCAGGGTTTCTGTATGCGGTAAGTTCTTCATCAACCACAGGAAATGATACTGCTGTTTTGAAAAATGAAAGCTATTTGTCAAGACTGGCATCACTTCCTATTAAAAATCCGGTGATGATTGGTTTCGGAATTAAATCAAAGGACGATTTCGGGAATGTTACTGAAAAAGCAGACGGTGGGATTATCGGAACAGCTTTCGTCCATACGCTTTTGAATCATAAAGACTGGAAGAATGCTGCCATAGATTTTATCCATTCTATAAAAGGTTAAAATTCACTAAATTTGTATGTTAAAAATGGCAGGAAGTCGCGATTCCATATGACCATTACAAGAAAACAGACAGCAACGTATGAATACAAATCAAAATAAATCGGTAGAATTTGAAGATCTGGGTATCAAAGAATATCAGCCCGCCTGGGATTATCAGGAGAGTCTGATGAAAAATATCATTGATACTAAAATAAAAAACCGTGATTTACCTGCAGAAGAGCACATCACGACGCCAAACCATTTTTTATTGGTAGAGCATCCTCATGTTTACACGTTAGGAAAAAGCGGTCATGAAGAAAATATGCTTGCGGGTATCGACAAACTGAAGGAGATTGATGCCACTTTCGTAAAAGTTAACCGTGGTGGTGACATTACCTATCATGGTTTCGGACAAATTGTAGGCTACCCTATTTTAGACCTTGAAAACTTCTTTACGGATATTCATTTGTATATGAGGAATCTCGAGGAAGTGATCATCAGGGCGATTGGTGAATTTGGTCTTAAAGGGGAACGTTCACCGGGAGAAACCGGAGTATGGCTGGATGTGGGGAAACCTTACGCCAGAAAGATCTGCGCGATGGGAGTAAAAGCTTCGCGATGGGTAACCCTTCATGGTTTTGCGCTGAATGTCAATACGGATATGCGTTATTTTGAATACATCATTCCCTGCGGAATCAAAGACAAACAAGTGACTTCTTTAAAAAGAGAACTTGAAAGAGAACTGACAACGGAGGAAGTGGAAGATCTGAAAGCAAAGATCAGAAAGCATTTTGCAGATGTTTTCGGAGCTGAGCTTATTCAGAAATAATACACTCCCGATTAGAAATAGAGACTGGCTGTCATTGTACAGCCAGTTTTTTTATGGCGTATACAAAAGAGAATAAGCAAGTTTAAATTTCAAAAATTTTCCATTCATTATATTATTTTTAAAACTTATTTTTGATCTTCCTTATCATTTTAACATCATCTCCAATTTTTTTAAGCTAAAAAACCTAATGAAGCCATTTATCAGAATCCTCTGCACTGCAGGATTGCTTTTCACAGCCTCTCAATCATGTGCACAAAGTAAAAAAAACGATTATATAAGCAGGATCGACAGTTTAATAGAGTCTCCAACCTCTCCGAGGCCTTTCAACGGAGTGGTTCTGATCACCCAAAACGGAAAAATAAAATACTCTAAAGCCTATGGTTTCAAAGACAACAGGACGAAAGTTCCTTTGAAGATGAATGATCAATTCGAGATCATGTCTAATACCAAACAGATCACTTCTGTTTTATTATTAAAACAATTTGAAAAGGGAAAAGTGGATCTGCAGGCTCCTATCAAAAAATATCTTCCCTCTCTGACACAGCCCTGGGCAGACTCGGTCACCGTTCATCAGCTATTGAATCACAGCCACGGAATTGTGGACACAGAGAAACCGTTACTTTTCAAACCTGGCACTGAATTCAAATACGGTAATCTGTCGAATATTCTTTTAGGAAAGATCATTGAAAATGTTTCCGGTACCTCCTATATCCAATTGGCAACCGATTTATTTAAAGAGCTTCATTTGAAAAATACTTTCTGCTATTCGAAGGATAGCCGCAGGAATCTGGTGACTGGTCATATGAATAAGGATAATCATTTCACGCCTGTTGAGAATTCATTTATTAACAACGAAAATATGCCCGCCGACGGCGTTGTTACCACCGCTGAAGACATGACCCTCTGGAATTCACTTCTTCATAAAGGGAAAATTTTAAGCACTAAAAGCTATCAACTGATGACTACCTATTCTATCCTCTCACAGCATGATGTATTTGGAAAAGAGAAATCAGGTTACGGTTATAATATCCGTATCGTACAATACAGAGGTATTCCCTACTTAGGCCATACAGGGTTGGGTGATGGTTTTGCCTCTCTGAATGTATACGTTCCCGGTTCGGATGTCAGCATCATTGTCATGGAAAACCAGATGAGTGAAGACGGTGATCTGTACTACTACCAGGAAGCACTGATCAGAGATATCGTCTTACAAAGCAGCCTGATCAAGAGCCAACGATAATTCTATTAAACTCTAATACATATATATCCCGTCATTCCAGTGTGCGGGATTTTTTTTATGATTACTGAAGTTTTATTAACATATTGATATTGAAAACCTACTCTAAACACGTAAAACAAAGGTTTTAGACAAACATATGTTAAAATAATTATTTTTTTATCATAAAATAATTTGCTGGTATGGTATTTTTGTTTACTTTTAATATCACATTAAAGTGAACTATTTTTCAGTAAATGATTCACCCAAAAAGCAACACACACCAAAAACTTAGATAATACATTTATTACTAACCACCAAACTATGAAAATTATGAGAAAATTTCTGTTATCAATGATGGTATTTGTGGCAGCCCTGTCATTTAATGCCTGTACAGACTCCACCGCAGAACAGCAAATGAGTCAGAGCGAGATCAGCACCAAAAATCTTACAGATCTGGGGAAAACAGTTCCGGTAGGGATAGAAGATGAAAACGGAACTTTAAAGGTTTCATTTATCGTTACCGCACAGTTCTATACCATCACCCCAACAAAAGAGAATGAAAATTACATCAGCCTGATCAGAGAAGCGCTGAAAAATGAATCTCCTATTCAGGTTTTCATCAAGCCTAACACGCATGAAATTGCAAAAGTAGAGAAAGGAAGTGAGGATGATGTCCGCTATTTCAAATCTGTTTTCACAAAAGAAGCTAAAGATCAGGCGGGAAAATTAACCAGTGTTTTACCCAACATAGCTACCCTAAACAGCATGTTTACACTGATCAAAAATCAGGCTTGCGGTACTTCAACGGCTTCTTCACCATGTATCACATTCAGATATCCTGTAGACGGATGCTATGCAAGAGCTCACAAAATGAGACAGATTCTGATCAACAATGGCTACGACTGTGAGAAACAGTTTGTATACGGAAACTTAAAAGCCTCTACAGGGACTTGCTGTGTAGCCTGGAGTTACCACGTTGCCATTCTGGTAAGCTATAAAAATGCTTCAGGGATTACCGAAAAAAGAATTATTGATCCTTCCCTTTTCCCTAGCGGACCTGTTACGGATACCGCATGGAGAAATGCATGCATCAATACGAGCTGTGGATCTGCATCTGTATCATCTTATGCCAACACAGCAGGAAATGTTTATTACAGAAGCCCTAGCGCCTCTTACCTGTATGACAACAACCTGGTGAACACCAATTGTGTACTGAACATATTCTCTTCACTTTCAGGATGTTCTCCTTCACCAGCTCCAAACGTTGGAGGTTGCGGATTCTAATTAACTTATACAGCTCCTGTATTTCTTTATCATCAATGAATTGCAGGAGTTATTTACTAAATATTTTTTCTATGAAAGTCTGGACTTATATACTATTAATACTATTTATGATCACATCCTGTTCCGGCAGTTCAAGTTCACAGAACCTGACCTGGTATAATAACTCAGTCATCACTAATGTTGCAGAGGATCCGGAGAAACCGGAAGAATTCACACGAGTATCCATCGGAATAAGTCCGCAAATCTTTTATCTGTCTAAAAAGGCAGATGATTATAAAACCCTTCTGGAAAAAACAAGCCAGAGCCACAAAAGAGGAAAAGCCTATAATATCGGTATTGAAAACAAGACCAATATTATTAAACAAATCAATGAAATTCCTTCAAAGAAGTAGCTCCTCTTTTTGCTCAAAATACTGCACTTAAAAGCAGACTGATGAAAAAATCAGATGCCCCCCCCTCAAAATCCCCCATCACAAAGCATGATGGGGATTTTAATTTATCGTATGACGGAAATTCCTGCATCCACCTTAAGTTCTGCCCCATGAATATAAGAAGCTTCTTCCGAAGCAAGGAATAATACAGCATTGGCAATTTCAGTAGGCTCACCCTGCCTTTTGAAAGGAATCGTAGGAATAATACCATGAACTGCATCTTCAATCTGTTCTGCATTCAAACCTGTGTTATTAAAAATATTGGTTTTAATATGGCCCGGGCTGATTCCGTTTACCCGTATTCCACGTTCTGTAAGTTCCACAGCGAAGGTCTTGATAAAAGACTGTACTGCTGATTTTGCCGCAGAATACACTGAAAAATTGGGCATGGCAATCTCAGTAGCCACAGAAGTATTGAAAATAACAGAACTTCCTTTTCTCATCAATGGTAACATTTGCTGAACAGTAAAGAAAGGACCTTTTACCAGCATATTGAAAAGTTCGTCAAAATGATTTTCATCCACATTTTCAATAGGAAAAAATTTCCCGTAACCTGCATTGGCAAAAAGTACGTCGATGCTTTCTGTGTATTTTCTTACCTCCAGCCGCAGGTTCATAAGATTTTTCATACTTCCTGCATCCGAAACGATACCTGATGCTTGCTCACCCAGTTTTTTTAAAGCATTATGTACGCTCTCTTCACTTCGCCCGGTGATGATCACTTTTCCACCATCATTAATGAACTGCTGTGCTGTCGCAAATCCCATCCCATTGGTTCCCCCTGTAATCAGGGCTGTTTTGTTTTTAAATCTCTGCATTGCTTTTTGTTTAAAATTATACTGCAAAGTTTCAATTAAAGGACTTCTTAAAAAATCCGATTCTTGTTGAATCCTGTTGCTTTCCTTCCAGACCTTTTGTTTTTCTATAAAGTTGTTATAAATTAAATCTATCAAAATTAAATTGCACACAACTTAATTAGTTGTACATTTGTCCTGTGATTTTAATCTCTGAGTTCAGTTTCAGAAATGATCATACCAAGAAGTATAATTTAAAATAAAAGAAATGTCATTAATAGAAGACTTACAATGGAGACATGCTGTAAAAGCATATGATTCTTCAAAAAAAGTATCAGAACAAGATCTTAACACTATTTTGGAAGCTGCAAGACTAGCTCCCACTTCATCGGGACTTCAGCCATTCAGGGTTATCGTTGTAGAAAACCAGGAATTAAAAGAGAAAATGGTTCAGGGAGCGCTGAATCCTGAAGTCATGAGAGACAGTTCACATGTTTTGGTATTTGCTGCATGGGACAGCTATTCGAATGAAAAAATAGATAAAGTTTACGATCATCATACGGATGTGAGGGACTTACCAAGAGGCCGTTTCAGCAGCTATACGGATAAGATCAAAGAAATGTACGGAGTTCAGACTCCTGAAGAACATTTTGCTCACACAGCCCGTCAGACTTATATTGCGTTAGGCTTAGCAATGGCTCAGGCTGCAGAATTAAAAATCGACAGTACACCGGCAGAAGGTTTCAGCAATGAAGTGGTTGACGAAATTCTTAACCTTAAAGAATTGGGATTAAAAAGTGTAAGCCTTTTATATCTTGGTTACAGGGATGCAGCAAATGACTGGCTTTCTACCATGAAGAAAGTGAGAGTTCCTATGGAGGAATTCATCATCAAAAAATAATACATTCATCATATCTTACCTCTTCAGCCTTATGGAAAATTCAAAATCGTTACAATTAGAAAACCAGATCTGCTTCCCGCTCTATGTGATTGCGAAAGAGATTACTGGACTTTACCGACCATTTCTGGATGAGATCGACATTACGTATCCACAATATCTTGTGATGATGGTACTATGGGAAAATGACGGTCTTGCAGTGAACCATATTGGTGAAAAGCTGTTTCTGGACAGTGGAACTTTAACGCCTCTTCTGAAAAGGCTTGAGGCTAAAGGAATCATCGACAGAAAGCGAAAAAAAGAGGATGAAAGAGTGGTTGAAGTCTTTTTAACGGAATCGGGAAAGCAACTTCAGCAGAAAGCCTGTGAAATTCCCGGAAAAATTCAGAATAAAATAGGTGTAGAGACAGAAGATCTGCTCCACCTTAAAGAAACGATCTTAAAAATATTAAACAAAATAGAAAAATAAATGAAAACGTTATACACAACAAAAGTAACAGCACAGGGAGGAAGAAACGGTCACGTAAAAAGTGAAAACGGAGTTTTGGATGTTGAAGTAAGAATGCCTAAAGCCCTTGGCGGTGGTAATGATGATTTTGCTAATCCTGAAATGCTTTTTGCAGCAGGATATTCAGCTTGTTTTGACAGTGCTCTAAACAGAGTAATCAGTTTAGCTAAAGCAAAAACTGGTGAAACAACAGTAACCGCTCAGGTAAGCATCGGACAGATTGAAAACGGAGGTTTCGGACTGGCGGTAGAACTAGATGTCAATATTCCGGGTGTATCCATTGAAGAAGCCCAGTCATTAACTGATCAGGCTCACCAGATTTGTCCTTATTCTAATGCGACAAGAGGTAATATTGAAGTGAAGATTGCGGTGACGAATAACTAAGTTTAATTCCTTTTTCATAAAAAATCTGTTTCTTTGGAGACAGATTTTTTATTTACTACCGGCAACCTAAAAAAACATTAACAGAAATAGCATACCAACATCATGGATATTAGTTTTTTAATTATTTCTCTATTAGCTCTAGCTATCTTATTCCTATTAATTAAATACTATACTCCAAAAATAAAAGGATTTATTGGTGAGAATAAAGCTTCAAAAGCTCTAAAAAGACTAAATAACGAAAAATACACTGTTCTGAATAATATTGAATTCAATATTAAAGGCTCCACTTCACAGATAGATCATGTTATTGTTTCAAATTATGGAATATTTGTTATCGAAACGAAGAATTACAAAGGTTGGATTTTAGGCTATGAAAAAGATAAATCCTGGATTCAGGCTATTTATAAATACAGACGCAAGTTTTATAATCCTATTTTACAAAATCAAGGTCATATTTATGCTTTAAAACACGTATTGAAAAATTATCAATATTTGAGGTATTATTCAATCATTACCTTTACAAAAAGAGCAACGCTTAAAACTAAAACATATACTGACGTTGTTTATATCAATAAGTTAGTCAAAACAATTAAAAAATATGATCACTATCACATTAACGATCAAACTAAGAACGACATTGTCGCCATAATTCTAACTGCAAAAACAAACAACCGAAATAAAGATAAAACACTACGAGTTAATTCTACCATGAATAAAAATATTTCATGCCCCAACTGTGGTGGAAATCTTATGGAGAGAAATGGTCAATATGGAATTTTTTTTGGCTGTAATAATTTTCCCAGATGTACTTATACAAGAAATAAAAAGTAACAATTCTATTAAAACTGTATTGTAAAAATGAATAGTCATTTATGAAAACCCTTAAACAAACATTCAAAATATTTATTACCATTCTGTTTTTATGGCTATGTGGACATTTGATTTATATAATTGTTGACAGGTTTGACAGACAAAAATATGCACGCAGATATCGCTGTCGTTTTAGGCAATACAGTAAATGAAGATGGCACACTTTCAGAAAGGCTTGAAAAACGTATGGAATGTGGACTCAATCTTTATCGTTATGGACGAGTAAAAAAAATATTAGTCAGCGGCGGACTGGGAAAAGAGGGATTTTATGAAGGTGATAAAATGAAAGAGTATTTAATTAAAAACAAAGTACCTGACAGCATTATAATTGTCGATAATTTTGGCAACAACACACTTGCAACCGTAAACAACACACTTAAATTAAAAGACAGTCTAAATTTTCAAAGTTTAATTGTTGTTTCTCAATATTTTCATTTGACAAGAACTAAAATGTTATTTAGAAAACAACATTTTAAAAACGTAAGTAGTGTAAGTCCTCAATATTTTGAATTGAGAGACATATATTCGTTATTGAGAGAATTTGTGGCTTATTATATAGGATAAGATACTGCAAATGATAAATTATCTCGTTGTAGAATCACTCCTTTTAAAAGCATCTACTTTTTTATAAGAATCATTTTTCTCTTTTTCTTTTTTATCTGAAATTAAGATTCCGAAAAGATGGTCTATTTCATGCTGAAAAATAACAGCCGTAAAACCTTCTACGATTTCTGAATACTTCTGCCCCTTCAAATCCACATATTCTAACTGGATCACTTTGCTTCTGTAAAACTGATCTCTGAACTCGGGAATGGATAAGTCTCCTTCAGGTCCCAGATTCTGTAATTCTGATCTCCAGACAATCACAGGATTGATGAAATATTCCTGAGGATTTCCCTCTTTATCAAAACGTTGTACCCAGATCACTTTTCTATTGATTCCAACCTGCGGTGCCGCAATGCCTACTCCGCCATCCGTTGAAAGAAGGGATTCTTTCATTCTTTTGACCAAAGTTGCGGTATTGGGATCAACCGGATCAATTTCTGTTGAAAGACTTAATAAAGTTTTATGCTGATGAGAATCTGTAGTCTGGTAAATCGGTAATGCTGTAGTAATATCTCCCTGATTAATAATTGAGGTTTCGTTTGGGGTCAATTTTTGAGCATTAATGAAGCCGATAAAAAAGATAAACAGAAAGGATATTTTTTTCATTTTTATTATTTGTTATACAAAGATAGCTAATGTGTTTCAAACATATAATTGGGCTGAAGCCCTGTTTGGCTATTTTTATAAAATTAAACGGGCTAAAGCCCAATGTCATTAAGTTAGTAAAATATCACAAGCTATCCTTTTGATTTTTAGAGACTATGGGTTTAGCTCTTGCTCTATATTTACCTATATTTCTTTTGTTTGATCTCTGAGGTCTTATAGGAATTA
>NZ_JABBGI010000016.1 GCF_012927325.1 Chryseobacterium antibioticum | reverse complement strand
TAATTCCTGTAAGACCTCAAAGATCAAATAAAAGAAACATAGGTAAATACAGAGCGAGAGCCAAGCCCATAGTCTCTAAAAATCAAAAAGATAGCTTATGAAATTTTACTAACTTAATGACATTGGGCTAAAGCCCGCTCCTATTGATATTTTAAAATTACATTTCAATATTGTTATCTCTCAAATATTTCTGAAAAATCTGCTGTCCGCTTTGCATTGAATTTACTGCCCAACGGATTTTCATTTTCAATAATTTCTTATCGCTTAATTTGTAATCGAGGTTAGAATTAATTAATTTTTGTTTTAATTCATACATACAAATTCCAGCTGCCACCGATACATTAAAACTTCTCGTAAAGCCATACATCGGGATCGCCAGCGTTTCATCTGCAAAATCTATAACTTCTTCTGATACGCCTTCCATCTCGGTTCCAAATACGAGAGCAATAGGTTCTGTAATCTGATAATCAGGAAGCATCACGGCATTTTTTTCCAGTGATACTGCCATAATTTTATAGCCCCTGTCTTTGATATTCTGCAGGGAAGCTATGTTTTTAGACATTTTCTCTACTTCCACCCAGGTTTCGGCACCTTTGGTTACGGTAAGATTAGGATCGAAAACATTCTCCTCCTCCATCGCCACAACCTTATGGAAAGCACAGGCTTCTACGGATCTTATAATGGCCGCCGCGTTTCTGAACTGGTAAACATCATCCATCACAGGAAGGACAAAATCGGAACTTTCTTTGGAGAAATGTTCTATTTTTGAGAGTCTTTCCTCTGTTAAAAACTGTTTTAAATAGTCAAAAGTTTGTGCTAAATCTTCCATTCATTTTCAAATCTTTGCAAATTAACGTAATTTTGGGCTATGAACCTGAACGAGGCTCAATTTCTTACTAAAAAGTGATTCATGAAACGAAAAGTCCTGCTCATCTATACCGGAGGAACCATCGGTATGGAAAAAGATTATGAAACCGGAAGCCTCCGCGCATTTGATTTTGGAAATATTTTCGAAAAAATGCCCGAGATGAAATTAATGGAATGCGAAGTCTTTGTACATCCTTTCGCAAAACCGCTGGACTCTTCGGATATGGGACCTGAGGAATGGAAGGTGATTGCCAACTATATTCTCAAAAATTATGACGTGTATGACGGCTTTCTGATCCTTCACGGAACAGATACCATGTCCTATACAGCTTCTGCTTTAAGTTTCATGTTAAAAGGATTGAGAAAACCGGTGATCATGACAGGTTCACAACTTCCGATAGGAGATTTGAGAACGGATGCGAAGGAAAATCTTCTGACGAGCCTTTATTACGCCAGTTTTTATGAAAATGACGAAGCCGTTATCCAGGAGGTGGCCGTTTATTTTGAATACAAATTATTGAGAGGAAACAGAACGCTGAAATATTCAGCCGAGTATTTTGATGCTTATTCAAGCCCGAACTACCCTATTCTGGGACAGTCGGGAGTGCATTTAAATATTATCAAGGACAATCTGTACCGTTGTGATCCTGAAGTAGAATTTCATGTGGATGAACATATTTCTGAAGATATTCTTTTCTGGAGAATTTTTCCGGGCATGCATCTGAGCCACTTTAAAGAAATCCCAAAAATGAAGGTTTTAATTCTTCAGGTTTTTGGTTCAGGAACCATTTTCAGCAGTGAAAAGACGCAGGAAACACTTGAGGAAATCAGAAACAACGGAACTGAAATTGTGGTGGTAAGTCAGTGTATATCAGGCGGAATTTCATTTGGAAAATATGAAAACAGCAATATCTTTTCAAGAATCGGAGCGATCAGCGGAAGAGATATGACCGCGGAAACAGCGATCACCAAAGCGATGCACCTTATAGGCAACCCAAGTTACTCAGGAACTTTTGCTGACAACTTCACCAGAAGCCTTTGCGGAGAAATTACTGACTAATTTTTCATAATAATTTGCAGATTCCAGAAATTACTCTATTTTTGCAATCTCAATTAGAGAGGTGTCCGAGTGGTTGAAGGAGCTACCCTGGAAAGGTAGTATACGGGTAACTGTATCGAGGGTTCGAATCCCTTCCTCTCTGCAAAGTGGGAAACCAAATAAAATCAAAAGTCTTTAAATCTTAGTGTTTAAAGGCTTTTTTATTGTTTTGGGATGTCAAAATAAATCAAAGAAATACAAATCGAAAGTGAGTCATTCGGTGAGTCGTTTTTAGGTAGCATTTTGACTCACCGAATTCTCATTAAACAGCTTATTTATCAGCCTGTTCATCGATTGAACATCTTGTAGGTTTTAAGGTTCAGCAATATTATTAACCTTTAAAATTAAAATGTTATGCAAACCTACAGCTTATTGCTTTATGCCAAAAAGACAAAGAACAACCCTGAATTATCTACAATTTACATGCGAATTACTGTTGCCGGAAGTCGAACGGAGATTTCAACTGGACAAACGGTTAAAACCTCTCAATGGAGTATAAAATCAGGAAAGATATCAGGTAA
This sequence comes from Chryseobacterium antibioticum, assembly GCF_012927325.1. GTDB lineage: Bacteria > Bacteroidota > Bacteroidia > Flavobacteriales > Weeksellaceae > Chryseobacterium > Chryseobacterium antibioticum. The sequence goes on along the minus strand of NZ_JABBGI010000016.1, from coordinate 122,238 downwards.
TAGTCCCAATGCTAAACAATTAAACTCATTATTGGAAAGCTTCAGAGCAAAATTATTTGAATGCTATAATAATTTGTTTAATGAAGGTAAAGATATAACCTGCGAAAATCTACGGAATAAATATCTTGGAATTGAAGAAAGAAAAGTTACGCTTATTGAAGCTTTTAAAGATCATAACTCAAAGATGAAGGAACTGATAGGTAGAGAATTTTCTAAGGGAACGTGGAAAAGATATGAAACATCATTACGGCATACTCAGGCATTTTTGAAATGGAAATATACTATCAGTGATATCGATGTCCGTCATATTAATCCTGTATTTGTTGCAGATTATGAATTTTATCTGCGTACAGTTAGAAACTGCTCCAATAATTCTGCTGTAAAGTATATTAGAAATTTTCAAAAAATAATCAATATCTGTCTCAACAATGAATGGATGAGCAAAACCCCCTTTACAGGTTATAAATCTAAAATAGAAAGTGTAGATGTCAGATTCTTAACTGATATGCAGCTAAAGAAAATCCGTGAGAAGAATTTCATTTCTGAACGATTGGGAATTGTAAGGGATATTTTTGTATTCTGTTGCTATACAGGGCTAGCCTATATTGATGTCAAGAATCTTACGAGAGATAAAATAACAAAGGGAATTGATGGTGGATTATGGATAAAAACTAAAAGAGCCAAAACAAAGATCGAAGCCAGTATTCCCCTGCTACCAGAAGCACAGGGGATTTTAAGCAGGTATGAAAATCATCCGAAATGTGTAAACGAAAACACTGTATTACCCGTGCTAAGCAATCAAAAGATGAATGAGTATTTAAAAGAGATTGGAGATTTATGTGAAGCTGATTTTGATATTACTTTTCATACGGCAAGACATACTTTTGCTACTACGGTAACTCTCAATAATGGTGTGCCTCTAGAGACCGTAAGTAAAATGCTTGGACATGCCAACATTAGAATGACACAGCATTATGCTAAAATACAAGATAAAAAAATTGGAGAGGATATGTCGATACTAAAAAACATATTGATAAAAGGTAAAAAAATGAAAAAAGAAGTGTCTTAGGGCTGTAAAGCATATAAAACCATCTTTCTCCCATGGCTACAAAGAGATTTTTTTTAAATTAATGCACGAAGTGTTTAGGTTAAAAAGTTAGGCTTGGATTTTTATAATCTGAGCCTTTTTAAAATAAACATAATCCTATATTGGGAAAACTTGTCTTACAAACTTTAAGAGATCTTCGATAGTTTTAAACTCTTTTTCTATAGGAATCTGTCCAGTGAAATATTCTATTTTTAGTTTTTTATCAACATCTTTAATAAAGAAAACAGAATTTAAATTGCCTTCTATATAAGAGCCTGTTTAAAAATTAAATTAGAAAAATTTAGCGGATTGCTGAAAAAGTTTATTTTCCTAATTAAATTTTTGTTGCTATAAATCCACATTGAACTAGATTTTAATTATTTGTTTAAAACTTTTGTAAACTATTTTATCTCATATTATTCCTGATCATTTGAGTGAAAATTTAAGTGTGGTATGTATATTGCAATTTTGTAAAGGATTTGATAAAATATGGAAAAAGATTAAACCAACATTTATAAAAAAATTACAATGAAATTTAATATAAAAATTGACAGTGCTTCGACTCTAGACGAGATTGAAAACTACTGGAAAAACGAAGATTATACTAACCTTTTAGGACTATTTGACTTTCCGGATGCTAATACTATAAATGCTGAGAATTTAAAGGAAATGCTTTTTATGGCAATCACCGATTTTGAGCCTAATGAAGCAGCGAAAGTTATATTGACTTATAAATTATCAGAAAATTTAAATGAAGGTCAAATCGATCAGATTTCAAATGATATGTTACTGGATAAGATCTGCGAAGAATATCCGGAAATAGATTTGCATTTCGACTTATTTAATATCAATCAGCTCTTATTTAAAGCCTACAACGGTAAATTCCCAAATGCGAAAGCTACACGGGTAAAATTTTCAATAATATCCGTAGATCAAAATTCGGAGGAACTATCGAAGGAAATCATTTTAAAATCTTTCAGCCGTGGACTTTCTGAAAGTAATATTATCAAAAGGCTATTTTCTGAACAAATGTCTACAGATTTGCGTTTTGAAGAAGCTGAAGATATCGTGTGGAAGTTAGATAAAGAGGAAAATAATAATTTTTCCCTGATCACTTCAGAATACTGGTTAAATAAGGATGAGATAATTGCATCAGAATTCGAGGGAGAATGTTTACTAGCAGAAAGTAAGGATCAATAATTTATAAAAACTGATACAAAAAAACTCCTCAATTTCTTGAGGAGTTTGTGGGCCCTGAGGGATTCTCCATAATCTTAATTTTCTCTTTATTCATAGTGTTTTCAAAGTTTTCTTAATTTTGGGTATGCCTAAAAGGATGCCTTTATTATAAAAACTCCTAACATAATAGAGTATTATAAAACCTGTTGATAGTTTCTCCTATTCCATAAAGTATTATAATACTACCACAATAAAAACACACTCCAAAATTGAAGATTTTTATACTTGAATTTATGTATTATATATCTATTTTGATGATGTTTTTCTGCATTACCAAACTTAATTTCTAAAGTGCTTATTATTTTGTTGTAATATTCTATATCTCTTTCTAAAAAAGTTAAAATTACAGTATTTAAAATGTCCCAATAGAATATTAATTCTGTTTTGTATGGGGTGAATGTAAGGAATTTCTTAATGTCCTTTCCTACCCAAAGATAGCTAATGTATAAGCTATCCTCAGGAATTTTATCAGGTAAGGATCAATAATTCTTACATTGGAATTATAACCTAACGCTTCTAAATCTTCGAATAATTGATTAATACTCATAATTAATCTCCTATTGGAAAAACCTGTCTTACAAATTTTAAAAGTTCTTTAATGGTTTTAAACTCTTTCTCGACTGGGATTTGTCCAATAGCATAATCAACAATAAGCAGATTATTTCTCACTTCAATTCCAAAAGTGTTTTTAAGAAGCCTACAATTTAATTGAGAGTCATATCCATCCTCTTGCCCTACTGTTAGAGAGTTAGAGGATATAAAACTAGCATATCCTATGCTCTCAACTTCTATTTTTATTTTTTCTAGCATTGTTAATTTTCAATTGGAAAAACCTGTCTAACAAATTTTAGAAGCTCTTCAATTGTTTTGAACTCTTTTTCTATTGGAAGTTGAGTATTGAAATAAATTAAATTCGTTTTACTGTCATTTATTTCTATCCTAAAAAAGGAGTCCAATTTAGGTTCTCCATCTTCTTTTGGTATGCCAACAGTTAAAGCATTAATCATCTCATGACATTGTGAGATAAATCCTAACTTGTCCAACTCTCTTGAAATTTCGCTATACTCCATAATTAACCTTCTAGTGGAAACACCTGTCTTACAAACTTAAGAAATTCTTCAATGGTCTTAAACTCTTTTTCTATAGGAATCTGACCAATAGCATAATCAGCTACAATTAAATCGCTTTTTAATTCAACTCCAAAAGCATTTTTTAACATTTTCAATCCTAACTCTTTATCATATCCATCATCTTGTCCTACTGTTAGGCTTGCATCTTTCAAGAGCATCACTGAATAGCCTTCTGCCTCAAGTCTTGTTTTTATTTCTTCAATTTTCATAATATTTAATTTTATAATTTTGGTTGTGCCCAATGATAACGACTTCCTCTCCAAAAATACTCAAAATCATCCAAAGACATTGTTGCTTCAACTCCATTTGTTTGCCCAAATCCATTTACTTTATCCCAAGGATCTCTAATATATACTATACCATCCTCTATTTTATCAACAATAATGGTATGGCGAGTTCTTCCAGGAGGTTGTATAGTTGCAATCCAAGGTCTTTTAGTTGCTTTGGAAAGATATTCAGCAGTTTCTTTCATGTCATCAATTCCAATGTATACGTGACCAGCATTAATTTCTTTTCCTATAAATACCTTTTCCATTGCTTCCTGAATTCTGTGTAATTGGGTTCCAGTATTAATATCAGTTCTAGCAAGTTCTCTAACCAGACTTTCAGATACTTCAATTCCATTGTCTTTGGCTAATTGTCTGATACAAGCTGCTGCACAAGACATTGGTTCCTCTTGACAGAATATCCTTGTTGAGGTAATCTCAGATAAATATTTAAAAGCCCCTCCAGTTCCAGCTCCTAATTTAGGTTTTAATATTTTATTCCAAAAAGCATTGACTTCTTTAAAATCACCTTTGAAGATAGGTTTATCTTTCCATTTCAGTAGATAACCATCTGCTTTAGCCAGAATCTCAATACCTAATTTCTTAAAACCTATTCTGGCATTAGCCAGAATATTGTAGATGCTTTGGGCTTTCTTCCCCTTTAATACAATTTCTTCAATTTCCTCTGCTGTCATTGCTAAATCCTCTGCCTTAGCACCATTCTTAGCACCTTGTAATAACTCTTCAATAAATCTGATGAAGCCTTTAAATCCTTTAGCACAAGCCTTTCCAAATCTAATAATAAATCTTGAAAGAAAAGCCAGTAAATCTGTAATTCCCAGTGTTGCTACAGAAACAGTTTCCCTTGCCAGAACCTTTAGTAAACTTGCAGCTTTCTGGACATAAGTAGCGCCTTTTACAACATTCCCTGCACCCTCTGTAAAGATTAAAAGCAGAATATTAATCAATAACTCAAAGGCAAAAATACCAATATAAAAAGCTACAGTATAGCGAGAAATATCTCCAAAATACTCCTTCATTTTATCAAATATCCCTTCCATATCAGATTTTGAAATACTTCCACTTGCTTTAAAAAGATCTTTAACTCCTTGTAAGAACTTAGGAACATTCTCTGTCACCCAGTCTATTACATCTTCTGCCTTTTCCATTAAGTCTCTTCTTTCAAGATATTGCTGATAAGAAAAAGTAGTTGTAGGCTGTAAAAGAAACTCTAAAATATAAAGTAAACACTGGATAAGGCTAATAAGTCCACTGTTAACACCGCAATAGAAGGCATTAGCTAATTTAAGAACCTCTACCCCCTGTTTTACCAATTCACTAAGATCATCTGTTACATTGGTAAGAAAGGATCTAATATCATTAATAACTCCGGTAATTTTATTGATCAGCTTTTTAAATGCATCAGGAAGATGGTCTACAGAAGCATCTTTAACCTTACTTGCTGCCTGTTTCACCATAGACCACACCTGTGAAAAAGCAACTTCTGCCCCCTGAACAAAAGGATTGTCACCTAAGTTTTCAAAAAACTGCGCAGCTTTATTCATATTAACAGGAACTGCAACACCTCCTATAATAGGAATTAGTGGAGAATAATCTTTAGCTTCAGGATTGTAATTTTTCTCTGTAGGCTTAATAGCTTCTAACTTTTCAGCACACCATCCAATGGCATCAGCAGGAATAGATGAGATATTTCCTATAATCTCTTCAAATCTCCTGTCTCCTGTATAAAACTGATACTCCCTCATTAAAGCCTGATGAACAAGAGTTGCATCAATCTTATCTTTCTCAAAAGTATAAGCCAGTTGGGCTAGATAAGCAGCTTCATCTTCCATAGAAGTGATATTCCTGAAAAACTGACCATTTATACTGGAAGATAATGGCTCTGGAAATCTATTGAATAGCTGTACAAAGTAATCTCCCATCTTTGCAATACAGAAGTCACCAGAGAAGTTTGATTTGTTAGAATTAGGCTTCTCATAGAAGAGAAATAAAGCCTGTTTCTTTCTTGCATTGGCTTGATAACTTCCATATACCTGTGAACCCGTTTCACAAGGTAATACTTCTGAATAATATTCATATCCCTTTTCTCCTTTCTCATTTACCCCTGTTGAAGCAAATACAGATACTGGATTATCAGTTAAATAAGAATAACCCAAAGGTGTATTTCTGTAATCATGGAACGGGCTTCTGTAATCAGGAGAATTATCTTTGTTGATGATAGTATCTCCCAAAGCACTCTTATCTCCTACAAATCCCTTGTTTAAATCTTCTATGGAAATGACCTTAAATTCAGAGAGATCATCACTCCACTCATCATCAAATAGTTTCTTCATAAGCTGTGTTTTAGCAATTAATATTTTGTTTTAATATTTCTAAAGCAAAGCTAATCCTCACCCACGCCAGAACTTGACGTGTTATATTTTCTTTATAAAAATTCATCCAATATAAATTTGAGATAAAAATAACCATGCCTTACTTTCTGCTAAGCTCAATCCGTCTGAAAAATTAATTTCTCGGAAAAAAGGGAAAGAAGGAATCTCTAAATATTTTCCATTATCTTTTTCTTACTACAGTCGATTCATCTTCCAGATTCATGTTTTCTCTTGGTAATGGTATTACATCAACAGAATTTTTGAACTCCAGATTATTTATAGAATCCAATTTCCCTGAAATCTTAAATAAAGTCCAATTTTCATCTGCTCTTTCTTTTACATAATTTATAAGCTTATTCATTTTCAGTTGCTTTGCTTTTTCCTCTGAATATTGAGATATTAAATTTGCTTCTATTTCAGGAAGCTCTTCCAGCTTTTTATCCAGTTCTGCAATTTTATCTTCGGTAGCTTTAGTTTGGTGTTCAATTTCTTTGACATTGACCCCTTTTTCAGCTAAATGCTGGATTGCTTTTTGAACTTCCTCTTTTGCAAGATCAATCGTTTTTTGGTAAGATGGAAGCTGATTTTTCCAATATTCTGAGTCCTCTCCTTCTTCTTTGGAGTATCCTAAAATCCTGTTATAACTGTATTCTGCTTTGGTAACGCCCTCCTGAACTTTGATAAAATCCTCATATTTCCTTAATACAAAGGCACTATCCGCAAGATGTTTATTTTTCTCATTTTCAATTCGTTTTTTCATAAGCTCAATCTCAATATTGGCTCTTGTTTCCGGATTGGTAATAATAGCAGTTTTTAATTCCTGGGTACTGATGTCAGAAACATCCAAAACATCAGCTCCTTTTTTCATGGCTTCTAAATATCTTGCTTGTTTAGCCTGCAATTTTTGAAGCATAAAAACATCAATACTGTCATTGGTCAACATAAAATTGACACGAACATTTTCATTTTTGTTCCCCTGTCTCCATATTCGTCCTTCCACCTGTCGTAAAGAAGTAAAATTATAGGGTAAAGAAAGGAGATACAGATCGGTTGTATTTTCCTGAAGATTCATGCCTTCCTGAATGGCTTCACTACCGATGATTACTTTTATTTTTCCGGAATTGAAATCATCCTGGATCTTTAACCTATTGGGTTTACTTATCGCTCCGGTAATAATCCCAATTTCTTCGGGATTATAGCCAACTTCCCGTACAAGATATTCTTTCAGCTTTGGAAATTTTGCAACGGCTAATTCTGAATAAATAATTTGTCCTGAATCCGGAATATCTTTTCTATTCTGCCTAATCAGATTCATCGTCTGTTTCAGCTTCGGAGAGTTCTCTATAAATTCCTGTATAGAAGGTTCTTCTCCATCATAATAAATCGACAGATATGGAGAAATAGCAATCAACCGGGCATTGAGAATATGGGTAAGGATAGCTCCTTTCTCTGTTTCACTAAAATTTTCATTGAGTAAATCATATTGCTCTTTCGTCAGATCATTTTGTTCAATTTTATATTCTTTGTTTATTTTATTAGGTCGCTTCAGCTCGGGATTGTCTTCTTCTCCTTTGATATCAATGAATTCAGAAAGCAATTGCTGAAACAAAGAATTATTCTTAAACCTCCGGACATTGGCTTTGAATTTCACGTCACCTTTGGCATCAATTTCCATGTCATTATCCGCTTCCATAAAGGTTTCAAAAAATGTATTGACATTGAAGTAGCCGGACTCTTCTAGTCTCTTATTTGCAATCAGGGATAAAATCGAATAATATTCCAAAGGCTTATTGGTGAAAGGTGTAGCGGAAAGCAATGTCACATTCCTGCCATCATTCTTATCCTGAATGTATTGTGCTGCCATCCAGGTATTGATTCCCAGTTTTGACGTCTGCTGGTTTTGGCTCCTGAAATCAGAAGCAAATCTACGGTCTTCTACTCTAACCTTTCCGACGATATGATTGGCATTATGTACTTCATCATAAGTGAGATGATCAAATCCAAAATCTTCCCAATCATAAATTTTACCACGCTTCATTTTTCCCTCCATCTCTTTTTCTTTCTCCAGTTCTTTCTGAAAATCCCTTTCGCTAATGGAGTTAACACTTTTCAGTTCACTTTCTGAAATATAAGAAAATCTGGAAGCCAGCTCCTGGGTAATATTTTCGGAAAAGCCAATATTATTGAAGCCTTCATAGGTAACTATGGTAATCTCTCCGTCCTTGTTATCAAACTTTGAGAGATCATAATCTTTGCCGAGATTTCCCAGTACATTCATTTTTGCATGAGGAATGGTTTCAAAAATCGTTTCCACCCATTGTTTGAGAATACTGTCGTTGGGAACAACAATTAAAGGTCTTTTTGCATTTCCACGTTCCATTGCCTCATGAATGGATAGGATTCCTGATAAAGTCTTCCCAAAGCCTACTTCATGAGCCAATAATCCAACCCCTTTTGTAGTTTGCCTCCCGATTCCTGCTTTCTGAACCTCGGTTAATTTCAACTCTCTTCCTTTGAAATTGAAATGAATTTTAGAAAAAAGAGGGAATTTGGAATAATCCGGAACATAGATATTATTATAGTTCCTGTTAAAGTCTTTTACAAAACGTTCCCTTAGCTCATCCGATAATTCTTCTCTCAAAAATTTATAAAACAGATCGTTAGCAGCGGCTTTTCTCCTTTCACGGACGAGAGCATTTCTTTCTTTATCGCTACCTGTAACGGTTTCATTATCTACAAAACTTCGTACTTCCCATGCTGAAGAACCGGCAAAAGCCTCACTGGATAGTGTTCCGACAAAATCTTTAAACTTTTCAGCAAGATTGTAGGATACCATTACGGTTTCTATTTGTCTTGAATTAGAATTCCAATGTTCTTTTTCTACATAGCCTAACCCAAATTGGTGTATAAATTCGTGATTGGGACTGATGAAAATTTCATCAAGAGATTTTGGCTTGGGCAAAACACTTTCTAATAAGGCTTTTTGTTTTGAATACTGAGTTTCGGAATATCTTTCCGAAAAAGAAGCTTTAAAATCAATTTCTAATTGCTCTAATTTTGCATAAATATTCCCTTCAGCATAATAAAAGTCATGCACCCATTTTCCGTTAATAAAATTGGCGTATTGATGATGTTTACCATTTTTATTTAAAACTCCTTCGTAATTTGTATCTCTAAAAGCCTCAATCTGCTCCTTAGAAAGCTCAGAGTTGTTTTGAAGCGAAGCATTTACGATTTCATCGGATTTAAGGAATTGATATTTCAGAACACCTTTTTTAAGCTCCGGTTTGGTCTGAATTCTATACTCTGTATTTTTTGCATTTTGGGACTGAAGGATTTTCTCGGCTTTTTGTAGAATTTCATCAATTCGGTTTTGATCGAACTTCTTTGGCTCGCTTCCGATTTGGGATTGAATTTTCGAGTACTTCTCAATCTCCTTGATAATGGCCGGAGATTTGAATTTTACAGCATTGAGCGATGAGAGTACCTGTTCAACCTTTTCCTGAACTTCAGTAAGATTTATCTCACCAGTATCTGTAATTCTTTCCGATTGAGCCTCCGAATCCTTATTTTTTGAGGTGATTTTTGGTTCTTCTTCAGCTTCCAGGAATAAATCTTCAAAAAGATTCCCGATTCTTTCGGTTTCCTTTTTGCCCTTCAGCTGTTCTATTTTTAATAAAGCCTCCTCTAAGTTTCCGTGGACATAGTTTTCCTGGCGCCCGAAACGGTTGGTTTTCTGCCGAGTTTCACCCAGAATTTTTTCAGGATTAATTTCAAAATAGTTGGAAATATCCGTGGAAATTTTCTGAGGGTCTTTTCTTAGAATAATAATATCCGTACCAATCCCGGTTCCTGCAAAAGCACCGCTGGGCAAACGGAACCCCTCTATCAATCCTGCATTTTTCAATTGGTTTTGACGGTTTAGCCAACCCGAAGGGAGTACCATAGCCAAAATGCCACCGGGCTTTAAAGAATCTAAAGAGCGTTTGACAAAATAATCTTCATATTTTGAGATTTTCGGCTCTTCTCCCAAACCTTTATACAATCCCCGATGTTCTCCGTAAGGTGGATTACCAATAACTAAGTCATATTTTTCAGAAAATTCTTTTTTATGACCTTTCTCATCAATAAATTCAGTTTCAAAGGAGCGAATGTGGATATCAGCTTCAGTATGAAGGATTTTTGCAATTTTTGCTGTGGTCTCGTTGATTTCAAAAGCCGTAATGTTAGTTTTTATTCCAAGCTGTTTTGCAGCAAAGAGAAAATTTCCTGTTCCAACACTGGGTTCCAATGCCGAAATTTCCTGCCGGTTTTTAAACCGGTCTTTAACTAAATTGCGGATGGCTTCTACAATCCTTGAGTCGGTATAGTATTCATCTAAAATTCCTCTGCCTTCTTTCTCTGTTCCACCGCTTTTGAACTGACTGCAAATATCTTTCAGCTCATCTGTGAGGTTAAGATTTTCATTTAGAGAAATTTTGTGGTTCCTTGAAACAAAGCAAGCTGCGGAAACAACTTCCGCAACTTGCTCATTAGTCAGCTTCTGACCTCTATATTTTGAAATGAGAATGTCTACATCCTCATTATTTTTATGGGATAAATCTAATCCTGATCTATTGGATAAAGCTCTCCCGGATACGATTCCGCCCACGGAATGTTTTCTTCCTTCATTGTTTTCATCATTTTGCGGTTGTGCTCCGTCTGTGGATCTTCCTCTTGTTCCGCTTCCCAAATCGCTCCACTTTGTGCCTTCAAATCCATTTCCAGCATGGTTGCTGCCCATAGCTTGTCCTCCCGGGTGATTTCCGTTTTGCCCGGATTGGCTGCTTTGGAGAGGCTTTCCAGAATTTCGTTCAGAAAGTTCGAATCCCACATGCTGAGTGTTGGGAATTCCGTTTCGTTTAATAGTAAGGTTTGCATCTTCTGAATTTTTTGGTTCAACTAAAATAGTATTTTTATTTTGAAGACCTAGTTTGTTTTCTAAATACTCACTCAGGTTTTGATTGCCACTTTCTGAAATTCCATATAAGGGACGGATGTCCTTAATATTTGTCTCATTCAATTCAGTAAGGATTTTCAGTGTCATCATATTTCCCGTTCTGTCTCCATCCAGACAAAGAAATATTTTACCCTCATAGTTCTGATACCTGTTAATAAATTTTTTAGTATTTGTAGCGGAATGAAGGGCAACAAGGGTTCTGTTATTGCTTTGCTGATTTAATTTCAAAAGGTCTAAAAATGAGTTCCTGTCCTTACTGCTGTTAAAAACAATCAGTTCATTTTTATTCCCTCCTATTACAGAAATATCATCGACGTTATATGCTAGCTGATTTTCATTCACTTTCTCGGATTTTTACAAAATGATTAAATTCAAATAGTTCTTTGGCAGCATTATCCCAGTTTTTTCTGGGCAGTAATTGGAGCGTTACAAAAACGTCATCCTTTTTATTGTAGGAATCAATACGTTCCAACCGTCCGTGATAGTCATTCTCAGCATGTCTGTACAGTGAATAAGGTAAAATGGTATCTGTTGGATACATATAGAATCTTGTATACGTCCAGGGAGAATTGATCTCAAAGCGTTTGTATTTCTTATGGAATAATACCGTGTCGGACAGATTTCTCCTGTTCCTGTAGTTGGGAATCCATTCTTTTGAAAACACAGCCCCTTCTTTCTTATTCCATACCAATAAAGGCCGTTGTTTCCTGGAAAGATCAGAAAAGATGAGATTACGCTCCATCGGGTCAATAGGATAACAGAGTGAATCCCTGATGTAATACACCTGTTTATTAATCTCGGGAAATAAATGATCAGGAACCTGTTCTATAAGCTGATCGTGAGAATAACTTATTTTCGATACGTGAAAACTCTGCATTTCATCCAGTCCTTTGGATGCATCAAAATAGATGTTGGAAATCAAATCAATTCCACCTTTCTCAGATTTGATTTCTTTATGGCAGGAACTGGCGATGAAAAGAAAAAGCAGGTATGGCAGTATTAGATTTATTTTCATATGGATAGATTTTAAAAAAGCGGCAAATCATTATCAGACTTACCGCTTTCGGATAATGAATAGGTATAATTTTATCGTTTAATACTTTGCTCTTTCACATTGCCTTTCTCATGCTCTCTGTCATTTTCCAAACCCTGTAAAGGCTTATTGGTATTGATCCTGTTCATATCCATATCATACAGGTTAAGATTTTTGTATTGAGGGTTCAGCACTGCTTTGCCTTCTATGACCCCGTCTTCCATCTCAAATTTCACTTTCACGATATTTCCTTTTTCCAAAGATTTTATCGTATTCTCCTTATATTCAGGCTGAGCAAATACTAAATTGGATTTTTCTACAATTTCAGCGGTATCAATACCGTAGTTTTTATAAAAATTCTGGAAATTATAATTTCCTTTTTCGGTTTTAGGCTCTTTGAAATCGAGCTTAACAAAGGCAGGTTCCATCTGTTCTGTTTTCGGATTGTGAAATTCAATCTTAACACTGCGCCCTTCCAGAAGATTGACAGCCTCTTTAGCGGTAAAGGTGCTTTCTTTGCTGACATAAAAATTGTGGGAAAAACTTTCGTTTTTTTCATTTTTCAGCGTTGCTTGGTAAGAATTAAAAAAAACACCTCCATTTTCGCTTTTATTGAATTTTAAAATAAAGTCTACCGTATTTCCGGACAGTGCTTTGTCGGAGTACGTCTTGATTTCAAACTGCGGTTTGGTAGACTTAATACCTTTTTCCAGATCTTTGTGAAGCTTTTCATCTTCTCCAAAACCAAGGTATTTTAACTGGTCTTTTAGGTATTGAACCTGATCGAATTCTTTTGTTGTTTCCATAATGTTGGGATTTTGATTGTTACGATTTGTAATTTGATTTTCAAGACTATTTATCTTGAGCTCTATTTTTTTTGCTGTGGAAAAATTATCTGCTAATAATTCATAATTTCGTTCTGTGTGAAGAGCCTGTATTTCTTCAGTAATCTGTTTCCGGTCGCTTTTAACATGAATTGCAGACTGATCTGTACTAATGGTTTCAGTTATTACTTTAGTTTTAGCAGAAAATTGAGTTGAAAGGTCATACAGTAAGACTTTGAATGCATCCGGTGCTCTTTCGACATTGGATTCATGGATCATATGAATATCAAAATTATACTGATCAAAAACTGAATAAGCATTTTCTAAAAAAAGATTATATTTTTCTATCTTTAACTTATAGGATTCCTTTGCTTTCTCATAAGAAGATTCTCCCCTATCATAAGAATCATCCCTGAAGTCGTAAAAATCAGGCTGTAGTGGCGGTTCTGTAAAAATGTATGTCAGAACTTCTTTCTTTAATCGTTCATCTGCATTTTGAAGAAATAATGCCAGTTCCAACGTTTTAATAGATTTCGGATGGGTAAAATCAAACATACTTTCCTGCTCATTTTCATAATATTGAGTAAGCATATCCTTGAGTTCATCAAGCTTTGATTCTCTGTTCTCTGTAATACCTAAGTTCTCTTGCATAACATTATTTCGGACACTGGGATCAAAACTTAGATTATCCTTAATAAATTCATTCCTGATATCTTTCATTTTTTCTTTACTGGGTTCTGATTCTCTACTTTCGGGATAAGAAACATTCATTTTGTTTTTAGAATTTTTATACTCAAGAATCTCTAAAAACTTGATTTCTCTTGCCGTAAAGATTCTTTCGCCATCCTGAAAAAAATGTTCAGGCGGTATATTTTCTTTTTCTTTTACAAAATCTTTATAAGCCCGGGTTCTCGGAGTAATATTCTTATCATACCAGTTTAGATCATTTGTTGTTCCCATAATGTCTGGATCTTGATTGTTAGTGGTATGGTCTTGTAATTGCTGTTCTAATCCAATGGGGCGTAAATCAATAGGTACTGCATCCAGTCCGTAATCAAACGTATAGCCGATAGCTTCACATTCTTTCTGAAAATTTTTACAATCATTATATCCAAGTCCCCCATGTTCTTCTTTTTCCTGCCATTTATCGCAGACAGCCTTCAATTCTTCCGGAAGGAGCTCATAATCTTCAAATAAATCCATTTTTAAATTTTACTTTGAGGTTATTTATACTTTGTGCTGAGACAGGTGTATTAAATTGATCCATAGGATTTATCTTCTAAACCTTCGTTTTTCTTCTTGCTCCAGCTCCTCTTCTTCTCTCATCCGGTTGGCTTCCTGATAGAGATCCGGGTCGTTTATATTTAACTGGATATCAGATTCTTCCTGTTTTTGAGAATTATTATGCTGCCTGGCAAGAATTCCATCAACTGTACCTATCTCTTTAGAGATAATATTCAAATCACTGGTAATTTCTTTAGCTATCTCCGGATATTGGTCGATTTTATCCTGAAGAAAACTTTTCAATTTTTGCAATTCAATTTTATATCGCCCAGTTTCAGTTGCATCTCTTAGATCAGCAATAATAGCAGTCAACCCCGTTGTATGCCTGATGAAATCAAACTCGGCTACTTTGCCGGTTTCCTGATCGAAAATAAAGGCTTTCTTTTCCAGCGCCGGAAGCGCCGGTGGCAATTTATTTGAGAATTCCATTATATCAGAATATTCGATTCTCTTTTCACTGTTTTTAAGGATTTCCGGTAGGCTTTTATCCCTTTCTAAGAAGATAACTTTCAGTTGGGTATTGTTATCGGTAAGCTGAAATGTTGCCCTGTTCTTATCGTTGTCAGCGACAATGGTGTATCCTTGTAAGAATTTCTGAATATCTTCTGCACTTAGCTTTTTGGAAAATGTGTGGTCTTCACCAATAATTCCATATTTTTTCAGTTCGTCTGTGGGTAAATTGCTGTTTTTCATTTTTAATTTATTTAGTAGGGTTTGTATGAGGCTGTACCGGTATTATGGTAGGTTGCCATGAGGTGAGTAGCTCTTATTAAATCATTTAAAAAATGAGCGGGGTTAATTCTTTGTCCGAATTCTTTCACCGAAAAATGCAGGTGAGGCCCTGTAGAATTTCCGGTATTTCCACTTCTTCCAACGATAAATCCAGCTTTCACGAACTCTCCGGTCCGATAATAAATCTCCGAAAGATGCAAGTAGGCGGTTTCAAAACGATTAAAGTGCCGTATTTTAATATAGTTGCCCCCGCCATGAGCATCCCAGCCCGCTGCGGTTACGATTCCGTCCATGACGGAGTGTACATTGTCATAATACGCTTTCAGGTCAATACCGCTGTGCATTTTCTTCGTCCCAAAAATGGGATGAAGTCGTGTCCCGTAGGGAGATGTGACCGTCATTTTACCCGCCAGAGGCATTACAATTTTTGATAAAGAATCTTTAGGCTCTTCCACAAAATCATGTAAAGCCTGAGAACTTTGATTTTTTAAAAGATCCTTTTTCTGTTCAGCTCTAAGTTTAGTAGCCAATAGTAAAGAATCTTTCATTTTTTGAAAGCTTTCTTTTCTGGAATTGTTGGCATGGCTGTACTCTTTTACCAGTATTTTTAAAGAATCCAATTCATTTTTTAAATCCGACTTTGTCGTCGTATTGAAGATTTTCTTCCAGAAGTTTTTCCCTTTTTTTTGCTCCGGAGAATCTTCTTCTTTTGTTGTTTCAATACGAGCTTGACTTTCGGGCTTTTGGGGCCGGGCAGGCATCAATGTATTGAACTGGGCAAACGTAAAGCTGCTTACCAAAAGGAACATAGATACTATCATCTTGTAAATCCGGATACCAATTATTTTATTTTTCATAAGATTATGCTTTTACTGATTCGCGCACGATTAATTCCACTTCCTTATTGATTTTCCTAAAGTTGGTCATTAAGACTTCTTCTTTACGGTTGATACCTGCTTTATCAACAAAAGAGTAATAGGAAGGCATGGGCGGAAGTTCCGCCTCCTCTTTTTTAATACTTTTCATATCCAGGTTGATTTTGCCGTTCACAGCGGAGGTTTTGTATTCTTCGGTATCATTTTCTTCTCCCTGGGCGATCATTCCTACCATTTCTCCGGTTCTAAGTGCTGCAATTTTTCCGGCAGGAATCATATGGTCCATTTTCTCATTAATACTGGTTGTCGTACCTTGTTGGGAGATGGATTGGGAATACGACTTCTGCTTTATTTTTCCAAACAGTTTTTCGAGCCAATCCAGCGTATTCTTATCTCTTGCAGAGCCGGAAAGGATATTTCCGACAATGGCAGAAATGGTATCCGCCACTTCTTTCTTGTAAAACTGACGGAGTTGAGGAAGTTCCTGAAGCCCGAGCATTACGGCAACCCTATTGCTTCTTGCAGTAGCCACGACATTATCAATCTTATGAATGTAAATTGTTGGAAACTCATCGGCAATGATTCCTCCGGGGAGATTGTTTTTGGAGTTAATTAAACGTAAAGTCCTGTTGAGTACCGAAGAATACAAAGCGGAGTTGATATCCTGAGTTCCCGGGTCTGATGCTAAAATAATAATGGAAGGATTGTTCCGGTCTGTGATTTTAAGTTCCACTTCATCCCCTGAAAACACCCAAAAGCTTTCTTTGGTAGCCAGTCGGGACAGGAAAATCTTTAATGTTCCTACCTGCCCTTCCAATTGGTCAAAAGCCTTGTTATCATAGGCTGATTTAAAAGGTGATAATAAAGAATACAGTTCTTCATGTCCAAAAAGTGTATCAAAAATTTCCTTATAGCTACGGTTCATAAAAGAAAGAATATGAGGCAGATCCGAATACTTTCCGTTTTCGTGGGTCGCAAAAAAATAAATACAGGATGAAAGGAAATTAATCGCGGATTGGGTAAAAAACGCTTCTGATCCACCTCCGGAACTGGTACTGCCTTTTTGTAGAGAAGACACCATAGCTTCAGCCATTTCCTGTGCTTCGGCTAATGTTTTCACATATTCTTTTTTAAACGGATTGACTCTTCTGGATTTCTCAACTTCATTCAAATTGATCACGTGGAAACTATAATTATAATCGGACTCTTTACTTTTTTTCAGTAAGTAATGATAATAGGCAATCTGGGCCAGATCAGGGAATTTAAAATCGTAAATGCAGAGACAAAAACCTTTCGCAATCATCTGCCGAATGGCAGGATTGATCACACCAAACGATTTTCCTGAACCTGGAACTCCAATTACTATGGTACCTCGAAAAGGGTCAATGTTGATATATCCTTTATAGATTTTATTATTATATCTGAAAATATATGGGATATTGATAGAGGTATCGGTATTTACAAGTTCCTGGTTCTGGTCAAAAGACTCTTCTTCTACATTCCATCGATCCTTACCCATTTTCTGCTGTATTAGCTTGGAGATACTATCAGCACCCATCTGAAGGATAACCGCCCCAAAAAACGAAAGAAAAGCATAAACCATCTGATAGAGATTCATTCCCGGAAAGATTTTAGGGAGTGAAGGGTTTCCGGCTTCATGTTGCCAAACCAAAGAAGAAAACATCATCATCAGCCCAAATACCATAGGAACGACTATTTCCATAGTGATGTTAAGGTCTTTCTTTTTCTTAGCTTTTGTTCCAATCGCCACTAACCCTATCAAAATAAATGTTGCCAATTTTGCATGGACAGGAGGATAAATGAAACTCATCTTAGAGAAGTTCCTGAGCAAATTCGAGAGTACCGGAATATCTGCGTGCAGATAAAATAGCGATACACAATCCAGCACCACAACGGCATATACCGCCTTCTGAAAGAAGCCGTAAATCCTGATCTGATGCTGCTGTTCTTGCATTTTTCTTTAACTAAAGGGTTGATGAATTGAGAGATTTATAAAATGGAAGCAGAACTTCCGTTAGAAGGTGTCGGCTTTCAGAATATCCGAGTATTTTACTTTCATTTCAATGGTTCTTCCGGAGAGCTGCTCTTCTATCAGGCGGATCATCATCACTTTAGAGTTCGGGTACGTGAATTTTTTGAACACATAGATATTCCGGAAATTCTTCCTGAAACGCTTTTGAGGGTTCAGTTGAAACATCGGACTCATTTCAATGCTCTGATTGTTGGTCGCCTTATGGATTTTTTTATCTTCTACAGAAAATTTCAAAGCTTCGATATCATAACTTAGGTTGGAGTTGTTTTTAAAGGTCATATCCAGGAAGATATAGTCACTGATGACATAGACATTATTGAGCTGAACACTAAGCCCCATTTTTTTTTCTTCCCGGATCGGTTTTTTTTCTGATTTTTTCCTGGTGATATCCATGGCAAATTTCCTGAGCTCAAGATTGGAGAAAACCATTTTATCAAATTCTATGGGCTGCATTTCCTCCGGTTGAATATGGATATTGGTTACGGTATTCAGGTTTTCAGGATTTCTGTAAACGGCTTTGTATTGGGCAATAAAGGATTGACCGACCACCGTAATCACCCCGATTTGATCTCCGTTAGAATAATACAGAAGTGTTTTTCTGTTTTTATCTTTATCCGAATCATCGGTAAGATCTACAATTTTAACACGCGCAATCTGGGTCGAAGGTAAATCCCCGGTGAGCTGCTGAGTGGATAGATCCACATATTGGATGGGTTCTGGAGAAATGATATGAAGGCTGATTCCTTCAGTAATTTCGAGTTCCGGCAAATCTGAACTCAACTGCTGCTTCGTGGCGGTTTGTGCTGTAAAAAGCTGGGTTATGAAAATCAGTAAAGTATATAATATGGCTTTCATTTCTTTATTTTTTTTGTTGGTTTTGTGCATCTTTCAGTTGTTTTTCGTCAATCAGAAATACATAAGAGTTGTATTTCAATTTGGCTTTGTTAGTTTTAATCAGGTTGGCAATGGATTTGGAAGTGGATGTGAATAATTTGGAGACGATACTGGTGAAAAATCCCTGTCCGCCCATATCCATCTGTGTTCCCTGTACAGAATTGCTTCCCATTTCCCGGATCATATCCCGGAAAATGCTCTCCGGAACATACAGCCCCTTCATTCCATCAACATCGTAAACCGATAAGTTGACCGGGTAAATTTCTCCTTTAGTGAATACGGATACGATACTGAGATTCACCCTTTGCATCGCAAATCCTGAAATTTGTCCATAGAGTATCGAGCCTTTGCTGAGCTTTTTGTTCCCCACAAAGATGTCTTCCAGTAGCCTAAGCCGAATCCGGCTTCCTAAATATCCCTTGTTATTTTCATCAATGACCGCTTTGATAAAACTGTTTTCCTTTTCTTTGTAAAAGGCATTGAACTCGCTGTTGATCACCGATTTGCTGACATTGAAGGTTGAATTAAGGAAATCTTCCATTTTTTCTTTGTTAGCCTTCAATTTTTCCTCCGCTGCCAGCTTACTTTGATATTCCGGATCTCTTGTTTTTTCCAAAGAATCCATAACCAGCATCTGCTGTTTCAGGTATTTGACCGGATCAGGGTTTTGCTGATGAGTTTGAGGGGTTGATTTTGAATGCTCTGAAGCATAGTCACTTTCCGGTTTGCCGTAAGATTTATCGTTCAGCATCCGGATAATTTCCGAAGACCGTTTGTAATCCCTGTTGTCATTCTGTTCTTGTTTCGGGTTATAGTAAGAAGATAGATTTCCCTTCGGCTGATACCCGTTTTGTCTTCCGGATAGAGCCTTGAGCGAATCTATTTTTCTCTTCTGAGCTAATGACAACTGGTCTTCGTAGCTCAGCAAACTGTCCTTTTCTTTGCCCAGCCCTTCGAGCATCGTCCTGTTATCCTCTTTTTTGAAAAATGCATCATACGCATCATTTTTACTCATAATGGAATCATGCGACTCACCGAGGGAAAGCGAGAGCTCTTTGGGTTTATCCTTGGGCTGTTCTTCTCCCGTAAACTGGGTTCCTACATAAACAAAAAGCAGCAGAAACGGCAATGCCAAAAGGGGCAGGATATATTTCTTCTGTTTGAAATTAAGTTTTTTCATTGAGTTTTGATTTTATATAAATTGCCTCCGGTGCTACCGGTCATTTTTTAATTGCTGGTATTGGTTAAACAAATATTCAATCCTCAAGCTGTCCTCTTTCTGTAATTGTTTCCGGTCTCTTTTCCCTTTTAAAGTTTTGAGCTCTTCTACAATCTTTTTCATCTCTTTTTCATTGTTTACAGCAGGGTTTTGAACCATCTGACCTTTGGAGTAAAGGACAGGTGGTTTAATGGTAAATACTGTTTCCTTGGGAAAGAAAATTCCCAAGATCAGGGAACCTACGAATGATACTGACAAAAAAATCATCGAATAGGTAAAAAACTTTTTAGGGTGATGGACGATCCATTGTAAGCATTTCTGTCGGGCATGTTTGAATAAAGCGTTCATTGTTAGTACGAATTTTTGGTTTGATTGGAGATTTCTTCATTATCAAGGATGCGCCAGTTTTTAAGGATCACCCCGTGTGGGTTATTGGGACTGCGGATAATATCCTCAAAGAAGCCCTCGGTAATGAGCTTTCGGGTAATGACAGATGATTTTCTTGTAATCATCTGTTTCCCGAAAAAAACAAATTTCTTTTGTTCCGGGCTGAGGGTAATCGAATCGCTATGGATACTGACCATGGAGCTGGACGCAATAATCTGGTTATAAAAACCTTTTTCCCTCAGGTTGGTGTATTCTTTCTTACCGCTGTCATCGATCAGATAGAGTGATTTCTGAATATTATCCTTGATATAGGTATCGTCAGGAGCTAATGTGAAAAATAATCGGTGAAAAAGTTCAATCTGGGCTTTGTATTCTACAGGCCTGTTGAGTAAGACATCAGTCTGTTTAGCCAAAACCGGTACACCGTTATCTAGGATGTAAATGGATTTCCTGGAATCTTCAATCATTTTATAGGCGAAGAAAAAACCTCCGATGACAATAAATACGGCAAAGGCAATGGCAGAAAGTGAAACCACCTTATTTACCTTGATTCTTTGTTCTATATTTTTGATAAGCATTTTATGATAATATTTTTGAGATTATTTTTTGTTTTTCATGGCCTGCTGAACTCTTCCCGATACAGAACCTGCCGCAGTAGATTTTGCGGCTGTGGCAGCTACAGTAGCACCTCCGGTTTTAACAGCCAACACCGCAGTTTTTGCACTGCCCGCCATTTTGCCCACAGCACTTTTCATTTTTGTCATTGCTCCGGCTCCACCTGCCGACACAATGGTATCTGCAATGGTAGGGGTCATCAAAACCCCGATTCCGGTAACGATATAGGCGACGCAGGTAAAAAGCTGATTATAGATCATTCCCGAATTACTGACATAGACCATTAGGGCATCTAAATTGGTCACCGTTCCATTGGTTAAAAGCGTGTCATACCTTTCTATTTCCATCATATAACCGGAAGCAATGAGTTGCTGCCCAATGTTGATAATGGTATACGCCACAAAAGTGTACAGATTGATATTGATAAATTTGGAAACCCAGCTGTAGAGAGAGTTTTCAAATCCGGGAACCAATGCCATTCCCACGGCAATCGGCCCTAATATAATAAGGATGTATGCCCAGATTTTCTGGATAAAAAAAATCAGGTAAACGCAAATTCTAAGAATGGAAAGACAGATAAACTCAATGACTTCAGCTACTAATTTTTGCATCTGGAACTGCATCCTGATCTGCCATTCCTTGATGGGCTGGATGAGTTTATCCAGTCCGTCGCTGATATCAAACCAGGAATCATCGGCATCTTTTCCGGTATTCTCAATGACCTCCTGCTTGGCATCTTCATCTGCTTTCAGTTTGATAACGGCGTCCAACAATTGCTGCTGCTTTTTGAACCTTTCAACACGAAGGTCATTGACCTCGGATTCTATATCACTGAAAATGCTCACTCCCGGCTCTGCAATGGCTTCAAAGGGAGCCTGTATCAGATTGACAAATCCCGTCCAGTATATCAGGGTGAATCCAATCAGAATCGGTTTGAGCATAGGAGTAATTTCCCATTCCCGGTCTCCGGCAGCCATTTGCCATCCCATATAGCCCAGGTACATCAAAGACCCTAATCCGCCAATGGCCTTTCCGACCAATGCGGCTTCTCCGGCACTGTCCTGAATACTGGTATCCAGTTTGGTAAAGACCTCCATAAACCATTTCTCAAAAGCACCATCGCCCTTCAGGAACTGGAGTAAATTGCTGTAATCACTATCGGTCTGGGCAAAGCCCATCACCGGTAACACAAATGCCAAGAGGCAGCAGCATAAAGTGAGTTTTTTATTCATATTAATATCGGTGTTTGTATTGCAGCATTATATTTTGTACGATCTGCCTGTCTGATGCCGGTGTCCATGCTGTAGGCAAAGCATAAGGAGAATGGCTTTTCAGGATATTTTTATAATCCAGAAGAAGGGTCGTTTTGTTATTATGTTTCCTTAACTCCTGAGCAAATTTTCTCCAACGAAGTAGGGTTTCGTGATACATCAGAAAACGTTTTCCCCTTGGCATATCCATAGACCGGGACATCGTATATTTTTCCTTAATCAGATCCAGCTCTTCCTGAAGCCTTTTTAATGTTCCTATACTATTAAGCGTTTCATAAGTTTGCTGGTCTTTCAGCCTCCATTCCATAAAATTTTGCGGGGTATCAGGGAATGCAGTAATGGGTTTTAACATGCGCTTGTAATACAAGAGCCAAAGGGGATCTGCATCTACGGTAGCAGAAGTCCAATGGGCAAAATCCTGGACACTCCTTTTATAAATGGTATCGGAAGCTGCTTTTATTTTTTTAGCTTCTTCTTCCTCATATTTCACTTCAGCAAATCGTTGATTCTGTACTCCCGTAGGTTTTAAGGGTCTTATGTCATCTCCATCCTTATAATCCCTGTTAATTTTAGGCGCCCACATCCCCCACACCGTAGCGTAGGCAAAATTGGTCTGGACTCCCAGGAAATATTTGGGATAAGGCCGCCAGTCTCCCCAGCTTTCAAAAACCATCCGTTTGTGCTGGGCGACAATGGCAGGGTCATTGAGCCGTTTTACACTCAATTGTGCAGATACGACAGTGACAACAAGCAAAAATTGCAGCCTGATTAATTTTATGAATAAATTTTTCATTGTTTTAGTTAAAAATGTATTTGTATTTCTGAATAATGTCTCCCACAATGGCTCTATCGATATTGATGTAATTCCGAAGCACAGGGACTTGATACAGATAAGGGATCTTCTTTGCATTCTGTAGCCGTAAAATGATATAGAGAATGTTACCATGAATATTTCTCACGCGTGTAAATACCTTCTCAATGAGCATCTCCCGATCCATAGCATCCATCATAAAATCCTTGTTTTCATTCAGGATATCTTGCGAGACCTCTTGCTGGAGCTTCAGTGTTTGCTGTCCAATGGCGGTATAATATTTTGAAACCAGCGCGGCATATTCCGGATGCTGCATGGATAAATCCAGCATGGTTTTGGAGTTGCTTACGATTTTCCCCAGATACTGATAGAGATAGATGAGCTTTTTACTTTGGGTAAGGGCTGAATTGACATTTTTAAGCTGCTGGTAGATATACTCCTGAATGGCAATCACCTGAGCCGTTTTATTTTTGATCTCTATATACAATTCATTCTGCTTTTCATAAGAATCTAAAAAAGCTTGTTCACTCCCTAAACGAACGCCGTGATTGACGGTAATCTGGGACAGTAATTTATCATTGATCACGATCTGCTGGCTTTTTACGGAAACCGTAGAAAACATTACAATTCCGAGGGTTACTATCTTTTTCATTTTTTATTAAAAGGATTTAATGTTCTTCATAATGTTTTCCACCACTTGTTTATCCCTGTTGACGTAATACTGGAAAGCTCTTTTATTGCGCAGTACTTTGGCTTTAATATCCCGTATTTTCAACAGCATATGAGTAGAATTCCTGCTAAGGGTTTTGACTTCACCTAGTGCATAATCCAATAAAATCTTGCGTTCTGATTTTTCCATTTGATTGATGGCTCCGTACGAGAGGATCACTCCGGTGATCAGGCGTGTTACCATTTGTAAATCATCCACATACTGTACTCCGGAAGGCAAGACCGCTGCAATAGAGTAAGGTGCGGTACTGATTTCGTCAATAATGTCAGCCTGGTTCTGAGTGATCTTATTCACCTCCCTGCTCATCGCCACTCCTGTTGGAATCGCCTGCAAGGCAAATGAAACAATTCTGAGCCTGTCCTGTATTTTAACAACCTTATCCTTGAAGCTGTTCCACTCGTTTTTATTGACCGTCTCAATACCGGCATTCAGCGTCTGGTTTTGCCGCATTTCCTTTTGCCTGTTATGCTCCTTCATCGTGGCATTGATTTCCAAATCCATCATCGGAAAGGAAACATTTTCTTTTTGCCAGGCGGGCGTGGACCCTCCTCCGGAAGAAGTGATTACGATGTAGACCGTCGGAATGAATACGCTTAGAAAAATTTTCTTTTTGCCTTCATTAGGTCGGCGAATCTCGTCCCTCGATTTCATCTTAAAAAAATTTAAAAATTGCGTTTATATCGGTTCATAATATCTTCAACAATGGCTTTATCCGTATTGATATAGCCCGCAAAGGGATTAATGGAGTTCCAGAATCCCAGTCTGTTGGCTTTTTCCAATCGCAGCTTGATGGCCAATAGCCACAGTTTTAGATTTTTTACGTTTCCGGAGATGTTATGCAGGATCTTATAGCGGTCGCCTGCCGTAGCGAGGTTCAGCTCTCCTGAGGCCAGGATGTCCGATACATCCGTTACGATTTTTAGGCTTTGCTCATAGGTTTTTTGTGACGCTTTAACCCCGAAAATGGCGTATTGGGGACGTGCAGATGCCAGTTGAACGACGTCAGAAGAATACCCGTAGCATTTATTGAGCTCCGTATAAATTTCTTTTACCTGAATTCCGTTTTGCAGGGTTCCGGAAACTTCTTTTAAGCCTTTGAGTATTTTATTCTGAATATCATTGGCGGCTACCATCTGGGTTCCTACCCAGGTTTGGGCATCTTTTAGCTTGGAAGTTTCTTCTATGACGTCATTCTGCTTGGCTTTCAGGTTTTCTGAATACAGAATCATCGCTGCCGTTACGGTAGGGTCTATGTAGGTGTTTTGGGCATATACTAAACTTCCAAATCCTAAAAAAAATAAACTAAACTTTTTCATATGTATAAGATTGTCTATTGATTAATTCCGAAAGACTGATATTTTGGTCCTCTAATTCCTTGGAAATGCTTTTGAAGATATTCTTATCAAGGTTCGTCTTCCGGTTCTTAAACCCGTGGTAGAACGCAAGGACTTTTGAATCCAAAGGCTTTTGATAGAGGTTCACTAAGGAGACCATGTTTCCCATATCACCCCCGAAGGTTTTCACCTGTTCTACAAAGATTTCTAAGGCTTTATCATAGTTTCCATACTTTTGTATATAGTATTCAACAGCCGACTTTTCGGGCTTTTCCGTGGTGTAGGTTAAATATTGTTCAAGGGCCACTTCGTTACCGTATACTTCTCCTTTGGAACCCCGTTTGAGATAAAATTCCTTGAACCTGCTTCGTCCGAACTTATTATTTAAGTTGTTGATCGTGAAAATCTTGTTCTGTTCTACTTTATTCAAGGAAAGCAGAGCGGCTATCCGGTCAAAGTTGTCCTTAAATTTGGTCTGATCCAGAAGGATAAACGTATCGGAGTTGTTGATGATGCTGTCTTTTACTACAGCATTTCCGATAATATCGTCCAGTTCCTGAGTAACTACTACCGCTTCGCCCCAGAATTTCCTTACGGTTTTGTAGAGATAGAGGATGTACCCTCCCATTAATTTTGAAGCAATGGCTTTCCACGCTTCCTCTATTATAAGAGCTTTGCGACGATCTTTCCGGAGTCTCATCTTCTGGATGAAAGTATCCATAATGATCAGCGTTACAATGGGGAAAAGTTTGGGATTATCCTTGACGTTATCAATTTCGAATACAATGAAGGGCTCATTGAATAAGGTATTGTCGGCACTTTCATTGAGGGTGGTTCCGTATCTTCCACCTTTGTAAAAATCCCTTAATACAAATAGAAATGTTCTCAGATTAAACTCCGTCTCTCTAATTTTATGTTTTTTATTATTCAGGTATATGGGAAGAAATTTATCGCAGTACTCATAGAATCCGTTGAAGGAAAGTTCTTTTATAATGAGCTTTTCTTCCAGCTCTTTAATTTTTTTAATAAGGGCTTTTCTGAACGATTCATTCCACTCTTCAGTATCCTTGGGTTGCTGTATGATTTCATTAGCCTGAATGAGTATCAGCTGGGTTTCATTATAGACTTTACGTTTTTCCTGATCACTCAGGGTTTCATAAGCCTCATAGATTGTATAGAATTTCTCGCTGTCATAATCAGGATTATTCAGATTTTTATCCGGATGGTATTCAATGGCGAGTTTTCTAAAGGCTTCTTTCACTTCATCAAAACCGGCATCGAAGGCAATCCCCAGAATATCATAATAGGTATGCTGCCCCCTGGATTCCTCTTCGTATACTGCATAAACATCTTCTTCGTGAATATTATATTTGCTTAAATAAAGAATGAGCTCTTCCGGGGTTTTATTTTCGTACCACTTCGTTCCCGAATGAAAAAAACTGTGATAATACGACATCAGGACATTATCCAATATGGATTTCTGTGCGGACGACATTGTCGCATCAGGGCCTTGCCAGATCAAAAAGATCAGGTTCGTCAAAAACTCTATTTTTTCAATATTGAATTCTTTTTGATCCATCAGGAAAGGATTCATCGTAATGGGTTTTTCTTCCGTGTATTGAATGTATCTTCCACCCTTATATTGGCAGGTTCCTGAGTAGGAATCTCCGGTATCCACGATCACGACATCATAATTGTAGGTGAGGTACTGCTCCACGATATTATTCATTAGAAAGCTCTTGCCTGAACCGCTGGGCCCCAATACAAATTTGTTACGGTTGTTAATTCTTCCGGTTTTCATCGGTAAATCCGAGGGGTCAACTTTTAGGGGAACACCCTGACGGTCGGTAAATCTTAGGTAGAAGCCACTTTCATCGTTTACGGGGTAGCTTTCTTTAAAAAAAAAACAAAGCGCTGCTTCGCTCGTAGTCATAAACAGATCATACTCCCTGAGTTCCGTGGCATTGCCTGGTAGGGCTGCCCGGAAAAGTTCAAGCTGGTTATAGGCATTCCTGGAGACAATGATCCCCTTGGTAAACAGCTTATTTTCAATCAGGGACTGTGTCCCTTCCATTTCTTCCAGAGTGTTTGTTGAAAATATTAGGGAAAAATGGGCATTGACAATCAACTGTCCGTCTATGGCTATATGATGAAGGAGGCTCTGAATCTCTTCGGCAATAATGGCATTGGATGGGGAATTGTTCGCTGCTCCTTCGTGCTTTTTCTTCTTCTTGTCCAATTCCCTTTGCTGCTGGGCTTGTACCGGAATGGTAATGACCTGATTGTAGATAATGGTTTCATAATCTTCCAGTTCATTAATAAAGGTAAAATTATCTACTGCCGTTTCGGCTGCGGCTCCGTTACCTCCCAAGATGGAATAAGGTTCTATTTCGGAAGGCAGGTCAATGTTTTCCACATCGACATAGGAGATGTTTTTAACAAAGCGGTTGCCTATTTGCAAATATTCATTAGTACTTCTAATATTGTCAAAAACCGGGGTACCCGAAAACTGCATTGATAAAGCTCCGGAAATATAATACTCAAAATCTTTCTCTAATAAGAACTCCGGTTCACAGTCACTTTGTTTCAAAAGCATAAACACCTTCTGACATTTGTCCCTAAGTTCTTTATAGCTCTTTGCAGAGAAATTGTAGGATTTATTTTTCTTTTTCAGCTTATCATCAATAATATCTGTAAACAGTAATACCGTTTCAATGGTTTTAAAAAGCCTTCCGTCAAAATGCTCAGAATATTTCTGTTGTAGGAATTCCTTGGAAAGCTCGGCTGAGTATTTCTTTTTTGAGAAAATATCAAGCTTCTGAACAATTCTCCCCTCCCCGATGATGGACACGACCTGATTCAAAACCGTATGAAAATGGAGATAATAATCCGGGTCTGCTGAATACTGTTCCACGATATTTCTGATTCTGATACCAATGATGGGATTTCCATACTGCCCGAAAAGGACATCAAAATCCCAATGCTGATCTTTTCCATAATCATAGCCGATGAAAGGAATACTAAATGCTTGTTTTTTTGTTGTTGCCATGCTTTAAAAATCTTTTGCTGTTCAACCTTTTAGGGAAAATGAAAATCTGATCGAAATTCTTAGTCTTGTCATACAGACCATGGGTGTCCTGTCTTTTGAAAATGAGATATACACCGCCTCCGGTGACTGCAAGCCCTAGTAAAGAGCCTAATAATCCGAACCTGGATAATATGAGTGCTGCAATGACTCCGCCTCCGATAACACCCACGGCATAAAAAATATATTTTCCCTTGAGTCCGAAGAATACAAGGGGTTTTTTGAGCCCCTTGTAGAGATAGAATCCCATAACTTAAGCAAAGAAAGCCGTTACGAATTCCGGAACGACAATCAGAAAGATCATGGCTCCCCCATAACCAAGGATTTCTTTGTTGACATCCTGATCACCATTGGTCCATTTATTATATACTCTGAGACCTCCGATGAAACCAACCAGCCCGCCCACGGCTTTCAAAATCAGTTTGATGGGATCCCAATAGTCTCTAATGTCACTTGCCGCATTGGAGATGGCTGTTGCTCCGCCCTGTGCAAATACAGGCGTGAAAGCAAGAAGAATCATACAAGCAGTCAGTATCTTTTTTACTGCCATATAGCGTTTTAAATTGTTGTTCATAATGATTAAATGTTTGTTTAGAATTAGGTTTTTGTGCTTAGAAATTGGCATAAGGGGTATGCTATCCGTATCAATTGATAGGATGAGATGGGGTAATTTTGAAGTGTTTATTACTGTTTAAATGATGGAATGGTAAACCTTTTGCCCATCGTAGTTAGCGACCATTTGAACGGTGGTCTCCGATAAATTCAGGAGCTCCTTCCAATGGGATTTTTTAGGCTCAGTCTTTTCACCATTGAAATGCTCTTCTGCTTTGCCAGGCATATCCTGAGGATGGCTTGTGTTATCTGACTGGCTCTCTTCTATTGTTACTGCTTTGGTTTCGTTCACAGGTGCAGCAGGCATATCATCAATATCCTGCTCAGCTTCAAATCGTTTTCTTAGCTCTTCCAAATCCGGCTTTTCGTCGGTAGCTGATTGTTTTTGGGAATCAAGTTCTTTTTTCAAGAAGGATTTGGGAGTATTGACGTTTTCAACGTCTTCAATACCGATGGTAGAAGGAGGCTTACTCTCTCTTTGAGCAAAATCGCCTAGTGAAAATTCTTCGGTCAGATCGACGTGAATGATCTTTTCTTTTTTTAAGAAAAGGTCGTACAGGATATTTCCGGCATAATACAGGAAATAAGCTGCTAACAGGATGAGTGAATACTTTATCATATTTCATTTTTATTTTGTTTTTCTTTGGAATCAGCCTTACAAGGTAATTTGTAATGCTTCACTTATTTGTTCAATAATTTCGTTGAATGGCTTTTTTATCGCATATCGCTGTTCGTAGGTAAGCTTCCTCGTATTAATGCTCTGTAAGCAATTTCTTTTGTATACAGGGCTTTCAATCAGGGTTCCGTATTTTGAGATCTCGATATCCATCTCCTTTTGGTTAAGATATTTATAACCTTTGTCATATTTGGATCGGATAAAGATCCGCTCTGCCTCACTTTCGAGTAAACCCAGCAGGTTTTTGAATACCAGGGTTGATTTTACCGATACATCGGAGTATTCAAAAGGAATGATGATAAAATCACTGTAAATCAATAGATCACTGTATTTCTGGTCGAGTGTACCCGCCAAATCAAACAGGTATATTGCTTCACTTTCCTTAAGACCTATAATTTTTTCCAAATCTGCAAAAGGCTGTTCTTCTTCATCGTCTCCGACGAGTTCCACTTCATACAGCTTTGGCAGCTCTGAATATTCGTCCTCTTTCCATTTGTTGAAAAAAGATTTCTGAAAGTCAAAGTCATACGCCTTAATTTTCCTTTGGGAAACCTCACAAAGGTAATTGGCAAATGCAATGGCAAGAGTGGTTTTTCCCGCTCCGCCCTTTTGGGTGGCAAAGGTGATAATCATAGTTTGGTTGTTAGTTGTTGGGTAATGGTTATCAATTTTAAAGGTGTTGGGTAATTTTTTATGGGAGATCAACTGAAAACCATTAACTCTATTTTCTCTTTTTTCTTCTTTTTTTGAGCTCTTCTTCCGAAGGGTCTTTTCCGGTTCCTCCTGAGGATTTACTGAATTGAAAAATCAAATCATTGATACTTCTGTTCAGTTCTTTTGAAAGTTTTTCATTTTGGGTTACTGAAACCTGCTGCTGGTTTTCAGCCGGATTCAGGAACTTTTGATAATCTTTTTCGCCTATCAGCTGTTCCAGCTCTCCTACATAGTGTAATTTTGAGTTGATAGCATAATATTTACCCTCTTCGGACCTTATAATGTGAACGTCTTTTGGGTTCTGTGTTTTGAGATATTGCTTTACTTCGTTCCTGACTGAGCCAAATATTTCTTTATTCTTCCTTTTTTTAGTTTCAAAA
Source organism: Chryseobacterium antibioticum (assembly GCF_012927325.1). GTDB lineage: Bacteria > Bacteroidota > Bacteroidia > Flavobacteriales > Weeksellaceae > Chryseobacterium > Chryseobacterium antibioticum. Next base: position 91,595 of record NZ_JABBGI010000016.1, on the reverse strand, counting down.
AGCATAAAATCTTTTGGCGTATGGTCAGGGTTTTGGCGTTTCAAATGCTCTAGTAAGACTTGCTTAGAAGCTTCATCTGCTATATTGTAATCCTTTAAACTTTCAAAAAGTCTTTTGTCTATGGTATCGGAAGTGAACTCAAACAACTCATTCATTTTCACAATCTCACTTCCTTTATACACCGATCCTGTCTTATGGTCAATCAAGGTATATCCGAAAGGGCGGGCGGCAGCAGTGCCGCTTCCGGTTTTCTTATTGCTATCCTCTATTAGAGGTGGCTCGCTTTCTTTGTAATGAAATACCACATCCAACCCGAAAACATCCCGCAACTTTTTCTGAAGCTCACTCTCGAATTCAATTTTCGGTTTCCAATTCTCGTTTTGCTTTTCTTCAGGCAACATCGCTTCCTGAGCCCTGCAGTCTTCAATCTTGAACACCTTGCTCGAGTACAATTCTTTGTATTTTAAAAAAATTGCTTTTAACTGCCATGCTCGGGAATCATTTTTATGACTGCTGAAGTTGAGCTGAACTACATTAATTGTTTTTTCCCGAACTCCGTTTTTCAAGATATCCAAAGCACCCTCATCATTCTTATTTTGGGAAAGCCGGAATCCGTTTCTTTCCAAAAGCAGTTCCAGTTGCTTTAAAGAGCTGTATCGGTAGCTCAGTAATTTTTCTATTTGTTCCTGCGTACTTAATCCATACAGCTTTTCCATGACTCTGCTTAATGCTTTCTGCGCTTTAAGCTTTTCATAACTGTCATTGATTTTCTTACCGGTCTGTTTACTGACACGGGTAGAAACAATATGGGCATGGTGATTTTCTGTATCATTATGGAACACCACAATAAAGGGTTGCTTTCCGTACCCCAGCTCATCCATAAAATTTTCTGCAATCCTTGTGAGCTCTTCTTTGGTATGTTCCTGAAACTTCGTGGAAATAGCAGCATGAAACTGAGGCTTTTTTACCCTTTCATTCTTTGATATGGATTTTAAATAATTCCGAACTTCCTGTTGACTGCTATTTTCGTTAATGAAGGAAGGAAAATTTTTCATCAGCATCAGCTCACCGCCCCCTTTCTCTACCTTTTTATCATTATACTGTACTCCGGGAAAGCCGGAACCCGCAGGCTCCATTATCTTGACAATCATTTTCCAAGCAATGAATAAATCCTTGAGAAAATCAGATTCTGTTCTCTCTTCAGTTTTTCGATTTCGGAAAGTTTACCCAGGAAATCCTTCAATTCTTTTTCGGAAATAAACTTTTGACCATTTACAATTCTAGCGATCTGGTTGATGTTGGTTTCTATCTTGATAAAGATGTTATCTTGTTTTTCAATGAACGCCAGTACTTTTCGCCTTTCATCATCCTGAATCCTGTTCTCTACCGAATGGATAATCAAGCTGGTTAAGGAGATCTGCTTTTCTGAGCAGATTTTTTTCCAGTTTCCTTTTCTGGATTTTTGAATTCTGATGTAAATCCGTACCTCCTTTTCCATCCTTTTTCATTTTCAATTTTTCTTATGGTAAATAACTCAGTGAAGCTTTATCCGATTAAAATAGCTCAGCGCTTCTCGGTAAGTAAGGCTTGATATTGTCCCTTTGATGAATGGCAGAAAAATAAATCTGTATTTTCATTTTGTTTTTGGTTAAAATTTCTTTTGCAAAATTGGGACATAAAAATCGAGAAAGCAATAGTATTCATCGGGCTTGGGCTAAATAAGAACAAGCTGGACTCATCTGGAATATATGGAGATTAAAAAAGAATATACTGGGCTAATTTGGAATATTGCTCCTAATTTTCCCCGAAACAAAAAAACAAGTTCCGCCGTTTTTTCTCCTTTTTGCAAAAAAAGGCAAGATCGTCTTTGGAAGTACAACTTGAAAAGTTTGTACGTACAAAGACACATCTTGCTATATAAAGCCGCCCACTTTTTTCAGAATTCTGAAAAGCATCCAAACAAAGCTATAAAACATTAATAATCAAAACATTGCTTTTATTTAGACGTTTTTGCTCTTGAAACAAAAAAAACATTACAAATATTGAAGAAGGGAGAATACACTGAGCTGTATCCATTTTAATCAGGGTAAGAATATGACCTGATACTATTTTGCGCAGGTGTTGCAATAAAGTGGGTGAAAATTACTTAGGTTAAAAGAAAACATGGGTAATTTTTACGCAGGTTCAACTTTAGGCTGTAACTATTTAAGATCAGAATATACCTGATACTATTTCACGCAGGTGCTACAATAAGGTGGGTAAAAATTACGCAGGTTAAAAAAAACATGGGTAATTTTTACGCAGGCTCAACTTTAACCTGTGTAATCATTTAATATCAGAATGTACCTGATACTATTTTACGCAGGTGCTACAATAAGGTGGGTAAAAATTACGCAGGTAAAAAAACATGGGTAATTTTTACGCAGGCTCGACTTTAACCTGTGTAATCATTTAATATCAGAATGTACCTGATACTATTTTACGCAGATCCTACAATCGGGTGGTATTTTGAGATTTTTGAAGTGATTAGATCTCGTCACTTTATTTTTTCTATTTATTTTCTCAAAATGTCGTATCATTAAACAACGTTTCACAAATTTACCAAGTATGAGTTTAATGTAACAATATATGAAAATAGGATATGCCCGGGTTTCAACTAAAGACCAAAATTTAGATTTACAAATTGAAGCTTTAGAAAAAGCAGGTTGTGAGAAAATTTATCAGGAGAAAATTTCGGGTGCAACAAAAAATCGTCCGGAGCTCGATAAGATGATTGAGCAGTTTAGGGAAGGTGATGAATTGTATGTCTGGAGACTGGATCGATTAGGGAGAAGTCTCAAAAATATTATTGATCTTGTCTTAAGTTTAAGTGACAAAGGTATTATCATAAAAGGGATAACTGATGGAGTAGATACTTCTACTATGAATGGCCGGCTCTTTTTAAATATAATGGCATTTTTATCTGAATATGAGCGTGAGCTGATCCGAGAGAGAACCAATGCAGGCTTGCAGTCGGCAAGAGCAAGAGGTAGATTGGGAGGAAAACCAAAGGGATATACTAAAGAAACAATTTCTAAACTGTTACTTCTACGTAATATATATAAGGATGTCACTAAACGTCCTGAGGAAATTTATAAACCGTTTGGATTGACAAGAGCAACTTTTTATAGGTATGCTAAAATTCTGGATAATCATACTGATGAAGAAATTAAGCAGATGTCAAATAAAAAGTAATTTAGAAAATGGAAAATCTTGCAAAAATTTTTGCCTCATATCTTGATGGTCGACCGATATCGTTCAATGCCATCAAGATGGGCGTTTATAGTAGTACGGAAAACTGACTAAAAACAAATAATTTCATTTCTATTTTAATTCTAAATAAGTGTAGAATGTGCCAATTAAGTGTTTAAAAGCTCACACGACCAACAATTTTCGCTTCCTGATTTACGGCTTTCCGTAACGCTACAAATATAGTATTAGTCGGTTATTAAATTTTTGATTTTTTTTTGTATTTTTTCACTTTAACCATATTAACTCTACATGTATATATCTTCTTTGAAACTTTGGAACTTCAGAAAGTACGGAAGTCCAGATTTTGATCTTAACTTGCCAAATTTAACAGTACCTTTTAATAAGGGAATGAATATTCTTATTGGAGAAAATGATTCGGGAAAATCTGCTATCATCGATGCCATTAAGATTGTTTTAAAAACTCACGCATACGAATGGATCAAGGTTGAGGAGAGCGATTTTTTTAGTAATGGCGATCAAATTTCACCCATTCTAAGAATTGAACTGGAGTTTTCCGGAATTACCAATGTCGAGGCGGCTAATTTTACAGAATGGTGCGGAATCCAAAATGAGGTCATGGATGTTGGCGGCAGGGAAGAGATATTCCGGAGGCCGAAGTTGTATCTGATCTATCAGGTTCATTACAAGGATGGGCGGGTAATTCCTGCCGACATCAAGGCAGGCATGGATGGTGTGGGAAATGCGCTGACAGCAGAAGCTAAAGAATATCTCAAATGCACTTACCTTAAGGCTTTACGAGATGCTGATAATGAGCTTGCTGCTAAAAAGAATTCAAGATTATCGCAGATTTTGAAGGAGCATAAAGAGTTTAAACTCAAACAGGAAAATGGACTACATGAATTTGAGGAGCTGTTTGAAGGTACAAGTGAGCAGATCAGGGGTAAATTTAAAGATGAAGAGCAGGGATATCATACGAACATAAAGAAGGTTGTAGATGACTTCATCGGCTATTTCATCAGTGACAGCTCGGAATCCGTATTTGACTTTGGGCCTACTAAGATCACCAATATCCTTGAGAAAATGTCCCTTGGGATAATTGGAGCAAAAAATTTAGGCTTGGGCACGATGAACCGGCTTTTTATGGCTGCAGAATTACTCCATCTGCGGAAAGCAGACTGGAACGGTCTAAAGCTATGTATGGTCGAGGAACTTGAAGCCCATCTTCATCCACAGGCACAGCTAAAAATCATAAATCGGTTGAAAAAGGAAGTAGGAATTCAGTATATCCTTACCAGCCACAGCTCAAATATTACTTCACAGGCAGATTTAAAGGAAATTATAATTTGTAAAAATAATGACGTGTTTCCGCTAGGTGAAGGAAATACTAAACTGGAGCGAAAGGACTATAAATATCTGGAGCGTTTCCTGGATGTTACTAAGAGTAACCTTTTCTTTTCAAAGGGAAATATTATAGTTGAGGGTTGGTCTGAAGAAATACTTCTTCCTACGCTGGCCGCTAAGTTAGGAATGGATCTAGCCAGAAAAGAAATATCTGTTATCAATGTGGCTTCAACAGCATACCTGCATTTTGCGAAAATATTTTTACGTGCGGATGCTCGTAAAATGAATGTCCCAATTGCAATTATTACGGATCTGGACAATAGGCCTAATGAGTTTGGCCGGTTCATGTCTTTTTTTAGAGAAGACAAAACGTTTAAAAATAAGCTATGTAACATTAATGTTTTAAAACGTGAACTAAAGTCTACAGATATAAAATTAAACATTGCAATACAATGGACACTGGAATGGTGTCTGTATCGATCTTGCTTATCTGACATATTTAAGGAAGCAGTCTTGCAGGTACACAGTAAAACAGAAGAGTTCCAAAAGGATAATGGTGCTTTTAAAGCTTCATTTGAGGGGAAGTTTATTAAGAAGCTGTCAAAGAAATCGGGGACATCTCCCATAGATAAGGTCGCGGTTATGAATGTCTTTGCTGAACTATTGTTCAAGGATAACACTATAACGGCGGATCAGATGACTGAAGATCGGTATCTTTCTTATTTGGTGAACGCTATTAAGTACGTACATGATTATGAGAATTGATCCATCACACCTGAGAGCCGCGGAAGAAATTTTGATAGGTGGGGAGGCTTTCGATCCTGAAAGAAGGGCATTTATTGCTAACATGAATACAGTTGACTTATTGGCAGTACCCGGAAGTGGGAAGACTACAGCCTTACTGGCAAAATTGTATTGTCTGGCTAAACAGATACCCTTAGAGGCGAATCGAGCGGTACTAATACTCTCTCATACAAATCATGCCATCGAGGAGATTGAAAAAGTTTTAAAACCTCTGTGTCCGCAGCTTTTTGTATACCCAAATTTTGTAGGGACCATTCAGAGTTTTACAAATAAATTTGTCGCCAATCAGGCTTGCTTTGAGCTGTATGGTAGCTATATTCATAAGAATGACGATGAGATGTATTTATATGAAGTTGAGAGATTTTTTAAAAGCCTTCAGTATTCTAGAAAAGGGCAGAATCCGGCTAATCTCAAAAATAAACTTTTCGGCTTGGTTAACAGAGATTTTGAAGGTACACCTAGTGAAAAGGAAAGAAATATATTGGAGTTTCTGAAGAATTGCTCATATGATCTTGAAGGAAGAAAGGTTAAAGTTGGTAATACTTCTAAATTGACATATACTGGTGTAAATAGAGAATATTATCTTGAGTTAGAAAGGTGGAAGTTAAGTCTTCTTTCTCAGGGTGTACTTTCCTTCAAAGATAGCTTTGATATCTCAAAAAGGTACCTAAATCTTCCCGGTGCAACTGATCTTAAAGAGATTTTACAAAGCCGGTTCAAATATGTTTTTATTGATGAAATGCAGGATCTTGATTTTGATCAGGTACAGCTGGTTGAAAGTATTTTCTTTACTGAAGGTTCTACTACAATTATTCAAAGAATCGGTGACCGGAACCAGGCAATTTACTCAAGTTCATCGTTACATAGTGAAACTGTCTGGAGGACACGAAATGAGATTGATCCTGAAAGATTTCAAGCAGATCTCAGTCTAAATAATTCACATCGGTTGACACCGATAATTGGTGCGCTAGTTGATGGTTTTGCATTGAGCCGAAGCGGTGAATATCGGGTGGTGGGTGCTTCCGGTCGTGAATCAATTCCACCCCATCTTTTAATTTTTAAGGATGAAACTCAAGCTAAGAAGCTTAAAGAAAGGTATATTGAGCTAATTAAGCGTTTTGGTCTTAATCAAAATACTACGAATATCGAAAGAGGTTTTCATATCATTGCTTGGACAACTGACAAGGAGGAGGGTTCTGAAAGATGGCATTTAAGAAAGCTTTTTCCAGAATATTCAAGGGAAATAAAGCAGAAAAGAGAGGATTTTGATTGTTTAAGGAAGTATATATTTTTGTTTGACCGCAAAAAGCCAACTTTTGAAGCTGTTCGGAAATCTCTTTTAAATGGAATCGTTAGAATTTTACGAATTGAAGGAGTTAATATTCCTGGAGATTCTTCCAAAATGTACCGTAAGTCTATTTTTATTCAGTTGATTAAAAGTAAAGGGGACGCATACTATGATGTATTCAAGAATCGACTTTTTAACTGGTGTTACTTAATCGTTGTTGAAGAAAATTATGAAAAGGTATTTGATGAGTATGTTGATTATATAAGAAATCAATTAACCGATTTAATCGCAAATTTTAGAATTGCAAATTCAGAAGGTTTTATTAACAAAGAATTCAATTTTAATCTTGCTGAAATGATAGAACCTGAACAGGTTGAAGACGGAGGTCTTGTCGTTAAGTTAGGATCTGTCCATTCGGTAAAGGGACAAACACATTGTGCAACTATGTATGTTGAGACGGACTACTACACATCTGAACTAGCTAAGTTGACTGTGTTTGTTAAGGGAACAAAGAAAGAAGCTGAATTTATAGGATGTAATCCTTTGTTTTTTCAAGAGCAGAATTTTTCTCATTTAAATAAGGTCAGATCCAATGAAACGCTAAAAATGATGTATGTAGGCTTTTCGCGACCGACAGATCTTCTCTGTTTTGCAATAAGAAGAGATAATGTTCGGCATGATGTTGAAAAATTTAGAGAAGCAGGCTGGACGATTGTGCCGGTAGATGAGTAGTAAGAAATAAATGCTTTAAAGAACAACAAAACTAAGAGCCTGTTTAAATTTTGTTCAATACTATTTTTATAGCTGATAGTTTGACCATATTTTCAGAATTTTCCATTAGCAATTCATAATTTCGGCAAAGTCTTCTATCATTATCAAACCAAGAAAAAGTTCTTTCAATAATCCATCTTTTGTGTATAGGCTTAAAGAGTTTTTCTTTATGATCGGACCGTAAAACAACCTGAATAATGTAGCCAAACTTATCTTTTATTTCTTCAATAATATTTCCTCTATAGCCTCCATCTGCTAAAATCACCGTAATTGGAATCAAAAGATATTGCAATGTTCTCATGAATAACAAAGCAGCTTTACTATCGTGAAAATTGGCTACACTTACCATTACGGCTAACAAAAATCCATTTTTATCTACCACAACATGCCTTTTTATTCCTTTTACCTTCTTATTCCCATCAAACCCATTAAGAGAACGATTATTTCCCCAGCGCACACTCTGACTGTCTATAATTCCTAAACTTGCTTCTGCATTTTGGCCTCTCTTTACTCGTACCTTCTCTCTTAAATTACACAGAAGTAAATCGAAGAGTTCTAAATTTGACCATTTAGAGTAGTAATAGTAGACCAATTGCCATTTGGGATAATTCGCGGGGAGCATTCGCCACTGGCAGCCTGTTTTTACGATATAATAAATGGCATTCCAGATGATACATAAATCATATTTTCGCTTTCTATCATCAAAATCAAGCGTTTTTTTTATAAATTGCCACTAAGTAAGAGTTAAGTCCGTTGGATACATCAATTTTTTTGTTTTGCAGCTCTAAATTGACGTTTTTAGCCAATGAGTAACCCTTACTCTTTTTTTATAACGTTTTTAAACAGGCTCTAAATTGCGGACAGCATCAACAATTTTGTCATGGGTATAATACTCATCTAAAATTCCTCGACCCTCTTTTGCCGTTCCACCACTTTTAAATTGATTACAAATATCCTTTAAATCCTCGGTGATGGTAAGGTTATCTTTTAGAACAATTTTGTTATCGCCAGATAAAAAACAAGTTACAGAAATGACTTCTGCAACCTGTTCATTGGTCAGCTTTTGACCTTTATATTTTTCAATTAAATCATCTAATTCTACAAGATGAGTAGAATTTTCTAGTAATCTTCCGCCCAGGGAGTATTTTCCTGCTTCATTTTTTTCAACATCATTCTGTTGTGAGCTGTCATTAGATCCTCTTCCTCGCTCTCGTTCTCACAAACTTGGCTGTGCTGTGCCTCCAAATCCATTTCCAGCATCGTCGCTGCCCACTGCTTGTCTGCCTCGGTAATTTCTGGTTTGTTCGGATTGGCTGTTTTCACTAATCGCTCCAATGCTTCGTTCAGGTATTCCGCTCCCCATTGACTGAGTTTCGGAAACTCTTTCGGATTCAGGTGTAGTGCTTCCATTTTCAGATTTTTTTGCTTCTTCAAAAATAACAAGAATTAATAATCAATTAATTGCATCTTAATGGTACAAATAAGGTACAAAATGACAAGACTTAGCAAAGATGTTAAGCCTATCATTTTATTTTTTTCTTTCAACAACGTTTCCAACTTTTCTTTTGTTTCTGGAATTTCTTTTAACGTCAACGCTTTCTTGAATTATTCTATTGCCTTTGCTTTGTTTGGCATGGCAAAATATAAATCTCCAATAGAATCGTAACAATTCCCACTTTTGGGATTGCTTACAAATTTTAAGCTGCGAAGACATCCAAATTACCCACTTTTAACAAATTTACTTTTACAAACTATCTTCAGTTAAGGATTTTCAGAAATTTGGCAGGATGAATTTTGAAATTATTTATATAAAAAATCGATGATTAGTAACTGTTACATATCTAAAAAATAAACATTGGGGACAATGACTCATAATTAGCTCTTAAACCTTAAATTTCTTCATAAAACAAATTTAGGTTTAGTAAATTAGACCTAATTATTTTTATAAATAAGACTAGCACCTATTGTAAGTATAGCTATGCAATTATCCTTGGCAGTAAGACGATTATCTAAACATTCCTGATGTCAAACCATTCTTGCAAACCTCATTTCTATTGAAACTTCTTTCAGCAGAAAAGCCTCACCCCCCAACCCTAAATAAAACACCGTAAATGAATGATTTGTAGTTTTTATTTTGATTTCAGATACTAAAAAAAGGTGCTATTAAAGGAATCTTATTTAACTACAAATTACCCTAGAGATTTAGCACTAAATACTTTTATCCCACAATTGAATTTGAAACTTCAGCAAACAAGAATATATTTTTTCCAATTTTAAAATAACAAAGCTCTAAAATCTCAAAATTGATAATTTATACTTTCTTCAGAACACCTATTCATTTTAAATAAAATTAATATTAAAAACGAATTATTATTTATATATTTGCTAAATAATAATGATAAATTTAAACAAAATGAAAAAAAAACTACTTTCTTAACTTTAATATTATGTCCGGTTTTATTTTTTCCCCAAGTAGGAATTAATACAACAAGCCCTCAGGCCACACTTCACATCAATAATACCGGAGCTACAGCTCAGGCATCAGCATTAAGGATACAAGGCGAAATTCAAGCGCAGTCTGCTGCAGTTACACCTGCTTATAGAAAGCTCTTATTAAATGCCAATAAGGATGTGGTTTCTGTACCTGCCGACGCTGTATCTTTCAAGTTGTTATCAGGATTCATACCTTCAATAGACATTGGAACAGCATATACAACAGCTGATTTAGGAAGTGAAATTCGTCGAGTTCTATTTAACAATGTTAAATATGAAGCTACTTCAGGCTCATTTAATACCGCAACAGGAATTTTTACAGTTGGTGAAACAGGATTTTTTAAAATTGAGGTGGGATTGCTCGTAAGAAATGCAAATAATATTGCAGCATGTACTGCTCCTATGCGTTTGGGAGTATCTGTAGCTAATGAAACGAATTTTCAGAACGGAAATGCAAGTTTTGCTTTTTTGACACAAAGACTTAATCAAAGTACAGGTTCTAATATTCCTGATTGTATTCAGGTGTCCGGGGTAATTTACCTTAATGCAGGAGCACAGATTGCAGTAGGAACAAGATACATGGATCCAACTGTGTGGCCTATAAATAATGAATTGATTAATTATAAAAGAGAAAATGTGAATTACTTAACAATCACATATTTGACGCAGTAATATTTTATATGACATAATTATAATAAACACACCGTACAAAATGATTTATGCGGTGTATTTATTATATAAAAAAATAAATATGTATCCTATACATATTTGAATTAGATCAATATAGTATCTAACAGATATTAATTTGATATAAAACTATTTATTTCATGCCTGTTTAGGTGCCGATTTTAATCAGCTGTTACGAGAAAAAGCGTGTATAAGTCGGTAGAAAAAAGGGTCAATAGAAAGGCTTTTGGGTCTCTGTCAGTATTATATTTTGAGTATTTTTATAAGTTTTTAATATCTTGATACAGATGAGTATAAAAAAATTACTTTTATTCCTGGTTTTATCCAGTAATCTTTATTTTTCCCAAAATAGAGAAAAGATTCAGGAAATTGATAGTCTGATCAATTTAGCCGACCAAAACATCGATGTAGATTTCGATAAGACTCTCCTATTTGCCGAAAAAGCAATTACAAAGGCAAAGAAAGAAAACGATCCCGAAAGAATTACCAAAGCATATTTCTATGCAGCCAAATCTCTTGTTTTTTTCCGAAGGCTTGAAAAAAGCACTCAATACATTGAAGAAGGCCTAAGGGTAAATGCGCTTACAAATGATGTCCTTCTGAAATCATTGTTTTTAAGTTTGAAGGGATCATATTATAGTAGAATGTCTTTGTTTGAGGAATCATTTCAGAGCAAGCAGAAGGCTTTAAAATTAATCGAACTAAACCATGATCTAGAATCTCAACTTTTAATTGCTGATTTATACATTAGTTTCGCAGATTACTACACTGATACGAATGATTTTGAATCTGCACATCTGTATGCTGACAAATCAATAGATGCCATTGAGAAAATCCCTGAGCAAAAATACCTTTCTGCTAAAAAAATTTTCAGAGAAAAACCGTTCATTTATTTTTATAAAAGTTGGATCTTATTGCAAGAAAAGAGACCCGACGAAGCATTACCTTTCATTCAGAAGGCATATAATAATGCAATACTAGAAAAGTATAATTACATGGCACTTTTCTATGAGATTTACGGTGACTATTATTTCCAGACTCAAGCTCATCCAAAAGCAATAGAATACTATCTAAAAACTGTAGATAATAAGGAAAAATTTCATCAGAATCACGCACTCGTTGATTCTAAAATTGCAGCATCATATAAGGCATTGGGAGATTATAAAAATATGTCTTTATACTCTGAGAGAGCTGGAATTAGACTTGAAACTGACCGCAAAGATGATTTGGAATTTGTGCAAAATGAATTCAATCAAACATTAAAAAAAGAGAAAACTGACAAAATAAATCTACAAAAGAAAAATTTCTACACTATTCTATTGGTAATCTTCATTAGTGTTTTATTATTAATTATCGTTTTACTTCGGTCTCGCAAAATCAGGAAAAGAAAAAGAAAAATAATTCAAGAACAAGAATATCTGCTTTCTGAAAAAAAAATTGAAATAAAGGAAAGAGAAATAGAAATAGAAAAGTTGCAAAAAGATACTTTCGAAGAAGTTCTTCAATTAGCAAAGCAAAATGATCCTGCTTTTTTGGCGAGATTCCAAGAGGTTTATCCTGAGTTTTGTAATAATATTTTAGAATTGCAACCCGACATTTTAACTTCAGAATTAATTTTGTGTGCTTATCTGAAACTAAATTTTTCTACCAAAGATATTGCTACTTATACTTTTGTCACCGCAAAAGCAATACAAAACCGTAAGAATAGAATCAGAAAAAGACTGAATATCCCTTCAGATGCTGACATCTATATATGGATAAATGATTTATAACTAATTGATTTTATTTAATTTACAACTATGTGGTATCTAAATGGTAGCTGATTTTATTGGTGTTGAAAATAACTATCCTTCCTTTGTTTACGAAAAAAAATCATAGATATAAATGATGAATGTTCCTCATAAACATAAATAAGATAAACATGAAAAATAAAATTACTTCTTTTGCTTTATTATTATTTTCAACTTTATTTTTTACACAAGATAGGCATAAGTACAACAAATCCTCAAGCCAAGCTGCACATCAATAATACAGGAGTTACTGCTCAAGCATCGGCATTAAGGATAGAAGGTGAAATTCAAGTACAGTCTTCTGCAATTACTCCCACTTTATAGAAAACTCCTACTCAATGCTAATAAGGATGTAGTTTCTGTACCTGCTGATGCGGTATCTTTTAAACTGTTAGCAGGATTTACACCTTCAACAGATACGGGAATAGCATATACGACGGCTGATCTGGGAAATGAAATTCGTCGAGTTTTATTTAACAGTGTTAAATATGCGGCTACGGCAGGTTCATTTAATGCCACAACAGGAATTTTCACAGTTGGTGAAACAGGTTTTTTTAAAATTGAAGTAGGATTACTCGTTAGGAATGCAAACAGTATCGGTGCAGGCATTTCTCCTATGCGTTTAGGAGTATCTGTAGCTAATGAAACAAATTTCCAAAATGGAAATGCAAGTTTTGCTTTTCTGACACAAAGACTTAATCAAAGTACAGGTTCTAATATTCCTGATTGTATTCAGGTGTCCGGGGTAATTTATCTTAATGCAGGAGCACAGATTGCAGTAGGAACAAGATACATGGATCCAACTGCGTGGCCTATAAATACTGAATTGATTAATTATAAAAGAGAAAATGTGAATTACTTAACAATCACATATTTGACGCAGTAATATTTTATATGAAAGAATGATAATATATACACCGGATAAAATGATTTCTATGCGGTGTATTTGTTAAATGAAAAAATTAAAGATACATGCGTTAGCAATCCATATTTGAATAAGATCAAAAAGCATCAACAGATATTAATTTGATATAAAACTATTTATTTGCTGTCCTATGTGGAGAAACAAAATTTATTAAAAACAAATGAATGAAATTTTTATTAACACAAAGATTAAAAATTAACAATTCGCTATTTTGCATCCTCTTCTATTTTTATTCTTCATTTATTTTCTCTCAAAATAATTATAAGCAGATTGATTTATTGTTATCCAAAGCAAAAAAAGAATCAAGAGATTTTCAATTTGAGAAAAGCAATTCTCTTAGCAAACAAGCTCTATATTTGTCAAAAAAAAATAATTACAAAAAGGGAATTTGTGAAAGTTACTATAATATCGCATATTATTTATGCAACATTGGTAAATATGATGAAAGCTTTAAATACCTCGATATTCTTGAAAAAGATTATAATGATATTGTAAGAAAAGATCTGTTACTTAATAGAAACGTTATCGATTTAAAAGGCAGAAATTATCTTGCTTTGGGCTTTATCGAAAATGCAAAAACAGAGTTTAAAAAGGAACTTGAAATTGCAGATTTGCGGATGGATAAAGAAGATATTTATAGAGATAAAATATCTGCTTACATTCAGCTTCAGGCATCAAGTGAAGAAGCAGACAGCATGTATTATTACCTATGCAAAACTCTTCCGTATTATAATAAAATTAAAAATAAAGAAGATTATTTTTATATTTATTCCAGCTTAGCAGATTACCATATTACGGAAACCAAAAGCTTAGACTCTGCGTTCTATCATAACAACAGATCATTAAAGATTAGTTTACAATATAATGATTCATTTCTATATGTTGTTTATCTCCAAAAAGCAGATATTCTATTTCTAAAAAAGAATTACAAGGAATCTCTGAAATATGCAGAAATTGCCCTAAAAGAATCCATAGCTAAAAATAGGACAGAGCAGGTTTTGGCTGCGTATAGGATCATTGCAGACAATCAGCACTTCTTAAAGAATACAGCAGAAGAGTTAAAAAACCGTAACGAATATGTCCGCATTAACGACAGTATGACCTTTGTGCGAAATAAGGGAAAGGAAACTTATACACAAAAGCTTGTTAATGAAAAAGAACAAAATATTTCAGAAACCAAAAGAATATTTTTCTGGGCCTCCTGTTTTATTTTAGTGTTTATTATTCTTGGGATACTTTGGTTTTTGTATTCCTTTAAAAAGCTGAAGCATAGAAAAAGAAACATTATCAATACTAGGGAGAAAGAAATAGATTCACTTAGAACCAAATTAAAAGGAGATTCTCGTGAGGATCTCATTATATTGGCACAAACTAATTCTCCTGATTTTCTTTTAAGTTTCAAAGAAGTGTATCCAGAATTTATAGATAGGATAACTTCTATTACTCCTGATCTAATAACTTCAGAATTAGTTTTTTGCGCTTATCTGAAACTAAATTTTTCTACCAAAGATATTGCTACCTACACTTTTGTCACCGCAAAGGCTATCCAAAATCGTAAGAATAGAATCAGAAAAAGGTTGAATATCCCTTCAGATGCTGATATCTATATATGGATAAATGATTTATAACTAATTGATTTGCTTTAATTTATAATTATGTGGTATCTAAATGGTAGCTGATTTTATTGCTGTTGGAAATAACTATCCTTTCTTTCCGAAAACAAAACACAATAAACAAATGATTTATTATAACAACCTTAAGAATAATATATTTTATAATACCTAGTTATATAAAAACCAAATTTTATTCCACGTCAATTTATCAATGCCTAAAAACACCAATTTGGAATTATTTGTATTAATTTCATGGCAACTGGTAATATGATTATAGATTTATAATAGAGACATTTGTTTAGATAAAATTTTTTGAACACAAAAATTTTGAATTATTTAATTATTTAAACAAATAAATGATGAAAAAAAGTTTAATTGCGATCTTAGCTATTAATTTATGCTATGCACAAAATGTAGGAATTAACACTTCTACACCAGATCCTTCTGCAATTTTGGAACTGAATGCCGATCCTCCAGAAGGCTCCTTAATAACAGGTAAAAAAGGCTTTCTACCCCCTAGGGTTGGGCTCAGCGGAATCAATGATATTACCACAATTCCAAATCCAGCGAACGGTGTTTTAGTATTTAATACGGTAACTCAAGGCGTAGATCCCAATCAGGTTTTTGCTAATAATTTCTATTATTGGAATGGAACTAATTGGGAAGGACTTGCCTATACGAGCCTGGTAGAAGAAGCTGTAAAACCTAGAGTTTTTTACATTGAAAGCAATGGAAATCAAACCTTTACAAGCGCAGATATGAACATTGCTACCGGAATACCAAGCGACAACCTTGTCACTTTTACTATACCGATGATTAATGTGAAAAATATCATTACTTTCAATAGTGCAAATTCTACTTTTACAGCAAATGTCACAGGTTTATATGAGTTTTCCTCATTTGTTAACTATAATCCTATGGCTACAACAACGGGCGTTCCTTCTAACAGCTATCAGAAAAGAGCTTTTCTAAATCTTAAAATCCAGAAGTCCATCAACAATGGAACGACCTGGACCAATGAAATAGGATCGAGAACAGCTTGGGGTGAGGATGGAGCCGGTGAACTAAAAACAGCCATTCTACTCGGAACTCCATTAAGATTAAATCAGGGAGACCAAATAAGAATGGTGATTAGCAACCCCTTCAATTCCAGTGGGTCAAATGACCATTGTGGTGCAGGTAACTGTTACATTGCAGCCGATCCCGCTAATAATATCCCTACTTCTAAAGGACTTATAATAAGCTTATTGGATTTTAATATCAATTAATTATGAAATATCTAAAAATAAAAATACTTCTGAATATTTTCGCCTCGCAAATGCTCTTTTCGCAGGTGGGCATTGGAACAAGTACTCCCAATAATTCTGCTGTTCTGGATCTTGATGTATCAAGTTTGGCAGCCAATAATAAAAAAGGCGTTCTTTTGCCCCGCGTAGCTCTTCAAAATAATGCAGACATTACTACAATTCAGAGTCCGGTAGCAGGACTCACTGTTTATAACACAACAGCTAATGGTTCAGGTATCTCTGCGGTAGTTGCCAATACCTTTTATTATTGGAATGGTACAAATTGGATCAATCTTTCTAATATTACAGAGATAAAAAGAGAGCTTTTGCCCCAAGTATTCTTTCTTGCTGAGGGAAATAATGGTGTTACAACGCCCCAACTCCCTGTCTCTGGTGCTGACAATATAAATACTGCGCCCGTACTAGTCGATTTTTCTGTTGGGTCTATTGTCTTGAACTCAGAAAATAATATATCTCTTTTGAATGAAAATAACTTCATGATCAACAATTCCGGTAATTACCAGATTTCTGGATATCTGGGTTATAATCCCGCAATTTCAGTTTTAACATCAGCAACTAATATGGAATTTACTATTCAAATCTCTACCGACAATGGAACAACTTGGTCAAACATTGCCAAAACAGTAGGTGTCTGGGGAAATGGAACGACGGCAAATAACAAAACCAATAACATCCCTCCGCTTGTAGTTGGCCTTAATAAAAACAATTTAATCCGATGTACAGTACTTAAAACTTCAGGGACTAATCATAGTGCGTCCGCAACAATAAGTTCTGCAACAGGTTTAAGCTATGGTAAAGTTTTAAAAATTCAAAAATTAGATTAAGATGAGAAAAATTATATCAATCGTATGTTTTATAACGGTACACTCTCTTGTTGGGCAAGTTGGAATTGGAACCACAAGCCCTAATGCTTCTGCTATTTTGGACATGGATGTAACATCCATTACACCAAAAAAAGGCTTTCTTTTGCCAAGAGTAAGTCTGTTGGATCGTAACGATAACAGCACTATCGCTTCACCCGCCACAGGACTCTTGGTATACAGCAAGACTACTTCCGGAATTGGTAATGATCTGATAAAAGAAAACTCTATGGTTGTTTGGAAAAATAATTTCTGGGAAAGCATCAGTAATCTGCCTGAGATAAAAATGCTAAAAGTTCCTATACTGTATGTACTGACATCTAAGGATCAACAGAATTTCAGTCCTGCAGAATTAGGCGCTGTTAACTCTGGATCCCCTGTGGTTATTAGCTGGGTAGCTGGAGACGTGTTTATAGATAACCCAGATGATATGCAGCTGACAGGAAATCAAGTAAGGTTCTTAACAGATTCTTACTATCAAATTTCTGGTGCAGTCAATTTTAAACCAATGGTAAGCACAACAGGAAATAGCACCAAAGTGATTATTGCGCTGCAGTCCTCAACGGATGGTATCACATGGAGCAATCTTTTCAGCAATGCAACACCTGTGGAAAAAAATGCAGCAGACAAAACTCAAAGTATCGCTTTCGAAAAATTTATCCATCACTTTTTGGCGAATGAACTTCTGAGATTTGTGATTTACAAACCAAATACAGCTAATCCCTTTGCAGCAAATTCTGGGATCATCGTTAATGTCCCCGGAAGTGATATAACAAAAACTTTTAGGATTGTGAGAATTCAGCAATAAGATAAAAAAAATTGTAATAAAAAGTTAAAGATTAATATTCTTTAACTTTTTATTACAATTTTTTTCATTATAGCCATGCAATAGCAATGGCAAAATAGCTATCGGAAAGAGTGAACTGAGCAAAATACAACCAGCTAATACAGTAACCAACCCAAGTATATCTTTAGCGTTTTACGATAATACAAAAGGTTTGGTTTTACCTTGGACATCCACATGTAGCATACAATAATACCACGGAAGCAGGTTATAGAGGAATGCAGTAAACTGTTGAGGATTGTATTTATTATTCTCGAGAAACTTTGGTTTCTGTATTCCTTTAAAAAACTAAAGCACACAGAAAGAAACATTATCAATACTAAGGAAAAAGAAATAGATTCCCTTCGAACAAAATTAGAAATAGATTCTCATGAGAATCTCATTATATTGGCCAAAAAAATTCACCTGATTTTCTTTTAAGTTTCAAGGAAGTGTACCCCGACTTTATAGATAAAATAACTTCTATTAATCCTGACTTAATAACTTCAGAATTAATTTTTTGTGCTTATCTGAAACTAAATTTTTCTACCAAAGATATGGCTACCTGTACTTTTGTCACCGCAAAAGCAATACAAAACCGGAAGAATAGAATCAGAAAAAGACTGAATATCCCTTCAGATGCTGACATCTATATATGGATAAATGATTTATAACTAATTGATTTGCTTTAATTTATAATTATGTGGTAGCTAAATGGTAGCTTATTTTATTGCTGTTTGAAATAAGTATCCTTCCTTTCCGAAAACAAAACACAGTTAATAAACACAAATTTTATATACCCGGGTCATAGTATCTCCCCCAGCTAGTATGGTCTTTTTTATTACTGCGAAGATTCTATTTTGTTGATGAACTAAAAAATATGTTTACCACACTTACATCAAGCTTATTTCATTCTCTCAATTCATTCTCTCAATTCATTATTGAGAAGAATTGTGATACTACAGTTTTTTTTCTTTTTCATTCCTACGAATGCACAAACTATTATTACAGGGTTAGAGTATATTGTAGTTAAGGATGAGGCAGTGATGTACATAGATAATGTAGCATTACCTCCAAACTTCTCGAAAGTAGACCACGACCACGGTAGTAATAGCTCCGCAAATAATTCAATACCGAGGATTGGCAAGCTAAAAAACACGAATTTTCCAAAAGCTTCCAGAAACAAAAAAAGAAGACTCCAAGCAAAAGACGATTCATCCGCAAAGATCGAAGTTACCTATAAACCTCAAGAAAGTGGCACTTCTATTTCTGTAGCTTCTAATCATCAAATAATTGCTTTGAACTCGCATTCCCAATTGAAAGTTATGGGAGTCATTGAGGATACAAAATATAATTATTTCCAAATTTTATGGTATAATAGAAAAATATCTGAAAAGACAAACTTTTTTGCAGAGCAGTACATTTGTTATAAGCCCTCCCGTGCACCACCATTCAGCTGATAAAAAGGCTAACGTTTCACTTTTTGAGATAAATGTATTTCTAAAAAATTTACTTTCAGAAAATGCATTTAAAGAATATAATCTCGTCAGTATTTTACTGATGACGCATCTCTCCTACTCCTATCCGAACCAATAATATCATTTAAGTTAGGTTGAAAAGTAGGTTGGAATACTAGCCAAAATTGCCCTTATTCTAAATTATTCTCGGTAAGACTACTCCAATTTGGAGCTAATAGAATTCCAGAATTTTTATTAACAATAATCTCTTTATCTACAAATGAGATCCACTAAAAACATAAACAAATGAAAAACATACCTATTTTTTTGAATATCAGATTGCTAGTATTCATTTTCTGCCTATTTTCATTTTCCGTCGTTTCTGCTCAGGATTCTGACGGAGATGGGATTCTGAATTCAATTGATTTAGACGACGATAACGACGGTATTTCAGATACGGCGGAAGGCTATTGCGACACTCAGGCTGTTTATAGTCTGAATTTAGCTTCAACATTAGCCGGGGCTACGATTGCTGCAAATGGCGGGACTTTCAACTTGGTCTACACGCTGACATCTGGTACAGCTGTGCCATCCTTGGGAAACACCTTTACTGTTCCTTTCTCGTATTCTGATTTTAATAATTCTGTTAATGCGCAGAATCATACTTGGGCAGCATTCAGTCTTGGCGCAACCAGGTTTATGATAGAACCGAACGCAACTTCTCTTTACACTGGGTTACCAGCCAATAATACGACGCAAGAAGATCACAGTGGTGCAACACCAAATTCACCTGATGGCTGGTTCAGATATTTTCTCAATACAAATAGAATCAGTCAGTTAGGAACCTTTACCACAACCATTGGTAGTTTACCTGCTGTATCTGCTTTATCGTCTTACAGCAGTAATACAGGTTTGGATTTATTTTCTGTTTTTAACGTTTCAGGGGGTTCACTTCTCGACAGTGGGTTTTATGCAAAAATGCAGCTTCAAAACACCACAAATACAGGTGGCACGGCAACTACATTACCATTATCAGTAAATTATGGTAACACGTACATTTGGGATTATACTGCATTTACAAATACAGCGGGCTCAGGAGCTAACTCAGCCGGCAGGGGGCTTATCAGTATTTCTCAGAATACAATCACATACTGTAACCACAAAGACACAGACGGTGACGGGATTCCGGATTATTTAGATTTGGACTCAGACGGCGACGGTTGTTTTGATGCCATTGAAGGGGATGAAAATGTAACTGCAACACAATTGAATGCCAATGGAAGTATTAATATTGGTACTACCGGAGGTATAGGAACTACTTTCAATGTCAATTCAGGTGTGCCTAATTTAGTTAATAGCGGTGGTACAGCTGATATTGGTGGAGATGTAGGACAAGGAATTGGGAGCTCTATTGATGCTACAGTCAATACTTGTTTTTGTTTCAAACCAGGAGTTTTAGATGCAGCTAACACCTACCCCACTAAACACGGTATTACAGCATTAGGAAGAGCCGGAGCAGAAAACGAAAACTGGCCAATGGTAAGACAAAGTGCCTGGACAGTTTTAGAATCTAAAGAAAAAGGGTTTGTAGTAAACAGAGTTGCTACAACAGCTGGTTTAGCAAGCATTACCAATCCTGTAGAAGGAATGATGGTGTATGATGAGCAGGCAGACTGTTTGAAAATCTATACCCTAAAATCCGGAGATACTGTAATGGCGTGGCATTGTTTCACAACGCAAGCTTGTCCTGATTAATCTTATTCTAAAATAAAAATTGGGGCGGAGAAATGCTTTAGAAAAAACAACCGCCTCAATATTTTAATATTAACAACGTAAAAAAAACAGCTCAAATGAAAAAAATAGTTCTAATTATAACAGTATTCAGTTCTGCTATAGCAATGGCACAAATAGCTATCGGAAAGAGCGAACTGAGTAAAATACAACCAGCTAATACAGTGACCAACCCAAGTATATCTTTAGAGTTTTACGATAATGCAGATAATACCAAAGGCTTGGTTTTACCTTGGACATCTACTGTCATTAACCAACCTATAGCTTACAACAGTACAACCGAAGCAGGTTATAGAGGAATGCAGGGAACAGTGGTAGATGGCACTATAATTTTTGATCTTTCGGATAAGAAAGTAAAATATATGAAAAATGGAACTTGGTCTGCATTAACAGGTGCTTTGCCACTTATCGCGGGTGCAACTACTTACAGTAGCTTCAATGCTGTCGACAGCTCTTTGCAGGATAGCAAAAAAGAAGGTGCTAGTGCAAAAGCAGCGATAGGAGGCAATAGCACGACAGACACTACTGCTGGAATTTTGGTACTCACAGATGCGAATCGTGCAATGGTACTTCCGAAAGTTGCAAGCCCACATCTCAACATCAAAAACCCAACACCGGGTTTAATGGCATATGACACTACAAAAAAACAGCTCGCCGTATACAATGGTACTGTTTGGTCTTTTTGGAAACCGTAATTTAAAAAGATGAACTTCAAAGATATTCATATTGGAAATTTAATTTACCAAAAGGTTGCAGAATGCGGGATAGAAATATCCCGTATCTGTAATTTTTTAAATAGTTCCGAAGAAGAAGTTTTAAAAATGTATGACTCAAAAAGCTTAGATTCTGAAGTTTTACTTCGCTGGAGTAAATTATTAGAATATGATTTTTTCAGAATTTATAATCAACATCTGATATTATATGCGCCACAGGGAAATACAAAATATAATGTTGTATCTAATGGAAATCGATCTTCGCTTCCCCAGTTTAAGAAAAACATCTATACGAAAGAAATGATAGAATTTATTTTGGAAAAAATAGAGAAAGGAGGAATGACAAAACTTCAGGTCATAAACGAATATAAAATTCCAAAAACAACTTTGTACAAATGGATAGACAAATACAGAACTACCTAGAGCCTTAATTATACTGGAAAAAATACACATGATACAACAAAAGCCTGATTACAATCGTATCTATAGCGATATACTAACTGAGAAATTGCCTCATTTGAAAGAAAAGTACAGCATATTATTAAATAAGAAAGATTTATCCGTGCTGGATGTTTTAGAGATCAATAAAAAAATATTTGGAATCCCTACAAAAGATACTGAGCAATTCAATCAGCAGCATCATTCATATAACAAATCTGATATTTTTGAAATATTAAATTACCAAAAAAGAAATCAACTTAATAATTCTCAGTTGGCTAAACATTTTAAACTCAGCCGGAATACCGTAACTAAGTGGAAAAAAATGTTTTTAATATAGCTGTATAATATTGACTTCACAAATGTATTAAATTAAAAAGTTTAGGTACAAAGCTGTAATGAATCTACGATTTAACATATACAAAATACTTAGAGCCTGTTTAAATTTTGTTCAATACTATTTTTATAGCTGATAGTTTGACCATATTTTCAGAATTTTCCATTAGCAATTCATAATTTCGGCAAAGTCTTCTGTCATTATCAAACCAAGAAAAAGTTCTTTCAATAATCCATCTTTTGTGTATAGGCTTAAAGAGTTTTTCTTTATGATCGGACCGTAAAACAACCTGAATAATGTAGCCAAACTTATCTTTTATTTCTTCAATAATATTTCCTCTATAGCCTCCATCTGCTAAAATCACCGTAATTGGAATCAAAAGATATTGCAATGTTCTCATGAATAACAAAGCAGCTTTACTATCGTGAAAATTGGCTACACTTACCATTACGGCTAACAAAAATCCATTTTTATCTACCACAACATGCCTTTTTATTCCTTTTACCTTCTTATTCCCATCAAACCCATTAAGGGAACGATTATTTCCCCAGCGCACACTCTGACTGTCTATAATTCCTAAACTTGCTTCTGCATTTTGGCCTCTCTTTACTCGTACCTTCTCTCTTAAATTACACAGAAGTAAATCGAAGAGTTCTAAATTTGACCATTTAGAGTAGTAATAGTAGACCAATTGCCATTTGGGATAATTCGAGGGGAGCATTCGCCACTGGCAGCCTGTTTTTACGATATAATAAATGGCATTCCAGATGATACATAAATCATATTTTCGCTTTCTATCATCAAAATCAAGCGTTTTTTTTATAAATTGCCACTGAGTAAGAGTTAAGTCCGTTGGATACATCAATTTTTTTGTTTTGCAGCTCTAAATTGACGTTTTTAAGCCAATGAGTAACCCTTACTCTTTTTTTATAACGTTTTTAAACAGGCTCTAATAATTTCATAAAACTTAAACGATGAATAAAAATGCTATGAAAAAACTAAGCCTCTGTATAGGAATAAATAACTACGATTTTTTTGAGAATTTGAGTAATTGTGAAAATGATGCTTCTGATTTATCAGATATACTTACAAAATTTGGTTTCGAATCCAAATTACTTTTAAATCTAACTCAAGATGAAATCATAAGAGCATTAAGAGAATTTAAATTGCAAATTTCTGAAAATGATATTTCATTAATCTTTTTTGCAGGTCATGGATTAAAAGTTGAGACAGATAATTTTCTTGTCCCAAAAGATGCAAATATTGAATATGTAGAAGAAATTCCTTATAAGTGTATTAATGCGGAGGACCTATTAATTTCAAATAAACCAGCAAATAACAATCTTCACATTATTATACTAGATGCATGCAGGAATAATAAATTTCCAAGTGTTATCAATTCAAGAGGTCATGAAATCGGACTTAATAGAATTTCTGCGCCATTAGGAACTTTAATTTCTTTTGCTACTAGCCCTGGAACTAATTCACTTGAAAATACAGGAGAAAGAAATAGCTATTTTACTAAAGCACTATTAGAAGAAATTGTTAAACCAAACCTGACAATTGAGCAAGTATTTAGAAACACAAGAACAAAAGTAATGGATTATACAAATGGACGTCAAGTTCCATGGGAAGAGTCATCATTGCATGGTGAGGATTTTGTATTTTTAAAAGTTAACTCTATAGAGATTGAACTTGACAAGATAATAAACAGATGGCTAACTTCAGCAGAACCTATCGATTTTTATGAAATTAATAATTTGTTTGATGATGCTAAAGTCAAAAATATTTATTCGCCTGAGAAACTACAATTACTATTCACCCTTTTTGATATTGGGTTTGAAAGGGAAAGAATAAAAATTGTACCAAGCACTATCGACCAAGATTATTACACTACCAAGAGAGTGGATTTAATATTTCCAATATTAAGTGAGTTATTTATAAAAAATTTGAAAATTAATCCCGGCAAATTAGATTTGGAGAAAATTGAAATAATTGACGAAATTAATTATGGGTTTAATTTTCTGTGGACACCTGATGAAAGTTTTCCTCAAATTATGGCCAATAATATAATTGTTAATGACAAACAAGGTCTTCTAAGCGTCTTTGTAACGTCTGACGGAAAGCAACATATAGTAAGTCCAATCATTTTTATGAAAAACCAACAGCCGCTAACTTTTCATAATTATGGACTATTAGTAAATTCTGAAGCCGAGAGTTTTTTAGAAAACTATTTTAACAAAAGAGAGCATTTAGAAAAAAAATCTGGTGAGTTAGAAAAATTTAAATGGGATTGAAACTACTCATAATAACACTTTATATGTAAGATATAATATGAAAAAAAATGAAAAATATTTTTATTCAGTATCAGCGACATTTAACATATAAAATGGTACAACTATTTATATTAGTCTCAAAAAACGATTAAATGGAAGCACCTATATGAAGAAAATAAAAAATGGATTGTGAGAAATTTCAAAAAATACTAATTTCCGGTTAGCTCTAAATTACTATTTAAAGAGCAGAAAACGAGGGATTAGTAAGATCAATAATAAAATTAAAATAACAAATGATTTTTCCAAAAGCAAAAAAAATAGCCAAAGACCTTGGCTGGCATAAAACAAACGACAGCGTATTTGGACTTTACAAAGGGTACTTTTTCAACGTTTCGGACGCAAGTTTAATCACCACTCCTCAATTCAAATTGGTAACGGCGACCACCGGCAATATAACAGAAGAACAAAAGCTACAAATCAAAACAGAATTAAACCTCAACAAAAGAAAATTAAAGTTTACCCTCTTTGAAATTAGCGACAATGGGATTTTTTTTAAGTTCACTGAAAATGTAACTCTTACTCAACTTAAGACTGTTTATTCTTTGTTCGACTTTTTGGTTGACCTGTTCAAAAAACTAAACATATCAGAGCAAAACAAATGTCATAACTGTGGGAGAGATCAAAGAATCAACTATTACGACCTTAACGATACAAGTATCATACTTTGTGATACCTGTTTCAGCCAAGAGGATCATAGATTCTATGAAATTGAAAAAGAAAGAATTTCAAAAGAAAAAAATTATTTAACAGGATTTTTAGGTGCACTTATTTTTTCAGTTCCGGGAATTATACTTTGGATTTTGTGTGCAGTATATTTTGAAAGACTTGCCTCTGGAATGGCATTTGTTATTGCATTCCTCGGAATTTTAGGCTATGATTATTTCAAAGGACGGCATGGAAAACTGACAAAGTATATTATTGTTCTTACAAACATTGTAAGCATCATTATTGCCAACATCATGACTGTCATTACTTTATTGGTAAAACAGGGTTTTACTATAAATCATGCAATTCAGGAGTTTCAAACCAATGAAACAGCAAAAGACTTCTTTTATCAGAGTATTATTATTTCTTTTCTATTGGCATTACTTGTATGGATTTGGCTATTGTTTATAATGAAAGACAAAAAATTAAATATAAAACTTGCAGATAAATTTTAGAAGTAAAAGCTTTGGCTATAATAATAGCTCTAAAAAAAGATAAAAAATACATTATTATGGAATTTAGTAAACAAGAGATTTTAGATTTTAATTAATCTCAAAAAATGATCCCGATTATTGTCTTTGAAATCAATAGCTCATACAGCGTCAAATGATGTTCATCTAACTCATTTATGGATTTTAGTAAATTAATGGTAATTCTCATTTTAAAATACCTGATAAGATAAGTAATATCATCTTTAATTTAGCTCAGACTATTTTTTTGAATATTTAAAATTTGTAGACATCTATTCATTACTTCGATATTATTTACTACTACAACTTTAATTTTGTTTCTTGCTCTCGTTATATTTTGGTACAGCATAAGGCCAGGATCATAAAAACATTTTTTTGTATATACTAAAGAATCATTTCTATATTTGAAATCTTGGTCTACAACAACTATCACCTTATCAAATTCTTGACCTATTACGCTATGAGTTTTTGTTGAAACTTGTGGATTATGATAATTTTCATATTGATGAGTATTGTATAGTGAAGGTGTATAATTTATTACTGTCCAATCTCCCACAATATCACTTGCCATAAATGCTTTAGTTTGCTCCATATTACTTAGATATACTAACTCTACAGATTCATACTGATATTGTTCAATTAGCCTTGTCCTTTCAAATAAAGATTTTATAAATGCACTAATCTCCTTATTAGTTCTTACTTTAGAAGTTAAGGTATATATTTCCGGTGAAGTTTTAGTTTGAATAAGTTCCGGTATATTATTACTTTTCTCTGAGGACTGAAGGACTTGTTTTTCATCATACGAAAAAATTACAATAGCATGATTTTGCCTAGCATAGTCAATAATCTGTTCTAATTGAGCTTTTCTTACTCTTTGGGTTTCGTCTATTATAATAACCTGAATTTCTTGACGGGTTATTTGTGAATAGTTTTTAATAGAAATAATGTTCCAATTATAATCGTTAATAAGTTTAATTTGTCCTTCATTTAGATTTGCACAATGTACTATTACAGTATTTTTATTCTTAGAAAAATATTCTGCTAGATCATATATTAATAAGGTTTTACCTGAGCCTGGCTGACCTTTAACAACAATAAATTGTTTGTTATCAGTCTCAATATTTTTAATTATTTTCTTCTTAAATTGGTCTTGTTCAGTGGTTAAAAAGTATTCTTTATTAATAAATTTTTCGGTAGAATTAAATGGAGAAACTAAGAAATCAGAAGGGTTAAAGATTGTTGATAAGTCAATATCTGTATCTACAGTTTCCTGATTTAGTAAGATAATTATTTTTGAAGCTTCTATTAAATATAACTCATCATTATCATTTAAAGCATAAAACTTGTTTTCACTTGAAATATAAGTAAATAAATACAGTGTCAAATTCAAAAATTTCAAATAATATTTGTTTTTTATTAGCTGATCTCTAATTTTATCAAAAGTACTTTCAGATTTTAATTCTATGTTTATAATTGATTTTACTCCAAAACGTAATAAATCAAATTCTTTTCCTATTTGAGGAATCACGAAGCTAAATGAAAAGTATTCAAATGCTCTGTATTTCGCTGTTCCTGGAGTCAATAAAGCGTTAATACATTTTACTAAATCTGAGAGCTCATTAGTTTTAATTTTTATAGAATGAAATTTCAAATAAGCCAAAAACGTATCTTTATCAAAATCTAAGTTCGCTCTGAACAAACTGTATAAATTAGTTTTTTGTAACATGTTAATAATATAAACTGTTTAAAATTCTATAAAAAATAGTTTTGAAAAAGTAAGCAATTTTAGTTAATTATTAAAATAGGTGAATTGTGTAAAATCACAAAAGGAATTTGGGAAAATTATATTACTTTAAAGTCTCAAAAAAACAATAACTATGAGAAAAATTTTTTTTGATGAAGCTGGTAATACTGGAGCGGATCTTCTCAATCCAGAGCAAAAAGTGTTTACACTATGCTCGAATATATTTACCGAAAATGAAGCTTCTGAATTAGCATCCGTTTTTAAGAACACAAAGGAATTACATTTTGTTAAGCTCAAAAAATCTCAAGCTGGTAGAAGGTCTATTGTCAAAATGCTAAATCATGATTTAATATGTGAAAATAAAATAATTATTTTTATCGTCGACAAAGAATTTGCAACTGTGGCACAAATAGTAAATCATCTGATAGAAACATTTTATTATCATTTAGGAACCGACATTCATAAAAATAATGATCAAGTAAAATTTGCTAACATGATTTATTTTTTTGGAAAGTACGAATGGGACAAAGGGCTTTATGAAGAACTTCTCAATTCTTTTATCGAAATGTTTAGGCTTAAGACCCCAATCTCAATTTATAATTTTTATGAAGTCATTCATAATCTTTATGAAGTTGTTAATGATGATGATAAGGCACTTATAGGACCTATTCTTGGAAGTCAGACTTATATTGAAGAAATTTTAAGTCCTGTTGACAAATTTTCACTTGATGTTACTTTAAGTACATTTTTAGTATTGTGTGATTCGTGGTATAATAAGCTTAATGAGCAATTTGATGTTATTTGTGATAATTCAAAGCAGCTAGAGCATTATATGAGCTATATTGACTTTGCTAGAGAAATGGATGTTCCTATACAAAACGTAGGATTTGGATCAAGAAAAATGACTTTTCCCCTTCAAATTAACAATATAAAGTTGTCAGACTCTGAGGATGAATTTAATATACAAATCTCTGATATAATTGCAAGCTCAATCTCCTTTTCACAGAACAACAAAAACCCAAAATATCAAGCATTCGTAAATCAAATAAAAGAATCAAAAATTTTCCGCTTAAATAATACCCATCCCCTCTTTCCATCGCATCCTAATGAAATTAAACAAGATGTTTCAGATGGTCAAAATATTTTAGATTTCTTGGCAACACAAAGTATTATACAAATGAGAAAGGAAAAAAAACTGTAAATTTCGAATAAAAGTGTTCATGAATTTAAAAAATATGAATTAATTTTCTAATATTGATTGTCTCAAAAAACGATAAAATCATAAAAATAAATTTTAAATTAGTATCATCAATAGCTTTGCGAAAGTTATATAAACAGATTTACGCAATACGTAAATTTGGAAGTTAGGCGATATGCTAAAAAACAAACTGTCATAAATGAGTAATTGTTGGATTTGTGGAGAATTAGCTAATTCTAAAGAACATAAATTTAAAGCATCTGATATCAAAAGAGCACTTGGAAAAAAATTTGAAGCCTATTTATTTAATGGTAAAAATGTCCAGTCATTTACTTCATACAAAGATGATTTAATACAATTTCCAAAAGCAATTTGTATTGATTGTAATAATAATAAAACTCGAAAACATGATGATGCTTACGACGAATTTGTTAAATACGCATATACTAATCAACAGAAAATATTGAGAGACAGAATAATAGACTTTCAAGATGTTTACGGTGATGAACTTTGGCTCGAAAAAAAAATAGATTTATATAGATATTATGCAAAACACGCTGGATGTAAAGTTTTTACATCTGAATTTGAATTTGATTTAACTAATGTATCCAAGTTCATTTTAGGAAAAGACGTTTGCAGAGATTTTGTGTTAAAATTTGAATTAAAGCAAGCGATTGAGATTTTGATAAAAGTTACGAATGAAATGGGTAAATATACCCATTTGTATAATTCAGAAACAATAGCATATAATGTAGGAAATGAACTGATTTTTGGAGGATGGACAACAAACAATTTTATCACTTCGAATTGGGTAATTGGAAAAGATATATCCGATGAAGATTATTTAAGAATGTATCAAGAAAAAGAATCGGTTCTACTTACTGATTCTAAGTTTCCAATTACAAATCAAAATGATAATAATAAATTTTCTAAAATAGGTTTTATGAATGACATTCACATAAAATATGAAAATGGTTATAACAATACTCCAGAAAATAAAATCAATTTTTTTGAAAGATTAATTGAAAACAATTAACATATCGCCAATACTTTTTCAGTTATCTATTGGGCAAAAATAATCTCACAAAACGATATTAACTGAAATCAATTTAAAAACACATAAATGAAAAAAGAGAAATTACGTAAAATCAGAAAAGAAAAAGGAATAACCCAGCAACAATTGGCAGACCTTATTTCAACGGAGGTTTCTAATTTCAGCAGAAAGGAAAGCGGAAATGTGAGTATAACTCCTAGAGAATGGCAGAAAATTGCCGATTATATGAATGTTTCTGTAGATCAAATTTATGAAGATGATTATGAATCAGGTGGTGTCGAAGTAGAAAATGTAAATCCACAGTATATATTAAAGGAAAATACACTTCTGACAAGTTATAAAGATGAGAATTTCTACAAAATTATTATTCAAGATTTACAAGATTACATAACATATTTAAAAGCAGAGATTAAGAGGTTAAAAAAATAGAATTGTTTCAAACTGAAAAACAACTTTCACTTTTTTAAGTAGAAAATAAATAATCTCAAAAAACGATAAAAAATAAATAATATTCAAATATCTATTTTATAAAAACTATTATGAATTTAAATCTCATTACGTTTATTTCAGAATATAATCGACTAAAAATGATTAGTATTCACGAGCCTTTGGAGATGCTTAAAAAGCTTTCACAAAATCACAATGATGAAATACATATCGCAAGGCTAATTTACCGGTCAGAAATTATTAACTTCGATACAGATTTTTTTGAAAAAGCTGTTGCTGCAACAAATTTTAATTTGGATGAAATTCTTAAAAATACTAATGGTTTAGAGATGACTATGAAAGATTTTTTAACCTTTATTGCAATTCAAGTTGGCGAAGAAGTAGCAAGATTTTATGATAAAGAAGTTGACAAAATATAAGTTTGGAAAAAAGGAAAGAAGAAATTCATAAATCTCAAAAAACGATCCAGGCACGTAACCACTAAACAACAGCATTAAAATTCAATATGTCAATAACAAAAAGTCAGACAGAAAAAATTGGCTCTATCTTCAATGGAAATAGATTTATTATTCCAACATATCAACGTAAATATAGCTGGACAGATACGGAAAGAAAAGCGTTATGGCAAGACATTGAAGAAAGTATAAAAGACAAAATGAACCATTTTGTTGGAACACTTTCATTCAAAGAAAATAAATCTATTGGATTATCAACTGACACAGTATATGAAATCATTGATGGACAACAACGCATAACTACAATATTCATATTACTAAAAGTTCTTATTGACAAAATTTCAGACGAAGATGTTAAAAAAAGTCAATTATTAGCATTTATTGGTAGTCACAATAACTTAAAACTTCAACCACTTGGAATTGATGGAGAGTTTTTAAATCAACTTCTTTTTGAACCTGAAACATTAGATGCAGAAAAAATAAACAAGAGAAGTCAAAGATTTATGTTTTCGGCAAAGAAATTATTCACTGCATTTTCAAACTCTTTGACAGCTACTGAAATTGAACAACGAATAATTTTTATTCGTGATAATATTGAAGTTTTGGTTTTTAATGTTGAGAGCCAAGCACAGGCCGTTAAAATGTTTTCAATCATAAACGACAGAGGTTTACCGTTACGAATTTTAGATAAAACTAAAAGTATTTTAATGCTTTATTCAACACTACATTTAAAAGAAGAACTTAACGACAATATAAATAATAGTTTTGAAAAAATATTTGACTCTTATGATGACCTTTTAGTCAGCAGAGACAAATTAGGAATATTGGGAAGACTTGAAGAAAATACAATTTTTACCCAACATTACTATTCTTCAAGAAAATTATTCTCATCAACTTGGAACAACAGAGACGGTGCTGACACAATATTTGATAATCTAAAAGTAAAATGCGAAGAACTAAAAGAACGACCAGACGAATTGAAACTTTTTGTTTCAGAATATTTAGAAGATTTTGAAAAGTTTGCTGTTAGTTACTCAAACCTAATCAAAGAAGTTGAAACAAAAGATATTTATCAAAACCCATTTAGATATTTGGAGTTTACAGCAACTTTATATCCTTTATTAGTAAGACTTTATATGCAAGGTAAACTTGATGAATTATTAACAATCTTGGAAACTATTGAAGTTAGAGTCTACAAATTAAGAGGAACAAACCCTATTGCAGATATGTATTGGTTAAGTTCTCATATTTCTGAACACAATTTAACTGTTGAAGAGATTAAAAGACATCTAATAGGATTCAGTGAAAAATTTGTAAACAATTACGTTTTTAGAACCTACCTTGACGGAGCTATTTATGCAAACGGTGCGGTAAAATATATACTTTCAGAATATAGCAATGATAATCATGACATTGAAACTTACAAAGACTATCAAGTAGAACACATATTTAGTAAAGATCCAAATTATGATGCAACTTCATATGGATTTGCAGACGATTACGATTATGAAAAAAATAGATTAGGAAATCTTTCCCTTTTAGAGAAAGGATTAAATATCGGATTAGGAAATCTTCCGCCAATAAACAAAGTTGACGGCTATTTAAAATCAACAAATACAGAAATAACAAATTTAGCAGGACAAATACAAAGAGGAAATTTTGATAAAACAAACGTAGATAACCGAAGAAAAGAAATTGTAGATTTTTGCATTTTACGTTTTAATTTGGATTAATGAAAATAGAAACTAAAAAGACCAAAAAAATCACTGGAAGGCAACAAGGGGTGTGGGGAGAAACTGCAATGTTCAACAGTTGTAATTCTATTGAACTTTTTGTAAAAAAAAATGAACGAAAGTGCTCCGATTTGTAAACCATATCAAAGCCCCGAAACGTTTGTAGCAAGTGTAGAGAAAGACGGATTTATTTAGACAAAAAGATTAATCTCAAAAAACTATACTAAGCGCATTAGTTAATGCATTAGGATCTGTCTAAATTAATAATAAAATGAAAATTTAAAAATATGGGCTGGAAAATATTTGTAACTTTTATCAAAGATGCTGGAAATATTGTCTATTAATGAATGAAGTTGTTTAAAGTTTCCTAATAAAAATAAAAATAGAAACAAAAGCTAAGCTAAACTTATCATTAGTTGGTTTTTCATTGTTTTTCACTAAATTGGGATAATTTTAATTTAAGAAAAGTTTTTAATTATGAAAGACTTACTTACTGATTTCAAAACATCTTCCGAATCTATAAATTATGAAGCGAGAGTCCACTGGATTTCCTATGTTATTCCTGTTTTCTTTACAGTAATTGGTTCTGTGGGAGTTCTCTATTTTTTATTGCTCGGATACAAATTTATGTTAGGATTTATGGGCATTATTTCCCTGTTTCTAATTTTTCTTTTCATTAAAGGTATCATCAAAATAATCCGGAATAAAAACACAAAAATTTACGTTACGGATAATCATCTTTCTTTTTCCACGGGGATATTAGGAAAAACACTTTCCGATCTTTCATTAAATAAGCTTGAAGGAATGCAATTACAACAAAGCTTTTTAGGTAAAACATTAAATTTCGGAACCTTGGTTGTTACTACCGGGGGAATGACTCATTCATATTTCATTGAAAATCCAATGGAGTTAAGAAGTGCCTTACTCCATTCTCAAAAAGCAGTCTGATTAAAAGTATAGTTTATTTAATCTGGAATTAATTGCAATAAATTAATCCCGCAATCTCTTTTCAAAAACATGCCCTGCTAAAATTCGGCTATGTTTTTGAAATGTGGTTGCACCGCTTTCCGCAAAATGCGTTTCCGACCAAAAAGGAAGGAAATGCATTTTTGTCGCCCGAATTTAGACGGTAGAAATCATTCAATTTTTATGGGTTGGGTATGAAAATTTTTCAGATTAAGGAAAAACACTCTATTCTCGGTTAATCCATCATAAATTTCATGGAAAATCATGTTCTCATAATCCTTTTAAAACATCAATTACACTATTTGCTGTATAGGTATTTTGAACTTTTTTGGTTTGAAATACCATGAAGTATTTATAATTACTGCCAGCCAATTTTTCCCAAGTCTTTCCTAAGGTATTTTTATCTCTACTGTCATCATTGTCTCTGTCATCTCCTTTCGTTTCCAAGAGAATTTTATTCCCTTTTTGAGTATAAATTATAAAATCAGGATAGTGGTTGGAACTAAAACCATTTAAAGCAAATCCTTTTCCTCTCTCCAAGTTTCTGTGCCAGAATTTTACATTTTCTAAAGAAGCAATTTCCAGTATCATGCTTTGTTCAAAATTGTTCATAGATGCTTCTTTTTCATATAGAGATTTTGAAATAGGGGTACTCGTATTTAATGGAGTAATGGTATCCGAAAATGAGAAATTCCCTTGTACTATGATGTTGTTGCTATCTATCAGTTTAAAGAATTTCTCTTTAGTATATTCATTAGATAACTCATTGATTTTATCTTTTATTCTTTTGACATAAATAAAATCGTTGTCTATAATATCTCTAATCTGATCAGAAGTCAGATTTCCAAAAACTCTACTTACATATTTTTGCAGCTCTTGTTCAGAAATTGGAGTCATATCTCCTAATTTTTTGACAACAATTCCTGTAATCTGTCTGATTTGGGAGTCTTTGGGTTTAGAAAGAATAGAATCAACCAAGAGAGCTTTAGCTTTTGAATTGAGCTTCTTGATACTGGCCGTACCTTTACTTTCATCAAAATCCACAGCAATAATATCTTTGGAGATTTCTTCAAAAGTAATTTGTGTACTGTAATTGGATAAGATAAACCCATCCAGCAAACTGTTTTTATGCAAAAACTCCCATTTTTCATTCAGTTCTGGAAATAAAGCACTTGTTAAATCATCTTTTTTTTCTATGAAAAATTGTGGAAGTTCAATCTCTTTTACGAAGTCTTTAAATTCTTTGTCTATTGGAAATTGTTTAGGTTGGGTTTTCATAACTTCTGTAAATAAGGAAGTAGTATCATCTATTTCAAATTCATTAACTTTTTGCTCAAATTCAGCTCCTTGTTGTTCCGCTCTTTGGGTAAGTTGAGTAAGAATAGGATTACTTGTTTTTATTTGTTCTAATGTAGTTTCTTCATTGGGATTGAATTCTATTTGGGAAATATCAAACTCCTCATCTGATTTTGGTGTTTCATTTTTAATTTTGTCGTCATCAAATAAACTTCCATTTAAAATCTCATTAGGTGTCAGTATTACTTCTTCCACGGTTTCCTGTTCAGCATAATAATCATCTTTACTAAATCCTGAGTCTTGTAAACCTTTTACTATGCTGTCTAAAGTTTCATTGAATTTAGCAGAAGCAGTCAATACAAAAGACATATTAAGTAATGCCTGATTGTGTTTGATGGTATAAGGTTGCCTTAAAATCCTACCTAAAATTTGTTCAACATCAACAGCAGAAGATTTGTCTG
This sequence comes from Chryseobacterium antibioticum, assembly GCF_012927325.1. GTDB lineage: Bacteria > Bacteroidota > Bacteroidia > Flavobacteriales > Weeksellaceae > Chryseobacterium > Chryseobacterium antibioticum. The sequence goes on along the minus strand of NZ_JABBGI010000016.1, from coordinate 56,040 downwards.
CTAAAGAAGCCAATATATATGCATTAGGACAATCCCAACCTTCTTTCAAGGCATTGATGGTAATGATATATCTTACCTGACAGTCTTTAGCCATTAAATCAATTCCTTTCAGTTCATCTATATTACTGGTTTTTATTTTTATCTGCTCTTCTGGAATTTGAAGTTTTATCAATTGTTCCTTAATCTTCCCAAAAGTGGTATTATCTTTTCCTTTTATATTGGACTGTGCCTGAAACAGAATAATCGGTCTAATATATTTTCCAGTTTCTTTTTCTTCTTCTTTTGCCAACAATTCCAACTGCCTTTGTAGGTGTAGGGCACTGGTAATTACTTCTTCTTTTTTGTGATGATTATACACAATCACAGGAAGCTTTACCATATGTTCCTTCTTTAAAGATAGAGCATTGACAAAAGAAATAATATTACTATTTTCTTTTGGTGTAGCGGTTAAATCCAATATCAATGAAGGATTTAAGTTTTGCAACATTTCTACACTTAAAGCGCTTTCAGCATTGTGGCTTTCATCAACTATTACAACTGGGTTTAAGCTTCTAATAATATTGATTAAAGCTGTATCATCTGTATCTGGTATTATCAAATCTTTTTCTACAATTGTATCTCTAAATGGTTCTAAGGCACCGTTTTCCTGATAAACCTTTCTATCTTCTTTTTTCTTTTTATCAATTCTTAAACTACTGAAATTAAATACAAATATATTTAACTGTTCCGTAACAGAAGAAGGGTTAAAATTGACTCCTTGCAGCAACTGGTCTTTTTCATAAACTTCCACCCTGTTCCCAAAAAGGGTACTGAGTTTTTCTCTATATGGATGGCTAGGCTTGGACAAATTCTTAACTGTTTGCTGTAATAGGTTAGACCAAGGAACCAACCAAACAACAGCTTTCGGATTTCCCTGATTAAAATATTTGTTAAGTGTGTCCAATGCATTTATAGCTATAAAAGTCTTTCCGCCGGCAGTAGGTACTTTTATTGCAATATGGGTAGCACCAGGAACATTATCTTTATAGGGTTTCATACCTTTATAAGACCCATCTAACTGTGGAGAATAGGGAAATCCTAATTTATCCTCCCAATATTTATTGAATGCTTTGGCTGAATTGTTCTCTGTTTGTAGATAGGTTAGAAATTTCTCCAAATCCTTAATTACTGTATGTTGGTATGGTTTTAATTCCATAAGTTTTGCTTGTCTTTAGTTTTTATTTTCAAATTTGACAGTTACTTCATTTTAAAATAGTTTAACTATTTTTTAAAATCTTGAAATATCCCTTGGTATTTTTTTGAAAATAATATGATACTTATCCATTAACTTTTGGTCAAGCAGACACAAATCTGCATAGATGATATACTGATTGGCTTTGGTTTTTAAGGTTCTCAAATAACTTTCATCCAAAGTCGTTAATCTGTCTTTTTCATAGTAAAAATAATACGCAGTGCCATTTTTTGTTCCTAACAAATAATTCTCGTCTTGGTATTGATAATGTTCTTTGGTTTCTGTGTACCAAACATATTCTTCTATTTTTTCTATTTCCACTTCTTCATTAAGCAAATCATTTTCTAAAAAAATAGGTTTTCCTAACTTGTAGTAACTAAAATCTCCTCCAGTTCCTTCTACTTCATTATTGTCTTTACCATAACCATTAACAACTCTTTTTACTCTTTCAGCAGTAATTGTTTCCGCATAATTTTCCATTTCTATCAAAATGAATTTTCTGCTACCTCCATCTTGTTTGTTTAGATTCAATACTGCATGTGCAGTAGTACCAGAACCAGCAAATGAATCCAAAATAATGGACTTTTTATCAGTAGCTTGCTGCAAACAATATTCAATCAAATCAATCGATTTAGGGGTAGGAAAGGATTTGTCTTCAAATATTTTTTTCAATTGCAATGTTCCTGCCTCACTTGAAAATTCAGAGCCATGCCAAAATGATTTAGGTTTAATCCTTTTTTCAGAAACGTCATTTTCTAGATAATCTTTTTGAAATATATCATACTGATTTCGCCCTTTTACAATTTGAAAATGTAGTTCATTTATTCTGTTTTCTGATGTTTCCTTTCCCCATCTCCATCTTCCATCTGTTCCATCTGAAAGTTTTGGAAGTACTTTAACATCAGTGTTATTAATCCTTTCTAGAGATATTGTGTTTGCATTTAAATTAATATAAAAGGGATAAAACATATTTGGTCTATCTTCTCTTTTGGCTCCTGAGCCTCTTTTCCTCAGACCTTGTAATCTATATTTCTTTCCATTTGAATCAACTTGTTTATACTCATTTTGGTATTCTTCAGGAACAGATACTCCTTTTGAAACAAAACCTCCCTTATGATATATCAACAAAAATTCATGTGCAGTAGCAATATACTTATCATCACTTCTTCCTTTAAAATTGTTAACAACTGCTACATTCGCAATAAAATTTCCACTTCCAAAAATTTCATTACAAATTAATTTTAGATTAGCATGTTCATTATCATCAATTGAAATAAAAATAGCACCATCATCAGCTAAAAGTTTGTGCAGGAGTTTTAGCCGTGGGTACATCATGCATAACCATTTATCATGTCTTGTCAGGTCTTCACTTTCTTTGCCTACTACTTCTCCCAGCCATTTTTTTATTTTAGGGTCATTAACATTATCGTTATACACCCATCCTTCATTTCCTGTATTATATGGCGGATCTATATATATACAATTAATTTTTCCTTCATATTCAGGTAAAAGACTTTTCAGAGCTTCCAAATTATCTCCATGGATGATTTTGTTTTCAGAAGTTGCTTCTGGGTATTCAGTTCTACTACTAATGGTATACTGTTTCTCCAATATCCTGTAAGGAACTTCTTGGTGATGATTAATGACTTTTTCTTTTCCTATCCAGTGTAATGATGGCATTTTAGAGATAACTTTTTTAGATTAACACAGTATAAAACAATCGTAGTAATTAGGAATTGCTTTAATGATTGTCAAATTTAACAATTAATATATTAATCTTGTAGAAAAGTATAACTGTCTTTTTTCTTAATTTTTTTTAATATCATTTATTTTTTCAATATTTCACCTACACAAAATATTCTAATAAATGAATAAAATAATATAAAATCTAGGTCAAACGCATGAAATTACTTGATTAAGACTTTTAGGTATTCTATGTCGTATGCAGCTTTTACCCTTCTTTTCTTTAAGCTTAACTTATCATCATGTTCCTTTAGGATTTGTAAAGCAAATTTTCTCATGGTAGAAAGATTTTCAGCAGCATATCCCTTTCTCGCCCTGCAATCATCTTCTCTAAAGGTTACATCCAAAGCCAATGTAGATGATTCTCAATTCCCCAATGTCCTCTGGCTAAAGCATTGTAATAGGAAGCTGGCTGGTCTTCTTCATCGCTGATGTAATAACGGGTTTCACGGCTTTGTTTCGCGCCAATAACCCTTGTGGCTTCTATCTTTACTATTGTTTTCAGACCAGCCCATTGTGCTATATTTTCCTCTAACAGAACGTCTTTTGCAGATAGAATGCTGCATTGGCGAACTTCAAAACGACCTCGTTCGTATTCCCATTCTTCTTTGGTGCTTTCTGGAAGGCAGGCCTTAAAGCTTCCAACAACATCCTGGTAGAGTTCTGATTGATTCTGCTTCAAAGCTAAAAAATAATATCCTTTTTGACTCATAATCTGTTGAACTATTTCTTGTTGACAACCAATGGCATCTATACTTACAACCGCCTCTTCTATATCTATTTCTTTGATAAGATCAGGAAGAACTGTAATCTCATTACTTTTGCCTTCTACTTTCTTCTGTCCAATACACAGACGGTTTTCTGCAACCCAGGCATTAACGATATATAATCCTCGATTACTCTTACTGGTAGGGCTTACTCCCTTGAGCTTCTTGCCATCAAGACATATTTGCTTTTCAGATAATAACCCTATCAAATCCTTACCATAATCATTTAAACAACATCTTAAAAGATCAGGATTAAGTAATGAAAATACCCTATTGAAGGTATCATGAGAGGGAATCCCGTTCTCTAATTCACAAAAGGCTTGTACAAAATCTCTATGACTTTGACCAAATAAAACCATATCTTCATAATCTTCACCATTGCTTAAATAGGTAAAAAGACCTATTAACAATATATCTGACAGTTTGTGGATGCACTTGTTCTCCATTCGGAAATCCTCTATGCTTCCAAAGTATTCTTGTATATCCATGCAGACAAAGTTCTTATTTATTTTTCATGCGTTTGCCCTATATAAAATCTGCAACTTCTTTTTAAAATCATAAGGCAACAGTAGTGATTCTTTTTAAAATGGGGTTGCACCGCTTTCAGCAAAAATGCGTTTCCGACCAAAGGAAGGAAATGCATTTTTGCCGCCCGATTTTTCTCAGACGGCAGAAATTATGCAATTTTTATGGGTTGAGAATGAAAGTTTTTCAGGTTAAGGAAAAAACCTCTATTCTCGGTTAATCCGTTTCTGAACAAACTCCACAGCAGAGAACTTCCCATTTGTGCCAGTGTTGAGTTGATAAACAAATCCTGTTTTTCTAATGCTTCTGCAAGAGAACAACTTGGCGTATCATCATTGGTTTCGGATTCCTTTAGCAAATCTCCAAATTCATCGGTGATAAAAGGTAAATGATCCACCGTTTCATATTTTTCGGAATTAGGCTGTTTGATTGTTCCTATGGTAGCCAATATTGCCTGCCCTGAATTTTGACTATTCCCAAAATCTAAAGAATACAAGGGACGGTCAGCATAATAGCGACCATTATTCAGTCTTTTTAAAATATCCGCAATTTCAAACCTTGCACTCACACTATCCACACAGGAAATATAAATATTTGCTGAGAAATTTTCGGGCAATCTTTCCGATTCACCAAGTTTAAATTTTTGTGTTTCTGCTTTCCAGTTTGTCCCTGTCCATCGGTTAGCACGGTTGATTAATGCAACGGATTTGTATAAACCTGTTTCTGATTCTGCAAAACGCTGTCTCCCTAAATTAGCTTCGGTAATAATATCATCATCCCAAAGTCGTACAAATAATCCTGTATGTCCTAATTGAATCAAACTATGATTCATTTCCATTAATGCTGTCAATACTTTTGAGCCTGTCCCCCCTGCACCAATAAGGTTAATGGTTACAGGGTTTGTAGGATTAATCAGGTAATTATCCGTAAAATGCACTTTTATTTTGTCGCTTGTCATAGCAGTAAATTTTTAAGGGTTTTGCTGGTCTTTTTCAATATCTCTTTCGGAAAGGGCTTGTCTGTATTAACGAGTTCTTTCCAAAGGTTTACACAGTTGCTATTGGTAGGATTATGGTTTAAATGGCTGAACCTGCTGTTAAAAAAATAGTTTTCCCAAGCCTGTATAAATTCTTCAACCGATACTGAATTTTTAATATCAACATTAACTGTTCCCATACAGACACTTCCGTTTTCATACACATTAAAAAAAGGAGCATGGTATAAAACTGTTTTTTCTGTGGGTCTTTTGTCTGAAGTTAGTGCAAATACGGTAAGGTGCTGTTTGGACGCCATCCATAGCATAGCGGGAACATTTGCTGTACCGTTGGGAATTTCAAGGGATTTGGTAAAGAATAATTTTGTTTTCTTTGCTTTGGTGTACCAGATTACCGAGCCTTTTTCGATCGGATTGACATATAAAACATGAGTCGGCAGAATACTTTCAGGTTTCAGAAATGCTTTGCTTTTTTCTTTTCCTGTATTAAGGGAGTTAGCCAATATTTTAGCTTCTCTTTCACTCAAAGGATGAGCATTAATGGGATTTCCGTTTTTATCCATATCGAAATGCTCCACATAAGTATCTCGATTATCATCATCGTTAGCCTGATAAATAACCAGTGCTGAAACGGGATGATATAATGTTCCGAAATGATGGGTTATATCTTTCATAATCTTTATATTTAAATGCTGTTCAGAATATCAATTAATCTTTCTATCAGGGGAAAAATGCAATTTTCAAAATCAAGGCTGTTATTGCTGATATTTGCTCCATCAAATCTTTTTTCAATGAATGGTTCTTCCACTTCCATACATTCCTGAAATTCTGCATTAACAGAATCAAATAAATTTTGAAATAATATTCCTTTATCATCTGCACAGAATGAAACATATTTATCCATTGTGATGGTTCTTTCATGATAGTCCTCATCATAATCGTCATTATCTTTATTTCTTTTGTCTTGTTGAATATTTCTGTAAATAGTAGCATCAGGAAACATTTCATAGAGGGCAAGGGTATCACAAGCTAATAAAAGACAATCGGTTTCAAAGGAATCTCTATTTTCAAAACGATTAATCCTCTCTTTAAATCGGGCTAAATTATGTGGATTGTATATTTTTTGCTCCATATAGTCACCAATCCACTCACTCTGTTTTATTTCACGTGAATATTCAGGAGTATCTTCATTTTCGTCATTTATGAGCCACTCAGAGATCATTTCATACATCCAGTACAAATAGCTGTCCTGTTGTCTGTAATAAGGAACATCTGCGATGTGATACAGGCACGAACAAACGGACTGTAAAAGCTGTGAAGCCTGTTTATAATTGGGATTTTTAGATAATCGGTACAGGGGAACTATCGGAATATAATATAATGTAGCTCCTGTATTATATTTTTCTTCGCTCAAAAAATAAGTTTTCTTTTTATCCTGTACCAATCGAATTTTGTCCCAGTTTTTTATCTTAGTTTTTAACTGCTTTTTTATATCCTCTAAAGCAAAAGCAATATTGTAGGGGAAACCTAAATGCTTTGACGGTGTAGGTTTGATTCCGTAATGTTCAGCCAATTGGGAAAGGGACTGATAAAAATCTCTTTCCATGTGGTCTGTTTCCTTCCAAGCCTGTACGGATTGCGTGTCTTTCAGTTTGGGCAGGAACGAACATTTTAGAAAAGCATGGGTAGCATGGCTGTTGGCACTGCTTTCATTTTGTCTTTCTGTATTTCGTTCGCATCCTTTGGTCTTTGCATCCGATGGGCGAACTCGCCCAACTGCCTGTGCAGTTGTTTTTGTCTTTGCTGTTCGGGTAGCTGTATTTTTCCCGATATGATTTTTCGTTGCATTCATAATAATTTAGTGATTGATATTTGGTAAATAGTGGTTGGATTTAAAGCTGATTTACTGAAAACCCAACCACAATAATGTATCAGCCCTTCGTACCCATTACACTTTCAAAACGGTATTCTACCGTGTCATTCCTGATTTGTGGTGCAGATACTTTTGCGGTCGTTAAAATTGGATAAGTATTGGCGTAAAAATTCATTACAGCTTCAACGCTCCATTTGTGTTCGGGGTCTGTCAATCGAATTTCCTGTCCGTTATCTTTTAGGATAAAAACTCTTTCTAATTGGGTTGCGAGTAACATAATTGTTGATTTTCTGATTTGACGTATTTATTTTACTATTTTCCTGCCCTTTATCTTTAGTCCGATGATGGCTTGCATTGGGCAATTTTCTATTGCCATTATCTGTTGTATAGCTCCCTGTTTTCCTCTCATAGAAGCCACTTGAAGTCTTACTTTACCTTTATCATGTTGTAAGGTTGCTGTATAGGTTTCTATGGTTATCATGGCTGTTGATTGATGGTTGTAGAGGGCATTTCTTTTTGGCTGAAAAGGTTATGCGCAAAATGCCTTTCATATTCATCCTGTTTTTTGCGGATAGTTTCTGCATAGTCGGGATATTCCGAAGCCTTTGGAAGTGCTGACCATGCACCTTTATAGTTGCCTTCTTTTTCGAGTTCTTCGGCTTTTTGAAAAGCATCCTTGTATTTTTTTTCTTTGGCTTCTTTTTCTTTTTTCTCTTTATCGGATTTTACTTTCTCCATTGCGGATTGCTTTTTCGCTTCTTCTAATTGTTTCATAAAGCTTTCCATATTAACCATTAATCCTGAAGCACTCTGCAAGGGCACTGAAACATTCTCAAAAAATCCGTTGTCTAATTCTTCTGCTGTTCCTCTCAAAGTAAGGGGTGGAATGGTTTTTCTCGCTTCGTCTCCGCATTGCTCATTATTGAGCAGTATGGAAAGGATAATATTGCTTTCTCCTGTCTGTCTAAAGGTAATCTGTAAATCACCTGACAGATTCAATTTGGCTATCTGCCTAAAAAAATTGGTTTGCATAATTTGGTATTTTTTGATTTTAGTATTATAAATTGTCCTTTTCAGAGGTAAAAATCCCATTGATATAGTAGCCTATAAGCCTTTCCCAAAGCCGTATTAAACTGTTGGTATCTACATAGTAATTTTCTGATCGGTTACAGTAAATGATATATATAGGTACATCCCTGTAATCATTATTATAGCTATAAGCTTTTGCCAGTTTCTTAGCTTCGGTTTTTGATTTTGTTTTCATAGTCAGGATTTTTCATAAATGTATGTCCCACTTGTTTTGAAGGGGCCTGCACCCTCAGTCAATCGGATTTCCTTGTCAAATTTCAATGATAAACTTCTTGCATAATGTATCGCTGTTGTCCTGTCACAATGGATTTTGAGGTATATTTCTACCTGCTCCCATTCCCTGCGGTCGCTTCGGGATTTCATCTGGAAATTATATTGTGATTCCATAAGTTTTTTAGATAATCTTGGGTTAATTATTTAAAATGGTAAATCATCATCTATATCACCAACAAAAGGATGAGTTGTTTCCTCCTTAGTATTTTGTTTTGGTTCATTTTCAGAAGTTTTTCCGCTACTGTGAAGCTTAATATTTGAAGTGTGAAAATTCAGTCCTGACCGAATTTCCCCATCTTTGCCTATCCATGCACTTGAACTCGCCCTGCCTGATAATTCTACCAAAGTCCCTTTAGTAAGAATTTTGGCAACATTCGGACTTATCCAGTATGAGCAGTTATAATAGGTGGTCAGTTCTCTACGATCTCCCTGCTTGGTCTTGTAGCTGTCATTGATAGCTACTGAAAAGTTCACGACCTGTCTGTCGTTTTTCAATGTGTTGATTTCTGCGTTTTTGGTAACTCTACCGATAATTGTGTTCATAATATTTTGTTTTAATTGTTAATCATTACTTTTTGCCAGTTATAAAATTTCGAGTGATTTGATTTGGTATCGAGGACACTCGGCTTCTTTTTTTTCACCTTTTCAAGGCTGGAAAAGCACTATTTTTTCGTTGTTTTTTGTTGTTTTTTATGTTAATGTCAAAGAGCGCTTTGTTGAGTTTGATTCGTATAACTGAGGTTCCGGCTTTTTCTTTGCCAATGACCATAGTACAGGATCAGGCACTTAAAACCGAAATGGAAAGCATTGAAATAGAGGCTCCGAAATCTTTTTGTCCGAAGGATTTTAGGAGTGTCTGGAAAAATTGTTGGAACGAAGTGGAAAGAATTTTTGTAGAAACCCAAAAAGATTTTTTTGAGTGAATGGTGCTGAACTACATTTGCAATCGTAAAAGCTAAACCGCTTGTTGGCAGAAGGTTCAACAAAGTTTTGACTTTAACGGTAAGACCACTAAAATCAAGTCGATGGGGTCTTTCTCTGGTATTTTAAAGAATAATTATGTTTTTTTTAAGTTCTTTTTATTGAAACTGCAAGAAAAACGATTTTAAAAGAGTTTTTGCATATAAAACCTATTCTTCTATATTTGCAGCTTTAAAACATAAAACGATCTTTAATGAAAGAACTATTAGAAAAAATTAATGCAGAATTCGAGACTTTTAAAACGGATTCAGACCTTCAGCTTGAAAAAGGAAATAAGGCAGCAGGAATGAGAGCAAGAAAAGCAGCTTTGGAATTAAGCAAGCTTTTAAAAGATTTTAGAAAAGTTTCTGTGGAACAAGGCAAGAAATAGTCAAAAGCTCCCTGATTTTTTGGGAGCTTTATTTTTGAGATAGATAGTATGTGGTCATTTACAATTTAGTAGCTTATAATTTCCTTTGGCAAAACCACTCATTAAGATCTTTAGAATTCTTATACATCGAGGAGCAATCCTCAACATTTTCGTATTTCATTATTATTTTATCCTTAGTAATATTTCCATTAGAATCATTATCAAGAAACAGGTAGATTTTATTGTATTCATTAAGTTTTTTCATCGCTTTGAAAAGCATTACCGTAGAATTAAGAATCAGATAATCAGAATTTTTAGTTTTTTCTATATTTTTGAAGGTCAGATAATCTATAAAACCTTCAAAAACAGTGATTTCATCATTATTTTCTTCTCCCAGAATCAAAGTCACATCTTTTTTTCCCAAACAGATTTTCGAATACGAATTACGGATTTCAAACCCGCCAGAATTATTTTCAAAACCAATTCCGAAATAGTTTTTCCCTTTTAATTCATAATGCAGCTCTTTAACCAAGTGCCTCTGTTCATCAACTTTTCTGGTTTTCAGATATTGAATTAAAGCAGGATGCTGGATTTTTTTAATTTCAAAAATCCTATATTCAGGCTGTGTTCTGATTTCTTCTTTTTGTTTTTGATGCTGTATTAAAAAATCAAATTTCCCGAGGTATTTCAAAGCCTCCGAAACTGAACATTTTTTAACCTGCTGAACAATAGAAATGACATCGTAACTCTTCCCCGTTCCAAAGTCAAAAGCTTTATTTTTAATAAAATCGACAGAGAGACTGGGAATTTTTTCCTCCCTGTCCAGCGCAAAATAAAAAGCGGTCTTTCCATTTTCTTTCACGGGAAAAAGATTGAAGGATTCTAAAACCGTCCGGATTCCGACTTTCTGTTTGATTTTTTCGCAATTCATTTTTTTCCTTTTAAAGCAGTCTTTTTATTCTGGAATTTCCTTTTTAATAAAAAAAGACTTTTATTTTCTTTTTAGTATACTTTTAGCAATTCGTTGTACCCACTTCTAGCAAAGCATTTGTAATATATTCAAAATGAGTGTAATTCCGAATTCCAAATGAGTCCAAATCCGAAATGCAGATGAGCACAATTCCGAAAAAGTGCCTTTTACCAGATGAGTGCAAATCCGACTTGAACCTTGTTTTCATCTGTTGTTTTCACTTTATCTATAATTTTCATCGGCTTTACAATACCTGAATGAGTGCAATTCCGAAATCAGCATCATAAGAATTCCAATTTTTAACATTTTCTTAACTTCAGCGAGTGCAATTCCGAATTCTAAATGAGTACAAATCCGAAAGACGAATGAGTGCAATTCCGAATTCAGAGAATAACAGGATAACCGTTGGGCAGAATTTCCCCCATTTTAGTTTCTTTGTATAGTTGTATAATGAACTCCTGCATTTTGTTCAAAAAATGTACTCCCTGAAAATCCGTAGATTTTACCCCTTTCTGCCTGTTAATCCTTATAAATTCACTGAAAGCCTTTTCTATCAGTTTGCGGGTTTGTGAAATAGTTCTGTACTGGTAGGAAAACTGAAGCATTTCGTCTGCCTTCAGACCGTATCTTTTGCTGAAATAATATAACCGTCTTGTAATTTTTGATTGTTCTTCTGTATTCTCCGGTATATCGGAGCCCGTGTTCATTTTAGTGTAAAAAGGATGAATGAAAATAAAATCTCCTTTATAGTGACAATTGAATGAAAGGTTATTGTACCTGTTAAAATTTACTCTTGCAGGTTTGAGAAACTTGAAACAAAAATCATTCGCGGTTTTATAGTTCAGTCCAAACTTTTTGTTCAGTGAAGAAAGTTTCATCATGGTTCCGCCTTCGGGAAGTTTTGAAAGCCAGATCGCAAAAATTATATGCTTATTGTTTCTGATATTATATACCAGATTGTAAAGGATGTAATTATATTCGGGAATAATCATCAGCTTTTTCAGCCAGTAGCTACTGATCAGAAAGCTTGTATAACCGCGTTGGTCATAAGTCGGCGTGGAAATAAGTGCTCCAAATGTTTTAATCTCTTTTCCATTGGAATTAACAGATTTATACCAGTCCATTTTGAACCGGGCAAGAAACCCATACGCTTCCACAACCTGTTTAGTAGAGCCACTCGGAGAGATTTTGCTGTTCCGGATTTTAATTGAGGCGAAAATGTTATTTTCGGTTTCAAATTCTTCATCAAACAGGGAAAGCTGCTTCGGACGGTCCTCAGGTCGGAACTGCTCACTGCTGATAATCGACATAATATTAAAAATAACACGAAGTGCACCAGTCGGAATATCAGCCGCCTCCTGGTCTTCAAAAATAAAATCATCCACAAAATGATTACCCAAGCGTATTCTGTCGGGAATTCTTTCGCTTTTATCTTCAAATTTCTTTCTGACAAGTCTAAAATCTTTTTCCGGAATAGCCATAATTTATAGTTTAGCGTACTTTAATTTTGTCCTTCTTAACAGAGAACTATATTCGGATTGAAAAACCTCTACAGCAATTTAATTTTCTCACTCTTTAATGTTTTTGAGCCATCATTAAGATTATAATATAGATAATCTCCTGTTTCATCTCTTCTGAAAACTCTTTTTTCTACTTTCCCGAAATTGGGGATTTTAATTTTTTGAATTCCTTGATACTCGGCAAGCATACCATTTATGCTTACTTTCTGTCCGGGCTTTATATCTGATAGTTTCATTTTTATAGTTTTAAAATTTAAATAGGTAAACCTCTCCTTTCAAGGATCACTTTGGAGGTTTAATACTAGGGATTGACTCTAAAGACAACGGTCCGTTGTCAGTCCTGTTTTTTATATAGGGCAAAAGATTTTTCAATGAGGATTTCCAGTTGGTTATCGGTTTTCCTAAATTATTGCACCAATCATTACCAGCCCACAAAGCGTATTTCCCCTTAATATCTGAGTCCATAGATACTTCATATCCACTCAGCGTATAGGCATATGCCATAAATTCTTCCAAGGAAGGGTTTTTGGCCATTTTAAAAGGCTTAGCCGTACTATTATAAAAGGATGCTTTCTCTTTCTGCTCTATAGTTTCGGGAGTACTTAAGGCCGGTAAGCCAACCAATGATAAATTTTCATTTTTCTCTGTGATCGCTGCCAGAGGGTTATGCTTGATTATTACCTTCCTGCTTTTTTCTTGGCTAAGGATTTCTAAAGAATAATTCAATACTATTCTGTAAGAACATGAATGTCCGTTTTTGCTTTCATACTGAACCAGCCCTGAATTCCGCAGCAATTCTCTGGCAGATTTTACCGTTTTTCTCGTTAGTCCGAGTGTACGACCAATCGCAACATCGGAAACAGTAACATCGTATCCGTTATTATCGTTCGCTAATTTCAGAAGATACAGATAAATGACAACAGCAGTGGTACCTAATTGTGCTTTTGGGCCAGATTCCCAAAACCTTTGTATGAGCTCGTGATAATACATCGTTACTTCCTGGCAAAAAGCTCTAATACTTTTTGCTTATCAATGATGATAATTTTCCCCTTTTGTATGATGGCTTCATCCAAAATTCCGGAAGATTTTATTTCCGAAGCTTTTGAAACGGAACAGCCCAGAATTTTGGCTAATCCTTTCAGTCCATATTCATGCCTATTTTCCGAATTGAGGTTTTGGATAACTTCCAAAAATTCCTCAACCGTCAGCTTCCAAAGGGGTGTTTGCGGGTCTATATTTTTCATTTTCTCTTTTTCTTTTAGTGAAAAACTTAAATTCTAGCTACTGATTTTTCTTTCCTTAGAAATCCAGTTCCTTGCAGCAGCCTGCCAGCTGTTCATTAATTTCCCGTCACTTAATTTCCAACTCTGGGAATCGTAGAATGAATAAAACGTATATGCTAGTGCAGAGGGCAAGGCACGTTCATTAAAATATAATTCTACTTCATAAAATTCAGGTGTAGAAAAATGACTTTCTTTTTGTACGGATAATTTTTGCTCCCGAAATGCTTTATTTATGGAAGTTTCAGACTCCTCAAAATCAATAATCTCAACAAGGCTTCCTTTATAAGAGTCGTAACTGGGGGAATAAATAATAAATCCTGCCAAATGCAACTCTTTAATACACCTGTGATAGGTTCCTAAAGATCTTACCTTACCCAATTCCATGACCTCTGCACGGCAAATACGAAAGGGGCTTTGAAACCTGTTCATGCTCCAACACTGGAAAAGCGCAACATATATACTGATATGGGAAGGATACAACCGTTTATCTTTAATGACATGTTCAAAAAAATTGATGATATCTTTAGTTTGGTTCATGATTTCATATTTTCTGTGATTATTTGGAATCCGTCAATAGTTTCTCAATGTCTTTGTAATTGTAATACAAGATCCCCCCTATCTTCGTATAAGACAGGGTTTCGTTGATTCTTAAATTCTGTAAAGTTCCCGAAGAAACATTCAGCAGTTTTTTGACCTCGGAAGTACGAAGCCATAATTTTTGTTCTGTATTCCTTACCTGAAGCAGGTCTTTAATATCTTCCAGTAATTCACTCTTAAATTGCTGAAGGTCTTCTTTGGTGATAATTGATATTGCCATAATTTTACAATTGTTTTATTTGGCAAATTTTGCTCATCACACACAATATTTTTCGGTAGCTTTTCGGTACTACCGAACGATTCTTCTAAAAGGTTTATGGATAAAGAGTTTTGAAATTAAGGGATTCCTCCAGTAATGATCAGTTTTGTGGAAATAGAGAAAATAACTTCTATTCATTATTGTCAAGAAATAGTTTATTTAGATTACTGTTCAATAATTGTAGAAATTTGGTTCTCTAGGCTTTTAGATTTATGATTCCTTCAATAACCTGATACAATATTCTATTGTGCTTTTTGCATATTCATAATTCTATACATTTGAAATTAGGAACTATTCTTAATCTATAATCATCATTTATATGTTTTAAAAAATTGCATTCAATTTTTAACCGGGAACAGATTTCCGGTTTTTTTATATCCCATTGTTATTTCATAAGTTCTCATATATTTGGATGGAAAAATAAATTTATTTCTAATTTTAAAATTCCCAGGCAATCCATTAAATACGGATTGCTTTTGCTTTTCTTCTACACATTAATTCTTACTTCTATTAAAAAAGCCTACAACTTCGCTTCTTCATTAATTAAATTAATAGAGCGCAAACAAAGAAACCACCTCAAAATTGAGATGGTTTCAAAAAATATATTATAAAAACGTCTATTTAATAATCACTTTATAGGTAACTCCATCGAGCAGTACAAAATAAACTCCCTTGTAGGTATTTTCCAGTACAATTACATTGGTATGTTTGAAAGGATTTATCATTTTTTTAACGATACGTCCCATATTATCATAAACAACGGCATTATTAACAGCTGATAATTGGCTTCCAATAAACTTAATTTCATTATTACTGATCGGATTTTCAGCTACTCTAATATCTTTTTTAGGAAGATCCGAAACATTAACCATCAGAGTAGGCATTGGATTGATAATTCCTAAATTACTACAGTCATCTTTGGCAATTATATCCCATTCACTGCTAACATAATTAATATTTCCCAACGTTGTATTTCTTCTTAACGTTTTGTCTAAAGCGAAGTTAGCAGTATTATTAAAAACACCGATGATATCTACGAGCTCAGACCCTTTAAATAAGCCTATAGGATCATTACCATTAAAGTTCAATACTGATGAAGTGGTAGATAAATTAGTGCTGCTTGGTGTACAGGGAGCTGCAATGTTACTGTTTACAATTACATATACCGAATTATTATTCAATATACCCGATAAAGGCAGTCCCGTAGTCCAGGCTCCCGCTCCGTTTGTCTGTAATTTTAAGGTATAATCGACCAAATTAACACCTGCTCCTGTCGTATTGGCAATTTCAAGCGCTTTATTGAAACTCGAACCTTCAACATATTCTGAGAAGTGCAGTACATTTGGATTTCCCGGGGTAACGTCAAATGTTGTGAAAGTGAATACACCGGATTCTACAGATTTGTTTCTGAAGGCATCTTCAGCTATTATTTTTACATTATAGGTGGTATTCGGGGTCAATCCTGCAAAATAGTAGTTGTTAAGAGTTGTCACTCCATGTTTTACTCCATTGAGATAAACTGTATAGCCTACAACTCCGACATTATCGGTTGAAGCCGTCCATTCAATATTTGCCGAATGGGTGGCTATATTTGTCGTATGGATATTAATAACCTGGCTCGGTGCTTCTGTGTCTACAGTAAGAGTAGAGGTCCAGATTTGATTAATGAAGTCGGGATGATCTATGAAAGGGTTTCTGTTTCCCTGATAGGTATATGATGCATTATTTCTATTAATTTCTCTCTGGGAAACCGGGTCCTTGCTATTCCAATATAAAAGCATATTAAGATACCATTCTTTGAACCCTCTGTCCGTTGAGCCGTCTAACGGGCTTGCTGCGGTAGAATTGAAACCCGGCAGCTGGTTTTCATATCTTGTTACAAAGTATAACAGCATTCTGGCAATATCTCCTTTAAATTCGTCTAATGGCTCAAATACTTTATCTGAATAACCCGGAAATGTATTATCCCCTCTTTTTGATCCATTTAATGAAATTTTTAAAGGATCAAAAACTTCACCATAAGGTAGATCAGAATGCATAGTGTTTACCCATCCGTCTGTCGGTACAATGAAATGAATATCATTTTTCATCGGGCTCGCGGAATAGAAAAAACTTTGAGGCAGTAAGTGTTCTCTGTTATAACAATCCCCTTCTACCTGAAAACCTCCGGAACCGCATTGACCTGTACTGTATTGAAATGTATAAGGATCTGTTCCACTAGGGTTTTCAGAATAAAAATCCAGGATCGTATTGTCATTTTCATAGGTATCATCCCTGTCTGTGGTACCGTATGCAGTCCACAGTAGGTTATATCCTTTGTCGAGATGACCTCCGGTAATAATCTGGCTCAGTTTTGTTTTTAATGGGTATCCTGTTAATCCTGCCGTTCCGTCATAATATCCAAGAGGAATCTGTGCAAAAGCTTCTATGCAGGAAAAGCATAAGAAAGCAAATAATAGCTTTTTTATCATATGTGAATTTTCGTCAAAGATAATACATTTTAGAATTCAGTTAGGGATTAATGCATGTCAATTAAATCCAACTCAATAAGGATAAAACCTATCAACACTACCTTTCTCTTCAATTTTTATACGTTTATGAACACCTATTCTGAACAAGTATTGTTTTATTTCTGAAACCTGACAAAGACAATAATTTAGTAAATATAATCGTCAGCGAGAATAAATTTCTTACAAAAAATATTTTCCTGCTAGAAAATCAATTTCGTTAAAAAAATACCTTAAGAATATGCCCATTCAATAATCTGCTTAAGTGCTTTTTTAACTTTCTGCTGATCACTTTTCTTCTTAACATCAATCCCATGAAAGGCCGATTCACTTGTGTGGGCATGTACGGTAAGATAATTAATACCACCAATCAAAATAGCCTCTATAGCCTTGATGTTTTTGTTTTTATCTTTGGAATGTTTATCTTCAATTTTGTCGAATAACTGATTTCTAGCTTTCTCACGCTTTTGTGCAAGTTCTTGTAATGATTGTACGTTTTTACCATTTATTTCCCATGCTGTAACTCCACGCATTTCTCCGCTTTTTAGAAGACTATCAAATTGTTTCTCCAGCAGTTGATACCTTATATCTTTTCCTAAATTCAGTTTGTATGTTTTTGTAATGTTATCAAGCTCTTCCTCACTAACATCCCAAAAATCCCTGGTGTTAAAATATTCCTGTATCAGCTCATCTACTCCTCCGAAATATTCATAAATCAACTTTTTGTCCCGCTTTGCATATCTGGCAATATTTACACTTGTAATCTGCGAAAACCCTTCTTTTTCTATAATTACACCAATGGAATTGATCAGTTCCTTTTTTGTAAGTGCCTTATTTCTAATAGGACCTTCGGTAATTTTTCTTGTCATCATGTTTTATTTATGTCCACATGAGATGCAATTTTTATACCCTCCTAATTCTCATTCACAATAATTCGTGATGTTTTCTCCCAAATATGGAAACAATGATTTGAAAAAATAGAATTACTTGAAGAAAAACAATAAGTTCTATTAGGACAAACAAAAAGCCAGGAATAAACTCCTGGCAAAAAATTATCAAAATTTGAAAAAAATAGGAATGATATATGAATGGAAAAATATTTATATCCAAATATATAGAATTATTACTGACAGAAAAAGCATAATAGAACATTGCTGTATAACAGTAACTAAATACAAGTAAACACTAAATAATATCCATATAAATTTTAATTATGATGGATGTTTAAGCAACAAAATATAACTTCAACTTTTAAAATCAAGAATAATACTTGTTAATTATTCCCATTTTTATTAATTTAATGGATATGTTTATGTATTTAAAAGTTCATTCAAGCCATATTGATCGAATAGCAGCTTTCCTATTTCAAGTCTGGACCAGCCTTCTTTTAGCTTATAAGTAAATGACAGCTCATTATTTTCTAAAAAACATTCTAAATTCAGCAGCAAAACATTTTTATTTTCTGTTAAATGATTTTCGATAAGATTTAGATGCGTGGAAAAAATAAACAGAGAGCTTTTAAATTTAGATAGGCCATTCACTGTATTGACGGTAATTTGCGCGGCATCATTGATGTTGGTACCGTTGAATATTTCATCAAATACAACGAAACAGTTTTTAGATTTTAGTTCTAATAAAACGCTCTTTACATTCATAATTTCCTGAGCAAAATGACTGTAACCTTCTTTAAGATTATCATTAACAGAAAAATACAGGAAAATACTATCATAAAAAGGGATATTACAGTATTCAGCCGGAACGGCAATTCCCAAATGAGCAAGCAGAACAATGATACTGATCGATTTCATTGTGGTAGATTTTCCCGACATATTAGCTCCAGTGAAAACAATTGTATTTTTATTCTTTACCTCTAAAGTATTTTTAACAGCATTTTTCAGGTCTAAATGGTAGAAATTTTCAATCGTAAAAGTATTTTCAGCATTAAATTGAGGAAATACCAAATTGTTCAGTTTAATTCCTTTCGCAATGCTGGAATACACATCGAACATGTAGAAGAAATTCCAGAATAAATCAAAATTTCCCGCCTCAATTTCGGGGGTAATTTTGACAAGAATATTTTTTCTTTGTTTGAAATCAAGCTCTTTATTATAAAATTCATTGATGGATAATGAGTTGATGAAGGTAATCATCTTATCAATTTCATTAAAATATTCTAAACAAGTCTCTTTCTTTTGGAAATTTTTTAACAGCAATCCAAAATGATAAAAAAAATCGATCAACAGCGAAATATTAGTATTTATCTCTTTAAAATATTCGCGATACGTAAAACTTGTGAAGTAATTATATTGGCTGACATCAATTTCATCCAAAAACCTTTGAATTACAGAAACTTTGTTTTCTCTAATCTTATAATAATCAATAATCTGAAAATTCTCTAAGAATAATTTCAGTTTTTTCTGGACATAAAGTGTCTGATTTTCATTAAAGGATTTTTGGTTAAAAAATGCTATTAAATATTGCTTGGATTTTCTTGTTTGAGTGAAATTAAAATGGGTTACTATTTCAGAAATGTTTTCCATGATTCATGTATGTTGATATTTTCATTTGTAAAACTATTTATTTAAATCTAAAAAAAATCTTAAATTATCTGGTAAATTCTATAAATTCACCACAATTTCACCAACCTATTTTCCTTTCCAACTCCTTATATGTTTTTGCCATTTCATTATAATATAAGGTTTCCTCTATCGTTAGATTAGCAGGCTCAATATCGACAAGGAATATAATATCGCTATTATATAAATAAAACTTTTCCGGAAGAATTCGAAGCTGTAACCAGCCACAGCTTTCATCAGGACATTTAGCTATCTTTTCTATAATCATTAAATGAGCAGCTTACTAGTTTGGGTAAAGAAGTTTAAGGATCTATCCTGCTTTATAAAAAAGACATTCTATTTATGCATCACTCTCAAGAAACAGCTGGTTTAAATTATCATTCAATAATTGCAGAAATTTTGTTCTTCCATTTTTTCGGCTTTTAATCTCTCCCAGCGTTTTATAAGAATTGCCTAAATCAAGTTCAAATAACTTTTCTGTAGCTTTAATTACTTCACTGAATTCAATATTTCCTCCGTTAAAGCATCGTGTCTGATGAAGCGCATACAGCAGTTCTACGAGTGAAACCTTTGATGCCGACCAGACCAGTGGGAATTTGGAAGAATTATTCCCTGTAGAAAGCTGGCCGATTGTACTAATTATGTTTAATATATATACTTCCAAATCTTCATTAGCCATGATCTGTGCAATTTTAAGGTCATGGGAGCTGGTGAAGTTTTCATCAAAGTTATACAGATCGGATGAGAGTTCCATTTTAAGGTCATAGGACCTGCGGACAAAATATTTATGATCAAGATAAGTAGCATTCCGGCGGTAATAGATATAAAAATCCCTGTTTTCCGAATAATAGTTTTTTAGTTTTGAAAGCTCATTCTCATAATATTTCCTGAGCTCTTTCTGCCCTGCATTTGGTCTTGATGTTTCTATACTCAGTATTTTTGAGTAGTAAATAAACTTTGAAATAAATAATGGTTTTAGGTTTTTAAAGAAATATGCTTCCTCTGCAACACTTTCAAAAACCACCTCAGTCATTGAAATCTTGATCTCACGAATGGTTTCATCAATTTTAATAAGTGATTTTTCGGCTGTTTCAACAATAGATAACTGCTCTTTTGAAATGATGTCAAGTTCCCGGTTTAAGCTTATCCCCAGTTTTTCGATTTTTCTAAAAAAT
Organism: Chryseobacterium antibioticum; assembly: GCF_012927325.1. Classification (GTDB taxonomy): domain Bacteria; phylum Bacteroidota; class Bacteroidia; order Flavobacteriales; family Weeksellaceae; genus Chryseobacterium; species Chryseobacterium antibioticum. The sequence goes on along the minus strand of NZ_JABBGI010000016.1, from coordinate 35,328 downwards.
GTTTTTGTAATCATATCTTTTTTTAGAAAATTTACAAAAATCCCATTAATCAACTGAATTTCAATCACTCCCAACCTCTTCCTTCCTTTTTCGAATAAAATCTTTGGGTCTGATTCCGTTAATCTCAAAAAACAGATCTGAAAAACTCTGGCGGGTAGAAATACCGCATTCATCCGCTAGTGCGTCAATAGTATAGTTAAGGTATTTCTGGTTCGAATATAAGAGCTCTGTAATATAGTTGATCCGCAGCTCTCCGATATAACGGTTAAAATTCATTCCCTTAGTTTCATTAATAAATGTCGAAATATAGTAGGTGTTGGTTTTTAGCATTGAGGCTAATTTGTTCTGTGTCAAACCTTTTTGGGTGAACTCGTGATTCTTTTCAAATGAACTTAATTTCTCAAAGAGTTCATGACTAATTTCAGGGGTAAGAATCATTTTCTTAGGCTCAATACTAAGAATAACACTTTCTGTCTGAGCCTTGTTTACCCAATCTGCAGAATCAAATTTATCTTGCAGTGCTTTGTATTTGATCCGAATATTCCGCTCTTTACGGTAATGCAGAATAAAAAGAAGCAAAAAAATAAAAGCCAAAATGCAAAATATAATCGTTAATACCATCCTGTTAAAATTAGTCTGCTCCAGGTATTCTTTTTCATCCAGCAAGGACTGCCGGTCATATTCTTTATGTATTTTAGAAGACAAATACGTAAAATCTTTAGAAATTAAACTGTCTGCTTTTAATAATTGCTTCGTATAATACAGTTCTTTATCAATATTCTTTTTTTTCTTGTAATAATCGATAAGAAATTCATAATTGCTTCTTATTCGAGGTACTACAAAATGATGCTTATTAAAGATCGAATCTACTTTCTGAAAGCTTTTGATCGCTTTTTCCTGATTATTTTTCATTTGGCTTCTTCCAAGGTAGAAATAAATAATAGAAACCCATTCAAAATCTCCAACCCTAATTATGGCCGGCAGTGATTGGTTCAGGTATAAAATAGCACCATCATAATTATCATGATAAAAGTTTAAGATCCCCTTGGACTTTAAAAAATAGCTTTTTTCCAACAAAAAGTCATTACTTTCATTAGCTTTTGAAAGACCGATGTTAACAATACTGTCTGATCTGCTGTACTGTTCATCATTTTTATAACATACGCTAATCTGATGCAGACTGTTCAGATATCCTCTTTTGTTATTATATATTTCATTAGGGTGAAGCGGATCCTTAGTTTTTTGTTCAAAAAAAGCAATGCAGTCATTAAAATGCTCTATCGCCTCCTTATAGTATCCTAAATAATTTTTCACAACTCCCAGATGATATAGTATCTTATGTTTGAGATATTCGTCCTTTGTATTTTTTGAATACTGATATGCTTTTACATATTCATCTAATGCCGGTTTAAATTTTATAAAATTGAAATAATAAATAATTCCTTTGCCTAAATAAGCAATACTGATCAGATCATTATCCCCGGAACGCAAAGCAGCATATATAGTACTGTCAGCATAAACCAGTTTCTTTTGTTCTGAAGGGGTAAAAAGCACCGCATCCCTGTATCCCTGTACAAGCTTAGCGAAATTGGCCTCATTCTTAGCTTTTCTAATATACTGATTAACATAGGGAAGAGCTCGGATATCATTCTTCTCTAAGTCTTCATAATGCTTTCTTATATCCGCATAATCCGGTTTTTCATATGCCAGTAAGCAGGTGAATGTGAACAAAATTAAAAAAACAAAGGAAATGTTCCTGAGGATTGTCATAATTATCTCTTTAAAAAATCGAATCCTATCAAAATTAAACAAATTATGTTAAAAATTATTGATTAAAAATCAGTAATTCACTAAAACAAGATAAAAAATTCTGAATCCCCATCAATAAACATTTATCTCATGATAATATATGTCAAAATTTAAAAATTTTGACGTCGGGATTTTTAAATCACACCCACAAACTTTTTTTTCAGGCTTTTTTGCCCCATACCTTTGACTCAGGAATTCCAATAAAAACTCGGCCGGGATAAATTTAAAAATCTAATTATCATGAAAAAGTTTATCTCAATAACAACAATTTTATTATGCCTTCTCTGTATTTATTCTTGCAGAGAATCAGAAGACGCAGTGATCTATCCTGATATTCCAAGTTTGAATAAAAAGCAGAAAACAGAAAGCACTGCATTTAAAAATAAAGATTCTTTAAAAGTACCGGATAATGAAAAAGATCCACCCATAAAAGACGGACAGGACTGGAAACTGGAACCTGATACCATAAAATAATTAAAAAAACTACGCTATGAATCTCTGTACAAAACCCATCATCCGGACCACCGGGTTACACTGCCCTATCAGCGGAATTTGGGAAAGTATAGGAAGTTTCAGAACAACATGCCCCATCGCCAAAGGCAGCAAAATGCCAGACTATTGCGGCAAAAAAGTACAATGGAAACTTGTTCAGATAGGATAAATCATTACATACAAACTATCATTATGAAAAAAACAGCCCACATCATAACCATGCTCATCGCTTATTTTTTTGTGCTGCTATTCTGTTATGCAGGGATGAGTAAAGCCTTGGACTTTGAAAATTTCCAGATACAGATTGCGCAGTCTCCCCTGCTCACTGCTTTTGCAGGATTTACCTCATACAGTGTCATTATTGTGGAACTCATCATCGTTTTCTTATTGCTGATTCCAAGACTTAGGCTCATTGGGTTATATGCTTCACTGGGCTTAATGACAGCCTTTACGATCTATATTTATCTTATTTTGAATTACAGTGATTTTGTTCCGTGTTCCTGTGGAGGTGTTTTGGAGAAAATGGATTGGAACGAACATTTATTATTCAATATCGCATGTGTAGTTTTAGCACTTAGTGCCATCGTAATAAACAGAAATAAGCAGTATTCCCTATACAAGGTCTATTTTAAAATCATTACAACCATTGTAATAAGCGGACTTACCGTTATTTTCCTGTTTATAAATTCTGAAAATAATATTAAAAAAGAGAACGGTTTTACCAGACGTTTCTTGCCCCACCCCATCATCGAGGACAAAGTACTGGAACTGGATAATGAGCATTATTATTTTGCAGGAAATAATGATGAACAAATATTTCTTGGAAACAAATCTACTCCACTAATCCTGACATCTGTTGGACATACTTTTACCGTATTAAAATCAATGCGCATATATCCTGATCAGACCGATTTCACTTATACCAATTTACAATTTAAGGTCGCAGGATTTAATTATTATCTCTATGATGGCAGTGTTCCCATTATATACAAAGGAAAAACAACAGATTCTCTTGCCCGTACAGTCAGTCATAATGATATATACTTCAATCAGCTTGCCGTTGTTGATTCTGCTCATTTTGCAGTAAGGATCCGCAGCAGTGAAACGAGCGAATATGAATTGGGAATGCTTAGCATCAATGAACAGCCTAAATTCAGATTGTTAGCTACCCTATTGGAAAAACAGATTGACGGAGTTTTTGATGCTGATGGTCAGCTGCTTACTAATGCAAAAAGCAAAAACATCCTTTATATGTATGCCTACAGAAATCAATTTCTGATTATGAATAATCAACTACAATTAAAACGCAGGCTCAAAACCATTGATACCATTTCAAAAGCGCAGATTCAGCCGGTAAAACTCTCAGATGGAAATAGGAAGTTAAGGTCTCCTCCCTTAAAAGTCAACTCTGGTTTAACAGCCAATGGAACACTCCTATTTAACCAATCTCATTTAATGGGAAAGCATGAACCCAGGGAACGCTGGAGAAACGCAACGGTAATTGACATCTACCGTACAGATAAACAAGAATATATGGGAAGCTTTTATATCGATCATATCGATCGCCAACCCGTTTCTCAAATAATGGTTACCGATCAATACCTATATGCTATTATCGGCAGAAGATTAATCCGCTATCAATACAGAACATCAAACGTAAAATATTTTACAACAGGGGAAGCTGAAAACCTGATCCAAGAGTAAGCATTACCAAATTTCAATTTTTATGAAAACATTTCTTATTCCTGTAGCCCTGGTAATTATGGGCACAGGTGGTGCATTAGCATCGAACATCGAAAGCAGCTCATCCAAAGTCATTACTATTGGATACAGAGTCGGCAATTTTGGGGAACCTACGTGTGTCCCGGTTAAAAACTGTGAAACCGTTAACACTGGTGTACTTTGTACGTATACTGATGCAACGGGTATGCACAATTTAAAAAGAATGGGTGGGTCCCAGTGTTTCGGAGAGTTATATGAAATTCTACCTTAACCACAACCCATGAGAAATGAGAAGGATGCTGCAGAGCATCCTTCTTTACTTCATCTCATCTATTATATACTTGTATGTGGCTGGGAAAGCGATAACTACGGTCTGGAATGGATTACCCAGACAGCAAAAATGAGAAAAGGTATCAATAAAGCTTCACCAATAGACTAACCACAAAAATATTATTATGAGATACTTATTTAGGCTTGTTGCAGTGATCTTAATCATTGTATGGCTATTAGGAATAATGCTGGGAATCATCCCCGGTATGGACACCGGAAGTTTAATCCATACTCTTCTGGTCATCGCTATTATTGTTATTGTAATTAATTTATTTACAAGGCGAAAGCCTCTCAACAAAACCACTTAAAAAGGATACTAATCAGCATCCTTTGTCATTTGTTTGTTAATCCATGGGATCTGTTTTTTCCCTTTTAGAAAGTAATCCCACCAATCCTGTATCTTTAAGGCCAAGTCCTTTTCAGCCTCTGAGCCAGTCGTAAAAACATGGGCTTCTCCCGGGTAAAAAAGAGCCACCACATCTTTTTTATTTCTTTTGAGCCCAATATAAAATTCCATCGTCTGATCCCATACAATCCTCTTATCTTCCATTCCGGTCCACAGGAGTATGGGAACGCTCACTTTGTGAACGTTTTCAATGGGGTTATTCTCAACATAAAGCTTTTTGTTCTCTGCAAAAGAGGAATGCATATTATACTGTCCTTCCTCAAACTGCCAGTAAAAAGGGGTAGATGATGTATAATTATAGGAGAAATACATTCTTGTCAGATCAGCTGCTCCAGCTCCCGAAATATAGGTTTTAAAACGATGGGAACGGGTTGCAATAAAATTGGTGCGGTATCCTCCAAAAGAATGACCTATCAGTCCCACATTACTCAGATCAACATTCGGATGATCTTTTAACGCATTCAATGAGCTCTCCACACAATCTAGCGCTGACCATCCCACTCCTAAAGAACCATTTACGATATCCGGCAGATACACAAAATAACCTTCCTCAAGTAGTTTTTTAATATCAAATCCCACGGGAAAATTATTCAAAGGTGATAAATACTGGTTAGGATTTCTGCTCTGGACTTCATAAATATGCACCACCATTGGATATTTCTTATCCTCAGTATAGCCTATGGGATAATACAAAAGTCCCTTTAAAGGCTGGTCATCCGTATTTTTAAAACTAACGATATCTCTTCTGATCAGAGCTGATGTTTTATCCTGGGTATTGCTTTGAAATATTACCCTTTCATTTTCTTTCCCGGTCTCTTTGTATACAATGCGCGGAGGATAATGAAGACTTTCTTCCACATAGACTGCATCATCTAAAGAGTGACCTGTCTTGTACCATGTGATATTGGAGCTGGAAGAAGTCATTATCTTTTCAAGTCTTCCCTTATCCCATTTAAAGAATGTCTTTTCAATACTTCCTTTTTTAGTTACCGAAAGCAATACCGGAAGATTGACATCCAGTATACTTTTACGAAAATTATAACCGGTCTCAGGATATAAATCATTTTCTTTCTTTGTCAGGATCTTTACTTCATTGCTATGATCAATATTCAATGCTGTAAACCGGCCTGTTTTAATATTATACTTCCAAAGGTCGCTACTGCTTTCAAAAAAGATCGTTTGACCATCAGGACTGAAAGATGCCTTTTTTAAATCCTCCTTCATTAACGGTAACGTATCAAAAGTCTTCCTATTAACCAGCACCCAGCGTTCATCTGTATTTTTATAAAGAAAATACCCTCCACCATTCGCCACTGAAATTTCAGCCTGCATGATTCCCAAATCTTTATAGCTGTCATTTTTAAGATCATAGATATAGGCATGAATCAAAGGAAACAAGGTGGTGTAGTTTTGCAGTTCACCCCGATTAAACATCAAAAAATAATTAGGACTATCCAGGCTTACCACCGTTGAAAAACGATCAGACGGAACTTTCTTTATGGTATTGCCATCTTTTTCCCACATCCAATACCTGAGCACTGAGGTTCCCTCCTCTTTAGCTTCCAAATTTCCGTCATTGCCATACCAGATATCAACCGTTCCCTTTTCTGCGGGAATATGCTTTATTCCGGTAATCATGATCCCTCTCCCGTTTTGGATCTCCGTAAAACGCAGATACTCACTTTGAGGAATCTCTCCAATATCCGGAAACACAGTCTTTCCTGTCCGGACATCAACAAAAACAACCTTCTGGGACCGGGCGTCCCGATCTGACCTGCTTTTCATTTCCCCTTTAACAATCAGCAAGTTGCCTGACGGCATTTCCTCTATACTACGGATAATACCCGGTGTGGTATACACGACACTAAGCTTATTACCTGAATATTTTATCAGCTGAGTCTCCCTACCTGATTTTTTCACGATGTACAATACAGATTCTGAACTGCCCACTATGAAATACTGCACCCGATCTACTCTCTCCAACAACGCAGACTTCGCATTGTAGATATGAAGAACACTGTCACTAGTCTGCAGAAAGTATTTCTGCCCTTTCTCCATAATCCCGCTCTGTTTTATATTTCCTGTATCATTATTATCTGCAAGAGCCATCAGTTCTTTCTTAGTTCCGGTCAGTAGATTCCACATGATGGCTTTTCCCTGTCCCAATGCTAACAGCTGGCTGCCTTTAACAAAGGAATACTGATACTTTTTGCTCAGCGTGCCTACCAGTGATTTCACTGCTGATCTACCTGTGGCCAGTACCACCGCAGTATCATAGTTATGCCTGTAGACCTTCGTTGCCACAATCCACTTCCCATCATCAGACACCTGATTGACGGCTATATTATAGTACTTAGAGGCTTTATCCTGAAGCGAATCTTTCCTCGCAGTCCCATAGCATACCATGCCCAGAAAAATCAAAAGAAGAATCAGCAGTCTGTTTATATTAATAGCCATTATTCTGAGGTTTAAGATTGGGATTAAGCAGAAGATCCTTCTGAGGAACGGGCCATAAGTTGTGAAAAGCTTTCCAGTTCGGTTTTACGGCCTGTAAATCTCCAAGCCTGCCATTTCTTTTTAAGTCCAAAAAGCGGTGTCCCATTTCTGTAAAAAACTCCCTGCGGTTTTCAAGCAGGATTTCACCAAGCAGCGTTTCTTTTGAAACCGATGCTAAAGGGCTCAGTCCTGCTCTCTGCCGGATGGGATTGACATACCCTAGCCCTTCTGTCATTCTATTTTGCTGAACCAGTGTTTCAGCCAGCAGCAAATACACTTCTTCCAGCCGAAACACCACAGAATATTCCGTATTGTTATTCATTGTATTTCTATATTTACCTGCCCGATACCAGGTCTTCCCGTTTACTGTTACAGGAACCATCCAGCTTTGTTTTCTCAGGTCGTCTGAACTGAATGCCCCTATCAGGTTTTCAGAAAGTGCATAATTCGTAGGAGCTGCCGCTGAGAAGTAATACAGCATCGCTTCTTTGGTCGGATCACCGGGACCCGCAGATTTTAACTGCCACAGAATATGCCCTGAATTTTTTTGAAATACTTGGGCCAGATCATTCTGAAAAATATAAAGCGGACTTGCTGTAATTGTTTTCAGCATTCCTTCCGCCTGGTTCCATTTCTGCTCCAGCATATATACTTTGGCCAGCATCAGTTCTGCCACTTTCCGGTTAGGAAATATCCTTTCCACATCCCTGTATCCATCGGGCAGAAGCTGAATACAGCGGGACAAGTCTGTCTCGAGCCGTGTTAAGACTTCTCCGGCTTCCACTCTTGACAGAGACTGATTAACCGTATAATCCGTGCTTACAGGATAAGCAGATGCTCCAAAGATCTGCTGCAGATAAAACAGCAGGATGCTTCTTATCAGAAGTGCTTCCCCTTCTATCCTGTTCTTATCCTCAGCAGACAGCGATGATGCTCTGACACCTTCTATAATGGCATTGGCTGCATAGATATGCTGATAGGCCGTAGACCATATGGAATAGACGGTCGAATTGGTGTCGGTCTGCTGGTTATGATAAAGAGCCAGTACCCCATTGGTATCCGTCAAAGCATAAGAGTCCAGATCATCGGTATACACGCCGAGGAAAGGCCCCAATGCCTCCCCTGAAAGCGGTGAATTATCCCTCAGTCCGGCATAGAGTCCTGCCAGTGCAGCATTAGCAGTCTGAACGTCCACAAAGACCTTATCTTTCCCGATCTGGTTGGAAGGCGTTTCCACTTCCAGCATTTTCTCACACGAGAAAAGGCATAAACAAAATACACTCACCAGCAAGCCGTATATACTGTAGGCTGCCCCTTTATTATAGTGAGATATAAAGATTTTAAAATTTTTCATTGTTATTTTTTTAGCATTTAAAGTGAAATCAGTACGCCTAATGAATAGGTTTTAAGAGGAGGCAGATAGCCTATATTTCTAAACTCAGGATCCGGCCCGAAATACCTGGTAAAGGTCAGCAGGTTCTGCCCCTGAAAATAGACCTTCGCATTTTTAAGCACTCCTTTCACGGGAATCTGATATCCCAGTTCCAGATTCTTAAGGCGTACAAAAGAAGCATCAGACACCGCTGCCGTACTGTTCATAAAAAAGACATGGAGCTGATTCTTTGTCCCGTTGGTTCCCGAGGAATACGGCATGTAGGTACCATCAGGATGGTCTGTGGACCATACATCAAGCACCTCCTTAGGCTGGTTATTCATGCTGCCCGGTATGGGCATGATATTCTGGTAGTTCCAATTCTTCTGCTTGACAAACTGGAATAAAAATGAGAGATTCCAATTCCCAAGCCTCAGCGTGTTATTCCAACCTCCAAAATACCGCACCCCTATATTTTCTACCGCTTTCCTGTCATCAGGAGCCGAGATCTTCCCGTCCCCGTTAAAATCTTTAAACCGGTACAGTCCTGTTGAAGGATCAATTCCTTCGTACTGATACACCTTAACCATGGTAATAGGCTGCCCTATCATATAGGTATTGGCATAGGTTGAGCCTTCCAGTCCCGGAAAGGAGACGAGCCTGTTTTCAGGAAAGCTGATATTAAAACCTGTTTCCCACTGAAAACCACTACCGGAAAAAGGTTTTGCGGAAAGTTCCAGCTCCCATCCTGAGTTTTCGACCGTGGCATTTAAGTTGGCCAAAACACTTGAAAACCCGGTTACAGAAGGAAGCTGATAGCCTACCAGCTGGCTTGAGGAGCGGTTGCGGTACCACGCTGTCGTCAGATTAATCCGGTTCCTTACCAACCCCAGCTCTAAGGCAGCTTCCAGTTTTGTGGTCTTCTCCCAGCTGTAATTCGGATTATACAGCCTTGAAGGATTCAGACCTGCTGTATTATTGTAAAGGGATTCTGAGATATCATAGGTATCAAGATATCCATAATCCCCGATATTGTCACTTCCTGTACTTCCATAGCTCGTGCGCAGTTTCCCAAAGCTCAGCCATTTCTTATCCTTCAGGAAGGCTTCCTGAGAGAATATCCACGCTGCCCCTACCGCTCCGAAATTCGCAAACTTATTATTAGGACCAAAACGGCTGCTTCCGTCTCTTCTTCCTGTGAGGTTAATAATATATCTTCCGGCATACTGATAATTAATCCTTCCAAAAAAAGCGGCATAGCGGTATTGTGTCTTTATCTGATCGGTGATGATCTTGTATCTGGCGGCCCCTATATTCTCTATAAAAGCATTGCTCTCAAACCCAAATCCCTGCATGGAGCCCTGTCTGTTGACCTCACTCTGAAAAGTCGTTCCCACCAGTACATCAAAAGCATGGCGTCCTGTTTTCCTCTGCCAGTTGAGTTGCGGCTCCAGAATATAGGAAAAGCGGTCCTGACTGCTTTTATAAGACTGGGAGTTTGCACTGGACTGCCCCTGATAGGAAGCTGGATTATACATCGTATTGGGTTTTAAGGACCTTTCGTCAAAAGACTGGTAATTGATCCCGCCGCTAAGTTTCAAAAACCAATGTTCCAGCAGTTCATACTGCATATTCATTTGGGTTAAAAACTGCTTGCTTTCATACGAATAGGAACTGTTATAAAGCCCTGCCGGATTATTAAAGGTATTGTTCTCCCAGTTTAGGCTGCCATCCTCAAGGTACAATGCCGGAGCATCAGGTGGCAAAAGCAGGGACTGCCGGGTGATATCCTCACTGAGCAGATTATTTTTCTGAAGCGAGAACCTGTTGGAGACAGTCAGCTGAAAACGTTTATCTTCAGAACTATGGCTGATACTGCTTGAAATATGATCCGTCGTATATTTAAAGTTTTTTGAAAATACGGTAGACTGCTCACTATGTCCATAGCCCACCAGAAAACTGGTTCTGTCATTTCCTCCGCTTAGGGAAATATGAGTATTAAAAGCATCTGCCGTATTCCCGATAAGAGCCTTTTTCCAGTCCGTATTCCTTGTCTGATCCCATATTCCATTGATATCATACGCATTGGGCGGATATACAGAAACTCCATCATTTACGTACGCCTGTTTCCGCATTCTGATATAATCTGCTGTACCTAGCATTTTAAGGTTACTGATTACAGAGCTCACAGAATACGAAGTGCCGATATTTAGGTCCAACTTTCCTGACTTACCTGATTTGCCTTTTTTTGTGGTAATGAGAACTACCCCATTGGCTCCTCTCGATCCGTAAATCGACGTGGCATCAGCGTCTTTAAGAATCTCAATACTCTCAACATCGGAGGGATTAATACTGTTAAGCGGATTAATACTGCTGGCAGGAAGGATGGACCCTGAAAACTGAGAGGCCATTTCTCCTCCCACCGGAACTCCATCCACTACATAAAGCGGGCTATTGGCCAGTGAACGAAGGCTGTTCTTACCTCTTATCTGGATATCATACCCACCACCCGGCATTCCCGAGTTCTGAACAATATTCACCCCCGCTACCCTTCCCTGAGCCGCAGAGAGCACATTACCCACAGGCTGATTTTCAATATCCTTAGCCGAAACCTTCGCAATACTTCCCGTCCTCTCCTTATCCTTTACTTTATAGTATCCTGCATTCAGGACCACTTCCCCTACATTCGTCGTTGTCGTTTTCTCAGCTGGAGACAAAGAAATATTAAAGACATTCCCATTTCTAACGAAAACCCTCCGCTCCCCGTAATCATGATGTTGGAATATAAGTACAGGATCTTCTCCTGAAACCCGCACTACATATTTACCGGAAGCACTGGTCAACGCTACTGCATCACTCCCTTGTTGAAATACGGATACTCCCTTAACAGGCAGATTATTCTCTGTGACCGTGCCCGAAATTTCGCGCACCTGTCCTATTGCTGTACAAGACACCAGCAATGTGAAGCCAAAAGCCAACTGAATATGACCTAGGCTGCAAAAGTTTTTTTTCATACTTTTGAAAAGTTTAATTTAATTAAGCACTTAGGCTCTTTCCTGCACAGCGTAGATTCGAATAAACTCTGGTGCGGAAAGGGCTTTTCTCTTTCTTTTTCTATGGTTACTATACTTTACACTTTCTGTTTCTTAAAAATCGATTGTTTTACTTAGTTTTTAATCTCTGATTGATGAAGGCTTGGGAGGAAGTCTAAGCACACGGCATCACCTCCTGCCCTAAGCCCATCAATTGAAATATGAATGAAATTTGTGTTCCCGTGAAAGCTGTAAAGCCGCAATGGATTTTTTGCCCCATTGTATCGTGTCATATGATACTCTATGTTGTAAAGCGGGCTTAGAAAAATAATTGTAGAAGGCAGAACTGCATTGGAAATAAAACGGCATGGAACTCTACAATATCCGCTTTTGAGGCACTGGTATACCTTACGTACAGATAAGAGAGCCCACGCCTAGGTCGTGAGCTTCCTGCTTATCGTCTCGTACGTTAAAAATTACCAGTTTTCAAAAGCGAGATTCTAAGCAATAGCTTCTAATATTCTTTGAAGTATCGCAAAATTACATTTTCTGTAACTTATTTTACAAATATAAGAATTTTTTTTTAAATCATTCGCTTTAGCGAACAGTATTTTTTAACATAATCTTTTCTTTTGATACAAGTTATTAAATAATGAAAAATAAAGACGATTTGAATAAAAAAAATGCTCTTGTAAATAAACACTTATGCAACTTTATTGAGTTTAAATTTTTACGTGAATTTCATGATCAAGAAGGTAATGTTATTTCTCAAAATAAATATGCTAAACTTTGTGGAATTAGCGCCTCAACAATAACTAAATTAAAAGAACCTCAAGGTTATGATGTTCCCATGTCTATAATTTATAGTATATGTAGGCACGAACGATATACATTAGAAGGATTTTTCAAAAAGTTTGAACAAGCAAAAGGAATCAATATTCCCGATTAACCTGACGAGAGTTGGGGAGCCACAGTTTTTTTTTATAAAGAATTTAGTGACACTATTTCCAACATAACCAATACGATTCTACACAAAGTTACAAAGCAGTGTAAAATTTCATTTTATAATACCTTAACAAATAATCATATACTATCATCTCGAATAATCTCTGATTAGATACAAAAAGCCTATTAATATTCATGTGAAATATGCTTCGAAAGAAATCTTGTAAAGACACTTCTAAAGATTTGCTTTTATTGTGGTGGAAAATATTTTGTATTACTGAACTACTTTCTTCAATATTAGAAATGATTGTATTTCTCTCTTCCAAAAATTCTTCTGATGTAAGAAAGTCTAAAAGTTTTGGTTTAAACTCCCGATATTTTTTATCCAGTTGAGAGTTGAGTTTTTTATCTGCGTTAAATTCCTGCTTAAAGGCAGCATTGAAATCTTTGATCCATTCTAGCTTTTCCTGAATTGAAAGGTTGAGTCTATTTAGAATTTCATTAATGTAAAATAGGGAAACAATGATTTTTTCTTCATCATCATAACGCAGACATTGTAAAGTAAATTCACTGTTTTTATCAAATAGAGTTTCAGCTTCTTCAATGATGTTTCCCCCGTAACGTTCAAGCTCCCTGTTGTAAGTATCAATTACAATATTTGAAATTTCTCCGCTGCCTATATATTCTTGCAGAGTCTCATTGGTTTTGTCAAGGATTCTGCTATAATCATTGGTATTGTTTAATTTAAATCTTACTCTTAAATGTGCCTTCGGGTCATTATAGCGGATAAAAAACCATTTCGAAATATAATTATTCTCTTGAAAATATTTTATTAACGGGACAATAGCTTCTTCCAAAAAAATATCAGCAGTCTTTACTCCTGTATAGATTTTTAGGCACAGCCATTCACTCCCTATAATAAATTTTCTTTTTTCTATCATCATTAATTTTTTTTATCCTTATACATCGGAAAAATGAATTCACGTTTAAAGTTGTCATTTTCATTGTATAAAAACTCTTCTATTAAAATTACCTTTTCTTTACTGACAATTTGAATGAATAATTTTAACATTTCATAATTTTCCAAATTTAAGGTTAAAGTATTATCATTTCTTACCCATTGTACCCATGCAGGAATTTTTCTTTTTAGCCTCCATTCATTTGACTGTTTTAGCAATCCTAATTTATTGTTGATCATTTCTTTTAATGGTCTCAAGTCTTTTTCACTAATTCTCCAGCAAGCTCTCGAAATAATAATATTCTTATATTCTATCCTTGGCAAAAAAATATATAAATGTCTCATATCTCCCCAATCAAACTGTAATTTTGGGTGAATGTTTTGTGAATGTAAATCACACAAAAAGTGATAGACAGGAAGGGAATTTGCAGAGTACTTATGTGAATTACTTAAATAAGGCTTTATTTCTTTGTTTAATTTTTTGGATCGCAAAACAATCTTGTTTTCTCTTACAGAAATATAGAGATCGTCTACAGATATTTGATTTTCTTTTGGTAAAATAGATTGTGCCAAATATGGAATTTCATGACTTCTTAAGCTTGGTCTCCTTATAATATTTCCAATTCTAGCTTCGGGCAGATGAAGGATTTCTGCTAAAATATAATTAGAATTTAATTCAGATTCTTTTTCGGCTATACTTTTTACTACTTTCCGTATGTCAGATTTTTCAGAGGAAAATCTAGCTAATAAATTTGCCGCACTGCCTCCTCTATATCCTTGTAATACAAGTTTTTCTTGATTATTTTCAGAAATAATTTCCGCTACAATAGAAAGAGTATCTGGTATATCTTCCCAATTTTCTGCATAATCAGTGGAATCTTCATCGGTTAACTGAATAATTGTAGTATCTTCAAACTGTATTTCTTGCAGTTTTTGATTCAGCAGAATTTGTAACGAGGTCAGTCTAATATTAAGTTCTTGTTTTCCTTTAGATACAGGTATTGTAAAACCAGCTAGATATGGATGTACTCCTTTTGCAATAATATCCTGTCTATAGCCAATTCCTATTTCTGTATCCAAAGCATAAAGTAATGGAATTTCTTCTTGGTCAAATCTTTCAAGAAATGCTTTTTTAAACCTTTCAAGATAAGTTTCTTTACTAATAAGTGTAATTTTATTTAAGAAACTTATTCCCGTCTTCAACTCATTTTTCCAACGTAGAGGAAGCTCTATTTTATTTTGATAATATAAGTCGGTTTGAAAAAGAAATTTACCCTCGTATTTTATTTGAAAAGACTTAATGAGATTTTCTATTTCGCGGTAAAGTTGCGTGTCATTTGAAATATTTCCATCCAGCTCTTCAAGTTTTTTTCGTATAGTAATCAAAGTATTATACTCTTTTGTTATTTCTTTATTTTTTAGAAAAGAAATAAGTATAGATAAAAAATCTACCCCAGAAACATGAGGTTCTAACTCACTAATTAATAATTGATTTTCTATAAGTTCTTCTACAAATTCTTTTGCTTCGCCTTTTGTAATATCTTCATTCACTAGAATATCCGCAATTTGAGAAATAGTTTTACCTTGCTGGGAAAAGTGCAGTATTCGCTCTAATTCTTTAGAAAGTAATGCAGTAGATGTTATATATTCTCTTTTGCCGTTAACATATTCATACTCTATATACCGTAGTTTATTTCTTACTTTATAAATGCTAGTACTAGGAAAAAATAATAACTTTTCTCTTATTTCAGATATTGTAGTAAAATATTGGGATAATAAAACAAGAAAATGCATATCCAGTGTGGTATGCCGAATCATTTTGATGGCAATATCTTTCCTTTCGGATAAAATAGAAATATCACTATTAAATATTCCTAAACCAACTCCGGCAAACAGTCCAAATGGGGTACAACGGGAGCTGATACGGCTAAAATATTTTAGAAGAGTATTTTTTAATCTATATTGATCCTTTTCTGAATATTCTTTTTCTCTAATAAACCACTTTCTTAATTCATTATATAGATCTGGTGAAGCAAGATAAACCGCTTCTTGAAAAAAAACATTAGAGTAAATTTCCCTGAGTTCAATATCCGAAATGTCATCCTTACTCAAGCGATGTATAAATGTTTTATAAGAAAATAATGGTGTTCGGACTACGAACTCTTCAAAAAAATTATAAGGAAAACGAGACATTATCTTTTTTCTTTAGGTTGATAGCTAGGATGCCCCAACTGCCAAAATGCAAAAGCAAAGATCTCGCTTAAACTAGTGTATCTTTTTAGTACCGTGACATCTCCTCCATGACCACCTTCATAATCAATATCTAATAAAATAGGTTTATCAGATGTACTACTCGCCAGCGCTTTTGCTGAAAATTTAGATGATTGCCAAGGTGAAACTCTTGGATCATTAATTCCTGCACAAATTAACATAGCTGGGTACTGAACTCCTTTTTTAATATGTTGATAAGCATCCATCTCGAGTAAACCTTTAAACTCAATTGAATCATTGGGATCTCCATATTCTTTAATACTAGTTCCACCATTACCGCTTTTTTCTACTCTGAGTGGGTTTAAAACTCCAGATTCTACAATTGCAGCTCCAAATAAATCAGGTTTTTCTGTAATTGCTCGACCAACTAATATTCCACCAGCACTTGCTCCCCATACAGCAATTTTTTTAGTCGAAGTATATTTTTTATTTATTAAATATTCTGCGCAAGCAATTAAATCTTTCCATGAATTTGGCTTTTTTAACTTCTTTCCATCAACATGCCATTGCTCTCCCTTTTCTCCACCTCCACGTACATGAGGTACTGCTATAATACCTCCTTGGCTTGCCCATGACAAATAGCTAATGGCAAAAAATGGATAATAAGATTCTCCAAAGGCCCCATAGCACTGCATAAGTACTGGTGCTGAACCATCTCTTTTAAGATTCTTACTATAAATTAATGATAAAGGAACTTCTGTACCATCATGTGATTTTACAGTTATTTCTTCAACTATAACGTCTTTGAATTCAGGATATTCAAGAATAGGAGCAAGGTTTTCCTGAGTAAAAGTATTTGTACTTAAATCATATCTGTATCTCTGTTCTGCGTTCGCCCAACCAGAGCATTTTACCCATATATCAGAAAAATCTGTTCCTTTTGATGATAAGTCAATATTTCCAGAAACAAATGGAAGTTTTATTGGAATTTCTTTATAATCTTTTAGTACATATAATTTTGACTCCACTCCATTTTTAGTTGTATTATAATAAATCCCATCTTTAGTAATGGAATAGCCTTTAATTACTTCGTCCTTCTTTTCAGGGACTAATACCTCTGGATTATTGAAGTTTGGATTTGTGAGATCGGTCTTACATAATTTATAATTGGAGGAATTTAATCCTGACAAAAAATAAATTTCATTACCAACTATTCTTAAAAAAAATACTTTACTATCCTTATTATATAGAGGTTTCCAGTTTTTTTTACCAGATAGAAGATCTTTTTTATCAATAATGAATGTTTTTCTAAAATCCTCGGCATCAACTAATATACCAATATAATACTTATCATTGGGATCATATGTTAATATGGAAGGATACTCATCCTTTGTAATTTTTAAATTTGTGTTATTAAGACTCGAAAAAATAACATTTCGTTTATTTGGATCTTCTCCAATTTTGTGTAATACTGTTTGAGTGTTTTTTGCAAATAATGGAGATTTAACATTCACATCAGGGTAGTACACATAGAAAAAGCCGGAATTATCTCCTAGCCATTTAATACCACCAATTGTAGATGGATTCAATTGTGTAATAATTTCTGGATGAACCATCTTGCTTTTAATTTCCATAATTATCACCTCAGAAATTTCTTTTCCTTTTTCGGATAAAGAAATTGCCAATCTACTACCGTCCCAACTAGGGCTTATCACATTAATTACAAATTCATGGTGGTTTGAAGCTTTCTCTGCATTTGTAGAAACAAAATTAGATGGATCATATAGCAATTCTTCTTTACCTGCAAATCCTTCTCTATAATACACTCTCGCCGTCTTTTCCCCAGCATTTCTTTTTAAATAAAAATATTTATCATTACTGGTAATTTTTAAATCAGATACAGAATATCCTTGTTTTTTATCCAATTCAGTCCTTAGATTTAAATAATTATCCCAATTGGGAATTTTCCTAAGGGTAGAATTGGTATAATCTGTCTGAAATTTCATCCATTGATTAGTTGAAGAATTATTTAGATCCTCGAGATTTCTATAATCGTCGATAATAGTAATTCCGAAACGTTTTTCTGTAACTGGGACCGAAGACGCCAAATTTATTTTCTGTGCCTGAAGGAAAATTGATAAAAAAGTAGTAATGATAAATATTTTATTTTTCATAAATCTTACAAAAATTATTGAGTAGGAGGCTTAATACCATGGTCAACAGGCGAACTGGCATCTTCTGGGAACATACAGTCACCAGAACCAAACTGAGCTTGAGACGGTCCTCCCCCTTGAATATTACCCATGTTAGTAATTTTGCTAAGCTGTAATTTTATCAAAGATAACTTTTTTCCACTTTGATTTTGTTTTCGTTTTTTCATTTGTATAGTTATTTTAAACTTAAGATTAGTAGCAAATAAAATGCTATTTTTCTTCTTATACACATAAATCATCTATAGATTCTTGAATTTATAGATGAATAAATCAACATAAGTATCACATTTTCAATTAATTAAATTCTTTATGGAAGAAAATCGACAAGCATTAAAATTATCAAGAATTAAAGTAATATTTTTACAGAATATTTGAAAACTGATGATGAAAACTAAATTTCTTTTTTTACTAATTTTATTTTCCAGAGCATTATTAGCACAAAATAATGAAATTGATTCTCTAAAAAATTATTCATTCTCCGATTTAGAAACGAAATATTATGAGTATAATAGTATTGATAGGATAAAGGACGCAAATTTGATCAGCTATTACTATCTTCAAAAAGCTAAAAGAGAAAAAAACAATGAAAAAATTGTAGAAGGCTATGTTTTAATGCATTTTAATGAACCTTATTCAAGTGCATTAAAATATCTTGACAGTGTGCAGTCTTTTACAGGAAATTCTAAAAAAAATACATACCCAGCACGTATTTATTTATTGAGGGGGAACATATATTTTAGGTACGACCATCAAAAAGAAGCACTAAACAATTATATACTAGGATTAAAGTATGCTAAGGAGAAAGGAAATAAGCGCCAGATTGCTTTTGCAGAAATTAGTATTGCATATTTGAATAACTATATTGGGAAGCACTATGAAGCAGTAAAAAAATTGAAATATTATCTATATAATGCTCCATATCTTAGTGAGAGCGAACTTGCTGACATTCACTTAAACTTAACAAGTACTTATTTAGATATTCAAAAAATGGACTCTGCTAAAGTACTCATTAGAGAGGGTTTGCAATTATCAAAAAATAATAATATTTATCGTTATAATCAATATTTATCAATATTTGGCTTATATAATTTAAAATTAAAAAATTACCAAATAGCTATTGACAATTTAAAACAATCTAAAAAGTATTTTATTGATGCACAATCAGATGCTTTAAGCATAAATTATGCAACATTATATCTTGGGCAATCATATGCCGGTTTAGGTCAAAAAGAGAAAGCTGTTAAGAATTTTATAGCAATAGATTCAACTGTTCAAAAGACGCATAACACTTTCCCTGAGCTTCGAGAAGTATATCCTTATCTTATAGAATATTATAAAGAAAAAAATGATAAAGAAAAACAACTTTATTATATTGACCGCTTTTTAAAAATAGACAAACAGCTTGATTCTCGGTTTAGATATATATCAAGAGAGCTTCCCAGAAGATATGATACTCCCAATCTGATCAATGAAAAAGCAAAAATTATTTCTGAACTCGAAAATAGAAAAATTGTTCTTTATTTTTCTATTTGTATATTAATTTTGATTCTTTTTTTAGTCCTTTACTTGTATTATAAATCTGAGAAGAAAAATAAAAAAATTGCTCAAGAATTAGTTCAGTCTGTATATAATAAAGTTGATGTATTAATTATCAAAGATGAATTTGATGATATTTCATCTAATTTAATGCAATTTGAAAATACAGAACCTAAAATAATTAGACTTACTTCTGAAGACATAGCACAAAACATATTAAAAGAGCTAAATTCTTTTGAGGCAAAAGAGCTCTTTCTCCAAAAAGGAATTACTTTAAATAATGTCGCAAAAAGGGTAAAAACAAATACTCGATATTTATCTGAAATTATTAATATTTATAAGGGAAAAAACTTTGCAACTTATTTGAATGATTTGCGTATAGATTATGCTATAAAAAAATTAGCCAAAGATAAAAAATTCCG
The DNA here is from genome assembly GCF_012927325.1 of Chryseobacterium antibioticum. GTDB lineage: Bacteria > Bacteroidota > Bacteroidia > Flavobacteriales > Weeksellaceae > Chryseobacterium > Chryseobacterium antibioticum. The sequence goes on along the minus strand of NZ_JABBGI010000016.1, from coordinate 15,384 downwards.
TTCCTATAAATTATCTGCTATTGCAGAAGAACTTGGATATAATAATGAACAGGCATTTGCTTTAGCCTTCAAAAAAAAGACAGGAACTCCTCTTACTGTATATATTAAAGAGATTGACAGATCACAAGAATAAAAAAACAAAAACATCTTAATTAATTGTTTTTCAGTATATTAAATAACATAGATTCAAGAATTTATAGATATAAATTCTTGAATCTATAGGTGATTTACTTTTTTAGTCATACATACTTATGCATATTTGTTCCAACAAAAAACACAACAATTTATTTTTTTGTATGTGCGCAGTATAAATATAAATATGAAATGTTATTTGTTACTACCATGTCATGGATTATATAATAAAAAATCATTAAATTTAAATCATTAACAAAATGAAAAAATTAGCCTTATTATCAGTAGTAGCTTTAAGCACTTTTACTCTGAGCTCATTTACAACAGTAAATAGAGAAACAAAACCTATTAAACCTCAAGGATACTATGTATATTGTGCTGACGGAAGTTATGCAGGTGCTTTTATGTGTGATTGCAGCTCAGGTCAGGTACAGCGCATTGCAGATCTAATGTGTAACTAATTAAAAATTTTACTATGAAAAAAATTACAGTATTATCAATAATAACAGGAAGCATTTTAGCTTTGAGTTCATTTACAACATTAAACAATAATGTAAAAAAAGAGAATTCTACACTTGTAAAACCTCAAGTATGGAGGGCATTATGTGCTGACGGTAGTATGGGAGGTGTTTTCACATGTGATTGTTCACAAACTAGAGCAAATGAAATTGCTCATGTAATGTGCAGCTAAGATATTAAATAAAGGTTCTATAATTTATTTTATAGAGCCTTTAAAATTTATTATTATGAAAAAAATATTTTTAATCAATTTTATATTACTTTCAATCTTTTGCTTTTCGCAAAAAGGATTTGTAAGATATGGGTATTTTCACGCTCTTTCCATTGGAAATGCTAAAGCACCTGAAAGTGAATCGTATTTGGTCTTTAATAAACAATCATCTTATTATGTTACCGCAAAAGAAAGTTTAGAAAAAGCGGCTGACAGGTCTGAACAAAAAACATTTACGAATGAAGAAGGAGGAGGCGCAATCTACAATGGTACTAAAATGAGTGAAGAGGGAGATCAAGTAGTTAATCATTTGGCAAAAAAAACAATGTGGTCTAATTTGTTATACAAAAAACAAGTTTATGTAAAGGAAATCACACCTACAATCAATTGGAAGATAGGAAAAGAAACAAAAAAAATAGGAAAATTCACCTGTAAAATAGCAACAGCTAATTTTAGAGGGAGAAACTATACCGCATGGTTTACGTCTGCAATTCCATTGCCTTATGGTCCGTGGAAACTGCAAGGACTACCTGGATTAATTCTTGAAGCATATGATACAGGCAAGTTTGTATATTGGAACGCAAAAAATATTGAATATCCTTCAAATACGAAAGAAGAAACAAAGTACTTAGACATCCCTGTAAAAGAGAAATTTTTAACATATACAGAATTTAAAAAATTCCAAAAAGACCAACTTGATAGGCTTATAGAAAAAAACAGAATCGCTAAACAAAGCTATCCTGAAATACAGCTAGAAGGAGTTAAAATATCAGATATGTTTGTTGAGTGTGAATAAGACTGAAAAAATATTTTCTATTATTCTTTTTTTTGTATTTTCATTTTCATTTTCACAGGAAATTCTAATAAAAGGAAAAGTAACAGATAATCAAAACAGAGGCATTGAAAGTGCTTCTGTTTTAATATTGGATAATAATGACGAAACAATTGCTTATTCTTTTTCTGATGAAAAGGGTTATTATAATTTAAACTTTGATAAAAAGGGAATTAGTGGTGTGATAACATTAAAAGTATCTAGTTTAGACCATGTACCTAAAGAAATTAAAATTAACCCCGAATCTGCACTATTAAAAGATATTGTACTTGAAGATAAAATTGAAACGATAAAAGAAGTAATACTTGAAGGGAAAAAGGTAAAAATAAATCAAGATACTACATCTATAAGGGTAGCAAGTTTTGGAAATAAGACAGAACAGACGGTAGAAGATATTTTAAAAAAACTACCTGGCATTGAAGTTTTAAATGATGGTTCTATTAAAGCTCACGGAAAAAAGATTGAAAAACTTCTCGTTGAAGGAGAAGACCTTTTGGATAAAAATTACAAATTATTATCTAAAAATCTTGATTCTAAAACCTTAGATGAAGTCCAAATTATAGATAATTTTGAGGACAACCCTATTTTAAAAAAATTAAACAACTCAGACAAGGTTGCTATCAATCTGAAATTAAAAAAAGGGCTTAAAAACGTTTGGTTTGGAAATGTCACCTTAGGAAGTGGTGTATTATCTGAAAACCGATGGAAAGAAAGTCTAAATTTAGGATTATTAAAAAAGAAAATTAAACTATTCTATTTTGGAGATTATAATAATCTTGGCGAGAAAGCAACAGATTTAATAACAACTAATGTATTGGAAAACAATCAATTCGGAAATGACCGTTTTGAATATAAAACAAAATCTCTATACAGCATTGCCAATAATGAACCTCAGTTTTTTGCTAAAACGCAAAGTAGTTTTAATAATGCTTTTTTAAATTCATTAAGTTTTACAAGCAAACTTAAAGAGAATTTATCTTTGCGAGGTGTTATCTATCTGACTTATGATAAACAAAAACAAAATTCTTTTTCCGAAACAGTATTGAATATTGAAAATAATAATCCTATATCATATACAGAAAATAATTTTTACAATAACAGAAAAACATTAGCTTCAGCAGAACTCGAATTAAAATATTATCCCAACGATAAAAACTATATAACCAATCTTTTTATTTTTAAAGACAATCCCAATAAAACAAGTGATGATTTAATTTTTAATTCTGAAAATATTAATCAATCCTCAAAATCAAAAAATTCTACTTTTTACAACCATTTTAATCATACTTACGAGCTATCATCTAATAAAGTCCTCAATAATTATTTTTATTTTGGAAGTGATAGAGTAAATGAAAAGACAACTATATTTTCACCATTATTAAACTCTTTTTTAAATTTAAACTCCGATAGCAAGCTATTACAAACTGCGGGTAATAATATTTTGTATTCAGGGATTAAAAGTAAATTAATTACTAAACTAAAAAGACTTGACGTAACAAACAGTTTACAGGCAGAATACAATAGTGAATTGTTTAATAATAAATTATTATCAGATAATGAATTTTTATCTACTGATTACAACAATCATGTTAAACTAAATCAATTTAAAGTAATTTCTGACAATTCGATTCGATTTAATTTTTCAAAAACATTTGATATAACAGGAAATATTAGCTTACAAAATATCAATTATAATTACAATGACATTCACAAAAATATTTTCTTGATAAATCCTTCTATCTATTTAAATATAAAAAAAACAAAGTTAGGCAGTTTTACTTTGTCTTATTCTGAAAACAGTACCTTACCTGAAATTAATCAGTTAACAGATGATTATCAGCTAACCGATTATCGTTCTTTTTCGAGAGGAACAAACTATCAGACCCCATTAAAGAACACTATTGCCTCTTTTGCTTATTACATATATATTGATGACAAACGATTTTCAATCAATACTAACATGTTTTACTTAAAATCTAAATCAATACTCAATACTGAAAATATAATAACAAATGATTTCAGTTTCAACTCTCTTCAACAGACCTTTGGGGGTGAAAGCTATAATTTTAATTTCAGCTTTACTAATTACATTCGTAAGCTAAATATTTCATCAAGAATTGAGACTAACAATATTTGGAATTCCAATCCTGTAAATGTTAATTCGAATAACTTCTCAACTTCTAAAGGTTACACAAACAAGATAAAGTATTCAGCTACGACATATTTTAAAATTCCTGTAAACTTTGACTTCGGATTTTCATATAATTATAATCAAACTACTTTTAATGATATAAAAAATACGAATATTACAAAAGATTTATTTTTAAATGTCAATTATAAAATATCAAAAACATTATTAGCAGAATCTAACAATTCATTATATTTTATTTTCTCTCAAAAATATTCTTTTAACAATTTAGTTCTAAGCTACAACCCTATTGACAGTAAATTTTCTTATCGTATAATATTCAATAATATTTTAAATGAAAAAGAATATGTCTATACGGCTTTAAATAATTATACTAATTTTACATCAAGAATTCAATTAGTTCCAAGATATTTATTAGCCTCTGTAAAATACCGTTTCTAGTCATTCATAAATTAAAGAATAAACTACCTCGGGGCAGAGCCCCGAAGTATTAGTCGTCAAAAAGTGTAAGTTGTCCGCTATACACTTTTTGATACTTTATTTCTTTTCCTTGATTCTCAATATATTTTTTTATAACATCTTTGTTGCCATATTGACCAACTGTGTTAGCATAATACCCACTTGTCCAAAAATTACCACCCCATAATTTTGATTTAACTTCTGGAAATCTTCTGAAAATTTCTTTTGCAGTTGTACTCTTTACTTTCATACAAATTTCACTAATTGACAACATAGGGACACCCTGAATTAAAAAATGAACATGGTTTTCTTCATAACCTATTTCCAAAAAATTAATCTCATATCGTGCAGAAATATCAAGACAAATATTTTTCAACCCATTCCCTACTTCTTCTGTTATAACTGAATTTCTATATTTCACGGGAAAAACGATATGGTACAAAAGCAATGTTTTATTATGACTTTTCTTTATATGATCATCGTCCATCTATCAAATTTACACTTTTTCAAAATGTTTTGAAAAACCATCCGTTTTTCAAACTTTTCCTCTCTGACCCCGAGGCAGAGCCTCGGAGTATTCTCTTAGAATAAAGCAGGAATTACTCTCCTGCTTTTCCATTCTTGACAGGTTTTTCATTATATACATTGTTGAATTGTAGTCTGAGATTAAATACTGATTATATAGATTGTTATTTAGAATTATATTAATTCAGGAGTGGATACTGTTTTGATGGGACTAACAAAAAAAGTATATTGACTATATTAAAAGCATTTTATGAAAATACTCAATAGAGCATTGTTTATTTCTTTTTTAATTTGTATTGCTCTTTTAATATTTATAATCTTTAGCATTGCAAATGAAATTGGGGATATTTCAGTGAATAAAAAGACTGATAATCCTGACTTTCATACAAAAGGCATCACCTATCAGTATTATCAGGCAAATACAAAATATAAAGGAGAAAGAAAGGCCATTAGGGATTCTTTTATGACTAAAATACCTAAATTAACAACTATACATAATGGTTGGATTATCATTAGGTTTTTAATTAATTATGAAGGTGCGACGGATAGATTCAGATTTTTTTGTATTGATGAAAACTATCAAAATATAAAACTGGACAATCATGAAGAAAAAGACTTATTAAAAATAGTTCGTTCTCTGCATAATTGGGAAATTGGAAAGGTTAATGAGAAAAAGGTTAATTCATATTATCAAATAACGTGTAAAATTGAAAATGGAAAAGTCATTGATATATTCTAGAATTAAAATTATAATAAAATCGTTGTTTTTGGTTTTATTTACAGGAATTATTATTTTGCTGATTTTCATCATATTTTTCCTTAATAAAGATAGAAGATTCGTAATAGCAGAAAATTTACAAGGAACTCAACTTTCGCAATTTATGTTTAAAGTTTTAACAAAGCAATATCCTGATTATTCAGATGCATATCATGAGCAATCTGTTGCTTATAATAAAAGAGGACTTTACTATGATGGGTTTAAATTACTCGATAAAGCTGTATTATTGAACCCGAAAAGACATTTAGGTTATAGAGGTTGGATGAAATTAGAGAAGCTTAAAGATTATAAAGGGGCAATTATTGATTTAGAGAGGTTTGACACTTTAACCCCAAATATTGTAGATGATGTACAAGGAGAAAATATTAATTATCTTCTTGCTATTTCATATCAAGGATTAGGAAAGTATGACAAATCTAGGGAATACTATGAAAAATATTTTCAGACAGCTGACAGCACTACCCTATCTATAAATTCTATTGTACACGTAAATTATGGAACGCTGCTTGAAAAGTTAAACCTTTATAATGAAGCATTACAACAGCTTGATAAATCTTTAAAAACAAAGGGATTTAAATTTTCAGAAGCATACTTTCATAAAGCTGAAGTATTTGAAAAACTAGGTAAAAAAGATTCTGCCAGATATTATTACAAAGAGGCATTACATCAATATGACAAAAGTTCCAAGCTTAAAGATGTTTATAATGAAGTTTTCAATGAACTATACAGGCAGGATATAACGATTAAGATAAACAACACTTAAATATTCCTCTAATAAATTACTTGTTTCCGTTTTAGGGGAAAATAAAAAAAACTTATTTGTAATAGCCACGACTTGATCTGACAGTTTAGTTATAAAATATTTGTCAGTTATTCGATATTGTCCTTACTTCCAAAAGTAAGGATTTTTTGCTCTTCTGCAAGAGTTTCCATTTATTTCTCGCTATTTTCATGAAGTTAAGGTTTTTTTTCTTTGCACTTCTATCAAGCTATCCTATATTATTTTTTACATTTTTGGAAATTCATAAAATCTCATTTGATGAACTAATTATGTGTTTTTTTTAATCTTTCAATGTATGAATATACTAGAGTATATCCTTTACCAATGTTTCCAACTCCTGAAAATCTGTAATGGCCCCCTTTGTAATCCTTAAAGGACTGATACCTGCACCATCCCCGGCCAAGGTTATCTACTTTATTATAGTTAACGCTAGAGATATTTTTGATCTTATAAAATTTCGTGTTAAATTAGTTATTGGATTATATCAAAATAATTTACAATAAAATTTTCCGACGAATGAAATTATCTACTGAATTAGAAGATGAATATGTAAACAAAGTTCTTTCCAATCTTTCTCTGAAAGATCTTCCGGGTGAAGAGTGGAAGCTGATAGAAGGTTTTGAAAACTATGCTATTTCTAATCATGGCCGGGTAAAAAGTCTGGAACGAAGTTTTGTAAATTCTTATGGAGGAGAACATAAACTTCTTGATAGAATTATGAAACTACAAGTCTGTAGATATTTTAATAAATATTTAAATGCTCATTTTTATAGTGTGAGATGTAACCTTTGTATTGAAGGGAGGTCATACGGAAAATCAGTAGCGCGCTTGGTGTATTATCATTTTGTTGAAAAATTTGATATGGATGATCATTCATTTCTTATATCTTTTAAAGATGATAATCGGTTTAATGTACATTTTAGCAATTTGGAGAAATTAACAGTGAGCAAGCTGCATAGTAAGTCACTGAGTACCGGTAGGGGGAAGAAAGGGAATTATCAGCAGGCAGTTAGCCAATATACTGTTGATGGAGATTTTGTAGCTTCTTACGAAAGTATTTATGCAGCTAGTGAAACTTTGGGAATTTATCCTCCTCATATTCTATCAGTACTCAATAAAAAAAATATTACCGCAGGAAAATTTCTGTGGTTTAAAAAAGAATATAAGCCCGGTAAAAAAGATTTTATACCGGAGGGAAAAAGTAAACCAGAAAAGATACTCAATACAAGTCTGTGGAAAAGGCTCGGGCAGCCACTAATTGATGAAAGCAATCCTCCGGCCTGTATGAATTTATCGTTAAAAGATCTTCCCGGAGAAAATTGGAAACCGTTTCCTGATCTTGAGCCATATTTTGCCATTTCCAATAAAGGAAGAATAAAGAGAATGAATACCTGGACGCAGAGTATAAGCCAAACTTTTTGGAAAGAGAATATTATCTCGCTCTTTGTACAAAAGTCCGGTAGTGAAAAATATTTTCTTTACACTAAAATAAGCTGTAATGGAAGAAGCTACAATATAGCCATTATCCGAATGCTTTATTATTGTTTTATTGAAAAGTTTGATCTTAAAGACAGGAATCTGGTGATCGTAAACAAAAATGATCCACAATGGGACATAGATATTTCGAAACTGACATTACAGTCTGTTACTAACATCCTTACTGAAAGAAATAAACAGTATGCTACTAAGGTAAGGACGGTACTTAATTCCAAAGAAGTATTCAACAATTCTCTTTGGGAAAAACTAGATAAACCTCGGATTAATAAAAAGAGTCCTCCAGCCGTTTTCGATTTAAATTTAAGAGATTTACTGGATGAATCTTGGAGACCATTACCAGGCTTTGAAAGTAAATATGTCATATCTAATAAAGGCAGGGTAAAGCGTTTGATTGGATGGAGATCTGGTGCTGAATTTTATGAAGAGGAACAGATTCTATCTTTGAAATTTAAAAAATCGGATTCTTCTTATCTTTATTTTAATCTGCGTACGAATGAAGGACGATTTGAAAAAAGACTTCCAAGAATGCTTTACTATTGTTTTGTTGAAGAATTTGATCTGAATGACAGAACACTATGGATAGTTAATGAAAATGAGACTCTATGGGATATAGATCTGTCAAAGTTATCGTTACGCTCAATGGCAGATGTATTGAATAAAAGGAAAACTAAAACTTAGAATATTAGAGTCTTCAAAAAATCCCTTACAATCAGAATACCTACTTTTCTATATTAATGAATACTGAATAAGCGATACACTGTCAAAGAATTTCTCGAACCTTGCGTCATTGAGCTTATTATAAGCAGAAGGTCTTACAATTTTGAATAAAAACCCAATTCTAACTTCAAGAAAACTTCAATATTTATTCCTTAAAATACAAAAGAATTTGTTATATTTGACTTGCAAAACGAATCAAAAACCTACATTTTCAAAGTGAGTAATTCGGTGAGTAGCCGGACTTCAATTTGAGAAAATGTCGATGAATAAAGAGATTTAAAGAATAGGTGGTTTTCCCTTCCTCTCTGCAAGTAAAAGTCTTAAGTTTTATACTTAAGACTTTTTTTTTTCTGACGAACAAGTTTTTATTACGTCAAGTTTTGGCGTTGTCTTCAGTTAGTTTTGTATTAGATCAATAACAGATGTCTTGCAAGAGTTTGTAATCAATTTAATAATTAAACCAAAGAACAAAATGATTTACACTGAAGATTTTTTTGGATTGGGAAGTCCATTTCCTAATGACAATGTAGTACAATTAGTAGACAGCTACACAAAAGAAAATGTAAACTTTCAAAAAACAACCACCTGGCACGATGGCTCTCCTATGGCCTCAAATTTAGCCGATGGAATTATTTATAGAAAAAAAGGCGCTGATTTTTATGTAGATATTGATTGGCTATGCAACCGAACTGTTTATGTCAAAAGATTTGGAGCTTTAGGAGATGGAGTTACCAATGATGCTCCCGCCATCAGAAGAATGATTGATTTCCTTCCGGAAAAGGACTTTATAGTAGTATTTGAGAATGCAAAATACTTACAGGGAGATGGAACTTATGATAGATATAAATTAGATGCTAAGGGTTTTTACAGTGGGTTAGTAGATATAGGTACCCCCATTTTTTATAGCTTTAAAGACAAATCGGATTTTACAATTTATGGAAACGGAGCATTAATTATGGCTCATCCTGATAATGCACCTATTGCCAATACGCGTGGTTTTGAATTTTTAAGATGTCAAAATTTTAAGGTTATTAATCTTAATTATGACGGATCTAAAGATACAAGAAAACCAAACGGCGGTGATCCGTCGGGTTACAATAATCAATCCGGATTTAAAATCAGTTCATCAAAAAAATATGAATTTGTAGATTGCCGATCAGATAATACGTGTATGGATGGTTTTACGATTACTTCTGATGAACTTTTTAATAATCCTCCTGTAAACGATTGGAATGAAGACGGTATTTTAAGAAACTGCCATTCTGATAATAGCTACAGACAGGGATGTTCTGTTGTCAATAGTAAAAGATTTAAAATAGTAGGGGGTTCTTATACCAATACCGGAAAAACTTATGGAACATCTCCTAAAGACGGTATTGATATTGAAGAGGGTACTATGTCAAATTTTGGACGAGGTAGTAGTGACACAGTTGTAGAGGGTGTTTTACTTGAAAATAATTTAGGAGACGGTTTAGCCTTACATTACGGAACTCATGATGCCACAGTTACAAAATGCGTTTTTAAAAATAATCATTTCGCTGTTGCTCCGGATATACTCGCTTTAAGCTGTAATAACACTATTTATAACAACAACTTTTATGACTCACAGATATGGCTAGGCGGTGGCGGTGAACACTTCTTTGGAAACAAAATTTATCTGAGTCCGACATTTGATTTTACTTTATCGATTGACTGCCACTATGCACACTATAAAAACAATAAATGCAGAGAAACGCTTGTTTATGATAACTATATTTCACGGGATGCCGGAACTACACCTATTGCCAATGGGGTAAAAGGAAGTGTAATCATCGGAAATCATAAAGATGGAGTAAAGGTTTATAACAACACGTTCCAAAATCTGGCATCTAAAGACAACTTCTTCTTCATATTCGGTGATCAGGACAGACAATTGGAGTTTTATGATAATACATTCCGTAATACAGATGAATTCGTTATCAATGCTCCTATAAATCCAAGCCTTATTTACACCAATATTGAAGCCTTCTTTAAAAAAGCTTACAATAATAAAATAGAAATTGAAGGAATATCACCCATGGTTTCTGTGGCTGAGAGAGCAAAAGGAGATAAATTAATAAAAAGTTTTACGGTAGAAAGAATTCCGTCAGGAAAATATATTGATATTACTTTTGATGCGCTTACTTCAAATTTTGATGCAAGAGATCTTTTTGTACAAGTAACCACCAGAGGATACTGGTATGACGCTGATTCAACTAATTTAAAGAAAGAAATCATGTCTGTTTCAGATGTAAAACCGATCAGTTATACCGGTACTTTGGATGATTTCAAAAAACTTCCCGTTTCAACAGGCGTTTATACAAAGAATAATAAATCTACCATTACCTTCAAACAAAGTGAAGCTGATGCAGTTAATAATCCTAATTATTGGAATTTAGACATTGTCATTGAGGTACTTGGAAAATACACTGATGATTTCCCTGTGAATATTTCAGCTTATTATGATACCAATACGCAACCGTTAATTATCAATCTGCCTATTGCAAAATCAGAAAACCAATCTGATTCAATAGCAATTGACGTAACATCTCTTCGAAATGATTTTAATAGTCTACTGTTAAAATTAAAAGACTCTGGAGTAATGAAACAATAATTATCTGCGTTGATAAAAAGTTCCCGGTCATTTTTGATCGGGATTTTGTTTTAAAAGCAGAGACCTCATTAACTCCTGAGGAAGAAAAAAGGCCAACAAAATAGAAAAATAAAACATTGACAGCCTACTGATTGTAAGCAGGCTTTTCTATTCCTAAAATATTCCTAAATCCCATATTTACTTTGTCCTGTTTCTCAACAGTATTACAATCATTTGCATAATTATTTAAGGAAGAAAGGATCTACATTCGCTATGATCAATTATCGTTTCATGGTATCAAGTATCATTCAGTCCTATCATTTTGTTGAGCAGATATCTAAAATACTCCTCAAGAAATTTCAGAGGATGTTCAGGATAGAAAAAATTATTATCACGGTATTTTTACTCATCTTTATGGGTGGGTCTGTCAAAGCGCAGATCAGCCCACCAGGTCTTGGAGATGCCAATGCCGCTTTCTGGTCGGCTTTTGGAGTTAGAAGGCAGCTGGATTGTTTGGGTAAAAAACAGGCTTTAAGTTATATTGCTTTGGGATATAAAAGTAGCCTAAAATTAAACAAAATCCTGGCATTGCTGTCAGGATTTGTTTGAAAGACTGATGAAAGTCTTCCGGCAATATAATTTAAATATGAATGGTTGGTGTACAATTTTAATTACAGATCGTCAAAAACTGGTGGCTCATCTGCACTCTGAATTTTGCTTCTGATTTTAATTTAGCATAAATAGTATGTTCAAAAGCCTGAACTGATCTTAGCTTTCTGTCGATATATTCTGCGATCTGCGCTACAGAAAAAATAAAGTCTCTATACACTGCCATATTTACAGTCTGCCCGTAGTAAGGAAGATAAGCCTTTAAAAATGGAACCGCAGCCTGATGTCTGCTATAATTGACACAATATCCGGCTCCTTCCCGTTTGGTGATAATCTCACGATCATTGATATAATCCAGAATTGTTTTATTTGCCTCTAAAGAACTGCTATTTTTTAACAGATGCCTGTTGACCTTATCCAGAATATGCTGAGCGTATTCCATCATGGTAATGGTTTTCCATTCAAATATATGGTTCATACTTTTGGAAGTCTTAGGATATTTTCCATTTTCACAACTGGTACAGAAAGAGATCCCGATCTTTTCATGGTAAGGAAAAAAACAGTCTTTGATCTCCATAGAAGCATCAGCCAGAAGTCTGTCATCCGCAAAACTGTAATACAGATAAGGGCTGTACTGATCTGCAAGCGCTTTGAGAAAATCGATCTCACTCGCGTTGTGATATTCTTCAAACCATTGTTCAAGGGTATCGTAATAATGGCTTTCAAATTCTTTAAATGTTAAGTAAAACGGCAATTCCATAGCTCTGTAATTTTGATAGGACAAAGCTATAGCGGTAATGCGACAAAACTTGACGTGTTATTTTTTTTTGAGAGTCAAGATGCAAGAGTCAAGAATCAAGATTTCAGATTTCAGACATGAGATTTCTGGTGAGACTAAGACTAAGGGTGATCATAAGACTTAAACCAATTATTTAAACCTGTATACAGCAACGGTTAACTTTTAAGATTCCGAAATACAAAATAGCGATTCCTACTTTAACCCCCGAATCCCGAAACTCTAAGACACTCAAACTCTCCGACTCTCTAACTCCCATCCCGTACCCTGAAATTATTTGTCATAATTCTTCATCATGTATTCAAAGTAGTGGATCATCTTCAGGTAGTTTTCGATGCTGATGTATTCATTGGTGCTGTGGATGCTCTGCTGTTCTGAACTGTTGATCTTGATGGGCATAAACCTGTAGATATTTTTACTTACGATCTGGTATTTGTAGGCGTCGGTACCGGCCATGGTAAGATACGGCGTAACAATCGCCCCGGGGTAAATCTCGTTGACTCCGGTTTCTATTAATCGGTAAGCTTTTGTATGGGTTGGGGAAACTGCGGAAGCTTCTCTTGTATTATCAATCTCTTCAACCTCAACATCAAAACCTTCTGTGGCCTTTGCAATATGTTCGCGAACTTCTTTGACAGTATCGCCGGGAAGAAGTCTGAAATTAACGACAAATTCCACTTCTGGAGAAAGGACGTTGGTTCCGTCACTTCCTTTCATCATCGTCAGAGCAGTTGTGGTTCTTACCAATGCATTGGTGGTATTATTTTTTGTAAGCTGGGATAAAAGAACAGGTTTCAGCAGCCATTGGTTGGCAATAGCAAGTCTGTTGAAAAATGGCATACCTCCACCGATATTATCAAAAAAGTTCTTGATGAGCGGAGTTATGGTAGGTTTCATCTGATGATCTTCGAGACGCTGCATGATGACCGCAGCTTTTCCTATTGCGCTTTCCATCGGAGGCATGGAGGAATGTCCGCCAAGCCCTTTGACCTTGATTTTAGCTGATAAAAAGCCTTTTTCAGCACAGCCTACTACGGCTACATCGGAATTTATTCCTGCCACGTTTCCTTTTTGCATGATCAATCCTCCTTCATCGTAGACTGCATCAAACCTTAATCCTTTTTTCTTAAAATAATCTGCAATCTGTATCGCTCCTTTTTGTCCTCCTACTTCTTCATCAAAACCAAAAGCCAAGTAAATATCTCGTTTAGGAACGGTTTTACTTTTAATCATTGTATTCATGGATTCCATTAGAGAGAATAACATTCCCTTCATGTCGATGGCTCCCCTGCCGTAGATTCTTCCATTGGCCACATTTCCTGAAAAGGGTTCAAAATCCCAGTCTTCTGCTACTTTGGAAACGGGAGGCAACGGTTTGTCACTGGGTCTGAAAATATTTTGTTCTTTACTTTTAACATTGGCATGTCCCGGCGGTACGACATCCATATGAGAAAGAAAAAGAACAGGTTCCAGCTTCGGATCGCTCCCTTTAAGCCTGAAAACTAATGCATGGGTATTGACTTCGGTATTTTCGGTATGCTGATACACCAAAGGATACGATGTTTTCAGGTATTCTTTAAACCGATCGAAAGGTGCATAATGGAACTCACCCAGGCTTCCTGTAGAAACTGTTGGGATCTTTAGACCACCCGAAAAGCGCATTAATGCAGAATCATTCTTTACAGGTTTCCATCCTTCAGAAGTTCCTACCGTATTCTTTTTAAAAGGATACGTGTAGGTTTTGATTAAGAGTACGGCAACTACAATAACAAGAATACCGAGAACGGCTAAAAAGAACTTTTTCATGGCAATAGGATTTTGTGTGATGGTCTAACAAATATAATAAACAAAATGGCTATAACTATGTTTAAAGCTAATTATTTCCCTTAAATTGGATATAAAACCAATACCAATTACTATAATTCATTCCAAAGTTGGGGATTGATATCAAAAAATACATTGTTGTTTTCCAGTCTGCATTTATCAACAGATTGTTTTGCTGAATTATTGATTGAAATAAAACGAACTATCCCTTTTTCTTCCTGTCTGTAGAATTCCATCACGTAGTAGCCTTTGTATTCATAGACATACAAAAGCCCGTTCTGCATTTCTTTTTTCGAGGTTTGGATGAAGAAGTTCTTCTTTACATCTGCTAAAGTTTTTTCTGCATAATAGAACGCCAACATATTGTTGTAAATACTGGATTTGGTATAAGTAAAAAGGATCTGTGAAGAGGGCTTCTCTTTAAGGTTACCGAGTATACCGCTGATATCTTTATCGGTAAAAAAGATGAAATTTTTGTCGACCTTATCAAATATATAATCTCCATAAAAATTGACATCCAGAGCGCCATCCTGAAAAATTAATTTTCTGGTTATATTTTCGGAACCAGATACTGATTCTGTGTGAATGGGTTTTATGTAGTTGGTGCAGGAAAACACCGTGAAAAAAAGGGCGATGGTGAAGATTTGGGAGATTATTTTTTTCATGGATATTCTTTAATGTAAATTTAGTTTTTTATTTTCTAGAAGTAAGATAGCTACAACATAGGTTATATCAAGCTTTCAAAACTAAAATAATAAAAACCACTGTGAAAAACAGTGGTTTATTTTTATTGATGGACACGAGCAAGACGCTCGCTCAATGTCATTAAGTTAGTAAAATATCACAAGCTATCCTTTTGATTTTTAGAGACTATGGGTTTAGCTCTTGCTCTATATTTACCTATATTTCTTTTGTTTGATCTCTGAGGTCTTATAGGAATTAAA